>CAJTCV010000003.1 GCA_910574805.1 Lachnospiraceae bacterium | reverse complement strand
TAACAGATTTCAACTTTTTTAATTCATTTTCCGTAAGATGGATACTGTACTTTTTTGGTCTTGCCATAGGAATCACCGCCGTTTCTTTTATTATACATCAGAACAACTGTGATTACCAGAATTATTTGGTTAAATATCAACAGGTCAGTACACTAGTACTCCCTTTCACAGAAAAACAAGCAGAAAAAACAAGCAGAAAAGCATCTGAAATCGCGGCGCAGATCGGACTCAGCCCTGCCAGAACAAGAGTTCTCCTTGCAGAGCTTTCCGCTGAAGGACGGATCCGGCCGGAGGGCAACGGCAGATCGCGCAGATACCGTATTGCCTTCGATTCGGAATAAACCGGCTTTTATACCGGCAGGCACCCATACAGCAGCTACAGAGGAAAAACAATGATACGAACCTTTCGATCCGACGATTTAACAGAGCTCATGCACATCTGGCTTAACGCCAACCTCCAGGCCCATGGTTTTATACCGGCGGACTACTGGAAAAGCCATTTTGAACAGGTGAAACAGCTTCTGCCCGATGCAGAGCTGTATGTATATGAGGAATTTCCAGCATCGCCCTGCGGTTTTATTGGTATGTCCGAGGACTATATTGCCGGGATCTTTGTAAAGGAAACCTGCCGTTCAAAGGGGATCGGAAAACAGCTTCTGGACCATGCGAAATCTTTCCGGCAGCGTCTTACTTTACATGTCTACCAGAAAAACGAAGGGGCAGTTCATTTTTATCTGCGGGAAGGGTTTCTGATCCAGTCCCAGGCCAGAGAGGACAGCACCGGAGAAACCGAATATATGATGTCATGGAGGAACCATTTATGATTGATCCGCAAAACCGGGAAATATGCCCCACCCTGGACGAAATCGGCGCTTATATCAGAAACCCCCTGTTTCAGAATCTCTGCAGCAGGCTCCAGACGGATTACCGCTGCAAAGAAAAGATCGAATTCAGCGCCTGCAGCCGGCTCAGGGATATCTATCGGGAAACCCCGGAAGGGAACGGGCAGAGATGGCTGATGATCGACCTGGAAGACCTGGACTCTCTATGATGATGCGCTTCGCCTGATCCATATCCGGAGCGGGAAAGACCTTTCAAAACAGAAAACGAATCACTAACGAAAAGGAGAACCCTTCTATGGCAGTCACCATCCGGGATGTCGCCGCTCTTGTCGGTGTCTCCCCATCCACCGTATCCCGCACCTGTAAAAACCACCCGTCCATCAGCCGGGAAACAAAAGAAAAAGTCCGTCAGGCCATGGCACAGCTCGGCTATGAACCCAATGTACCCTCCGGCAGCGGACAGGCTTCCCAGCTCATCGGAATCATCCTTCCTTCGTCTTCCAGAGACGTCTACGAGAACGCCTTTTATCTGGAAGCCATCCGGGGAATCAGCCAGTTCTGCAACGGGCGGGAATATGTCAGCACCATCGTCACCGGACAGGACGACCAAGAACTGCTCCGCGCCGTCCGCACACTGGCAAAGGACGATCACGCCGGCGGCTTTATCGTTCTGTATTCCCGGGAACATGACCCCGTCATCGACTATCTGTACAGCGAGGGGCTGCTCTATGTGCTGATCGGCAAGGCAAAGCAGTACGCCAATCAGACCATCTACATCGACAACGACAACCTGCTGGCCGGACAGGAGGCCACAGAATACCTGTACGGTCTCGGGCACCGGAAAATCGCCTATGTAGGCAGCGAATATACCATGCTTTTCTCCGCCGAACGAAAAGCCGGCTACCAGATGGCTCTGTCCAGACACGGCCTGCCGTTGATCGCCGACTACTGTGTCGAAGTGGAGCAGATTTCACTGGATGAAAATGAGCCTTTCCTTACTTTGGTCAATCTGGATGACCCGCCGACCGCGGCAGTGGTCAGCGACGATATCCTGGCGGTAGCTCTGAAGAGAGTCTGCCTACAGCAGGGACTTTCCGTTCCCGAAGATCTGTCCATTGTCTCGTTTAACAACTCCCTCTTTGCCCGCATCACATCCCCGCAGCTGACCTCGGTGGATATCAACTCCTTCCAGCTGGGCATTGAGGCCGCCTCGCAGCTGATCAACCATATCGAGAACCCGAACCTTCTGGCCACCAAGATCATCGTTCCCCACTCGCTGGTCGTCCGGGGAAGCTGCCGGGAATACCGGTAACGAAAAAAGCGAGCGAATGACATAAGAGAACGTCGGCAAAGGCTTGACTTCTTTATCCATTGACGTATAATAAATGCAACCATGGAACTGCCGGGAAACAGCCTGAAGACGCAGATCATGCTGCTGAATTCTTTCGGCGAAAATGAGATTGGCAGCCGGATAACCACGAATTATATCGCCCTTCATTCCGGAATCAGCGTACGTCAGGCCATGCATGAACTGATCGAACAGACGGCGCACAACGACAATATCTCGACCATCTATGTCCTGGATGAAAATGAAATATTCGCAGGCGCGATTGACTTAAAGGATCTGATTCTTCTGTCAAATTCACTGATTATAAAAGACACGCTCCGTTGGTGGCAATCACCTGCTGATACCATGCAAAGGAATCTTTTTTCGTCCTTTTTAAACTGCCTGTTCCGTCGTTCTCTTTCTCCACATGGATGAAACCATAGCGCTTTTTCATCTCTCCTGTGCTGGCACTGACAAGATCGATACATCCCCACACCGTATATCCAAGAAGTTCCACCCCGTCTATCAAAACCGCATCCATCATACTTTTGATATGTTCCTGCAGATACTGAATACGATAGCTGTCATGAATCTCCCCGTTTTCCTCCGGAGTATCCACCGCTCCCAGTCCGTTCTCCACGATAAACAGCGGCTTTTGGTAGCGGTCATACAGCGCATTCATCGTAATCCGAAGACCAAGCGGATCGATCTGCCATCCCCATTCGCTGACATTGAGATGTGGATTTCGCAGAGAAGACATCACATTTCCGGTCGTTCTTTTTCCGCAGACCTCCGGGTCCGCACTGGTCAGGCGGGAAGAATAATAGGAAAAAGAAATGAAATCCACAGTATTTTCCCGAAGAATCCTCTCGTCTTCTTCTTCCATCTCAAGATGGATCTCTTCTCTTTCCAACATCCTTTTCGCGTAGGAAGGATATGCGCCCCGGGACTGAACGTCAATGAAGAAATAATTTTCACGATCACGCTCCATGGCTCTCCACACGTCCGCCGGGTTGCACGTATACGGATAGAAGCTTCCTGCCGCCAGCATACAGCCGACCTTCGCCTCCGGCATCTGCTCGTGAATCAGGTTTGTCGCCAGCGCACTGGCCAGAAGCTCATGATGCGCCGCCTGATACTGAACCTGCTTTTTATTTTCCTCCGGCGAAAAGACAATCCCGGCTCCCATAAACGGCAGATGCATCAGCATATTAATCTCGTTAAAAGTAAGCCAGTATTTCACCTTTCCCTTATAACGTTCCACGACCGCTCGGCAGAAATTCAGATAAAAGTCCACCACTTTTCTGTTTCTCCAAGAACCGTATTCCGTCACCAGATGCATCGGTATGTCAAAGTGACAGATCGTCACCAGCGGTTCGATTCCGTATTTCAGACATTCGTCGATCACTTCCTCATAAAATCGCAGTCCCTCTTCCCTGGGTTCCGGCTCGTCTCCTCCGGGGAAAATCCTGGACCATGATATGGAAAACCGATAGCATTTAAATCCCATCTCCGCAAACAGACGGATATCTTCTTTAAAACGATGATACATATCGATGGCCTCATGAGACGGATACTCATGCGCCTCATCGCACGACAGCATGGGAAGCGTTCCTTCCATGACCGCGCGTCTGTCCGGACCGGCCGGCAGCACATCCACATTGGCCAGGCCTCTGCCTCCCTCCGCGAATCCTCCTTCACACTGGTTCGCTGCAGTCGCTCCGCCCCACAAAAAATCTTCCGGCATTCTGTTCATATCTTTTCCTCCTGTTTCATGCCCGCTTCTGCCCGGATAAAACCATGCAGTCCAAAAGTTCTTCCTTCCGTCTTTCCATCTTAAAATTCTCCATGTTTTGTCCGGACTTCCGCCGTTTTTCTACATTACCACAATCAGTTCGTCACCCGGCTTCACATTCCCGGACGCAGTCGGCGCCACGTCCGAAAATTCGTCTGTATTGGAGATGATCACCGGGCTTACCACGGAATAGCCTGCCTGCTTCACCAGTTCCAGATCAAACTCAATCAAAAGCTGTCCCGTCTTTACCCGATCACCGTCCTTGACTTTCCTGGTAAAGCCTTTTCCGTCCAGCTTCACCGTATCCATACCGATATGAATCAGCACTTCCACTCCATTGTCCGCTGTGATTCCAACCGCATGACCGGTAGGGAAGACCGTACTGACGGTTCCGTCGCAGGGGCTGTAGACCTTTCCATCCTCAGGAATCACTGCAAGTCCCTGTCCCATCATGCCTCCGGAAAACACTTCGTCTTCCACTTCACTCAAAGAAACAGCTTTTCCGGTAAAAGGGGAAACAATCACCCTGGGGCCGGCTGTGTCCGAAGCGGACTTTTTCGTCTGTTTTGTCTTTGGTTCCTCATCACTGTAGGTTGCCATGGTCATAACAAACGCCAGAATCATGGCAACGGCCACACCGATCACCGCCCAGATCAGACCGGACAACGGCTCCCCTGCTTTTACAAAGGACATAAAGCCGAAGAATCCCAGCGCGCCGGACTGATACCTCATAACGCCTGCCCAGCCAATAATGGCGCCGCCGATGGCCGCCGCGATACAGGAGATGACAAAGGGCTTCTTCTTCGGCAGCGTAATACCGTAGATACACGGCTCCGTCACGCCGAACAGACCGGAAATCAGCGCCGGAAGCGCCATTCTCTTCATATTTGTGTCTTTAGTCTTGATATAGATCGCCATGACGACCATGGACTGTGCGAAGGAAGCCGCAAAATACGGAGACATCACCACGTCGTAACCGAAGGTCGCCATATTGGCAATACCGATGGGAATGATCGCCCAGTGCAGTCCGAAGATCACGAGCACCTGCCACAGCGCTCCCACCAGAATACCGGACAGAATACCTCCAACTACCGGAATCATATAGACGGAGCCAAATACCACATTCAGCAGATTCGTGAGGATACCTGCCACCGGTCCGATGACAATAAAGGTCAGCGGAACAATAATCACAATGGTACAGAACGGTACAAAAAACAGTTTCAAAGTATCCGGAACCACTTTTTTGAAATATTTCTCCAGCTGTGCCCCGACTCCGGTCGCGATCAGGATCGGCACGACCGACGAGGTGTAACCGGACTGCGGATATACGATGGGAATCCCAAGAAACGTAATCTTGTAGTCCAACGCCAGCAGGGTGCCTTCCATAATCGTACCGGCCGTCTCAAGTCCCACCATTTGCGCCAAGTCCCTTCTTCTTCGTATCTTCGCTTTCCGATGTCATATCCGCAAGATGCGCTTTTTCACACACCGCATCATAGACCTCGCTTACCTGATTTCCGATTACCACCTGATACTGTCCGCCTGACTGTATTACCGTCACCACTCCGTCGGTCGCCTTTAATACATCCGTATTCGCTTTCGACTCGTCCTTTAACTGAAAACGAAGTCTTGTAATACAGTGCGTCAGCCCTGCAATGTTTTCTTTTCCACCCACATTCTGTATGATAATGCGGGCCAGACCGTCATATTTACTTGCCATGGTTTGTCCCTCCGTTCTTAATAATTTAAAACCTCATTTACTGCTTTGACTGCACATTCAGCCAGTCGAAGATATTAGAATAGTCACCTGCCATACAGATTCCTCCGCCTTTGTTGGTCGGAGTTGTTCCAAACAGTTCCTGATCTTCCGACGTCCGCACCGCGTCTTTATCCTGAACACCCGTAACCTGATCATTCAACAGATACACCCAGGAAAAATGACCTGTGTAAGTCGCCTCCGGATTATCTGTCCCCTCAATACTTTCAAATACAGAAAGCCAGCTGTTTGAAGCGTCCGCCTTTACAAGCGCCTGATAGGACGGCAGTACGTATTTCTGAGGGTCTACTACAGTATCATCCGCTGACACAACAAACCAAATCGGGAGATCTTTGATCTCGTTTATCTTTTCTTCCGTCAACCAGATTCTGTCAGACGACTCAAACATGGAAGTTCCAATACCTCCATCCTCTGCCAGTTTACAGGTACCATCCTCATTTCGTTCGCACTCATAAAATGCATATGCTTCGCAACAGGGATAAGCTGCCGTAAAATGAAGCGTCGGTTCTTCCTCTTCTCTGGTAAAAGGATTCTGATATGTACCCGTATAAGAATCTCTCTTTGAAAATCTTTCTGTGTCCGGACAGATACGCTTTTCCATGCAGTCGCCGGAAAACGCCAGAGCTCCTGTCCTTCCGTCCACCGTAAAATCTGCACATTCCAGAGATATTTCATAAGATTCTTTCCATTTGTTCATATTCACTGTTGTGTCGTATGTAAACGGCGATCTCTGATCTTTTGACAGTGTTTCCATTTCGATGGCAACATGTTTGGAGGCCGCATCTGTTTTCTCACCATGTTCGTCACAAATATACACATTCTCCACATCAGCAGTTACAACCGTCAGATTTTCTGCACTTACTTCAGACACTTCATTCTGAAATTCCAGAATGATCTTTGGAACTCCCGGTCCCCATTCATAACCCTGTACCAGAATCGCAGCGTCTACAATCGTTTCCAGTGACACTTCCTCTGTCCCGGCTTCAGTCTCTGCTCCTGCCTCCGATTCTGCGCCTGCGGGGACCGCAGACTCTGCTTCCTTGCTCTCCTGAGCATGCCGACACTCCTGCCGCCAGACACATCGCTGACAGCAGCAATCCAATTTTCTTTACTTTCATAACATAACCTCCTGGTATTTGTTTTGCCTGAGCAGTTTTCCGCCTGTACAGACTCCCTCCTTTTCTTTCGGCAGATATGCTCAGAATTTCGTTTCCAGCTGCATATATCCCAGCACTTTTTCACCGAACAGTCTGTCCCACCACTTGATAAACCTTCCGGTGAACAGTGCGGAAATAATCGTTCCTGCTCCGATTCCCAGAACCGGATTTCCCGTCGCCGCGCTCAATGCCAGCGACGCCAGAATCATGGATATATCAAAACAGTTTTTTGTCATATAAAATGGTTTTTGAAAAACTCTGCTTATGGTCCTGACCATCCCGTCTCCTGGATTCAGCACCAGCTCCGTCTTTGAAGTCAGAAACACGCCCATGGAAATACAGGCCACCGCGATCAACAACAGAAATCCGGACTGTACGGCACTGCAGGGCGTAATGTGGAGCAGCCGGTCATAAAAATCATTTAAGAATCCAAATGCAAATGACAGCGGAATCTCAAGAAGAAATTCCCTCTTTATTTTTCCGGTTAATATGCACTGAACCGCCACGAACAGCAGATACCAGATTATGGATGCCGTCCCAAGAGACAGACTAAATATGACCGATGTTGCGTAGATAGAACTGGACAGCGCCGCAACTCCCAGATTTGTGGATATATTTAAAACAATTCCCAGCGCCAGCAGATTCAGGCCGACAAAATATACAACAAAACGTCTCACTTTTATCCCTCCCGAACAAGATTATATATGGTTTATTTATATCTTTTCAATATAATAAAAATATAATATAATATCTTTTAGTTATTAACCTTTATCTCATTTTTGCATGATGACAGGAGTAAGTTTATGAATTTACGTCAGCTGGAATGTTTTCTGGAAGTCGCAAGAACTCTGAATTTTACCAGAGCGGCAGAAAATCTTTATTTATCGCAGACAGTTGTCACCAACCATATCCGGCATCTGGAAGAAGCCGTCGGTTTTCCCGTATTTGAGCGCAGCAAAAAAAGCGTTTCCCTGACGGAAAACGGAAGCATTCTTTTGTATGAAGCACAGCAGGTACTGGATTCCGCCGCTGCCTGCCAGAATCTTGCGGAACGATTGAAGACCGGCTATGCCGGAATCATCCGGCTCGCCTATATCAGAGGCATTGAACAATGTATCCTGACGGACATCATTGGAAATTTCTATCAGAAACATCCGGATATCCATCTGGAACTGTTGAGAAATAACCGAAAAAACGTGCAGAAATTACTGTTGAAAAATGAAGTGGATGGAATATTTACTTTCAATCCGCCGTTTGCTGACCGCTATGAGGCACTGTTAATCCAGTCCTATTCCCTCATGGCCGCAGTCAGCAAAGACCACCCTTTTGCGTCAGGCACATCCATATCCTACTCCCGTTTAAACAGGGAAACCAATGTGCTCTTTGATTCCAGCAGGCAAAACACCACCATGCCGGATCTGGACAGCGCCCTTTTGAAAGTATCCATCAACTCGTGTACGGCAGTCATTCCGGAATTTGTAATCAGATACTCTTCCTATGAGAAATATATCCGTTATCTGCCGCTGACCGACCTGGATATCTCCTTCGACGTCTATTTTGTATACAGCAAAGAAAACCGGAACCTTTCCTTTCGACTGTTTCTGGATAATATCAGCCGAATGCTGTCACCGGTAAACCATTCGGACTCCCGCCCGTCCGCAAAAGCTTACGCCTCCCGCGGGGAAACCGGCAGCTGCAGCTCCACCACAAAGGATTCTCCTTTTTGATACCACGCGAAAGCGCCCTGATGTTCTTCCATGATCTTTCTGCAGGTCCGAAGTCCGATCTGGGTGCTTTCCTTCAGGTTGCCCTGTTTTTTGATATGGTTCTGAATGCAGATGCAAAGCATCCCGTCCATCACCTCCGCCAGGATCTCCAGCGGATATTCCGTATCCCCGTATTTTTTCAGATTGGACAGCAGATTATCGATGACCCGCTGCAGGTAGTCGCTGTCCACCTGAACCGCGCCGGAAAGCTCCCTGATGCGGCACTCCAGCGTCCCGCCCTGCTCCTGCCAGTCAAAAAACTGGCTGTTGCACAGGTCCTCCAGAAGGCTTTCACAGGAAAGCGCCTGAAAATGGTACTGTCTCTCCCGTTTCCCATACACAAGAAAATATTCAAACAGACGGTCCGACATCCGCTTCAGCTGAAAGGCTTTCTCCCGGCAGTGGTTCAGATAGCTCTGCATCTGCGCCTCGTCCGTATACCGCTGCATGGTCAGAAGCTCCAGATAACCGATCAGGGAAGTCAGGGGCGTGCGCAGATCATGGGACATGGCCGTCACCAGCTCCATGTTCGCCTTTTCCGCCTCGTCCTTCATAAGCTGCTGGTCCAGAATGCTGTTCTTCAGATGTTCAATGCCCTCCGCCAGCCCGGTGATCTCATCATTTCCCCGGATGGTCATGGGATATTCCAGATTGCCGCTTCCCAGGATCTTCAGTTCCTGATTCAGATGGTTGATGTAGCGGATCTTCCGGTGGATCAGCGCAAACAGCAGAAGGACAAATACACCGCCGCCCATCGTATAGCCTGCCAGATCCACCAGATAAAACATCTGGTTGTCCATATAGCATTCCAGCTCCGCCTTGATCAGCGTACCGTCCGACAGCGTCACATCATAGTACGGAAGCCCGCTGCCGTTCAGGGCGATCTCCGCATCCTCCTCTATGGGGATCGTCGTCGTGCTGAACAGCGCGTCTACGTCCTGGTAGAACACCACATAAACATTTTTTTCCATCTGCGCCCAGGAAGCCAGCAGCTCGATATTTTCCTGCGTCACCTGATTTTCTTCGATAAATCCCTGCAGGCGGTTCAGACAGTCCTCGGTCTGGCGGTCGTAATAATCTTCATTCTGCAGCTTGTTCAGCATCAGCTGAATGCCCATATCCTCCACCAGCTGAGCAGTCAGGACTCCGGCGATCAGAGAGATCAGCGTCATCATGACCAGCTCCAGTGTCAGTCTCCGTCTTCTTTTCTTAATTAACACAATAACCTCTTCCCCAGATGTTCTGTATATAGGATTCTCCGTTCTTCTCCAGCTTCCGCCGGATATTCCGGATATGTACCATCACCGTATTGCCGGAATTGGGGAAAAACAGCTCCTTCCAGATCGTCTCATAGATTTCCTTCACCGAAAATACCTTTCTTGGATTTGATACCAGCAACAGAAGAATCTGATACTCCATTTCCGTCAGCGAGATATCCTGCCCGTTCATCTGCACGGTCTGAAGCTCCTGATTAATGGTAATATCCCGATAAAAGACAATCTTTCCTTCCTCTTTCTCCGATCTCTGATAGACCCGGTACCGCCGGATCAGCGCTTTCACCCTGGACAAAAGCTCCATATAGGAAAAAGGCTTCACCAGATAATCATCCCCTCCGGCGGAAAATCCGATCACCTTATCGTGCTCTCCCGACTTTGCCGTCAGAAAGAGAATCGGCACATTGGTCTTCTCCCGGATCCTCGTACATGCCTGGATTCCCGATTCTCCAGGCATCATCACATCCAGAATGACCAGATCCACCCGTTCCGCCTGCTCCACCGCTTCCTCTGCGTTCACTGCCTCCAGTATCTCGTACCCTTCGCTCCCCAACATCATCCGAAGAACCTCTCTGATCTCCGGCTCGTCATCCGCCACAAGTATCCTCTGTTTTTCCTGCATTCTGTCACCCGTCCTCCATGATCTGTCAAAACCCGCAGACACACCTGCCTGTCACCGCATACACCATTTTTCTGTATAAATAAGTGTATCACGCCGCATCCATTCTTACGAGTCCCCCCGCTCACAATTAAGATTTCTTAAGATTTCCGATACCGCATGCAAAATAAAAAAGGGCTTATAAAACCGAAGCCCCATTTCCTGTCTCCACCACATAAAACTCTGCGTGAAGTCCTGTCCTCTGCTCATAATTTTCTCCGACTTTCCGGATGAACTCATTGACTGCGCTGTTCTCCACGATACTGACCGTACAGCCTCCGAAGCCCGCTCCCATCATACGGGAACCCAGAACCCCGTCGATATCCCATGCTTCCTCCACCAGAATATCCAGTTCCTCACAGGACACCTCATAGTCTTCCTTCAGGGACAGATGAGACGCATTCATCAGCTGCCCGAATTCAAAGATATCTCCCCGCTTCAGCGCTTCCACCGCCTGAATCGTCCTCTGATTCTCTGTCACCGCGTGACGCGCTCTCCTGAGCCGTACCGGACTTCCGATCATTTCCTGCACCTTCTCAAACACTTCCGCGGTCAGCTCTCCCAGGTCCCGGATCGCGATCACTGTCTGAAGCTCTTTTAACGCCTGTTCACACTGGATACGGCGCTCGTGATACCGTTCATCCACCGCCGAGCGGCTCTTCCGGCTGTTGGTGATGATGATCTTCTCGTGAGCGAGTGCCAGCGGCGCATACATATAGGTGAGATCACTGGTATCCAGAAAGATGGCATGATCCTTTTTCCCCACGGCAATGGTAAAAGGATCCATGATCCCGCAGCTCATCCCGATATACTCATTCTCCGCAAGCTGACTGAACAGAGCGATATCGATCATCGTGATATCTTCGAGCCCCATCAGCTCCTTCAGGATCAGACCCGTCACCACCTCAATGGATGCGGAGGATCCGATGCCAAGCCCCTTGGGGATATCTCCGTAATACAGAATATCAAGCCCCTGCCCGATCCTGCAGTTCTTGCTCATAAAGGTCTGTACGACTCCCTTGGGGTAGTTCCCCCAGCCGTCCTTCTGACGGTAGGCCAGATCCTGCAGGGAACACCGGATCATCCCGCTCTCCGGATAATTCAGCGAATAAAGATGAAGTTCCGTATCCTCCCGCAGCCGGGCTGCCGCATAGGTCCCCACGGTAAGTGCACACGGGAATACATGACCTCCGTTGTAGTCTGTATGCTCTCCGATCAGATTGACTCTTCCCGGCGCAAAATAGACGCCCACCCCGTCCCCTTCTCCATAGATTTCCAGAAATTTATCTACCAGCTGTTGTCTCATGATCTGCTCCCTCACTTTTCCACCATCATAGCATATTTTGTCGTTTTTGTTAATACATTATTAAGAAAAGGGAAATCCCCCGCATACATTGACTTTTTTCGGTCAGATAGGTACAATGGACATAATCTTTTTCAAAGGAGTATTTTACCATGTTGGAAGTTTTAAAAGTTATCATCCTTGGAATCGTGGAGGGGATCACGGAATGGCTCCCCATCTCCAGCACCGGACATATGATCCTCGTGGACGAGTTCATGAAGCTTAATGTCTCTCCGGAATTTATGGAGATGTTTCTGGTCGTCATCCAGCTGGGTGCGATCCTGGCAGTGGTCGTCCTGTATTTCCCAAAGCTGTGGCCCTTCTGCTCACCTGCAGACGGATGGATCAAAAAAGATACCTGGGCTCTCTGGTTCCGGGTTCTCGCAGCCGTCCTCCCCGCGGCCGCCATCGGTATTCCTTTTGACGACGTGCTGGATGAGATGTTCTACAATCCCTGGACCGTTGCCGTCACTCTGATCATCTACGGAATCCTGTTCATCCTTGTAGAGAACCATAATCGGGGAAGGAAGCCGCGCATTAATTCCCTGAGCGACATCACCTGGTCTCCGGCCATCGGTATCGGCATTTTCCAGGTCCTGTCACTGATCCCGGGCACCTCCCGTTCCGGCGCGACGATTCTAGGAGGCATTCTTCTGGGCGCTTCCAGAAGCGTGGCGGCAGAATTCAGCTTTTTCCTCGGGATTCCGGTTATGTTCGGCGCCAGTCTTCTGAAGATCGTGAAATTCGGCTTTGCCTTTACAGCAGCCGAACTTTCTCTACTGGTCGTGGGCATGGCAGTGGCATTTCTTGTGTCCATTCTGGCCATTCGGTTCCTGATGGGATATATCAGGAAAAATGATTTCAAGCCCTTTGGATATTACCGCATTCTGCTGGGTATCCTGGTACTCCTTTATTTTATATTTATGAAATAACATTCCAAACGCCCCCTGCAAAAGAAAGGAATCTGCATTTATGTACAGAGATATTGCAAGACTGATCTTATACCGGGATCTGGGAGAGGACAGCATCCTGTTGAAGCTTTCCGGTATTTTCGAGGATTTTGACCGCGGACGCGGCACCCCTGCTGAGCTGACCACCCGGATCTATGAGCAGATGAAAGCGCTTCTGGACCTTGCCACCCAATATGGCTTTGACAAAAATCTGTGGCACAACTACCTGACCTTCATCCTGCTGACCAATGAAAATTCCTTCAGCATGACCAGTGAGAAGACAGGCGCCAACGACGGAACCGTCAACCATTTTGCCAAAGGAGATTTTGCCATCTTCAAAAAACTGTTTGACTTTGATTTCTCTCCGATTGAAAAAGCGCTCGGAATCGACTGTTTCTCTACCATCTGCAATTACCGTTCCATCCAGAAAAAGGAACGCATGTATAATAAAAATGTCAGTGAGAAGGTACAGATGATCAGCGAAAGGCTGGAGCAGGCAGCAGACGAGCAGGAGATCTTCCATATCGTGACGGATTTCTATGCCGCATACGGAGTCGGCATGTTCGGTCTGAACCGGGCCTTCCGCATCCGACACCTGGAGGAAGGCGTGGAATTTCTGCCCATCAACAACACGGACCGGGTGGTACTAAACGACCTGATCGGATATGAGATCCAGAAGAAAAAGCTTATTGACAACACGGAAGCCTTTATCAGAGGGCTTCCCTGCAACAATGTGCTCCTCTGCGGAGATGCCGGAACCGGAAAATCCACCAGCATCAAGGCGCTCCTGAATGAATATTATGACCAGGGGCTCCGGATGATCGAGATCTACAAACACCAGTTCAGGGACCTGTCCAGCATCATCGCTCAGGTAAAGAACCGGAATTACCGGTTCATCATCTACATGGACGACCTGTCTTTTGAGGAATTTGAGATCGAATACAAATATCTGAAGGCGGTCATCGAGGGCGGCATGGAGACCAGACCGGACAATGTGCTGATCTATGCCACCTCCAACCGGAGACATCTGATCAAGGAGACCTGGAACGACCGGGATGATATGGAGACCGACAACGGCATGCACCGCTCCGACACCATGCAGGAAAAGCTGTCTCTGGTGGCCCGGTTCGGCGTGACGATCTACTATGGAAAGCCGTCCCCGAAGGAATATTTCACCATTGTGAAAGAACTCAGAAAACGTTATCCTTCCATCACCTGCTCTGACGATGAGCTGTGTGCAGAGGCAAACAAATGGGAATTGAGCCATGGCGGTATCTCCGGAAGAACCGCGCAGCAGTTCATCAATTATATGGCAGGAAGAGAAGTCTAGGCTTCTCTTCCTCTTTATGATTCATTCTTTTTTCTCCCGGAACTCTTTGGAAAGCAAAAAGAAACCAAAAATCAGTCCGTTCATAAGCACAGCTCCAGGAAGCATTCCCCAGGTAATTTCCTGATCCTGAAAGAGATCCGCCGAGTATGTATTAGCAATCAACGGCGCCAGATTGTTGTTCATATAATGCAGAATTACCGGTACCCAGAGATTGCCGGTCTTCCTGTACGCCCAGGCAAAGAAGATGCCAAGACTCACACAGGTGATAATCTGTGTTGCCGTCATGATCAATCCCTTCTCCGGTGTCACATAATAGAAGAAATCGCAGGGCAGGTGCCACAGTCCCCACACAACGCCCAGGATCAGCACGCCCGTCCTCAGTCCGAAACGCTCCTGCAAAACAGCCCCTTCCCCGCTCAACGCATACCCGATACCGGCGCGCAGAAAATAAAGCGCCATTAAACAGCAGCATACACAGCCAGGACGCTTTCCCGTTCTTCCAGCCAGGTCCGCAGCCTCTCCTTCGGACCTTTCCATCCACCAGAAGCGCAATCCAGCAGAAAATACTTCCTCCGATCAGAACCAGCTGTGTTATCGTCATCCACACGGAAATCTCTCCACCAGGCATAATCACCGTTTTCTCCGGCATCACCACTGACAGCACAGACACGCCGATCAGTACCCCGGTCAACAGAAGAAAGACCATGAAAAACCATCCGGGCACCTGCCGTTTGCCTTTTCCTGCCAACAGATACGCCAGCATGACCCCTGCTGCCGGATACATCATCTGTGCATTGGGAAATGCACTCAGATCTATGGAAGCGTTGCTTCCATACCACATAAGAAGCCCCATCAGATATGTAACGCCATAGGCTGTGAGCAAAAAAAATTGACAGCTCCTTCTTGTTCATATGTTTCTCTGCCATTTTATCCATCCCTCCAGACTTTTCTAAGACCATTGCCTTTCATTGACGGGCAAGACACGCCTGGCCAGTACTGTCCGCCATACATCCGGCCTGATCCTTCTGGTCCATTCTAACATACCAGCCCGATCATCGGTCCCAGACTGCCTGAATGATTCATTTCACTGCCTGAACGGACACCTGATCCAGAATTCTGTTCTTCATTTTTCGGAAAAAGACACAGCGCTCCCCGTTTCTCAGAAGAATCTCCCGCCTCTTCAGATCAGCCCCTGCAATCTGCTTCACATTCACCAGACAGGATCTGTGATTCCGCAGAAAATCCCCGCCAAGCTCCTGTTCCAGCTCCTGCATGCTTCTAATAAAGTCCAGACGCTCCCGCTCTGCATGCAGTTCAATCCGGTGGGTGCGGCCGGACGTCTCAAAATACAGGATTTCATTCACTGGAATATGCCGAACCACATCCAGCACTTTTACAGTAAAATACTCCTGCTGCCGACCTTTTTCCTCACACATCCGCTCTGTGACCACGCGCAGACACCTGGCGATCCCCTTAAGCATCTGTCTCTGATCTCCCTTGCAGATATAATCCAACGCTTCCAGATGATAACGAAATGTCTCAAATGCCAGATTCTGAAAGGCTGTCACATAGATAAGAAATCCTCTGGCATCCCGTTTCCGGATTTCCTGCCCCAGTCTGAATCCATCCATGGTCGCACCCTTTAATTCCACATCCAGAAAATAGATCCCCCTGCCCCGTTCACCGGATATCACTTCCAGAACTTCCTCCGGACACCCGGTACAGCATACGACCTCCATATCATATCCTTTCATCAGAATCTGCTTCTCCAGATATTCCCGCTCCGCCTCCCGGACCGGTTCCTCATCCTCACAGATAAAAACAGACAGCACAGTTATCACCTCTTCATTTTAAGTTCTGTTTCCAGAAACTATCTTACGTCTCCCGGATCTTCAATTCCTGCACAAAATATCCATCCTCCACGGCCGTGGCAGTCAGTACGAAATCGTACTTTATAAAAAAGATAGATATGGGGACAGCTCCGATCTGAAAATCATATTCTTTTTTGGATGAGAATCTTTATGAAATTTCTGACCAGTTAAAAGCTTGCCACACGTATCGGCATAATCACCACTGTCATCACTTTTACCGGAATGCTGCTGCTCTGGGTCATCGTATCCAGCCGCGTTTCTTCCATGGTAAAGAATAATATTACCAACCAGATGATTGACGCAGTAGAATCCAGAGCTTCGATCATCAATGACTATGTAGCTTCTGCCGAAGAATATATGACTGCCTTCGCTCTGGGCAGCAACGTGCGGATCTGCTCATAAACCCGGAAGATCCGGTACATCTGCAGAAAGGACAACAGTACACAGAGGATTTTGCCGCAGTCAAGGGGGGCTTTGAAGGATTGTACATCGCTATCCCCCTCCACTTACGTTCTGACCCACACTTCCCAGGGCGCCATTGGCTTCACAACCCGGATCGATGAATCCCTGGAAGAATTCCAGCGCACGATACCGGCAGAGCCGAAACTGACCAATCTGGGAATCATGAAATCTCCCGGAACCGGCAGCATGATCCTCTCCATGTATCATCCCCTTTTGAGAATCAGGAGTGCATCGGTTATGTGGGAGCCGGAGTCTATGCCAGCCGGCTGATGGATGTACTGCCGGGCCTGAACATTGAAGGTCTGCCCAACAGTGAATATGTATTTCTGAATGTAAACACCGGTACATATCTATATCAATTTCAAAGTTCTTTCTGAAAGCCTGAAGAGCATCCGCACTAAGCTCACCAATGTCATGCGTGACATCACCCAGGTTGCCAAACAGGCAGACAGCGGCGCCAATCAGGTATCCGCCGGCGCTCAGGCACTGTCACAGGGGACCATACAGCAACAGGCTTCCATCAACCAGCTTGTGTCCAATGTAGTTGACATCACTGCACAGATCCAGAGCAGCACGGTCCGCTGCAGCAATGCCAGCAATCTGATAGAAAAAGCCACCGGATACACGTCGGAAGCAGATACCCGGGTGGAGCAGCTGAATGCCGCCACCAAAAGCATTGATCAGTCTTCCGCTCAGATTGGAAGTATCATAAAGATGATTGAGGATATTGCCCTGCAGACGAATCTTCTCGCTCTGAATGCCGCTGTGGAGGCTGCCCGCGCCGGAGCCTCCGGAAAAGGCTTCTCTGTAGTCTCTGATGAAGTGAAAAACCTGGCTGCCAAGTCTGCGGAAGCAGCAAGAAATACCGATGCCCTGATCAGCCGGTTCCGCATCGAATAAATTTCCAGACGACGGATCTTCAGATCTGTCGCCCTTTTTCAAAATTCTCCCTGTTCCCTTTACTCACCTGAACGTAAATTTTATATCCGCTTCTACATACTTTGCTCAACAGAATGCATTTTCCACACAGTCCTGTTATGAAAACCACTTTTCTCTTTATCCATTTTATGGTATACTGACACAAAAGCATCTTATCCATTGGCTGACAGAATGTCCGGATCTTATCTGTGGAATGAAGAGGCTTTTATTATGTTATTGGAAAGAGGAGAAGAAACATGGCCGAGAATGCATCAGCCTCCCACGGCCGGGAGACCAGACAGAGCCTTAACAGGCGAATCCTGAGAAATACCACACTCAACATCTTTGTATTAGTCGTCGTCTGCTGTGTAATCATGGCACTTTCCATGCAGTCGCTGGCGAACAGCATCCTGCTGGACAGTCTGCAGCCCATGGCCCGACAATCAGCCAAAACCGTGGAAGCCAATATCCACATGCTGGCAGACCGGATGATGACCATCGCCGGAGACCCCCGTATGAACAGTACTTCAGACGGCGACTATCCGGAGGAAGCATCCGATAACAATGCTGCAGATCATAACACCGAAGAGTCTTCCCTTAACATTTCTGAGGCTCAGACAGACCGACAGGAAGTCCTGACGGAAGCGGCAGAAATCTACGAGCTGCACACCATCGCCCTGTATGATCTGAACGGACAGCTGATCCAGGGAATTGATGGTGCACCGGAACATCTGGAAGACCGTTTTTTTGCACTTCTGCGTGAAACAGATAATCTGACTACGGATTCTTCCACAATCTTTCAGGATCAGTTGGGTATCACCATGGGAATGCCGGTAAAAGAAAACGGTGAAACAGTCATGTATGTGGCAGGTGTCTACAAATACGACACACTCAACGATGTGATCAGCAGCATCAATCTGGGCAGACACGGTATGGCATATATGGCCAACCGTCAGGGAATTATCACAGGTCATCCGGAACAGTCCCTGGTCCAGGCCGGGAGCACCATAGCTCAGCAAAACGGCGGAAATGACAAAGCGGTTGACCATATAACCACCGGCGAAACCGGAGCCGTCGAATTCTCTGTTGACGGAGAAGAAATGCTGGTAGCCTTTTCTCCCGTCCGGGGTACCCAGTGGTCCCTGATCATACAGATTCCCAAATCCGACTACAGCCATCTGATCAATGCCGCCATGCTTGTAGCGGTGTTTGCCACTTTATTCGTGCTGATCCTCTCCATCCTGCTGGTCCTCCGTCTGTCCCGGTCCATCTCCCGTCCGGTTCACAGCGTTACCGAGCGTATGGTGGCTCTTTCTGACGGTGATCTGCACACAGAAGTGATACCGGTCCACTCCGGAGATGAACTGGAGATCATGACCCGGACGCTTGCTTCCACACTGGAAAGTGTCAACTGTTACATATCCGATATTCAGCAGGTTCTCACCCGGATCGCAAACGGAAATCTTCGGGTGGATCCTCAGGTGGACTACAAAGGAGATTTTGCCCTGATCCGGACCAGTCTTGGCACCATCATCCAATCCCTGAACGAGACGATCATGGGCTTTGGAGCTGCAGCAGCCCGTCTGGCCAGTATGTCCGAGGAACTGAACGGACAGTCCGGCCAGCTTCATCAGGCCTCTGTGGAACAGAACCAGGCTACAGAAGCATTGATCCAGGAAGTTGCCCACGTGAAAGAGCGGCTGGCCAGCGTAACTGAAAGCAGCAGCCAGACCCGTATCAAAACAGCTGAAATCGCCCGGTGTGTTCAGGAAGCCAACACACGTATGTCTTCCCTTTCCGGAGCCATGGATGACATCAGTACCAATGCTCAGGAAATCACCAAGATCGCCAAAGCCATTGAAGATATTGCATTCCAGACCAGCATCCTGGCCATCAACGCTTCCGTGGAAGCCGCCCGGGCCGGAAGTGCCGGAAAAGGATTTGCCGTGGTTGCCGATGAAGTCAAGCAGCTTGCTTCCAGAAGTGCAAAAGCCGCCGGAAACGCCACAAATATGGTAAACAGTACCCGGGCCATTATCCAGACTGGTGTGGAACTGACTGCAGATACCGCAGACTCTTTGCATTCCATTTCTTCTGTTTCTGACCAGATCAGTGCAATCTCTGATCATCTTGTGTCAGCAGTACAGAGTCAGGAGATCGCCCTGTCCATCATGGATGAACGCATTGAGACCATCTCTGCCATCGCTGACCGCAATCTTCAAAATGCCGAAGGAACAGAACAGTCCAGCGGACTGTTGGCGGCAGAAGCAGAATCGCTTCGCGCACAGGTAAATAAATTTGTTTTAAAGGAGGAACAAAATCCATGAAACGATTACCGAGTCTGATTCTCTTTCTGCTGCTGTTGGCAATGCTCTCACTGACCGCCTGCAGCGGGAAAACAGGCCTCCAGGACGGCTATTACACAGCCCAGGCTGCAGATTTTAATTTCGGCTGGAAAGAATATATTACCATCATGGTGAAGGACGGGAGCATCGTCTCTGTGGAGTACAATGCAGAAAATGCCAGTGGTTTTATTAAAAGCTGGGATAATGCCTACATGCAGACTATGCTTCACTCCAACGGCACCTACCCCAATGAATATACCCGCTATTATGCTGGACAACTTCGGGATGGACAGTCAGCAGAAGGCATTGATGCTCTGACCGGCGCATCTTCTTCCTGCAGTTCCTTCCAGAAACTGGCCATAGCCGTGCTGGAACAGGCCCGTCTTGGAGACTCCAGCATTGTACTTGTAGACACCTCACACTGACAGTCCCTGTAAAAGAGCGTTTTGAATTGCAGCAAAAAGAACTGTCCGGAAACTGGACGCTCCATTTCCAGACAGTTCTTTTTGTTTCAGATATCGTTTTCACTGGAAGAAATCATGCACTCTTTTCCAGCAGTTTCTCCACACTCACCAGCTTCACACACAGCACAAACAGCTCGCTTGTGATCTTCAGTTCCTCCAGAGTCGGATAAGACGGTGCAATCCGGATATTGCTGTCGTGGGGATCCTTCTTATATGGATAGGTCGCCCCTGCCCCAGTCAGTGTCACACCCGCCTCCCTGCATTTTTCCACCACTTCCTTCGCGCAGCCGTCCATGGTATTGAAGGAAATGAAATATCCGCCCAGCGGCTTCGTCCAGGTACCGATTTCAAGTCCATTCAGTTCTCTCTCCAGTGTCTCCAGGACCAGATCGAATTTCGGGCGCATAATCGCCGCATGCTTTCTCATATGTTCTTTTACCCCGTCCAGATTCTGAAAATACAGCACATGGCGAAGCTGATTGATCTTGTCATGGCTGATGATCTGGATCGTCATGGACTTTTTCACCCACTCCAGATTCCCCAGGGAAGCGGCGATACAGCTGATACCGGCTCCTGCAAAGCTGATTTTGGATGTGGATGCGAAGATCAGCACCATGTCCTCCTTGCCGTTGGCCCTGCACATGGACAGAATCTCCGGAAGGGTATCCTGCCTGTCATCGTACAGATGATGGACGCAGTATGCATTATCCCAGTAGATCCGGAAATCCGCCGCCGCCGGACTAAGGTCCGCCATCCGTCTGCAGACCTCCTCCGAATACGTGATCCCCAGAGGGTTTGTATACATAGGCACACACCAGATTCCCTTGACCGCCGGATCCTTCACATATTCTTCCACCAGATCCATATCCGGACCGTTCTCGTCCATGGGAATGGTGATCATCTCAATGCCGAAATGCTCCGTAATGGCAAAATGCCTGTCATATCCCGGAGCCGGGCACAGAAATTTCACCTTGTCCAGCCTGCACCAGGGCGTACTGCCCATAACTCCGTGTGTCATGGACCGGGAGACCGTATCGTACATGACGCTTAAGCTCGCCGTACCAAAGACGATCACATGCTCTGGGTCCACTCCCAGCATGGACCCCAGCAGACGGCGGGCACCGATGATGCCCTCCAGATTGCCGTAATTTCTCACATCAACTCCCTGCTCATCCCGCATGTCAAAATCCCGGTTGAAGATATCCATCATGGGCATAGTCATATCCAGCTGCTCTGCAGCAGGCTTTCCTCTGGACATGTCCAGCTTCAGACCCTTTGCCTTCGCGTCTTCATACTGCTTCGCAAGCTTCTCCTTCAATGCAAGCAGTTCTTCTTTGCTCCATTCACAATATGGTTTCATCTTGATCTCCTCCTGTCATATACCGCTGACCTGCGGTCCGGTAAAATGCTGTCTTTATACTCACAAAGAATGAGAGACTGTACTCGTCTACAGTCCCCCATCTGTGCTAACTCTCTTCAAATACACTGCGGATCAGCCGGTCGTACTCCTTCCAAGCCGGATAATCCTGAAGTTCCCGGAGCGCCTCCGCCACCTGCCGGTACATCCATCCATGCATGGACCGGTCTCTCTGGTGAAAGCGTTCCCAGAGCCGGTCGCCCACATTCTGCACATCCCTGGCCACGGACCGCATATTGGACAGCTTGTCCGCCAGTGCCAGAATCTTCGCAGCTCTGTCCGCCCGTTCTTTCAGGAATGCAATGGTCTCCTGCTTGCGCACGAGCCAGGTACTCTCCGGCGGAAGCTCCTGACGCTTGTCTTCGGTCTCACCGCATACATAGAATGCAATGCGTTCCCCGAAATACTCCCGGATCTCCGAGAGCGTTACTTCCGTGTCTTCCACCACATCATGCAGCACCGCTGCCGCGATCAGCTCCTGATCATCCGTCATCTCCGCCACAATCGCCGCCGTCTCCATGGGATGGACCAGATAAGGGATCCGATTCCCCTTTCTCGTCGTACCGCAGTGGGCTACTGTCGCAAAGACCGTCGCACGCTCAAAGAGCGGCAGCCCCTTTACAGACAGCATGCACCTTAATTCCTTCGACATCTCCTTTGTCATTTCGCAAAATACCCATTCCCTTATAAATCCCCATGCTTTTACGAGTTGTATCATATCACAGATGTCTTAAAATAGCAACCTATGAGAACTGTTTTTTCTTCAGATATGCCTTCGTCATCTCCACCACTTCGCCGCTCAGCAGCGTAACCGCGATCAGGTTGGGCACAGACATAAAGCCGTTCAGCGTATCTGCAATATCCCATACCAGCGCAAGGGAACCGGTGCATCCGAAGAAGATCACGATGACAAAAATGACCTTGTAGGGAAGTATCCCCCTGATTCCGAATAAATATTCCACCGCGCGCTCTCCGTAATAGGACCAGCCCAGAATCGTGGAGAAGGCAAACATCATAATGGCGATGACAACAAACTTATCTCCGTGAGGGATCACGGATGCGAATGCGTTGGCCGTCAGCGTCGTTCCGGACACCACCGCATTCTCTCCCCCTGCTGCGATGGCCGTCAGATAGCCCTCCAGATCATAGACCCCGGAAGTCAGAATGGTCAGACAGGTGATGGTGCAGACTACGATGGTGTCCGCAAACACCTCAAACACACCCCACATGCCCTGGATCACCGGCTCCTCCACGTCAGAGGCCGAATGCACCATAACGGAAGAACCAAGACCTGCCTCATTGGAGAAGACGCCTCTGGAAATTCCCCGTTTCATGGCTACTGCGATGCCGTAACCGAGGACACCGCCTCCTGCTGCCTGGAAGTTGAACGCCTCCCGAAAGATCATGGCAAAAGCCGCCGGGACTGCCTGCACATTGGCAAGGATAACCACCAGGCCGCCCACAATATAGAACACCGCCATAAAGGGAACGATCTTCTCCGTAACCGATGCGATCCTCTTGATACCGCCCACGATGACCAGCGCCACGAAGAACATGATCACCACTGCCGTCACCCATGCCGGAACACCGAAGGAATCCCTCAGTCCGCTGGAGATGGAATTTGCCTGGGTCATATTTCCGATGCCGAAAGAAGCAAGGAAACAGAATATGGAGAAAAGCACAGCCAGCCATTTGCAGTGAAGCCCTCTCTCTATGTAGATCATGGCGCCGCCGATCCAGTCGCCGCGCTCATTGCGGTAGCGGTATTTAATACCCAGCGTATTCTCTGCATAGTTGGTCATCATGCCCAGAAAAGCAGACAGCCACATCCAGAATACCGCTCCCGGACCGCCAAGGGCAATGGCGGTGGCCACACCTGCGATGTTGCCGGTGCCTATGGTAGCCGCCAGCGCCGTACACAGGGACTGAAACTGTGAGATCGAATGCCTGTCTTCCGTCTTCAGTACCTTCCGGTCCTTAAAGACGCTCAGGATCGTCACCTCCATCCAGTTTTTGATCCTGGTGATCTGGAAGAAGCCGGTCCGGATGGTGAACATACCGCCCACCAGCAGAAAGAAGACCAGCATATACGGCCCCCATATGAAATTGTTCAAGACGCCGTTGATCTGTTCAACGGTCTTCAGAAAATTATCCATTTACACATTTCCCTCCGTTTTATGATTTTGTAAAATTGACTTCTATTATATCTATGCCTCGGAAAAGGCAGTAAGTCCGTTTTTTATCTCTTTCAGCACAAAATAGGTCTTCGTGCCGGATACCCCTTTGATGCTCTTGATCACCCGATGAAGCTGCTCCAGTGTGTCGGACGACCGGGTCTGGATCTTCAGCATGAAATCATAATCTCCGGTCAGATAATCACACGCCACAATGTTGGGATTTTCATTCATGACTCTGGTAAATTCCTCATAATACCTGGGATGCTCCAGTGACACCTCCATCAGAGCCGTCACTTCATTCCCGATCTTCTGCTGGTCCGCCACGATCGTATACTGCTGAATGATCCCTGTCCGCTCCAGTTTGCGGATCCTCTCAATCACTGCTGCAATCGACAGATGCACCTTATGGCTGATCTCCGTCGCCGACTGCCGGGAATTCTCACTGAGACATTTCAATATGCTGCGATCCATACTATCCATCTTATCCACTCCTTTTTGCAGCCGCCAAAAGCACGTTTTCACGGACTCTCAACTGCTGAAACTCAAAAAGGGCATGGAAAACCAATTTGTTTCCATGCCCATTCATGTACTTTTTTCACTTTCTTTCAATTATACAATAAATTTTTTAGTCTGACAATATGTTTTTTTCACAATTTTTTTCGTTACTTTATACATATTTTACACTGATATGACAATTCCCGCTCTGTACGCATTCTATTCAACGGTCACAGATTTGGCCAGATTCCTGGGTTTATCCACGTCCAGTCCTTTGGCACAGCTCACATAATAGCCCATAAGCTGCAGCGGGAGGATGGCCAGGCTCGTGGTAAAATGCGGATCCGTCCGCGGCACATAGACGGTAAAGTCGGCCGTGTCTTCGATGGAATAATTTCCGTAATTGGTCAGTCCCATGAGATATGCTCCCCGGCTCTTGACTTCCACCATATTGGACAGAGTCTTTTCAAACAGTTTATCCTGAGTAAGGACACAGACCACCAGGATCCCGTCCTCCACCAGAGAGATCGTGCCATGTTTCAGTTCTCCCGCCGCATATGCCTCCGAGTGCACATAACTGATCTCCTTCATCTTCAGACTGCCCTCCATGCTGATGGCATAGTCGATGCCTCTTCCGATAAAGAAAATATCATGAACACTGGAAAATTTACTGGCGAACCACTGAAGACGCTCTTTGTCTTCCAGCACCTTCCCGATCTTGTCCGGGAGCTTCAGAAGCTCTTCCACCAGCTTCTCATAATATGCTTCCTGAAGGACGCCCCTTACGAGTCCGAAATGAATGGCCATCAGATAGCCGGCCACCAGCTGCGTGCTGTATGCTTTCGTGGTCGCCACTGCGATCTCCGGCCCCGCCAGCGTGTAGAATACATTGTCGGCTTCCCTTGCGATGCTCGAACCTACCACGTTGACCACTGCCAGGGTACGGATCCCCCGGCTCTTCGCCTCCCGGAGCGCGGCCAGACTGTCCGCCGTCTCCCCGGACTGACTGATGATCACCACCAGTGCGTCCTTGTCAAGCAGCGGATCCCGATAGCGAAATTCCGACGCCAGATCCACTTCCACCGGAAGCTTTGCCAGATCCTCGATCACATATTTTGCCGCGATGCCCACGTGATAGGCACTGCCGCAGGCCACGATATACAGTCTGGAGATGCCCTGGATCTCCTCCTCTGTCAGCCCCACCGAACTCAGATCGACTCTTCCGTCTTTGACATAAGAACTGATGGTATCCCGCACCGCTCTGGGCTGCTCATGAATCTCCTTCATCATAAAATGCTCAAAGCCGCCCTTTTCCGCCGCTTCCGCATCCCACTTGATCTCCACCGGCTCCTTTGTGATCTCTTCCTTATCTATATTGTAAAATGTCACCTCGTCCTTCGTCAGGCGGGCGATCTCCAGGTTGTCAATATAATAGACATTTCTCGTATACTTCAGAATCGCCGGCACATCAGAGGCAATCAGGCTGCCCTGTTCATTTCTCCCCACAATAAGCGGACTGTCCTTGCGCACGGAATAGATGACTCCCGGCTCTGCCTTCAGCATGATACCCAGAGCATAGGAGCCCCGTACCCGGAGCATAACCTTTACAATGGCTTCCAGCGTACTTCCCTGACATTTTTTATAATAATAGTCCAGAAGCTTGGTGATGACCTCTGTATCGGTCTGGGAATAGAAGGTATAGCCGCTCTTTGTCAGCTTCTCTTTCAGCTCCAGATAGTTCTCAATGATTCCGTTGTGCACCACGATCACACTTTGATCGTCGCTGTAATGGGGATGCGCGTTTACCATGGACGGCTCTCCGTGGGTTGCCCATCTGGTATGACCAATCCCGCAGCATCCGGGCACGGTCCTGCCGCTGTCCGTCTTCTTCGCCAGCTGGTTCAGGCGCCCCTTCACCTTCACGATCTCAATCCGGTCTGAATCATCCCGTTTTACCGCGATCCCGGCCGAATCATATCCCCGGTACTCCAGCCTGGCAAGTCCGTCCAGCAGCACCGGCGCCGCCTGCCCGCTCCCTGTAAATCCTACTATTCCACACATATGATCGTAAGCTCCTTTTCCGTTTTATCCGTTTCCAACTATATCACAGCTGCGGATATTTGACAACCATGCGATTTGGATTCCGTTCCATCCGGCATCCCTTCCGTCATTCTGCCCGAAACCTCTGTTTGTCACTAAAGGATAGCGACAAAATCGCCAGAAGATTACATTGCACATCCCCGGAGTACTTGGTAAAATATAGTCAAAAGGGAGGGAGGAAACACATATGTCAGCAAAATATTCAAAAACATCATCTTCCCATACCCTGACTTCCAGACAGCGCGATATCATCCGGATCCTGTCAAAAACCGCAGGAAATCCGATTCCGGTGGGCGCTGTATCCGAAAAGCTGGATGTCTCATCCCGGACTGTCCTGCGGGAGCTTCCCGCCATTGAAAAATGGCTGGACGAAAATGATTTCACCTTTATCCGAAAACCCGGTGTGGGACTTTCCATTGAAGAAGATCCGGAATCCATAAAGCTGCTTCAGGAACTTCTGGATATCGGTCCTTCCAGACCGGACTACAGCCAGAAGGAACGCAGGCGCCAGATCCTGGGCGAACTGCTCTTCGTAAGAGAACCGGTCAAATCCACCGTATTTCTCAGCCGTTTTCAGATCTCGGAAGGAACACTCGCCAGGGATCTGGATGCCCTGGAAGAATGGCTGTCTTCCTATCAGGTATATATCGCACGCCGGCCCGGGATCGGCATTCTGCTGGAGGGAACAGAGACCGCTTTCCGCCAGGCCATCGCCAACGCCGCGCTGGAGTTCATGGAGGACGGCGAGATCCTCCGAATGCTCCGGAGCAGCTCCCCGGAAGAAGCTTCCCCGGAGGACGGACCTCTGAAAAACAGGCTGTTCAGTTTTATCGATCCGCAGATCGTCGCTTTTGTAGAGCAGATTCTGGCCGATACGGAAAAAGAGCTGGACATCAAATATACAGACAGCGGCTATATGGCACTCATTGTCCATCTTTCCCTGACCATTGAACGGCTTCGGTCAGAAGAGAAAATCGAGATGGACCCGGAAGAACTGAAAAATCTGTCAGAATTGCCGGAATATACCGTCGCCGAACAGATTGCAGATAAAATAGGGACCCGGTTTGACCTTGTGATCCCGCCCGCCGAAGCAGGTTTCATTACCATGCACCTGTCCAGCGCAAGAATCTGGCCGCAGACCAGAAGAAAACGCACACAGCTCCAGTCCATCAATACCAGACAGGTGGTCATGTCCATCGTAGAAAGCGTGGAGCAGGAATTAAATCTCCCTTTCCACACCTGCAGCCGAATGATCGACGAGCTGACCAGCCATATGGACTCCATGATCAGCCGTCTCTCCATGAACATCCAGCTGGACAATTCCCAGGGCGATACCATCCGGCAGAAATACCCTGATGTATACAAAGCGGTGGAACATGCCTGCAACCTGTTCCGGGACCGGCTGTATATTGAGGATATCTCACCTTCGGAAATCACTTTTGTGGCCATGCATTTTGCCGCTGCCGCCGAAACCCTTCTGGTACAGCAGAAACGGATCGCCGTGGCCGTGGTCTGTCCCAGCGGTATGGGAGCATCCCGTATGCTGGCGGCCAATCTGATCCGCACCCTTCATGATATTGAGATCCGTCAAATCATGTCGGCCTTTTCCCTGGAACCGGAAAAGCTCAGGGAAAGCGGCATTGATCTGGTGATTTCCACCGTTCCGCTGGAGATCAATTTTCCTCATGTATGTGTCAGTCCGATCCCGCAGACACAGGATATGATGCTGATTAATCAGGCTTTACAGACCATCAGCACCAGCCGCACGAGAGAAACCCGGCCGAAGCCCAGGACTCCGGTGCCGGAACTGAATTTCACATTTGATGATATCTGTTCCCTGACCCGTACCGGAGAAGAGATCGCTCAGCTTCTTCACTCCTTTCAGATCCGAAAACTGGCAGGAATCCGGCAGACAGAAGCCCTGCTGGGGCAGGCAGCCGGCATCTTTGCGGACAGTATTTTAAGCCGCCAGATCATCAGTCAGGACCTGGCCAGACGGGAAGGGATCAAAAATACGTTTATCCCGGAATTAAACCTTCACCTGCTGCACTGCCGTACCACGGCAGTCCCCCATTGCAGATGTGCCTACATAAAACTGGAAACTCCACTTCTGACCCCGGACGGGACCATAAAAGGCGCTATCCTCCTTCTGGCCCCTCAGTCCGACCACAGTGAATGCGTGGAGGTCATCAGCCGAATCAGTATGCTGCTGGTGGAAGACAGACGATTTTTACAGGCGCTCCAAAGCGGAGACGTGCACGAGGGACGCGTCCTCGCCGAACAGACCCTGGTAAAATATTTTCAAAATCTCATCATAAAAAGAAAAGGAGATGGAACACTATGAAAAACTTTGCACAGAAATTTGGTAAATTTCTCTCAGGCATGGTCATGCCCAACATCGGAGCATTCATCGCATGGGGATTTATTACCGCACTCTTCATCCCGGACGGATGGATTCCCAACGAAGGCCTCGCCTCCATCCATCCGCCGATCCTGACCTATCTGCTTCCGATCCTCATCGCCGCTCAGGGCGGTAAGATGATCGGCGGAGACCGCGGACGTGTCATGGGTGCCATTGCCATTGTCGGCTGTATTGCCGGTTCCGACAATACGATGCTCATGGCTGCCATGGCCATCGGCCCCCTGGCCGGACTGGTCATCAAGAAATTCGATGAGGCCATGGACGGACATATGCCTGCCGGCTTTGAGATGCTGATCAACAACTTCTCCGTCGGTATCTTCGGTATGATCATGGCGATCATCGGATACTATATCATCGGTCCTATCATGGGCGTTATCCTGTCCATCCTGACGGCAGGCGTGGAATTCCTGATGAGCATGAGCCTGCTCCCCCTCGTGGCCATCTTCATCGAGCCTGCAAAAGTACTGTTCCTGAACAACGCCATCAACCATGGTATCTTTACACCCATCGGCACCA
Source organism: Lachnospiraceae bacterium (assembly GCA_910574805.1). Lineage (GTDB taxonomy): Bacteria > Bacillota > Clostridia > Lachnospirales > Lachnospiraceae > Hominiventricola. The sequence goes on along the minus strand of CAJTCV010000003.1, from coordinate 349,426 downwards.
CGCAGGCGCTGGAGACCGGTAAATCCATCATGTACATGCTGGAGGCAAATCCGGGTCCCGGACTGGGCGTCCTGCTGGCTTACTGGATGTTCTCCAAAGACAAGATGACGAAGGACTCTGCACCGGGCGCCATCATCATCCATTTCTTCGGCGGTATCCATGAGATCTATTTCCCGTATGTGCTGATGAATCCCATGGTCATTATCGCACCGATCGTCGGAAATGTGTGTGCGATCTTCTTCTACAGCATCACCGGATGCGGTCTGGTAGGCGCATCCTCACCGGGCTCCATCATCGCATTTATGTCCATGAGCCCGAGACCGCAGATGCTTTTGACCCTTCTGGGCGTAGTGATTGCTGCCGGGGTTTCCTTCGTGATCGCAAGCCCGATTATCAAGATGTCCGGAGCCAAGAATCTGGAAGAGGCTCAGGCTCAGACCGCCTCCATGAAAGCGCAGTCCAAGGGTCTCACCACCGCATCTGCAGCCGTAAAAGATGCAGGCAAAGTGAAGAAAGTCGTCTTCGCATGCGACGCTGGCATGGGTTCCTCCGCCATGGGCGCAACCAAATTCCGCAACCGCGTGAAAGCAGCGCGTCCGGACCTGACCGTCATCAATACATCTGTAGACAATATCCCGGCCGACTGTGATATCGCAGTCGTACAGACCACGCTGGTGGAGCGCGCGAAGAAATCCGCACCCCAGGCACAGATGGTCACCATCGGCAACTTCCTGGCAGACCCGGCGCTGGATGCCCTCTATATCCAGCTGACCACCGGAGATCAGGCGGTTGCAGAGACTGCAGGCGAAAATACGGATCCGGTCGTACCGACCACCGTTCCGAATAAAAAAGTCATGATCGCAGAAGGCATCAAACTAAATCAGACTCCGGGCACGAAGGAAGAAGCGATCCAGGCTGCCGGCGAACTCATGTGCAAACTGGGCTACGTAGACGCTTCCTATGTAGATGCCATGCAGGAACGTGAGAAGCTGGTGACGACCTATATGGGTATGGGTATCGCAATTCCTCACGGAACCACACAGGCAAAAGGAACCGTGAAGAAAACCGGTATCGTCCTCTTCCAGTATCCCGAAGGTGTTCCGTTCGGTGATGAGAAAGCCAATCTGGTCTTCGGTATCGCAGGCATCGGTGACGAGCATCTGGACCTGCTGGCGAAGATCTGTGAAGTTCTGGAGGATGAGACTGTTCTGGAAGAGATGAAGACCACCAACGATGTGGAATGGATCCTGAAACAGCTCACTTAAGTTTCCTGAAACAAGACATTATCAGACATTTTGTAACATACCTTTGCGGCCGGACGGCATAAAGTCCGCCCGACCGCCTTTTCCCGGTCATTGACCGGCGAACATAATCATTTCAATCAAGAAAGAGGTGTTGTATCATGAAAACAGCAATTCAATTCGGTGCAGGCAATATCGGACGCGGCTTTATCGGCATGCTGCTGGCACAGGCAGGTTATCGCGTTATCTTCGCAGATGTGAGCGAGGTCATCATCGACCGTCTGGCCGCTGACCAGAAATATACCGTTCATGTAATGGATACAGAGGTCGAGGACGTGGAGATCACCAATATCACCGGCATCATGTCCAACGGCGAAGCAATCATTGACGAAATCGCAAAGGCAGATATCCTGACCACAGCTGTGGGACTGCGGGTCCTTGGTTTTATCGCTCCCACCATCGCAAAAGGCATCCAGAAGAGAATCGCCGACGGCAGCACAGAGCCCATGAACATCATCGCCTGCGAGAATGCCATCCGCGCCACCTCCCAGTTGAAGGAACATGTATATGGTAGCCTTTCTGAGGAAGAAAAAGCTTACTGTGAGAAATACGTAGGTTTTGCAGACTGCTCCGTAGACCGTATCGTACCGCCGGTGCGCAGCGAAAATCCGGTAGACGTGGTCGTGGAAAAATATTGTGAGTGGAATGTGGAAAAGGCTTCCTTAAAGGGAGAGATTCCCGAGATCCCGGGCATGAACCTGGCAGACAACCTGATGGCCTACATCCAGAGAAAGCTCTTCACGCTGAATACCGGACACTGCATCACCGCCTACACCGGTATCCTGGCAGGCCATAAAACCATCGATCAGGCCATCTCGGATCCGAAGATCTATGATCTGGTAAAGGCCGCCATGACTCAGTCCGGCGACGGCCTGATTCAGAGATTTGGATTTGACAAAGAAGCTCATTACAAATACATCGACAAGATCATCAACCGGTTCAAGAATCCGTATTTGAAGGACGATGTGACCCGCGTAGGCCGGGAGCCGCTTCGGAAGCTTTCTGCTGACGACCGTCTGGTCAGTCCGCTGACCACTGCCATGTCCTATGGCCTGCCGGTCGATAAGCTGGTCCTGGGCATCGGAGCCGCGCTTCGCTACAACAATCCGGAAGACGCACAGAGCGCAGAGCTTCAGGAGAAGATCGCAGCCAAAGGCGTGGCGGCGGCATTTTCCGAGATCTCCGGCGTGACGGATGCCGCTCTGCTTGAGCAGGTGACAAAGTCTTATGAGACAGTAACGGAGCTCTTTCAATAAGAAACACCGCATAGCAGAACAACGTCTCTGAAGCAGCCGCAGAACAAAAAAGGAGAGCTGTTATGATCACCAGATCTGTTACTTTGGACTCCAATGATTTCTTCCATGCAAGACCGGCCGCGAAGATCGCAGGCACGGCCAGTACTTACGAGAGCGTCATCATGGTCATGCTGGGCACCGAGATCGCGGATGCCAAAGATCCGCTCTCACTCATGCGCTTAAGCCACCCGAAAGGCTCTGCCGTGGACATCCTGGCAGACGGGACGGATGAGCAGAAGGCACTGGACGCGGTCGTGGAAGAGATCCGGAAAGAATTTTCACTGGTCAGTTAACATTTTGAAAAGATACCGGAAATATGTACGGGAGGGCGTCAGGTGAACAAATCACCTGACGCCCTCCCGTTACTGTTCTGCCGCAGCCTTTCAATACGTCGGCCGCAGAAAATATCCGCCAATAAAACCAAATCTTTATTCTGCCCGAACATTCAGCTTATGATAATACTGCCAGTAATTGAAAAGCCTCCTGTAAAACCGTATATTCTTCCCACTCTATACCCTTCAGAATATTTTGTCGCTCTCTAAACTGGCCTGCAGCGGTTCTAACAGAAAAATAAGTATCAAATTTCGCTTTTGTAACCAGTCTTCTTGCAGACAAATATCTTCTTTCCGGATCTACGCGCTCTACAAATTTATAACATGCTTCAATAATTGATTTATCATATTTATTTTCTTTTGCTATTGCATTTAACAAAAATGTCTCCATAGCTCCGTTTTCTTCAAAAGGTACAACCATTAATAAGAACCAAAAAACCAGCCTTTCTCCCCTGTCACTTTTCATTTCACATTTAACCCACTTATTATTATGGATATCTTCAAGATGACAAACCGACCATTTCAAAAATACTTCCTGAATTTTCCCGACAAATTCCGCTTCTGTACTGATCTCATCCCTGTCTGTAATCATAATAATATGATCAAATGCAGGCCTCATATCAGAAGCAAAACGGTTTCTGTTTAAAGCCTGTTCCAGTCCTTTTTTCAATTTGCTGCATCCCCCTGCTGATGCCACTGTAAGGATATGTTCTTTGCAAAACAGCTTTCTGGATTCCTGATCATTCTCTATCCTAAATACTCCTTCCTGTCTGCTTCTGTCATCTTCCCAATGATATGCTTTTCTCATAAAATACTGTAAAAGCACATAATCCGTTGAACCTTCACACAACAAAACACTGTTCATGATCTCAACTCCAGTCCCAGACATTCCTGCGCATTGATTGCTTCTTCACAGGTCATTGTACGAACAAGATGTCTGTCTTCTTTTCTGTATAATGTGTACACATGAATATCCGACCGCAATTCTTCATTACATTTCAGAACTTTTTCGATGGCTTCTTTGCTGTGCGAAGTTAAAAATACCTGAACATTCAATTTTTTTGCACTTCTCAGTATCCATGAAAATATGGAATTCATGGCTGATGTATGGATCGCTGTCTCAAACTCATCCAGAAGCAAAATACCATCCTTTGCTTTGACGACCGCACTCAGCAGAAGAATCGCTTTTTTCATTCCATCTCCAAATACATTCAAGGGCAACGCCTTTTTGTGGTTTTTTGTCAAAATCATATATTCAGCCGGGGAAGCATTATCATCAGCAGCAATTGCATTAATTCCAATAATATTTTCATCAAATGCATGAAGAATGGAAATCATCTCTCCATACATTTCGGAGTCACTGAGAATATGGTCCAGATAAAGATTCCCTTTTGCGTGATCCACAGGAGATACATACATCGTACGGAAAAAAATATTTTTTTCTGCTACCACATATGGGATATGATTCTGAAAATCATATATAATTTCCTCACCCGTTTTCTTTCCATTCACATACGTAGTCAGCTTCATACATTTTGTATCAATCATATCTTCCGCCGCTCTTAAATCTCCTGTCCTCTTCAGATTATTGATTTGAAGCATTTCCTGTTCAGAAATCTGTATTTCATCAATCTTTGCTTTTAATGCAATACTCGTGATTATGCCTTTGTCATCCCCAAATTTATACCCAATCACCTTCTCTTTAGCATCAACCGGGAACAGATTATAGAGTTCCTGATAAAATAATTTTTTTCTGGCTATTGATACCCTGTTAAGAATCATGCTGGTCCACGCCAGAATGCTGTACGGATCCCGCATACCGGAAAGAACCTCCAGTACGCTCGTCTTTCCGCTGTTATTGTCACCTGTCAGAATATTGATATGATTCAGATTTCTTAATTTCAGATCCTGAATTCCCCGATACGCCTCTATATCCAGCTGTCGTATATGTCTTGCCATGAAATCCATCCTGCCTTTCCATATAGATTCATTCTATGCAGTTTCCCGAATGTTATCAGTCATTACCTAACTCAGACACACGCACGCTCAATCATCTGGTACACTTCCTGGTAGCTCCTCCCATGCACTCTGCACAGAGCGGTTACGCTGTTATACTCCGGAAAATACCGCTCTGTCCCTCCGTATGTGCACACTTTCACCTGCGCCTCTCCCAGAGGGGTCTGCACGGTACGCATTTCCCGCCGAAGGACCGTACGCTCCATGGGAATCCGCCGGATCCCGATGGTCGTTGTCTCCCGGAAAATGATCTCTTCCATCCGGTCGATATCCTCTCCGGCACAGATCACATTCAGCTGATACGCCGGTCGGTTTTTCTTCATATAGACAGGTGTATAATGCACATCTCTGGCCCCTGCCTCCATCAGCCGGTCCATGGCATATCCCAGACTCTCTCCGGTACAGTCGTCAATGTTCGTTTCCAGCTTGTAGATCAGATCCCTCTCTTCGGCCTCATCCCGAATCAGCATGGCCCGCAGCATACCGGGACGGTCATAGCTCCGCTTTCCGGCGCCCATCCCCATTTTTTCCACTGTAAATACGTCCGGCAGTCGGCTGCCGGTCCGGATCGCCGCCACGATCGCTGCTCCCGTGGGCGTCACCAGCTCCCCTTTCGTCTCCGTAACATGGAGCGGAAGCCTGTGCGCCTCCGCGATATTCATGACTGCAGGCACCGGCACCGGCAGGATCCCGTGCTGACAGCGGATCGTGCCCTGCCCCTCATTCAGCCTGGTGACCACCACATCCGTGATCCCCAGATCATCCAGACAGACGGCTGCGGCCACAATATCCACGATGGAATCCACCGCGCCCACTTCATGGAAATGCACCTGATCCTCCGGCACGCCGTGAGCTTTTGCTTCTGCCGCCGCCAGAATCCGGAAGATGCGGGATGCAGTCTCTTTTGCGCGTTCCGTCAGATCTGCATGTTCGATGATGTGAAGGATCTCGGGAAGTCCTCTGTGTTCATGAGCGTGTCCGCCGTGCACATGATGTGCCTCTTTCGTATGAGCTCCCCCGTGTGTATGGGGACCCTCTCCTGTATGAGCTCCCCCGTGTGTGTGGGGACCCTCTCCATGCACATGGAAATGTTCCTCCGGATGCACGTTCTCATGCCCGTGCAGATATTCCATATCGTGATCATGATTCTCATGGGCCTGATCCAGCACCACATCAAAATCACACATGTCAAGTCCCGCTTTCTTCACCCGGCTGACCACCGCATGAAATCCGTCCACCGGAAGACTCTGAAGCGCCCGTTCAAGCGCCTCCTGATCCGCTCCCAGATCCAGAAGCGCCGCCACCGTCATATCGCCGCTGATTCCGCTCTCACATTCCAGATATAATATTTTTTTCTTCATTGTCAAAATCTTTCTCCTGTCTCTGCCTGATTTTCATTTTTCAGTCCGTCGAACATTTCCTTTACCACTGGCGCATTTTTCGTCAACTTCTTAATACTCAAGTCCTCCGCCTTGTTATTTGCCAGACGAAGATTATTTTCAGATGAAAGAAGCGCTTCTTTTGTCTTCTGTAAATGTATAATCGTCTTATCGATTTCGTCGACCGCCGTCTTGAATTTGTCGCTGGCGATCCTGTAATTACGTGCAAATCCCTCTTTAAATGCATTCATATTTTCTTCAAAATGAAGAATGTCAATCTGCTGATGTTTTGCCGCCTCCAGTTCCCGCCGATATTTCAGAGAATTCAGCGCCGCGTTTCGCAGCAGCGTAATCATGGGAATAAAAAACTGCGGACGAATCACATACATTTTCTCATATTTATAGGAGACATCCACAATCCCATGATTATACAATTCATTGTCAATTTCCAGCAGAGAAACCAGGACCGCATACTCACACCCTTTTTCGCATCGGTCTTTATTCAGCTCTTTAAAAAAATCTTCATTTTTATGTTTGGTTGCAGTCTCATCCATTTCATTTTTCATTTCGAACATAATAGAAATAAACTCGATCCCTTCCGCCTCTTCTCTGAAAATAAAGTCTCCCTTGCTTCCTGTCTTTGCATCATTATCCTTTTCAAAATACGCGGCAGGAAACGCAGTCATTCTCAATGCATTAAACTGATTCAGGCAATGCCTCTCCAGACTCTCCCCGATCATTTTCGTAGACTGCCTGGCTTTAAAATCCTTATAATATTCAATCTGTTCATCCTTTAATTTGAGCCTGTCCTCATACGTTTTCTGCATGGATTGTTCTTTTAGCCGGCTTTCCGTCTCCTGATTGAACAACTGGCTTTTCAGTTCCGTAATCTCTGTAATCCTCTGCGAAAGTTCTTTTTCTTTTTTCTGCACCGCTTCTGATACTGCCAGCTTCTTTTCGGTTTCACTGTTTCCAAGCTTTGCTTTCAACTCTTCAATCAGGCGGGCCTGTTCCGATAATTCCCCGTTCTTCCTTTCCAGCGCCTCCATCCGCTCTTTTTCCTTCTGGCTGACCGCTTCTCTGACTGCAAGCTGTTTCTCCGTCTCATTACCCGACATCTGTGACCTTAACTGTTCAATAATTTTATCTTTTTCTGTCAGTTCAGCCTCTTTGGAAGAAAGGAGCTGATCAAACTCGTCTTTCTGCTTCATCCTGGCAAGTTCCAGATCCTTTTCTCTCATTTTTTCAAAATCTTTTTCCCGCTGTTTCAGCTCTTTGTTAAATTCTTTATCTCTGACCTGCTGAACGATCTGCGCATAACCAGACTCATCAACCACAAAAATTTCCCCGCAATTAGGACATTTTATTTCCTGCATAGCCTTTTATCCTTTCTGAGCCCAACGCTGTTTTATCCTGTGATTTACCTGTGCTTCTTGATTTTATCACAATTCTGTTTTCCTGTACAGCAGACTTGCCGCACTCTGCGATTCTGGCTGTCATTTGGTCAGCGTTCAAACGGCGAGAATGAGTGCTCCCTCCAACTCCACACTCTGCAGTACTGTGCGGATTGGGGCGTACAGATATCTGCCTGATCCAGATTCATCCGCAGAACAGTCCTTTTATATAAGCGGCAAGCCTGCGCCACAGAGAAGCTTTCTCCGCCGCTGTCTCTGCAAGAAAGACCGGCTTTTCCATCTCTTTTACTTTGGAGGCTTCCGCTTCCGTACGTTCCGCAGCGAGATGCTTCTGCCAGGAGTATCCGGCGATATACGTCAGCATCTGGTACATGGACGTATGTTCCTTCAGCCCCTGATCGTGAAATCCTTCTGTAATATACCGCTCCGTCGGTGAGATCCGGATATAATTGTTGTGCCGCAGCTTCAGTCCTTTTTTGCCTGTTTTTATAATCCAGGTATCTTCCCCGCATCGAACTGTCAGCTCCGACAGAGAATCTGCGTGAAATTTCATACCATGTTCCATGACGAAGCGACCGATCTGGCTGGTCTTCACTCCATAATCCGTAAAGATACGGCTGCAGACCGGTATCGCCTTTGTGACAGGCGCGCAGCCAATCCGCAGGAAAAGCTGCCTGGCACAGTGCGGACAGTACACTCTTCCTTCCGGGAACCGGTCCGAGCCGGTGAACTCATCCAGCCTGATCTCTTTGATCTGTTCGCACTGACGATCATGCACACAGCCCCTGTTCTTTGCATAAAAATAAACATTTTTCGGCTGATCAAGGGCACTCTGGCGCGCGGCATTCAGACGTTTTTCCTCGAGAGAGAGCTCCTTTGCTTTATAGACGATTCTGTCATTTTTCAGCACAGGAACACTTGTTTCCCTCTGCAAAAAATGCAGAGACACGAGATCCTCCGGTACGCGGATCCCGCACTCTGCCCCGTTCTGTTCTGCCATGCGGATCCCGCGGCGAATGCTCTTCTTCAGCAGCGGCCACCAGGCCTGAAAATTCTTTTCGTCTATGTAAACGGCCTCTTCCTGTCCATCATAGCGCACAGGATGACAGGTTATTTTCCTTCTGACCGGATCGACGACAACCAGCCCACAGTTTACAAGCCTTTTTGCAAAAGCATCATATTCCGGAAGCTTCTTGATCTTTCCTGCAAAAATGTACAGTTGTTTATTAATCAGATCTTCTCCCCACAAAAAGACATCCATATCATATCTCTGGCTGATATGCCGAAATATACTGCCATACAGGACTTTTTCGCTGCGTATCTCCATAATCCTTCTCACACCTGACTGTCTGCTGGAATGTTTTTATTGTAACATAGAGGCGAAAAAAGTTAAAGTTTTTCCTGCATTCCGTTTCTATTTTGTCCCTTTTATCTACTATCCATGTGACGGGGCAGAATGCACTCATCACTTATGAAGCGGCACCTGCACAGACGGAAAGAAATGATCTGCCTCGCAGAACCATGCCAAAAAGCAACCATGCCTGGACAGACACAGTTGCTTTTCCTGTTTTTATATTTCTCAGGCACCACAGATCATACATGCAAACCGCCTGTCCCGCATCCGGCAGTTCCCGTCACAGCACCTCCCCATTGCTCTCAATCACCTTCTGGTACCAGTAGAACGACTTCTTCCGGATGCGCTTCCCGGTCCCGCTTCCGTCCTCCTGCTGATCCACGTAGACATATCCATACCGCTTCTTCATCTCCCCGGTCCCGGCGCTGATCAGGTCGATGGGCGCCCAGGACGTATAGCCCATGAGGTCCACGCCGTCCTCTTCCACCGCCGCTTTCATGGCGCGGATATGTTCTCTAAGATAATCGATCCGGTAATCATCCGCCACATAACCGTCTGCATTTGGACAGTCCAGCGCTCCCAGACCGTTCTCCACGATGAACAGCGGCTTCTGATAGCGGTCATACACCTGATTCAGCGTAATCCGAAGCCCCAGCGGATCGATGGGCCAGCCCCATTCGCTGAACTTCAGGTACGGATTTTTCGCAGATTTGAAGAGATTTCCCTCCGCCGTCTCCTGTTCCTCTGCCGCGATACACCGGCTGTTGTAATAGGAAAAGGAGATAAAATCCACCGGATATTCCCGCAGGAGCTTCTCATCCCCCTCGGCCATGACCGGATACACGCCTTTCTTCTGAAGACGCTTCACCGCATAGGAAGGATAATACCCTCTTGCCTGCACGTCTACGAAGAAATAATTCTCCTGATCGGTCAGAAGGGCTTCCCACACATCCTGCGGCTTACAGGAATACGGATAGGCGGCGCCGGCTGCGAACATACAGCCCACCTGGTTCTCCGGATTCACTTCATGGGCAAGCTTTACCGCCAGCGCGCTGGCCACCAGCTCGTGGTGCGCCGCCTGGTATTTCACCTGTTCCTCATTTTCCCCCTCTTCAAAGCACAGCCCCGCCCCCATAAACGGCGCATGGAGAATCATATTAATCTCATTAAACGTGAGCCAGTGGGTCACATAGTCCCGGTAACGCTCGAACAGCACCCTGCACAGGCGCAGATAATAGTCGATCATCCGGCGGTCCCGCCAACCTCCGTATTTCTCGATCAGATGGATCGGACAGTCAAAGTGCGAGACTGTCACCAGCGGTTTGATCCGGTATTTTCTGCACTCCTGAAATACATGTTCGTAAAATTTAAGCCCCTCTTCATTGGGCGTCTCTTCCTCTCCGGTGGGGAAGATCCTGGTCCAGGCAATACTCATCCGATAGACTTTAAACCCCATCTCTCCCATCAGTTTAATGTCTTCCCGATAACGATGATAAAAGTCCACACCTTCGGCTGCCGGGTACCGGTGTTCCCCATCCATCCGGAACATCTTCCGGTGTCCGGTAATCACAGCATTCCGATCCGGCCCCGCCGGACACACATCCACATTGGCGAGTCCTCTTCCGCCCTCAAAGATCCCGCCTTCGCACTGGTTGGCAGCGGAAGCGCCGCCCCATAAAAAATCAACTGGAAATCCCATGTCTGTCTCCTTATTACAGTTCCGCATCTCCCCGGAGAATCCCCTGCGTCTGGAAGCATCTCCGGAAAGACGCTGTGTTTTATTTCAATGCTTTAAGAAGTGTCTCACCGTACATGATCCTGCCGGGCTCCGGTTCGACGATCTCCAGATAATCATCCGGATTGGTGATCAGCACCGGCGTCTCCAGACAATATCCTTTCCCCTCGATCAGTTCCTTGTCAAAGCTGATCAGAAGCTGTCCTTTCTTCACCTGGTCGCCCTCTTTCACATGGGCTTCAAAGCCTTCGCCATTCAACTGTACTGTATCCATACCAATATGGATCAGAAGCTCGGCGCCATCCGCCGTCTTCATGCCCAGGGCGTGGAGCGTCGGGAACAGCGCAGTAACCTCTCCGTCCGCCGGAGCATGGATTTTTCCCTCTTCCGGAAGAACCGCCGCTCCTTTTCCCAGAACGCCGGAGGCGAATGCCTCGTCCCTGACCTCAGAAAGCTTTTTCACCTCGCCCTTCATGGGGCTTGCGATTTCAATTCTCCTTAACATGGAAGGATCCTTCTTCTCCTCTGCAGACCGCTCCATCTCTGTTGTTTTTTCCTCGGCTTTTTGTTCTTTATACAGGATCATTGTGGCAAGGAATGCGATTACCATGGTGATCACCACGCCGGTCACAGCCACGATCAGATTTCCCATGCTGCCGTCCGGTTCGATCATGGCCGGAAACTCGAAGATTCCCATGCCGCCCATCATGAATTTCCGGAAATTAAAGGCTCCGTAGAAACCGCCGCCGATACCGCCTGCAATACAGCTGATGATAAAGGGCTTCTTAAGCGGAAGCAGGATACCGTAGATCGCCGGCTCCGTCACACCGAAGATGCCGGAGATAAAGTTGGGCAGCGCCATCTCCTTCAACTGACGGTTCTTTGTTTTAAAAAAGATCGCCAGTACGACCGCAGAGGTGGCAAACGTACATGCAAAGAACGGCATCATTACATTGTCATATCCATTAGTCATGATGTTGTTGATATACACCGGGATAAATCCCCAGTGCAGTCCGAAGATGACCAGGATCTGCCAGGTCAGTCCGACGATGGCGCCGGCCAGCATGGGGCTGAAATTCCGTACGCCCATGACCGTTTCTGCAATGATCGTGGAACCAAAGGTCGCCAGAGGTCCGATCAGAAGGAAGCCCACCGGAATCGCCACGAAGAGCGTCAGCATGGGCACAAAGAAAAATTTCACCAGATCCGGAACAAATTTACTGAAAAATTTCTCACATTTGGATGCAAAATACACGACGAAGATAACCGGGATCACGGTCCCCGTATAATCCATGGCGATCAGCGGGATCCCGAAAAAGTCCGTGTACACCGCCGATTCAAACATGGTCCCTGCAAACAGGGTGTACAGCGCCTCCCCCCCTGCAGACAGGGCGCTGTTCTGCACCGTTGGATAACACATGATCGCGCCGATGACCAGACCGATCATGGGCTTTAAATTGAATTTCTTCGCCGCCGTATAGCCAAGGAACAGAGGCATGAAATTAAAAAGCCCATCGCCGATGGCATTGAAGATCAGATAAGCGCCGCAGGTATCCGGATACAGTCCCAGAGCCACAAAGAGCGCGTTCAGTCCTTTTACCATACCGCAGGCCGCCATGATCCCCAGAATCGGCTGAAAGATGCCTGAGATCGCATCGATGGCCCGGTTGAACAGGCTTCCGCCGCCCGTATCCTCCGCCTGGTCCGCGTTCCCCTCTTCCAGTCCTAGAAGCGGCATCACATCCGCATACACCTCCGGCACATGGTTGCCGATGACCACCTGATACTGACCGCCGCTCTTCATGACGGTCACGACCCCGCTCATATTCTTGAGCACGTCGTCACTGGCCTTTGACTCGTCCTTTAACTTAAAACGAAGCCTTGTGATGCAGTGCGTCAGACTGATCACGTTTTCCTTTCCGCCTACATTTTTTACGACTTCTTTTGCCAGTTCTCCATACTTACCCATTTTTGTTTCCTCCTTAATAATGATAGTTCTGTATTATGAAGGTTTGGCCAACCAAATGTCACCACCCTGGCATACGATACGTTTTATTTCTTTGTCTTATTGACCACCCGTTCCACATGGATGGTCAGATAGAGCTGCTCTTCCTTTGACAGCTCATATTCATATTTCTTCTCGATGAACTGTGTGATCTTCTCCACACAGCCAAAGGCTCTGGGGTATTTTCCCCGGATCACCTCCCACAGATCATCGTTGTCATCCTCTGTATAAATATTTCGTTCCACCAGACGTTTGGCAAAAAATTTCAGGTGGGTGATAAAACGATAGTAATATACATCATCCTCGTCAAAACTGATCTGAAAAGAATATTTCACAATATTGACCAGTTCCTGCATGATCCTCGTGATCTCATACATGTTGTGCATCACTTCCTGATCCATCTGGGCATTGGCCAGATGCAGCGCAATAAAACCTGCCTCGTCCTCCGGAAGACGGACTTTAAATCTCTCCTGAATCAAGTCCAGCGCCCACAGGCCGATCTGATACTCCTCCCGGTAGAATCTCCGAATATCCCACAGGAGCACATTCTTCACCGTGACTCCGTCGAGAAACCGGATGATGGAAGTATGGACATGATCGATCAGAGAGATATAGATCATCTCATTCAGACGCTTCCCCAGACGCATCTTCGCCTCGGCAATGATCTCTTCCCCAAGGGCCATATGTTCCATGGGAATATCCTGAACCAGCACCTGGAATTTGTTGCTGACCTCTCCCTCCGACAGGGAAAATACCTTATCCACTGCTTCCGGATCGATGGCCTTCCCTGCTTTTTTCTTAAAGCAGATCCCTTTTCCCATGACGATCTTCTCATCGCCGTGTTCATCCAGCACCACTGCCACATTGTTGTTCAGAATCTTATGGATCTTCATGACCATCTCCCCCTCTGTCTGATCACTGTTTTCAGGTAACAAAAAAACCCGTACATATAAATACGCCCTGAATGCGTCTTCAGGAAATACTTATATATACAGGTTTGGCTTGCTTCTGCAATCACCATCCTCGGCTCATGAAGAAGCATAGCATATTCCATTTAAAAAGTCAATCCCCAATTTTGAAAAGATCCCTGCTGATTTTATAATCAGGCATCAGCAGGGATTCGTCAGCCGCTTTTCAGATCTTTGCAATATCCACAAGCGTCAGCTTCGTATGGTCGGTATCCTCTAGGGAGGATACCAGCGCCTTCGCCGTGTCAATGGCGGTAAGCACATTCACCCCGGTCTCGATGGCATTTCTGCGGATGATGAATCCGTCATGGCTGTGCTCCACGCCCTGGGACGGCGTATCGATCACCAGATCGATCTGGTGCCCCAGGATCAGGTCCAGGATGTTGGGGGACTCCTGTTCCAGCTTCCGGGTCATGCGCACCTGCACATCCGCTTCCATCAGCGCCCGGGCGGTCCCTTTGGTGGCAAAGATATTATACCCCAGCGCCTCGAAGCGTCTGGCGATCTCCACCGCCTCTTCTTTGTCCTCGTCCCGGACGGTGATGATCATATTCCTGTACCTGGGAAGCCGGATTCCGGCCCCGAGAAATGCCTTGTACAGCGCTTCCCGGAAGGTACGGGCGATGCCCAGGCATTCTCCGGTGGACTTCATCTCCGGCCCCAGGCCGATGTCCGCCCCCCGGATCTTCTCAAAGGAAAAGACCGGCATCTTTACTGCGAAATAATCCGCTTCCGGCTGCAGTCCCGGCGTATAGCCAAGCTCCCGGATCTTCTGTCCCAGCATTACTTTCACAGCCAGCGGCACAATGGGAATCCCTGTCACTTTGCTGATATACGGAACGGTCCGGCTGGATCTGGGATTGACTTCGATCACATACACCTCTTCACCCACAGCGATAAACTGAATGTTGATCAGTCCGATCACATGGAGCGCCCGGGCCAGCCTTCTGGTATACTCTTCAATGACCGCCTTGACCTCCGTGCTGATGCTCTGTGCCGGATAGACAGAGATGCTGTCTCCCGAATGGATCCCCGCCCGTTCGATATGCTCCATGATGCCGGGGATCAGAATATCCTCCCCGTCGCATACCGCGTCCACTTCGATCTCCCGGCCCTGCAGATATTTATCCACAAGAATGGGATGGTCCTGTGCAATCCGGTTGATGATGCCGATAAATTCGTCCACATCCCTGTCATGGATGGCGATCTGCATCCCCTGCCCGCCCAGTACATAGGAGGGCCTTACCAGCACCGGATAGCCCAGCCGGTGCGCCACCGCCTTCGCCTCTTCTGCCGTATAGACGGTATCCCCCTTGGGGCGCGGGATGCCGCAGGTCTCCAGAATATTGTCAAAAAGTTCACGATCCTCCGCCGCGTCTACATTTTCGGCCGAGGTGCCAAGGATCGGCACGCCCATCTCCATCAGCGCCTGGGTGAGCTTGATGGCGGTCTGCCCGCCGAACTGAACCACCGCTCCGTCCGGCTGCTCCAGATCCACGATATTTTCCACGTCCTCCGGAGTCAGCGGCTCAAAGTACAGCTTGTCCGCAATATCAAAATCCGTGCTCACGGTCTCCGGGTTGTTGTTGACGATGATGGTCTCATAACCCTCTCTGGAAAATGCCCATGTACAGTGCACAGAGCAGAAATCAAACTCGATCCCCTGACCGATCCGGATGGGGCCGGAACCAAGGACCAGCACCTTCTTCCTGTCATGATTTCTCACTGCCTCATTCTCACTTCCGAACACGGAATAATAATAAGGAGTCACCGCCGCAAATTCCGCTGCACACGTGTCAACCATCTTGTAGGCTGCCTGGATGCCGTACGTACGGCGCAGCTCTTTGATCTCTGCCCCGCTCCTGCCTGTCAGACGGGCGATCACCCCGTCCGGAAATTCCATCCGTTTGGCTTCCTTCAGAAGCTCCGGCGTCAGCTCTCCTTCCCGAAGAGCCTGCTCCATCTCCACCAGAATCGCCAGTTTGTCAATGAACCACACATCGATCTTCGTGATGTCATGAATCGTTTCATAAGAGATCCCCCGGCGCAGCGCCTCCGCCATGACCCAGATCCGGCGGTCGTCCACCACCGCCAGCTGCTCCATAAGCGCTTCCTTCGCAAGCTGTGAAAAGTCAAAGGACAGGAGACTGTCCACGTGCTGCTCCAGGGAGCGGATGGCTTTCATAAGCCCCCCCTCAAAGCTGTCGCTGATGCTCATGACCTCCCCGGTCGCTTTCATCTGGGTCGTCAGCGTTCGTCTGGCGCTGATGAACTTATCAAAGGGCAGGCGTGGCATTTTCACCACACAGTAGTCCAGCATGGGCTCAAAGCTGGCCATGGTCTGCCCGGTAACGGCATTTTTGATCTCATCCAGCGTGTAGCCCACAGCGATCTTTGCGGCAACCTTGGCGATGGGATAGCCCGTTGCCTTGGACGCCAGAGCCGAGGACCGGCTCACCCGGGGATTTACCTCGATGACGCAGTATTCAAAGCTCTCCGGATGAAGGGCGAACTGTACGTTGCAGCCTCCTGTGATCTTCAGCTCGCTGATGATATTGAGGGCCGATGAGCGGAGCATCTGGTACTCCTTGTCTCCAAGGGTCTGGGACGGCGCCACCACGATGCTGTCTCCTGTGTGCACGCCCACCGGATCGATATTTTCCATGTTGCAGACGGTGATTACATTGCCCGCACCGTCCCGCATAACTTCGTATTCGATCTCTTTCCAGCCGGCGATGCAACGCTCCACCAGCACCTGCCCCACCCGGGAGAGCCGAAGCCCGTTGGCGAGGATCTCTTCCAGCTCCGCCTGACTGCGGGCAATGCCGCCGCCGCTGCCGCCCAGGGTATAGGCCGGACGCAGCACCACCGGATAGCCGATTCTGCCTGCAAATGCGATGCCTTCCTCCACGCTCTCCACCACCAGAGACGGCGCCACCGGCTCTCCTATCTTCTCCATTGTGGATTTGAATTCCAGGCGGTCCTCCGCTTTCCGGATGGTCTCCGAAGTCGTGCCGATGAGCCGGACACCGGTCTTTTCAAAAAATCCCCGTTCCTCCAGCTCCATGGCAAGATTCAGGCCGGCCTGTCCTCCAAGAGTGGGCAGCACACTGTCCGGCTGCTCCTTCAGGATAAGCTGCTCCACCACTTCCGCCGTCAACGGCTCAATATAGACCCGGTCCGCGATGTCTTTATCCGTCATAATGGTAGCCGGGTTGGAATTCAGAAGGACCACCTCGATCCCCTCTTCCTTCAGGGAACGGCATGCCTGGGTCCCTGCATAGTCAAATTCTGCCGCCTGTCCGATGACAATGGGGCCGGAGCCGATGACCAGCACCTTCTTAATCCCTGTATCCTTAGGCATTTCTGCTCACCTCCATCATCTTCATAAACCGGTCAAACAGGGGACCGGAATCCCCAGGACCCGGACACGCCTCCGGGTGAAACTGTACTGTGAAAATATTTTTCCCTGTATAGGAAAGTCCTTCGTTGGTCCCGTCGTTGACATTCTCAAAGGCCGGGACTGCCACCCCGGGCTTAAGGCTCTTCGTATCCACCGCATAGCCGTGATTCTGAGAGGTAATATACACTCTTCCGGTCTCCAGATCCCTGACCGGATGGTTGCCGCCCCGGTGACCGTATTTCAGCCGGTAAGTATCCGCACCCGTTGCAAGCGCCATGAGCTGATGTCCAAGACAGATGGCAAATATGGGGATATTCGTCTCATAGAGTCTGCGGATTTCTTTGATGACCTCCCCGCATGCCCTGGGATCTCCGGGGCCGTTGGAAAGCATGATGCCGTCCGGATGAGAGGCGATGATCTCCTCTGCGGACGTAAAAGAAGGATAGACCGTGACCTGACAGCCACGTTTATGTAAAGAACGTGCGATATTTCTCTTTGCTCCAAGATCCAGAAGCGCAACCTTTGCCCCGCTGCCGGGCAGGACATATTTCTCCTGACAGGTGACCCTGGATACTTCATCTCCTGTGGAATACGTCTTCAGTTTTCCCAGCACTTCGTCCATCTGCCAGTGTTCGTCTGTGGTGATCATACCGTTCATCGTGCCGGATTCCCTCAGGGCCCTGGTCAGCGCGCGGGTATCAATCCCGCAGATGCCCGGAATATCATGTTTCATGAGAAAATTCTGAATCGTATCCTCACACCGGAAATTGGACGGAAGCCTGGACAGCTCCCGGACGATAAAACCGTCCACCCAGGGCCTGTCTGATTCCATGTCCTCATAACAGATCCCGTAATTGCCGATCAGCGGATACGTCATCACCACCGCCTGCCCCGCATAGGATGGATCTGACAGGACCTCCAGATAGCCTGTCATGGAGGTGTTGAATACGATCTCGCTGACTGCCTCCCTCCCGGAGCCGATGCTCCTGCCGGGGAAGACATGCCCGTCTTCCAGAATAAGAAATGCTTTCATCTTCTCACCTTTTCCTTTCCCGTCGTCCCTTCAGGCATCCTTTGCACCCATTCGCTCCATGGCCTGATTTTTGCCCAAATTGCTAGTATTATACACAAAAAGCAGGGGCTTGGCAACCCCCGCTTCTGCATTCCGTAAATTTTAATCTTCCCTTAGAGCTTACTGTACCCAAAGTTGTTGACAATGGCATCGATGCGCTGTCCGGTACGGCACATGGGGCAGTCTTTCTCATCAAAGGAAGCGTACCCTGTCATATCGTCCGCATTGAAGATGCTGTTCACCTCCACGCCGTGAGCCTCTCTTACAAAGCTGAAGATGGACGCGATGCCCTGCACCTTGCCGCCGTAATATTCCACGCTGCGGATCGCCTTCTCCAGCGTCACGCCTGTGGTGATGGATGTGGAGAGGATCAGGATATTCTTGTTCTGCACCATGATCTTGGAATTATCCCGAAAGATCATCTGTCCGTTGATATCCTGCTCCGGAGCCGTAATATAGATGGTATTGTG
Organism: Lachnospiraceae bacterium; assembly: GCA_910574805.1. Classification (GTDB taxonomy): domain Bacteria; phylum Bacillota; class Clostridia; order Lachnospirales; family Lachnospiraceae; genus Hominiventricola. Next base: position 330,681 of record CAJTCV010000003.1, on the reverse strand, counting down.
AGCGTTCAGGCACATGATACCTCCCCTGGTCAGCTCCTGCGCCAGATAAGCGCCGATAACCTGACAGCTGTTCAGACAGATGATGGTGTCAACCACCGTATTATTCTCATACTTCCTTGCCAGAAGCTTGGCCGCCGCCTCCGCTTCATTCTGTCTCGCCTGAAGCGTGGTCAGATCCACATAATAGTTGATATGGGAGTGAGAGGTCACAAAATGTCCCGGAATGACCTTCAGAGCGACCCGGTTGTCCGCCTGCGAGTGAATCTTGAATATTCGTTTTTCCATATAAGGAACCCTCCTTTGCCGGTTATTGGGAGATCTTTATTGCCCACAGATCTCCGTTCCTGCCTTCTTTATAGATATTATACATAATACAGAGAAATTTAGCAAACTTTTTATGCAGCTTTTCTATGAAAATCTCGGAAATTTTCTTAAAAGGCCACGCGGCACAGCAGGGTGTCCGGCACAGGAATTCCTGCAGACGTCTTATCCCGGCAATACAGACAGCCGATATATAAAATAACTACCAAAGGCTTATGAGCCTTTTGCTGAAAGGATGGGATGACCTGTGATGATTCATGGCTGCAATATTTATATGGGAGCATACGATGCCAAAAGCGGGAAACCGGCCGGCGCCGGATTGCAGAAGGACTACCGGCTGACGGAAGCACAGAAGAAGGAACTCTGTGACGCCATGAACGCCGCGGCGGCGGAATACAGACTGTTTGGAGAAGACTATGACTATGCATCCATCTCGGAGGAAGGCCGGGGATTCACGGTCAGTGACCAGATCCTGGATCTTGGAGAGGTCATCGATATGAATGCACGGCTGAGCGAGGAGGCACTGGAGAAGAACCGGGAGCTTCAGAGCGAACATGCCGGCGAGGTGGATGAGATTTTCTGGGGCAACACCGGCAGTCAGTGGCTGATCTTCAGCGAACATCTGTATAAGAACGGATTTTTTGATCAGATGTCCGCCCAGGACGCACACGAAGTGGACCGCCTGCTGCAGTCCATCACAGCCGCCATGGACGATTACAGCCGCTTTCAGCAGGGCGGTATGGTGAGTTATCATGCCGGAATCGAAGGATATTCTGCAATCAAGACCAACCGGACTCAGACGGTGGATTATTTTAACACCAGTTCGGAGGGGATGCAGTTTGTGCTGGAGTCCTGCACGGAGGCTCTGAACTATTTTGGTGAAACATATATCAAAGACGACTCCCTCCGGGAGGAATTTCAGAAACTGACTGATCTGTTCCACACTCACAATGCCCGGAAAATCGACGGGCACCGGTCCATGAATGAGATCATGGACATCTTCCGCAGCCGATACGCCGCCAACATCGAAGCCGCCATACATTTTGGCCCCGCAGATCCGGAAGGCTTCCGGAATTCGACGGAACTTGGAGGAGTCGCCCATACAGAGACGGAAAAGAAGAACTATCTCTCCCAACTGTCCCTGATGTTCAGCCGGCTCAAAGACGGAGACGGAGATTTTGACAGGATCTGGCGGAAGATCGAAGACCGTTTTACAGACTATGCTTCCGGAGAAAGCCGCAGCCAGAGCATCCGCAGCCTGGCGCTGGACCGGGCCGGCAACAGTCTCCAGGTCATGCGGGATCTGTGGGCCGATCTGACCGGCGCAGGGACACAGGGCAGCCCGCTGGACAAAAAAGCGTAATTTTACCTTCTTCTTTCATAATAGCAGGCGATTGTAAACCCTTTTTATATACAGGTTGACAATCGTCTGCTTTTTTGATAAGATGACGCTGAAAAATCAAAGACAGGATGGAGAATAACGACTATGAAGAAAAAGATTACAACCCGGGAAATGACTCTCTGCGCTCTTTTCACTGTGCTGACCGCAGTCGGAGCCTTTATAAAGGTCCCTGTTCCCGTAGTACCGTTCACTTTGCAGCTTCTGTTCACCATGATGGCAGGACTTCTGCTGGGCGGAAGACTGGGCGCCCTCAGTGTCGGCATCTACGCCGTGCTGGGACTGGCGGGGCTTCCGGTCTTTGCAGAGGGCGGCGGCTTCTGGTATATACTGAAGCCCAGTTTCGGCTATATTCTCGGCTTTATTGCGGGAAGCTACGTGACCGGCAGGATGGTGGAGGGCCTGGAGCGGCTGACGTTTCCCAGGGTGCTCATGGCCAATTTCGCCGGGCTGGCCATTGTATACGCCATGGGAATGGTTTATTATTATATCATCAGCAATTTTGTGATCGACGCTCCCATCGGTCTGTGGCCGTTATTTCTCTACTGTTTTCTGCTGGTTGTACCAGGAGATATCTGTCTGTGCTTCCTTGCAGCCGGACTGACCAGGCGTCTGAAACCCGTAATCGCAAATATGTAAACGATCATCTCCGGCACCTGCCGCCGTGCTTTCCCAAATACGGCAGGTGCCGGAAGGCTGTCCGGACCACGGCAGAGCGTCCGGGCATGACAGGAGGAAATCATGAAACAGGAATTACTGGAAAGATTAAAGGAGAAGATAAGAAACAAAGAGCAGGTTGACCGGGAAGAAGCGCTCCTGCTGGCGGATGTACCCCTCGAAGAACTGACCGAAGCCGCAGATGAGCTCCGCCGGAAATTCTGCGGAAACGGCTTTGACATCTGTACCATCATCAACGGAAAATGCGGCCGCTGTTCCGAGGACTGCAGATACTGCGCCCAGAGCGCTCATTACCGCGCAGACTGCCCGGAGAGCTATCCCCTGCTGGATACGGATCATCTGCTGGCAGGCGCCAGAGCAGGCGAGGCCGCCGGCGTCCTTCGCTATTCCATCGTCACATCGGGAAAGAGGCTTTCGGACCGGGAGGTGGATCAGGTATGCGAAAGCATACGCGTCATCCGCCGGGAGACGTCTATCCAGGTCTGTGTATCCTTCGGCCTGTTGCAGGAAGAACAGTTCCGGAAGCTCAAGGACGCCGGAGCCTCCCGGGTCCACTGCAACCTAGAGTCCTCCCGCCGCTATTTTCCCCGCGTCTGCACCACGCATACTTACGATGAAAAGATCGAAACCCTGAAAGCGGCAAAAAGAGCCGGCCTGTCCATCTGTTCCGGCGGGATCCTGGGCCTTGGGGAGACCATGGCGGACCGGATCGATATGATCCTGACCGCCCGGGAGCTGGGTGTAAAGTCCATTCCCATGAATCTTCTGAACCCCATCCCCGGCACCCCTTATGAAAACAACCGTCCCCTCACCGGCGACGAGGCACGCAGATGCGCTGCCATCTTCCGTTTTCTGATCCCGGATGCCTCCATCCGCCTGGCCGGAGGGCGGGGACTTCTGGAGGACAGGGGCAGAGCCTGCTTTCAGAGCGGCGCCAACGCCGCCATCTCCGGAGACATGCTGACCACCGCCGGGATCACAGTGAAGACCGATATGGAACTGATCCGGGAACTGGGATATGAAGCGAGGCTGTGCCATGGCTAAAGCGTTATTTATCACCGGAACCGGCACCGACGTGGGAAAGACCTTTGTCACCGGTCTGATCCTGAAGAAATTAAAAGAAAACAAACTGCATACAGCCTATTATAAAGCAGCCATGAGCGGCAATGACAGAGGGCCGGACCAGCGCCTGATCCCCGGGGATGCCCTGTATGTGCAGAAGGTCTCCGGCATTTCCCAGCCCCTTGATACCATGTGTCCCTATATCTACGAGACAGCCGTGTCCCCGCACCTTGCCTCCCGTCTGGAGGGCGGCCCGGTCTGCATGGAAACGGTAGAAGCAGGTTTTAAAGAGCTTTGCTCCATGTATGATTACATCACCATGGAAGGAAGCGGCGGTATCCTCTGTCCCATCTGTTTCGACGGAGAAGAGATCTGGCTGGAGGACATTATACAGAGGTTCCGGCTCCCCAGCCTGATTGTGGCAGACGCGGGGCTGGGCACCATCAACAGCGTGGTCCTCACTGCAGAATATATGCGTTCCCGGGGACTTCCGGTAAAAGGTATCATTTTCAATCATTTTCATCCGGGCAATGTGATGGAAGAAGACAACCTGCGCATGTGCGAATACCGGACCGGACTGAAGGTCCTTGCCTGCGTACAGGACGGCGATACGGACCTTGCCGTGGACCCGGGGCTCCTGGCCTCCCTCTATGCGCCTGCCGGTGAATTTACATATGAATCATTGATCAGCAAAGGAGAAGCAAGATGATCTGGTATCCCTATCAGCAGATGAAAACCATGAAAGATCCCTACAGAATCGTGGACGCTCAGGGCGTCTGGCTCTATACCGAAGACAACCGGATGATTGATTCGGTCTCCTCCTGGTGGAGCGTGATCCACGGCTACCGCCATCCGGTCCTGACCAGAGCCATCCAGTCTCAGGCAGAGCATTTTTCCCATGTGATGCTGGGCGGCCTGACCCATGAGCCGGTGCAGAAGCTCTCGGACCGGCTGGAACAGTGGCTTCCCGGAGACCTGAACTACTGCTTTTTCTCCGACTCCGGCAGCGTGGCGGTGGAAGTCGCCCTGAAAATGGCGCTGCAATATTATGTCAACCGCGGAGAGAAAAACCGTACCCGGGTGCTCTCCCTGACCCACGCCTACCACGGAGATACCTTCCGGGCCATGGAAGTGGGCGACGACGAAGACTATCATTTTATCCTGGAAGCTTACGGACCCAGTCCCCATGTGCTCCATATCCCCACAGAGATCCCCGCTCTGGAAAAAGCATTTGAACTCTGCCACGAGGATCTGAACTGCATGATTGTGGAGCCCCTCCTGCAGGGAGCCGGCGGCATGCGCATGTATGATCTGTCCTTTTTGAAACAGGCACGGGAACTGTGCGACCAGTACGGCGTGCTGCTTATCTTCGATGAGGTCGCCACCGGCTTCGGCAGGACCGGTCACCGCTTCGTGGCGGACCAGGTGCAGCCGGACATCCTCGTCCTGGGGAAAGCGCTGACCGGCGGTTATCTGGGACATGCCGTCACGGTGGCAAACCGGAAAGTATATGAGGGCTTCTATGATGACGACCCGGACAAGGCGCTCATGCACGGCCCCACCTTCATGGGAAACGCTCTGGCCTGCAGCGTGGCGCTGGCCTCCATAGAACTCTTTGAGCAGGAAGACTACCTGTCAAAGATCCGGCAGATTGAAGCCATCACCAGAAGGGAGCTCCAGGGCTTTGCGGATCCCCGCGTCCGCGAGGTCCGCATCATGGGCGGCTGCGTCTGCATGGAAGTACGGGACCGGGCTGTCCTGGACGGATACCAGCAGTTCGCATACGAACACGGCGTCTTCAGCCGTCCGTTCCTGAACTGCCTCTATGCCATGGTCCCGTACATCATCACAGAAGGGGAGCTTGTACAGGTGCTGGATACCATGAAGGCATGGTTCCGCCGGTAAGCCCCTCCCGGGAAATCAGCCAAAGCTCACAGGAAGTCTGGGGATCCCGTCGATCCTCAGATACTGGCTGATGCAGGCAGAAGCGAACTCATGATCTGCCATATGATCCAGTCCCGAGACGATCACACTGCCGATCACCCCGGCTCCTGCCACCCGAATGGGAAAGCCGCCGCCGCGCGCCGCATAGTCTCTGCCGTCCAGCCCCCGGTCTTCCAGCGTCTCCCCGTTCTTCTTCAGCAGCATATAGAAGCGCAGGCTGCTCATCTCCACAGTCCGCACCAGATTCTGTTTCCGGATGATCCAGCGCTCATTGTTATAGTTTGTCCCCTTAAAACCGTACTGAAATACGGTAAATCCATTGTTCAGCCGTATACTGATGGCCACCGGAAGATGGTTTCTCGCCGCCTCCGCCACCATAAGACTTCCCAGTTCCCATGCATCCTCACTGGTAAAATGCGAAAACTGAAGGATTTCCTCCTGCATTGCCAGTATCCGGATCGATTCTTCCAACATCATGCTTTTCTACCTCCTGTTCTTCATCCCGCACCTGCCCGTCGCCCGCGCCCATGATTTTTTCCGGACATCCGGTCCGGGCAGATGTTGCTGTCTACAGACAGTATACCACTTTTCCCCTTAGGTTACAAATGTGTTCTTGCTGCCCGGCTTTGACAAACTCCGCCCGGCCCCCTATAATAAATACAGAACAAGCCCCGCATCCCCTGCGGATGCCATACCACTATTTGGGAGGACCGCTCATGGACACATCCATGTTCCACGGCAGCCTGGTCACCACCAGCCGTATCCTGTATACTCCGTCCGCCTTTGCCCGGACCAGCCTGATCCATCTGCAGGAAACCGGCTCTCTAAGAGCCACAAAGCCCCATACCAGCCAGAGAGAGAACCTGGCTTCCTATCTCTTCTTTCTCGTGTGCTCCGGAGGCGGCACGCTGCAGTACGCAGGCAGGACCCGTCCTCTGCGCGCCGGCGACTGTGTGTTCCTGGACTGCCAAAAACCTTATTCCCACCGGACCTCAGACGACCTGTGGCAGCTGAAATGGGTTCATTTCTACGGCCCCAACATGAACAGCATCTATGATAAATATACCGAGCGGGGCGGCGGCCCCTGCTTCCACCCCAAAAACCCCGAACCCTATGACCGGCTTCTCAACAAGCTGTATGAGACTGCCGCCAGCGAAGACCATGTGCGGGACATGCGGATCTTCGAGACCCTCGCCGCTCTTCTGACTCTTCTGATGGAGGAGAGCTGGGATCCCGAAAGCCGCCGGCACAGCCCCTTCCGGAAGCAGGATCTGCAGGAAATCAAGGAATATCTGGACCGGCATTACGCGCAGCGGATCACACTGGACGATCTGGCCGACCGGTTCTACATCAACAAATTCTACCTGACCCGGATCTTCAAGGAACAGTTCGGCACATCCATCAACAATTACCTGCTGCAGACAAGGATCACCCATGCCAAACAGTTGCTGCGCTTTACAGACAGGACGATCGAATCCATCGGCCGTGAATGCGGCATTGAGGATGCCAATTATTTCTCCCGGATGTTCCGGAAGGTGGAAGGGATCTCTCCGGGGGAATTTCGTCGGATGTGGTAGGGCTCTGCGGGACCTTCCGCCGGATGCAGCAGACTGTTCCTGAACAGTCCCGCACCCGTACAGTATCTCTTCTGACAGGAGGCAGCATTATTTATGAAACTTCCAGGCTATCATTCCTCCGGACAGTTCGCCCGTCTTGCAGGCGTATCCGTGCGGACCATCCGGTATTATGACAAACAGAATATCCTGAAGCCGTCTTATGTAAACCCCTCCGGCGCCCGTTTCTATACGGACTCGGATCTGGCAAGACTCCAGCAGATCCTGCTCCTGAAATATCTGGGTTTCTCTCTGGATGACATCCGGGAGATGACCATCGGCGATACAGATTATCATTTTCTGAAAAATTCCCTGAATATGCAGAAACGGCTGGTCCAGGACCGGATCGAACAGATGCAGCTCATGGAGAGCGCCATCGAGGACACGGTCCGGGCCATTGAAGAAGCGCATCAGATCGACTGGAGCCATATGCTGGAGCTGATCCATCTCACCGGCATGGAAAAGAGTCTGAAGCTTCAGTACCAGAATGCCACCAACATCTCCGCCCGGATTCGTCTGCACAGAAACCATTCCGTCAATCGGCAGGGCTGGTTCCCCTGGATCTATGAACAGTGCCGGATCACGGACGGCATGAAGATCCTGGAGCTGGGCTGCGGAAACGGCGCCCTCTGGACAGAGAATCTCTCCCGGCTGCCGGAGCATGTGTCCGTCACCCTGTCCGATATCTCGGAAGGCATGCTCCGGGATGCCAGACGAAGCATCGGTTCTCTGGACGCCCGCTTTTCCTTCCGCGCCTTTGACTGCGCCTCCATCCCCTTTGAGGACCAGAGCTTTGACCTGGTGATCGCCAATCACGTCCTCTTCTACTGCCGGGATATTCCCCGGGTATGCCGGGAGGTGCGCCGGGTCCTCACTCCCCGGGGACGCTTTTTGTGCAGCGCCTACGGCCGGGATCATATGCAGGAGATCAGCAGCCTGGTCCGGGAATTCGACAGCCGCATTGTCCTGTCCGCAGAAAAGCTCTACGAACGGTTTGGACTGGAGAACGGACGCCGCCTCCTTGCCTCTGTCTTTTCCGCCGTGGACTGCCGTCTCTATGAGGACTCCATCTGTCTGGACCGGGCGGAACCGCTGATCGAATACATCCTCTCCTGCCACGGAAATCAGAACCAGATTCTTCTGGACCGCTACAAGGAATTTCGGGCCTTCACCGAGAAAAAGACCGCTCATGGTTTTTCCATCACAAAAAATGCCGGAATTTTTCTAAATACCCCTTGAAGGTGACCTTACGTCATCTTTTATAATGACCACAGAAACCATAAGACAAGCATCTTTTATGATTTGAGAGGTAACAACTATGGATCAGACTACCATCATTGTCACCGGCGGAGCCGGATTTATCGGAAGCAATTTTATCTTCCATATGCTGAAAAAATATCCGGACTACCGGATCATCTGCCTGGACTGCCTGACCTACGCAGGCAACCTGTCCACCTTAAAGCCGGTCATGGACAATCCGAATTTCCGTTTTGTCAGGGAGAGCATCACGGACCGGGAAGCCGTATACCGCCTGTTTGAGGAAGAGCACCCCCATATGGTGGTGAATTTCGCCGCAGAGAGCCACGTGGACCGTTCCATCGAGAATCCCCAGGTCTTTCTTGACACCAACATCATCGGCACCTCCATCCTCATGGACGCCTGCCGGAAATACGGGATCCGGCGCTATCACCAGGTATCCACGGATGAAGTATACGGAGACCTGCCGCTGGACCGGCCGGATCTCTTTTTCACGGAGGAGACACCGATTCATACCTCCAGCCCTTATTCTTCCAGCAAGGCGGCGGCGGACCTTCTGGTCCTGGCCTATTACCGGACCTACGGACTGCCCGTATCCATCAGCCGCTGCTCCAATAACTACGGTCCCTATCATTTTCCGGAAAAGCTGATTCCGCTGATGATCGCCAACGCCCTGAACGACAGACCGCTCCCGGTCTACGGCGCCGGAGAGAATGTCCGCGACTGGCTGTATGTGGAGGACCACTGCAAAGCCATCGACCTGGTCATTCACAAAGGCCGGGTGGGAGAGGTCTACAACATCGGCGGCCATAACGAGATGAAAAATATCGACATCGTAAAAATCATCTGCAGGGCGCTGGGAAAGCCGGAGAGTCTGATCACCTATGTCACGGACCGGAAGGGGCACGACATGCGCTATGCCATCGATCCCACCAAGATCCACAATGAGCTGGGCTGGCTCCCGGAGACCAGATTTTCAGACGGCATCCAGAAGACGATCCAGTGGTACCTGGACAACAGGGAATGGTGGGAGACCATCATCTCCGGAGAATACCAGAACTATTACGAACAGATGTACAAAAATCGCTGAGATTCCGCAGCCGGATCACGGCACCCCACCCCGGCTGTCCGCTGTACACGGACACCCGGGCCGGCTTCGGTGTACTGATACCGGCAAAGGCGGAATCTGCCATACAAGGAGGAAGGAACATGAAAATATTTGTAACAGGCGTGGGCGGACAGCTGGGACACGATGTGATGAATGAACTGTCCAAAAGAGGCTATGAAGGCGTGGGCTCCGACCTTGCGCCTGCATACAGCGGGATTCAGGACGGCAGCGCCGTGACGAAGATGCCCTATGTATCCATGGATATCACGGACAGGGCTTCCGTGGACGCTGTTCTCACCGAAGCACAGCCGGATGCGGTGGTCCACTGCGCCGCATGGACGGCCGTGGACATGGCGGAGGACGACGACAAGGTGGAAAAGGTCCGCCTGGTCAACGCGGCCGGCACGGAAAACATCGCGCTTGCCTGTAAAAAGCTTGACTGCAAGATGATCTATCTGTCCACGGACTATGTCTTTGACGGCATGGGAACCGAACCCTGGCAGCCCGACTGCAGGGATTACAGACCCCTGAATGTCTACGGACAGACCAAGCTGGAAGGAGAACTGGCCGTATCCGGGAATCTCACGAAATATTTTATCGTCCGTATCGCCTGGGTCTTCGGCGTCAACGGAAAGAATTTCATCAAGACCATGCTGAACCTCGGCAAAACTCATGACCGCATCACCGTCGTCAATGACCAGATCGGAACTCCCACCTATACCTTCGACCTGGCCCGCCTTCTGGTGGATATGCTGGAGACTGACCGTTACGGTTACTATCATGCCACCAATGAGGGCGGCTACATCAGCTGGTATGACTTTACCGTGGAGATCTTCCGGCAGGCGGCCGCTCTGGGCCATACCGAATACGCTCCTGACCGTGTGGCCGTCGTCCCCGTCACCACGGCAGAGTACGGCGCATCCAGGGCCAGCCGCCCCTTCAACTCCCGTCTGGACAGGAGCAAACTCACAGAAAACGGCTTCACGCCCCTTCCCGCCTGGCAGGATGCCCTGGACCGTTATCTGCGGGAGATCCTGTAGCTGTCGTATCCTGTGATCATTATCCCATAAGGATCAGAAAGGACAGAACTGCAGGCCGCATCAAAACTGCCCTGCGGTTCTGTCCTTTCTCTACTGGATCCCTCCAAGCTCCTGATACAGTCTCTTGGCATAGCTGTCCGTCATCCCGCACACCTCGTCCGTCACCAGCAGAAGCCGCAGATACAGCTGCTCTGCCTCGTCCTTTCCCTTCGCATGCACATGATATACGGCCTGGTAATTATCCGACAGAAGGCTGATGAGCTTCTCCTGCACCCCGGTCATGGGTTCACCGCTGTCATAGGGGATCACCGCATCCACAAACCGGTCCAGCAGAAATCCCAGAATCGCATCTGCTCCGATCTCCAGCTTCAGGATTGCCGGCGTATGGAACGCATACCGGTACGCAATATCCCCCAGAGCATCCAGTATCCCTGTGCCCGGCACCCCCTGGAACAGATCCTTCTTATATCTTCCCGCCATCAGCTCTTCATAATGCTCCCGGAATCCTCTGGTGGCGCTCTGGATCATCTGTCCCTGGATCCGCACCAGCCAGTTCTGGACCGCATTGGCTCTCGGATGCTCCATCCCCTTCTGTACCGCCCGTTCATAACGGCAGGAAAGGAGTTCCGTCAGCCTCTGATATGTCTCATCCTGCTTCCCATCCCCATATACACGCAGTTCATGCAGAAGCTGCTCATAGGAGATGCAGCCCTTCTTCACTGCATCCTCAATATCCGCCGTCTTATAGGCAATATCGTCTGCGGCCTCCAGAAGAAATGCCAGCGGATGCCGCCTCCCATGCGTGCCGGTGCTCCGCTGTATCTCCTGATACACCTCCCGGTCCGCATAAAAATATCCCATCTTTTTTGTCCGGATGTCCCCGCTCTCCTTATCGATCTGTGTGGATGCCACCGGATACTTGATGATGGTCCCCAGAAGTCCCTTGGTCAGATTCATACCGTTGGTATCTACCAGATAATGCAGTCTGGTCACCAGCCGGAGCGCCTGGGTATTTCCTTCAAAATGATACAGGTCCTCCTGCATCTGCGGCAGAAGCACCTCTGTCAGCGGCTTTCCCCTCCACATAAGAAACGGCATCCTCTTACGAAACCAGTCCCGGATCACAGTCTCTCCAAAATGTCCGAAGGGCGGGTTGCCGATATCGTGCAGCAGTCCCGCACACTGGAGGATATCGCACACATCCGCCTTGTAGGAGGGCAGAAAGCTCTCATCTTTCACCTGCTGCAGGATCATCTCCGAGACATTCTGTCCCAGCGACCGGGCAAAAGAAGACACCTCCAGTGAGTGCGTCAGCCTGGTACGGATAAAATCACTCCTGTCCAGCGGAAAGACCTGAGTCTTATCCTGCAGCCGCCGAAAGGACGCACTGCCGATGATCCTGTGATAATCCTTTTCAAATTCTGTCCGGAGGTCTCCGGATCCAGGCCTCCCCTTACTGTCCCGGATCCGGTCCGGGCACAGCAGATATTTCCATTCCATCATTTGTCTCTTTTCCACCTCACACAGCTCCCTGCAGAAAAGATACCATATTTCGCCCTGCTACGCAACTGCTGCCGCTTATCCTGTATATTTTTATGATTTCCTGTGCATATGAGGTTTTCTGACGGGCGATTTTGTATTATAATTGCATCATGGATTCCCCGGTACCTGCCGGGAGCAGCAAAGACAAAGGAGCTATTATGAGAAAAGTATCCCATAGAACAAAATCCGGTAAAAAAATACCCGGAGGAAGGCGGAAAAAGAAAAAGGATCTGGGCAGCTTTTATTTCAGACTTACCCAGATCGCCATGGTGTGCATCCTGGCGGGCGCCTTTTTTCTCTTCTATCAGACCGGCTACATACAGACCGTCATCGGTCTGTACCGGGAAGCCGACCAGGTGATGGAACACTCATCCATCGAGGATTTTCAGAAAGAGCAGTCCGGTGAAGTATATGACACTCACGGAAATCTCATCGCCCTACTCAGAAATGACGGGAAAAATATCGTCTATCTGACCTCCGATGAGATACCGGACGCCGTGAAGGATGCCTTTATCAGCATCGAGGACAAGCGTTTCCGCAGGCATCACGGGTTCGATCCCTTCGCCATCCTCCGGGCTGCCAAAGCCCTGGTCGCCAAAAACAGCATCACCCAGGGCGGCAGTACGATCACCCAGCAGCTGGCACGGAACATCTACCTGACTCACACGGTCAAATGGGAGCGCAAGGTGGAGGAGATCTTCATCGCCATGGCGCTGGAACGCAAATATACCAAGGACGAGATCCTGGAATTTTACATTAACAATATCTATTTCTCCAACGGTTATTACGGGATCCAGGCTGCAAGCCGGGGGTATTTCAGCAAAGACGCGGCGGAACTGACTCTGTCAGAGACTGCATTCCTCTGCGCGATCCCCAACAGCCCCGGCTCCTATGATCCTCTGAATCATATGGAAAATACGCTGAAACGCCGGGATCTGATCCTGAAGAACATGTATGAAGACGATCTGATCTCTGAGATGGAATACGACCGTGCGGTTGCCGAGACCATCACGCTGAACACTTCCAGAACCTCCTTTACCCGCACCTGGGCGCACACCTACATCTATGAATGCGCCACCCGTGCACTGATGGAAGCCACCGGAGAGGATCATGACACCTGCCGTAAGCAGCTGTACAGCGGCGGATACCGGGTTTACACGTCCATCGATCTGGATACACAGACCCTGCTGCAGGATACCATCGACGGACAGCTTCAGGATTACAACACGCTGAACAGCAACGGCACCTACGCGCTGCAGGCATCAGCAGTCTGTATCGACAACAGCACCGGACTGGTGACTGCCATTGTGGGTGGGCGCAGTCAGGAAGGGATCCTGACGGATTACAACCGGGCATTTATGAGCTTCCGGCAGCCGGGCAGCGCCATCAAACCCCTGATCGTCTATACCCCGGCCCTGGAACGGGGCTACACCGCCTCCTCCACCCTCATGGATGTCAAGGAAGAGGACGGCCCCGCCAATGCCACCGAGCGTTATATGGGCGCCGTCTCCCTGCGGACCGCCGTGGAACAGTCCCTCAACACCACCGCCTACAGCCTTCTCCGGGAGCTGACTCCGGAGACAGGCCTTTCCTATCTGCTGGACATGGGATTTTCCTCCATCAAGGAGGAAGACTACAATCTGTCGTCTGCTCTGGGCGGTCTGACCACCGGCGTCAGCTCCCTGGAGATCACGGCAGGGTATGCAACACTTGCCAATGAAGGGGTCTACCGACTGCCGGACTGCATCACCATGATCACGGATATGGACGGCAACATCGTCGTCATGCCCGACCGGAAAGAGCATGCAGTCTACGACTCCAAAGCGGCCCATGAGATGACTGACATTCTGGAAGGAGTCCTCACCCGGGGCACCGCACGGGGCAAAGGGATCCCCGGCATGCCCTGCGCCGGCAAGACCGGGACGACCAACGACTACGTGGATGTCTGGTTCGCAGGCTATTCATCTTATTATACCACCGGTATCTGGATCGGCTTCGATACCCCCCGGGGAGGCGCTTCCCTGGCGGGATCCAAATATCCCGTGGACATCTGGCAGGACTTTATGACCCGGCTTCATGAAGGACTTCCCTCCGCGCCTCTGCACGATTAGAACAGACCTGGTACAAAAAAGCTGCCGGGAAATGCGTTCGTTTTTCTGCATTTCCCGGCAGCTTTTCTCTCCTGTGTCTCCTGTGTCCCCAGCCGGATCAGGGCACGGCTCCTGCCGCCGGATCCACCACATTGGGATCGTTCAAAATCCCCGGATCCGGTGGATTTACGTCGCCTGTCCCCGGCGGAACCGCCGAATCCACTGCTCCCGGGTCCACCACGCCCGGATCCACGACCCCCGGATCCGGCGCCGCCGGCTGAGCCCCTCTGGACAGCTCATACTCACTGGGCACATAGACGCCTCCCGTGTGGAGCGTACAGGTGGCCGCAGGCAGGTTCCTGCTGATCCCGTACGCGGTATCCAGCGTCACGGCCTCGGCCACGCCCTCCTGCATGGCAGGAAGCAGTACCTTTGCCTGAGGCACCCGGTTGGGGCACATGCTGGTGGCCAGAAGTCCTGTATCCACACAGATGCTCACTGCCACATGATGATCGCACACCTCCGTGGGCTGATTTCCTTCTACAAAATATTCGTTCCGCACAACCCCTGCCCTGCCGTCCGCATCGCAGAGACCTCCCACAGCCAGCTTTCCGGATTTGGTGCAGATCACGCACTGCACGATCCCGGAGGGCTTTTCAAAATCCTTGTTTTCCAGCCCCTCGTGGATCCGGTTCATGACTTTGGCCCACAGCTTTTTGTGGAACTGCGTTTCCGAATTCGCCAGACTGTGCTTATATCCGCTGTTGTCATATCCGGCCCAGAGACCTGCCGTATAGTAGGGAGTGCTCCCCTCGAACCAGATATCCAGGTTGTCCGAAGTCGTACCGGTCTTGCCGGCCGCGGTCATCCCGTCCAGCTTCGCCGCCGTACCGGTGCCTCCGGAACCGCTGATTACGTCCTTCATACAGTCGATCAGAAGCCATGCATTCTGTTCCGAAATCGCCTGATTTGCCTCCGGCTGATTGTCAAGAACTACATTGCCGTCGTTGTCCACGACCTTCGTATACAGGCGGGGTCTGATATAGCTGCCTCCGTTGGCAATGGCGGCATAGGCAGCCGTCAGCTCCAGATTGGATACGCCGTTGGTCAGCCCGCCCAGCGCCGCCGACTGATTGTAATCCGCCTGAGGTCCCTCCAGCACCAGAGAAGTAAAGCCGAAGCGAAGCAGATAGTCCACTGCCGTAGCCGGAGTCACATCTGTAATCGTCTTCACCGCCATGACGTTCATGGAGCGGACGATTCCTTCCCGGGACGTGGTCCATCCGCGGTAGCTGTTGCTTCCCTCCCAGTTCTTCACCAGACGCCCCTGCCTGCCGTTCTCCGTATAGGCAAAGGGCCCGTCATACTGGACCGTTCCCGGTCCGTAGCCAAGCGCCTCAAAAGCCGGCGCGTACGCCGCCACCACTTTGAAGGTGGAGCCCGGATTCCGGTAGGCGCCTGACGCCCGGTTCAGCGTCCGGTTCGCCGTCTTCTCGCCTCTGCCGCCGATCATGGCCACCACTTCTCCCGTACTCTGGTTCATGACCACCATGGACGCCTGCGGCTGGATGATGAAGTCGCAGCGCTCATACACCGTGTCCTCATCCGTGATCCCCAGAGTGGACACATACTGATCGATGGCGGCCTGTGCCTCTTCCTCCGTATCATACAGAATCTCATAATTCTTGTCCGTCTGGCGGAAATAAGCGGCCAGCATCTCCTGACTGTAATTCTTCGTCTCTCCGTCCTCTTTCACCACACTCAGCGCCCAGTCGATGCTCACCCGGCTCTTCTCCGGAAAATTCTCCGGTTTGGCAAATTCTTCGTCCAGAATGCCCTGGATCCTGGGATCCTGGGTGGTGTAGATCTTCAGTCCGCTGCTGTACAGCGCATTGAATGCCTGTGTCTCCGAATAACCGGCTTTTTCCACCAGATCCTGCCGGACCTGCTCTGTCACCTCATCCACAAAATAAGAATAGACCGTGTTGCTGGACACGGATTCTTCATTGTATTCCCGGATCCGGGAATATACATCGTCAGCCAGAGCCTCATCACATTTACTCTGGGAGATAAATCCCTGCTCCACCATATATTCCAGAACGGTTGTCCGCCTCCGGGCGTTGTCCTCCGGGTGGCTGATGGGATTGTAGGCGCTGGGGCTCTTGGTCGTCGCCGCCAGCACCGCCGCCTCCGACAGGGTCAGCTCGCTGACATTCTTGCCGAAATACCGGTTGGACGCCGCCTGGACTCCCAGGGAGTTCTGTCCAAGATTGATGGTGTTCAGATAGCTCTCCAGGATCTCGTCCTTGGTCATGACCTCCTCCAGCTTCACAGCCAGGTACTGCTCCTGCAGCTTCCTCTCGATTTTCTCCACCATCGTGCTCTCTGACATAAAGTCAAACACATTGTTCTTCAGGAGCTGCTGGGTAATCGTGCTGGCACCCTCGGTTTTCTTAAAACCGCTGGCCACGCCTTTCACCCCTGCCCGGATGATACCCTTGACATCGATTCCGTTGTGCTCATAAAAACGTGCATCCTCAATGGCAATAAACGCCTGCTGTACATGTTTCGGAATATTCTCGATCTTTACATACGTTCGGTTGGTGCCCTCTGCGATCAGTTCCGCAGTCTTATTGCCCTCCGCATCATATACGGTGGACTTGTATCCCCGCGGCAGTACGCTTGCACTGGTGATATCCGGAGCATTTTCGATCACCCCTTTTACGATGCCGATCCCGCCGCATAAGCCTGCCACGCCCACGGCAATGATCAGCACCAGCAATGTCTTCAGAAAGACGACACACAGCTTCCTGCCCATACGGACTTTATTGGACTTCAGTGCCTTCTGCTTTCTGGAGGTGCCTTTTTTACTGTAATTCATCTGTCAGCCTCCTTTATCCTGTCTATTATAGCAAAGTTAACCCTGCAAATAAAGAAAAAAGTTTTTAAAATTTGGAAAAGAGCCGGAAAGCTCCGGCTCCATCCCTATTATCTGCTGCTTTTATCTGCTTAATACCTCAATGGCTTTTTGAAGCTGTACGTCGGTTTCGGACTCTCTGTCCGCTTCCACAATAAGGTCCGGCGTGATCCCCACCTCATGAATATTGTTCCCCGCCGGCGTATAATAGCGGGATACCGTAATTTTGACAGCCGAACCGTCGCTTAAGGGGAAGAGACTCTGCACAATCCCCTTACCGAAGGTCTGTGTCCCAATCAGCGTTCCCACGCCGTAATCCTTCACTGCCCCGGCGAAGATCTCGGAAGCGCTGGCGCTGTTCCCGTTGACCAGCACTGCCATATCTCCTGCAAAATAATGTTCCCCGTCGGAGGTCTCCTCCTGGCGGTTACCGTACTTGTCTTCTGTGTAGACGATAAGCCCCTCCGGAAGCAGGCGGTCCAGAATCGCACAGGTCACATCCACCAGTCCGCCTCCGTTGTCGCGGAGATCGATGATCAGCTTTTTCATGCCCTGCGCTTCCAGACTGTCCAGCGCCGTCATGAACTGTTCATCTGTCACATCATCGAACTCCGTGATGGCGATATACCCGATCTGTCCATCGATCATCCGGCTCTCCACCGTCGGGACCTGGATGCTCCTGCGGGTCAGGGTCAGCTCCAGGATATCCTCTCCCCTCGCAATGCTGATGTTCACCTGGGTTCCCTCGGTCCCCTTCAGATCTGACACCACCAGGGACAGATCCTGTCCGGTCACTTCCTCGCCTTCCACCATATAGAGGATATCTCCCGGCTGGATCCCCGCCTCCGCGGACGGCGAGCCCTCGAAGACTTTTACCACCGCGATGATCCCGGTGGCATAGTCCTGCTGCATCATGGCTCCGATGCCGCTGTAGCTGCCGTTGGAGGATTCCATAAAGCTGGCATATTCCTCCGGCGTATAGTAGCCGGTGTACACATCCCCCAGCCCCGCCATAAGCCCTTTATAGATCCCGTTTTCCACATCCTCTTCTTCATAATCAAACAGATAATATTCATCGATGTACTTGTTCAGCTCCTGAACCTTGGCATCGATCTGCTCCTCATTAGAATTTCCTCTTCCCAGAAACCGGGGGAGAAAATGCGCCGTCGCGCAGCCGCTGAGTACGAATGCGGCTGCCGCCAGCAGCATCCCCAGCACAAGTCCTCTGCGAAAGAACCGCTTCTCCCTGTTGTCTTCCATCCGCTGTCACTCCTTTTCTCTTCCTTATCATTCTATGTACGGATCACCTTACATAATTCAAAGGATTCACATAACTTCCATTTACGATCACCCCAAAATGGAGATGGGGCCCTGTGGAGTAGCCGGTGGAGCCCACTGCCGCAATCTTCTGCCCCTGGGAGACGGACTCTCCCTCTGATACATACAGCGCAGACGCATGCATATATACAGTGGATACTCCGTTTCCGTGGGAGATAACCACATAGTTGCCGGCAGAATAATTATAAGTTGCCGTCGTCACCCGGCCTGATGCCGCTGCAAGGATGGAAGAACCGGTGGGGGCACCGATATCAATCCCTCTGTGGTTGGCGGAAGCACCCGCCATGGGCACCTCCCGGTTACCGAAGCCGCTGGTGATCCTGTGGCTGGCCGGACAGGGCCAGAGAAAGCCTGATGCGCCTCCGTCGCCGTCCTCCGCCGCTGCTTTCGCAGCCGCCACCGCAGCGATCTGATTTTCCACCTGCTGCAGAAGCTTCTCCTGCTCCGCCAGCTGCTTCTCGTATTCTCCCTGCTCATCGGACGCCGTATTGATCTGAGACTGATAGTCGGCGATCTCCTTCGTCTTGGCGCTGATCGCCCGGTTCACCGCCTCCTTCTGGGATTCCAGATCCGCAAGCAGAGCTTCCTGCTCTTCCCGCTCCTGTTCCAGTATCTCCTTGTATTCCGCGATGGTATCCCGGATCTCTTTCAGACTGTCCATCATCTGCCGGTCATAGGAGGACATCTGCATGGCATAATCCGCCCGGTTCAGCATATCCGCCAGACTGTCGGACTCCAGAAGCAGCACCAGGAAGGAATCCTCTCCCTTTTCATACATATAGCAGATCCTTTTCTTCATCAGATCATACTGCTCCCTGGATTCTGCTTCTGCTGCCGCAAGCTCTTCTTCCTTTTGGGCAATCTCTTCTTTTTTCTTCTCGATCGCCCCCTCCAGCTCCCGGATCTGGGCCGCGATACTGTTCACCTGCTGGTCCAGCTGGCTGATATAGGTCTGAAGATCGCTCCTTGCCGCCTGCAGTTCCCTGATCTTTGCCTCCACAGAACTGATGTCTGATTTTAAGGATTTGATCTCATCCAGCGTGTCCTGCCGCCTGCGCTCCAGCTCCCTGGCAGCCTTGTCATATTCATCCTCTTCCCCGTCATCCCTGGTATCTGACGGCTTTGCAGCCACGCGGAGGGTATCTTTCATCCCTCCGGCAAACAGCGCCCCTGCCAGCAGCAGAAGCAAAAAGAGCCGAAACATCCGTAATCTCATCCTGATCCCCGCCCTTACATCATACTTTCAAATGTCTCTGTGTCGTAAAGATACTTCCGAAGAAACCGATCCCCACGCCCAGCGCCATGCCCACCGGCACCAGCGTGCGGAACAGCTCGTTCACCTGAATAAAATTCAGCACGTTGGTCAGGATGCCGAATTTCTCCGCGATATACAGGATCATCCGGTTATACAGATAATACAGGATGCCCAGAGGGATACACGCCCCCACCAGACCGATAATGATTCCCTCGATCAGAAACGGCGCCTTGATAAAGGAATTTTTCGCCCCGATCAGACGCATGATGGCGATCTCCTCCTTCCGCACCGAGATACCGATGGCAATGGTATTGCTGATCAGGAACACGGAGACCGCCAGAAGCAGCGCGATAATCGCCACCGATACATAGCTGACCAGACGGTTAAAGCCCGTCAGCATATCCGCCACCACATCCGAGCGGTTGATCTTGCGCACCTGATCCATGGAAGAAATATAATCCACCAGATCCTGCTGCGTGGCCACATCATTCATATAGATCTCCAGATTGGCGCTGTTGGCCAGCGGATTGTCCTCCACAAAGCCTTCTGCCAGCTCCGGCGCTTCTTTGAAATAGATATCCTTATAGCTCTCCCATGCCACCTTCGCGGACACGAAGACCACCTGCCTGACTTCCTCCCTCTGACCGATCCGGTCACCGATCTCCTGAATCTCTTCCTCCGTGGTCCCCTGCTCAAAGAGCACCGTAATCGCCACGCCTTCTTCCACCTCCCGCACAAAATGCTGGAAGTTTTCCACAATGCAGAAAAAGATCCCAAACATAAAAATACATGCAGCCATGGTCGCTGTGGATGCAAGAGAAAACATCTTGTTCCGCCAGATATTCTTAAAACCCTGCTGCAGACAATATCCTATTGTGCTAAATCTCATTCAATATACCCGCTTTCTCTTTCGTCTCCGACGATGATCCCCTTCTGCATACGGACCACCCGCTTTTTCAGCGTATTCACGATATCCTGGTCATGCGTGACCACCAGAACCGTAGTGCCCCTTGCATTGATCTCCTCCAGAAGCTTCATGATCTCTCTGGAGGTCTTGGGATCCAGATTCCCGGTGGGCTCGTCCGCCAGGAGAATATCCGGACTGTTCACCAGCGCCCGGGCCAGTGCCACTCTCTGCTGCTCGCCGCCTGAGAGCTGCCTGGGATAAGACTTGTATTTTTCCGCGAGCCCCACCAGCGACAGCATGGCAGGTACATTCTTCTTGATCTCTTTTGTGGGAGTCATGATCACCCGCTGGGCAAACGCGACGTTTTCATAGACGTTCCGGTCTTTCAGAAGCCGGAAATCCTGGAAGACACAGCCGATCTTCCTTCTGTATTTGGGAATCATCCGCTTCCTCATACGGGCAAGATTCACACCGTTCACGCGGACCCTCCCTTCTGTGGGCTCCAGCTCCTTCAAAAGGAGTTTGATCAGTGTGGACTTGCCCGATCCGGTGTCCCCCACAATGAAAACAAATTCTCCTCTCTTAATATGCAGGCTTATCCCGTTGATGGCGCCCACGCCGTTGGGATAAGACTTGACAACATTTTCCAGTGCTATCATGGAAAGTCCTCCTGTTTATAGTTCCGCATCTGCCCTCCTGAATCCCTGCGTCCGGAAGAAACTTCTGACAGCTTCGCTGTCACAACTTCCTTCCGGGCTTCCGGCGGGCAGATGCTGATTTAATCTCTCAATAATCTATGGTCTCCATATACTTCATGTACTTTACCACCATCAGGGCAATCTTGAAGGTAATGGCATCTTCAAACACACGGAGATCCAGACCGGTGGATTTCTGCAGCTTGTCCAGGCGGTAGACCAGCGTGTTTCTGTGAATATACAGCTGTCTGGACGTCTCTGATACATTCAGACTGTTCTCAAAGAACTTGTTGATCGTCGTCAGTGTCTCCTCGTCAAAATCATCCGGCGACCGGCCGTCGAAGATCTCCCGGATAAACATCTTGCACAGCGGTATCGGAAGCTGATAGATCAGTCGCCCGATGCCAAGAGAACTGTAGGCGATAATATCCCGGTCGTCAAAAAAGATCTTGCCCACATCCAGCGCCATCCGCGCCTCCTTATAGGATCTGGACACCTCCTTGATCTCTCCCACGATGGTCCCCAGAGCCACATGAACATCCTGGTCCTCTTCCACCTCTGCCACCACTTCCTTCATTCCCTGAGCCGCCTTCATCATCTCTTCATAGCTCTCATTGGGCGCCAGCTCCCGGACCACGATGACATTTTTCTCATCCACGGCTGTGACGAAATCCTTCGCCCTGGTGCCAAAATGACTGCGTACGCCGTCCAGCGCCGCATTCACCCGCTCCCTGCTGCTCTCTATGATGAAGACCACCCGCCGCACTTCCGTGGGAATGTGCAGCTTCTTGGCGCGGTTGTAGATATCCACCAGAAGCAGATTGTCCAGCAGAAGATTCTTGATGAAATTGTCCTTGTCGAACCGTTCCTTATATGCGGTCAGAAGGCTGGAAAGCTGGAAAGCCGCCATCTTTCCCACCATATATACATCATCGCTGGCCCCCTTTGCCAGCAGAATATATTCCAGCTGGTTCTCGTCAAATACTTTAAAAAACTGGTAGCCGTGGACCACCTGACTGTCCGCCGGCGAAGCGATAAAGGCCGCCACCTCACTGCTGCTGTCCTCCGGCTCCTGTTCCGTAGAAGCCAGAACCTGCCCTTCCATATCCAGGACGCACAGATCAACCCTGGTAATTTCCCTCAGTCCATCGATCGTGTTTTGAAGTATCTGGTTTGAAATCATAAGCCCTCTCCTTTACAAAACTAGCAATTGTGCAAACTCCCCTAAAAACATTACCAGAAACCACACAATATCTATGTAGATCCTAAATACCTATTTTATATAGTAATGCAAAACAGCAAAAAAAGAAAGAGGTTTTTTGTGAATATCCTCTTTTTTTCCCGTTCATAAACCAGCGGGCTTCCTCATAGACTATAATCAAGAACCTTCTATGATAACAGGAGCTTCACCATGAGCGCTAAAACCAGAATATGGGTATTCCATATGAAAGAACTCATCTATACCGGTGTCTTTGTCAGCCTTGGGATTCTTTTTCTCATGCTTATGATCTTCATGTTCGCTTCCGACCGGAAGCAGGAAACAGCCGGGGAAACACCTTCCAGATACACGGCCGGTATCTATACAGCTTCCATGACCCTGGGCGGCAGTCCTGTGGAGATCGCGGTCACTGTGGATGCAGACCGCATCTCATCCATCTGCTTCCGACAGCTGGATGAGACCGTATCCGCCATGTATCCACTCATGGAGCCTGCCCTTGAATCGCTTTCCAGACAGATCTGTGAGTCTCAGTCCCTGGAAGATCTCTCCTATTCCGAGGAGAGCCAGTACACCTCTCTGATGCTCATGAGCGCCATCCGAACTGCCCTTGACAAAGCAGAAAACTAGTCCAGGGGCAGGGCTGTCCCTGCCCCCGCCGCCTGATCTGTCAGCGCTTCCTTCCTCTGCCGGTGTTCGCCGAGCAGCAGATCCACCATCCTTCCATAGCTCTTACTGCCCTCCTGCTGGGCATTGGCCCGCAAATATGTATCATTTACCTTGTCTGACAGCTCTGATACCGGCCCCTCGTACTGTGCCCAGTATTCCCGATGCCAGGCATAATCACGCTCCGCCTGTTCACAGAGCTGTCTTCTTACTACCGCAAACCGTTCCGGATCCGCTCTGTAGAGCGCATTGATGCTGTGAGTATAGGCAAGGAGCAGTCCGCTGTAATTCAGATTCGGGTCATCCGAGCCGGTACAGGCCAGATATGCGATATAATTTGCCTCATCCTCCCGCATGAACCCCTGCAGATGGGACAGCTCATGGCAGAGCACTGCCGGCTGGTTGTAGGCAGGAATATCTGGATTGTAGTGTGCTTCCATGGTGTAGGGACCGAAAACCCCCTCCAGAAATTCCAGAGACAGCACCTTCCAGGCAAAGACCGGCTTGGCTTTCGGATACCATCCGCCAAGCTCCGGCCATCTCTCCCCGAGCTCCGTCATGGCATCCCGCGTCTTCTCCCGCATATCCTCCGGCAGAGCAGTAAGACCATCATCCTGCACCTTCACCCGGGAGCCGGCTTCCTCAATCTGACCGGTCAGCCACAGACAGAGTTCCTCCAGCTCCTCTACGGTAGAAGGCTCCATGGGAAGCTCCGCCAGCTTCGAGAACGGCGTCCTGTGATAATTGATCCCACAGGTGACCGTGAACAGAAAGAGCCACCATACCCCGGCTTTCCACACAAGCCCCAGGGAGGTCAGGCACCATCTCTTCAGGCTGACCTTTTTCTTCCATATGGAACAGATCCCCCAGAAGACGTAGAAGGCTGCGCTGGAGATCAGAAGATAAATGAGGCATTCGTCCAGCGCAAAGGGAAACGGGCTGCTGATGCCGCCCAGGACATACAGAAGCCACGGATACACCGTCACCGCATACCACTCGGCAAAGCCAGGGACCAGCCTTGCCAGGACCTGCAGCGTCAGAGCCGCCGGCAGGAGCACTGCGGTGACCGGAAGTTTCCTTTTCGTTTTCTCTTTCTCTATTCGCGTGACTTTTTCATCTGTCCGATACATATCAGCAGCGCTCCTGTCATGATAAAGAAATCGGACAGATTGAATACCAGCCGGTTCAGCCTCTGAAAGGGCGTGCGGAAACTCACGTAATCCACCACATATCCTTTTTTGCACCGGTCGTACAGATTGGAGAGGGCGCCCCCCGTCAGAAATGCGTACCCGGCTTTTCTGATCTCCTGTCCCTTCTGGAACAGCTGGTATATAAATCCGGCCCCGCACCCGAGGGTCAAAAGCCCGCTCACCCGGATGATGGCGGGCATATGGCCGGCAAACCGCCCTCCCGCCATGCCGTAGTTGCGGAGTCTTTTGATCCGGACAGCACCGCCGTACAGCTCCCGGGCATACTCAGGCGCCGGTTCCTTATCGATCTCGTGTTTTACCGCCAGGTCTGTCTGGAACAGCCCCAGCGCCAGTTGTATCCATATCAGTCTCATCTTCTCATCCCTGCATGGTAAGAGCCGGTACTCCCCGCATGGTGATCAGGGGACCGCCTCTGTGTTCTATATAGTCTTCTGTGATCAGCACCTGCCCGATGTTGTCATCCTTGGGAATCTCATACATGATATCCAGCATGAAATCCTCGATGATGGCGCGCAGGGCCCTGGCTCCTGTATCCTTCTCCATCGCTTTCCTTGCGATGGCGCGCAGGGCGTCTTCCGTGAAGTCCAGCTTCACCTCATCCAACTGAAGCAGCTTCTGGTACTGCTTCAGAATGGCATTCTTCGGCTCCTTCAGGACCGACACCATCATGTCTTCCGTCAGGGCGTCCAGGGTAAAGATCACCGGAAGTCTGCCGATGAACTCCGGAATCATGCCGAACTTCCGGATATCCTCCACCGTCACCTGCGCCAGCAGATTCTTTTCATGATCATACTTGTCCTTCAGATCCGCGCGGAAACCGATGGAAGAACGTCTGTTCAGCCGTTCCTTGATGATCTCCGTCAGATCCGGAAAGGCTCCGCCGCAGATGAAGAGGATATTTCTCGTATTGATGGTCTCCAGAGGCACCATGGCGTTCTTGCTGTTGGCGCCTACAGGCACCTCGATCTCAGCCCCCTCCAGAAGCTTCAGCATCCCCTGCTGGACGGATTCCCCGCTCACATCTCTCTGGTTCGTGTTCTTTTTCTTGGCGATCTTGTCAATCTCGTCGATGAATACGATACCCTGCTCTGCCCTCTCCACATCGTTGTCCGCCGCTGCCAGAAGCTTGGACAGGACACTCTCGATGTCATCTCCGATATAACCCGCCTCCGTCAGGGAAGTGGCATCTGCGATGGCCAGCGGCACATCCAAAAGCCTGGCCAGCGTCTTCACCAGATAAGTCTTCCCGCTGCCTGTGGGCCCGATCATCAGCATATTGGACTTCTCGATCTCGATCCCGTCCGCTTCGGATCCTGCAGCGACCCGTTTGTAATGATTGTACACAGCCACGGAGATCACCTTTTTCGCCTTCTCC
Organism: Lachnospiraceae bacterium; assembly: GCA_910574805.1. Lineage (GTDB taxonomy): Bacteria > Bacillota > Clostridia > Lachnospirales > Lachnospiraceae > Hominiventricola. The sequence continues at coordinate 305,047 of CAJTCV010000003.1, read as the reverse complement.
TGGCCGATCACATACTCATCCAGACTTTCCTTGATCCTGTGCGGCGCCGGAATGGAACGGATGTCGAAGGTCTTCTTCACCGTCTCCTTCTGCTCCCTGGGCGCTTTCTTCTTTACCTTCTGGCGCTTCGGTATCATGTTCTGGAGATCCGCCAGATTGATCATGCTGATATTGGGCATCCGGGAAAAATCCATCTTGCTGTAATCCACATTGCCACTGCTCATCATGTCCATGGTCCGCTGCATGCACTCCGGACAGATGCTGATCTCCTTCGTCAGATGGATCATCTTTCCGGTCTTGCTCTCCGGACGGTGGCAGACAAAGCACACGTCTTCATAGCTGTTTTCTTCGGTCTTTTCAGATTCCTGTTCTTTATTTTCCATATCCATACTTATGAATTCCCCTTTTCTCGATTCGTACTGATTATATAATACCCTCATACGCCCCGCAAGTAAAGTTTTTATAAACACCGGACGCTGGTAACCTTAAGGAAACGCTTCCACAAAATGCAAAAATCTTACGCAGGGTACCGTTGCTGCCGGTATCCTGCGTAAGTCCTGTTTTCTGTCATTCCCTGCTTTCCACACCCACCTGGGAGCCGCTGCTCAGGGTAATGTCCAGCACCTTTTCCACATATTGTGCATCCTCCAGCCGCTGGATGGTGATGGAGATGGTTTCTCCGGATGCATAATATCTGAGGGTATCCCCAAGCTGTGCGTAACCGGTGATGCGGGTTCCGTCCAGCTTCGTGATGATATCGCCCTTTTTAAGCCCCGCCTGGTCCGCCGCACCGCCTTCTGTCACTACATTGACATAGACGCCCTCCGGCATCCCGTAGTTGGAAGACGCATCGGATGTTACATCCACACCGGTGATCCCCAGATATCCCCGGTCTGTATCTCTTACCTCATCTCTTGTCACCTTGTTCATCAGATCGCCGATGATGGATTCCACATCGCTGATGGGGATCGCATAGCCCATGCCCTCCACATCCTCCGAGATGAATTTTACAGAGTTGATACCGATCAGCTCTCCTCTGCTGTTCAGGAGCGCTCCGCCGCTGTTGCCCGGATTGATCGCCGCATCGGTCTGGATCAGACGGTTGGTGATGGTCTGTCCGCCGGAGGTCACGCTCACCTCCCGGTTCAGGGCGCTGACGATGCCGGAGGTCACAGACAGGCCGTATCCATAGGCATTTCCAATGGCGACCACCGGTTCTCCCACCTGCAAAGTGCTGGAATCTCCAATGGAAGCGATCCGAATCATATCCAGCGTCTCTTTCGGAATATCATTCACCTGCACCGCGATCACCGCCAGATCCTTGGCCGGATCCGTACCCTTTATTTTCGCCGGGATCACGTTGTCCTCGTCCGCGTCCTGTCCGTCGGAATTAAAATAGACACTGATCTCCTTCGCATTGGATACCACATGATTGTTGGTCACAATCACAATTTCCGAATCATTTCTTCCTATTATGATACCGGAACCGCTGGACTGGCTCTCCTGCTCATAGGTGCCGAAGAAGGTCCGGAATTCCGTGGTCCCCATATTGGTGATGGACACCACAGAGGGCATGCAGTTGGTGACGATATCTGACACATCATAGACATCGGAAGGAGTGCCCGCTACAGCCGTGGCAGGCGTCCCCTCTTCGCTCATGCCGGATCCGCCGTCCTTCTTCCCTTCTGTGGTCACCGCATCTCCGAACGCCTGTCTTCCCAGGTAGTTCGTTCCCATGAAAGCCGCGCTGGATACGCTCCCGAACACCAGTGCGATCACCACGCATTTTGCCAGAGTCTTTCCAAAACCGCCCTTTTTCTTTTTCTTCGGCTGGTTCAGATTCGCCGAAGAATCATAGTGGATATAACCGCCGCCTGTATCATAATGACTGCCTGACCCGGTACGGTCGTTCATTTCATCATACATTATTTTCTGCTCCTTTCTCTGTATCTCCCTGTTGGATAAAACTACTATAACAGGGAATTGTGATAGAATTGTGATTAAATCTTTAAAAATGTTTGAATATGGTGTATACTGAGGTAGATTTAAAGAAAATCAAAGAAAGGATTTATTTTACATGAAGAAAAAAACTTTACTGCTCTTTTTATCTGCTGTACTGGCATGTACTGCACTGACAGGATGCGGCGGCAAGGAGGAAGAGGTCGCGCCTGTCGTCACGGACGTCTCTGACGCAACTGCAGAAGAGACGGAACAGGAACCGGAAGAAGACACGGAAGCACCGGTAGAAGAAGAGACCAGGGAAGGTATGTACCGCAGCGAGCTGACCAATGAATGGATCGATGAGTCCCTTCAGAATCAGCGCCCGGTGGCTATCATGGTCGACAACGAGAAGACCGCCCTGCTCCACTATGGGCTCACCCAGGCGGATATCGTATATGAGATGATGAACAGCACGGCCAACGGCGAGATCACCCGTTTCATGGCCATTGTGAAAGACTGGAATCAGATCACCCAGTTCGGCAGCATCCGAAGCGTACGGCCCACCAACTTTATGATCGCACCGGAGTACAACGCGGTAGTCGTTCATGACGGCGGTCCCTTCTATATCGATCCCTACCTGAAGAATCCCTGGGTGGATCACTTAAGCGGCGGCTTTGCCCGGATCCAGAACGGAAAGCCCAGAGAGTTCACCGAATATGTCACCACCGGCGAGATCGAGAAACGGCTGAAGTCCGCGGGTATCTCTTCGGAATACAATGAATATTACCCGGGCCCCCACTGGCAGTTTGCCGGCGAAGCGAACCCTGTGGATCTCTCCTCCCTCTCCGGAGTTCTGGACTGCACCACTGTCGACCTTCCTTTCGGACACAACGGTTCACAGCTGGATTACGACGCAGCCAGCAATACATACCTGTATTCTGAATACGGTATGAAGCACACCGATCCGGCCAACGGAAGCAAACAGCTGGCGTTCACCAACGTGCTGATCGCCAATGCGACCCATACCCAGTACGACAGCAACGGATATATGCAGTTCAATATCCTGGAGCAGAACAACCGCAGCGGATACTACATCACCGGCGGAAAAGCGATCCCGGTCACCTGGTCCAAGGGACACGACATGGACCCCATGCGCTTCTACGACGCAGACGGCAACCTGATCACCCTCAATACAGGCAAGACCTATGTGGCGCTTGTATCAGACTCCCGCTGGGATGAACTGGTCGTCGAATAAACAGCCGTTTATAAAAGAGCATGTCCCCCTGTTCCTTACGGAAGAGAGGGACATGCTTTTATATGTCCAGCTTTTTTTCTTTCATGACGCTCTTGTAGGAGGGACGGATGATCTTGCTCATACCGATGATCTCCTCGATCCGATGAGCGCTCCATCCCACGATCCTGGCAATCGCGAAGATCGGCGTGTACAGCTCCACCGGGATCCCCAGCATCTCATAGACGAAACCGCTGTAAAAGTCCACATTGGGACTGACGCCCTTGTAGATCTTCCGCTTCTTCGCGATCAGCTCAGGAGCCAGCATCTCTATATTGTTATACAGCTCCATGTCCTTCTCCCGGCGCTTCTCCACCGACAGCTTCTCCACGAAATCCTTAAACACGCGTTCACGGGGATCAGAGAGGGAATAGACCGCATGGCCCATGCCGTAGATCAGGCCCTTGTGGTCAAAGGCTTCTCCATCCAGGATCTTCCCCAGATAGTCCCGCACCTCTTCCTTATCCGAATAATCCCTGACATGCTCCCTGATGTCATTCATCATCTCCATGACCTTGATATTGGCGCCGCCGTGCCTGGGGCCCTTCAGAGAAGACATGGCCGCAGCAATGGCGGAATATGTATCGGAACCGGACGAGGTGACGACCCGGGTGGTGAAGGTGGAATTATTACCGCCTCCGTGCTCCATATGGAGCAGCAGCGCCACATCCAGCACCTTGGCCTCCAGAAATGTGTAGTTCCTGTCCGGCCGGAGCATCATCAGGAGATTCTCTGCCGTGGACAGCTCCGGATTCGGTCTGTGGATGTACATGCTCCCGTCCCGCTCATAGTGATTGTACGCATGATACCCGTAGACGGCCAGCATGGGAAATACGCTGATCAGGTTCACACACTGCCGGATCACATTTCCCACATCATTGGACGCCATCTGGTCATCGTAGGACGCCAGCGTCAGGATGCTCCTGGTCATGGAATTCATGATATCCTTGTTGGACGCCTTCATGATAACATCCCTGGTAAAATTGGTGGGCAGCTCCCGCGCACCTGCCAGAAGCTCCGCAAATTCCGCCTCCTCTTCTCTGGAAGGCATCTCCCCGAACACCAGAAGATATGCCATCCGTTCAAACCCGAATCCATCGTCCGGAATACTGCGTACCAGCTCCATCACATTATAGCCCCTGTACCACAGCTCACCGTCACAGGGCACCTTCTTCCCGTTCTCTACCTTAAAGGACTCGATTCTGGATATGTTCGTAAGTCCGGTGAGCACACCGTTCCCGTTGATATCCCTCAGTCCGCGGTTCACACCGTACTCTTTGAACAGTTCGTCGGAAATCGTGTCATTTTCCAGACACAGTCTCTGGTATTTCTCTGTATATTCGTTCCATTTTTCGTAATACCCCATTCATTTCCCCCTTTCATTTTTTATACATCCATTATGTTAACATAATTTTCTCCCGATTTCCATCTTTTTTTGAAAATAACAAAAACTGCCGTCATTTTGTCAACACTGTCTGCTCCGTTCCCGGCAGTTCATAGCAGATCACCGGCGTTCCTTTCCGGACGTTCTCATAGATCTCCTTCGCTGCGGAAGGAGGCAGATTCACGCATCCGTGCGACCCGTTGGTCTTATAGATATCCCCGCCGAAGGAGCGCCTCCATCCGGCATCGTGCAGACCGATGTTCCGGTTAAAAGGCATCCAGTAGGATACCGGCGTCCGGTAATCCTCATTGGTCAGCGTGGCGTTGCGCTGTTTGTAGGTGATGCTGTAGACGCCCGGCGGCGTATCATCTCCCCGGATGGAGCTGCCGGAAACCAGGTCTGATTCCAGCAGAAGATTCCCGTCCCGGTAGAGGAACAGGTGTTGTGCTGTCAGATTGATCTCTACATAAGTATCGCCGTAATCCGGCTTCCCATACCGGTCTGCGGTCTGGTGATAGACCGGTGTGCGTTCCCCGCTCTCGCATCTTCGTATCATTTCCGTCAGCTCTGCGATTTCCTGCGGGTAATTCATCCACCAGCCATAGTCCCCGCCTTCAATGGTGATCTCCTTCCCGTAGCTGGTCATAAAAGTCCTGGGACGAAAGATCGTATCATAGCGCTTTCTCAGCATGACTACGAACGCCTCCACCTGGCTTTCATCCAACGCAGCCTCCATGCCGTCCGCATGAAGCCATCCGCTGACCGTCTCTCCATCCAGCGTCTCTATATTTTCTCCAAAGGTATAGATGATCTCCAGATCCTCATACGCCCGCAGCTTCTCCAGCGTCTGTAAAAGCTCCTCGTTCTCAGAAGTCACGCAGGGCGTCTCATAGCAGCCCATGGCGGCAAGATCCACCCGGTCCATGAGCGCTGCCACTGCTTCCCGGATCACTTCCAGTGTCTTCTGCCGGTCCAGCTCGTTTCCCTGGCTCTCCGGCACGATGACAAAGCCCGTCTCCGGATCATACTCTGATATATATGCATCTGCCGGCATTTCCGCAAAATCCTCCCGAAAGCCTGTAAGTCCGTCCACCTTTGCCTCCAGCTCCTTCTGATCCCAGGAGATCAGACCCTTTGTCCTGTATTCTTCTTCCTGCGGCAGAAACCACATCCACTTTTTCTGGTCTTTGAGAAATTCCCGCAGCGGCTCCGCAGATGTATAGCCCAGTCCGATCTCCTTCCCCTGTATATCCTCTTCCAGCGTCAGGCCGTCCGACTTACGCTCCACGATACACAGCAGATAGTCTCTGATCTTCGCCTCCAGCTCCTCCACCGTCAGGCCGGACACATCGATCCCATCCACCCTGGTCCCCGGCAGAAAATGATTTTCATAATAGAGCCGTCCTCCGCCCCAGGCAGAAGCCGCCGCAAGCAGAAGCACCCCCAGCACTGCCGGCAGCACCCCGGGACGTCTCTTCTCCTTTTTCTCTTCTTCCATAGCCCCTTCATTCCTTTCTTCATTTCATCCCGTCCATCCCTTCCAGTATAACGTCCGCATCCTGCAAAAACAACTGAAGGCTGTCGGTTTTTGCAGCGAATGCCAAAAAGCCGCAGAAAGCAGCACATTCAGAATGATGTACTCCTTCCTGCGGCTTCGTCGCAGTACAGGCCCCCGGGGAACCTGCCGGTCAGTTCAGTACCTGCTTCAGCATCTCGAAGAGATTCTCAATATCAATGGGTTTGGCAATATGCCCGTTCATCCCGCACCGCAGTGCTTCCTGCTTATCTTCCTCGAATGCATTTGCCGTCATCGCCAGCACCGGTATGTCTGCCAGCTTCTTATTCTCAAGCCTGCGGATCTCCCGGACTGCCTCGTAGCCGTCCATCACCGGCATCTGAACATCCATCAGGACAAGCTGATAGTATCCGGGGCTTGATGCCTTCAGCATATCCACAGCGATCTGTCCGTTATCTGCGATCTCTGTGTCAAATCCCGCATCCCCCAGGATCTCCGCCGCGATCTCCTGGTTCAGCTCGTTGTCCTCCGCCAGCAGAATACGTCCGGCATGGATCTTTTTCTCTTCCTCTCCGGCTTTCTTACTGTCTCCTTCCACATTGACGATGGAGTACAGACAGCTGCGAAGCTCCGACAGGAACAGAGGCTTGCTGCAGAACGCCGTAACCCCGGCTTCTCTCGCCTCTTCTTCGATCTCCGTCCAGTCATATGCCGTCAGGACGATGATGGGCACCTCTTCTCCCATCTCCCGGCGGATCCTTCTGGTAACCTCAATCCCGTTCATGTCAGGCAGCATCCAGTCGATGATATAGACCGTGTAGGCATTCCCCCGCATGACCGCCTGCCGTGTGCGGAGCACCGCCTCCTTGCCGGACAGCGTCCACTCCGCACGCATCCCAATCTGCTGGAGCATATAGGACACGGTATCGCAGGTATTGAAATCATCATCCACCACCAGCGCCCTTAAATTCTTAAGCTCCGGAATATCCCGGGGTGCTTTCACCTCTGTATTCAGACGGAAGGTGAAGCCCACGGTAAATTCTGTCCCTACTCCGACCTTGCTTCTGACCTCGATACTGCCGTTCATCATATCCACAATGTTCTTGGTGATCGCCATCCCAAGGCCGGTCCCCTGGATCCCGCTGACCGTGGAAGTCTTCTCCCGCTCAAAGGGCTCAAAAATATGCGACACAAATTCCTCACTCATGCCGATCCCTGTATCCCGTATGGAAAATTCATAATTCGCATAGCCCTCAGGCGCACCTGCCTTCTCCATGATCCTCATGCTGATCATGCCGCCGGCAGCCGTATATTTGACGCAGTTGCTGAGCAGGTTCAGAAGCACCTGATTCAGCCGCAGCTTGTCGCAGTAGATATCCTCATCCACCACATCCACCGTATCAATATACAGCTCCAGCTGTTTTGCACGGACATCCGTCTGCACGATATTGCGCAGTCCGTGAAGGATATCCGGCAGACGGCAGGGCTTTTCCTCCAGATGCATCTTGCCGCTCTCGATGCGGCTCATATCCAGCACATCGTTGATCAGACTCAGCAGATGATTTCCGGAAGTCATGATCTTCTTCAGATATTCCTCCACCTGTTCCCGGCGGTCAATATGGGCGATGGCAAGGGCCGTAAAGCCCACGATGGCATTCATGGGTGTCCGGATATCGTGAGACATGTTGGAAAGAAATGTACTCTTCGCTTTATTCGCCCGGTTTGCCTGCAGAAGCGCATCCTCCAGAAGATTCTTCTGCTCCATCTCCCGGCGGATCTCCTCATCCACGCTGCAGAAACCCAGGACGATGCTGCGGCTCTCAGGCCATTCTCCTGCCTGCACCGCCTTCATCTGATAGTATTCCATCTCCCCGTCCCGCACCACGCGGTAATTGACTGAATACAGCTTTTTCTCTGCCAGTTCCCGTTCCAGTGTATCAAAAGCATACGCCTCACGCAGCATACCCTGATCTTCTTCGTAGACATATTCCTCTATGTACCGCTCCATGCTCTCCTTCAGAGAGATCTCACCTGCAAAGACCGATGCGAACATCTCCTGGTCTTCATTGACCCGGAGTGTGCGGCCCCTGCCGATCTCCAGATCGATAAAGCAGACCAGGTCATACTCAATGCTGAGAGCATGGACCAGCTCCATCTGACGTCTCTCATTCTTTTTCTCCTGAAGCTTCTGCGCCGTACAGTCCAGAAGGAACCGCTGATAAAACAGCTCACCGTTTTCCTTCAAAAGCTTTACATTTCCCATCACGTGCAGAATGTCGCCGTTCTTATGCTGCACCCGGTACTCCATGCTGACGCTGTCGCCTTCCTTTTTCAGAGACTGGATATATTCCCGGAGCTTCTCCCGGTCTTCCTCCATTACAGACATGGCGACCATGTCAAAACCGTCCGCCATCATCTCCTCCTGAGATTCATATCCCAGGATCTTCAGAGCCGCCTGATTGACGCTGATGATGTGCGCCCCGTCCATGGAATGGGTCATCACACCGCAGTCCATACTGGTGATGATCATTTCCAGTGTCCGGTTCCTCTTCATAAGCTCCCGCTCATAGGTGCGTTCCTGAGTGATATCGATCCCGATCCCCACGGTCCCCATGACGCTTCCGTCCAGATCGTACAGGGGCGACTTGTATGTCGTAAGAAGCCGCACCCCGTCCCCGGTCTGTACCGTCTCCTCCGATATGCAGGTCTTTTTCTCCGTCATGACGATCCGCTCCGACTCAATGCAGGCGGGATCGTCAAATTCCACATCCCAGATGTATGCATGCCCTCTGCCCTGTACCTGCTCCCTGGTCTTGTTCACCGTCCTGCAGAAGCTGTCGTTCACCTTCTCATGGATCCCGTCCTTATTCTTATACCAGATAAGATTCGGGATGTTATTGATCGTGGACTCCAGGTAATGGCTGGTCTCCCAGTGATCCTTACGCTCCTTTAAGCCCTGCTGCCATCTGTGGAATCGAAACCGCACCTCTTCTTCTTCCATGGGCATGATCCACAGATCCCGGACCTCTGACAAAGACTGCAGCAGCGACGGGACCTGCTCCTTCCCGGCCAGAAGGATCAGCTCCGCCTCCCTGCCCTTTCCTTCCAGCAGGACGCAAAGGTTCTCCGGTGCCTCCATGCCCCGGAGATTCGCCAGGATCACATCCGCCTCAGCCGCCAGTGCACCCTCTGGCCTCTCACTTTCCAGAAATTCATGAGTGAAATGCTCCAGTGGAGTCATTCCTTTTATCGTATCAAATGCTCCGCAATGATAGCCGGCAAAATAAAAACGAACATGGCAATGATACATTTCTTTTTTCCTCCGCACACTTTGCAGACCGCTCCTGATCTGCTTCTGTCATCATTCTAACAATCCTGAGAATCCATGTCAACCAGTCTTTTAGTCCACCTTCCTCCACGGATCCAGATATTCACTGTCCCCCACCTTTTCGATAAAGACATGCTCCCCGTTGGAGCTGTAGATCCTTCTGTAGGTAGAGATCCGCAGAAGATCGGCAGGGGACTCTTCTGTCTCGGTGACGATCTCGATGGGTGTCTCCTTCGTCTTCGTTCCGAGGATCGTCACGGTCAGATACCGGTCCGCATAGCGGACTTCCAGCTTCACCGGATACTCCTTTCCGTTGGCAATCTGAAAATCCAGCACATCCCACGCAACGGCTGCATCCATCCCCGGATCCATATAGGTACACACATAGGTATGGCACCAGCGCTCCGGAATCTCCAGCCCCGCATACAGAGCCGCCGCGAACAGCGTGGAAGAGACCTGGCAGATCCCCCCGCCGTATGCCTGGATCACCTCTGTCCCCCGCGTGGCGCTTGCTTTCTTAAAGCCTGTCTCTGCGTTCTGTTCCCCTACCGTATCATTAAAGGAAAAGACTTCTCCCGGAAGCAGAATCGTCCCGTTGCACCGCTCTGCCGCCAGCCGGACGTTGGTAATATAGTTTTCATTGCTGGTCACCCGGGTGGTATACTCTGCCAGCCGGTCGGCAAACAGCCGCTCCTTCAGCTCCTGTGTGGTAATCTCCGGCTCCGTACAGATCAGATCCACCGCCACCACACTGCCTTCCTCTGCGGCTGACAGAAGCTCCCCTGCCAGCTCCCGGTCAAAATCCACTCCGGTCACCGACTCCGTGACCTCATAATCATGTTCCGGGTCCAGAGAGGCGTCCTGCGTCTCCCGGCAGACCGAAGAAGCCACTGCATCCAGATCCACCGGTTCTACGGTGCCGGTCTGCACCAGACAAAGATCCAGATTCTCGTACTCTCCCGTCCGGACGGCTTCTCGAAGCTCTTCCGCCAGTCTTTGTTCCTCTACTCTCACCCCTGCTCTTCCCATGGTAAAAATCAGCTGTCCGTCCCTCACCTCCCAGGAGGTCTGGACCGTATCCGGACTGTATTCCTGCTGCCCATACAGCCCTTCTTTAAGCGCATCCGCCGCCTCTTCCGCAGTCATTCCCCCCAGCTCCACGCCCCGGATCACAGTCCCTGGAGCCACACGCGCCGGTCCCTTCTCCAGAAAAAACACCCCGCACGCCATGAGCAGGCCCGCTGCTGCGCCTGCAGCCATCAGTATCTGTTTTCTGCGGCTTCTTCTCTCCGACATACGCTCTCCTCTTTTCTGTCTCCCTTTCGCCTTCCAAAACGGGTCCGTCTCTTCCTTATGGCCGCCCTTCTCACCTGCCCGAGCAGCGCCTCTGCCGCCGGGATCTCTCCTGCCGCCGGCCCTGTTTCGCCGTATATAATCCGCTCCATACGCCGGACCGTACGCCCATAGAGCCCTGCATCGAACGGCGGCTCTGTCTGCCCGTCCCATACAAGCGGCTGCCCGGGATCAAACCCCTCATACAGCCTGCTCATCCAGCCCATGATCCGCCTGTACAGGAAATACATCTTCTCTTCCTCTGTCATCCGCACGTACCGCCAGGCCAGCACGAGCCTTCCGGACATCCATACGATCCCGGGAAGAAGGCCCAGGATCAGAATCACCGACAGCAAATATCCCGCCGGGCCCTTCCTTTCAGAAGGTATTTCTGCTTCTTCCTCCGGCTCCGGCAGCTCATATTCTTCTGTATGAGGGATGCCTGCCAGCCCGTCTGCAGTGCCTTCAATGTCCTCGCTGGAGACCGCCACTACCACCTCCGCCTCATAGACCTCTTCATAAAATCCGAGCGTCACCTCCACGGCCCGCCAGCCCATACCGTCCACATAGACCTCCACCCACGCGTGGGCATCCTGGCTGGTGAGGGTAACCGGCCCTCCCCCTGCCTGTTCTTCTGTCAGAAGATACCCTTCTGCATAGCGCGCAGGGATTCCCGCACACCGATAGGCGAGGACCGCAGCCGACGCAAAGCCGACTGCATTTCCTTCTTTTTCCTCCTGCAGAAACCAGGACAGAAAATCCCGGCCCGCCGGAAGGTCTTCCGGATGTTCCTGATACTCTGCCACAAGACAGAGCACCGTCCGGATCCTGGAAGTGGCCGTATACAGACTTCCTCCTTCTTCCTGGTCTTCTCCCTGAAAAAATACCCCGTCGATCAGCGCCTGTTCTTCCTCTCCCACATCCAGATAATGCTCATATACGAACGCACGGTATACCCCTTCCGCCTGCCGGAAGCGCTCCGCAGCCTCATACGCCTCTCCCTCCCCAGGTGCCCAGGCTTCTGGAACCTGCGTCTCTGCATGTGCCTGCACCGGCGCGCAGGTGAAGGACCAGGAACGGGCTCCGAACCATCCAGAAGCCCTCATGGACCAGTCCTGCATCCAGTATCCCGCATTTTCCGGATATCCGGATACTGTCTCGGGAAGGTAGACATAGCACCGGCTGGCTCCCACATTTTTCACGGATACCGAAGCCTCCCTGTCATCCTCACCGGCAAAAAAACGGCTGCCGGCCGCATACTGCGCCCCCGGACAGAACTCCTGTTCGGCCAGCCAGGAAAGCATCCCCGTATAAGTTCCGCTGTAATCTTCCGCCGGCAGAGGCCGCCATGCATCTCCTTCATATTCCGAGCCCACGAATCCACGCAGATAGAGCGGCGTTTTTTCGCTGCTCTCCACCTCCAGCCGCGCTTCTGTCCCTTCCAGCATATGTCCCGCCATGGTCAGATCGCCCCCCGGAAGTGTATCCTCCCCATACCGGAACGCCCGGATTCCCTGTCCGGCCCGGGTCTGAAAACCTTCAGAGAGATCTCTCCACGGTATACGTTCACTCACCGGAAGGAGCAGACACAGGAGCACACCGGCCAGAACTGCCGGCAGAGGCGCTCCCCATCCTGTACCAGCAGGATTTGTTACCCGGCACCAGGCAGTCAGCCATCCGGCAGCCAGAAGTCCCGGGATCCAGGCGGGCAGATGCACCGCCAGCAGCAGGCCGGCACACAGAGGGATGCCGGTGCACAGCGTCAGCAGAAAAAGGCGCTCTTTTTTCACCAGCTCACAGATTACAGTACCCGCCAAAAGCCCCAGAACCAGTCCTGCCGCCCACAGATCCGCTCCCGTATACTCTGCCGTAAAAAAGCTTTCATAATAAGTACCGAATACCTGATTCCACTGCTCCCGTATCCGGTCCCCCCAGGCCCAGATACCGCGGACCGCACCGGAGCTGTTGAAAACAAATACCAGCATTGCTGTAAAAAGCCCTGCAAAGCTTCCCGGAAGCCGCTCCCCGGTGAGCTGGTCCAGCCCGCAGATACACAGGGCGCAGAGAGCGGCGGCAAGGACCGGAAAATAAAAGATCCGGCTCCCGGCAAGCCCGAAGAAGCTCCCGGCAAATCCTGCGGCCATTCCCGCCGCACTTACTGCCCTTATCAATCTGTCTGTTCTGTTCTTCCGGCCCTCTTTCTGCACAGCAGGCGCCAGAATCTCCCATTTTTCTCTCATCTTTTCTCTGACTGACGTATCCGCTACAGTGGGATGACATGCTCCTTTTTCCGTATATTTTCCATGGAGATCCCAACGACCTCATAACCTCCGCTGCCTGCCAGATACCCGGAAGGCCCTTCCACCGCCTCCAGCACCGTCAGGTCCGCCATAACCGACAGATCCCTGGCAGCCGCTTCATCTGCCGCGCCTGTGACGCAGACTATCTTCGTATACTGTCTGTACATCTGCCGCCGCAGGAAAGCAAGCAGCACCTCATCTCCGTCTCCAGGCAGCGAATCCGCCATAAGCTTCAAAAGCATATCCTCATAGCTGTGCATGGAATCCACAGGGGTGCAGTGCAGATCCCCACCTGACAAATAACCCACAAAATGCGCCATACTCTGATCCAGCAGGGCCCGGCTCAGAGAAGCCCCCAGATCAAAGACGGCGCCGGCCGTCTCTCTTTTCACCTCTCTGCCTCCATAGCGCAGCGCAGGAGCCAGCAGGAGCAGGGTGTGATAGTTCACCGGGCGTCCGAACTCCCGGACGATCAGCTGCTTCATCTTACCTGACAGCTTCCAGTGGATGCTCTGAAGTGGATCGCCTTCCCGGTATTCCCTCAGACCGAAGACCTCGCTCACATCCGTTCCGCTCTTCTTTCCGTCATACAGCTCGCCGGGCTGCTCCCGCTCCCTGTGTTTCTGAAAAGATACATACATGTGAGCCTCGTAAGGGTATACAATATATGCATATGTCTCTTCCACAGATTTTTTACAGGAAAAAAGTCCCAGCAGGTCCTGGCAGCGGACACTGCTGATTTCAAGGATCCTGCCGCCGCAGATATCCGTATCCACCGGCAGTTCATATTCCTGCTGCCGCCCTCTGCCCGCCTCAAGGAGCAGCTCCCCTTCTTTTTCCATACCAAATATGCGGTTCTCGCAGCTCATACGGATCCATACATTGCCCGGCGGCCGAAAAGCGCCGTATGACATCCGAAGCTTCAGCTTCATCTGCTGACCGCTGCGGCAGCTGTGCTCTCCGTCAAGAGACAGAGATATGCCGCCCATGGACAGATGAAGCCCGGCATCCGACAGCACCGGCAGAACCAGCAGCAGAAGAACCAGGACCGCCGCCGAACTGCTGCCGCCCCACAGCCCGCAGCACAGAAGCGACAGAACCATGGACGCATAAAGGATCCGGTTCTTTACCATCTTCGTCATCTTCATTTATCTCTTTCTCATCGCTTTCCCGGCATGCCCGGTACAGGAGTCGACTTCATGATCCGCTCAAGAAGCTCCGCCACAGTCCGACCTTCCATCCGGGCCTGAGGCTTCAGGATCACGCGGTGAGCGCACACGTCCAGAAAGACCGCCCGCACATCCTCCGGGATCACATAATCCCGTTCTCCAAGGAGCGCCCGGGCCCGGGCCATACGCGACAGAGCAATGATCCCCCGGGGACTCACTCCCAGTTCCACTCCCGCGTCCTCCCTGGTGTGCTCGCACAGTATGGTCATATAACGCAGGATATCCTGTGTCATACGAATGGCAGACAGATAATTCTGTACCTCCAGGACCATGTCCCGGGTCACCACCGCATGAACATCCTCCATGATATTCTGGCTGCGTTTCTCATCCAGAATGCGAATCTGATCCTCCGTGCCGGGATAACCGATGGAAAGACGTATCATAAAGCGGTCCAGCTGCGCCTCCGGCAGCGGCTGCGTGCCGGACATGCCTACCGGATTCTGAGTCGCGATACAGATAAAGGGCTTCGGAAGCTGATAGGTCACTCCGTCCACGGTCACGCTCCCCTCCTCCATCGCCTCCAGAAGCGCCGACTGGGTCTTGGGAGAGGTCCGGTTGATCTCATCCCCCAGAAATAGATTGGTATGCACCGCCCCGGGCCGGTATACAGTCCCGCTGTCCGCAGTACCCGGCAGCGTATACCCGGTGATATCGGAAGGCATGGTATCCGGTGTGAACTGTATCCTTTTATATTCCATTCCCAGCGCTCTGGAAAATCCCAGCGCCAGCGTCGTTTTGCCCACGCCGGGCGTATCCTCCAGAAGGATATGGCCGCCGGCGTAGATCGCCATCAGGACCTTCTCAATGACTTCTTCTTTCCCCATCAGCACCTTGCCGACTTCTTTCATGATCTGTTCAGACTGTTTTATGACCATCGGTCTTATTGATCCTCCTTACTTTTCTGTCAGGTCTTCTCCGGGCTCCGGCAGATCCGCCTCTTCCTCATTCGCTCCGGACGGCTCCGCCTCGTCATCTCCGCCTCCAGGCGGATCTGTCTCTTCTCCGTCCACTCCGGACGGTTCCGCTTCATCCGTCTCTTCCTCGTCCACTCCGGACGGTTCCGCTTTATCCGTCTCTTCCTCGTCCGCTCCGGACGGTTCCGTCTCATCATCTACACCTTCCGGCGAATCTGTCTCTTCTCCGCCCGCTTCGGACGGTTCCGTTTCATCCGTTTCTCCTTCGTCCGCTCCGGACGGTTCCGCTTCATCCGCTTCGGATGGTTCCGCTTCATCCGTCTCTCCTTCGTCCTCTCCGGACGGTTCCGTTTCATCCGTTTCTCCTTCGTCCGCTCCGGATGGTTCCGCTTCATTCGCCTCTGCTTCGTCCGCTTCTCCTCCGGGCTCCGGCAGACCCGGCGTCTTCTCTTCCTCCGGAAGCTCCCGACTCTCTGCCCCTCCTTCGGTTTTCAGAATCTCCTCCGGATGCGCTCCCAGCCAGGTTCCCCATGCAGCCAGATAACTCTGATAAACCATATCCTTATCGGAATCCGGCACATAGATCCGCAGCCCCTCCAGTTCTTTTATTCCGTCCCATGCAGGCGGCTGCGCCGGCAGAAAGGTCAGTGTCAGCGGACTGCCCTCTCTGCCGCCAAACATCTCTGTGCCCATACCGGACACCGTCGCCGGGATGGCAAGCGCCGGCAGGCCCGCGTCGCCCCAGAACGCTCGTTCGCCCATCTCCGTAATCTGGCTCTTCCCCCAGCCCACCGTGCCAAGGGAAACACAGTCCCGGAAACAGGAATCCGGCATCCGGGCTGAGGTATACCAGGCCGTCTGCGTAAGGCCGCTTCCCTGAAAGGCTCCCGCCCCCACCTGCTCCACCGAGGTGTGCAGATAGGCATAAGTCGCGGCAGCACACCCGTAGAAAGCTTCGTCTCCGATGCGCTCCAAATACGGATAATACAGATAATTTTTACCGTCGCTTCCCCGGTAGCTGTACCAGAGGACCGTCGCCACCTGACCGCATTCATAGAATGCCCGGTCGCCGATCGACGCAATCCTGTGTCCCCCGCCATTCACGTTGAAGGCCGTCAGCTCTCCGCAGCTCTCAAAACAGCCGTCCGGCACCGGTGCAGCAGTATACCAGTCCGCCTTTGTGACGCCGGCTTCTCTAAAAGCCCGCGCCCCTACTTCCTTCACAGTGCTGTGCACATACGCATATTCCATGGAGCTGCATCCATAAAAAGCTTCTTCTCCAATACGCTCCAGCAGACCATAGTAATAATAGTTCCCATTATCAACTGTAAATGAATAATACAGAACCGTTTCCAGAGACTCACAGCCATAAAATGCACGCCTTCCGATCTCCTTCAGACTGTGCCCCGCATTTGTCGTGCTGGCAGGCACGCCGAAGGTCTTAAGCGACGTACATCCTGCAAAACAGGAATCCGGCACCGGCGCAGACGTACTCCAAGTGACCTCTTCAAGACCTGTGCAGTCCTGAAATGCTCCGGCACCGATCTCCTGGACACGCGATGGAATCGACACCCGGGTCAGGACACCGTTGCCTGCCGCCGCCTCCGGACCGATGGAAGTGACCGTATACGGAAGCGAAAGACGTTCCATATCCGCAGGGATATCCAGAAGCCCTGTCCCTTCCGCATCCATCACCATCCCATCGGATGTGGCGGTATAGGCTTCCGACGTTCCCAGAATCCTGCGTACCTGTCCGTCCCAGACGCGTTCATATTCCATCAGGGCGTCCGGCTTTACACAGACGGCACAGTCCTCTGGCGCACCGGTCCTCTCCGCCGGAGGAACGGACGCGTCGGAAAGAATCACCTTCAGCTCCCGGTTTTCGGCAAAGACATTTTCCGGCATCCTCTTCAGACTCTCCGGAAGTCGGATCACCGTCATGGCTACACATCCGTCGAATGCTCCTTCCTCCACTGACACCACCTGCGAATCGGACAGGTCCACATAAGAAGCCGCAGAAGTACAGCGGATCAGCACCAGATCTCCATTGTCATCCAGACGGTAGGTCCCCATTGCATCCGCCAGATAGAACGGCATCTTCTCTCCGACCCTTTTATAACCATGCTTTCCATATTTCTCATAAGCCTCGTAGTGCTCCTGCGCGCCGCCCTCTGTCTTCAGAATCTGAAGTCCTGCGTTTCCTCCGTACTGCTCCGCAAGGGCGGCACCCCAGGTCAGCAGGTAAGCCTCGTAGATCCTGTCTCCCTCCGAATCAGGCACCAGAATCTCTGCCGTCACCGGTTCCTTCCCGCTCATATACCGGAAGGTTCCCTGGGCAGTATCCGGCGGCTCCTGTGCTTTCACAACCACCTTATGCAGGGAAGCCGTATCCTTATACCCGAAGACCGCACTGCCCAGCTCCGCTGTCCCCTCCGGAAGCAGGACCATATCCACACTGGAATCCATAAATGTAAAATCCGCAAGTACTCTGACGGTATCCGGAAACTCAACGTGTTCCATCCGTACATTGCCGAAGGAATGCTCTCCGATAATCGTCAGGTCCTTCGGCCACGCCTCAATCTTCTGCTTCGCGGCAGGCACCATACAAAGCTTTGTCCTGCCTTCCTCCAGGCGCCGGTACAGCACTCCGTCCAGACTGAAATACGCTGTATTCTTCTCGGACACGACGAATTTTTCCAGCGCAGTAAAACTGCTCCCGTCTGACGACACAATCTTTGTGACCGACGGAGGGATCACGATGGTTTTTATCTTCGGATTCCCGCTGATCCACGCCAGCTCCAGCACCTTTGTCCCCTCCGGCACCACAAAGGTCCCCGTATCGCCGGTATAATCCCAGACTGCTCCGCTGCCTGCATTGCCTTCAAACTTATCCTTATCCGCATAGCTGGGAACCAGATTTCCGTTCTCGTCCTTTACGAACCCTTCAAAATACTGTATGTCCTCGCCATCCCCTTTTGTTCCTCCGTTCTCCGTGACCCAGATGAGTGCTTCGTCTTCACTGTCAAACTCCATGCTGTTTCCATTGATCACCACAGATACCTTCCCGGAATCCGGCGTAGGAATCTCTTCCTCCTCCTTCGGCGGCTGTATCTCCCCGGGAACCTTCGGAGACTCCTTCTCATCCTCCGGCTCCTCCGGCGCTTCCGGCTTTTCCACAATGACGCCGGTCGTGTTGTCTTCTGCCCCGCCGTGTGTATCACCACCACGCGTTCCGGATCCGCTCTCTCCCGTCTCCACGGTCTCGGCAGGACGGACGCCCTCCGCCATCTCTTCCGGCAGAATCACCTGATCCGGCAGGACTCTGGCTTCTTCCAGCTCCGGACTCTCTTCCTGCTCATCCTCCGCTTCCTCTTCAGTCTCTTCCTCCTGTTCCGTATCCTGGCTGATCTCCCGGCTGTCCTCCCCCTCTCCCGACAGATCATAACCGGTCCGGTTCACCGGACAACTCCATGGACGCCCAGGCATCGACCTCTCCCGGATCAAACGGATTTCCCTGCCCCGATGCTCCCTTTACCACCATGACGACCATGAGCACTGCTGCAGCCGCGATCCCTGCACCTGTCAGATGTCTCTGTAAAAAATCCAGAAGCTTCTTTCCCCTATCTCTCATTTCCTGCTCTCCCTATGGTCTTCACCAGTTCTTCAAAATCAATCGGTTTGGAAATATGGCCGTTCATCCCGATGGAAACAGAACGTCTCTTGTCTTCCACAAATGCATCCGCTGACAGTGCGTAGATCGGAATGCTTCCGGCATCCTCCCGGTCCAGTCCGCGGATCGCAGCCGTCGCTTCCCATCCGTTCATCACAGGCATCTGGATGTCCATCAGGATCGTATCATAGTACCCCGGCTCATGGGCACAGAACATATCCACCGCTTCCTGTCCGTCTGCAGCGCGCTCCACCCGGGCGCCCATCTCTTCCTCCAGGATACTCACGGCGATCTCCGCATTGATCTCATTGTCCTCCGCCATCAGAAGCCGCATGCCCTCGATACTCCGGCATACCTCTTCCTCCGGTCCGGTAACAGCTTCCAGAACCGCGTCGTTTCCGATAACGCCCTGAGGCTGAGAGGTATCCACCGGCAGCGCCACATATACATTGAAATCGCTGCCCTTTCCCACCTCACTGTCCACCACAATCTGTCCGTCCATAAGTTTTACCATATTGTCCGCGATGGCCATACCCAGCCCACTGCCCCCGTAGCTCATCGCTATGGTCGCCGTCTCCTGCTCAAACGGCCTGAAAATACGCTTTAAAAATTCCGGGGAGATCCCCTTTCCCGTATCGCGCACCCGGATCATAAAATGAATCTTCCCTTCCATCCGGTTCATCTGCCGGAAGGTCACCGTGATCTGTCCCCCCGCAGGGGTAAATTTCACTGCATTTGACAAAAAATTAACGATCACCTGGGACAGACGCAGCTCATCTCCGATCACCCGGCGCACATCAAAGTCCAGAAGCTCCATCCGGAAGGTGACTCCCTTCTCCTCGATGGTTTTCTGGAACATGGCCCGCAGCTTCTCCGCAAATTCAAACAGATCAAAGGGTTCACTGGCAAGCTCCAGCTTCCCGCTCTCGATCCGGGACATATCCAGAATATCATTGATCAGGCCAAGGAGGAACTGCGACAGGCTCTCCGCCTTTTCCAGATATTCCGCAATGGCTGTATATTCCGACGAACTTTTGCAGTGCTCATCCATACGGGAAGCGCTCATTCTGCTCAGCGCCAGCATCCCCAGGATCCCGTTCATGGGCGTCCGGATCTCATGAGACATATTGGACAGGAAATCCGTCTTATACTGTACATCCATTTGCGCCCTGCGGATCTCCTCCCTGAGTCTCTCGATCTCTGCCCGCTCGCGGGTATTTTCCCGGAACCGGAACAGATATGCCTCCTGATCCCCTGGAAGCGTAACGCTCAGCTCATACCAGGTATACTTTCCATCTGACCGCTCCATCCGGAAATCCTGCAGAAGCTCGCCTTTTCCGTCCCATTCCATCCATTTCTTCCTGAACTCCCGCCGGTATTCCGCTGTGGTAAGCGTCTCCAGCACCTCAACATCTGTCTGCACCTGCGCTTTCGGTATCCCGAAGATCCGCTCTGCGTTCTCACTCAGATACCAGAGCTTCCGGTCTTCCCTGCCAAGCATCATATAGACCATATCCTCCGACCTGCACGCATCCTGGAAGAATTTTCTCTCATGCCGGAACTGCCTCCTGCTCTTCTAATCTCTCACACACAGACAGATCGTAACCGTCACCGCCGCAAGACCGATCCATATGAGCAGCAGCAAAGCAGCTGCCATATACAGCATATGATATGATGCCATTTTTGTCCCCCTTACCTGCCGCTTTCCTGTGTCCCCGGATATCCCCGGAGAATCCTGCCTTCATTATAC
Organism: Lachnospiraceae bacterium; assembly: GCA_910574805.1. Classification (GTDB taxonomy): domain Bacteria; phylum Bacillota; class Clostridia; order Lachnospirales; family Lachnospiraceae; genus Hominiventricola. Next base: position 284,392 of record CAJTCV010000003.1, on the reverse strand, counting down.
ATGATATCTCCGGGTTTCACATTATATATATTTTGAAAATTTGCACTTTTATCCGTTTTTTTGTTACTTTTCGCACACCTTCCGGTATTTTCCTGCCGCCCTTTCCACTCCTGTTCCGCCGCAGATCTCCTGCGCCGGCCTTCCTCTGAGAGCAAATACACCCGTATGCAGCCTTTCAGCACACAGACCATGCCTGGACAGACCTCACTGCAACCGTAGATCATGCTTCCCTTTTCATAATGCCTCACAGACAGGTCATTTCGTATATATGCCTTCTGTCCCCTGTCAGGCTTCTCCCAAAAGGACAGTCGGCAGAGCACTTCCTCCGCCTGATATTTCGTTTCCGTCATCTTACATTCCTCCCCGATTCGTATACAATACCTGTTTTCCCATGTCCTGCGGTTTTTTTCAACTGATATCTGTCGTTATAAAGCTTGAAAGAAAGTTCTTTTCCATATATAATACAGATCAGGGAACGCCTCCTTTCAGATCGGAAGAAGGAACCAGAACATGTTCTCACTCAGAGAAAGGAGACAAAAATGTCCGCAGTCCTCACAGAAGATCTGATCTATGAGATCCTTTCGGCAGTGGAAGAAATCCCGCCGGGAAAGGTCGCTTCCTACGGGCAGATCGCCCGGCTGGTTGGCAGAGACAGAAACGCCCGGCTGGTTGGAAGGGTTCTGAGCATGTCAGAATATTACGGCGCCTATCCCTGCCACCGGGTCGTAAACCACGCGGGAAGATTGGCTCCCCGTTTCCATGAGCAGAAACGGCTGCTTCAGGAGGAAAAGGTGGAATTTAAGGACGCCGAACACGTAGACATGAAGAAATGTCAGTGGAACTGCTGACGCTGAGCAACGATTGGGTACCTGCACAAAAGAAAAAGCATACCCGGAAAGGGACAAATGTTATGAATGAAACAAAAGCAACCGGCAGGCTCGGGCAGTTTCTCGCCCGCAAAAACATCATCTTCTCCGGCAGGCGCTACGGCATCGATGCACTGGGCGCCATGGCACAGGGACTCTTTGCCTCCCTGCTCATCGGTACCATCGTATCCACGCTGGGCCAGCAGCTGGGTGTGGAATTTCTGATCACGGTGGGAAACTATACCAAATCCGCCTATGTGGTGGGAGCTGCCATGGCGACCTCCATCGGCTATGCGCTTCAGGCTCCTCAGCTGGTGCTGTTTTCCCTGGTATCCGTCGGTGCGGCCGCCAATGAACTGGGCGCCGCCGGCGGTCCTCTGGCCGTCCTTGTCATCACCGTCCTGGCTGCCGAATGCGGAAAAGCCGTCTCCAAAGAGACCCGTGTTGATATCCTTGTGACACCTCTGGTTACGATTCTCGTGGGTGTCTTCTTTTCCCTCTGGTGGGCTCCTGCCATCGGAACTGCCGCGGGATACGTAGGCCGCCTGATTATGTGGGCTACGGAGCTGCAGCCTTTCTTCATGGGGATCCTGGTATCCGTTATCGTCGGTATCGCTCTGACCCTGCCCATCTCCAGCGCCGCCATCTGTGCCGCACTGGGACTGGTGGGACTGGCAGGCGGCGCGGCGGTAGCCGGCTGCTGCGCCCAGATGGTGGGCTTTGCCGTCATGAGCTTCCGGGAGAACAGATGGGGCGGTCTCGTCTCCCAGGGAATCGGCACCAGCATGCTGCAGATGGGAAATATCGTAAAAAATCCGCGCATCTGGATTCCACCTACACTGGCATCGGCCATCACCGGCCCCATTGCCACATGCGTCTTCCATTTTCAGATGAACGGGCCCGCCATCTCTTCCGGCATGGGCACCTGCGGCCTGGTGGGGCAGATCGGCGTCTACACCGGATGGATCAATGATGTGGCAGCGGGAACAAAGACCGCCGTCACCGTCATGGACTGGACTGCCATGGTCCTGATCTGCTTCCTGCTTCCGGCTGTCCTGAGCACCGTTTTCTATGAGATCCTCCGGAAACTCGGATGGATCCGGGAAGGGGATCTGACACTGTCCTGAACCCTCCGGTCGGACGTCCACAGAATCAGGAGCCTTTTGTACTGCCCGCCTTATCGAATCCTGAACTGCCCGATGAGGCTGTTCAGGGTATTGGCCTGAGCGGACAGTTTTCTGTAAACCTCCGCTGCGCTGTCACGAACCATGAACACCCAGTCCCTGTCTTTCAGATATTTGTAGACAATCAGCTGTTTTACGCCACTGTCATCCCGGTAGAAGTATGTATTGGCGCTGGTATCACCATCCTCTTTGATCCGGCGGATAATCCCCTGATAACCACTCTCTTCTGTCTCAGTATTCAGCAGTTCTTCCTCTTCATGATACAGATACACGCCGTCTTCCACATTTAAAAATACACACTCACTGTTGGGCAGTCCTTTTATATCAAGCCCCAGCAGAACATCCATCAGCCGGCCTGCATACACGCCGGCTCCCACATAACCGATACAGCTGTCTCCCTCAAAAATGGGACAGTACATGGACAGGATCATGCTTCCTGTCCCCGGAGATTTCATAATCCCCAGATTCGTCAGCTGGCGCCGGGCTAAAATAGTTTTCTGAAATTCCGCCAGGGATTCTCCCTTTCGGGTGGTCATACCAACTGCATCCAGAGAAGTATGGGTCAGCACATGCGTTTCCGGAGTGGCGATATGCAAACCTTCAAAAATACCCTTCACGGAAGCAAACTCTTCTGTATACCTCTGCACTTCTTCCAGAATCTCCGGATTGTCCGGATCCGCAAGCAGATCATGCACCTCCCATCCAAGGGCAAAAGCTGTGACATATTCCTCCGCAGAAGTCACATAGTCGTTGATAATCGAAGCTCTGGATTCCACCGCATCTGTCATCTGATTTGTAATGTCATTCTTAACCGTAGAAACAGCACTGCCTGACACAATCCAGCCACAGCAGCATCCCTGCCAGTGTAATCGCCGTTGTGATAATTCCAATACGTGTCGCAATCTTTTGATTCATTAAAATTTCATAACAAACACCTCTACACAAACATTTCTTTATACTAAAAACAGCATAAAAGCACAAAAATTTCCATATAGCAGCAGAAAAATTCATATCGGATGATACCGGACTTGAAAGAATTATATTTTCCATATATAATGACAGAAAAACAGCAGAAATCAAAAAATTTGATCAAATTTACGCAGGGGGATTTTTCTTATGAAACAGGTATTAGTCATCGGCTCCACCGTCACGGACGTGATCATCCATGTGGATCATCTGCCAAAGACCGGCGAGGATGTGCATGTGATCCGGCAGACCATGTCCCTGGGCGGCTGCGCCTACAATGTCTCGGACATGATCCGTCATTTTCAGGTGCCTTATACTCTGTTTTCTCCTGTAGGAACCGGCGTGTACGGACATTTTGTCCGGGAATCTCTGACGGAAAAAGGAGTCAGAAGCCCGATCCCGACGCCGGAACAGGAAAACGGATGCTGCTATTGTTATGTGGAAGCATCCGGGGAACGTACATTCGTATGTCATCGGGGCGCCGAATACCGTTTCCGCCCGGAATGGTTCGAACAGCTTGATACAGACGCCATTGACAGCGCCTACATCTGCGGTCTGGAGATCGAAGAGCCTACCGGCACCCATATCGTCCGGTTTCTGGAAGAGCATCCGGCGCTCCAGGTCTATTTTGCACCGGGACCAAGGATTCTGCTACTCTCACCGGAGATCCTTTCGCGGATCTTCGCCCTCTCCCCCATCCTGCATCTGAATGGAACGGAAGCACTGGAATATACCAGAAAACCTTCCATAGAGGAAGCCGCCCATACTCTGTACGAGAAGACCGGGAACTCGGTCATCATTACCCTGGGCGAGCAGGGCGCTTACTGCAGGACCGCAGACAAGGCCGCCTTTATTCCCGGGATCCGGGCAGAGCAGACCGACACCATCGGAGCCGGAGACTCTCATATTGGAACGGTCATTGCACGGTTAAAGCAGGGAGCCTCCATGGAACGTGCCATCGCCGACGCCAACCGGGTCGCCGCAGCCGTGGTAGAGACCAGCGGAGCGCTTCTTTCGGATGAGGCGTTTCAGGCGCTGGGCATTTAGAGTCCGCCCCTGCCCGCAGTCCGCATTTCTTTGACCTGTTACCTGGATACGGGCAGAATAAATACACAGCCTCTGTTCTCTGCGGAAAACAGTACCTGTTGATCATGGCAACCGGACGATACGCCGATAGCAGTAATAATGTTTTGACAACCCACAACCGTGTTCTGCAGCCGGCTGGCGGTAAAACGCCGTATAGCAGGGCAGGACATGGATCACTCCGTCGCCGCCGCAGAGAGAACCCCCGCCGTCGCCGCCTTTTGTATACTGTACATTGTCAATGATTTCATTTTTATAGGAATCGTATGCAATATACAGTCCCAGCATATTGGGCTGCTCCAGTATGAGTTTCTCTCTGGCGTCGCTGACAGCGCTTACATTATAAATTTCTGTCATTACCCCGCTCAAGGTATCACCCCAGCGAAACAGCGTCCGTGTACCGCCGTTGCAGAGATATTCCCATTCATCTTCTGTCGCCAGCGTAAAAGGACCTTCTTTCAATAAAAGGACCGCCTGTTCCAGGGACGGTGCATCCTCCTCCAGATAACGGCTGTCCACCTCCACAATCAGATCCCCGATATCGGCGGTGCGCAGCGGTGATAAACACCGGGACAGATGTTCCTTCCATTTTCTCATGAAATCCCCCCAGCTCTCATAACCGCCTTCCTTCATCTCTTCTTCCAGATTCTTAAGGTCCTCCTCCTGCTCCCGGCGCACCCCCAGAGGGCACCTGTCTGTATCCCACCCCAAAGTGACATGTTTCTGACCAGGTACAAAAATGAACTGAGAACCCTCGTATTCCAGAAGCCATGTTTCCCGTTCTGTTCCGTTCACCCTCGTCCTGACAGTTCCTGTAAACTGAAAGTCGATCCCCAGGGATTTTATCCGTGAGCGGATGCTGTTTAATAATTCTGACATGACAGGCCTCCTCCTTTTCTTACATAAGCATATCATAACTGATGTGTTCACTGCCAGACAAGGCTTCCATGACTATCTTCTGGCGTTTTACACTGCTTTTCCGGCTGTACGCTTCTTGTGGAACACAACATGACCGAAAAAAGTCATTGTAACTGTCCCTGTCGATTTCTACTCATACGCCCCCTTGTGGAGTGTGACCCCGCAGGTCACGTTCTCCATGACACATCTGTTTTCATTTCTACCCACATACCCCTCGCGGGACGTGACCGGTGCGGAAATCATCTGGTCTGGACGATTACAGCCTGCTTGTCATTGACGATTTAGGCGTGGAAAGGAATACCGAGTATGCCATGGAGCAGATGTTTACCATCATTGACAGCCGGTATCGGAGCAAGAAGCCACTGATTATCACGACAAACCTGAAACTGGAAGAGATTAAGAACCCGCCAGACCTTGCCCACGCAAGGATTTATGACCGCATACTGGAACGGTGTGCGCCGGTTCTCTTTTCCGGAAAGAATTTCCGGGAGGAAGGAGCCGGAGCGACCAAAGCGGCGGCAAAGGAGATTGTGAGGAAGGATAACAAAGTTTGATTGCATGAAAAGGAGAATTTATGGGCAGCGAAAAAATCACAGAGGACACTACCACCACAGCACCGGCTAAGGACGTTCCCGCACTGGTGAAGAAGATAGGTCGGACTACCTACATTGTGAGGGTTCATTTCAGCAAGACCAGCAGGGAAACCATGAGCGACAAAATCAAGCGTATGCTGAAAAATGAGATACGGCAGATGTAAAAACGATAACGGAAACAGGCCGGGATTCAGAAATGCGCTGGCTCCCGGCTTGTAAAATCAGGAGGTTTATGGTAGTATGGAGATACGAAAACAGAAGGGATAGCAAGTGGGAAGATTGACAGTGACGGAACAGATAGACCAGAAACATCAGGAAGATTTACAGAGGCTAAGAGGTTTTCGCCTGCTTGATGATGATTTTCTCACCAAGTGTTTTGAGGGAGATACGGCAAGCATAGAACTGGTATTGCAGATTGTGCTGGAAAAGCCGGATTTAAAGGTGCTGGACGTCCGCACCCAGGTATTTGTGGAGAACCTGCTGAACCGTTCGGTGAGGCTGGATATCCTGGCTACGGACAGCACAGGGGCAAAACTGAACGTGGAAGTACAGCGTTCCGACAAAGGAGCCGGGAGAAAAAGGGCAAGGTACAACAGCAGCATGATGGACGCAAACCTTTTGAAGAAAGGCGAGGACTTCGACAGGCTGCCGGAAACGTGGGTAATCTTTATCACAGAGAATGACGTAATGGGAAAAGGGCTGCCGCTCTATCCGGTTGAGCGCTGCTTTTTAGGAACCGGAGAAAGATTTGAGGACGGTTCACATATACTGTATGTAAACGGCGCTTATCGTGGAGATACACCAATCGGAAAACTCATGCATGATTTTTCATGTACGAATGCGGCAGATATGTATTATACGACACTGGCAGACAGAGTTCGTTTTTTCAAGGAAAGTAAGGAGGGCATTTTAATCATGTGCAAAGTCATGGAGGATATGAGAAAAGAATCTTTACAAGAGGGCATAAAAGAAGGGGCAATAAATACTGCTAAAAGAATGCTGACAGATGGAATATTGACACTTGAAAAAATTGCGGAATATGCAGGACTTCCTCTTGACGAAGTAAAAAAACTGAAAGCAGAGCGGACAGCATAGTAAAACCGTAGGCCGGGAATCTAAAAACAGGTTCCCGGCCTTATTTTTTTGTCTTGAAATGTAAATTTTTTGTGAATTTGATTAAAAAGTCGAATCTTTCCAAAGTTAGTTGATTTTGCGTTTTAATTCAAGCCGCAACAGTTTCCCTTTCAGCAACTCAAAACTGTTGCGGCCATACATGATCCTTTTGACAACTTTCAGCTTGTTCACGCTTCCTTCTGCCAGTCCATTATTGTAATCAAGACGAATGGCGTTTTTTACTGCGATAATATCTCTTTTGATTCCGTTTATAAAACTCTCCAGTTCATCTATCTCAAGAGCTTCGGTTTCTTCTGACCATTTATCAAGCTCGGCCTCTTTTTTGCCAAACAGTGCCCCTTTGAATCCTGTCACAGCATCATAAACACGCCCTATGATGGGATATTCTTCTATGACCCTGTCCAGTTGATCCTGGCTGAGGGAACGAACCTCATCAACAGGGTGGTACAAAAGGCTGACCAGCCACTTCCGTTCTATCTTTTCTCCACTTCCTCCCTGTTTGGCAGCTTCCTTCATGAGCCCCCGTTCCCTTGTAGCAAACATACGGATTGTTCCATCCGCGCCTTCATATCCCTTTTCCCGAATCACCGCGCTGATCTGCTTGAAAGTTTTCCCCTCACTGAGCATATTTCTTATCTCCTGAGAATAGGGCTTTATTTTACTGGGGATCATCGTATGGTAATAAGCGCTGGAAGGGTTAAAATCATCTTTCAGGTATTTTGCCACCGTCACCCTGTTTATTCCGACAATCCCTGCAATCTCACTTTTGTTCAATCCCTGTTTCCCGAATTCCCGTACTTGTTCCACTGTCTTCATTTTCTTTTTCACATTTGCGTTGTGCTCAGTGGCAGGTGCGTCTTCTTTGACTGGTTTATCCCAGTAATCCCCCGTAGGTTTTCCATCATAATGGGATACTTCCGTTGGGAGAATAAAATTTGCTGCCAGAAGACGTGACAAAAATTTCTTTGCCGCATCCGTAAGCCCCTTCACCAGGTGAAAACGGTCACTGACCTGCTGCAGATGGCTTCCAGCCTGTTCAATGGCACTTTTATAGGAAACAGAGCCGTCCCTGGATACAACTTCAAGATTCGGATAGCTTTTCAGCCATTCCGCCACATCCGCACTTTCCCGGGACGCCAGCAGGTCAATGATCCGGTGCGTGTCAATGTCTACCATGATAGTCCCATAGGTTTTTCTTTTCCGAAATGCGAAATCGTCAATGCAGACTTTTGTAACGGCTTCTTTCTCAGGAACTGGCATATCTTTTTTTTAAGAGACTGCAGATGGTGCTTTTGCCAACATCCGCAATCCCGTTTTTCATCGTCCTTGAAGCGGTGGTGGAGCTTGTATTCAGGGGAACATCCACGATTTTTTCAATCAGGCGTTTTGTCTTTTTCCCTTTTTGTGCCAGGAAGTCGAAACGCTCTGCAAAAGTGGTGAACCCACAGTCTGGATTGTCGCAGAAGAATTTCCTGTTTTCAATAACGACTTTTGTTTTTTTGCCCATGATTGGAAGATCCTGAAAACTTTTTTCGTAACGGCTATGTATTCGCGCCGACTCAGAGCCGCAATAAGGGCATCTGCATATTTTTCTGTTTGAGGCTGCATAAATAATGACTTCATTCCCTATTATTTTATGCTCCAGATAATCCAGATTTGGATCAAGCTCCTTGATAAATTCATCCATGGTATCAACTCCCGCAAACGCTTTAAAATTCATGCTTATTATACCATGTTTTACCATTTGATAAAAGTTTTATTTCAACTAACTTTGGAAAGATTCAAAAAGTCCTTTACAAAACGTCACTGGAAAAACGTTCTTTGATTTCTACTCACACGCCCCTCGCGGGACGTGACCACCGTGGAGCTGTCCCACATCTCGCCGACCGTGGTTTCTACTCACACGCCCCTCGCGGGACGTGACCGGCCGCATTGAACCACATAACCCACCAACCGGGTTTCTACTCACACGCCCCTCGCGGGACGTGACGCGTGTCTCCGCCGTACAGTTCGATCAGTTCAGGGTTTCTACTCACACGCCCCTCGCGGGACGTGACTTGCGCGACAATGGTAGGCTATCGATCGGGAAACGTTTCTACTCACACGCCCCTCGCGGGACGTGACAAATTAGTAAAGATATTTTCGGATACTTTTTAGAGTTTCTACTCACACGCCCCTCGCGGGACGTGACCGAGGTCGGCATGATCTGGGATAACCGCAACTTTGTTTCTACTCACACGCCCCTCGCGGGACGTGACTTTGGCTGGATGTGGCCCCGGGAGGTGTCTCTATGTTTCTACTCACACGCCCCTCGCGGGACGTGACCCCTGCGACCGCACACCCCCGAAGCGATTCAGCAGTTTCTACTCACACGCCCCTCGCGGGACGTGACCACGACATTTAGTGGTTATGTCCCGTCACACCACAAGATATGCGAGAGACGGACTATTTCATTAGAGAAATTTCTCTAAAAAATACAAATTTTTATATTCTGGATCTAAATATTCAGGCGAACCTGCCTGCATTTATTGGCTCACTGCCACTTCGCCTGCTGCCCTACGGAACGACTTCATCCATCTTCCTGACCAGACATTTCTTTTTATAAAAAGCAACGCCAAAGCAGAAAATGGTTTGAAATTCTTTCAGAAACCGGTGCACATACTGCCTGTCGCCTATCTGTTGAAGCGCCGTCTCACAATCCTGAACCATCTGGCTCTTAGATCCTGAATGCTTCAACTCAATGAGAATGACACGCCTTCTTTTTCGATCACAGATTACAAGATCCGGTCTGCCTGATCCATACTCACGATTTGACTCCACTGCATATCCGGCACCCGCAAGAAGACCCGCCAGGAAAGCATGGTAAAAGTCTTCTCTGTATTCAAAATAACTGATGGTATCAAAAAGAATATCCGTAACAAGATTCGTCGCTTCTATCTCATTTCCGCTCCAAAATGCATCAAAAAGCGCCCTGCGGTCCATCCTTCCAACTTCGTCTTTAAACCATTCTGCAATCGTATCTGCAAAAATCGTTTTGATCTCTTCATTTGGAATTTTCAGAGATATATCCCCATTCTCTGAACCATCCTGCGTCAAATATCCAGTCAGATACAGAATGCTCCACAGATTTGCTTCTGAAGAATGGAGCGTATCGTAGGTCATATCTTCCAGAATCTGCTCCTGTACACATCCTCCTGACAGCAGGTACTCAAACTTATCATGAACAGCCAGATCATCCCGATCGATAAAACTCCGGATGATCCCGTTATGACTCCTATTTCTCCAGTAATTTTCCGGTTCTGCATATGGATCCGTCTGCAGCACCCGGATATGATTCAACACATCCCATGGACAATACAAACTGCTTTTCCCAAACCGATATCCGTCATACCAGCTTCTGATGCTTTCCGCATGCTCCTCCAGACCGGCATCCTGAAGCAGTTTCCATACCTCTTCTTCCGTAAATCCAAAATAACGGCTGTATTCTGTTTTGGAAACCGAATTAGAGATAAAATTGTTTGCTCCTGTAAAAATGCTTTCTTTGGCAATCCGGAGACAGCCGGTTATCACCGCAAACTCCAGAAATTCGTTTGTCTTCAAAGCTTTTCCTGCAAAAGCCCGTACCAGATCCAGCATCTGAATATAGTACCCCTGCTCATTCGCATTGGCAAGCGGAACATCATATTCATCCATAATCAGTACTGCTGGCTTTTCATAGTGCATTTTCATCATCCGAAGAATCATATAGAGCGCTTCTTTTGTCTCCGTTTCCGTACCTTCACGTTTTTTCAGCCTGCGGAAAACTGCCCGGTCCGTTTCATCCGCCATCCTGCTGTCTGCCAGATACGCATGCGCAACACACAGGTCAGAAACCATGGTCTGAAACGCGCCGTATGCACTGGCAAAATCCAGACCATTTATGTTCTTCAGTGTCACAAAGAGAACCGGACGCTGATTCATCCACTGTTTACAGATCCGTCTGTTTTCTGATATGTACAGGCCTTCAAAAAGCTTCCTGCTGTCCATGCGTATATCCAGAAAATCCGCAAGCATACTCATAGTAAGCGTCTTCCCAAATCTTCCTGGCCTGGTAAAAAGCATGACTTTAAAACTGTCACAAATCAATTCTTCTATGAAACGTGTTTTATCAATAAAAGTACCAGTTTTTTCCGAAGTTCCCGAAAACTCTCAATTCCTATCGGCGGCATCACACGGGCCATAACGATCCCCCCTTCCTGACCTGTGCAGAAGTCAGATAATAATAACTCCTTCTGAATCGTAAGTCTGCTTTGCACCAATATGTTCCACTTTCTTCTTCCAGTCATTTCCAAGATAATAAAACCGCAGGCTGTCTTTTTCCGAATCAATCAGCCGTATCAGACGGTCCTTCAGTTTCAGAAAAGACGAATAATCCAGATTCGCTTCAAACACAGAATTCTGGACCCGCTGTGCGTGATTTTGACATTCTTTTGCAACTTTACGAAGCCTGGTTTTTCCTGCAGGATCTGTTGTACTTACATCATAACTGATTAATACCATCATGTCTATCACCTACTTCTGCAAAAATGGCGGATAACTCTCCAGATCTCCTCTTACATATTTTGCAAGAAGATTACTCTGAACATACGGCAGAAGCCCCATGGGAATTTTCTGCTTCAAATACGGATGCACCATGTCACTGCGTTTTTTCTCCTGCCATCGTGTCAGCACTTTTTTTCTTCCTTCTGCGTTCAGCCAGACGGCACCCGATATCTGTTTTTCAAAATCATCTTTCCCAATGATCTGCAGATTCAAAAGTGTAAGCACAAAGCGCTCAGCAATACAGCGTACTTCTTCCACCAGATCGCAGGCAAGAGAACTTCTTCCGCTTCGAAGCGCATGGCAGAAGCCAATATAACTGTCCAGTCCCACTGTCTCAAGCGCAGCTGCAAATTCAGCGGTAGCCAGAGTATACACAAAAGACAGAACTGCGTTGACAGGGTCCAGCGGAGGATGTTTTGTCCGAAATTCAAAAGTAAAGGGAACTTTTTGATTCGTGATCAGTTTTTGAAACACGGAAAAGTATGCCCTTGCACAGTTTCCCTCGATTCCTGTTATTTCTTCCATACTTTTTGCCTGAAATACTTTGTCAATTCCATCTTTCAGTATATTCAGAACATCTGATATCTTTTCGTCCTCCCGCAGTCCGGCATTATCATGAAGACTCCTGCGCAGCAGTTGTCTTGTATTGCTGAATTTCGCAGCCATGGTATTCTGTGCCAGAGCAAGTCCCTGCTCGCGGAAACAGTCAATCTGGGCTACTCTAAGAAAGACATTTCCCTTTGTTTCCCCGCATACTTTGGCAAGAAATTTCCCCTGGGGCGAAATAAAATTGATAGGTATGCTCTTTCCAACACATTTTCCCATCAGAGCTGGAGAACACCCCACATAGTTAAAGCAAACCACATTTTCAATATTTTCAAAAGGAATCCGAAGCTTCTCGGTCCCGTCGATTTTGCAGACCAGATTTTCTCCATCCAGTGTCAGATATGCCTGTTCATTTGTAACATAAATTGTATTCAACAGTTTTCTCATCTTTTATATTTCCATTTTCCCGATTTTCTCAATCTCTGTCCGAACTGACTCTATCTTTTTTATGGAAGGCATACACAGATCCCGCATGGAGCATCCACCGCACTTCTGTCCTTTTGGAATCGCCGGAATCATTCCCTCTTCCAGGAAATCCCGCATTTCTGCAAGCATCTGCCGCAGCCGCTGATCATATTCCGTAAAATTTTCTTTTACCGGAAGAGGCACCCTCTTTTTCACATCTGCATAATACAATACCGCATCACAGTCGCCGCCGAACACGTAATCCACACATATTTTCTGTGCAAATACCTGTATCAGATCTTCTTCGTGGTACTCCTTCTTTTTAGGTCTGGTGGGCTTATATTCCACAATGCAGATCTGACAGGATGCTTTGCGTTCATCTATAGAGATCCCCTGACTGTCTTCCGTCAATTCCAGGCAGTCCGTCACACCGTACAGGTTATATACTTCCAGATCATTATATACCGGAACGGAAGTAAATACCTTTCTGCCTCTTGCTGTATAATGTCTTTCCGGATCGTGTACCCGTTCATGTAGCAGATTGGCTTTTGTAACAAAAACGTTTTCTGCCCATGCCCGGTCAATTTCCAGAAGCCCCCACCGATGGGGACAGTACATATAATGCTGAACAGACCGAATCGTGATTTCTGTACTGGTCATAATTTTATAAGAACTTCCACTCCGTCCGGCATCTGATCATCCAGCTTTACTTCATAGTCGGAAAATGCGCGGGGCGGCATCCCTTTTTCTTTCAGTTCTGTCTGAACTTTATCAAACAAAATATGCGACGGACAGTTTCCAAGTACACTGTCATGACGAAATACATAAAGTCTGCGCATACACATCTTCCCTCTTGCCGCACTGTGATCATGTTCAAACATGTTGATAATGGCCGCCCACAAAAGTTCCAGATCCTCTTCTGACAGATCGGTTACTTTGTTCGCAAGGGCAGCAGATACATATCCTTCCGCCCGGTAAAGCGCGTAAGGAATCATGCTTTTGCGGCCCATCTCTGTCTCTCCGGATTCCTGGCGCCCTTCTGTCGTTCTCGCCTGACGCGTAATCGTCACATCCTGAATATTGATCGGAGACAGACTTCTGGCAAAATTAATCTGCACCGGTCCCCGCACAATTCCGCATGGATCATCGCCTGTGGACATGACTGCGCCGAACATCCGGACATCATAATAGTTTCTGCACATATAGTCTCTGACCCGTTTTACCTCATCCGGATTCTTTCCTTTATTTTTCGTCTTCAGACCTTCTGCTTCATATGCTTCTGTAAATTTTGTATTAAGCGCTTTGTCCGGTTTTACAAGAATCCGATATCCGGCTTCCCCTTCTTTGCACAATTCTACATAATTCCGAATCTTTCTTTTCAGACATACATCTGTAATATAGCCGTACCCTGTCTCTGCATCTACCCGGGGAGCATTTCCTGCATCCGGATCTCCATTGGGGTTTCCATTCTCCACATCAAAAAGCATCACAAAATCGTATCTGTTTTTAATTGCCATCTCCATCTTCCTCCGTCTGTTCTTTCTGTTCTGTATCTTTTTTTTCAAAAACACTCTGATATTGCTGATAATATCCGGTAATAAAAAAGCTCTGGTACTGTTGATAATAACCAATCACAAATCTTCCCTGGTCGGTTAAAAGAAGCGTCTCCGGAAATTCTCCTTCCAGCTGCCAGGTAATCTCCCCAATCAGTTTATTATAAAACACCGGACCTTTTACCTTGTTCAGATGATTCTGCGCCAGCTTCAAAAGTTTTGGAAAAACGATCGCCGGTCTGGACGAAGCTGATGCAAAGTAGGCATCCTTAATGGTACGATTCAGTGAGTTTCCGGATGCATCCTGCTGCAGCCTTTCCAAAACCGCAAACAGTCTCCCGCACAAATATGCCGGCGTGTAATTTTCTCTGTCCAATGCCACCTTTAATTCCTCCTTTTTGTAATTTCGGTTGATACAGGCTTTGATGATCCCTGCCCGTACTTCATTCACCTTTTTGTCCGTATCTGTTTTCACACGGCGTACCGTTGTCTCCAGCAATGCCTCCGGGTACCTGCTGCCATGGATCACTGCTTCAAACAGCTTGGTAAGCAGTGCCGGATTCACCGTATCATGGCTGCTTTTGGGTGAAACCAGCTCCATTTTTATCCTTGCAATGGACAACGGCCGGACCGTTTCTGACACCTGCATTTCTTCCTGAAACTTTGCAACGTTCCACAGAATATCTGCATATCTTTTCCGATAAATAAATTTCACCGCAAGCCGGGACGAATTTGGCTTCAACCCCACCATATAAAAATCAATATCCGGCTGAATACAATCCGTCGAGCAGAGCCTGTCCCATATGATATTGCCCTTTCTTGCATCTTCCAGAAGGTTTTTCAGCATCTGTTCTGTCTGTTCTGTGTTCATTTGTTCGGACTGCCCACACAACATGGCCATAAGAACATCTTCACAGGTTTCCTCCGGGTTCATCGCCCAGAACACGATCGTCATATCGTCCATGAGTATTTTGTGACTCCTGGTTTCCAGCAGATAGTTCAGCGCTTCGGTATATTTTTGCATGATCCGGCTTGAAATGCTGCTGTTGTAGGACTGTTCCTTTCCATAAGAATTTTCCGACGGATTATTAAATCCAACCAGCACCGTGCCTGTGACCAGTCCCCCATAGACACCTTTCACTTTACTGTGAATTCTGGCAATGGGCGCCTTAATTCCGCTGACTGCACACTGAGAGATATACGCATCTTCTCCTTCTTCTCCCCGCTGCCGGTACCATTCTTCCCATCTTTTCTTCACCTGCACATCGTCCTGCAGCAGCTGATCCGGATAACCGGTCAGACAAAATGCATAACTGGATTTATCGTATTCCTTCCCCAGTCCAAGAAGACAGGAATTCTGAGTCTCTTCCTCCGGATTCCAGTTTTGTAAAAACTGCCTGTATGCCTGTATCACCGGAGAATCCAGGCCTTCCAGAAATTCCAGATTTGTTTTTACAAATGCATTATGGGACTTTTTCGCTTTTTGAGTCCGGTCTTCCGGTGATAATATTTCTTTATCACAGTTCAGGCCAAACAGATACAGAGGCCGATGCTCTATGATATTTGCATCGATTCCCGGTTTCTCCGTCCTCTTTGGCATCACCATATTCCGCGGATTCCATACCTCTTTGATTTTCCCTTTTGCGGCCTTCTGTTCTGTCCGGACTTTACATGACAGAATTTCATCAATCCGCCCGTCTTCTGTCAGACAGACCTTATAATGGATTTTTACATTGGAATACCCTTCCGGAAGAACTTTTCCCGCTTTCGCAAGGATATCATAATAGCCGGATAACGCATGGATCAGCATCTTAATTCCTCCCTGTATTTTTTCACGTCAATGATTCCTCTCACCATATGGGGCCGGTAATAAATGGTGGACGCCCTGTCGGAAAATCTGGGATTTTCCCAGTCATCATTCACCGGTTTTCCTTCGTCGGCAAAGGCAACCCGGTAACTCATATAGCCAAGATCCATATCCCCCATATCCAGTATCTCACTGCTGATTCCCTCTGTATCAAACTCTTCTACCAGTTCCAGCCGCCTGACCGGAAATTCGCTGCATCCAAGGCAGGGAGTGCGGAAATACTGGCCTTTCTCCAGACGCCTTTTCAGAATATGAAAATGTTTCATTTCCGACTCATCTTCTTTTTC
Source organism: Lachnospiraceae bacterium (assembly GCA_910574805.1). Lineage (GTDB taxonomy): Bacteria > Bacillota > Clostridia > Lachnospirales > Lachnospiraceae > Hominiventricola. Next base: position 268,349 of record CAJTCV010000003.1, on the reverse strand, counting down.
ATTTTTCAGCCCGGTCAGTTCAAAATGGAATGCAATCCCGTATTTTACATCTTTCAGTACCATGGATGCCCGCTGACTCCGGCTTTCTGATGTATAGATACAGGGATCTCCGCCCTTTCCGTTCATCCGGCTTTTCACTGCGCTGTACAGAACCTTATCCTTGACCTCGTTTCGCCGGATATTGACAAAATCAATGGGATGGAATACAACGATCCGGTCAATCACGTAACGGATCGCAGGCTTCCAGTAAACACTTTTCAGCATCCCCTCCAGTGCGCCCGGCGGCGGAACATCATAGCTCACCCGCTCCACTTTTAACTCCGGCCTTGTAAAACACGCATAATCTCCCTCTGCGATGATCTTAAATCCGTAACTCACATTCTCTCACTCCTCTTATCTGGTATTTCATATCCTTCATTCGATCAGATAATCTGCTGCCTCAAACGAAATTCCTGTATCCTTATCATAATAATCCGGATTGGTAAGACAGCAGATTCCTGATTCCCAGTCCTCTGCCGCATGCTGGCGAACCAGGTCGTCCAGCTCCCACCGATATACGGAACAGGCATAGAGCTGAAGCTCTCTTTCGGGAACCGCCCCGGTATACTGCAGTTTTTTCACCAGTTCTCTGCTTTTATCATCCTGCGGCACTACCAGAGACACCGTCTTCGCGTCGATGGGTTCAAAATGTTCTGCATAGGTCCGGAACGGAATGGACTGGATGTGCGTACACTCCTGTGTAATTGTATTTTTTTGAATTTCCTCGCTTTTCATCCGGAACAGACGGTCATAATATTCCCCAATGCTTTCCTGACAGGAAATGTCCTCATATCTTGCCAGCATCCCTTTTACAATATTTCCCTGCTCACTTCCGAACGTTTTTTTCAAATCACCTGCAAATTCAAATATAAATACTTCCGCATCCGTTCTCTTTCCTTCCCGGTTGCATCTTCCACCTGCCTGCAGAATACTGTCCAGCCCGGTCAGTTCCCGAAACACCGCATGAACGTCCAGATCCACTCCCGCCTCGATCAGGGACGTGGATATAATCGTAATTCTGCGTTCTTCCGGAACTTCTGCCCCATCCGGAAACTCCTTTTCCAGCCGCTGCAGTTCTTCTTTGATCTCTTTTAACACTCTTTTTCGATCCAGAGAAGTCATATAGGTAGAAAGATGATATTTTCTTCCCGCGCACATCTGATACAGTTTTCTGGCTGCCGCTTTCCGATTTACGATCAGAAGACTGGAAGGATACTGCACCGCTTTCTGCAAAAGCGTCTCTTCCGGCATTTCCCCCAAATGCACATACCGGCATTTTTTGAATTCAGAAAACAGTGAAATGTCTGTGATCAGTTCCTTCATCGAACTGTCCGGCAGAGCATACTGCTTCATTAACCCGGCAAAGTCGGGCATGGTCGCGGTCAGAAATACCGCTTCACTGTTCAAATACCTCGTAATATATGCAATCGCCCGCAGACAGGGCTGCAGATACTCCACCGGCATCAGATGGGCCTCGTCAAAGACGAGAATGCTGTCTGCCATATGGTGCAGTTTGCGCAGTTTTCCTCTTTTGTTGGCGTAAATGGATTCAAAAAACTGTACGGCAGTCGTAATGATCAGCGGCGCATCCCAGTTTTCCGACGCACATTTTGCCGCCTGCCGGTAATCTTCATCGTAATCGTCACCGTCATAGGAAAATGTCGACTGATGGCGCAGAATCTGCGCCTCTTTGCCAAATAACGATTCCAAAACGTCCGCTGTCTGATCTATGATGCTGTTGTACGGAATCACATAAATAATGCGTTTTTTCTCTTTCCGGACGGCTCTCTCCAGAGCAAATTTTACACTGCACAGCGTCTTTCCGCTTCCTGTTGGCATATTCATCAAATAGATTTCCGCATCCTGCTCTGTTTTCTCAAATACCTGTTTCTGAAGGAGCGCCCTGGCTTTCTGCAATCGGGTACTGCACACAAAAGAATCCAGACGGGCAGTTACCTTTTCCAGGCAATCATGAAAATCTGCATTCAGCTTCCCGGCCGCATTCCCGCCACAAAACGCCGCCGTGTCCAGCGAATCCGCATCCGTCAGGCAGGAAAAGCAGTAGCGGGTCAGGAATGCAAATTTATCAATCAGCAGTGACTGATCCTGCCCGCAGTCCTTCAGTAAATACTGCAGAAACGCCTGCCGGTCCGGACACGACAGAGAAAGTTCTTCCCTGTAGATGCTGTAATCTTCAGTATCACGCTTCAGTCTCCCGCACAGAGTAGACTGATCCGGCGTGTCATTGTACGCGCCGCCATCCGGAATTCCGCTGTGATGTCCGGCAATGCAGTATTCCATAATCAGCCCGAGAACATCCGGATACTGTTTTTTTGCCTCCAGCGCTCCGCAGATGGAATGTTCCACCTGAACAGAAGCCCCGTCAATTCGTTTCTGAAAGGACGGCTGATATTTGCCGATATCATGGAGCATTCCCATCGCGCACATAAGATCTCCAAGCGGTGGGACCGCAAACTGCGCGCACAGACGTGCTGTATTCTCGCTGTGTTCTTTTATTGTCTGGACCGCAGCTGTTTTTTCATTGATGTGCGCTTTGTACAATCTGCTCATTTGATTTCCTCTTTTTTCTCTCTTTTGTAAAATAATACCATATATTTCTAATTATTGCAATATTTTTCTTTATTTAGTTTATTGGTCCATTTTCTCAAAAAAAGAGTAAAACAATTTGTCATAAACCATCTTACAACAAATCATTTTACTCCTTTGAAAAACAACCGTTTTTCTACCATTAAACAAAATAATTTCTACTCACGCATTCCTATGCGGTCTCTAACACCTGTTTAGGTATTCAAAGTCTATCATAACATTTTCTCTTTGTCCAGCCTCTGATCGATCTGTTAAAATAAGATTTTGTTTAAATGTGACCACGTCACAGACTCCGCCCCGTTTTTCGGTTATACTAAGATTACAAAAGAGAACAGGAAGGTACAGACATATGGGATTTTTCAATTTTATAAAAGGGCCCGACATCAACCAGGGCATTCAGGACTGTCAGCAGACATCCGGCGCTGTTCTTCTGGACGTGCGCACGCCTCAGGAGTACACTGAGGGACATATTCCCGGCAGCAAAAACATTCCGCTTGCGTCACTAGCTCAGGCAGGCGCCGTCACGTTTCAGAAAGACACTCCGCTTTTCGTATACTGCTATTCCGGGGGCAGAAGCCGCCAGGCTGCAGACATACTGAAAGGTATGGGATATACAAATGTAAAGAATCTTGGAGGCATTGCCTCCTACACAGGAAAGGTGGAAAAATAACATGAAAATTGTGATTGTAGGCGGCGTGGCCGGCGGAGCGACCGCCGCTGCAAGAATTCGCCGGCTGGACGAACAGGCAGAGATCATCGTTTTTGAGCGCTCCGGATTTGTCTCCTACGCAAACTGCGGACTGCCTTATTATATTGGAGAGGTCATCACCCATAAGAACCATCTGACCCTCCAGACCCCGGAAAGCTTTTTCTCCAGATTCCAGGTGACCATGAAGGTGCATCATGAAGTCACTGCCATTCATCCAGAGAAGAATACGGTTTCGGTGAAAAATCTGGAAACCGGCGGGGAATTTGAAGAAAGCTATGACAAGCTGCTTTTGTCTCCCGGAGCAAAACCGACACAGCCTTCGATCTCCGGCACGGATATTGATAACCTCTTTACCCTCCGGACCGTGGAAGATACGCTGCGCATCAAAGAATACATTGATCAGAACCATCCAAAGTCTGCCGTGCTGGCAGGCGGCGGTTTCATCGGACTGGAACTGGCCGAGAATCTCCGGGAGCTGGGCATGGAGGTCACCATCGTGCAGCGCCCGAAACAGCTGATGAACCCCTTTGACCCGGATATGGCCGCTTTTATTCACAATGAAATGCGAAGACATGGTATAAAGCTGGCCCTTGGCCATACGGTGGAAGGCTTTGAACAGGACGGAACTGGTGTTCGTATTCTGCTCAAAGGAGAAGAACCGCTCCGGGCAGATCTGGTCGTACTGGCCATCGGCGTTACGCCGGATACGGAACTTGCCCGAGAAGCCGGACTGAAACTGGGCATCAAGGGCAGCATCCTGGTCAATGACCGGATGGAGACGTCCGCACCCGACATCTACGCCGTGGGAGACGCCGTACAGGTCCAACACTTTGTCACCGGTCAGGATGCGCTGATCTCCCTTGCCGGTCCCGCCAACCGACAGGGCCGGATCGCGGCGGATAATCTGTGCGGCGGGGACAGCCGGTATCCTGGTTCTCAGGGAAGCTCCGTCATCAAAGTCTTTGACATGACCGCCGCCGTTACCGGCATCAATGAGACCAATGCCAAAAAAGCCGGACTGGATGTTGACAAGGTGATTCTCTCTCCTATGAATCACGCCGGCTATTATCCGGGCGGAAAGCTTATGACGATGAAAGTAGTGTTTGAAAAAGAAACCTTCCGTCTGCTGGGCGCTCAGATCGTCGGATATGACGGCGTAGACAAGCGGATTGATGTACTTGCCACAGCGATCCATGCCGGAATGAAGGCCCCGGAACTCAAAGAACTGGACCTGGCCTATGCTCCGCCCTATTCCTCTGCCAAGGACCCGGTAAATATGGCCGGATTTATGATCGAAAATATAGCGGACGGTCTGCTGAAGCAGTTCCATCTGGAAGATCTGAAGGCGCTTTCTGAAAGAAAAGATGTTACGCTTCTGGACGCGCGCACGAAAAAAGAGTATGAACACGGACATGTGGACGGCTTCGTCAACATCCCGGTGGACGAACTGAGGGAACGGCTCCATGAACTGAAAGCAGATCAGCCGGTCTACGTCATGTGCCAGAGCGGACTGCGAAGCTACATCGCTCTTCGGATCCTGGCCGGAAACGGATACGACGCCTGGAATTTCTCCGGCGGCTACCGGTTCTATGACGCCGTGGAAAACGACCGGGCCATGATCGAATCCGCAACGGCCTGCGGGATGGATCAGGCCTGAAGATACGGACAGGGAGGCAGAAAGAGGGACTGCCGCAAAGATATTTTTGCGGCAGCCCCTCTTTTTGAATATCATTCCTCAATCTGAAATATTCTCTCCGTATTCTCCCTTGCATGCTCCATCAACGCTTCCTCGGAGACCTTCATATACTTTGCCAGCTCCCGGACTACATATACGATATTCTGAGGAACATTCGTCCTGGGAAGGCCCGGCACATTCCTGGGCGTCAGATAGGGGGCATCCGTCTCCACCAGAATCCGGTCCAGCGGGATCTGACATACCGCTTCCCTGAGTTCCCCGGCCCTCCGGTCGTCGCAGATCCAGCCGGTGATTCCGATGGAAAATCCCATGGAAAGATACTGCTTCAGCGTCTCCTTGTTGCCCGTAAAACAGTGTACTACGGATTTTCTGCAGATATCCGGATGCTTCCGGAACCGCCTGACAAAGTCCTCTGAAGCGCTCCGCTCATGCAAAAACAACGGTTTCTCCAGCTTTTCCGCCAGAACGATATGCTTCTCCAGGCACCGGATCTGATTTTCCTTCGTGGAAAACATCCGGTCATAGTCGAGGCCGCACTCCCCCACCGCAACGATCCTTTCATTCTCCAACAGGATCCGCTCGATCATCTGAAAGTCTTCCTTCCCTGCCCGGTCCGCATTATGGGGATGGATTCCCGCCGTGCCGTAAGCTTCCCGGGTCCTTACAAACTCGTCAATCTTCCGGTTTTCCTTCGGGTCTGTCCCGGTCAGGATGCAGCACACCCCGTGCTCCTTCGCCTCTTCAATCACCTTCTCCGGCTCCGGAAACTGCCGGCAGAAGAGATTCAAGCCAATATCATAATATTTTTTCCACATGTAAGGTTCCTTTCTGCCGTATTTTTACATACCCCATAGACTCTTTATTCATAAGCAGCTCCCGAAATTTATCCATTAATTCCTTATTCGGGATATAAACCGCTCCATCCGCATAATTTTCTGAAATCGCAAGTTCACGGAATATGTTTTCGCTGTCCGAAGCCTTTCCCAGAAAAGCTCCGACCATATTCCAATCCTCCTTCTTGAAACAAGCCATCTCTTCCATTCTGTCTGCCCTTAGTATAGCTGATTCCAGCAGGCATTACAACAATAAAATGCTGCTTTGTCTTTATATCTTTGGGAATATCACGATAACGCATTATCTATGTATCCGGCAGTCAGTACCGTTACACTTTTGTTTGCGCTGCTTGCCGCTCAATAACTTCAAAATCCGGTCCATCACCAATATTCCGTTCGATGAGCATTTCGGTTTCTCAGATGCAGAGGTAAAAGATATGCTGGACTACTATGAACTGGAAGACCATTACCGGACCATCAAAGAATGGTATAACGGCTATCGTTTCGGAACATCCGACGTCTACTGCCCCTGGGACGTGATTAATTATGTGGATGAACTCAGGGACAACCCGGACGCCCGCCCCAGAGCCTACTGGATCAATTCCAGCGGCAATATCATCCTCCGTACGCTGCTTCAGAAAGCGACGCCTCAGACCCGGATGGAACTGGACCGTCTGGTAAACGGAAGCCCTGTCACGAAAAAAATCAATGAAGAACTGACTTACCGGGAGCTGTATGACAGCCTTGACAACCTGTGGAGCGTCCTTTTCACCACCGGCTACCTGACCAGACAGGCAGAAGTCGGTCTGAACACCTACGAGCTGATCATCCCCAACCGGGAGATCCGCATGATCTTTACCGAACAGATCCTGGACTGGTTTCAGAAGGAAGCAAGAGAAGACGCGCCCGCACTGGATGCCTTCTGCGAAGCTTTCCGACAGGGAGATCCTGCATCCATCGAACACCAGTTCGCTTCCTATTTGAAGAAAACCATCAGCATCCGCGGCACCGCCGTGCGCAAAGAACGAAAAGAAAACTTTTACCACGGCATTTTACTGGGACTTTTAAGCAGCCAGCGCAGCTGGGTCCTCTCTTCCAATGCCGAGTCCGGCGCCGGCTACAGCGACATCCTGATCGAAATTCCGGACGAAAACACCGGCATTGTCATTGAACTCAAATACTCTGAGAGCCGCAACATGGAAGCGGCCTGCCAGAAAGCGCTGGAACAGATCGAGGAAAAAAATTATGCGGAACGCCTGATGGAGGACGACATGGATACGATCTTCAAATACGGCATCGCCTGCCGCAGAAACGCCTGCATGGTGCGGATGGCGGAATGAAAACGGGACAGAAATCCCAACAAATCCCCATTCCCTGATGACAAAAAACGCTGCTGCATGGAAGAACTTTTCCATGCAGCAGCTCCTGCCCATCTCTTTGCGCAGCCCGTCTCACATCACATCGGACTTTGACTCCGCTTCCATACCGGCGGATACCCGAAGATTTTCGAAAAACCGTCCCGGCCGCATCGCTGACCACGCCGCCTGTAAATATCATCTGAAATATGCTCTCTATCGGCTGTCCATTTTCAGCACAAAATCAATCAGTCCGAATTCCATCGCCTCTTCTGCGCTCATATAGTGATCCCGTTCTGTGGCGGCCATGATCTCCGCCTCCGTCCGGCCCGTATTTTCCGCCAGGATCCGGTTCAGCCGTTCCCGGCTCTTCAGGATGTGGTCCGACAGGATCCGGATATCCGACGCCTGTCCCCGGATGCCGTCCCCGTGAATGGCCGGCTGGTGGATCATGATCTCCGCGTTGGGAAGGGCCGTCCGCTTGCCTTTTGTACCTCCGGCCAGGAGAAAGGCGCCGAAACTGGCCGCCAGCCCGATGCAGATGGTGGATACGTCGCATTTTATATAACGCATAGTATCATAGACCGCAAATCCCGCAGACACGGAGCCTCCAGGACTGTTGATATAAAGCTGAATGTCTTTTTCCGGATCTTCCGCTTCCAGAAACAGCATTTGAGCGATGATCACGCCTGCGGAAGCATCGCTGACTTCTTCGCCCAGAAATATGATCCGGTCCGAAAGAAGCCTGGAATAAAGGTCAAAGCTCTGTTCTCCCCGCCCGGTTCGGCGGATTACATAAGGAATATGACTCATGCGGCCATCCTGCTTCTTTCATACATGGTAAATGCCGCAGATCTCCGCCCGCCCATACGCAGCGAGAGCCTGCCGTATTTTACAGAAAAGACTCCTGCTTTTCGGTACGTCCGGGGCGTACATCCGTATTCCCGGCGAAAGGCCCTGGCAAATGCCTGCTGGGAACCATAGCCTGCCTCCAGTGCGATCTCAACCACCGGACGCTTCGTCTCTGCCAGTTCTCTGGCCGCAGTCTCCAGCCGCCTGCCCTGGATGTATTTGCAAAGCGTCATACCGGTATCCGCTTTGAATGTCCGGGCCATATAAAATTTAGAATAGTGCAGTTCCTCCGCCAGTCTTTCCAACGTCAGGTCCTGATCCGGGTGGGCATCAATATGAGATAGAATTTTGCCGGTCACTGATCTGTTGACCATAAAAAGTCGCTCCTTTTTGATTGAAAGTACGGCCTATGCCCTTTTTCGGGCTTTTGCTGTCTGTACATAGGATACCACTTCCCGGGGCCGCCTGTCTTAACAGAAATTGCCCTGTTTCCGGCTGCGGTTCTTTGTCGGACTTCCGTGTCCGTAATAAATCGTCCTGCTGCCAAGAGCCGAAATCCTTCCTGCACTCTCCCGCAGCTTTACCCGGTCTCCGAAGATGCAGGCCATCCCCGGCCGCAGCATATGCATCAGGGCATCCCCGACGATCACGGCCTGTCCGTCCACTTCAAGGCCGATGGACCCCTCCGTATGCCCCGGCAGCTCCAGCACGGACGCTTCTATCCCATACGATTCCAGCGTATCGCCTTCTTTCAGAAAGATCTCCGGTGTAAAATCCTCGATCCGGTTCTTCTTCATTTTCTTTTTGGACGCCGATTCCAGTATCTTTCCAAAGATTCCGGTACCAGAAAGAGGCTGTGCGAACTGGTTCTGCTTCAGCGCCAGATCCTTCTCATTCATCCCGATGGGCGCCTTAAGTTCCCGCGCCAGGTATGCCGCGTTCTGGATGTGGTCGATATGCCCGTGCGTCAGCATGATCAGGCGGACGTTTTTGCCCGCGCATGCCTCCAGTATCTTTTCTTCATACCCTGTCTCTCCCGTGTCCACAAGCACAGCGCCGTCCTTTCCCGTGAGCAGATAGCAGTTTACCATTCCGCACGGGATTCTTTTTATCCGTGTCAAGGTGTCACCTCATTTCTTCTGCAGCAGTCTTCACTCCTCACAGTAACACTCCTTCACCGCCCCCAGAAGCGCGGTCACCCGCTGATCCCGGATCCGATAGATGACGTTCATCCCCTGCTTCTCGGACTCCAGGATCCCGGCCATGCGGAGCTGGTTTAAGTTCTGAGACAGAGCGGAAGCAGTGATGTTGGGGGTAAACAGATGGATCTCCCCTACCGTCAGCGGCCCCTTCATCAGCGCGCACAGGATCAGCAGTCGGTGCTCGTTGGCCAGCAGCTTAAGCAGTTCCGCGATTCTTTTTGCCTTCTCTTCCATCTTCTGTATCCTCCTTCCCCTGCCTGAGCCTGCAGATTCCCTGAGTCATGGTCCCCATGGGGCAGTACACGCACCAGGATCGGGGCCGGAACAAAACCATGGTCAGAAGCCCCAGCACTGTGGAAGTCATCATGACACTGAAAAATCCGAAGGCAAACTGAGCCATCCAGGGCGCCGCCATGGACACGTCCGCCCACTGCCAGGGAAGCTTAAATACCCACAGAAGCGTCACCGTCTGGCGAAGGGGCGCTCCGGTAAAGACCATCCAGGTACTGCGCAGCATCAGGCCGAACATGATCATGAAAAAGGTGAGAAAGCCATAGCGGAACCAGGGACTCCGCAGGAATCTTGGCGGCGGTACGTTTCGGGACAGTTTCCTGCCCAGCAGCCCCAGAAGCTGCCCCCGGCCGCAGTAACGGTTGCAGTAGCCCTTGTTCCCGCCGAATACTGCAAAAAGCAGCGGGATACAGAAAAAGAGCACGCCCAGCCAGGCAAAGAGAATGTTTAAGAGCCCCAGCACCCAGTAGGCAAGCTCCGCAATCCAGAGATAATCATACCACTTCCGTTTCATTTTTCCGCCCCCCGTTCTACGATTGTAATCACATCCGCCGGACAGGTCCGTGCACATTTTCCGCAGCCGATGCAGATCTCCTGATCCACCCGGGCGATCACCCCCGACACGATGCGGACCGCCCCTTTGGGGCAGACCTTCAGACAGCTTCCGCACGCCACACACTCCCGGCCGATCCGGGCGTATCTCTTTGACTTTGCCATATTTCCTCCAACATTAATAAAGTATTTAAGATAATTCTAATATACTTTATTCTTAAAGACCTGTCAATATGATATCTTCTGATGAAAACAGAACTCCTGAGTTACATTTCTTCAAAAAATAAGAAAAAGGTGCAAAGTCTTTCTGTACAAGGACTCTGCACCTGATTCTGTCGTCTGCTCACGCAGTTTTAATTTTGTCGATCTCTGTGAGATTAACACCCAAACTCGTCTCTTTCTTCAGTCTTTACTCCTCCCGCAGCCGGAACCGGTTTACCAGCTCCCTGAGCATGGAAGCCTAGCCGGACAGCTCTTCGCTGGCGGAAGCACTTTCCTCTGCCGTGGCAACGTTGAACTGGACGACTGTGGCGATCTGCTCAATCCCCCGGGTGATCTCTTCGGTATTGCCGTCCTGCTCTTTGGTGTAGTCCGCAATTCCGTCGATCAGTTTGCTCATCTCGTCCGCATGGGTCACCACCTCCAGCATGGAATCAGCCGTATCCCGAACCGCCTGCACGCCTTCTTCCATGGAATCCACCATCTGACTCAGCAGAACGGTCGTCTCCTGCGCTGCCTCCGAAGATTTCCCTGCCAGATTGCGGACCTCATCGGCAACAACTGCAAAGCCCTTGCCGGCAGCTCCCGCCCGTGCAGCCTCCACAGCCGCGTTCAGCGCCAGAATATTGGTCTGGAAGGCAATATCTTCGATCGTCTTGACAATCTTGTGGATCTCCGTGGAATTATCACTGATGCGCTGGATCACGGTCGTCAGATTCTGCATCTTACCATTGCTGGTCAGAAGTCCGTCTTTTACCTCCCGGGAAATGCGGCTGACCTGTTGAGCGCCTTTGGCAACTTTATGCACGCTGTCCGACACAGAACTGATACGAGCAGCCAGATTGTCGACCTCCGCCTGTTCAGTAGACCCCTGCGACAACGCCGTCGCACCGCTGGCAACCTGCTGAGAGCCCGCGGCCACATCCCGGGAAGCCGCATGAAGCTGCCCGATCGTATGATTCAGCTCCCGGGAATGGACTGCTCCAGATCTCCTTCGGCGATTCGGGTAGCCACATGGCTCAGCTCTCTCACTGGACGGCCAATGACCCGCCGTACCTGCAGAATTACCAGAAGGATCAGTACCGGAATTGCCAGAACTGCCACAGCCAGCATGCTGACCGTCAGCTGATACAGCTCCTGCAGCACTTCTCCCCGGGAGACACAGGACACTGCCACCCAGTCGCTGCCCGGAACATTCTCCACCTGAATATATGTAGCTTCATACAGAGACAGTCCCATCTTTCCCCCGCTGATCTGCCGGCTGGCATAGGCATACATTCCTTCTTCCAGATCGCTCAGGCTCTGTCCGGTGATGGACGGATCCTTATGTCCGATGATGGTATCCGTCCGGGTGTCCACCAGAAAGATACCGCCGGTATCCTCGATCTGCGCCTGACTGACGATCCTGGAGATGGAGTCCAGATACACATCCGCAGCTGCCACACCCCGTACGGCACCGCTTTGATCTTTCAGCATCCCCGATACGCCCACTACACAGGACTGGCTGTCCTCATCAAAATACACATCTCCAAGGATAAAAGCCTCTGACTTCAGGCCGTCCTGATACCAGCTCTTCGCCGTGGCATCAAAATCCGGTCCCGGCACAAACGATGCATGATACAGAGAACCGTCTGTCAGCGCCACATACAGTCCGACAGGATTGCAACTGCGATCACCACACTGCCCACGATGGCTGACACAAGCTTCCCTGTAATGCCCCAGCCTCTCCGGGAGATGCCTGACCGCACCGCTTTTGTGAGCAAGTATTTTCATAAACTGTTCTGCAGAAGCAGGGGCTGACCGTTTCATCCACATTTTTCCGGAACGAACACGTTATTTTTTCATCCTGCCGGCCGACCGCCAGATCAAGAAATTATTCCAGACATATCTGCTGCTCCGTTATAAAAGCCGCTGCTGATTTGTTCCCGGTGTTTCCAGTGCATGCTGTGATTCCTTCGGCTCAATACATCGGTCCGTATCCTTATTTTCCTGCTGTTCTATGAAATATGACAATTCCGTCCAGATTCAACAACTCGTTAAGTGCTTTTTTAAAATTATTTTCTTTTTTCATCTACGTATCTCCTAATCCCGGCTGTCTTTGGGCGCATTATTACATATATATCATCGTATACATGTATTTGCAGGTAGTAAATGAAAAATTTCCGGTTTTTTCCGATTCTATTCGTTATAATTTATAAGGCACCGGTCCACCAGCCGCACCACGCTGCTCACAAACCGCAGAGGCAGCGCATCCGGTGTGCATCTTTCCCCTCCCGCATCCAGAAATACTGCCTTTTCCAGCTTTACCGGCCCATAATAATCCCACGGGATCTCTTCCGCCTCCACCAGGATTCCTCCGCTTCCGCGCTCCAGGAAACAGTACCCGCCGTCTTTCTGCACAGCCCCGTATCTGGTCTGAAAAGCCAGCAGCCGGCCGGTGGAGCTCTCCTGGCCCTCCCAGCGCAGGATCGCACCCTCCGGATCCATCTGTTCCTCTGTAAGTAAGGCCGGCGCATCCAGCTGTCCCAAAAGAGGGTCCAGCTCATAATCTGCCAGATGCTGCCGCCACTGCCTGCGTTCCTCCCCGGACAGCTCCGCCGGAGACACCAGAGAGATTCCTTCCGTCTCTGTTATTTCCAGCTGATATGCCTCCTCCCCTGCGGTGCAGAGCGTCCCGTCCTCCAGGCACCGGAACGTATCGGTGAGCATCCCGTCCCTGTAGATTCCCCAGATCAGAGAACCGGTGAAAGAACGTACCACCGGATGCTTTAGAAACAGCCGCTCCCATGCTTCCTTCTGCCAGCATCTTCCGGTGCGCATGACCCGCTCCAGACGCTTTATCTGCGCATCATGCACGGCCTCTACCTGTTTCTTCCAGTCTGCATACTGCTTTCGGGCCGCCTCTGCCTGCCCTGGATCCTCTCCCTTTCGGGGTTTCGGCAGATTTTTCAGCCATTTTCCCTGCTCATCCTCCACCCGAAGAGTAAGATCCGGCATCAGATGCACCGTCAAAGTACGGCTGCCCATACAGAGCTTCTGTCTTCCCTTTCTGTCAAATCCCAGATCGGAGACCACCTGGTCTGCCAGAGCATCCCAGCACATTCCCCTTCGGTCCGCTTCCGCCTGAAAGCAGGCGCCGGCCGCATGCTCCACTCTGGCAAAGGACATCCGTGGCTTCCGCTGCCCTTCCTGACAGGCCAGCTGCTCCAGAAGCATCAGAGCCGTATCCCCCCGGTTCATCCCCATGGCGCGGACCACATATTCCGCCATTTCTCCCCGTTTCTGCCTGGCCAGCGCCTCCGCACCCTTTGCCATCTGAAGCATCAGCGCATCCGAACCATAGCTCCCGCACAGCACCAGGAGCAGCCGGTGTCCGGGATTACAGTCCTCCAGAAGCCAGAACTGCCAGCTCTGGTCCATTACCCGCCTCAGATCCTCCTGATCCAGAAAGCCCGTAATCCGGTCCACCGTCTCCAGACGCTCCGGCTCTGTCAGAGACAGACAGCGGGCAAACACATACTGCAGGACCGCCTCCGGCGCCCTTCCGGAACCATCCGCATAGCGCACCTGCAGCAGCCATTCCTTCGGTATCCACTCCGACTTCTTTTTCATCGCCGGCAGGAGCCTCTGTCCGCAGAAACGCTCCAGCTCTTCCCGGCTGCCGAACAGCATCCCGCCCTTTTCTGCGGACCTGTCCTCTTCCCATGTATGAAGCATCTGCTCTGCCAGCTGCGCCGCCTCTCCCTGAAGCCCCGGCAGAGCCATCTGAAGGACCGGATACGCTTCCTCCAGATGGCGGTTCAGGATCTTCTCCGCCAGTGTACGCACCGCTTTGGACCTGTGTCCCAGAAGCCCGGGGAGCGGAGCATATTCCAGGATCCCTGCACGCTCATACAGGACCTTCATCCACCGGACCAGTTCTCTGGCGCCGGTAATGCACGACAGCTCCCGGACCGCTTCCTCTCTGCGGGCCCGGATCACATGATCCACCAGCTCGTCGTACGCCGGATTCCGGATCCATCCTGAATGATATCCCATATCCTCCAGTTCTCTGAAGGGTCTGGTCATCAGAAATTCCCGCGCTGCGCCGCTGCCGAGGGCAAGCCGCAGGGGAAGCTCTTCCATATTAATGACCGGAAGCTTCTGAAGGCAGGCAAGAAATCCTTCCATATAGATGTCGCTCCGGGGATCATGCGCTTTCAGAAACATATGCAGAAGCTCTCCATCCGCCCAGAGCCTCCACCGGTCTTCCTCTGTTCCTGCCTCCGGCAGAGAACCGCCTGCATACCGTCCATCCAGATATGCCGTCAGCTGTTCATACGGGTACTTTACATAAAGCTTCTCCATAATCACCCCGAAGGTGTGGACCGCCGAACGGCTTCCGCCATCCTGACACGCCAGAACGGAATCTTCCATAATCTCTTCCACCGAATATCCGATCCGTCTGCACAGACGGAGCCGGTCCTCCGTACTGACATGCCGGTGAAGATAAGCCCTGCGGTGTCTCTCCCCCTGCATACAGCCCTCTCCCAGTCTCCACGCCGCGTACAGCATGCGTCCCGCCATCTTTTTCAGTCCGCATCCCTCGTCCAGCACCAGCTCCTCCAGCCACTCCACCGGTCCTGCATCCTTCCACCTCATTCCGGCCGGAAATACTTCCCGTTCCCGCCGGATCCATGCTTCCACCGGCGCCCTTTCCTCCTGCGGGACCAGAGCTGTCATCTGCTCCCATTTGCTCCAGAGCTCCTCTGCCCAGGATCTGTCCCCTGCTGCCATCCGTTGTTCTCTCCTTCTCCTTGAATCGCCATACCGCCTTCTTTCCTCTGCGGCCGTCCGGAATACAGCCTGATTCCCCCATGGCACAGACCGGGTCACCTGTCACCTGCACAGATACCCCTTTCTCCCCAGCTCCTGCTGAATCAGATCCAGTGTCTCCTCCGAATCCGCCAGAATCGTATGGTAGTGATAACCGGACGTAATGTCCTTCAGAGGCGTGGATTTCCCGCTTTTCAGCTCCTCCAGGAACCGATGGACATCCAGCCGGGAGGATATCTTCAGCTCCGCCCGAAGCCTGCCGTATACCCGATGGCGGACCGATACATCCTCTGCTGTCCCGCCCAGATCCACGATGGTATACAGTTCATCTGCGATCTCCTCACTGGTATGCAGTACCTTTACGGTCCTGGATACCTGTGCCGGCGCCTGGATAAGATATCCCCGGCTGGTGGAAATGATATCGTGTCCCTCGGCACGAATCAGCGCCATATCCTGTACGATCACCTGACGGCTGACGGAAAACGTTTCCGCCAGACTCGTCCCGGAGAGCGGGCCTTTTGCAGTCCTGAGCGTATCAAGAATCTCCCGGCGTCTCTGGATCCCGTTCATAAAAACGTCCCCCTTTCTGAGCCTTCTTTACAACGCTCCCTGGACCGCATGAAGATTTTTCAAAGAGATGTCCAGAATCGGCGCAGAATGCGTCAGAGCACCGCTGGAGATATAATCAACGCCGATATCCACAAGCTGTTCCACATTCTCTCTGGTCACATTGCCGGAGCATTCCGTCTCGGCACGGCCGTCGATGATGCCGATGGCTTCCTTCATCTGTTCCGGAGACATATTGTCCAGCATAATAATATCCGCTCCTGCTTCCACTGCCTCCTTCACCATATCAAGAGTTTCCACCTCTACCTCGATCTTCCTCACAAAAGGTGCGTATTCCCTGGCCATCCAGACTGCTTCCCGGACGCTTCCCGCCGCCCCGATATGGTTGTCCTTCAGAAGAATGCCGTCAGACAGATTGAACCGGTGATTGCACCCTCCGCCCACCTTTACCGCGTATTTTTCAAATACACGCATATTTGGCGTTGTTTTTCTCGTATCCAGAAGCTTTGTTCTGCTCCCCTTCAGCAGTTCGGCTATGGAATGGGTATAGGTGGCGATCCCGCTCATTCTCTGCAGGAAATTCAGCGCCACCCGTTCTCCTGACAGCAGCACCCGGATATCCCCCGTGACCACCGCCATCCGCTGTCCCTTCTGCACCGCATCTCCGTCCTTACAGAAAAAGGTGCACACGGTCTCTCCATCCAGCAGTTCAAAGACCCGCCGAAAGACCGGAAGGCCTGCAATGATCCCGTCCTGCTTGCAGATCAGCTCCACCTCTCCTTTTTTCGGTTCTCTCATGACGGAGTTCGTCGTGATATCCTCACTGGTAATATCCTCTCTGAGCGCCTGCAGGATCAGGGGATCCGCATTCAGTCTCATGGTGATCTGATCATTCATGTATCTGTTTCATCCTCTCTATTTCTTTTAATACAAGTGCTTTATACTGTTCCTGCAGAAGCGCTTCGTCCTCATACTGTCCATGGTCCGCGAACGCACGGCTCTCCCCCACCGGACGGGCCAGTTCATCCTCCTGCATATGCACAGCGGCCCGTTTCGCAAACACCAGACTCTCCAGCAGGGAATTGCTCGCCAGACGGTTGGCCCCGTGAACGCCGTTGCAGCTGGTCTCCCCGGCGGCATACAGCCGGTCCATGGACGTCCTGGAATACCGGTCCACCTTGATCCCGCCCATAAAATAATGCTGGGCCGGCACAATGGGAATGCATTCCTTCAAAGGATCATAGCCTTCCTCCAGGCACCGCTGAAGGATATGGGGAAAATGATTCCGGATCGTCTCCTCTCCTATGGGACGCATGTCCAGCCACACATACGGCGTCCCGTCCCGTTTCATCTGCTCCAGGATTTTCTCCGTAAGCAGGTCCCGCGGCAGAAGTTCGTCGGTAAAGCGTTCTCCTTCTTTATTATAAAGGCAGGCGCCCTCCCCCCGGACAGATTCCGAGATCAGAAAATGTCTTCCCGGCCGTTCCGTGTAGAGCGTGGTGGGATGGATCTGGATATAATCGGCATGGAGCAGCTCCACCTGATGCTTCAGACAGACGGCCAGGCCGTCTCCGGTCAAATGGGGGAAATTCGTGGAATGGACATACAGCCCTCCGATCCCGCCGCAGGCCAGCATCGTCGCATCCGCCCAGATGGGGAACACCTTCCCTTCCCGGTCCCTTGCCACAATCCCCACGCAGGTATGCTCTTCCACCAGAAGATCCACCATCGTCGTGTATTCCAGCAATGTGATATTTTCCAGCCCGTATATCTGCTCCAGCAGCTTCCTGGTGATCTCCTCTCCTGTAATATCCTCATGGTAAAGAATGCGGTTCCGGCTGTGCGCTCCCTCCCGCGTATACAGAAGCTCTCCGTCCCTCTGCTCGAATTCCACTCCGCAGGACATCAGTTCCTCAATAGTCTCTCTGGAGGACCGGATCATAATATCCACGGATTCTCTGTTATTTTCATAATGGCCCGCCTTCAGGGTATCCTGAAAAAAGGACTCATAATCTTCTTCATCTCTCAGTACGCAGATCCCGCCCTGAGCCAGGAAAGAGTCGCTGCTCTTTACATCCGACTTGGTGATGATCAGGATCTTCTTTTCTCTCGGAAGGTTCAGCGCCGCATACAGGCCTGCCACACCGCACCCTACGATCACAACATCTGTTTTCACTGTCTGTCTCCTCTGCGCAGGTGCGTATCCTATCTGGCAAGCTCCAGCATCCGCTCCAGAGGACGCATGGAAGTCCTGGAAAGCTCCGGATCCACTTCCACCCGGTTACAGCCCTCTTCCAGAACCTTCAGTACCTTGTCCAGTGTAACCTTCTTCATATCCGGACACCGAAAATCATCCGTTACCATATAAAACTGTCTGTCCGGATTCCGCTTCTTCAGCTCGCACAGCACCCCTTCCTCCGTACAGATGATAAAGGATTTACAACTGCTGCCGCCTGCATACCGGATGATCCCGGACGTACTGCCGATATAATCGGCCAGGGCAAGCACCTCCGGCACACATTCCGGATGGACCAGGACCTCTGCACCTGGATGCTCCTTCTTCGCCCGCTCCACCGCTTCCCGGCTCAGACGGGCATGGACCGGACAGTGTCCGTCATTAAAGATAAAGTGTTTGTCCGGAATCTTCGACGCCACATATCTGCCCAGATTTTCATCGGGGATAAAGAAGATATGCCGGTTGGGAAGCGCCCTGACGATCTCCAAGGCATTGGCGGAGGTAACGCATACATCGGCGCAGGTCTTCAGCTCTGCCGTGGAATTGATATAGCAGACAACTGCCAGATCTTCGTACTGTTTCTTCAGCTCCTGGATCTTCTCCCTGTCTGCCATATGCGCCATGGGACAGTCCGCTTCCATGTCCGGCAGCAGCACGGTCTTCTCCGGATTCAGGATCCTCGCGCTCTCCCCCATAAATGACACGCCGCACAGGACCAGCACATCCGCGTCCGTCGTTGCCGCCACCTTGCTCAGGTAAAAAGAATCTCCGATATAGTCGGCAATCTCCTGCACCTCATCCGGTACATAATAGTGCGCCAGGATCACTGCATTTTTTTCTTTTTTCAGCGCCTGGATCTGTTCTGTTACAGTCATACTCTTTCCTCCCGGGAACATAGATTCTGCTGCATACACGGCATGCCCCGGTGCGGCCGCTCCCGCCCCATACCCCTGACCACCTGCCTGCAGCACATTTCAGAAAGATTATACACCCTTTCTTACCATATGACAAGACAGTTGCAAAGTCAAATCCCATATGTTCACCGGGAATACGGCAAAAACGCTGCTACCCCTCCCGTTCCATGGCATACAGCCGTTCAAACTGATCCAGCATTGCCTTTTCCGAAAAGAGCCTTTCCGCCTTCTCCCGGCTGCGCCTGCCCTTTTCTCTGAGCGTCGCAGAGTCGTCAAATGCCCGCAGGATCGTCTCCCCCAGCGCTTCCGCGCTGACCGAAGCCGCCAGATAGCCGCAGGAATCATCGATCAGCTCCGGCATCGTACATACCGGAAATGCCGCTACCGGCGTCCCGCAGGCCATGGCTTCGATATTGGTCAGCCCAAAGGTCTCATATACGGACGGATTCACCAGAAGATCCGCCATCCCGTAGAATTCATTGAGCTCCTTCTGCGTATGCAGATAGCCCAGATGCCGGACCTGGAACCCTGCATCCAGATCCCGAAGCCCAAGACTGTCTTTCCCGGCAACCAGCAGCAGATACTCTTCCGGCTCCGGAAGCTTCTTCAGCGCTTCCAGCAGGAAGTCCATCCCCTTCAGCTTCTTCTGCGGATCCGCCGCGATAAATCCCAGGATCTTCTTCCGGCCGTCCAGCTCATACCGGCTGCGGACTGCTTCCCGGTCCAGAGGCTTCCACAGGGCCGTATTCAGGCTGTTGTAGATCCGTACGCAGGCAAGCCCCTTGAGATGGGATGCATCGAACTGGTGTTTCATCCAGTCTGACGGGACGGTAAAGACAATCTTATGCTTCCGGAAGGCCCTCTGCTTCTCCAGAAAAAGCGCATGGGCCGCATCCGTTCTGAGCGCCGGATAATTGTTCAGGCATCCGCAGGTCAGGCATCCGTCCTTCCACCGGTCCTCACATCCATGTGGATACGTGCAGTGCCCGGTCATGGCCCAGAAATCATGGAGCGTCCAGACCAGAGGACACCATCCGGCCAGATCCGCGATATCCCGAATCCCCAGGAAATTGTCATGGGGATTGTTCAGATGTACCACATCGATCTTATGCCGCCGGATAAACCGGCGGATATACCATCTGCTGTACCGGATATGAAGGCTCCGGTTCCCGTGATTCCCCGTGATCAGCCGGTTCAGAATCCGCATGCCCGGAGAACCGTAGAGCACATGGACTCCGGGAGGCAGCTCTGAATGCCTCCGATCATAGCTGACAATCTCATACACCTCATGTCCTCTCTCCCTCATTCCCTGAAACAGCTGGGAGGTGACCGTCTCCGCCCCTCCGCACTGGTAGGTTGTGTTCAGATATAGAATTTTCATAAAATCTCCTGACTGGAACTGTTCCTTTTACAAATGACGGTTTTTCCTCCATCAGAAATCAGTATAACATGTATCCTTAACCTTTTGCAAACCTGCAAAAAGGAGCGCTGTAAAACGCTCCTCTTCCTCCATATGATCATACGCTCTTTTTCTGCCGGTTCATAAAATGACAGAATGCCCCCCGCATCCCCGCGTCATTCCGGTGGTGTGCAAATTCCAGGCGCGTCCGCCTGCAGATGACCGGTTTTAAATGCCGCTCAAGAGCCGCCTGAAGCCTGGGGCGCAGATATTCCTTCTGCGCCATGATTCCGCCGCCAAGTACCACAACCTCCGGATTCAGGACATAGCAGATGTCTGCAATCCCCCTTCCAAGTACGTCGCACATTTCGTCAATGGCCGTAACGCAGATTTCGTCTCCGGCTTTTGCCGCTTCAAAGATCCGGACGCCGTCCCAGTTACCTGCCGCGTCCTTCTTACGCTCCGCCACCTTCCGGCTCAGGATGCTCGCCGCACCCAGCGTCTGAAAATCCGCTTCCCCGGCATACAGATAACCGATCTCCATGGCGCTGTTGCTGCATCCGTGAAATATCTTCCCGTCAATGAGCGCGCATCCGCCGATCCCGGTGCCCACAGTCAGGCAGACCGCGACCCGGCTTCCCTTTGCCGCTCCGGTCTCATATTCTGCAAGCCCGGCGCAGTTCACGTCATTCTCCACCTCGCACGGCAGTGAAAAAGCTTTTTCTATGTCTTCCTTCCACTTTGTACCCTGATACTCCGGAATGAGTTCCCCCGAAAAAAATACTTCGCCTTTTTCACAGTCCACCATGCCTGCCGTGGAGATGCAGACGCCTGACAGCGGATACTGGGCCTGACAATCCCGTATGATGCAAAACACTTTGTTTTCAAGCGCCTTTCCGCCTTTTGCCGCCTCCGTATCCATACTGTCCTTCAAAAGGATTTCTCCATCCTCTTTCAGAACCCCGTATTTTATGGAAGTACCGCCGATATCAATGCTTACGTAATATTTCATATGTCTCAGGCCTCCAGCGCCTTCACAAAAGTCCGGGTGATCAGCTGCGGTCTGGTGATAGCCGAACCCACCACCACGCTGTACACGCCCAGATCCATGACTCTGCGCACCTTTTCCGGTGTGTCGATATTGCCTTCCGCGATGACTCTGTGGCTGACCCGGCTCAGGATCTCCCTGATCAGTTCAAAATCATTGTCTTCGATCCTCAGCTCCCTGCTCTCCTCTGTATAGCCTACCAGCGTCGTGCCGATGAAATCAAACCCCAGCTCATCCGCATGGAGCGCTTCCTCCAGAGTGGAACAGTCCGCCATCAGAAGCTGTTCCGGCCAGGCAGCGCGTACCTCCCGGTAAAATTCATCCAGCGTCTTTCCTTCCGGTCTTACGCGGCAGGTGGCATCCACTGCGATAATCTCCGTCCCGGTCTCCACCAGCTCTTCCACCTCTTTCATGGTTGGCGTAATGAACACGCTGCTGTTCGGATAATCCCTTTTTACAATGCCGATCACCGGAAGATCCACCTGTTTGCGGATCTCTGCAATGTCCTCTCTGGTGTTGGCACGGATTCCCGCGGCGCCGCCTTCCTTCGCCGCCACAGCCATCCGTCCCATGATATAGGAGGAATGCAGTGGCTCATGAGGCAGAGCCTGACAGGATACGATCAGTTTCTTATGTACCGATTCTACGTTATTTCTATTCATTTCCTACCTTCTTTCGGATGATCTCTGCCAGCTTTTCTGCCAGCCGGCCATGGCTCTCCCGGTCCAGATGCATATAGTCGATGGTGTTCATGGACACATACGGCGCCGCATCCAGAAAATCACAGCCCAGAAGTTCCGCGCAGATCCTGAATTCGGCGGCAAGCCCCCGGGACCGCTCCGCGCAGATTCCCATCTCTCCGGCCACCGGCGACTGCTCGCACAGGTCCTCAATGGGCGCCGGCGCCACGATCAGGACCTTCGGCTCCGATCGCCAGGCATCTGCTTCCCGGGCTTTTTTCACCAGACGCTTCATGCCGTCCGCTATGTTCTTCGGCGTCGCCGAAAACCGTTCCTTGCTGTCGTTGGTCCCCAGCATGATCACCAGATAATCCAGCGGGCCATGGGACATCAGACAGGGATACAGATAGGAAAGTCCGTTCAGCCCCTCGTTTAACGGGTCTTCAAAGACCGTCGTCCGCCCGCACAGTCCCTCTTCAATGACGCAGTATGAATCCCCCAAAATCTGCTGAAGCTTCCCGGTCCAGCGCACATTCTCCGGAAACCGTCCGTCCGTGACCGCATCATAACCCCAGGTATTGGAGTCCCCGTAACATACAATTCTTTTTCTCATATTCTTCTTTCCCTATCCTTTCACCGCACCCATGGCAAGACCCTGAACGAAATGCTTCTGCAGCGCCCATACCAGAATCAGCACCGGAACCAGCGTAATCACCGCCGTAGAAGCCATTGGACCCCATTCCAGACCGCGGTCTGTAATGAATCCTGCAATCAGCACGGGCAGCGTCTTGGATTTGTTGATGCTCAGGATGCAGGCAAACAGGAACTCATTCCATGCGCCCACAAAGGCCAGGATCGCCGCAGCGATCATCCCGGGCTTCGTCAGCGGGAAGATGATCAGGAAAAATCTTCTCGTAAATCCGCATCCGTCCAGCATGGCCGACTCCTCCAGCTCCTTTGGAAGCTGTTCGAAAAATCCCATCATCAGCCAGATGACCAGGGGCAGATTAAAGCTGGTGTTCATGATGACCAGCGCGGTCCGCGTATCGATCAGATGGAGGGTACGCATGACCAGGTAGACCGGAATCGCCGTGGCGATGGCCGGATACATCTTCTGCACCATGAACCAGAGGCCGAACCATTTCTTTGCGCGGCTGCCAATGCTCCCTCTGGCGACTGCATAGGCTGCCATGCTCCCGAATATAACCGAGATCGCGGTGGAAGCCGCCGCCACAACAAAGGTATTGAAAAAGATCTGCAGCATATGGTCTTTGCCGAATACCGACTGATAACTCTCCCCGGTCAGGACGCTGGGGATCACCACCGGCGGATTGGACAGATACTCCGCCTCGATCTTCAGGGAACTGGTGAGCAGCCAGTACAGCGGAAAGAGAATCATGATCAGCGATACGACCACGATCACCGCCCGGGCCGGACGGCCGGCAAAATTACCGATGATATTGTCAACAGTGGGTAATTTCGTATTGGTCTTTTTTCTCATATCTCCGCCTCCAGTCTGTCTCTGAGTTTCAGGAATCCAACCGTCACAACCGTCATGACCAGCACAAAGGCAATAGCCAGCGCCGCGGAGTATCCTGCGTCAAAGAAACGAAGCCCCTGTTTATAGATATAGTTGGGAAGCATCTCCGTAGCGGTTCCCGGGCCGCCGTTCGTCATGACATAAACCGTGTCAAAGACTTTAAACGCATCCACAAACCGCAGCATCACCACAATGGTCAGAAGCGGTGCGATCATCGGAAGCACGATCCGCCGGAAGATCGTTCCGTTGGACGCTCCGTCCACGCACGCCGCCTCCAGCATATCCGGGGAAATGGATTTCAGGCCCGCCGCACAGATGATCGTCACCCAGGGCGCCAGCTGCCACACATTGACAAGGATCACCGATATCATCGCCGTCTTCGGACTGCTCAGCCAGGTGATGCTGGGCACCCCGAAAAAGCTCAGGAAATAATTGATGATGCCCGTGGTGGCGTCCAGCATCATCCTCCAGAGCGTACCGATGGCCACCGGAGCCATGATCGTCGGAATCAAAAATACCGAGGTGGCGCATCTGGCCCACATTTTGTCCGAGCAGAAAGCCATGGCGACCATCAGGCCCACCACCACTTCCAGCGCCACCGACACCACTGCGAACAACAGGGTGTTGGTGGTACTGATTCTCAGAGTTTCATCGGTCAGCATCTTAATATAGTTGGACAGGCCGGTAAATTCCGGCACCGCGTTGGGCAGATTCAGTTTCAGCCTGAAAAAACTCAGATACACGGAATACAGAAGCGGCAGCAGTGCAGTGATCCCCAGAAAGATCATCGTCGGCGTCACGAACAGCCACGATGCGACTTTGTCGCTTTTGCTCTTTCTGACTGCAGACGGGTTACTTTTCTTTTTTGCCATAATCGTCTCCATTTTTACTGTGAAAATTATCCTGTTTATGAAAATGGGGCAGCCAGTACTCCCGCCTGCCCCATCTTATCTCTTTTATCCGATAATCAAAAATCTGCAATATGCACTGATTTCCGAATCAAAGATTGTAGTTTTTGGTTCCTTCTTCCGGCGGAGCGTTCTTCAGAGCCTCTTCGATGCCCGTCTTCATCTTCTGTACCGCCGTCTCCAGATCCGTCTGTCCGGACATGTATTCGCTGACCACCGTATTCAGCATGGTATCCACTTCCGTAGACGCCGGCACTCTCCACCACATATTTGCAGTATCCAGTGCTTCTCTTACTGTATCCATATAAGTACCTTTGATGCCGTCCCGCTCCCAGAACGTTTTTCTCGGAGAAAGGATGCCGAACTCATCATAGAACTTATTCTGGTTTTCTTCGCTTGTATACATCTTGATCCATTCCCATGCCAGCTCCTGGTTTTTGGAAGCCGCCGGAATCGCCACATCCCATGCGCTCAGAAGCGTTGCTCCGGTCTTGTCATGAGGGATCAGGCTCAGCGCCCATTTTCCAGCCACTTTGGACTGCGTCTCATCATCTGCCGCCTGGACCAGTCCCAGCGTCGGCCATGTCTCACAGATCGCCGCGTTGCCGTCCAGGAATGCCTTGATGGACTCTTCCACGCCCCATGCCAGGATGGACGGATCTGAATAGTCCTGGATTTCCTTCAGGTGCTCCAGGGCTGCTCTCGTCTCCGGAGAATCAATGGTCACATTCCAGCCCTCATCCGCCCAGGCGCCGCCCATGGACCAGAGCACATAGTCAAATACGCCGCCCAGCTGTCCGGTCGTCGCAGAGACAGAGATACCGTACATCCCGCTGTCCGGATCGGTCAGCTCTTTTGCCGCTGTACGGTACTCCTCCCAGGTATCCGGAAGTCCGTCCGGCAGAAGGTCCGTCCGATAAGCAAAGAGCTGCGGTGTGCTGGCATTGGGGATTCCCATGGTCGTTCCCTGCCAGAGTCCGCTGTTTGCAAATACATTCTCGATGAATACATCCGTCTGATAACCGTCTTTTTCCATCATTGGGCCCAGATCCGTCATATAGGGTGCAAATTCACCGTCCCACTGGCTCGCCACATCAATGATATCGTAAGAACCGGTGCCGCTGGTCAGATCCAGAAGCGCTTTCTCATGCAGCGTCGTATACGGGAAATCCACCACTTCCACCGTCGCTCCGGTCTCCGCCTCAAAATCAGCCACAATGCTCTTGGCCGCATCCGCATAAACTCCGGACATGTACAGCACCGTCAGCTTCTCCCCTGCAAAAGGTTTATCGTCCGAAGCTGTCGCCGTACCGTCTGTACCGCTGTCTGTGCCGCTCCCCGTGTTGCCGCCTCCGTCACTGCTGCCGCTCTTTCCCCCGCAGCCTGCCAGCATAACCGAAAGCATGGTCATACACAACAGCACACTTACGATCCTCTTTTTCATTTCCAGTTCCTCCTTTTCTTCTGTTGTTCTGCCAATTTAAACCCCCTGTTTATTTACAGTTCTTTTGAAAATATTTTCTTTTTATGAATTTTATTCGTTTTTATTTTTTAAATTGGCAAAATATTTTCTATTACAAATCCTATATTATCACCGTCTTCTTTATCTGTCAACCGTTATTTTTTATATTACAGATGTTTATAATCCGTATTTTTTATATATTATAACGTAATTTCAAGAGAAGTCCGCTCTTTTTATTTGTGCTAATTATTTTGAAAAATTTTTCTTTTTTTATTCAGATAAAATTTTTTCCATTTCTTTTTCGAACAGTTCCCATTATTTGACATCATTGTTTTTTATGATATAATGAGCGTGAACGAGAAAAATAAGCCACCCCTTGCACCGGCGGCAATCAAGAAAGCAGAGGTAGCCTGATGACCACAACGAATCTGATGACCGAGATCACCGGAAAATACTCTCAAATGACAAAGGCAGAAAAAAAAGTGGCGGATTTTGTCCTCTCTTCTCCCCAGACAGCCCTCAATTCCACGATCACAGACCTGTCCCGGCTGTGCGATGTGGGCGAGACCAGCGTCTTCCGCTTCTGCCGCACGCTGGAGCTGAAAGGTTACCAGGATTTCAAGCTTTCTCTTGCACTGAGCGCCGCTTCGCCGGAAGCCGCGAAAAAAAAGGAGACCATCAACGTCATCGATACGGACAATTGCAGGGACACTGCAAAAAATGTCCTGTACGCCTATCGTTCTGCACTGGAACAGACGTATGAGACGCTGAACTTCAAAGCTATCCCCAGAGTCGTCAATACGATCCTGACCGCCCGGACGATCAATCTGTTCGGATTCGGCGGTTCCGGCACCAGCGCCGGAGAATTTCGGAACAAGCTGATCAAGATCCTGCCCAACGTCATCTACAACACCGACGCCCACATGCAGCTGACCCAGGCGGCGCTGCTGAGCGAAGGAGATATGGCGATCATCTTCTCCAACTCCGGGATTACCAAGGACTGCATCGAGATTGCCCGGATCTGCCACAGTTCCAGAGTCTATGTGGTATTTATCACGCAGTTCCTGAAATCTCCGGCAGCACAGTATGCTTCCACACTGCTGCTCTGCGGAGCCAACGAAGGTCCGCTGGAGGGCGGCTCCATCGCCGCCAAAACTGCGCAGTTGTTCCTGATCGACACCCTCTACGCGGAGGTCTACCGGCTTATGGGGGAAAAGGCAGAAGAGAACAAACAGAAAACTTCACAGATCATTACCGAAAAAATGATGTAACAACAAAAAAGATGTCCCAAAACAGCCCAATGCATGTTTTGAGACATCTTTTGTTTTTCTATTTCAATACTACTTTTTTAAAGCTCTTCTTCCCTCTCTTCACTACCAGACCGGCCTGCACCTGCTCCGGCGTGTAGGAGGCGCTGATATCTGTCACCTTCTCTCCGTCCACGGTCACGCCGCCCTGCTGCACATTCCTTCTGGCCTCAGAGCGGGAGGCGCAGAGGCCGGACCTGTGCAGGATGGTCAGGATGTCCGCCTTTCCGTCCCGGAAGTCCTCCATGGTCAGTTCTGCCGTGGGCATCTCTTCCGCGCTGCCGCTCCCGAACAGGGCTCGGGCGCTTTCCCGGGCCTTTCCCGCCTCTTCTTCGCTGTGCACCAGCTTTGTCAGCTCATATGCTAGGATCTCCTTGGCCTCATTTAACTGGCTGCCCTCCCACCGGTCCATGGCATCAATCTGCTCCAGCGGAAGGAAGGTCAGCATCCGCAGACATTTGAGCACATCCGCGTCTGACACATTTCTCCAGTACTGGTAAAATTCATAGGGCGAGGTCTTCTCAGGATCCAGCCAGACGGCACCTTTGGCGGTCTTACCCATCTTGGTGCCCTCGGAATTCAGAAGCAGGGTAATGGTCATGGCATGGGCATCTTTCCCCAGCTTCTTTCGGATCAGCTCCGTACCGCCCAGCATGTTGGACCACTGGTCGTCTCCGCCGAACTGCATGTTGCAGCCGTATTTCTCATAGAGCTGCAGGAAATCATAGCTCTGCATAATCATGTAATTAAATTCCAGGAAGCTTAAGCCCTTCTCCATACGCTTCTTGTAGCACTCTGCCCGGAGCATGGTATTGACGCTGAAATATCCGCCCACATCCCGGATCATCTCGATATAGTTCAGGGGCATCAGCCAGTCCGCATTGTTCACCATGAGGGCTTTTCCTTCCGAGAAATCGATGAATTTGCTCATCTGCTTCCGGAAGCAGTCGCAGTTGTGCCGGATTACCTCCGGCGTCATCATCTGACGCATATCCGTCCTTCCGGACGGATCCCCGATCATGGCCGTACCGCCCCCGATAAGCGCGATGGGCCGGTTGCCGCCCTCCTGCAGACGCTTCATCAGGCACAGCGCCATAAAATGTCCCACATGGAGGCTGTCCGCCGTGGGATCAAAGCCGATATAAAAGACCGCCCTGCCGTTATTGACCATCTCTCTGATCTCTTTTTCATTGGTCACCTGGGCGATCAGCCCTCTGGCCACCAGTTCATCATAAAGCTGCATGTGTTCCTCCTTATTACAGTTCCGCATCGGAAAGCCAGATGCCCATCGTCTGGAAGCACCTCCGGGCTTCTGATTTTCCGATGCCGTCCCGGGTTACATAATCCGGACAGAAGTCTCCCGTCAAAAAGACTCCCGTCCTTCTTCTAAAAGGACGGGAGTCTCCTTCTTCCCGTGTTACCACCTTTTTTCACAGCACACTCACATGTACTGCCTCAACAGGTATGTCAGCCATACCCTGCACGATAACGGGTGCGTCCGTCGCCTCCTACCCACGCCACCCGCGCTTCAGAGGGAAGCTCAAAGAGGTATTCACAGACGCCGTTCCCCGCGCCTCTCATCTGCCGGCTGCTTTCTGTGGGTTCTGTACGGCTGCTACTTGTTCTTGTCATCGCTGTTCCATACAGGTATTTTATGCAGGAAACGCCCGGTTGTCAAGGAAAAATGCGATTATTTCGGCAGGACCCGCCGAAAATAGTCCGCCCAGCTGCCGCCGATCACCTTTGTAACCTGTTCCTCTGCCATCCCCCTCTGAAGAAGCATCGCTGTCAGCTCAGGAAGGTGGCTGTGATTCACCAGGCAGTCGCTGTGACTCTCCCTGTATGTATATTTGGGCTCTGCCTCAGTATAGGAATCACAGAAGTCCAGCCCCAGTCCCACATGGCCCGGTCCCATGACCGCGGTCTCATGCTCCACATGCCTGCAGAGCAGGGGAAGCGCATCCTCCCCATCTGTACAGCCGACGATCAGATCACATCCGTTCAGCCCCATAACGCCTCCCTGAGCCGCCAGTCGCTCCATCTGCACATCTGTGAGATTCCGGTAATTAAAATGTACCTGCCGGCTGTTGGAGTGGGTTGCGCAGAAAGGCCGTTCTGCAATCCGGCACACTTCTTCAAATCCCTCGTCGTTCAGATGGCTGATATCCAGAAACATCCCCAGCCGCTCCATCTCTTTTATGGCTTCCACGCCCTCAGGCGGCAGTCCTCCCGGGATCTGAATCTGCTGGCCCGCCCTGCAACAGCCGTTCCCCAGGAGATTTCTCCGGCTCCAGGTCAGGGACGCCCCCCGGACCCCCAGCTCCCACAGAATCCGCAGAAGCTTCAGATCTCTGCCGATGCAGTCCAGCCCCTCCATATACAGAAGTATACCGATGCGGTCCTCCCGGAATGCCTGATCCATCTCTCCCGCCGTCCGGACCAGACAGAAGGCCTCATTCCGCTCCACCTCCTCCATCAGGACGCTGATCTGATCAAGAGCCGCCCGAAGGCCGCCCTCCGCAGCCTGATCATCCCGCAGATACACGGACGATACCAGAAGATTCACCCCGCCTGTCCGAAGATCCTCAAGATAATGCCTCCGGAGCGGATCCTGCTCCCCGTTCTGTACCCGGAAGAAAAGCTCTCCTGCCAGATCCAGATGCGCATCCACCACCGGCACACTCTGATGCAGTTTTTTGGCCAGCTCCATGCAGCCTTTTTCCATTGCCATATTCCCTTCCCTTTCTGTGGGCATCTTTGTTCTCTGCTTATAAAATATTCATTTCCCCTGCACAGGTTCCTGGGACGGCTCCGGACCGCCCCTGCCGCAGAACCCCCGGATTCCCGCAGCACCTCTTCTGTGGCACAGGTGCCCTTCTGTACATATACTAAGATAACATACGCGCAGGAGCCGCCCATGAAGATTCTCATCGCCGGTATCCCGGAACATACAGCCAACTACGAACGCGCACTTTCCCTCTGCCATGCCGCCTTTGAAACAGACCTCCATCCGGCGGATTTGTCCTCCTTCGGCGGACTCCTGCTGCCCGGCGGCGGAGATATTCACCCCTCCTGGTTCGGACAGGAGGATCAGGGCTCCCTGTCTGTCGACCGGGAGCTGGACCGGGCGCAGTTCGCCCTCCTTGGCGCGTTTCTCTCC
The DNA here is from genome assembly GCA_910574805.1 of Lachnospiraceae bacterium. Taxonomy (GTDB): domain Bacteria; phylum Bacillota; class Clostridia; order Lachnospirales; family Lachnospiraceae; genus Hominiventricola. Next base: position 237,958 of record CAJTCV010000003.1, on the reverse strand, counting down.
GCCGGCAGACCGGTCCTTGGCATCTGCCGGGGGATGCAGCTGATCAATGTCTTTTTTGGGGGCAGCCTGATCCAGCACCTGCCTTCTGCCAATATCCACCGCTGGGACGGACAGGATCAGATCCATCCCGCAGACTGCCTGCCTGGATCTCTTTTATCCCTGCTCTATGGAAGCACCTGCCTCATCAACAGTGCGCACCACCAGGGAGTCAGAACAGCCGCTCCCGGGCTTACTGTGACGCAGACGTCCCCGGACGGCGTCATCGAAGGGCTGGAGCACAGCACGATGCCCGTCCTGGGGGTCCAGTGGCACCCCGAACGGACGGGCATGTCCCCGCGCCGGACCGATCTGGCCGACGGCGGAATACTTATTCGTTATTTTGCAGAGCATCTGTAATCGCGCCTACGATCTGCCGGATGTCCCTGCCTTCTGCCTCTATGGTCACATGGGCATACCGTTCATACAGCGGCGTCCGGATCTCCATAAGATCCCGGAGCGTCTGTCCGGGCTTTAACACCACACCCCGCTCATGCAGATCCCCCAGGCGCTCTTTCAGGCTCTCGCAGGACAACTTTAAGTAGACGACCGTGGAGATCTCCCGCAGATGCGCCATGGCCGCCTCTCCATAGACCGCGCTCCCGCCGGTGGCGATCACCGACCGGTCCGCCCGAAGTCCTGCATTGACCTGTTCTTCCAGCCGAAGAAATCCCTCGTCTCCCAGCTCTGTGATCAGCTCATGAAGCAGCTTCCCGGTCTGCTCCTGTATCTCCAGATCCGAATCCAGGAAACGATACCCCAGCACCTTGGCCAGCACCACGCCCACCGTGCTCTTCCCGGCCCCCGGCATGCCGATCAGTGTGACATTTCTCTTATTCATTGGAAACAGCCGCCTCCAGCGCCACCTTCATCATACTGGTAAATGCATTCTGTCTCTCTTCGGCCGTCGTCTCTTCATGCGTCACCAGAGAATCCGAAATGGTCAGAAGGCATGCCGCCTTTTTCCGAAGCACCTTGGCATTGTGGAACAGCGCAAAACTCTCCATCTCCACGCAGAGACAATCCTTCTCCCCCCGGTAATAATCGATCCCCGGCTGTCCTTCCTCATAATAAAAGACATCGCCGGAATGGATCCGCCCTGTCTTCACCGGGATGTCCAGATCCCTTGCAGCGCGCAGAATCCTCGCATTCAGGCTCGTATTGGGATACTGGATCTCCGACTCATCCCCGCTCTGACAGAGCGCATAGGAAGAACGGCTGAAAGCACTGTCCGCCAGCACCAGATCATAGAGCTTCAGATCCTTATCATAGGCCCCGGCAGATCCGATCCGGATGATGCTTTCCACATTATAAAATTTATAAAGTTCATAGGAATAGATGCCAATGGAAGGCATCCCCATCCCGCTGGCCATGACGCTCACCGGCTTTCCTCTGTAAGATCCGGTATAAGCGTATGCACTCCGGACCGCATTCACCAGCTTTGCATCCTCCAGAAAATGCTCCGCGACATATTTCGCCCGGAGCGGATCTCCCGGCATCAGTACACATTTTGCAATCTCGCCCCTTGCTGCCTCATTATGCGGTGTTGACATAAATAATCCCTCCCTTTCTTTTCCTCTATTTTCCCCCAAATTCTTCTGTCTGTCAACGACATTTGTCCGTTTCACAGGATTTTCCCTGCCATTCTCTCCCCAGCCGGCGCTTAAGCTCTCCCGGACCGGCCGGAGTCCTAGCTCCAGATCCGAAAGGTCTTCACCAGCCATGCCATGGCTCTGTAGCGAAGATCCTCCAGCTCGCCCGACGCATTTTTCAGCTCTTCCCGGATTCGGATGTGCTGAGGACAGTGCCTCTCGCATCTGCCGCACCGGATACATTTTGATGCCGGATTCTGATGCTTCCGGAAAGCCGTCGTCATCAGATACTCCTTCTTCCCCACCCGGGGCCGCTCCGTATACATCTCATTATAACAGCGGAAGGTTCCCGGGATATCGATCCCCTGGGGACAGGGCATACAGTACCCGCACGCCGTACACCCCACCTTTACCTTCCGGCTGATGGCCTGCTTCACCCGCTCATACAGCTCCAGATCCTCTGCCGTCAGCTCTCCCGCTCCGGCTTTTGAAGCAGACGCCACATTCTCCCGCACCATATCAAGCGTATTCATACCCGACAGTACCACCGTCACCTCCGGCTGGTCCCACAGCCACCGGAACGCCCACTGTGCGGGCGTACATGCAGGCTCCGCCCCGGCGATGAGCTCCTTCGCCTCCCGGGGGAGCAGCTCCACCAGCTTTCCTCCCCTGAGCGGTTCCATGATCATCACCGGAATCCCCTTCGCCCCGGCATACTGAAGCCCCGCCCGTCCCGCCTGGGTATGTTCATCCATATAATTATACTGGATCTGGCAGAAATCCCAGTCATATGCATCCAGAAGCCTTTTGAAATTCTCCCAGTTCCCGTGATAGGAAAAACCGATATTGCGGATCTGCCCCTGCCCCAGCTTTTCCTCTACCCACTCCTGCACGCCCTTTTCCTTCAGGGCCTCCCAGGTTTCTGCATCATTCAGCATATGCATCAGGTAATAATCCACATGATCCGTCTTCAGCCGGCTCAGCTGCTCCTGAAAGCAGCGCTCCAGACCGGCACGGGACCGGATCAGATAATGAGGAAGCTTTGTGGCGATCTGCACCCTGTCCCTGCACCCGTTCCGTCTCAGGATCTCTCCCAGCGCCGCCTCGCTCCCATGATACACATACGCTGTGTCAAAATAATTCACACCGCCCCGGATCGCCTCCATAATCTCCGCTTCCGCCTTCGGCAGATCGATCCGCCCGTTCTTTTTCGTAAAACGAAGACAGCCGTATCCAAGTATGGACAGCGGCATCCCCTTCCTGTCATTTCGATACTGCATTCTGTTTTCCTCCTGCTCCCGGCAATATCCATAGTCTACCAGACCGTCTCCCTGCCGTCAACGGACACCTGTTCCAGACAGAATCTCTCCTGTATACGCAACTATTTATCAGATAATTTAATTTTTTTCAAAAAATAACTTGACAAATATTTTTTACATGCTATAATAAACACATAAAATAACAAAAGAAAAGAAGGAGACAAAATAATCCAGGAATGAGGGAGCATGAAAAGGAGGAGATTCCAATCAAAACTTAACGTTATACCCCATAATATAACAGAAAGGAAGGTACGGACCACCGGTATTACAACAGCAGATTTAGAAAATTGAATATGTTTATTTTTTAATCATAATTACCAGTTGGTAATGCAGAAAATGCTTTGAGAAGGTAAAGGAACATACCTTGTTAATAAAAAACCCGCGTGAAAGTCCATAAAGATCCCGAAGCGGATTGCATATGGCAAAAAGGCCGGATGGCCGCAGATCAGGGTCCTGTGGAGACCATAAAAAAACATAGATCAGAAGAAAGAGAGGTCAGGTCCGTTGGAAATGACAGTTTGACAGGCGATATGAGAATTTTCAGAGAAGATTCTTGTATCGCCTTTTTTATTTATCGATATTTCTTTTTCCAGATCTCAAAATTCCAGGTTCGCAGGAACCGTTCCGCAGCGCTCCAGCCATTTTCAAACAGCGCGCGGCTGTCCTCTCTGCTGATATCAAAATCCACAGCGCTGATCTTATGACGCGCCTCTCCTTCTCCGGCTGCCGCAGAGATACCGATCGTTCGCTCATAATCTCCTTCTGACAGATGATCATGATCGATGGCATCCAGACTGGTGGATACGATGGCTTTCAGATAATCGATCATATTGGGCTGCGCCCTGCAGGTCCGGCTTCTGCAGTGCTCCCTGTCATCCAGGAAGCGGAAACCGAAGGTGGGACAGGCCGGTGCGCGGGTTCCGTCATCCAGAAGCCATACCGGATAGTTGCTCAGCAGCCCGCCGTCCACCACCAGATGCTCTTTTCCCCACCGGTCCTTCCAGCGCACCGGCTCAAAGAAGATGGGGATACTCACACTCATCCGCACCGCCGGCGCAATACAGAATTCCCTGGGATCCACCGCAAAATCTTCCAGATCATCCGGCAGTATCAGAAGCCGCTTCTCTGTCAGATCACTGGCTGTAATCTTCAGCATCCTTCCCGCAGCTTCCACATCTCCAAATCTGCGCATTCCTTTCTGATCCAGCAGTTCATCCATCCAGTCCTCCAGATCATCTGTATTGTAGATGCCAAGGCTCCTGATCAGGGAGAACATCCTGCCGGGGGCCCCGAAATAATCCGGCAGATCCATCCCCTTGAATCTCATATAGTCCAGCGTTTCCAGCTCTTTCTTCAGTTCTTTCCCGGTGTAGCCTGCCGCCAGCAGCGCCGCCACAATCGCCCCCGCCGATGATCCGGCGGTATCCGCGAACTGCCATCCCGCCTGTTCCATCCTGCACACCGCCCCCACATGCCCGATTCCCCGGACGCCTCCGCCCTCAAATACTGCGTTGCATTTTTTCAATCTGAAGCTCCTGTATCATTCCGTTTTTATTAGTGTATGTGGCCGGAGGGCAAAGGGAAGATACTGCTTTTTATAATATTTTTAAAATTTTTGAATAATCTTTGCGGGAATGGCCATAATATAACTGTACCGAAGATAAATTGAATACTTATCCTCCCCTTGAGAATCCCCCGTTCGCTGCAGCAGTGCAGCGGGCGGGGGATTTTGTTTCCTGCCGTCCGGACTGCACGGAACAAAAATCACCTCCAGGCATAAAAAATCAAAAAAGACTTGTTATGTAGTTTTGAATACTATATAATGAATACAGAGGTGATGAAATTATGACGATCGATCCGCAGGATATCCTGAACAGTATTCTGTCCAGTCTGGAGAAGATTGATTATATCAAACCAAGAGAAATACCGAATATTGATCTGTACATGGATCAGGTGACCACTTTTATGGAGGAGCATCTGCAGGCTTCCAAGCGTTATCCGGAGGACAAGATCCTGACCAAGACCATGATCAACAACTATGCCAAAAACCGGCTGCTCCCGGCACCTGAGAAGAAGAAATATTCCAAGGAGCATATGCTGCTCCTGATTTATATCTATTATTATAAGGGGATTCTTTCCATCGGCGACATACAGAGTCTGCTGGAACCGCTGACCGAACGGTATTTTCATACGAAAGAGCCGCTGAACATGCAGGCGATCTACGAGGAAGTGTTCAGTCTGGAAAAAAGCCAGGTGGAGAAGATGAAGGCGGACGTCATCGAGAGCTACCGGATCGCTTCCGGGACTTTTGCAGATGCTCCGGAGGAAGAACAGCAGTTTCTGCATATTTTCTCCTTTATCTGTCTTCTGAGCTTTGACGTATATGTGAAAAAGCAGGTGATCGAGAAGCTGATCGACGGACTGCCCAGAAGAGAATCCGGTAAAAAACATAAAGAGTGAGATCCTCCGCAGCCGGCTGCGGGGCATCTCACTCCCGTGAGTTCTCTACTTCATATTTTCTTCCATTCTCCGAAACACCATGTCATATCCGTCATTTCCATAGTTCAGAGAACGGTTCACCCGGCTGATCGTTGCCGTCGATGCACCGGTCTTCTCGGCGATCTCCAGGTAAGTCTTCTTTTCCCGAAGCAGCTTCGCTACTTCATAACGCTGAGACAGTGACTGGATCTCATTAATCGTACAGACATCTTCAAAAAAAGTATAGCACTCTTCCATGCTCTGAAGACTTAATATGGCACGAAATAATCCATCTGTCGCTTCATTCCGAATCTTTTTATTCATACCTAAAACCCCTGTCCGCGTTTTCGCTCTGCCATGTTATTTTACCACAGTAAAATCATAAAGTCCAGCGCTTTCACGAAGAATACTTGTTGATATAGGGATAAAGCTTTTTCCTGTCCGTATTCACCACCAGCTCTTCGGGGAAACCGGTCTCTTCCAGAAGAGGACAGATCAGCTCATGATTCAGGATGTCCGCCTGATAATGCGCATCGCTCCCCAGGATCACGGATACCCCGTATCTTCTGCACAGCCTCAGAAGCTCCAGATAGTTCTCTCTGGCATTCTGCCGGAAGCCTTTGGGATTCAGGGAATTGTTGTTGATCTCCAGGAGAGTATGATATTCCTTAGCTGCCTGTACCACCGCTTCATAATCCAGCGGATAGCGACCGTCATCCGGATGTCCGATGATATTGACATGGGGATTCTTCATGGCACTGATCAGGCACTGGGTATTCCACTCTCTGCTCCCGGGAGCGATGCAGGGGGGATGCAGGCTGGCAATCGCCACATCCATCCGGCCCAGATAGGGTTCCTCCAGATCCACGGTTCCTCTTTCGTCCAGAATATTCAGCTCTGTTCCCAGGAGCACCTCCAGATCGCCGAACTGACGTTCTACTACTTTCAGATTGTGGAAATAAAACTCATGGCAGGTCCCCGGCATCTGCGGAGCGTGCTCTGTGATTCCATACACCTCCAGACCTTTTTCCTGCGCCGTATGGATCATCTCCATCATCGTATTGTACGCATGCCCGCTGGCAATGGTATGGGTATGCACATCCAGAATATCTCTCATCTTTTCTTCAGCACCTCCCAAAGAGCATCCCGGGCCTGTTCCTGGCTCTCCACCAGAATCCCCTGCATGCCCAGGGCCCTGGCCGCCTCCACATTCGCCGGCGTGTCATCCAGGAAGACCGATTCCTCCGCCTTCAGACCATACCGGTCCATGAGCAGTCTGTAGATCGCCGGATCCGGCTTGATCAGGTGTTCCCTGTAGGACAGGATCCCGCCGTCCATCTCCTTCAGAAAGGACAGCTCTTTCGCCGCTTCCTTTTCCACACGCGCCGAAAAATTCGACAGGTAATAGGCCCTGTATCCTTCCGCCTTCAGAGAACGGATCCAGGGCACGGAACCGCTTCTCTCTCTGAGCAGTGTGCTCAGGTCTTTGAACACCGTGCGAATCTCATCCTCCAGAGCAGGGTCATTGGCGATAAAGGCTGCCAGAAGCTTCTCCATGGACCATACGCCCCGGTCAATCTCCGACCACTGAGGGCTCTCCATCATGGCTCTCCCGATCCGGTCTGCAGTCTCTCCCTGGAATCCGCAGTGCCTGATATGCTCCTGCCAGCAGAAATCCACCAGCACATTTCCAATATCAAATATTACATTTCTGATCATTTTTTTCCATTCCTGAAAATGATGTCATTTCTCCCCGGACCGTTGGATACCATCGTAATGGGAAATCCAATCTGTTCTTCAATAAACTCCACATATCTGCGGCAGTTCTCCGGGAGCTCCTCATAGTTCCTGATGCCGCGGATATCGCATTTCCAGCCCGGCAGCACCTCATAGACCGGCTTTGCCTTCTCCAGAAGGCAGGTAACCGGAAATTCCCTGGTCACCTTTCCGTCGATCTCATATCCCACACACACCGGGATCTCATCCAGATATCCCAGCACATCCAGCACCGTAAACGCCACATCCGTCGCTCCCTGCAGACGGCAGCCGTATCTGGAAGCCACGCAGTCAAACCATCCCATACGTCTGGGCCTGCCGGTGGTAGCGCCGTATTCTCCCCCGTCGCCGCCCCGGTCCCGAAGCTCCTTTGCTTCCTCTCCGAAGATCTCGCTGACAAAAGCGCCCGCTCCCACCGCGCTGGAATAAGCCTTGCATACGGTAATGACCTGACGGATCTCATAGGGCGGAATCCCGGCTCCGATGGCGCCGTATGCCGCCAGCGTGGAAGAAGAGGTCACCATGGGATAGATCCCGTGATCCGGATCCTTCAGCGTACCAAGCTGTCCCTCCAGAAGGATGTTCTTTCCTTCTTTTACAGCGTTCCACAGGTACAGCGACACATCGCACACATAGGGCTCCACCATCTCTTTGTAATCCATCAGCTCCTGATAGATGTCTGCCACCTGCAGTACAGGCGTATGATACAGATGCTCCAGGATCACATTCTTCTGAGTGATCACCCGCTGGATCTTCTCCTTCAGCGCACGCTCCTCCAGGAACAGCTCGCTGACCTGAAAACCAATCTTCGCATATTTATCCGAATAGAACGGCGCGATACCTGATCTGGTGGAGCCGAAAGACCTGCCCGCCAGACGCTCCTCCTCCAGTTTATCAAAAAGGATATGATAAGACATCACCATCTGTGCGCGATCCGATACCAGGATCTTCGGCGTTGGCACGCCCCGGTCCACGATCCCTTTGATCTCTGCAAACAATACCGGTATATTCAGCGCAACGCCGCTCCCGATAATACTTGTGGTGTGGTCATAAAATACTCCTGAGGGAAGGGTATGCAGCGCAAATTTGCCGTAGTCATTGATGATCGTATGACCTGCATTGGCTCCGCCCTGAAACCGGACGATGATATCGGACTCCTTGCCGAGCATGTCCGTGATCTTACCCTTGCCTTCGTCACCCCAGTTTGCTCCTACAACTGCTCTTACCATGTCTGTTTTCCTCCATGTTCTGTCCTGCGTATTCCCATGCGGCATCCTGGACAGCCATGCCGCACACATGGTATAGTATAGCGTAAAAAGTATGGCAAGTAAAGCATCATTTTGTTCCTTCTTTCAGCATCCTTACGTACTCTTCCCATTCCACATACCGGCCGCCCATGCGTTCCAGATGCTCTGTATAGAACTGACAGTCTATAAAATAAAAATTATTGTCCCGGAGTACGCCGGACAGCCCGATCAGTGCGGTCTTGGAGCCGTTCTTTTTCTCGGAAAACATACTCTCTCCAAAGAAGCATCTGCCGATGACAACTCCGTAAAGTCCGCCGGACAGCTCCCCGTCCTCATAGGCCTCCACGCTGGCGGCAAACCCCTCCTTATGAAGGGCGAGATAGGCTGCTTCCATATCATCGCCGATCCAGGTCCCCTCTTCCTGCTCCCGCTTCATCCGGCACCGGTGCATGGTGTCCTGAAAATCCCGGTTCAGCCGGATCTCGATCTTATGCTTTTTAATATATTTTTTCATGGAGCGGGAGACATGGATCTCCGCGGGAAAGATCAGAAACCGTTCTTTCGGGCACCACCATATAATCTCCTCTCCCGGGTTGTACCATGGAAAGATCCCGTTGCAGTATCCCAGTAAAAGACGCTCCACACTCAGATCCCCGCCCACAGCAAGCAGGCCATCCTTTTCTGCAAGTTCCGGATGCGGGAAACTTACCTCATTTTCTCTCAGTCGATATACCGGCATACATGTTCCTTCTTTCTATCTAAAAAACCGTGCTCTTCTCCATTCACTCCTTACACCTTGATTCTATCACAGCATCCTTTATTTTACCATCTTTTTCTCAAAAAATTTGGCGAAAAATAACAAAAATTCCGGCAATTTTACCGGAATTTTTAAAACTTTATACAAATTCATTCCATTGCCCTGCGCGAAAAGCTTCCCCGGATGCCCAGCTCATCTCTGTACTTTGCCACGCCCCTTCTGGACACATCAATGTGCTTTTCCTTCAGGGCGTTTACAATCGCCTGATCGCTCAGCGGCTTTTTCTTGTCTTCCCTGTCGATCAGTTCCCGGATCATCTCCTTCACCTGCATGATTCCTACCATCTCCGCACCCCCGGACGTGGCGACGGACGCAGAGAAGAGCGCTTTCATCGCCACGGTTCCCCGGGGATACTGGATGTATTTTCCCTTGATAGCCCGGCTGACTGTGGACGTATGGATCCCGATCTCACCGGCCACGTCCGTCATGGTCATGGGAAGCAGCCAGGATCTGCCCTCCAGATACGACTGCTGCCTGCGCAGGATAGTCCTGGCGATGTTCTTCATGGTCTGCCGCCTCTGAGCGATGCTGTTCATAACGAACCGGACGCGTTCCAGCTTCATCCGGAAATATTCGGTCAGTTCTTCATCCCGGGACTCCTTCATCATTCTCAGATAATAGTCATTGACATGATAATCCTCCACCCAGGCGTCATTCAGCTCGACTTCCCACTTTCCGTTCTCTTCATGAAAAATGATATCCGGCACAATGTAATCGGTCTTTCCCGCACGGAACTCACTCATGGGACGGGGATTCAGCCTGGCGATCTGCTCAATGCATCTGCGCACCTCCGCCGTGGATATTTTCAGGCTCCTGGATATGTTGCTGATCTTTCCGTCCGCCACATCCTGAAGATGCGCGTCCACCACCTTCCACAATACGGAATCCTGCACCTTGCACATCTCCAGCTGTTTCAACAGGCACTGTCTCAGATCCGCGGCAAAGATGCCGTACGGCTCCAGCCCCTGCAGGAGGTCAAGCGCATGCCTGACCTCCCCCACCGGCCGGCGTGTCCTGTCTGCCACCTCCTGCACAGGGATCGTGAAAAATCCCGTATCGTCCAGGCAGTCCACCATGTACTCCAGAAGCTCCCACTGCTCTTTGCCAAAACGGTTCCCGGGAAGCTGATCAAGCAGGAAATTGCGGACCTGATCCTGGTCCTGCATGGGGATATCCTGCCTTCTCTTATCCTCTTCTTCTATCATTTCTTCATAATTCCGTCCATAGGTCAGAGTCTGTTCATATGTCTTGTTGATCTCTTCCTGCCCGGATCCCATGCTGTGTGTCCCGCTGACATCCAGCAGCGGATTTTCCAGATACTCATTCTGCAGAAACTGATTCAGTTCCACACTGTCCATGGCCAGAATCTCCAGTGACTGGATCTGGCTCTGGGTGAGCTGCTGCTTCTGCTCCAGCTGTATTTCATATCCCAGTTCCATTGCTTCCCCTGTTCTTTCGTATCAGACACCGCTCCCCGTACGATCCTGCCGGAAAGCGGACACCAGGCGGATGACCTGCTCTGCCGTCCGGATCATATTCTCCTTCGCCGTCTTCGGATCCATGGCTTCATCCAGCGTCACGATCCTGCGGAGAATCGGGAAAAATGCGTCTATGCCGTTCTCATTGCACTTCTCAGCGCCCTCGATGACCGCACCTGCCAGTGCAACCACCTTTGCGCCATGTTTTTTCGCCAGCTTCGCGATCCCCACGGGAGCCTTTCCCATGGCTGTCTGACCGTCCAGGCGCCCTTCCCCGGTAAATACCAGATCCGCGCCCTCCATCGTCTTCTCCATGTCCACTGCATCCATCACCAGCCCGATCCCCGGCTGAAGATCTGCATTCAGACAGCTTAAAAAGGCAAAGCCCAGTCCGCCGGCAGCTCCCGCCCCCTCGCTCTCCCTGTGGTCTGTCCCCAGGCAGTCCCTGATCACCTGTGCATAACTGTCCATGGCCTCGTCCAGACTGTCCCTCAGATCCTCTGTGACGCCTTTCTGCGGCCCGTAGATATATGTGGCGCCGTTGACTCCGCACAGAGGGTTGGTAACATCGCACGCGATCCGGAAGCGGCATTCCTTTAATTCCGGAAGCACGCGGCCGGTCCGGATGGACGCCACTTTTCCCAGCGCTCCTGCGCCGATGCCCACCGCGGCACCCCGGGCGTCCAGAAACTCATACCCCAGAGCGGTCAGCATGCCGATCCCGCCGTCATTGGTGGCACTTCCGCCGATCCCGATGATAAATTCCCGGCAGCCTCTTCTCACCGCATCCCGGATCATCTCGCCCACACCGTAGGTAGTCGCATCCAGCGGACGTTTATCCTTTCCCACAAGAATGATCCCCGCTGCCGCTGCCATCTCCATGATGGCTGTGCCGGTCTCTTTGATCACCCCATAAACCGCCTTCACCGGAGTCTCCAGCGGTCCGTGTACCTCCGTCTCCACCAGCTCCCCTCCAAGGCCTTCCACCAGTGCTTCTGTCGTCCCCTCTCCGCCGTCCGCCAGAGGCTTTACGATCACCTCCGTATCCGGGAGCACGTTCAGAATCCCTTCCCGGATGGCTCTTCCGGCCTCCATGGACGTCATACTTCCCTTTAAAGAATCAATGGCCACTACTACTTTCATCCTGTCCCACACTTATCCTCTCTATGAAACGAACCCCTTGTCATCCCTGTTTTTTCTGCTTTTCTTCCAGTTCCTTCTGCCTCTTTGCCATCCTCCACAGAGTCGTACGGCTGACCCCCAGCTCCTCCGCCAGTTCTTTTTTCTTTTTCCTCGGCTTCAGGCGGTCATACACGGAGTCCTCCGCACCTTCCCCCGGCTGTCCGACAGACGGCTCCTCTTTTTTCCGGAAGATTTTCAGCTGGCGCAGAAGCTCCTCGCTGATCACGCTGGTATCGTTTAAAACCGTCAGCCTCTCGCAGATATTCCGAAGCTCCCGCACATTCCCCTGCCAGCTGTGCTCCTTCAGGATCCTGGCCGCATCCTCTGTAACGGTGGGGATGCTCTTGCCCATCTCACAGGCAAATCTGGTCAGATAGGCGTCCACCAGCTCCTGGATGTCTTCTTTTCGCTCCCGAAGCGGCGGGAGCGAGATATCCAGAAGATTCAGGCGGTAATACAGGTCCGAACGGAACTGCCCTTCCCGAATCTTTTCTTCTATGTTGATATTCGTGGCGGAAATTACCCTTACGTCCACCGGATGTACGCTGGTGCTCCCGATCCGCCGGATCTCCTTTTCCTGCAGCACCCGGAGAAGCTTCGCCTGCAGCGTGATGGGGATCTCTCCGATCTCATCCAGAAAAATCGTCCCTTTGTGCGCCAGCTCAAACAGACCGATCTTCCCTCCTTTGGCCGCTCCGGAAAAGGCGCCCGCCTCATACCCGAACAGCTCGCTCTCCAGAAGATTCTCCGGAAGTGCGGCGCAGTTAAGGGCCACGAAAGGCTGACGGCTTCTTTTGCTGGCCTGGTGAATGCTGTGGGCGAACAGTTCCTTACCTGTTCCGGTCTCGCCGATGATCAGCACATTGGAATTGACTCTGCTGTAACGCTCGGCCATGCGGATATTCCCCTGAATCGCCTCGCTCTGCCCCAGAATATCCTCAAAGGTATATTTGGCCGTCAGCCCCTTCTCCGACAGACCTCTGCGTATCCTGCTCTCTTCCTCCATGATCCGGTCTGTATTCTTGATGAAGATCAGCGCGCCTGCCCCGGCTTCCGCCTCGCTCAGCGGCTTATACTGCACATAATATTTTTTATCATGCAGGCTTATGATCTGTTCCTTTTCGGAACCCTTCTCCAGCAGGCGGTCCCATTCTCCGGAGGGGTATACCGCAGACACCGGCTGCCCGGTCAGTTCTCCCACTGTGGACAGCTGAAAGACCCGGTAAGCCTGATTATTGATGGCAAGAATATGATCTTCATTGTCAATGGCTATGATCCCGTCTTCATTGTGATTCAGCATGATTCGGATGATATCTGAACGGGTGCGTTCCTGGTTGATCGTCTTCGCCGCGTTCAGCGCTTCCTGCATGGCTGCTTCCACCGCATCGTGCCTGGTGTGGATATGTACCCGGCGGAGCCCCTTCCGGTCACAGATGCCGCACATGGTCCCGGCGCCTACAAATGTGTCCGCCCCTTCTTCGGCCGCTTTGCAGACGGCCGCCTCCGCCGTCTTCTCATCCGGAACATCATACATCCTGATGGACGCCCCGCACAGCTCCTCCAGGCTCTCCAGGCAATGGATCTCCACATCGTGCAGGCACAGGGCAATCTTCCTCGCCTGCAGCTTTCTGCACTGCACCAACGCGTCGAATATATCGAAGCTGTTCAGCTGGATCTGCACCACATGCTTGTCAGGAAACATATCCCGCAGCACGTCATGGGTCATCCCTCTGGCCACCAGGATATCTGCATCACAGTTCTGGGAGAGTACATCCGGGGTTCCGAAGATGTAAGTCATCTCGATCTGCACGTTATCGCGGACCGGCAGCTCTGCCATCACGCTTTCAAATATTTCCTTCAATTCCAGATGAGGGATAAATACTCTGATCTTAACCATGGAGTCAGCCTTCTTTCTCTACAGAAATATACTCAACTATGGCAAGTATACCATAGTCGAGTATATTCCGGGCAGGTTAAAATTGGATATGGTCAGAAATTTATTTATTTACTACATTCACCGACTTGCCATCGATAAATGCTTTTACGTTGGCAACGGTGATGTCCATGATCCTCTGGCGGGACGCCTGCGCCGCCCAGGAGATGTGCGGTGTGATCAGGCAGTTCTTTGCCTTCAGCAGCGGGTTGTCTCCCTTAATGGGTTCCGTGGATACCACATCCAGACCGGCCGCGTACACCTTGCCGCTGTTCAGAGCGTCTGCCAGATCCTGCTCCACCACCAGCTGTCCGCGGCTGTTGTTGATGAGGATCACGCCGTCCTTCATCTTCGCAATGTTCTCCCTGTTGATCATGCCTTCGGTGGACGGGAACAGCGGGCAGTGCAGGAAGATCACATCAGATTTTGCCAGCAGCTCGTCAAGCTCCACATACTCTGCAAGAGCTTTTCCGGATTCGGTCTGATGTCCGTCGTAAGCCAGCACCTTCATTTCCATGGAGTTGAGGATCTTCGCCGTCGCCTGTCCGATCCGTCCCAGGCCGATGATGCCGGCAGTCTTGCCGTACAGCTCGATCATGGGATAATCCCAGTAGCACCAGTCCTGATTGTTCTCCCACTTTCCTTCCTTTACGGTCTGGTCATGATGTCCGTAATGGGAACAGATCTCCAGCAGCAGACCGACTGCGTACTGTCCTACAATCTGCGTTCCGTAGGTGGGTACGTTCACCACCGGGATCCCTTTTTCCTTCGCATACTCATAGTCCGCCACATTGTAGCCGGTAGCAAGAAATGCAATCAGCTTCATGTTGGGGCATTTGTCGATGGTCGCCTTCGTAATGGGCGTCTTGTTGGTAATTACGATCTCCGCATCGCCGATGCGCTCTGCGATAATGGGATCGTCCACATAAGAAGTCCTGTCATATACCGTTACTTCTCCCAGCTTCTCCAGCTCTCCCCAGCTCAGATCTCCGGGGTTCTCCGTATAACCGTCAAGAATTACAATTTTCATAGTCTGTTCTCTCCTTTTTATAAATACATGTTCTCAGTTACCGTTTTCAGTCTTCCACCAGCGCCCACGCTCTGTTCAGTACTCTCTTCGTATTCCCAAGGACGATCTCCTCATCCTCGTCGCCTGCCAGCGTCACTTCCATGGACAGCACCAGCGGATCATCCGCACGGAAGAAGCCTTCCTCCTTCAGAACCGTCAGGTAATCCACAAGCTCCGCCGTATCGTTGGCGCTGTCCGGATATCCGAACCGGGGATGTTTGTCCCCGTAGGCGTCGCAGCCCTCCTTCACCACCGCGTTGCCGAAATGGAGATGGGTGATATAGGGACGCAGGGTCTGGATCACAAATCTGGACGTCTCATAAGTGGTGGGGAAATGGGACAGGTCCACCAGCAGACCAAAATTACTGCAGGTCGTCCGCATGTCCGCCGCGAATCTCGCCGCATAGGGAGCCGGACCGACGAGCGCCGCCTTGTCCATGTCAAAGTCAAATACTTCCAGCTCCACCATCATGCCCTTTGTCGCCGCATAGCCGCAGAGATTTCGGGTGGTCTTCAGAAGCTGCGCGTAGGCCTGATCCTTCGTGGCCTCTTCCCATTTGCCGGCCAGGAATGCGATCCCTTTCGCGCCCAGATATTCCGCCTCGTTGATGGCTTCCATCAGCGTCGCCTCCGCCGCTTTTCTGCCTTCCTCGTCGATGTCGTTGGGATTCAGCTTCGGTCCCAGGAGCCTCGGCTGGGCCCCGTAGCAGACCTTCAGATGGGACTGCTCCAGAAGCTTCTTCACGGCTGCCCGCTCCTCGTCATCCTTACATTTCGTGATCTCGATGGCGTCAAAATAATCATCGGACGCGATTCGTCTGATGGACTCCAGTACGCCCATCTTCGGGAAGGACATCCAGCGGATCGTCCCCACCTGAAAATATTTATGAATGGATTCTCTCATGTTCTCATTTCCTCCTGCAATTATTTTCTGTTACTATACAAGCTCCCACGCAAGCTCCAGCGTTCTTTTCGCCCCGGCAAGGACCACATCCGGGTCTTCGTCCTCAAAAGGCTTTACTTCAAAGCTGACGATCGGTCTGTCTTTCTCATTGAGAAATCCGATCTTCAAGAGAAGCCTCAAATATGCAGCCAGCTCTTCCACATCATTTTCACTGTCAGGGAAGCCAAACCGGGGATGTTCATCGCCGTAGGCCGGGCAGTCCGGGTTCTTGATGACCGTATTGCCCATATGTGCATGGCGGATGTAGTCTCTGACAGGGAGCAGATTCTCTTCCAGTGTCTCGTGGAGCATGGGGATATGGCTCAAATCCACCATCAGCCCGAAATTCTCATATTCCCCGCAGATGGTCTTTGCATAGCGCCGGACCAGCTCCACCGGGCCCACCAGCGATCTCTTGGCAATATCATAGTCAAACACTTCGCAGAGCACCGGCATGTTCCCCTTCTGCGCCGCATATGCACACAGCTCTCTGGTGGACGCAAGGAGCGCCTGAAAGGATGCTTCTTTCGTCTCATCTTCATACCTTCCTGCCAGAAATGCGAAATCGGCCGCATGGATCTCGTATGCTTCGTCGATACCTTCCTTCAGGGAGGCCAGTGCCTTCTGACGCCCTGCCTCACAAAGATCGTTGATATTCAGGCCGGCGCCCAGCATACGGCCCTGTCCGCCGTATGCCGTCACCATATGCCCCCGGGCGATCATCTCCGTCGCCGCCTTTCGTACGCCGGCGTCCTTCATCTGAGCCACCTCCACCGCCTCAAAAAACGGATCGGTCACGATCTTTTTCAGGCGCTCCAGAATGGGACCTTCGCCGCCGCCCAGCTCTTTATAGGAGACATGAAGGATCGTTCCCACCTTCATATATCGTCTTATGGATCTCTCCATGTCAAACGCCTTTCTTCCTTAAATAAGAAAATCATTTGCGGGATACTGCTTTTTCTGCCGCCGCTGCCACTGCATCCGCATCCAGCCCGTATTTTTTGAGAAGCTGTGCGTATGGTCCGGATTCCCCGTGGCGGTCCTGCATACCGACCATCTCCGTGGGCACTGCGCAGCCTGCCTTCGCAAGCACCTCTGCCACAGCTCCGCCAAGACCGCCGATGACGCTGTGTTCCTCCGCCGTCACCACGGCGCCGGTCTCCTTCGCGCATTTCTCGATCAGCTCTGCGTCAATGGGTTTGATACAGTACATATCCACGACTCCTGCGCTGATGCCCTTTGCCGCCAGCGCTTCCGCAGCCGTCACTGCCGTGCTCACCATCAGGCCGCAGGCAATGATCGTCACATCCGTTCCTTCTCTCACCACCATGCCTTTACCCATCTCGAACTGCGCTCCTTCCGGATGGCAGTCGGGAGCCGCGTCTCTGGACAGACGGATGTACATGGGGCCTTCCACCTCGATGGCCGTCTTCACCATCCAGTCCGTGATCGCCGCGTCGGAAGCCACCATGACGCTCACCCCCGGCAGCGTCCTCATCATGGCAATGTCCTCCAGCGCGTGATGAGTCGCTCCGTCATAAGCGTCCGACAGTCCTCCGTAGCCTCCCATCATCTTGATGTTCAGCCCGGAATAGGACATGAAGGTTCTGGCCGCAAGAGAGCCAAGAGTCGTGAGAAATACCGCAAATGTGTTGACAAACGGGATCTTCCCGGACTTTGCCATGCCTGCCGCCATGCCCATCATGGCATATTCGGAAATGCCGCAGTTGTAGAACCGGTCCGGATATTCCTTCCCGAATACCGCAGACTTGGTGGAGCCGGATACGTCCGCGTCCAGAACCACGATGTTCTCGTTGGCCGCACCGTATTTCCTGATGGTCTCTCCATATACGTCACGAATTGCTTTTCCCATTACTGTGCACCTCCTAATTCTTTCATCGCCGCTTCGTAGTGCTCATCCTTAACAGGAGCACCGTGCCATGTGTTTTTGCCTTCCATGAAGGATACGCCTTTGCCCTTTACGGTCTTCGCCAGGATGATACTGGGAACGCCCTTTACCGATTTTGCAGTTTCCACGGCTGCGCTGATGGCTGCGCAGTCATGTCCGTCGCAGACGATGGTGTTGTAGCCGAAGGCTTTGAACTTCAGCTCCACATCTCCCATGGGCATGATCTCTTCCGTGGTACCGTCCAGCTGCACGCCGTTCCAGTCCAGAATCGTGATCAGCCGGTCCGCCCTGAATTTGGACGCGTTCATGCAGGTCTCCCACACCACGCCCTCATTGATCTCGCCGTCGCCCAGGATGGCGTAGGTCCACGCGTCGATGCCGTCGTGCATGTCGGCGAGGGCAACCCCCAGCGCCAGCGGGTAGCCGGCTCCCAGAGGCCCTGTGGAGGCTTCCACGCCCGGCGTCTCCTTCGAACAGGGATGTCCCTGCAGACGGCTGTCGATCTGGCGCAGCGTCTTCATCTCTTCCATGGGGAAGAAGCCCTTCTGTGCCAGCTCCATGTAGAGCATGGGAGCCGCATGTCCCTTGCAGAGGATGATCTTGTCGCGGCTTCTGTCGCCGATATTCTCCGGCGTCACATTTGCCTCGTTAAAATAGAGGGTGGTCAGGATCTCGCATACGGAGAGGGAGCCGCCCGGATGTCCGGTCTGAATGCTGTGCAGTGTTTCAATCAGATTGCGCCTGAATTTCAGACAGAGCGCATCCAGCTCCTGTTTCTTTTCGTTGGTCATTTTGAAAATCTCCTTTTCCTAAATAGATTTTAATGTTTCTTTCACCTGTTCCAGGCAGA
This sequence comes from Lachnospiraceae bacterium, assembly GCA_910574805.1. Taxonomy (GTDB): domain Bacteria; phylum Bacillota; class Clostridia; order Lachnospirales; family Lachnospiraceae; genus Hominiventricola. The sequence goes on along the minus strand of CAJTCV010000003.1, from coordinate 219,329 downwards.
GTGTTGGACTGGAAAGAACAGGGATCTTACAGATTTCTTCGATTTTTTTATCCAGATGCGCCATGGACGCCTGGGCAAGCACCACGCAGTCATAGCCGCTGATCTCTTCCGCCATCTGAAGGAGAAGGGCATCATGCCGGTCCATCTGCACTTCTTTCAGGGCTTTAAAGGCCTCTGGATTGTCCCTGAAATCGATCTGGACCTCTTTCCCGAGCTTTTCGGCTTCGGCCAGAAGCTTCTCCGTCAGTGGCTCTCTGGTGCTTCCTGCCGTTGCCAGGATCAGGATCCGCTCCCCACAGGCAACGGCCTCTCTTCCCATGGCGTCGTCGATGGCGATCAGGGGAACCTTCACAAAGGGCCGGATCATGCCAACCACCGGCGTCAGCGTGGAGCAGGTGACGACGATCATGTCCGCGCCGGTCATCTCCGCCGCCTTGATATCCAGGAAGAGGCGGTTGCGGTTCTCGATGGTAAATTCCCCCACTTCATTGGGGTGATTGGCCAGAAAATCGTCCCAGAGATTATGTACCTTCACTTCCTCTCCCACATAAGCCTTCAGCTGCTCGTCAAAGGAAACCGCCACGGTTCTGACTGTGTGGATCAGTGCGATGCTTTTCATGTCATCCCTCCCGCCGGGGGCCGTATACCCGGTCCAGGATCGGCTGCAGATGTGCGATGGCTCCCTTTGCCGCCTGTTCCATATCGGGGATCTGGAAGATCTCCGTACAGAATGCCCCGTCATATCCGCATTCTCTGAAGGTGCCTATGATCTTCTCAAAATCAAGCCCGCAGTGTCCCGGATAACGCCTGTTATTATCTGCAAGGTGCACGTGAATATTATAAGGACTATATTTCCGGATCGCTTCGAGTACATCCTTCTCCTCCAGATTCAGATGAAATACATCCATCATCAGTCTGAAATTCGGACGGTCCACCCGGTCCACCATGGCTGCGCCTTCGGCCAGTGTATTGATGAAATTTGTCTGCATGATCGTGACTGTCTCCAGTGCGATCTTCACATTCTTCGGCGCCGCATAGTCTGCCAGCTCCTGAAATGCCGCGGCCGCATAGTCTTCCGTCTGCTCTCTGGTCAGCTCTGCACAGTATTGTCCCCGGACGCGCCCGATATTGATGTTCGCACCCAGATGCGCCGCAAAGTCGATGATCTCCCTGCTTCTTCTGAGCGCTTCCTCCCGCACCTCTTTTCCAGGACTCGTATAGCTTAAGCCCAGCTGTCCCCAGATCTCACCGGTACATACAAGGACCACCTTCAGACCGTTTTTCTCAGCCTCGTTCTTCACGAAATCCCAGTCAAGCTCTGACGGATTCAGTGTCATCAGCTCCACTCCCCGGTAACCGAAGGAGGCAAGATCTGCGAAGCTTTTCTCCAGCGGGCCCTGGTAGGCCGTGACGGAATCCGCAATCGCCACATCCGGCGTCGCGACCTGATAGCACAATCTCATAGCATCACTCCCTTTTCTTTATTTTACTTTTATAAGGAGCAAATTCTGTGCCAGGTCACTGACGGACCCTGAATAAATTATTTTTTTGTTTTTTACTTTCATTTTCCTGGCAGCCGGAAAGTTCTGGTGAAACATATTTCAACAGTGTTTCATTTTTGTTTCCTGAAACATACTTCTTTCTGTTTCATTTTGTTTCACCACATCTGAACACTCCTGTTTTCCCGCTGAAAGGATGTCTGTCCCTGAATTTTTCCAAAATGACCACCATAAAACGGCATGAGCCTCAGGTCCATGCCGTTCTTACTCAGCGTTCCACAGTTCCTTCCCAGGTATCTACGGTTTTCGCACGGGAAGCCTCGTCATACCAGTGCTTCGTAACGGTTTTCGCACGGGTATAGAACCGGACGCCGTCTTTGCCGAGTACATGCAGATCTCCGAAGAAGGAATCCTTGTTGCCGGAGAAGGGGAAATATGCCGTGGGGACCGGAATACCCACGTTAATACCCACCATGCCGCCGTCCGTCAGGAACTCGAACTTCCGGGCGTAATATCCGCTCTGCGTGAAGATGACGGAACCGTTTGCAAAGGGATTGGCGTTCATCACCGCAAGGCCCTCATCAAAATCCTTTACCCGTTTGATCAGCGTCACAGGTCCGAAGATCTCCCGGTCTCCCACTGTCATCCCCGGTCTGACATGGTCAAGAATCGTAGGACCGACGAAGAATCCGTTCTGATACGGCTCGTCCACCTTCACATCGCGCCCGTCCAGCACCAGCCTGGCTCCCTCATCGATTCCCTTCTGGATCCATTCGCAGACTCTCTGCTGATGGGCTTTTGATACCACCGGACCCAGCTTTGTCTCCGGATCATAGGAACAGCCGACCTTGAGCGCCTCTGCTTTTTTCTTCAAAAGTGCCGTGAACCGGTCGGCGATGCTCTCCTGTACTACCACAACCGGAAGCGCCATACAGCGCATGCCCGCACAGCCATATGTAGAATTGATAATGGCATTGGTGGCGCTTTCCAGATCTGCATCCTCCAGGACCAGCGCATGATTTTTGGCCTCGCACTGCGCCTGGACGCGTTTTCCGTTGGCCGCCGCTTTGGAATAGATATATTTTCCCACTCCCGTCGTCCCCACAAAGGTCACTGCCTTCACGCGGGGATCCGTCAGGAAGATCTCGGCCTCCTGCCGGCTGCAGGTGACCAGATTGACGACGCCCTTCGGGAAGCCTGCCTCTTCATAGAACAGCTCCAGGATCCGCATGGAAGTCAGAGGCGTCTGGCTGGCCGCCTTCAGGACGACCGTATTTCCGGTGGCAATGGCCAGGGGCACCATCCAGCCCCAGGGGATCATGGCCGGAAAATTAAAGGGTACGATACCTGCCACAACGCCAAGGGGCATCCGGTAGGTCGCCGTGTCGAATCCGGTCGTCACCTGCAGGGACGCATCCCCCTGCATAAGCGTTGGGAGCCCGCAGGCATGCTCTGTAGGCTCGATTGCCTTCAGGACGTCTCCCCTCGCTTCCGAAAGGGTCTTTCCAAGCTCTTTGGAACACAGAAGCGTCAGCTCGTCCAGATGCTCCGTCAACACATTTCTCCATTTGAACATCATCTGGGTACGGGCGCTCAGTGATTTCCGGGACCACTCCGGAAATGCCGCCTGCGCGGAAGCAATCGCTTCTTCCACCTCCTCTGCGGTACAGCAGGGAACCTCCGCCAGCACCTCGCCTGTGCTGGAATTCGTCACCGGCATCCACCTGTCAGTCCCGGAGTCCTTCCATTCCCCGTTTACACAATATTTTTTTCGCACAATCTTGCTCATCATGTTTCCTCCTTCTGTTGCTTTCTGACCGATCATTTAAAAGGCTTCTTGCTCTTATACTCTGCGGGACTGATACCGTAGACGCTTTTAAATGCCTTGTAAAAATAACTGTAATTATTGAATCCGGCTTTCTCCGCCGCCTCAGAGATGGGCAGATCCGTCTTCAGATACTGGACGGCCAGATCCAGCCGTTTTTCCTTGATGTAATTATTGATTGTCTTGTTCATGACACCTTTGAATGCCGCGCAGATGTAGGAGACACTGTAGTTCGCCTTTTTCGCCAGCTGGGACAGTGTGATGCTTTCACTGAGATGGCTGTGGATATATTCCACCACCACGGTTACCACATGAATATTTTCCGAACTGCCGTTGTCCTTTTTCAGATACGGATAGGAGTCCTCGTAAGCGTACGCCAGCAGAAGCTGGACTATGCCGCTCTTCAGGATCTCATTGCCGTATTTCAGCCTGTGCTTCTTGTACAGTGCGATCAATTCGTAATATTTCAGCAGCTCGTGAAAGCCCAGGTGCATGATGGGATAGTTGTCGTTATATTTTTGAAATATGACTGGAAGATTTGCTTCCTTCCCGGAAAACTGCAGAAGCTTTGTGAACTCGATTCCCAGATTAAAACGCTCACAATGGGCATCGGGCCCCACCTCCTTGTAATAATGGGGCTCAAACACATTGCACAGGACAATGTCGCCCTCCGTGATCCGGTACTCCGTCTGCTCGCAAAAATACACTACATTTTTACAGCTCAGAATGATGGACAGCTCATAGTAATCATGATAATGATACTCTGTCAGATGCGTAATGATCTCTTCAAAATATATGAGCCGATAGCCTTCATTCTTCAGTTCTTCATAGTGTGTCCTCGGGTACGCTTTTCCCACCATGCCTGTTCCTCTTTTCCATCTGCAAAGCCGCCGTCAGCTGAACAGTCCGAAATCCGCCTGGCAGAACGCCGGTTCTCCGTCCACAAACACCAGCTGCGGAATCAGCAGTCTGTCGGTCTCAAAGGCCACGCCGTTGCAGTCTCTGTGAACCGCCTTTTTGTCGGCCATCCGGAACACTGCCACGTCCGCGTAGGCGCCGGGCCGCAAAGTGCCAATCTGTCCTTCCATTCCCATACATTTTGCCGGGGTCTCTGTCACGCATCGTATGACTTCCATAAGAGGCATGCCAAGCTCCAGATATTTTGCCAGCACAAAGGTCAGGCTCTTGCCTGTATCGGACAGATTGTATTTGTCATCCGTCCAGTCAGAAGCAATAAGGTCCGGATAGAAGCCCTGCTCCAGCGCTTTTTTACATACGTCGATGCTGAAATTCATCCGTCCGTTGGCAGCGTCCATGAGAACGCCGCGTTTTCTTGCCTCCAGAATAAAATCCTTTACCCTGCCGTTCTCATCCAGGATGTTCTCGTCTCCCCAGTCGTGAAAACAGTGGCAGTAGATGTCCCCGGCCTTCAGCCGGTCAGCCACCTCCCGGAGGGGTGTCACCGGATTGCTGGTGTGCACGCAGATGCCGATGCCCAGCTCGTCGGCCAGCTCTCTCGCGGCATCCAGAGCATCGATACCCGTCGCCACGCCCCGGCTCATGCGGATCTTCAGCCCCAGCACATTGTCCCTGTACCGGTCGACCATCTTCCGGATGTCCTGTATGCGGTACTCGGAGCGGTCGAATTTCTCGATAATATTGTAATCAATCTGTCCGCTTCCATACATACAGATATAACTTTTGATACGGACCTTGCTGGGGACTACCGTGCCGCCGTAAAAGGAATCAAAGTTGCTGCTGCCCGCCGTACCCGGATCCACAGCCGCCGTGACGCCGGTAGCCAGAAGATAGTCCGCATGAACTCCGCAGTTGCTTCCGTTTCCGTAGACATGGGCGTGATAGTCGATAAGCCCGGGAAATACATAACACCCGGATGCATCCACCTCACGGACGCATTCGTATTCTGCCGGGAGGGACACGATGCGGTTATCCTTGACGGCAATGTCCATCTTCTGGTCGATCCCCTGTGCAGGATCGACCACATGTCCGTTTTTAATGACAAAATCAAGCTTCATAATACAGTCCTCCGTTTCTGTTCTTTTCTCAGCACAGACCGATGGCATAGAGAATCGCCGCAAGGCCGAAGCCGAGGATCGGGATCAGACACTGAGAAATGAAGGTGTATTTATAAGTATCCGCCATGTCCGTCCTGGCCACGGAATTCGCGATAACAACGCCTGATGCGTGGGGCATCGCGTCCAGTCCCGCCGATGCAATGGCAGACATACGGTGCAGGATCTCAAGATTCATACCGGTACCGATCAGATAATCGCTCATGGAGTTCAGGAAGATATTCAGTCCGCCGGTAGAGGAGCCTGTGATCATGCAGATCACGTTGATGGAGAAGAACATCAGAAGGAGCGGGCTCATATCCAGTCCCAGCAGCCATTCTGTACATGCCGTGTAGGTGGGAGATGCCGTTACGACACCGCCAAAACCCATGATACAGGAGGTCACCATCAGCGTATTCAGACCGTTGGTCGTGCCGCCTGCCAGCGTCTCCTGTACGTTCATCTTGCCCCGGTAGAGGATCAGCGCCACGAGAATCGCCAGGGCCATGCCGAGGCATACGGCAAAGTTCGCCACAGATACCAGCTTCTGGAAGACGAAGATGGATACGATCAGAACGATCAGCGGGGTGAATGCCAGCAGCGGAGACGGAAGGCCTGCCAGAATCTCCGGATCACTGGCATCCGTCGCATCGTCTCCCGGAGACGGAACAAAATGCTCGCCTCTTGCCGCACATCTTTTTACCACCCAATTATAGAACAGATAGTCCAGTGCAAATACGAAGACCGATGTGATGACGCCGATCACCGGAGCCGCATAGATGGTTGTCCCGAAGAAACTGGTCGGGATCAGGTTCTGCGTGGACGGAGTACCCGGAAGAAATACCATCGTCACCGTTGCCGGTATGGCCAGCAGGAGCCCGGGGAAGATCTTTTTCGGAATGTCCGCTTCCCGGAACAGCGCCATACAGATGGGATACATGGTAAAAGCGATCACGAATACGCCGATTCCGCCGTAAGAAAGCACCAGAGTCGTAAGGAGCACGATCAGAACGATATGTTTCTTGCCCAGCACCTTGACCATCCAGTTTGCGATGGAAAGAGAAGCGCCTCCCTGATCCATGACCTTTCCAAAAACTGCCCCCAGGGAAAAGATCAGAAACCAGCTTCCCGCAAAGGAGGTGAAGCTTCCTGCAAAGGATTCAGAGATCGCAGGCCAGATGTCCATACCGCTGGTAACAATAATGATGAGTGATGAAGCGATCGCCACAACACCCATGTGCCAGCCCTTGAACGTCAGGTACACCAGTACAACAAGTGCCAGAATAATTCCAATTACGCCTAACATACTTTTTCCCCCTTATCAGTCAAAATTTATTTACCGGCCATGACGGACTCTGTCCGCTGAGCACTTCATCAATCCCCCGTGCCGCGTCCAGCCCCATTTTGTTCATGGTCTCCGTGTTCAATGCCGCATTGTGCGGTGTCACGATCAGATTGTCCAGTTTCAGAAGACGGTCATCGGGACAGTACGGCTCCCGGGTCAGCACGTCCACGCCGGCTCCATGGATCCTGTGTGTCGAAAGCGCTTCATACAGATCGTCCTCATTCACGATCCCGCCCCTTGCACAGTTGATCAAAGAAGCTGTAGGCTTCATAAGTGAAAGCAGATCCTTATTGATCATGCCTCTCGTCTCTGCTGTCTCCGGCAGGTGCAGGGATACAAAATCCGCCTCCCGGAACAGTTCTTCAATCGTTGGGACTCTCTCCATATGGTCCAGCTTCACATCCATGGGAATGACCGGGTCATAGCCGATCACTCTCATATCCAGACCCAGAGCTGCTTTCCTGGCCACCTGCTTTCCGATCCGCCCGCAGCCTACGATACCCACGGTCTTGCCGGTCACTTCCTCGCCTCTGCACTGATTTCTGGAATTCCAGTTGCCCGCCATTACCTGACGGTTCTGAAAGATCAGATTTTTCGCGCATGCCAGAAGCATCATGACTGTATGCTCCGCCACTGCATTGGAATTTGCATTGGGCGTGATCGTCACCCGGATCTTTTTCTCATTGCAGTAGTCCATATCGATATTGTCATATCCGACTCCGTGTCTTCCGATCACCTTCAGTTCCGGCATCTTTCTCAGGATCTCCGCCGGATATTTTGCAGTCCTGGCCAGAAGCGCGTCGGTGTCCCGGGCCTCTCTTTCAAATGCTTCCGAGGCAGTACCGTCCACCACCACCACTTCATATCCTCTGGACTTCAGAAAATCCTTTCCGGGAGCTGTGATATCTTCCGGAATCAATACTTTGTACGCCACTTTTCTCACCCCTGTTTCAGACTGTTCACCATATCACGCATCTCTTTTCCTTCGCCGTTCCAGAATGCCTTCATTTTGGCAAGCTGATCTCCCAGCGAGAAATCCTTGACTCCAAGCTTGATATAGTATTCCGCATCGGCAGGAGACACGATCTCACATCTGGGGCGCACTCCGTGGGCCAGCGCCGTTTCGATGCATTTTCTCTCCGCCTCCCTGAATTCAGCCACATGGTCGGCCCGGTTCCAGCCCCTGCTCATGCAGTAATCGTTGGGTCCGAACTGGATCATGTCCACACCCGGAATGGAACAGATCTCTTTGATATTGGCCACAGCCTCCTCCTTCTCGATCATGAAGCACAGGACAATGTCATTGAGCCGTTTCACGTGGTCCAGTGGCGGGATATGGGACTGTCCTCCAATATATCTGCCGTTGGGATAGCCGAACCTGCCCGTGCTGCCCGCTGTCTTCGGCCGGATCAGGCTGACGCTCTCGCGTACCTGATCCGGATTGACATGATCCACGAACATGATGCTCTGGAAGCCCGCCTGCACTGCTTTCTGCGCCACGAAGCCGCGTCCCTGATAGTCCAGCTTGATCATGGTCCCCATCTCATTCAGTTCCGCCGCCCGCACCATGTTGGGCAGATCTGTAAAATCATAGGGCGCATACTCTGCCACAAATTCCACATAGTCGAAATTGCCTGTAGCCCCCACAGCTTCCCAGAAAAACGGCTGGGTGCTCCAGAGCCGGGTGGACAAAAGAGGCAGATCGCGGTTCAGGTGATCACGCAGTTTGTTCTCTTTCATTTTTCACTTCCTTTCCGCCGCTTTGGTGATTTTCACCAAATTCAGCTTGTTTTTGATATCTTCATTATCTAATATTTCTCTTTTTTCAACCATGCAATATCACATTTTCGGAATTTCCTATCGTACAAAGTTTGATTTTGTAATTTATCTGTCGTTTTTTATATTTCCCTGTAAATTGAACTGTTTTCCTGATTTTTTATGAGAATAAGAGAAAAAAATACATCTGCATATTTCCTATCTTACAACTTTGTTAAAGCGTTGACGAACTCGGCCCGTATCATAAAGGAAGGCTGCCGGCATGCACCGGAAAAGAGTGAACAGTACAGGTACATCTCACGTGCATTGCAGAATGTACGGCAAAAAGGCCCGGATCTCTCCAGGCCTTTCTGCCGTATAAATTTGTCTTAGAAGGATATGTTTATAAAAAACACAGCACTTAGCCATATAGTATGACTCAAAATTTAATTTCCGGGCTGGCCTGCCGCAACCGCCGCCATTCGGGAGCACTGCTTCACGGCATTTTCAAAAGATGCCGTTGTCACGATGCCTTTTCCTGCAATGTCATAGGCAGTTCCGTGGCCGCAGGTCACAATAGGAATCTCGAAGCCTCCTGCAACGGTGATCCCGCCCTCGAAGCCGATGAGCTTCAGCGCGATCTGCCCCTGATCGTGATACATGGTGACGACTCCGTCAAATTCTTTCTTCACCAGCGCCTTGTGGAATACGATATCCGACGGGAACGGACCCGACGCGTTAATGCCGTTTTCCTGGGCATCCTTGATGGCCGGAGCGATCACCTCAATCTCCTCCCGGCCGCAGTCCCCGTTCTCTCCGCAGTGCGGGTTCAAAGCCGCCACGCCGATCCTCGGATTCTCGATGCCTGCGCTGGTCAGCGTCTTACAGGAAAGACGGATGGCCCTTTTGATCCTCATACCGGCATTTTCCTTCAGATCCGCGCTCACCTGCGCGATGGGAATGTGGCTGGTCGTTCTGGTGGTATAGAGGCCGTTGGTGACATTGATCTCCCCAAAAGGCTCTGTATGATTCAGCAGGCGCGCCAGATAATGGTGCTCGCTCTCCAGATCCAGTCCTGCCTCATGCATCCCCGCCTTGTTCAGAGGGCCGAATACATAGCCGCCGATCTTGCCTGCCTGCCATAATTCCACGCCCAGCTTCAGCATGTCAAGACACGCCCTCCCGCTTTCCACCGTCTTGGTGGCAAAAGGCACCTCCGCCGGATCCAGATTCTTCTGATCCAGCACCGGAAGCCCCTGGCTCCAGTCTGCATCGTCAATGTCATCGATCACCTGCACCTGCACTCGGTCAGACGCTCCGATCACTTCCAGCGCTCTTTTCAGTACTCTCAGATCACCGATGACCACCGGTCTGCAGAATTCCTGATAAAAATCTGCTGCCGCACATTTTGCCACAAGCTCCGGACCCACGCCCGCTGCATCGCCAAGAAGGACACCGATCACTGGTTTTTCTGCCATTTTGTTTTCCTCCATTTAAGTTCCGCATCTGCCCTTCGCTCTGCCCGGAAAAATCCTTCCGGGGCTGCTTTCGGGCAGATGCTGTTTCTTTTACACTTCTTCCGCGTCCTCGATCGCCACGCAGCGAATCTGTGCGCCGTTGGCGTTCTCAAGTGCGGTGGGCAGTCCCACGAAGTCAACCACCTTTCCTTTTACAGACTTCATGTTGCTCATATATTCGATCATCATAATATCCTTTTTCAGGATTTTCCGATGCGTCGTCAGATAACACTGGCTCTCCGGCACCCCGAAGCGAAGCTTCCGGATATCATAATCCTGGGGGAAATCGAAACCCACCACGTGCGGTTCCAGAGACGCCAGCCACTCAGCCCCGTCCTCTGTGATATACGGAGCTTCGTCCCAGTAATCATGGGAATGCCATTCGGTCCTGTCCTCCCAGCAGGTCTTCACAAGAAGAATCTTCGTGGGTTCTGTATCTCCCAGCGCCTCCTTCAGCATGTCTGCCGTGATCGGCTGATTCGCCTCCACATGGCTCACATCCAGGATCGTTGCCTTCCCAAACAGGTAATCCAGAGGGAAATCATTCAGTGTCTTTGTGCCCGGAAACTGATGAACGGGCGCATCGATATGCGTATACCAGTGCGTCTGAAGCGTAAACCAGGTCACATTGGCAGCGTCGCCTTTTTCAAAAGATTTCACCTCTTTGATCTCAATGGGACATCTCCAGTGGGGAACAATGGGTAACGTCAGATCAATATATTTTTTCATGGCAGACTACTCCTGTGCTTCTTTTTTGAAATACTGAAAGGTATCCATGATTTTAAATATACCTGTGATCACGATCAGAATGACTCCAAGAAGCACGCCCAGATTCATGACCCACAGTGGATATTTGATGACCGTGGTCGCCTCACCGGTGCTCATCTGCGTTCCGATGATGGTGAAAAGCTGTACCACCAGAAGAATGCTCATCCCCACTGCCGCCACATACTGAATCAGTTTCATGACGCCGTAGGGGAAGAATTTCTTCTTCTCTTTCAGATCATCCTCGATCAGAGTCAGTGAGATCAGTTCGTCCGTGCGGAAACAGAGCGCCGTTCCCACGAACACAATCCATACAAACATCAGTTTCAGCGCCTCATCCACCCACGGAGTCGACGTATGAAGGATATTTCTTGCAAATACCGCATACGTCTCGATCACGATCATGATCAGGCCGATACAGCCAAGGATCTGTTCCGTGAGCGGTACTAATTTTGATGAAATATTTTTCATGCTGCACTCTCCTTATTCTTCAACCACTGCGATCACACGGATCTGCATGCCGTCCGCATGCTGCGTATTCAGCGGCAGGGCCACCAGCCGGCAGACGTCCGTACCGATCTTCCACAGATTGTTCATGTATTCGATCTGAAGGATTTTGCCCTGTTTGAGCACGTGTTCATGCACCGGCTGAGGGATGGGATCTCCCTTTTTCTTCTTCGGGATATTCCGGATCTCATAATCCTGGGGGAAATCATATCCCACCACCTTCGGATGATAGTTCTGGATCCAGATTCCGCCGCTCTCGTCCAGATACGGCGAGGTCTCCCAGAATTCCCTGGTCGTCCAGTCCACTTTTCTGCCGCGGTCCGTACGGATCAATATGGTGTCAAAATGTCTGTCTTTATATTTCTCATTTGCCTTCTCCAGCATCTCGCCGGTGATCGCCGTATTGTCTCCCGCACAGGACAGATCCAGTACCAGACAGTCGGAATATGCCCAGTCTTCGATGGGATAATCGTCCGAAGTCTCCCCTTCCGGATCAAAATGCAGCGGGAAATCAATATGCGTAAACCAGTGGGATTCCAGATTGTAGGTGACATTCTGCCACGGATCATGGTTCGCATGTGTCTTCACAGGCGTGACATGATACCCATAGCGCCAATGTCCCTCAATAATCGGCAATGTCAAATCAACAATCCGCCTCATATTGTCTCCTTATCTGATTCTGTGATTATTTCTGGATCATTTCCAGAAGCTCCGCACCTTTTTCCGTGTTGTCGGTCAGCAGATTCCAGGTAGTCATGGCTTTTTCCTTGAATGCCTCTTTATCCGGATTCTCCTCAACCTCTACGCCGTTATCCTTCAGGGTCTGAAGCGCTTCCGCCTGTGCTGCGTCCGTAGCGTCAAGCTGTGCCTGACGTCCCACTGCTGCCGCTTCTTTGATCAGTTCCTGCTGAGACTCGGACAGAGCATCCCATGTAATCTTGCTCATGGCCATATAGAACGGCGTGTAGGTAGCGTCCGTCAGAGTGACATAGGGCTGTACCTCGTAGAATTTACGGGACACGATCTCATGCAGCGGGTTGTCCTGTGCATTGACTGTCCCCTGCTGAAGAGCAGTATACAGCTCGGATGCGTCGATCTGTGCAGTCATCGCGCCAAATGCCTCCCAAGTCGCTCTCTGTACATCAGCCGGAAGCGTTCTCATCTTGATGCCTTCCATATCTGCCGGTGTTTTTACAGCGCGGACATTGTTGGACAGCTCGCGGAATCCGTTCTCCCAGAAGGAAAGACCGATAATCCCTACGCCCTCGAACATCTCGTTGATCGTATCTGCAGCGGGACCGGAGGTAGCCTCACGTGCAGTCTCCAGATCCTCGAACAGGAACGGCAGCTCGAAGATACCGACTTCCGGAACCAGGCCGGTGAAATATGCGGTACCGGAGATACCGATATCTACGGTTCCCTGCTGAAGCCCCTGCACCATGGACGTTGCATCGCCCAGTGCCGTATCATAGAAGGTCTGCGCCTCCAGTGTTCCGTTGGAATTTGCGTTGATATATGCTGCCATAGCCTCCAGGCCCGCGCCGGTGGGCGTGTTCTCCGGGATGGAGCCTGCAAACAGGGAAAGCGTACGGCTGTCGCCGGTTACTTCGATGTCGGAAGAAGCGACTTCCGTATCAGCAGCCGGCTCTGTATTCTCTTCGGCAGGCGCCTCTGTCTCATTGCTGTTGCTGCTGGATGCGGGAGTATTGTTGCTCGCGCCTGCTCCGCATGCCGCTGTGGTGGCTGCCATGACCATGGCAAGACTAAGTGCAACAAATTTCTTTTTCATAACTTTCTGTCTCCTTTTATATGTATTTATTTTCCTGTTCTGTTATTTGGCCATCATGGGTAAAAATGTCGTGATGGCAGGGATCATAATCAGCATGACGGTACCGATGGCAATTGTAAGAAGCGGAATCGGCAGATGCGGAATGATCTTGTGGACCGGCTGTCCGCCCACGCTGGACGCCACATACAGATTGATTCCAACCGGCGGTGTCGCAAGTCCGATACAAAGGGTAACGACCATAATAACACCGAAATATACCAGATTAATATTATAAGCCTGCGCAGTGGGCACGAAAATCGGTGCGAAGATCAGAAGCGCCGGGACTGCGTCAATGAAACACCCTGCCACCAGCAGGATCAGGCATACCGCGAACATAAATACGGTAGGGCTGCTGACGTTCTGTGTAAACATCTTCGCAATGCTCTGAGGAATGCCCGCACGGGTGATGACCCAGCCAAACACCTGTGTAGCCGCCACGATGAACATGATACCGGCCGCACTTTTTACGCCGCCGTACACGATCCGGAACAGATCCCTGAACTTCATTTCCCTGTAAATAAACAGGCCTACGATCAGGCAGTAGAAGCAGCAGGCTGCGGAAGCCTCTGTAGGAGTAAACGCTCCTGAATAGATTCCTCCGAGAATAATAACCGGAGCGAGCAGCGCCCAGATCGCGCTTCCGAAGGATTTCACAGCCTCCATCAGATTAAACTTTCCGCTCCCCCTGTATCCTTTGCGGACACACATGAACACTATCACGATGATCAGCAGGAGTCCAAGGAACAGGCCCGGCAGCAGTCCGCCCAAGAACATGTCCGCCACAGATTCACCAGATGCCACCGCGAACAGCACCATCAGCGTGCTGGGCGGGATGATCGGTCCGAAGATACCTCCCATGGCCTGAATCGCGCTGGCAAAACCTCCGTCATAGCCTTCTTCCTCCATGGAAGGAATCATGATACCGCCTACAGCCGCAGTCGTCGCTGCACCCGCACCGGTCATGGCTGCGAAGATCATACTTGCAATGATATCCACGACTGCCAGTCCTCCGGGCATCCAGCCCACCAGTTTCTTCGCGAAATCAACGATTCTCCGGGATATGCCGCCGCTCTGCATCAGACAGCCCGCGATCACGAAGAACGGGATGGCCAGCAGTGTGAAGGAATCCACACCCTTTAAAAGCTGCTGCGCGATGATGATCAGCGGGACTCCCGAGGAGAACATGACCATATAGAGCAGCGCAGACAGCAGAAGGGCAAATGCGATCGGGAATCCGGCGAACAGCATAACAAAGAATGAACCAATCAATATTACCAAATCCATAATCGTCACCTCTCTAAACTTTAGTTTCAGCAGTTTTCATGCCCTGCCACGGCAATGACCTCCTTTCCTCATTTTTAATATCCGTAATATTTCTCTTATGCCCTGTTATAAAGCAAATCCTGTGCCAGGTCCCTGATGACTGCCATACCTTCTGTTTTTCATGTTTTTTCTTTTTTGCACCTGGGGCACGGTCAGAAAACGGCCGACATTTTGAAACATCTTTCATTTCGTTTCATCTTATTGTTTCATTTTGTTTCCGTTTGTCATATGTCCTGTTTCAGTCCCTCTGCATACATCCGGTATGCTTCCAGACCGGTCAGATCCACATCCTCCAGGGTGATCAGGGCGCCTTTTTTTACATCCCGCTTCAGCACCGCTCCGTTCAGCAGATAAAAGGGCGCCGCATGGCCGGCCTCTTTTCTCTCCAGAAGCTCCGGAGTCAGTCCGTCTATGGCATGGTGATGACCCTGAACCGTAAATACTGTTCCCCGGGGCAGATCTCTGTCTGCCGCCCCTGTCAGTATGGATACCTGGCGACACTCCGGATGCGTCCCTATTCCCATCTGGTCCCCCAGAAGAATAGATACCGGCGTCTCAAGCCCCATATAATGATATGGATAATAGATGCAGGCATATTTTCCATTTCTGCTGACAATGTGCCCTTTTTCTTTTAAGAGATCCCACATCTTCCTGTTTTCGCATTTGACGATGATAAATTCTCCCCCGCAGAAGCTTGCCTCGTCTTTTTCTCTCAGATTGCAGAATACATCCACAACCCCTGTCTTCTTCAGGATCCCTCCCTCCTCTTCCGGGATAAAGATATCCGCCAGCTCGCTTACCTTTGCCACCGGATAGTTCAGACAGGGCGCCGCCGGCAGCAGTCCGGTAATATTTGATACCAGATTCATCTCACAGAGATCTGCCGAAATGACTTCCATATAGTCCTCCAGCAGCTCACGGCGGGCATTTAATGTTTCTTTTCCTTTATATCTCCAGCAGTCCCGCATCCCTGGAAGCTGTTTTTTCCGTCCGGATCCGTCCGTATATGTAAGCTCCTGGCTGTCCTGATCCCATACAAAATCATACTCGCTGGCCTTGCCGGCTGCTGTGATCTCCAGTCCCAGCAGCATCGCCCAGGAGTAAAGATCCACCAGATTCCGGGGTTGATCCCCGTTCACCAGGGCATAGACCGCACCGTTTTTCTCTGCTTCCTGATTCAGATACGGCCCGCATATACTGTCTGTCTCCTTGGACACCATGTACACGTTGATCCCTCTTCTCAGTGCAGACAGCGCCGCATCTGAACTGACAGCCGTATTTCCGGTGCATTCCACCAGTGCTGTGATCCCGCATTCCATCACCAGACGGTAGTCGCTGACGATCAGAATCGCTTCCTCCGGGGCGCTCTGAATCTGCTCTCTCGTCTCACAGGCCACCATACGGTCTTCTTTGTATCCGATCTCTTTTAATACTGCCGCACATTCTTCCGGGTGTCTGGAACAGACCGCACGAAGATCCATCTGCTTCACATGGGGAATCTGCGCCAGCAGTGTATAACCATATCCTCTGGTGGCTCCGATGATCCCTGCTTTTGTTCTTTTTTCTGTGGCTCCATGCATCATTTTTGAATAATCCATATGTTTTCCACTCCTTTTTTCATTTTGGCTTCGTTTCCTGCACTGTTTATTATAGAAAGCAATTTACATGCCAATTCCGTGGGGACCTTCCGGGCGGCCCGGAAGTTGGCATTCTTTTTGCTTCATATTAAAAGTAAAACACAGAATGGAGGAAACTGACAATGGCAGTTCTTGGATGTATCGCAGACGATTTTACCGGTGCAGGCGACGCCGCGTCCTTTCTGGTCAAAGGGGGGATGAGCGTCCGGTTCTATAACGGGATCCCCGCCATGCAAGATACGCCGGGATCCGAAGACGGCACGCAGGCGATCGTCATCGCCCTGAAATCACGGACACAGAAGACCGGCGCTGCAGTAGAGGACAGCAGAAATGCCGCACGATTTCTGCTGAATCAGGGCGCACAGCAGATCTATTATAAATACTGCTCCACCTTTGACTCCACTCCTCAGGGAAACATCGGACCGGTCTCCGACGCCCTGATGGAGCTTACGGGCGCCCCCTATACGGTGCTCTGCCCCGCCCTTCCGGTAAACGGCAGGACGGTAGAGGCGGGCAGCCTTCTGGTAAACGGGATTCCGCTTCATAAAAGTTCCATGAAGGACCATCCCCTGACCCCCATGTGGGACTGCCGGATCGACCGGCTAATGGAGCCTCAGAGCCGCTATCCCTGTTTCGTCGGAGACCGGCCCGAAGACGGAGCCGCTCCTGCCGGGCCCTGCTACTTTATCCCTGACCACAGAAACGACGGGGACGGTGAAAAAATTGTCCGGAAATACGGGCATCTTTCGTTTCTCACCGGCGGAAGCGGACTTCTGAAGCCTCTGGCACGTATGTGGTCGGAAAAGATTCCCGGCCATGGCCGGATTCCCGAAAGCAGCGTCAGCGGTCCCGCGCTCCTGCTGGCAGGAAGCTGTTCCCAGGCGACTCTGAAGCAGATCGCCTGGTACCAGCGTCTGCAAAAGCCCTGCTGCCGGCTGGATCCCGGCGCCCTGCTGGAGGGGAGGCAGACACTGGACGAGGTCTGGCACTTTGTTGAAGCGCATGCCTGCGGTCCGGACGCCCCTCTGGTATTCAGCTCGGATACCCCTGAGAGGGTAAAAGAAATGCAAAAATTCGGCGCCGAAAAAGTCGCAGACCTGCTGGAGCATGCCATCGCAGAACTGGCGGTCCGGGCGGTTGGGGCCGGATTCACCCGGATCATCTCCGCAGGAGGCGAGACCTCCGGAGCGGTCACAAAAGGGCTCGGGTTCTCTTCCTGCCTGATCGGAGAGAGTGTGGCGCCCGGTGTTCCCGTCATGGTCCCCGTAAACCGTCCGGATATCCGGCTGGTACTCAAAAGCGGCAATTTCGGACAGGAAGACTTCTTCGGACATGCACTGTCCATGACTTCTCTGTAAGAACAGGAAACTGTAAACAATATCCGTCCGGGAAAGCTGGGCGGATGCGGAACTTAAATAAGGACTTTCACATGAATCAGACATTTGACGAAAAATTAAGAGATGCACTGTGGACTGCACACAGCCTGTTTGAGCGCGGAAAGACTTCCGGTTCTTCCGCAAACATGAGTTTCTTTCACGACGGCCGGATCTATATCAGCGCCAGCGGCTCCTGTTTCGGCACCATGGGTGAAGAGGATTTCACCCCCGTTTACATGGACGGAAGCGCCGCCGGCCTACGAAAGCCAAGCAAAGAATGGCCGCTCCATCTGGAGCTGTACCGGAAATCTCCCCATATCGGCGCTGTCATCCATACACACAGTACGTATTCTGTACTCTGGAGCTTTGTACCCTGTGAGACAGAGCAGGACTGTATCCCGGCGCATACACCTTACCTGAAGATGAAACTGGGGACGGTAGGGCTGATTCCTTATGAAAAACCCGGATCGGAAGCTCTTTTTTCCGCTCTGCGGGAGCGAATCAGCCTGAGCGACGGCTACCTGCTGAAAAATCATGGTCCGGTCGTCCCGGGTAAAACAATCATGGACGCATTTTACAGTCTGGAGGAACTGGAGGAGAGCGCCAGAATCGCCTGGGAACTGTACCGGGCAGGACTGGCCTGAAATCAGAAGGAGCAGCCGGCTGACCGGCTGCTCCTTCTGTTATGATAAAAATCTTATTCTGCTTTACAGATCTTCCCGCTTTTCATCACAAACCGTACATTCTTCAGCGCACGGATCTCCTCCAGCGGATTATCGTCCACCGCAATCAGATCTGCCTTCATTCCTTTCGCAATCTGTCCGGTCTTTTTTTCCAGACCGCACATTCTGGCCGCATGGACGGTCACGCCCTTCAGGGCCTCCAGCGATGAGGCTCCTCCTTCGCATGCGTACTCCAGTTCTTTGTACAAAAGTCCGTGATTTGCGTCAGTTCCGATGGTGTAACGGATCTTTTTGCTCTGATAGATCTGGTTGATGCACTGCCTGGAGTATTCCCTTGCTGCCCGCATCTTCTTCACCGCTGCCGGGGGGCAGTACGGCTCCCGCTCCGGATCCAGCACAATGCCGGAGGTCATATCGATCCAGCCGTCAAATTCTTCCTCCAGAAGCTTCACCTGATCCGGCGTGATGCTGTACACATGTTCGATGACATCAACCCCCGCTCTGACGCAGTAGTCCAGACCCCTGCCGCCGATACAGTGCGCCGCCGTCCGAAGGTTCATCGCCTTCGCCTCCTCCACCACCGTGCGGATCTCGTCGTAGGAGATGTAGCACGGAATAAATTCTTCCGGCGAAGCTGCAGGCGCTCCCGGTGTCACAAAGATCTTCAGAATATCCACTCCATGGAACATATTTTCACGGGCGGTCCTCCGGAATTCCTCCACCCCGGAGTGCGGCATTCCCACATAACCGTGCCCGTGGCAACCTTTCATGCCGATTCCGCAGACCAGAAGATCCGGGCCCGATACCCGGCCCTGTCTGATCTGATCTCTCAGCACCACATCTATGTAGTTCCGGTCTCCCAGACAGCGGGCCGTGGTCACGCCGGACATCAGGTCGTCATGAAGCCCCTGAAGCGCCAGAAGCGTATGCTCGCATTCGCTCAGATTCATCATGTCCAGATGGCCCGGAAGCCTTGCATCCAGCGCCAGATGATCGTGGCATTCCATCAGCCCCGGCAGAACCGTCCGGCCGTCCAGACGGACGATCGCCGCATCTCTTCCGGACGCCTCAAATTCCCTGCGCGTGGTCACCTCTGCAATGCATTCGTCCTCCACCAGGATACAGGCATCCTCCAGAACCTCCAGCTCTTCTCCCACCAGCGCCTTTTTTGCGTATACTGCTGTTAAAGACATACTTTATTCTCCTTTATGCTCCTGTTCTGCCTGCTTCTTTTTCCTGTCTCCCGCCATCTTCACCAGCGGAAATACAAAGGAAAATACGGTAAAGACCGCCAGTGCAGCCGCCAGAGGCCGGCTGAATACCATCCACAGCTCCCCTTCGTACATGGTACGGGTCAGAGACATGGATTTCTCCATATTGGTTCCCAGCAAAAGAGCCAGTGCCACCGGAGAGGTGGGAAAGTCATTTCTCAGCATGAGATAGCCGATGATACCTGCGCCGAACATGACGTAGACGTCAAACATGTTCTTATTGGTGGCAAAAGTACCTACCACAGCCAGCACTACGATCACAGTCGCCAGGACCGATTTTGGAATGACCAGGATCAGGCTTCCGCATTTGCAGAAGAACATGCCAACAAAATACATCAGGATATTGATCAGCGCAAAACCGATGATCATCGTGTAGACGGTCTCCGCATGCTGGGTAAAAAGCGTAGGACCCGGGCGTACACCGTGGATAATCATGGCGCCCAGAAAGATCGCTGCCGGAGCGCTTCCGGGGATGCCAAGGGTCAGAAGCGGGATCAGGGAACCGCCGGTCACGCCGTTGTTGCCGGCCTCTGCCGCCACGATGCCCTCCGGACTTCCGTTGCCGAATTTCTCCGGCTCTCTGGACGCTTTTTTCGCCTCATTGTAGCAGAGGAACGCTGCAATATCCGGCCCCGCTGCCGGAATGATGCCGATGCACACGCCGATGATCGTGGAACGGATGGCATTGAACATATTATGTGTGATGTCTGTCAGCTTCAGCTTCAGAGAACCTACCTTGCCGGATTCCGCCATTTTCCCCAGAGGATCCTCCAGCATCTTAAATACTTCCGGCAGGGAGAACAGGCCGATCAGCACCGGAACCACGGAAAAGCCTCCGGTGAGCTGAGATAACCCATAGGTAAACCGGGGAAAGCCTTCCACCGGATCCTGACCGAACGTGGCCAGAAGAAGGCTGACAAATGCCACCATAAGACCTTTGAACAGATTTTCCTGAGAGAGCATGACCACCACGGAAAGGCCGAAGATCGCCACAAACATCTGTTCCGGCTGTCCCACCATCTTGGCGATCTTCGCCAGAAGAGGCGCACAGACCAGAAGCGCCGCCGAGCTGACAAAGCCGCCGAAGCAGGATGCCAGAGTGACCAGATTCAGGGCACGGCCGGCCTCTCCTCTCTTCACCAGCGCCTTTCCCTCCAGCGCCGTGGGCGCGGAGGCGGGGGTTCCCGGGATCCCCACCAGGACCGCCGGAATGGAACCGCCGAAGACGCCGCCGCAGTACAGAGCGCTCAGGAGCAGCAGCGCCGCCCCCGGCTCCATGACATAGGTAAACGGTACAAAGATCGCCACTGCCATGGTTGCAGAGAAGCCGGGGAGCGCACCGAACAGTACGCCTACGAACAAACCTCCGATGCACACAAGGAGATTACTTAATTGAAACACATTAGAAAAGCCAAGCATGATATTTTCCATTATATTTTCATCTCCTTTCTGTCAGAACGCGATGTTGAACCAGCTTCCCCGGGGAAGAATCACCGTGAGGAAGTTCGTGAACACAAAATACAGGATGATGGTCAGGAGTACACTGAGTACCGCCAGCACCACCTTATTCTTCAGTTTCAGATAGATCAAAGAGGCGATCATGAACAGCACTGTAGATGCAATATAGCCGATTTTGCTCATCATGACCAGATAGACTGTGATCATCAGACAGTAAGGAACGATAATTTTCACCTGTTCCACCACCTGAGTCTCCTGCTTCTCTTCCTTCTTCTGTTTCAGCACGCTGGTCACCAGCAGCCAGATCGTCATCACATAGGAAATGATCAGCAGTACCAGCGGATACCCTCTGGACACTTCCGGAATCGCCGGAACCTGTACCGCAAGGGAGGTCAAAAACGCAAGAAGTACAATGCCGATGATCATATCCGCAAAGCTTTTTTTCAAAACAGCTCCCTCCTGTCTTATTATTTTTATAAACTGCTGTTTACATATCAGAATTTGTTTCGTAATAGGTCTTTACCGACTCATGGTTCTCTTTGTAGAAATCCTGGAATGCGTCATAATCCGTATAATCCACCGTCACACCCGCCTGGACCGCCGCCTGCTGGAATTCGGTGTTCTCACATACCGTTCCTACCGCCTCTGCAAATTCTCTCATGGCCTCTTCCGGTGTTCCCACAGGCGCTACAAAGCCTCTCCACATGGTGGACTCAAAACCGTCATAGCCAAGCTCCGCCACGGTCGGGATATCCGGACACGCTTCATTTCTCTCCGCACTGGTAATGGCGATCGGCACTGCCTCGCCTGCGTCGATGGCTGAAAGCGCCTCGGATACGAACGGCGTTCCCACTGTACAGTCCCCGTTCATAATATCTGTGATGACTGCCGCTCCGCCGTCATACACCAGACGCTTGTAGCTGGTACCGGTTGCCTCTTCAAATTCCAGCTTCAGGAAATCCCAGTGGGTCCATGCGCCTCCGATGCCCCATAAGGTCCTGCCGTCGCCGGCTGCGATCATGCCGTCCAGATCCGTGATACCGGATGCATTGGAAGCAAGGATGATGTGGGGATCCGCCGCAAATTTACAGACCGGAGCAAAATCGTCCACCGTATAGGGCACGCCCTCCAGCATGATATCTCCGTTGGAATCCGTATTTGCAAAGTATGCATAGGTCAGGCCGTCCGCATCGGCGCCCGTCAGCTGTGCCAGTCCGATACTCCCGCCTCCTCCGGTCACGTTATTGATGACGATGGTGCATCCCAGCTCCTTCTCCATATAAGAGCAGATGAGACGGCACGCCGTATCTGCTCCGCCTCCTGCTGCCCAGGGGACGATCATCTCAACGGTCTTGCCTGCATAAAATCCGTCTCCGGACGCTGCCGGCTCTGCCGCATCTGCCTCGGTTCCGGCATCTGCCGCCGGTGCAGACGCCGGCGCCTCCGTCTGAGGCTCTTCCGTCTTTCCGGATCCGCAGCCTGCTGCGCCGAGCATCATGACCGCTGCCATCAGTAACGCCAAACTCTTCCTCTTCATTTCCAAGTCCTCCTAAAATGAATTTAATTTTTTCAGTTGTCCTGTTAAAGAGCAATCCCTGTGCCAACTTGACCAAAACATCCCTGCTCTCGTTTTATTTTGCTGATAAAATGCCCGAAAATCAACCATTTGTTTATCATGTTTCCTTTCATTTCTATTTTTTGTATTTCTTTTCCGGCAAAATTACAATTTGCATTTTATTGCAGAACATTGTAAAAGCAAAAAATATTTGCATTTTATTGCGCAACGGGATATGATAGAGACAAACAGAACTGCGGAGGACTCACCAGTGATACGAATGGTCTTTTTTGCTCCTTACCCGGAGATACTGCCCATCATCCGGCAGGTCTTTTCAGAGAGGCCGGACCGGGAGGAATTTCAATACGAAGTCATACAGGATTTTTTCAACAATCCTCTGGATAATATCAACGCGGATGTGGCCATCGCCCGGGGCTTCACCGCCCACAGCATGCAGAAAAAGGGGATCATCTGCACGGAGCTGAAGGTGACCGGATATGACGTCATTGCCGCCATCGACACCTGCCTGAAGCTCACACCGGTCCGGAAAATTGCCATCGTGGGCGCTTTCAACATGGTATACGGGGCCGAACATGCAGAGTCCATCTATCCTGACATCCAGATCACCTGCTATCCGATCCTGGACGAGACCCGGCTGGATGAGATGATCCAGAGAGCAATCCAGGACGGTAACGGCGCCATCGTGGGCGGTTATACCACGGTCATGCTGGCAAAAGCCTATGAGATCCCCACTGTCATGATCAAATCCGGCCGGGAGGCGGTCAACAACGCCATCGCCGAGGCCAGGATCGCCGCGGAGATCTCTTTTCGGGAAAAGGAGCGGAGCAATGAGATTGCCAATATTATGAATTATTCCTTTCAGGGCATCCTGTCCACAGACCGGCAGGGCCTGATCACCTTTGCCAATTCCTACTGCCATACGCTGCTGAAGGACGTGAAATCATCCTTCATCCGACATCCTATCAAGGAATTTTTTCCATCTGTTCCCGTGGAGCACGTGATCTCCGGCGGGATGAAAATCCTGTCCGACCTGCAGTATTACCACGATCTGCCTCTTCTGGTAAACTGCGTTCCCATCGAAGGAGAATACGACAACGCCGGGTGCGTCCTGACCTTTCAGAATGCCGCCAAGATCCAAGCGGAAGAAGGACAGATCCGCAAGAAGATGCATCAGTCCGGCTTCAAGGCCAAATATCATTTCTCGCAGATCGTACACAACAGCCCGGTCATGGACGCCGTGATCCTGGATGCCGTCAATTTCAGTTATTCGGATTCCAATATCCTGATCTACGGAGAGACCGGGACCGGCAAAGAACTGTTTGCCCAGAGCATTCACAACAGCAGTCCCAGGAGAAACGCTCCTTTTGTCGCGATCAACTGCTCGGCGCTGCCGGAAAATCTTCTGGAAAGTGAACTGTTCGGATATGTGGAAGGCGCCTTTACCGGAGCGGCAAAGGGCGGAAAGACGGGTTTTTTTGAAATTGCACACGGCGGGACGATCTTCCTGGACGAGATCGGCGATATCTCTCCCAAGCTCCAGAGCCGCCTCCTGCGGGTCCTTCAGGAAAAGGAGATCATCCGCCTGGGCAACGATACCGTGATCCCCGTGGACGTCCGCGTGATCTCGGCCACAAATAAAAATCTCAGGGAAGCCGTGGCCAGAGGAGAATTCCGGCAGGATCTCCTGTACCGGCTGGATGTGCTGGAGCTGAACCTTCCTCCCCTGCGAAACAGAGAAGAGGATGTGCTCCTTCTGCTGCAGCATTACATCCACTTCGAGCATGAACGGACCGGCTGTCATCTGCACAGCCTGTCCGAACGCGCCATAAGCGCGCTGGCGGATTACCCCTGGCCGGGCAACATCCGCGAGATGAAGAATTTCTGCGAGCGCATCTGTATCCTGTGCCAGAAGGAATGCGCCGACCTGGAGGATGTCTGCCGCGCCCTTCCGGACCTGTCCTGCCGTCTGCCCGCTCCGGACAGCTCCCCCGCCTCTGCGGTGTACCCCCGGGACTCTGCCGGACAGCCGGCAGAAAGGTATGATGAGCCGGCCGAGATCCGCAGAGCCCTGGCGCTCTTCCGCAATAACCGTACCCGGACCGCACAGTATCTGGGCATCCATCCCAGCACTCTCTGGCGGAAAATGAAGCGGTACGGGATCACCACCGCATAAGCCCGGCGGCCGGACCGGAGCCGGCAGGCTGCCCTGCAGCGGTCCGGATCCGGTCAGACGATCAGTCCCCGCCCCCGGGCCCACACATTATAGAGTTCGGTCCAGTGCTCCACAGGGCAGATACAGATCATACAGAACAGCACCGCACCCGCCATGACGCAAAGCCGCACCATCTGAAAATCTCTGGTCTGACGCAGGATGGCGCAGACGAACACAAGCCCCATCCACACAAGGAAGACAAGGGGCAGAATCCGATATACTGTCAGCCCGTAGACCCGGATATACATCCCCAGCTTGCTGACCGCTGTGGCCACAAGGAGCAGGGTAAGCACTGACAGAAGCACAGTCAGCGCTCCCAGCCCTTTATGCGCTCTTCTTTCTGTCCGGGAACATGCACAGGCCGCTCCTGTGAAGACCATATTCCACACCCCGATCTGACACAGCTCGAAAAATCCTCTTCTGGCATACTCCGAATAAGTAAAGTTCTCCGGAATCCTTCCGGTAAAAGCCGAAAAGAGATAATTTCCCTGAAGTCCCACAAAGAGGCAGTAGACCAGACAGATCACCGTAAGCGCCGTGCAGACCGCCGTATCCGGAACGATCCTCACGCAGTCCCCGGCATTCTGGAGCTTCTCCGTCTGAAACCGGTCCGTATTCTTCCCGTGGATCCCGCCGAAGGCCAGACCAAACAGATACAGCGATACCGGGACTGCAAAAAGCATACGCACGAAGATCACCCACAGATGCCCGCTCACATAGACCCCCAGATCCCCCACCAGCGACTGAAAGCCTGCATCTGCGCTGGCCAGAAGGGGCAGAATGATCACCAGCACCGGCAGGACGATCACCAGACCCAGAAGGACCGCCTGGATCCTCCCCGTTCCTTTTCCGCCGCCCCTGTCACCTGATCCGCCGGACAGCACCCGCATCTGGCAGCCAAAATTGCAGAACGGGACGACAGCCAGCGCATTCCAGCCGTCAAAGAAGACCCACCGGGACGTCCTTCCGTCCTCCAGCAGTCTTCCTGAGGCGGACAGTGTCCAGTAGGCAGCAACCAGAAGCAGCGCCAGAAACTGCAGAATGTACAGTACCGTCCAGAAACCGTAGGGGATCCCCACAGCCAGCATGACCGCCAGCCAGAACCAGCTCTCCTTCGGCGGCCGTATTTCCTTTGCCCACAGATAACAGAGCACCACCGCCGCATAAAAAATCGTGTACACTGCAAGATTTCGCTCAAATCCATCGCTGGAGCACAGCCAGACAAAGCCATACCCCGCCAGCAGATAAATGACTGCAAACAGCCGGTCCGCCGGCTCGCATTTCTCAAAAACGGGCGCACTGACCCGGAGCAGGCACTCCTGTCTGCTCTCTTCCATTTTTTCTTCCATTTTCTCCTCCATACTATCTTGATCCTGATTCCGGATCCGATGCTGCATACTCCAGAATATCTCCCGGCTGACAGTCCAGCGCCTGACAGATCCCGTCCAGAGTGCTGAGCCGTATGGCCTTCGCCCTTCCGTTCTTCAGCACGGAGATATTTGCCATGGTGATGCCGACCCGCTCCGCCAGCTCGGTGACGCTCATCTTCCTCTTTGCCAGCATCACGTCAATGTTGATAATGATTGCCATCTGTACCCTCCTGTCCGGATTCCTGTCATATGGTCAGCTCCTGTTCTTCTTCGATCTCGGCGGCCCTCTGCACCAGGTGAGACAGCGCCGCGCAGAGCACAGTCAACGTCACCGAGATAAAGACTGCCAGGAGCACCGGAAAGATCAGCCAGGCGGCGCCTCTGTACCAGCCCGCCAGAAAGAACCACAGGAGAAACCCGGTATAGAGCACCGCGTCCGCCAGCATATACTGGCTCATCCTTTTGAGCCTCTCTGCATTCTCCCGGCAAAAGGACCGGTCTCTTCGGATGTTCCCGCAGATCCCCCAGAACCGGACCAGACACAGAAACGCCGGGACTCCGCTGATCCAGATCAGGACGCACGTTCCTCTGTATCCCCCTTCCCCGGCAGCCCCAAGAAGCGGTTCCCTGAGCACCAGAGGCAAAAACCAGAAGATAAACACAAGGAGCAGCACCCCCACTCCTGCGGTAATCATTTTCAGATATCCGGACATCTCTGTCTGCTTCATAACGGCCTCCTTAGTTTTGTTTTCTTTATCATACTTCCGTTTCTTCTTTTTGTCAATATATTTTTATCGAAATTCGATAAATATTTATTGAAATATATTTTACGACATAGAAAAAAGGCAGAACCATGCACAGTTCTGCCTTTTCCTCTTACTGCTCATATTTCCGCATCTGTCTTCTCTGTAATCCCGATGCCCAGCTCTTCAAGCTGCACCTGATCTACCACATCCGGCGCATTGGTCATCAGGTCGGACGCGTCCTTCACCTTCGGGAAGGCGATGACCTCACGGATGCTGTCCGCCCCGGTCATCAGCATCATCAGGCGGTCAAAACCGTACGCAAGCCCTGCGTGAGGCGGTACGCCGTATTTAAACGCATCCAGGAGGAATCCAAAACGTTCCTGAGCCTGCTCCTTCGTAAAGCCCAGCACCTCGAACATCTTCTCCTGTATGTCCGCCTGGAAGATACGGACCGAACCGCCTCCCAGCTCCGTACCGTTGAGTACGATATCATAGGCCTTTGCCCGGACTGCCCCCGGATCGCTGTCCAGTTTATCAAGATCCTCCTCCATGGGCATGGTGAACGGGTGATGCATGGCCACAAAACGGGCCTGTTCCTCGGACCACTCCAGAAGCGGGAACTCCGTCACCCACAGGAAGTTAAACTGATTTCTGTCAAAAAGCTCCAAATTCCGGGCGATCTCCAGACGAAGATTGCCAAGCACATCCCATACTACTTTATTTTTATCCGCCGCAAACAACAGCAGGTCTCCCGGCTGCGCGTCCATGGCCTTAAGAAGCGCTTTCATCTGCTCTTCCGTCATAAATTTTGCAAAAGACGACTTTACGCTTCCGTCCGGCTGAACCGCCGCGTAAGCAAGCCCCTTTGCCCCGAAGCCTCTGGCAGATTCCACCAGCGCGTCGATCTTCTTACGGGGCATCTGCCCCTGTCCTTTGGCATTGATGCCGCGGACACTGCCGCCATGCTCCAGTGCCCCGGTAAACACGCCGAAGCCGCAGTCCTTCACGACCTCTGACACGTCCGTAAGCTCCATCCCGAACCGGGTATCCGGCTTGTCAGAGCCGTAGCGGTCCATGGCCTCCTGCCAGGTCATCCGCGGAATCGGAAGTTCGATGTCCAGTCCGATGGCGTCCCGGAACACCTTCTGCAGCAGCCTCTCATTGACTGCGATCACATCGTCCACATCCACAAAAGACATCTCCATGTCGATCTGGGTAAATTCCGGCTGCCGGTCTGCCCGGAGATCCTCGTCCCGGAAGCATTTGGCAATCTGGAAATACCGGTCATACCCGGAACACATCAGAAGTTGTTTAAACAACTGCGGAGACTGGGGGAGCGCATAGAATTTCCCCTGATGCACCCGGCTGGGCACCAGATAATCTCTCGCTCCCTCCGGCGTACTCTTGATCAGGATCGGCGTCTCAATCTCCAGGAAGCCTTCCTCTGCCAGCACCCCGCGCACCTTCGTAGCCACCTGGCTCCTGAGCATCAGCTTGCTCTGGATATCCGGCCTTCTAAGGTCCAGAAAACGGTATTTCAGCCGCAGCTCTTCCTTCGTCTTCGAGCCTGCTTCAATGGGGAAGGGCGGCGTCTGCGCCTCCGACAGGATCCGGACCTCTGACACGCGGATCTCGATCGCACCGGTTGCCAGGTTTTCATTAACCGCGCCGGAGCGGGCCTCTACCTTTCCCACAACCGCCGCCACAAACTCGCTGCGCAGCTTCTCCGCCTTTGCAAAATTCTCCCTGCCGCAGTCTGCCTCTTCAAAAATCAGCTGCAGGATCCCGGAACGGTCTCTCAGATCCACAAAGATAATACCGCCTTTATTTCTGCTCTTCTGCACCCAGCCCATAACCGTAACGGTCTGGCCGATCTGTGCAGTTCCAAGCTCTGCACACCTGTGAGTCCTGTGCAGTCCTTTCATCGTCTCTGCCATCATTCATCCTCTTTTCTCTTTGTCTCTACCGGTTAAAAAATTCCCGGAACTCTGTATAACCCTCTCTGGCCAGCTGTTCCTTCTGGAACTTCTTGTTCTTGTTCATAATCGTTACCAGCACCTGTGTTCCGTTCTCCCGCTCTGCCTTCGCCTCCTTCAGCACCTGGCACAGCTTCTCTGCCGGCATCTTCTTCTCCACCAGATACGCCTTCTTCCCGGCCGCGCCCGGGATCTCGAAGCCCTGCTCCATAAGAATCGTGATGATCCGCTCAAACCCGATGGAAAATCCGCAGGCCGGCACGTCATTGCCTGTAAATTTGCCGATCATCTTATCATAGCGGCCGCCGCCTGCCACAGAACTGCCGAACTGCGCCATCTCGATCTCGAAGATCGTCCCGGTATAATAGGACATCCCGCGTACCAGCGTCGGATCGAACACCAGTTCAAACTTACATGCTCTGGTAGCTTCCACGCTCTCTCTGATCGTACGGAGGTTCCCGATCACGCCGTCCTCCAGGATCCCGCCAAGCGTCTCTTCCAGATACCGGAGGCTGTCCGGGGCGCTTTCCATCTCAAGAAACATGGACACATACCGGTCCACCTTCTCCTGCTCGAAGCCCGCCTCCGCCAGCTCTTTCTTCACCCCGTCCCAGCCGATCTTGTCCATCTTGTCCAGGATGATGAAAACGGTGTCAAACTGATCTTCTGCAAAGCCGCTGTACGATGCCATGGCCTTCAGAATCCGTCTTTCATTAATCCGCACTTTAAAGTCGGAGAAATCAAGCCTGCCCAGAAGCGTCGTCGTGGCCAGGATCAGCTCAATCTCTGCCAGACAGCCGGCCTCACCCAGGATATCGATATCACACTGGACAAACTGGCGGAATCTCCCCCTCTGGGGCTGGTCAGCTCTCCATACGCTCCCGATCTGCAGCGCTTTAAAGGGACTGGGCAGATCATTGGCATTGTTGGAATAGAATCTGGAAAGAGGCACCGTCAGGTCATACCGAAGTCCGCTGTCCGTCACATCAGCCTCCGTCTCCGCCCTCTGAAGATCCAGCTTCTCCCCTCTCTTCATGATCTTAAAGATCAGCTTCTCATTGTCTCCTCCCTGTTTGCTGCAGAGATTCTCAATATGCTCCACACAGGGCGTCTCAATGGGGGAAAAACCAAAGCTTTTGTAAGTCTCCTTGATCAGTCCCGTCACATAATCCCGCACCTGCATCTCCGCAGGCAGCATGTCCTTCATACCCTTTACCGGTTTTTTCTTCAATGCCATCTTCCACGTTCCTCTCTCTATGATCTACCTGCCGCAGCGTCTCTTTCACACCCCAGAAGAAACGCCGTCAGCCGGTCATTTTCCATACTCTGACATACTGAACATTATATTTTTCGCGCTGCTCTTTGTCAACCACTTTTACGCACAGAATGCCTGCCCGCCGGCGGCAGATACGCAAAAACCGGAAGCCCGCTGTCAGGCTTCCGGCTTTTTCCGCCGTATATGGGTTCCGGCCCTTCCCCCCAGTGCATCCCGCATACATTCCATGGACGTAATCACTGCCTCCTTCCCTTCCCGCTCCGCAAATCTGCAGGCAGCCTCCACCTTCGGCCCCATGCTGCCAGGCGGAAACTGCCCCTCTTTCATATATTTTCTGCAGATCCCGGGACTCACACAGCCCAGTTCCTCCATATCCTCCTTTCCGTAATTTACAGCCACTTTAGGCACCCCGGTCAGCATCACCAGAAGATCCGCATGAATGCGCTCTGCCAGAAGCCCGGAAGCAAGGTCCTTATCGATCACAGCCTCGATTCCTTCCAGACCATTCCGCTCTCTGATCACCGGGATCCCTCCGCCGCCTGCTGTGATCACAAGAAAATCCTCTTTTAGAAGCGTCAGAATCGCCTCTTCTTCCACAATTTCCACCGGCATCGGAGACGGAACAACTCTTCGGTACCCGCGGTCACTGTCCCTGCACATCCGATATCCCTTTTGTTCCTCTAACCGTTCGGCTTCCTCTTCTGAAAAAAACGGGCCGATATATTTGGACGGATTTTGAAACGCCGCGTCTTCCCTGTCCACCACAACCTGCATCAGAACAGCTGCCAGTTTCTTCTGCATATGTCTGGCTTCCAGCGTATTGATCAGCGTCCGGGAGAGCAGATACCCAAGGCTTCCCTGCGTCTGCGCCCCGCATACATCCAGCGGATTCTCAGGAACAGACTCTCCTGCCGCTTCGTTCTGTATGACAATGCTGCCCACCTGCGGCCCGTTTCCATGGGTCAGCACCAGCTGATACCCGTCCTCCACCAGATCGGCGATCATTTCACAGCAGATTTTCATATTATGTACCTGTTCTTCTACGGTTCCCCTCTGATCCTTTCTGCTGATGGCATTTCCCCCGATGGCAATCACTGCTGTCTTCATTTCTGCACCACCTCCTGCGGTTCCTTTTCTTTCTCTGTCTTCATCAGATGCCAGCCTGCTGCCATGCCGTTTAAGGCGTCGACTCCGGAACTGTGCCCGGTCATGGCAATCCTGTACAGCTCCGTCAGCCCGTCCTCCCCCCGGCGGACTGCCCCGGCCAGTGCATGGAGCTTCTCTCCGAATTCCCCCCTGCAGGCGTGTCTTAGAAACTGCCCGCTCAGATCACCGGTTCTGGAAAGATTTCCAAGGACTGCGTTTTGGATCCCTCCTGCAGTCTTATGCTCCATGTACCCGCCGATGCACAATACATAGAAAAGGCCCACAAGAAAATCATCGCCTGAAGGCGTCAGCCCGTATCCCATGCCAAGCAGGGAGACAGCCAGCTCTGCAGCGTCCTCACAGGGCTCCAGAAAGGCTCTGAAACGGCTGCGCAGCGCTCTGTCCATAAAATCCTCTTCTCTCTGTTCCGGACAGATACAGGAGTCCGAGAAGCCGCCTCTGTCCCGAAGCCCCGGCAGGATCTGCCGGATCCCGGAGACGATCCGCGTGATCCCGCCAGAAGAAAGCCGGACTGTCAGCTTCGGATCCCACACCGTCCTCTTTCTGCAGTCGATCCGGATCCCGTTCAGAATCATGCAGCCGTCCATAAACACTGCTTCCATTCCCCGTTCCGGGGCCAGATCCCCCATGGATCCGCCCGCCGTACAGAGGACCAGCGACATGGGGCTCTTGGCCGGAAACGCAGGATGGAGAGAAAATATCTCCTCTCCATCCGTAAGATTTACCACCTGATGGTATACGGAATGCACTTTCAGCCGGCACCTGCCTGTAAAAAGTCTCTCTGCCCCTTTTGTACTCTCTGACAGCTGCCAGCACGACTCATTTCCTGTCTTCTCCATATGAAAATCCCAGCTTTTCTGCATACGCAAGTACCGCTTTTTTAAAACATTCCATGGGCGGGTTCACCGTACCGGCACCGATCTGCCCGATCCCGGCCACTTTATGGGCGATCCCTGTATTGATCACCGGCAGAATCCCCAGCGCCGCCACCTTCCGGATATCGATGCCCAGGCAGGTCCCCTGAAAATCCCAGGTGGGAATCGCAAACATCCCGTTATGCGAGAGGGTGATCTCACTCATCCGGTTGCTGGTCTCCAGCGCATCATAAAATCCTCCGCTTCCCACAAACCTGGTAACCGCAGGCGCTGCGATCATGGCCATACCGCCCACTCCGAAGGTCTCCGTGATGGCAGAGTCCCCCATGTCCGGATTGGCGTCTTCTTCTGTAAACCCGGTAAAATACAGACCCTTCGGCGTGTTCACCGGCCCGGTGAACCAGGTATCTCCCATCCCGCTGATCCGGATCCCGAAATCCTTTCCGTTGCGGCTCATAACCGTAACCACCGTTCCGCATTGAACAGAAGCCGCATAGTCCATAACCGCTTTCCCGGTGGCCATCATCAGATTCAGGAAAAACTGATCGGTATCTGCCAGAAAACGGATGCATTTCCGACGGTCCCCGTCGGATACCGGCAATCCTGCCAGGATCGGAGCCATTTCCTTCAGAAAGACAAGAGAGGCCGCGATATTTCTCTGATGGAACTCATCCCCCATGGCAATGGCACGGCTGATCATTACATTCAGATCCAGCCCTCCCTCCACAGTCCTGACCGCCTTCCCCAGCACCGGACCAAGGGTATCTCTCATGAAACGGAGCCGTTCAATCACCTTCGGACCATAGGCGCCGAAACGCAGCACTTCGCCGATGCCCTCATTCATGGTGCAGCAGGCAAAATTTCCGCCTGCCTGATTCTCCACCTTAAAAACCGGCATATGCGCGGACGTAATCCCGCCCATGGGTCCCACAAAGCCCGCATGATGACACGGCAGAAAAGAAACTTCTCCCCGCTTCAGCATTTCCCATGCCTCTTCTTCTGTCTGTACCCATTCCTCAAACAGCACGGCCCCCACGCAGGAGCCCTGCATGGGATGGCTCATGTCTTCCCACTTCATGGGCGGCCCTGCATGGAGCAGAACTTTACCCTGACGCAATACGTGGGATACTTCCCGTGCCGGCAGCACATCCACAAGACGGGGACGGCTCTCGCGGATTCTCTGAAGAACCGCTTCATTGGCATCGTTGATCGTTTCATACAGGCCTTCGCAGAATTTATAATGATCCAGATAATGAAGCGCCGCCTTCAGCTTCCTGTCGCCTCCCGCCGCAGGTCTCCAGTCAAAATGAATCACCTTTGCACGCTGTCTCTCCAGATCCTCTGCAAAACCTTTGATGCCGATATTGATGACACCGGGCGGCCCCTGCAGGAGCCTTCCAAAGCCCTCCCCTGCAGGCTCTGGTCTCCCTGCGCTTTCCGCCGGTTCTTCCGGAAGTACAGAAGGCGCAGGTTCCGGATATCCGGCCGTTTTCAGCGCTGCTCTGACCATCTCCGTATTTCCTGTAAATACACAGGCGCCTGCTTCCTTCAGCATACGGACCTGCTCCTCCAGCCCCTGTACATCCTGTCTGGTTCCCAGCACGTGAACGAAGAACGCCGCCTGTTCACGGGACTGCTTTTTCTCCGCCACCAGCTCCCGGATTGCCTTTGCCAGCCCTTCTGCCGGACGTCCGGCCGCTCCGTAGCCAAGGATCACATCCGTCAGAACAAGCACCGGACGGCGGATCGCCCGGACCATCTCCGCCATTTTCTCATCTCTGGCCTGCGGATCCATCATCGGGTGCGGCTTTCCTCTGGTATACAGATCGTCGCCCAGATCGAGAATCTCGCACGCTCCTGTTTTCAGTACATACCCCTCTGCTTTTTCTTCTTCCGGAAGCTCCAGCGCCTCTCTCATCATATGCGCCGTCTCACCGGCAAGCGTACCTCCTGCGTACAGTCCCAGCACTTTCGGCGTCTCGGAGAATTTTTCACAGAACACATGTTCTTCTCTGTTGAGTGACCAGGAGATGCCCGCCAGCTCCACCGCCTGTTTTGCTGCCTGCTCCGTACTGGAAACATAACAGACCTTTCCGGTACTTTTTCTCTCTTTTTCTCCCAGAAACAGGACTACGGAAGGCTTGCAAAGTCCCCGCAGCATCTGTCTCAGCTCTGATGCCACAGACGGATCCGGCGGCTTGGAGACCACCACGATCACATCCGTCGCCGGGTCTGCCTCCAGCGCGGCAATGGCATCCTTCATCATGATTCCGCCGATCTCCCTGTGCAGATCCCGGCCGCCGGTGCCGATGGCATGGGAGATCCCGCCGCCGAGATGATGAACCGCCACTGCCACTTCCTGAATGCCGGTCCCTGATGCGCCTGCGATGCCGATACTGCCTCTTCGCACCTCGTTGCCGAAGGCCAGGGACACTCCGCTCAGAATACTTGTTCCACAGTCCGGTCCCATGACCGCCAGCCCTTTTGCATGGGCCGATTCTTTCAGCGCCCGTTCCTCTTCCACCGACACGTTATCGCTGAACAGCATGACGTTTTTTCCCGCCTCCAGCGCTGCCGCCGCTTCCTCCGCCGCGTACTCTCCGGGAACAGAGATCAGGCAGACCTGATACTCCTCTCCCGTCTTTTTTACCTCATCCCAGCTTCTGACGGTTTTCCTGTCTCCGGTCCGCGCGCCGGTCTCCTTTCTGCCTCTGACGGCCTCCTCCACGGCTTTCACAACAGCCGCAGCCGCCCCTTCCTCTTCTGTATCCACAACGATCACCATATCGTTGGGCTGCGCCTCTTTCAGCCGGTCCGAACCAAAGCCTCCTTTTCTCATGATCTCCAGATTGGCAGAGGTCCCCATCATCACCGTGGCTTTCTCCACCCCCGGAAAATTTCCGATCTTCCGGCTCAGCACCATCAGCTCCACAGAGTCCATATAGCTGTTTTTGTTTATGATTGTGTAAAGCATTTCAAGCCTCCTCCTGTCCGGTTCGTCAGCCAGAACAGCACCGAGCCGGCGAACATCAGTACGACTGCAATATAAAAGCCGCAGACCTTGCTTCCCGTCAGATCCTCCACATACCCCGTGATGCCCGGCGCCAGCACGGAACCACTCATTCCGAAGAAATTAAAAATTCCAAGCACCGTGGAGCGTCTGGAGGCGGGAACACTGCCGGATATGTATGGTACAATCAGCGGGTCGATGGCCTGTTTTCCAAGAAAACCGTACAGCCCCAGCGCCAGCATCAGAGCGCCTACTACCGTAAATCTGGTCGTCAGCAAAAGCATTACAGCCGCCAGACACTGGAGCACTGACATGAACATTACATTTTTATTTCCGAACCGGTCCAGAAATCTTCCGCATAAAAGCGCCCCCGGCACAGACGTCAGAGACACGATGCAGGCATAGACGCTGGCCTTTGATCCGTCCATCCCCCGCTCCATCTCCAGAAAAGAAGGAAGCCAGGTAATCATCATATAATATCCATAGCAGGCACTGAAATAATAAAAACACGAAGCGGCCATTTTCCACGAAAACAGTCCCCCGGGTCCGGTCTCCGTCTTCTGTTTCCTCCTGCCTGCAGAAGCCGGAGCCTCCTCCTTCAGAACTTTTATGAAAATCAGAAGAAGCACCAGCACAGCCGCCGCATCCACCCACACGGGCATTGTCCAGGAAAATCCCTGTTTTTTCACAAAATACCCGCTGAACAGATAACCGGCCATGATTCCGAACGCACAGCCGTTGTTCACAAAGGCCGTGGCAACATATTTATACTCCGGCACCACATAAGAACCGGTCAGGGAAAACGCCCCGCTGTAATAGGTTCCCGTCCCGAGTCCCGCCAGAAGATTGCCCATATAAAGCATCTCCAGCGTCCTGGCATTTGCCATCAGCAGAAGCCCGGCCGCAAAGACCGCCAGCCCCGGAATCATGACTTTTTTCCTGCCCACCCGGTCCATCCACATACCTCCCGGTATCTGGATGACCGTATAACCCAGAAAATAGCAGCTGGCGATCATTCCCATCCGAAAACTGCTCTGAGGACCTGTTGTCATCTGCACTTCCGCATAGACGGGCGTCAGCATGGTCCGGGCAAACCAGATCACGATCCATCCCAGACACAGAACTCCCACCAGCTGCTTCCAGTATTCTGTCTTTTGGTTCCTCATCATGCTTTCTGTCCCGCGGGCTTTCTGGTCACCCACCGAAGGACGTTCTCCCAAAGTCTTTTGTTGCAGTCGGATTCACAGAATTCCGCCGGCATCCAGTGGGGCGCACAGTCGCTGGCCCATGCAAAGGTCCTTCCTTTTTCATAGTCTCTGAGCGTCAGAATCGGATCATTCCCACAGGATACGACTACTTCTGCATCTTCTCTGGCAAAGAGCCTGTTGTATCCCAGAAGCGGCAGCCATTCCTCCGGCAGCCCCTCAAGCACCGGATGACTCCCCGGCGTGATCCGGATCCGGACTCCTTCTGGATGCTCCTGTCGGTCATCCCCGCCCATCATCCGTACGGGCAGGATCTCTTCCACCGGCGTCCCTTTCCATTTTCCCTTTCCTTCAAATCCCATGAATGTCATATATCCGCCCATCATTCCGAATGCGCCGCCTCCCGCAACATACTCCCGGATCGCTTCCAGACGGTTCGCAGTCGTACGGCTTCGGAAGAAGGTATCCGGATGCAGCAAAAAGGTATTTGCACCCACATCGCTGATCATCACCGCATCATAGGCGGACAGCTCTTCCGCGCTGGACGGAAAATCCTGAAGCACCAGATGGGCCGGAATGTGTGTGATCTCGGCATAGCCCTTCATAAATCCCCGGACGCGCTCGATCTCCGTCTCATAACCTCCGATCGTAAACTGATCAAACCCCTTTGTCTCAATCGTTGTAAAAAACCAGGATTCTCCTGCAAATAACACCTTGATTTTATCCATCTCTTCTTTCCTTTCTCTGCCTGTTTTCCTGTAATCTTCCTGTCTTCTTAATCTGACGGTTCTTTCTCGCAGGGGTACTGATAATTCCACTGACGGCGGATTTCATCCATGATCTCCATCACACCGATGCTGCATCTGTGAGGCATCTGCGGACATTCGGTCCAGTGATGCTCTATCGCCTCCTTACAGGCCAGCACTTCATACTCATACCCCGTGATCTGAGGCGGCACCGGAACCGAGCGGATCAGCTTCCGGTCAAGGCCGTAGATCCGGATCTGTTCACAGTTATTGATATTTTCCACTTCCAGATATCCTCTGCTGCCATAGATGATCCCTCTGCGGTCTGTCAGAGCTACGGCGCTGGAATGAAGTACGGCGATCTTTCCGTCTTCCCAGGTCATCGTAATACTGTTGGATACATCTGCTCCCAGTCCATTGAAGCTGGCTTTGGAAATGATCGTGTCATACTCTTCCCCAAAAGCCATCAGCGCAAAATTAATGGGGTATACGCCCACGTCCAGCAGGGCGCCGCCGCCCAGACGGGGATCCATGACCCGTTCCACCTGATCCAGCACATACCCGAGATTTGCCGTCAGAGACCCCGGCGTTCCAATTATGCCGCTTTTCAACACCTCGTTTATAAGCTCTCTGGAAGGCATGTATCTGGTCCAGATGGCCTCTGTCAGCAGGAGTCCTTTTTCCTCTGCCGTCCGGAACACTTCCCGCGCCTGCTCTGCGTTCAGCGTAAATGCCTTTTCGCAGAGAATATTTTTATTATATTGAAAACACAGTTTTATATGGTTGTAGTGTTCGGAATGCGGAGTCGCAATATAGATCAGATCCAGCTCTCCGTCCGACACCAGTCCTTCATAAGAGCCGTACACCTTCGGTATTCCGTACTGTCCGGCAAATTCCCGCGCTTTTTCATAGGTTCTGGAGCCGACCGCACAGATCCTCGCCTCCTTCATGCCTGCCACTGTGCGCGCCATCATATGTGCAATCCTGCCAAGGCCCAATATCCCTATTCTCAACATATTATTTTCCTCATCATTCATTTTCCAAAATGAAGAAGCACATCTCCATTTTCCTGATATTCTACCGCCCGTACCGTCAGTTCCAGATCATTTACCGCCTGAAAATAGGCCTCCCTGCTCTCAAACACCGGCTGATATTCGCGGATCACCTTTTTCCCAACCGCCGCATCATCTGACAGCAGCCGGTAAGCCAGGCAGGTCAGAAGCTTCGCAGGATTGACGCATGTTTTTTCCGGGTCTGCGATCCGGTAATCTCTCCCGTGCGGCTTGCCAAGCGCCCCTGCCGCCTCCGGATGAATCGCCGGAATAATGCTGGAAATATCTCCCATATCCGTGCTCCCATATGACCAGTCTCTTTCTTCCAGCGCATCTGCCCCGAACAGTTCCGTAATCAGTTCTCTGCATTCCTGGTATAGATTCGGATCGCAGTACAGCGGCATGTTTCCCGGTTTGTCTTCAATCTTCAGATTGCCCCCCAGAGCTGCCGCAGATGCTGCCAGCGCCCGGTTTATCTTCTCATTCAGGCTCTTCATCTGTCCGAAAGTGGCGGCTCTGGCATAGGCATCCATCTTCGCCACATCCGGTATGGCGTTGGCCGCCACGCCCGCCTGCGTCAGGATCGGATGAAAACGCATGGTTTCTTTGTCAATAAAGGTCTCCCGAAGCGCATTGCAGGCTGTCATGGCCACATTTGCCTCATAAAGTGCATTTACCCCGTCCCAGGGCGCCACGCCTGCATGCGCTGCGGTTCCCTCGAATTCAAAATGCTTGTTGATGCATCCGTTTCCGCCATGGAACAGGTGAAACAGATGGTGCTCGTCCGTCATTGCATGAACCATGGCAGCCATGTCCACGCCGTCAAAATATCCCCGGTACAAATACTCGATTTTTCCGGCATTGTAGTGGATCTTCCCTTCTTCCATCAGACGGGCCCGGTACTCCAGATCGATGGTCTCCTCCGCCGGAACCGCCATAAACCGGATCGAACCGCACATTCCGTCCAGAGCTCCCGGCTCCGCCAGCGCAGCCGCACAGCCCAGCATTGCCGTTGTCTGACAGTGGTGCCCGCAGGCATGAACCGCCTTTGTCTCCGGCACTGCCTCCGGATGCGTCTCGCATATGAGAGAATCCAGTTCTCCCAGAATTGCAAATTTGGGACCCGGACGCCCCGTATCCAGATCTGCAACAAATCCGGTAATATCCTCCGGCCTTGTAACCGTATAGTCCAGCTTCTCAAACTGCTCCGCCAGATATTCCGTCGTCTTCCATTCCTTATATCCAACCTCCGGATGTTTCCACAGATACCGCTCCGTCTTAAGAATCAGTTCTCTGTGTTTCTCCACATAAGAAAGTAATTTTTCGTAATTACGGTTCATTTCGTTTTCTCCTTTTCATCGTACAGATGGCACATCACCCTGTGTCCTTTTTCAACCTCTTTCATATCCGGGCACTGTTCTTTGCAGATGTCCTTTGCATACGGACACCTGGTATGGAACACACAGCCGGATGGCGGAAAGAGCGGCGAAGGAAGCTCTCCTCTGATCAGTTCCCGTTTTTTCTTTCCTTTGTCAAAATCTATAGTGGGAACGGCGGCAAGCAGCGCCTTTGTATAAGGATGAAGGGGACTCCTGAACAGCCCCGCCGTATGGGATTCTTCAAACAGATATCCCAGATACATCACGCCGATCCGGTCGGAAATATACCGTACCACGCTGATATCATGCGCGATGAACAGATAGGACAGATGCTCTGTCTCTTTCAGCTCCAGCAGAAGGTTGATAATCTGGGACTGAATCGATACATCCAGGGCAGACACCGGTTCGTCGCATACGATAAACTCCGGATTTAGGATCAGTGCTCTGGCAATTCCGATTCTCTGACGCTGTCCGCCGGAAAATTCATGGGGATAACGATAATAATGCTCCGGACGAAGCCCTACTTTCCCGAGAATCTCAAGAGAAAGCTCCATCCGTTCCCGCACATTTTTCATTCCCTGTACCGCCAGCACTTCCTCCAGAATCTTTCCGGCGCTTTTTCTCGGATTCAGGGACGTATAAGGATCCTGAAAGATCATCTGCAGCTTCTGCCTGTATTTTCGAAATTCGCCCTGCGGCAGTTCTGTAATATCTTCTCCCTTATAGAAAATCCTGCCCTCCGTCGGTTCCATCAGTCTTAGAAGCGTTCTTCCAAACGTACTTTTTCCGCAGCCGGTCTCGCCTACCAGCCCATATACTTCATTGTGCCGGATCTTCATGGAAATATCATTGACAGCCTTTACCTCTGCCTGCTGCCCGTCGATCTTCTTCTCCACCGGAAAATATTTTTTCAGATTTCTGGTCTCCATCAGGACCTGATTCTTCTTCTGCTCCATATATCTACCTCTGCGCCATAAAGCATCTTACCTTATGGCCGTTCTCCAGTTCTTCCAGTTCCGGCATCGCTTCCCGGCATCGCTGCGTGGCATATTCGCACCTGGGGGCAAACCTGCATCCAGACGGTATCTGACTTAACAGAGGAACCGTACCCTGAATCACATACAGCCGCTCCGGCTTTTCCTCCGACATGGAAGGAATCGACATCATCATTCCTCTGGTATACGGATGAGCCGGATGCAGAAACAGTTCTTTCACATCCGCCTCCTCCACAATCTGTCCCAGATACATAACGACGACCCGGTCGCAGGTCTCTGCCACAACCGCCAGATCGTGGGTAATCAGGATGACGCTCATTCCCATTTCCTCTTTCAGACGGACGATCAGATTCATGATCTGCGCCTGAATTGTCACATCCAGCGCCGTCGTAGGCTCGTCTGCGATGAGAATCCGCGGCCCGCACACCAGCGCAATGGCAATCATGATTCTCTGGCGCATTCCTCCGGACAGCTCGTGAGGATACTGTTCAAACCGTTCCCGAAACGCCGGAATGCCAACCTGCTCCAGAATGTTCAGCGCCCGCTCTTTTGCTTCCGCCTTTGACAGTTCCTTATGATGCAGAAGAATGCCTTCCACAATCTGATCTCCGATTTTCATGACCGGATTCAGAGCGCTCAGCGCATCCTGAAATACCATGGATATGGCTCCGCCCCGGATATGCTCCATTTCCTTTTCCGAATATTTCAGAAGGTTTTCTCCGTCAAACAGAATTTCCCCTTCCAGCTTTACCAGATGCTTCTCATCGTAAAGACGCAGGACTGACTGACATGTCACGCTTTTTCCGCACCCGGATTCTCCTACGATTCCCAGAATCTCATTCTCCTGCGCATAAAAGCTGATGCCGTCAATTGCCTTCATCAGTCCCCTTTCTGTCTTAAAGGAGGCCGCAAGATTTTTCACTTCCAACAATTTACTGCTCACAATGCTCCCTCCTGCCTAATTTGTCAGCGGGTCGAGGAAATCCCTTAAACCTTCTCCCAAAAGGTTCAGCCCCAGTACAGACGCCGCAATAAAGATTCCTGGATAGACGACCATCCACCATGCCTGAAAGATCACGGTCTTTCCTTCGTTAATGATATTGCCCCAGCTGGGCTCCGGTACCGGAATACCCACTCCCAGAAAGCTCAGAGAAGCTTCCGAGATCACCGCTGTGGCAAAAATAAAAGATACCTGAACCAGAACGGTTGATATGACATTGGGCATAATATTCAGCCATATAATCCGCATGCTCCCCGCACCGGAAGCCCGAAGCGCTTCTATATAGGTCTGCTCTTTTACCTGAAGTGTCAGCGAACGGGCGACCCTGGCAATATCCGGTATGGAAATGATGCTCAGCGTCAAAATTACATTGCGCATCCCGGCCCCCATAACTCCCACCAGAGCGATTGCGAGAATCAGAGACGGGATCGCCTTCAGACCATCGCACAGACGCATGAGCACCGCCCCAAGCCGGGGATAATATCCGGAATACAGCCCCATGACCAGCCCGATAACAAAAGAAGTAACGCTGACCACAAGCCCCACTTTCATGGAGATGGCAGTTCCGTACAGAATTCTGCTCAGCACATCCCTGCCGAACGTATCCGTTCCGAACACATACGCTCCGCACGGCGGCATCAGTCTCTTTGTCACGTCAATTTCCAGCGGATCATACGGCGCAATCCCTCTGGACAGAGCTGCAAGAAGAATCATGAGCACGGTCACCACAGCCCCGATCATCAGGGCTCGGTTCCTTATAAATTTCCGGATTTTCAGTTGTCTGTGCTCCCTGCGCATCTGCTCTTTTACTGTTTTCAGTTCCATCTTCCAGCCCCCTTTACTTCCCGCTTCTGATCCTTGGATCGATAATTCCGTATAAAATATCCAGCAGAAACATAATCAGCACGTTAACGACCGCGATCAAAAGAACCATGGCCTGCACCACCTCATAGTCCCGCCGACTGATGGAATCAATGACCAGTTTGCCGATCCCCGGTATGTTAAAAACCGTCTCCGTCACCAGCGCTCCTGCCAGAAGCGATACAAAGCTCTGTGCAATGACCGTAATGACCGGTATGAGGGCATTTCTCAAAGCATGCCGAAACATTAAAGAGAATGCTCTCACGCCTTTTGCCTTTGCCATCTTGATATAGTCTTTATTCAGAACCTCCAGTACGGCGGAGCGGGTCATCCGGCTCAGAAGCGCCGCATGCATTAACCCCAGAGAGACGGCAGGGAGAAGCAGATATCGTAAATGTTCCAGAAGTCCTGCTTCCTGAAGCTCCTTATAGCCTGACGCCGGAAACAGCTTCAGCTTCACGGCAAACAGCAGCACCAGCAGGAGTCCCAGCAGAAAATTCGGAACGCTGACGCCCAGCATGGAAACCGCCATCATCCCCTGATCTACCAGCCTCCCTCTGCCTCTGGCTGCCAGAATTCCGGTTGGAATGGCAATAAAGACCGCGATCACAAGTGCAAATACCGTCAACTCTACGGTTGGCTTCATCCGCAGTCCAATGATGCTCGTCATACTTCCTTTCATGAAGATGGAATCTCCAAGGTTTCCTCTCAGTACATTCCCCAGCCATTCCACATACTGCACCGGAAGAGGCCGGTTAAGCCCCATCTGTTCCCTCAGGTTCTCCACGGCCTCTTCGGATGCATCCGCTCCCAGCATCACCCTTGCGGGATCGCCGGGAGTCAGATGTATGATAAAAAAAGTCACAAAGGATACGACGAACAGGACTGTCAATACTGCGAACATTTTTCTGGCAATATATTTGACCATGTACTGACCTCCGTTCAAGCCTTTTTGAATTTACTGTTTTCTGACCGCAATGTTGCCGATAATCGGACCGCTGCAGAAGGAGGAAAAATTCTCCACCTGATCCGTGTATACTCCATATAAGAATACGGTGCCCAGTTTTGTCGCCGGCAGACTCTCCGTCCAGCAGTATGCCTGAAGCTCGTCCCATACTTCCTTACAGGCGTCAAGATCCGTCGTCTGATTCATCTGAGCCACCAGGTCAAAGATCTGCTGATCCTGGGTGAATCCTGCCCAGGTGGAACTGAGATATAACTGAAGAGGCGGTACTGCCACCGGAATGAGGGCCGCGAAGAATACGTCATACTTCGACGGATCAGAACGGTAGGAGGAATAGCTTGTCCAGTCGGGCGTCACAAGCTCCACCGTCATGCCAATTGCTTCCAGCTCTGCTTTCAGGGCGACTGCAGCGTTGCTCAGATTGATATCATTGGACGCACAGAGAATACGGAAAGTCTCTCCATTGTAACCGGCTTTGTCCAGATATTCTTCTGCCAGTTCTGCATTCACCTTATGCGCATTTTCTTTCCCACTGTCCGTGTACCAGTTCACTGTCTCCTCCGGCATGAAGCTGACTTCCACGCGGAAGAAATCCGGATTGCCGTGAGCCGCCGTGAGGATTTCGGTCGGGTTCGCAATCGCGTTGACTGCCTGACGGATATTGATATCCTTCGTCAGTCCGTCCTCTTTGTTATAAACGATTACCCACTCTCCATTCATTTCCTTCCATGTATTCAATCCGTC
The DNA here is from genome assembly GCA_910574805.1 of Lachnospiraceae bacterium. Taxonomy (GTDB): domain Bacteria; phylum Bacillota; class Clostridia; order Lachnospirales; family Lachnospiraceae; genus Hominiventricola. The sequence continues at coordinate 175,314 of CAJTCV010000003.1, read as the reverse complement.
CGTTGCCTCAAACATGGGATAATCATCCGTGCTCATCTCATAAACGATATCAAACTCTCCGGTCTGGATGCCGGTCGTGCGGGTTGCCACATCCGTGACAATGTCATAATAGACGGTCTTTGTCGGCTGAGACTTATATCCGTACCATCCGCTGCAGTCCCCCTCGGTCCCATAAGGCTGGTAGTCCTCATAACGGTCCAGGCGGATATAGCTGCCTTCCTTCCACTCACCGAACTTATAAGGACCGGTGCCTACATAGGATTTGACCGAACCGGTCTCCGGGTCCAGATCATCCAGCACGGATTTGGGCATGATCACCGAACCCTGGGTCTGGGTGGCAATCAGCTCGTTCAGGAACGCAGCCGGATTCTCAAGGGAAATTTTCACCGTATAGTCATCCACCTTTTCAAACCTGGAATCCCCGACCATGGCCTGGGCATTTCCGTAGTGCTCCACCCAGCGGTTCATGGAAGCGACCACATCGTCCGCTTTCATTTCTTCGCCGTTGTGGAACTTTACGCCCTGCCGCAGTTTCCAGGTATATTCTTTCGCATCCGCACTTACTTCATAGGATTCGCAGAGTTCCTCCCGTACCTTAAAGTCTGCATCCATTGTCACCAGTGCTTCATAGATGCTGCCGTAAGAAATCACGCGTGCAGGCGCATCTCCCACCATCATGGTGTCCAGCGTAGCCGGCTCGATCTTGTAGCCGATATGGATTTCTTCTTTGTACTCCGCTGCAGCCGTACTGCTGTCTGCTTCTTCACCGTCCCCGGTCTCTTCCGATGCAGCCGCATCCGGAGCTGCAGGAGCCGGCTCCTGCTCTGTCTTCCCTCCGCAGCCGGTCAGCGCCGACGCCGCCATCATACCTGCCAGCAGCCATGCCATCATTCTTTTTTTCATCTGTAACCCTCCTTTTTTAAATATATGTGTTTTCAGCTCTTCACTGAAAATGCCAGACTGTGGTTCAGAAGATACGGACGGTAAAGTCCAAATGTACCGGATAAGGGCAGGACTTCCTCCGCCAGCTTTATCCCGATCTGCTCCACAGCCAGATCTCTCCTCTGCTGCATCCGGTCATACACCTCCGGATACGACTGCTTCAGCTCATCCCTCAGTGCTTCATCGGCAACCGCCAGCCCGTCTTCGCAGTTTACTCCTGCATAACCGTCAATTCCCGGAATAATATCCATCTGGATACACATGCCGCTCCGGATCGCCACTCTGGAGCCTTCATAGAACGGAGAAGAACTCCACTCTTCCGTTGCGATAAAATGACCCGGATTCAGGACCCAGCCGTAAGTCTCCTTCGGGAACGTACTCTGAACCATCCGGAAAATATCCCCCGCACAGGCCCCCAGGCGAATCTGCTCCATCCAGTTCACGACTGTTGCAAAATACGGTGCTGCCAGTTTCTCCACAAAGTCACGCCGGTCCGCCGGAAGATCCGCCTCTGTATATGCCGCATATCCCGCCCGGCAGGTAAGACCGCCCCGAAGTCCCTGGGAACAGCTCACCGGATCACCTGTCCTGAGCTCTCTGTCCGACGGACTGACCAGTCCCATACGCGTCCGCTCTCCGGAGGACATCATCGGAAAGCAGGACTGTTCCAGACCGCCGCTTCCCATGGTCATGGAGATCTCCAGCTCCGTCATGCCGGGCCTCATATACGCAAGCATCCGCCGCACAGCATCCGACGCATAGGCTGCGCCAAACTCCAGTGCTGCAATCTCCGCTGCTGTATGTACCATCCGCACACCGTATTCCGGATGGATGAACAGGTCTGTGGCATTGGATACCTGTTCCTTCCCTGCTGCTTTCTGCACTGCTTCCACAATGTAGGACGGCACATCGAACATTCTCTCATGTCCGTACCGGGGATACATGAGCTTCCACCCGACGATCCCGGTCTTCACGCCTTCTCTCAGCCCCTCTTCTGCCAGGATTTCTCCCAGATCTCTCAGCTGGTCAATGGGCTGACCCGGAAGAGACAGCGCCTGATAGAGAATGCCCTTTGCCTTTAAACGGCTGTTCCTGCACATGACAAAACACTCATTGCCAAGCAGCAGCGCCGCTGTCCCGTCTGCACTCAGGATCAGGATTCCTTCCTCGAACCTTGGCTCGAATCCCACAAGATACTCAAAGTTGGAAAAATGTTCCCGGTCTCCGTACAGGATCAGATACTCATATTTTCTCTGTTCCATGGCCCTCAGCACCTTCTTCAGTCTCAGCCCGTACACTTCATCCGGGATCTTCGGCATATGCCTGGGCAGAGAGACCTTCGGGTCTGCCACATTTTTCAAAATCAGATCTTTTCCAGTTATCATACTTCCCTCCTGTACCTGTCTGTTTCTCATTTGATATGCCAAGTATAATCCATATGTTTTGTATATCCTATATATCAGAAGAACAAAAAAAACGCCTTTATTGTGCGTATTGTACATTCAATAAAACACAAAACAAAAGGAGTCTTCCATATTCCAACGGAAAACTCCTGTATTCTTTCTCTTTTCTTTACATATCAGACAAGATCAGGCACAACTGCAGCTGAAAACAGTACTGGGAATCACTCAGGTCATTTCCCATGATCTCCTCACATTTTTTGATCCGGTACCGGACGGTATTTCTGTGAAGATACAGACGGTTGGCCGTCTCCATGATGCTGCAGTGGCAGTCAAGATACGCCTTCAAAGTTTTTTTCAGTTCCCGGTTCATCTCATCCGCCGGAAATGCAAGCTCCTTCAGCATACGTCTGCACACTTCATCGATCCTCACCCCTGAAATCCCTTTCAGCAGCTCCATAATATTCTGCGGCTTATAAGTAAAAATATATTCCTCCGGACAGTCCTCCAGATTCTGGAAGATCTCCGCCGCCTCCCAGTAGGAGGCAGTCGTCGTTCCCATATCATATGCATCATTTCCATAGGAAAAGACCATCTGTTTCTGAAAGGAAGATTCCACGGTATGACAGATCTCATCCAGAGCCCGGCGAAGATCCACACTCTTTTCCTGGATCAGCAGCATATACCGCCAATGGCTGATATCCGGCAGTACCACGATATTTTCCTGAAAACAGGTTCTGATCTTCCGTTTCAGATAATCATAAACGAGAATATATTCTTCCTCTCTGCGCAGAAGCTGCACCATATGAAACTTCTGCACTTCCGCCGTCCGAAAACGCCCCAGCACAACCCGGTAGTAATCACTGTGCCTTAAGCCGTGCTCCTGCCCCAGAGCCAGAATCTGCTGGTGTGACCAGTGCTCTTCCTTGCTGTCCTTCAGCATAATCTGCAGAAAGCTGTCCCTTGTACGCATCTCATTCAGATACATAAACAGGTTTTTGTAAAAATGCATCCCAAGGATCAGAATAATCTCTTCCATTACAAAAGCAGAGATTGCTGAATTTCCTTCCCGGTCAAAGATGAGAAGAAAATGGCTGTTTCGATTGACAGACTTGATCGGATAGATCTGCACGACCGTCTCCTTTTCCTTTCCGGAAGCGGGAACAGCTTTTCGGATATACTCACTGTTGTCTTTATCAATTTTCCGGATCAGTCTGACAGCAATTCTGTTCTCATACTCACTGGTCTGACAGCACCCGCAGATCTCTCCGAACCGATCAATGATCAGGACATGCTTTCTGATGGTCGTCCCCAGCACCTTCACAAGACGTTTTAAAGAAATGCCGTGAATGATCAAATTATAGAACTTCTTCTGGATATTCAGTGCATCGATCAGATCCTTGTTCTCGCTCTCCCAGATAATGGACAGCAGATTATGATAGACATTCCCAAGCGTTCTGCACATGGGGATCCGGATCAGGGGAAATCCCACGGAATCCGCAGTCTCGATCACTTTCCGGTCCAGTTTATCCACAAATCTTCCCAGCTTGATCGCCAGCCCCGCGCACGGCATTGCATTCAGACGCAGGATCAGTTCACAGAGCCGTTCCTGATCGTCCTTATACACCATGGCAGTTGTGATGATCAGGCTGTTCACAGAGACATACGCCACAACGTCGGGCGTTTCCGTTGATTCCACCGACGACACATCCCGGCCCAAATCCGCTTTTTGATTAATGATTGTCAGATCCTGAAGGGTTTCATCCTCCAACAGTTTTTCCAGTGTCATGCCCTGTCCCCCATCCGGCGACTGTCTATTCAGCAAACCTGTTCTTATGATCATAGCGGTTGTGATGAAGTTCACTGCTGATCAGATACTCATACAGCTCATCTACGATCTCAATTCCTCCATCCTCTTCGTATTTCTTTCTGCGGAGCATCCCCCGCTCTCCCGGATAACAGACCTTCGTAAATCCGGGAGCCGGTTTTACTTCCGCCAGCTCATCCAGAACCTGCGACATCTGCTCCAGGAACTTTGACCTGTCTGTAAATCTGGCAGGGTCCATGACAATATGCAGATGTCCCAGCCTCCTTCCCTGTGACAGATCCTCATACATGGAGCTGACATGCCTGCCAAAAGGCACTCCCAGCAGGATGCCGGACAGTACATCCACCATCATCATCAACCCGTATCCTTTGGGACCCGCAATGGGAAGGAGCGCATTCACTTTACTGGAATCCGTCGTGGGCCGCCCCTCTTCATCCACTGCCCAGGTATCCGGAATCGACTCCTTTTTCGCTCTGGCCACCAGGATCTTGCCCCACGCCTGTACCGTCGTCGCCATATCAAAGATCACAAGCCGCTCATCGGCCGTGGGCGCTCCGAAGGCAATGGGATTGGTTCCGTAAAACGGCTCTGTTCCTCCGTACGGAACAGCCATGGGATCCGACTGGCACATGGTAACAGCCAGCATTCCCTCTTTGGCCGCCATCTCCGCATAATATCCGATGCTCCCGCTGTGTGAGATATTTCTGACGCCCACCACAGCCGCCCCGTTCTCCTTTGCCATGGCCACCGCATGCTCCATGGCAAGGCTGGCAGCCGCATAGCCGCATCCATTGTCCCCTTCAAAAATCCCGGTGCACGGACCTGTCTTTCGGAAAGAGAAATCCGGATCTACATTGATACCGCCTTTGGCAATCCGTTCCGTATAATACTCTACCCGCACGGCTCCATGAGAATGGATCCCTTTATAATCCGACCACACCAGAATATCTGCCATGATCCCGGCATGCTCCTGATTCATACCGGCACCGGTAAATTTCCGAATCATCAATTCTCTTAATTCCTCTGGTCTGACACGCATCTTAAAATCCCTCCTGTATCCCGCTCTACAGGATCACGTCCCGGTTGCAGTCCTTGGAATAAATATAGGCAAAATCTTCCCCGCGCCCCACCGCGTAGGATGCCTGCGGGCAGTAGGCTCCCATAAAGAGATAGTCCCCCTTTTTCACAGGAATCCATTCATTGTTCAGATTGTACATGCCGCTTCCGGAATAGATATATGCTCCATGCTCCTGCACATGCGTCTCGATATATCCATGGCTCGCACCGGCCTTAAAACAGAGAATATGAAAATTCATGTCAAATCCGAGGTCTGACGCGGACGGCAGGAAATCCTTTACAAGCACATCCGACATTCCTTCATATTCTTTCCACGAAACCTCATGAATATTACCCAGTACCGTACAGGCTTTCTCTCCTTCCAGCGGAATATATTTTCTCTTATACAGAAAACCATGAGCAGTGCTGTCACCTGCGTTCTCAAAATACAGCCTCCTGCCTTCCGGACAATACAGATATCCGCCTGCCGTAAGCACCGCCTCTTCTTCCTCATTCCACACTTTCACACTTCCGTCAAACAGATAGAAAAAGCTCTCCACATCTCCTCCAAAGCCTTTCCGGTTCCCTCCGCCCGGGGCGATGGACACCAGATAATCCACAAAGGAAGCGCCCAGTGCAGGAGACGCCAGTATTGTGACATCGCATCCTTCAAATCCCGGAATTGTATTTTTCACCAGACCGTCCGGTTCCAGCAGCGCATACATCCCCTTCTTCACCACAGACCTGTTCAAAAGCAGATCCCCTCTGTACCCTGTGACCTGATTCAGATAACTCATTCCCTTATCCTCCTGAATTTCCTTATGATTTCTTATCATACCTCCTTTTCTGCTCTTTTTCATCATCCATTTTCTCCAATTTCCATTTTTCTTTTGTAGCTTCTGCACATTCCTCCAGTGTTTTGACACTCACAAACTTCATTCCAAAGCCAAAAGCAGCGAACCGTTTTCTTAACTGAAAACCCTGTTCGCTGCCTTACTGTCTGCATGTTCAGATATCATCCTATATCCCCTGGGAAAAAAGCTTCCGTTTCCGCTCTGTCATCTCATGGATCCGCTCCATGTACTGCGCCACTTCTTTCACGTTCTCGCACCGTTCAATACGCCCGTCAGGGTACACCCTCTTGGATATGGTGCCGGCTCCGCAGGCCACGATGTCCTGTTTCTCCTCCATCATCAGAATGTTGTAGATCCCGGCCCTGTCCGCCTTTGCATATCCCACATTTTCAAAATTGCCCGCCATATTTTTCTGACGGTACAGATAATACGGAAACAGCCCCATCTGTGCACAGTATCCGGCCGTCATATCCATGATCTGCATGTTGTTGTGAAGCCCCATTTCCTCGTATTTTTCCCGGAAGAGATTCAGTCGCGCCGCCCGCTTGATGGCCAGTGAGTGGATTGTCACACTGTCCGGCGCCAGAACAGCGATCTCCTGCATGGTATGCTCCACATCCTCATATCCCTCTCCCGGAAGCCCCACGATCAGATCCATATTGATGTGGGAGAAACCCATCCTGCGGGCAAGGGCATAGGCCTCCTTCGTCTGTTCCACCGTATGGTGGCGCCCGATGATCCGCAGCGTCTCGTCCTTCATGGTCTGGGGGTTGATGGAGATCCGGTCGATCCCGTGCTCCAGGAGCACCTTCAGTTTCTCCTCTGTGATGCTGTCCGGTCTGCCGGCCTCCACGGTAAATTCCTGCACATGCGACAGATCAAATTTTGTCCGGATCCTGACAAGCAGCCGGTCAAGCCGCTCCGGGCTCAGCGTGGTGGGCGTCCCGCCTCCCACATAGACCGTATTCAGCTTCCGGCCTCCGAACTGCTCCGCCGCATAATCAAATTCCTGAAAAAGGGCCTCCAGGTAGTCGTCCATGCGGTTTTCCCACCGCGCCAGCGGATAGGACGCAAAAGAGCAGTACAGGCAGGTGCTGGGGCAGAACGGGATCCCCACATACAGACTGTACCCGTCTTTATAATCAATACCCTGCAGCACATGCCGTTCCTTATTGGCGATCATAACGCTCAGAGCCGCCTTTTCCCTGCTGGCCAGATAGACATTCCGCATATACGCCGCAGTCTCCACGTTGCTCTTCCCGTCCTCCAGAAGCTGCATGGCGATCTTCACCGGCCGGATGCCGGTCAGCGTCCCCCAGGGCAGCTCCTGCCCCGTGTACGCGGCCAGAGCCCTGTAAATCATCTGTTTCAGATGCGTCTTCGTCTCCTTCCGGTTCCCGGGATCGATCGGACAGTGCCGGCTCTCCTTTGTGCTTCCATCCTCCAGAACCTCCGCCGTCACCATTTCCTGTGTAAACACCACCTTCATCCGGCGTCCGGCGGCTTCTGTAAAATCTTCCTGCACCCGGACAGATACCTCTTCCCCCGGAAAAAACGCCTTCACCAGAGAATGAATATCATATTCAAAACCCGCCTGGCTTACAGTCACTTCTATCATGCCTTATTTCCCTGTCCTTTCCTCTGCGGCAGCTGCGCCATGATGATCGCCGCGAACATCAGCGCACATCCAAACAGTTCCCTCTGATTCAGGCTCTGATGAAGGATCACCCAGCCTGCCAGCACCGAGAACACCGATTCCAGACTCAGCAGCAGAGACGCTACGGTGGGATCCACGTTCTTCTGCCCAAGAATCTGCAGGGTATATGCCACCCCGCAGGACAAAATGCCTGCATACAGCACGGGCATCCACGCGGCCAGAATGTTCTCCGGCTTTGGATTCTCCCAGATCAGCATGGGCACACCACAGACAATCCCCGCCGTCAGAAACTGGATCGCCGACATACGTACCCCGTCCACCAGCGGTGAAAAATGATCAATGACCAGAATATGAATGGAAAACACCAGTGCACACAACAGCACAAACAGATCCCCCATACCAAGGGCGAACTGCTCTGTCATACACAGGAAATACAGCCCTGCCACAGCAACCAGCACACACAGAACGATCAGCGGCCGAATCTTCTTTCCCACAAAGACTCCCAGTATGGGAACCAGAACGATATACATCGCCGTGATAAAGCCTGCCTTTCCCACCGTAGTGAACAGGATGCCGAACTGCTGCAGGCTGCTCGCCACAGCCAGGATCACGCCGCAGCAGATACCTCCAGTCAGAAGCATCCGGCCATTGCCTCTTGCCTTCTTCATTGCCTCTTCCTCCATGCCGCTTCTTTTCTTCAAACCATCCATGAGAAAGATCACCGGTATCAGAATGATGCTCCCGAGAATGCATCGGACACAGTTAAAGGTAAATGGTCCCACATAATCCATCCCCACACTCTGGGCCACAAAAGCACAGCCCCAGATCAGAGCCGTCAAAAGCAGCATGACGTTATTTTTCATCTGTTTCATTTTTTACAAATTCTCCTCACATAAATGCGGCGGTGTGCTGCACACACCGCCCCCTGCGTCAGATCCTGGCAACTCCCGTTCTTCTGGCCGCCTCAGCAACAGCTGCTGCCACGGCTTTTCCGACTCTGGGATCAAATGCCCTGGGAATGATATACTCTTCGTTCAGCTCTTCGTCCGAAATCAGACCCGCCAGCGCCTCTGCAGCTGCCAGCTTCATTTCATCATTGATGTCACTGGCACGCACATCGAACGCTCCCCGGAAGATCCCCGGAAAAGCCAGAACGTTGTTGATCTGATTGGGGAAATCGCTCCGCCCGGTGGATACGACTCTGGCGCCTCCCGCCTTTGCATCCTCGGGGAAGATCTCCGGCGTAGGATTGGCGCAGGCGAAGATGACTGCATCCGGATTCATGGTCTTCACCATCTCCGCAGTCACCACCCCGGGAGCGCTGACGCCGATAAACACATCCGCGCCCACCAGCATATCCGCAAGCGTCCCCTGTCTCTTTTCCCGGTTCGTCCGCGCCGCCATCTCTTCTTTCACCGGATTCATGCCCTTTTCACGCCCTTCATAGATCGCACCGTTCCGGTCGCATAAAGTGATGTCCGCAAAGCCGGCGGTCAGAAGCAGTCTCGTGATGGAGATTGCAGCAGCTCCCGCGCCGTTTACCACTACCCGCACCTCTTCTTTTTTCTTGCCCACTACCTTCAGGGCATTGGTAAGTCCCGCCAGTGTGATAATGGCCGTCCCGTGCTGATCGTCATGAAAGATGGGGATATCGCATTTTTCCTTTAATTTCTTCTCGATCTCAAAGCATCTGGGGGCCGAGATGTCCTCCAGGTTCACGCCGCCGAAGCTTCCGGAGATAAGCCAGATCGTATTGACGATCTCGTCCACATCCTTGCTCTTTATGCAGAGCGGAAAAGCATCCACATCTCCGAATGCCTTGAAGAGCACGCATTTGCCCTCCATGACCGGCATTCCGGCCTCCGGTCCGATGTCGCCAAGCCCCAGTACCGCGCTCCCGTCCGTCACCACCAGACACATATTGTGCCTCCTGGTCAGGTCATAGCTTTTCTCTATATCCTTCTGGATCTCCAGACAGGGCTGCGCCACACCCGGCGTATATGCCAGAGACAGATCGTCCTTCGTCTCCACCGGCACCTTCGCCACGACCTCGATCTTACCCTTCCACTCTCCATGAAGCCTCAATGATTCCTTTGCATAGTCCATATGATTCTTCCTCCTGTATGCATTCTCACACTCAAAATCATACCGTTTTCCCGCAAAATGTCAATCCTTTTTTCCGGAAATCCATCCGTCTGATCCGAATGATACACATGATCTGCCTTCTTCTCTACCGTGTCACATCCCGCAGCCACACCTTTGACCGATACCTCCACGCCGCAAAAGGCAGCTTGATAAATTCATCCAGCATCAGAAGTACGAACACAGCCTTTACCGGCAGATGCAGTACAAATGCACCAATCCACCCCATGAGTATGGAACCGACCCACAGGGCGCTGCCCTCCAGGATCAGTCCGAATCTGGTATCGCCGCCTGCCCGGAGCACCCCCACAATCACTGGGCAGGTTACAGACTGGCACAGACTGTAAACCGACAGAACAACCAGCATGAACAGCAGATAGTTCTTCGCTTCCGCACCCAGGGTCAGCGCTCCTGCAACCGTGTGGCGCAATGAGAACATGGCTGCGCTGGCACAGAATGTCACACCAATGCTTAAGAATACCATTCTCCTTGCATACGTCTCCGCCACGTCAAATCTTCTCTCCCCGATGGCCTTTCCCACCAGCACACTGGTGGCCGCTGACAGTCCGATGCTCATAACCATCACCAGCTCCCGAATCACGCGCACGACGGAGTTGGCTGCCGCAGCCGGGCTGCCCAGCTGCCCCAGGATCGCTGCGTTGGCAGACATCCCCGCCCCCCACAGAGACTCATTGAGCACCACCGGGATGGACAGAATGAGAAAATCCCGGAGCAGAAGCCGGTCCCAGCGGAAGAAATACGTCCACCGGATGCACACCTGCCGGTTCACCTTCCACATATATCCCACCACCAGCACAAATTCCAGACACCGGGAGAGAAGAGTCGCCAGAGCCGCTCCCCGGACGCCCATGACCGGCGCCCCCAGAAGTCCGAAGATAAAGATCATATTCATAACAACATTGGCCACCAGAGAACAGGCAAAGACGGCCGTTCCGATCTTCGCCCGCTCCACACTCCGCATGAGATACAGATACCCCATACAGAACGCCGACAGCGGATAGCTGAACGCAACGATCCGAAGATAAGCCGCGCCTCCCTCTATAACTTCCTGTTCCGAAGAAAAGATATGCATGATCTGTTCCGGAAAAAGCTCCGCCGCAAGGAAGAAGACCATCCCGGCTGTCAGAGCAAAGCAGATCGTCATACTGAACACTTTCTCAATGGTCCTGATGTCTTTCTTCCCCCAGTACTGCGCCGTCAGCACCGACGCTCCGGAGGTCATTCCGAAGACCATCAGACCCATGACAAACTGGACCTGACCTGCCAGAGAGCCGCTGGAGAGAGCGGTCTCTCCCACTTTGCCCAGCATGACCACATCTGCGGTTGTCACCGCCGTATTGATCAGATTCTGGAGTGCAATGGGAAATGCCAGTCCAAATACAATTTTCAAAAATTCCTTCATATGTGTTATACTCTTTCTATAAAAAATACAAGGAGATATTTTATTTATGAATACCATCGACCTGCATGTCCATTCTGACTGTTCCGACGGATCTTGGACTCCCGAAGAGCTGGTTGCTCTGGCACAGACTGTCGGCCTGTCCGCTTTCGCACTGACGGATCATGACACCACCGACGGCATCGACAGGGCCGTCCGCGCTGCCGAAGGCACTGGTGTGGAAGTCGTCCCCGGCATCGAATTTTCCACCCGGTATCTCCACCGGGATGTCCACATACTGGGCTATTTTATGGATTACCGGGCAGAATCCTTTCAGCAGAAGCTTCATGAATTTCTGAATGCCCGGGATGTACGCAACCGGCAGATGTGCGAACGCATCCGGGAGCATACCGGATTTCCCATATCCATGGAAGCGCTCACTGCATGCTTTCCCGATGCCGTCATCACCCGGGCTCACATGGCCGCATGGCTTACGGACAGAGGCTGCGTAGAGACGCGCCAGATCGCTTTTGACAAATATCTGGGGGACCATGCCCCCTGCTTCGTCCCAAAGGCCGAAACGACGCCCGCAGACGCCATACGGCTCATCCTGTCCCATGGAGGGATCCCGGTGCTGGCACACCCGCTCCTCTACTCTCTGTCCAGAAAGCAGCTCCATCAGCTCGTCGGCGAACTGAAAGCAGAGGGCCTCATGGGAATTGAAGCCATCTATGTGCTGAACCGCGGCTCTGATGAGGCGTTCCTACGCTCCCTTGCAGAGCAGTACGGACTTCTCATCACCGGCGGCTCTGATTTCCATGGAAAAAACAAGCCGGACATCGCACTGGGGACAGGCATCAAATCCGGTTTGTCCATCCCCCGGACGCTCCTGGATGGGTTGAAAGCCGCGTCGCCCTGCATTCCTCCGGCGCTTAGTAATTCCCGAGGATCTTGAAATTCACGGCCTCCTCCATGATCCCGCGGATGGCATTCTTCACCGCGCTGTCATTCAGGTTGCCGTCAAAGTCTACGAAGAAATGATACTCCCAGTTGTGTTCCGGAATGGGTCTTGACTCGATCTTACACATATTCAGGTCATTGTAAATAATATGCGACAGAATATTATAAAGGCTTCCGCTCGTATGGGGCAGTTCAAAACAGATGCTGACCTTCTTCGCATCCTTTTCATACATCTTCCGGTTGGTAACGATAATAAAGCGGGTGGAATTAAAACGGTTGTGGTTCAGCGGCGCTTTCAGCACCACCAGCCCGTGATGCTCCGCCGCCGCCACGCTTCCGATGGCCGCCTGAGTCCTGTCCCCGTCTTTGGCCACCTTTTTCGCTGCCATGGCCGTATTTGCCATACTTTCCTGCTTCCATCCCTGCTGCTGTTCCAGATAAAGCGAGCACTGCATCAGCGCCTGGGGATGGGAGTAGACCGTCCGGATATCCGAGAGCCGGGCGCCCGGAACACCCAGAAGCGCATGGTCAATCTTCAGGATCTGCTCGCCGACGATATAATTCTCGTACTCTTCCAGAAGGTCGTAGATATCGTTGACTTCTCCGGCAGACGAATTTTCTATGGGAAGCACCGCATAGTCTGCCATTCCTTCCTTGATCGCCTCCATACATCCCCGCCAGCTGTCCATATGGAAAATATTCACATCCTCCCCGAAATACCGGAGCGCCGCCTCATGCTGGTAAGCCCCTTCCACGCCCTGATAGACCACCCGGCAGTTCTTCCGGTCGATCTGATCGATCCGGGTAAAGGGCAGGCTGCCCGACACGCCCTCCCCGGCCAGCAGCTGGTACTGCAGCTTTCTGCTCATGGACATGATCTGCTGAAACAGTTCCTTCACCCCATGCCTGTTAAAATCGTTGTGGGCAAGCCCGCCCAGCACTTCCAGCTTCTCAAGCTCTCTGTCCCGGTCCAGGACCTTCTTCCCGTTGGCAATCTTGTACTCCGCCACCTGTCTGCAGATCTCCATTCGATCTTCAAATAACCGTACGATCTCCCGATCGATTTTATCGATCTGATCCCGAAGTTCCAGTAAGTCTGTCATTTTTTCTCCTGTCTCCTCTCTTCCACTGCCCGTACCAGCTCTCCCAAGTACGATAGAGAGCCGAAAGCCAGAATCACGTCTTCCTCTCCCGCCAGCTCATATGCCTGCTTTACAGCCGCCCGGATGCTCTCTGCCGCCTGGACATGGGGATTATATACCACTACTGCTTCCGCCAGTTTCTCCGCCGGCAGAGCCCTCACATTGTCCGGCGTCATCACCGTGATGATCTCCGAGGCGTAGCGGGCCGTCTGCCGGATCACGGCCTCATATTCCTTATCCGCCAGGACACCCATGATATAGATCAGCCTCTTCCCGCCCAGATAATTCTCAATGGTCCGGGCAAGCTTCCCGGCCGCATCCCGGTTGTGCGCCCCGTCCACGATCACACAGGGCGCCTTTGCAATCACGCTGAACCGGCCTGTCCAGACCGTCTCCTTTAAACCTTTCCTGACTGCCTCTTCCGGGATTCCGTAGCCCTTTTCCCTCATCACATCGATCACTTCCAGCGCCAGCGCTGCGTTGGCAAACTGGTATTCGCCCGACAGAGAGATCTCTGCCGCCTTTCGCTCCCCGTAGTCAAAGACCTGGGAAAACAGTCCCCTTTTTCGGTTCACTGCACGCGCCGGATCTGCCGTCACCACCGTACAGCCCTGCGCCTCTGCCTGCAAAAGCACCGCAGCTTCGGCCTCCGGCTCCTGTTTCACAGTCACCACCGTACAGCCCGGTTTGATGATTCCTGCCTTGTTCTGTGCGATCTCCGACAGCGTATTTCCCAGAAATCCCATATGGTCCATACTGATGGAAGCCAGCACCGCCACTATGGTATGACGTATGACGTTGGTTGCATCCAGTCTGCCGCCCATGCCGCACTCCAGCACTACCAGATCACATTTCTGCTCCGCAAAATACAGAAAAGCCAGCGCCGTCTCCGCCTCAAACATGGTGGGATGGGACAGGCCCTCCGACAGCATCTGCTCTCCCACTGCCCGGATCCGCTCCGTCAGACGCACCAGCGCCTCTTTTGTTATGTACTGCTCATTGACCTGAATCCGCTCCCGGTAGCTGAAAATCGTAGGAGAAATATATCTCCCCACCCGATATCCTGTTTCCTTTAATACCGTGGACACATACGCCAGTACGGAGCCCTTCCCGTTCGTTCCCGCGATATGCACAAAGGACAGTTCCTCCTGGGGATCCCCCAGACGCCTCAGCATCTCCTGCAGCGGCTCCAGCGTAAATTCTCCCGCATATTGATTGCAGTCCTCCAGAAACTGCTTTGCTTCTTCATATGTCATGTTTTTCACACTTTCTCTATAATAATCATATGGACATCTGCTTCACTGTTCCTCATCATAACATATGAAAGCATCACTTTCAAGCACCCCCTGACGCAAGCCCGGGATCCTGGTTTCGCCTGTCCGGATGTATAATTTTTCTCATATGTCCCATAATAGCTTCTATGATAATACAAAATTTTTTACGATGCGGAATGATCGGCTGGGCCATGGAGCTTCTCTGGACCGGTCTGCATGCCTTCCGGGTCCGCAATTTGAAGCTGACCGGCAGATCCTCCCTCTGGATGTTCCCCATCTACGGAAGCGCGGCCTTCCTTGCACCTGTTATGCAGAAAATGAAAAACGCACCGCTTTTTCAAAGGGGATTCGTCTACATGTCCTGCATTTTTCTTGGAGAATATATAAGCGGCTGCCTCCTGAAGCAGAAGGACATGTGCCCCTGGGACTACAGCCGCGCCCCTTACCACCTGCAGGGCGTCATCCGTCTGGACTACGCCCCCGTCTGGTTCCTTGTGGGACTTTTCTATGAGAGAGTCCTGCTCAGAGAAGCTCCCTGAACTTTTCCCAGAAACAAGTTGAATTTTCTCCGTATATCGTGTATCCTGTTCATAGCGCAGTTTTAATCAGCCAGGGCCCCGCAGGGGCCTGGGCGGAACTTTTTTATCAGCGAAAGCTCTTTATAAGCAGGGCTACAGCGGAATTATAATTCAGGAGGTATGTATGAGACATTTGATGAGTCCTCTGGACTTCTCGGTGGAAGAGCTGGATCAGCTTCTGGATCTCGCCCATGACATCGAGAAGCACCCGGAAAAATATGCACATGCATGTGACGGCAAAAAGCTTGCTACTTTGTTCTATGAACCAAGCACGAGGACCCGACTCAGTTTTGAAGCTGCCATGATGAATCTGGGCGGCAATATTTTTGGTTTTTCTTCTGCGGCCAGCAGCTCCGCAGCCAAAGGAGAAAGTGTTTCTGATACAATTCGTATGATATCCTGTTACGCTGACATCTGTGCCATGCGTCACCCCAAGGAAGGTGCTCCCATGGTCGCCAGTGCAGTCTCTTCTATTCCTGTCATCAACGCCGGCGACGGCGGACATCAGCATCCCACTCAGACCTTAACCGATCTCCTTACGATCCGTTCCCTGAAAGGACGGCTTGATCACCTTGTCATCGGTCTGTGCGGCGATCTGAAATTCGGGCGCACCGTCCACTCCCTCGTCCGTGCTCTGGCACGTTATGAACATATCACCTTCGTCTTCATCTCTCCCGAGGAGCTGAAGGTCCCGGGCTATATCAAAGAAGATGTGCTGGAGGCTCAGAACATTCCCTACAAGGAAGTGGAACGGCTGGAAGATGTCATGCCCGAACTGGATATTCTCTACATGACCCGGGTACAGCGGGAACGGTTCTTCAACGAAGAGGATTATATCCGGCTGAAGGATTTCTACATATTGAATAACAAAAAGATGAATCTCGCCAAAGAGGACATGATCGTCATGCATCCCCTTCCCAGAGTGAATGAGATCTCTGTGGAAGTAGACAGGGACCCAAGAGCAGCTTATTTTCGTCAGGTGCAGTACGGCGTCTACGTACGTATGGCCTTGATCCTTACCCTTCTGGAGGTGAATGTATGTTAAATATCGGCGGACTGAGTGAAGGCTTCGTACTGGATCATATCGAGGCAGGCCGGAGCATGGAGATCTATCAGTATCTGAACCTGGATAAATTCGACTGCTGCGTCGCCATCATTAAAAATGCCCGCAGCAACAAGATGGGGAAAAAGGATATCATCAAGATTGAATGCTCCATCGATGCCATCGACCTGAAGGCTCTGGGATTCATTGACCACAATATCACAGTCAACATCATCAAGGACGACCGCATCGTGGAAAAGAAACGTCTCTCCCTGCCAAAGGAGATCAAGAATGTAGCCAGATGCCACAATCCCCGCTGCATCACTTCCATCGAGCAGGAGCTGGATCATATCTTCGTCCTGACCGATCCGGAAAAGGAGATCTACCGCTGCAAATACTGTGAGGAAAAATACAGAAGAAAGAAAAAATAACCCCTGAAAAAGGAGCTGCCGTCCGGCAGCTCCTGCTTTATAAGAAGGCTTTCTCTGCAGCCTCCATTTTCTCTCTTTTCAGCTTCTGTTTCTTCAGGCGGCCCTGGATCCATTCCCTTGCCAGCTGATAGAAGAATGCGAAGACCGGCACTCCGATGACCATCCCCACGATCCCGAACAGTCCTCCGAACAGAAGAATCGCAAACAGCACCCAGAAGCTGCTCAGATGCGTGGTATTGCCCAGGATCTTCGGCCCCAGGATATTCCCGTCAAACTGCTGCAGCACCAAGATAAAGAAAATAAAGTAAATACATTTCACCGGATCCACCATGAGAATCAGCACTGCTGTGGGAATTGCCCCGATGAACGGTCCGAAAAACGGGATGATATTGGTCACCCCGATCACCACACTGACCAGGACCGCATAGGGCATGTTCACGATACTCGTAAATACCATGCAGATCAGTCCGATAATCAGGGAATCCAGAAGCTTTCCCTTGATAAATCCTCCCAGATAATCATTGATAATATCTACTTCTTTCAGGATCCAGTCCGCAGTCTGCATCTGGTCTTCGCCCAGATGATCCCTGGGCGGAAACAGCGCATAGACTACCATTTTAGCCTGCCGGCCGAACACCCGCCGGCTGTTCATAAAGTAAACTGCCACAATCAGCCCGATGACCAGATCCTTTGCCGCCAGTACAAAAGTCAGAAGGCTGATCGAGCTGCCGCTCATGATGCTGTTAATATTGGGGAAAAGCTGCGTTCTGGCAAAATCCTGTATCCAGTTGATGATATCCTCGGAATACTGCTCCAGATAGTTCATGGCCGGCGCCATCTCTTCATTGATCAGCCCCTCCAGCCATCCGGTAATCGTCAGAACATATCCCGGCATGGCTTCCGCCAGCGTCCGGACACTGCTGAGCACCTGGGATACAACCATGGCCACCAGCACATAGATCACAAAGCAGAAGAGAAAAAGGCTCAGAAAGATACTCACGCCCCCAAAAAACTTCCGGAGCTTCTCTGCTGATTTCGCAGGCCGCTTTTCCAGATTGCCGATATCCGCCAGATACCGCTCAAAATGATTGCACAGCGGGGAGAGCAGATAAGCAATCACTGCCCCGAATGCAAAGGGCCGCAGGATCTTCATGATCATTTTCGCATATGCCTGGATCTGAGCAAATCGAAAGACCATAAAAAAGAACAAAATACACATGGCTACTGTCAAAAAAGCAGCCAGACCCTTATGATAATAATCTTTCCAGTTTTCTTCCATAGACCGCGCCTCATCCTTATGTAAAATCTCTCAGTGAAAGTATTGCCCCCTGCCTGAGATCTATACCCATTATATTACAGTTTTTTCCATAAGAAAAGTAAAATCTTCTTAACACCTCTTATCGGCTACTGCTGCAGATAGCTGTTGATGGTCCTCTGCAGAATCTTCAGACTGCTGTCCACGGATTTATCATTTTCCAGAATGAGATTGATCTCGCTGTCAGCCAGAGCAAGCGCCTGTTCATACCGCCTGAACTGCGGCTTTATGTATCCTTCCTCAATGACGCGCCCCAGAAGATTCCCGCTGATAACCGTATCTCCCTCCTCCATATCCTCCTGAACGATATTTTCCATCTCCCGGGACTGAGTCACTGCTTTCAGAACAGATGCTCCCTGTGAATACTGGAAGATCTCCGTCTGGACTGACTCATCATAAGTCAGAAGCTTCAGAAATTCCCAGGCCAGCTCTTCCTTCCTGGTATTGGCGCTGATCCCCATGAGCAGGGTATCCACCTGAGAGAGATTTTCTCCCTGGCTCCCGGCAGGCATGGTGATACAGTCCCACTGGAAATTCGCATATCTGCGGATCTTGTAGGGATAGGTCTTGTATGTCCGGTATTCTGCAAAGGTCAGCGGCATAAATGCCACACTGCCGCCGTTAAAATCCTCCTGTACCACTTTCTGTCCCTGATTCAGCGCATTGAGCTGCCGGATGTA
Source organism: Lachnospiraceae bacterium (assembly GCA_910574805.1). Taxonomy (GTDB): domain Bacteria; phylum Bacillota; class Clostridia; order Lachnospirales; family Lachnospiraceae; genus Hominiventricola. The sequence goes on along the minus strand of CAJTCV010000003.1, from coordinate 156,614 downwards.
TTTCACAGATTCCACGATCCGGTCATCTGCCATATAACAGGAAGAACCGTCAGCCTGAAAGACCTCCCCACCGTTGGAACACACTGCATCCATCCAGTCAAAATTGTAGATGCCGAACTGATCCAGAATCCCGTCCCCGTCCGTATCCTTCGTCACTTTCCGGCAGATGTCATACAGTTCCTCCCACGTCCAGTCCTGATCCGGCATCTCGATCCCTTCCTTGGTCAGGAGGGTTTTGTTAACGAACATCAGCGTGGGCACTACCTCATAGGGAAGGGCGTACTGAGCGCCGCCGTACTGCCCGGTGCGAAAGGCGCTGGAAAAATACCGGTCCGGTTCAAAATCCGGATCCTCCTGAATCCGGCTGTCCAGGTCCTTCATGACCCCAAGCGCCGAAAACTGATTGAAATCCGTCCCCAGCACCATGAAAACGTCCGGTTCCTTTCCGGCCAGAAGCTTTCTGGACAGCCATTCGGAATAGTCTTCTTTCATCACACCGCTGTAATAATGGATCCGCACCCCCGGATGCTCCTGTTCAAACCGGGCGATGGCCTTGTCAATAATGACAAAACTGTTGGCGTTGGCCACATCCCAGTTGCTCCCGGTGAACATCCCGAACTCCAGTACGGTCTCCTTCTTCCGGCAGAAGCCGGCAGCCAGCACTGCAGCCCCCAGAACAAGTATGGCGGCTGCCGCTGCCCAGCCATATTTCTTCTTCATCATCCTTCCTCACTCACATGCTTTGACGCATTGGTCTGCACGGCCCAGATCGCAAGCTGCGTCCGGTCTCTTAAATCCAGCTTGTTGAGAATCGTACTCAGATAATTTCTCACCGTCCCGTCCGAGAGCTTCAGCGCCTCCGCGATCTCCTTATTTGCCGCTCCGGTCTCCACCTGAGCAATAATCTTCCACTCGGTCTTCGTCAGCTCTGCCACGCCTTTGTTCCCCACAGGGATCGTATAGTCCGCCTGAGCCATCCGAGAAAAAAGTTTCAGAACCTTGGTGGCGATCTCCGGATTGATCATGGCATGACCACTGTATACCGTCCGGATGGCATTTTCCAGCTCATCCATGGATACCCCTTTCAGCAGATAGCCGCTGGCTCCGAATTTCAGAGCATTGTACACATACTCGTCATCGTCAAAGGTCGTCAGTATAATAATCTTGATCTGCGGATAATTTTCCTTGATGATCTGCGTACACTGGACCCCGTCCATCTTGGGCATCCGGATATCCATCAGAATCACATCCGGTTTCTGTCTGCGGATGCAGCGGATCACCTCCTGCCCGTCAGAAGCCACATCAGTGACCTCGATCCCTTCCTTGCTGTTCAGTACGATCTGAAGACTCTGACGAATCAGCTCCTGATCGTCCGCTATCAATACTTTAATCATAAGTCTCCCCCCATCTGATAGGTATATGTGCAGTTACTGTAAAACCATGCTGTCCGTCAAAATCCACGGTACCTTTGAGCATCTCGATCCGTTCCCGGATATGTCTCGTCCCGAATCCGCTTTCCATCTTCTTGGCACCGGTCCCGTTATCCTTGATGACCAGCAGGATCTCTCCGTCCACCCGTTTCAGCGTGATCCAGATCTTCTCCGCCTTCCCATGCCGCACCGCATTGGTGATGCTCTCCTGAATCACACGGTAAATGGCATTTTCCTCGTCCTCATCAAATTTCAGATGCTTTTCGTCGGTCTCGAAATAAATGGACACGTCCGAGACCTGACTCATGTCGGTCACCATCTTGCGGATGGCCACCTCCAGGCTCAGCCGCTCCAGCGCATCCGGCCGGAGCTCATTGACCGAACGGCGGATGTCAAGGATCCCCTCCCGGCTCACCTTGGACAGAAGCAGAAGCTGTTTCTTTGTCTGTTCCGGGGATACTTCAATCAGCGCAAGGCAGGCGTCCAGACCCGTGGCAATCCCGGTCAGCGTATGTCCCAGCGTGTCATGGATCTCCCTTGCCAGCCGGTTCCGTTCTCTTGTCTGTGCCATCCGCTCTGTCATATCCGCATATTCCTTCAGCTGTTCATTGGCTGTCTGCAGCTCCCGGTACAGATGATTGACTTCCTCAATCGTTCCTCTCTGGGCATTGATCACATAGACGCAGTAGACGATGAAGAGAATAATATTCAGCGACACCATAATATTGTATACACTGAACAGATACTGCTGTGTACCGGAAGCATAGTAGCGGATATAGTCATCTATATTATACAGCGGCATATAAATGGATAACAGCTCATAATCCGCCACCAGATAACCGGCGATGGCCAGCGCCACAAAAAACAGCTTGGCTTTTCCATCCTTTACATAGGAGATCACATTTGCAAATACCAGGAGAATCAGTCCGTTATAATTAAAATCCAGATGAAAAATGACCGCACTGCACACAGCCATATCCAGAATCAGTGTCACGACGGCAAAACGGTTCTGCAGGTCCTTTATAAACTGCCGTACAGTAAAGGTCAGCACCAGAATCCCCATAAGCACCATACAGACAACAAGATTGTCCCTGGGGCTGTTCGGAATCGTCACGACCCCGTTCAGAAATCTTCTGGCATCATAATAAGCCAGGATCCTTCTGGTCGTCACATAGATAAATGCACAGATGGATGTCACAGCCACACAGTTCAGGATCAGCATGGCTCCCTGAAACAACGCGATATACCGGTCTTTCCTGTCACTCATAAGCCTCCTCCTGACTACTGCCAGCTGTTGATCTCATATTCATCCAGATTTTCTCCTGTGATCAGATACGGCTCAATGCTGATATATGGATCCACTTCCTGTCCGTTCAGATAGTCATACGCCGTCTGTGCAGCCACCTCTCCGATGGTCTTCGGGCTCTGTGCACTGGTCCCGGACAGATAGCCCAGCTCCAGCATTCCTTTAAAATCCGGCGAGCCGTCGATCCCGTAGAGCAGCACCCCCTTTTCTCTCCGGTACTGCTGCAGCGCTGCCAGCACTCCCAGCGCCGTGGGATCATTTCCCCCCAGCACCACATTGAAATCCACCTTTTCTTTCAGGAAATCTGCCATAACCTCCGCAGAGACTTCAAATTCTCCTGCACCAATTCCCGTATACACCACCTGATAGTTCTCATTTCCCTCAATAGTATCCAGAAATCCCTGCACCCGGTTCATGATAGAGGTCTGGATTGGATTGCCGATAATCACGATCCTGGCACTGTCCACCTTCTGCATCATGTCCTGCGCACAGAGAACACCCGCCAGATAATTGTCCGTCTCCACGATGGAGACCACATATTCCCTGTCCTTCACCACTGTATCGACGTTGATCACCACCACTTCCGCCTCCCGGCAGGCTTCCAGCGCAGGCTTCACCTTCTCCCAGTCCACCGGATTCAGAAACAGTACCTCGATCCCTTCCTCGATCATCTCCAGGATCTGAGCATTCTGCTTCTCCTGGTCCTGACAGGGATCCCGGGAAATCAGGATATCTCCGTTTCCTTCCACCACCTCCTTGATGGCTTCATGGAGCACATCAAAATAAGGATTGTTCCGGGTCATATAAGTAGCTCCGAACAGACGCGGAGCATGCTCCTCCCCCTGCAGCTCTGCTTTTTTGCAGCCGGAAACGGTCCCTGCAAGGACCAGAAGCCACAATAACAGCCAATACTTTTTCATCTCTTTCTCCCGTGCAAAAGTCCCCTCAGCCTTATGGCTCAGGAGACTTTTCATGCATATAAGATCCGGACTACCTTCCTGCTTTCTTATTCCGGATAAAGTCCACATAGACTGCCAGCAGAATGACAAAGCCTTTCACAATGTACTGCCAGTTGGAGTCCACGCCCATGAGGTTCAGACCATTGTTCAGCACGCCGATGATCAGAACGCCGATCAGTGTACCACCCAAACGTCCGGAACCGCCGCTCATGGATGTACCACCCACAACCACGGCTGCAATGGCGTCCATCTCGGCACCGTCGCCGGCCGTAGGCTGTCCGGAATAAAGTCTGGAAGCCACGACCACACCAGCGATACCGGACATGATGCCTGTATAAGTATAGACAATGAATTTGACTCTCTGCACATTGATACCGGAAAATCTGGCGGCCTGAGCATTTCCGCCCACCGCATAAATATGCCGTCCAAGCTGAGTCCGGTTCACAATCAGCACCGCAATCACAAACACGATAATCATCAGAATCACCGGCGTGGGGAACGGTCCCACATAACCGGCTCCCGGAAATTTAAACATGTCCGTCATACAGCGGATAGGCGAACCGCCTGTGAGCACCAGCGCAATACCCTTGGTAATATTCATGGACGCCAGCGTTACAATAAAAGGCGGGATATCGGTCTTGCAGATCACGAAACCGTTGAACATACCCACCAGAGCGCCGACTCCGATGGCCGCCAGAAAACCCACGATCTCCGGCAGACCGAAATTCACCACACACCCTGCTGCCACGACACCTGACAGAGCAATAACCGATCCTACGGAAAGCTCGATGCCTCCCAGGATGATGACCATGGTCATACCTGTAGCAAGAAACAGGTTCGATGCATTCTGCCTCAGAATGTTAAATACATTCTTGGGGGTCAGGAATGTACTTCTTGTGGTGGGGAAGATCACCAGGAAGATACACATCGCAAGCAGTGCGATGATGATACCAATATTATCTTTAAAATATTTGACAACTCCATTTTTCATTCTGGCTGCCATAACCTCGCCTCCTATTTGGGTTCCGCATCTGTCCGTTCAAAGCCCGGCGTCTGGAAGGATTCCCAGACATTTTCATGTCTGAAAATCCTTCCGGGCTTTCCCCAGACAGATGCTGTTTTTGAGTTCCGCATCTGTCCGTTCAAGCCCGGACAGATGCTGTTTTTTTATTTTGCTGCAAGCTGCATGATGCCTTCCTGGGTCACGCTGTCGTGGTCCAGGCATCCGGTCACGCGGCCGTCATTCATTACATAAACGCGGTCACTCATGTTGATGATCTCCGGAAGCTCCGATGAGATCATGATGATGGACATGCCGCGCTTTACAAGCTCATTCATGATCGTATAGATCTCCGCCTTGGCGCCCACATCCACACCGCGGGTGGGCTCATCCAGGATCAGGATCTTCGGATCCGTAGCCAGCCAGCGCCCGATCATGACCTTCTGCTGATTACCGCCGGACAGGTTGCCGATCACCTGATCCTGGCTGGGCGTCTTGGTCGCCATCATGTCGATATATTTCTGTGTAATCTCTTCTTCCTTTTTCAGATTCACACGAAGATTTTTAATAAACTGCGAAAGCACTTCAATGGTGGAATTAAAACGCACACTCTGTACCTTATACAGCCCCTCTTCTTTACGGCTTTCCGGTACAAGGGCAATGCCATATTTCAGAGCATCCACCGGAGATTTGATCTGTACCTTCTGTCCCTCCACATAGACGTCTCCTGTCATATGCGGCGCAAGCCCGAATACCGCTTTCATGGTCTCGCTTCTTCCGGCTCCCACCAGACCCGCAAATCCTATAATCTCCCCTTTTCTAAGCTCAAAGCTTGCATCCTTCGCCATCTTTCCGTCAGAAATGTGGTCGCACTTCAGAACCACTTCTCCCGGCTCCAGATAATCCCTCGTATAATAATTCGTCAGTTCCCGACCAACCATCATGGCGATCAGGTCGTCTTTGTTTGTTTCTTTTACTACTTTCGTACCGACGGTCTGTCCGTCACGCATGACCGTCACCCGGTCGCAGATCTCTTCCAGCTCGCTCATCTTGTGAGAGATATAGATGATCCCGACCCCCTTTTGGGTCAGTGCCCGCATGGTATCAAACAGAAATCCCACTTCTTTGTCAGAGATGGAGGATGTGGGCTCATCCATGACCAGAATCCTGGAATTAAAGGATATGGCCTTGACGATCTCCACCATCTGCTGCTGTGCAATAGTCAGATGCTCCACCAGCGTATCCGCATCAATGTTCATCTCATAGGCATCCAGAAGCTCCTGGGCATCCTTTGACATCTGCCTGCGGTTGATGTTCATCCTGCTGCCCGGTTCTCTGCCGAGGAAGATATTTTCCGCCACTGTCATGTACGGAACCAGCACCAGCTCCTGATGCACAATGGAGATCCCAGCCCCTCTTGCCGCCACGACACCGTCGATCTTTACCTTCTGCCCTTCGATATAGATCTCACCCTCTTCCGCATGATAGATGCCTCCGAGGACCTTGATCAACGTGGATTTTCCGGCACCGTTTTCTCCAAGGAGCGCATGGACTTCCCCTGCCTTCAGCTGGAGTCCTACGTTCTGGAGCGCTTTCACGCCCGGGAAGGATTTGCTGATCCCCCGCATCTCAAGTAAATATTGTTCACTCACGAAATCGCCACCACCTGTCTTATATGTATTCAGAAAAGGGCTCTGCTCCGCTTTCAGGAGCAAAGCCCTCTAAGTGCCTGGTTATCAGTTCTGATCAGCCCTGCGGCTTACTGCCATCCGTCTGTTCCGTAATCGTCTACGTTGTCAGCAGTTACAAGAAAGGTCTCGATGGGGATGTACTCTTCCACGGTCTCGCCGTTCAGCCATTTATAAGCAGTCTCTGCAATAGTCTTGCCAATGGTGATCGGAGACTGTGCACCGGTTCCTTCCAGCATGGTATCCTTCAGGAGCGCCTTCACGTCCGGAGAACCGTCCACACCATAAATCAGCGGAGATACGCCTGCTGCATCGGCTGCTGCGTATGCGCCAAGAGCGGTGGGATCATTGCCCCCGAAAATCGCGACTACATCCGGGTTCGCAGTCAGAAGGTCTGTTGCTTTTTCATTTGCTACCTGCTGGTTGCCCTGCGCATCCTGCTGTCCGACTACGTTGAAGGTCACGCCGGATTTCTCGATTGCCTCCAGGAAGCCGTTGGTTCTGTCTGTCACAGACTGCATGGTCGGGGAATCCAGCACCAGGATATCGCCGCCTTCCGGACACTTCTTCGCCAGGTCCTCGCCGCATACATAACCTGCATTGTAGTTATCGGATCCTGCGTAGGAGGTCAGATAGCTCATGTCGCCAACCTCTGTATCAAAACCAAACATGGTTACGTTGGCATCCTTCAGCATATCCAGAGCCGGGATGATGCCGTCTGCATCCACCGGATTCACAAACATGATCTCTACGCCTCTGGAGATCATATCCTCGATCTGATCGATCTGGGTGTTGGAGTCATTGCCCGGATCCATGGAAATCAGGGTATCGCCGTTTGCTTCCACAACTTCTCTGATGGAAGCCTCAAGAGCTACGAAGAAGGGGTTTGTCCCATCCATACAGGTATAGCCGATCTTCCTTCCGCCTTCGGAAGCTGCCGGCGCCTCTGCCTCTGCTCCGTCATCTGCCGCATCCGCTGCAGGCGTCTCTGTCTCTTCCTGTGCCGGCGCATCCGTATTCGCCGGAGTCTCCGCCGGCTTGCTGCCGCAGCCTGCTGCCATGGCAGCGACCAGAGCCGTACACAACAGAGTACTTACTAATTTTTTCTTCATTTTTAATTCCTCCCTTGAGTAATTATTGTTTACTCCGTCATTTTAGCGTTTTTTACGAGCCGGCGCACCTGCTAATTGTAACCATTTTCAGATGACATTTGTCATGTCCTGCCCGGGGCCTCTGGTCAGTCGCTCTGTTTCCATCCCCTCTCTGTCTTTTCTTCCAGTTCTTCCAGCGTCTTCACTCCGCTCAGCGCATCAAATTCTTCCACACAGGAAGCCCCCTCTGCTGCCGCCAGACGGACGCATTTCTCCACCGGATATCCTCTCCGGACCCCGTACAGAAACGCCGCGATGCTGGAATCTCCGGCACCGGTACCGGAGCGCACTCTCTCCGGCACAAAGCTTTTCTGAAAGCCCTCCCTGCCGCTCCACAGGGCCGGATCAATGCCTGCAGCCTCTGGTATCCTCCCAAGCCTCTCTTCTGTTCCGGTGCAGTAATACATCCCTTTGGCACCGCATTTGATCAGCAGGACCTTCGCCCCCAGCTCCATGACCTGCCGCGCCAGCGGCCGGATGTCCTCCTCCACCCTCAGGATCTCCGTCACATCCCTTCCGTCCGCCCGGTTCATCCACGCGTCATACCGACTGCGGTCCACCATATAGCACAGCTCCTCCACGCTTGGCACGAAGAAATCCACCAGGGGAAGAGTACGCTCCAGAAGCTTCTTCCAGTCTGTCTTCGCCGCCTCGGATTCTTCGTCTACTGCCGCCAGATCCAGAGACACCGCGATCCCTTTTTCCCGGACCCGCTGAAGAAGACGCACAAGCTCCGCCCCGTCCTCCAGGTACATCCTTCTCATGATCGGCGGATAGCCGAAGTGAAACAGCGCCACATCGGAAAGCATCTGATCCGGTATGTCATCTGCGCAGAAGCTGTCATTCGCACCCGGATCATGCAGGAAGATGCGGTCCACGCCCGGAGGCGCCAGGACAATCGTATAGGAAGTAGAGACTTTCTCATCCACCAGCACATCCTGGTCCGCATCATGATTTCTCATAATTCCCCGCACCAGATCTCCGAACGCATCCTTCCCGACTTTTCCCACCAGACGTACATCCGCTCCCAGCTTCTTCAGGGCAAGGCCTGTATTGGCCACCACGCCCCCTGTATGAACCGCCGCCGGGTCCATATGAATCAGCTTCCCCGGGATCAGATAATCCAAGAGCCGGCCGCTCTTCCCCTCCGGAAAGACCGGCGTGATATCCACGCAGAGATGCCCTGCCACCATGATCTTCTTTTTCTTCATCTGGAAATCCCCCTTTATTTCGCCAAAAAACAAAATGTGATATTGATTACCAATATATCACAGGCCCTGAAATCTCACAAGGAAGAATCTTTTTCTCCAGTCCGAAAATAATTTGCCAAACCCCCGGCAGATGTGTTACTAATATATATATCCGGCTTTTATGCGCTGCCGGAAAAACCACAGTTGAAAAGTACCCTGAAAGGAGTCTGAACCACATGACAAATGTACGTCTGGGCAAGACAGAGATCACCGTCAACAAGAACGGTTTCGGCGCCCTCCCCATCCAGAGAATCCCAAAAGCAGAGGCCGTCCGTCTGCTTCACAAAGCCTTTGACGGCGGTATACGCTTTTATGATACTGCCCGTATGTATACAGACAGCGAGGAAAAATTAGGCGCTGCCTTCTCCGGCCGGAGAGAGCAGATCGTCATTTCCTCCAAGACAGGCGCCGTCACTCCGGAGGGATTCTGGAAAGATCTTGAGACCACCCTGAATAATCTGAAAACCGATCATCTGGATCTCTATCAGTTCCACAACCCTGCCTTCTGCCCGAAACCCGGAGACGACAGCGGGATCTACGATGCCGCCCTGGAAGCGAAGAAGAAAGGAATGATCCTGCATATCGGAATCACCAATCACCGGCTGAACGTGGCCCAGGAAGCCATTGACAGCGGGCTGTATGAGACTTTACAGTTCCCCTTCTGCTATCTGTCCGGCGAACCGGAATTAAAGCTTCTGGAGGGCTGCAGAAAGCAGGATATGGGATTTCTGTCCATGAAGGCACTGTCCGGAGGCCTGATCACCAACGCAGCCGCCGCCTACGCATTCCAGGCGCAGTTCCCGGAGGCTCTGCCTCTGTGGGGAATCCAGCGGGAAGAAGAGCTTGATCAGTTCCTTTCCTTTATTGTGGATCCTCCTGTCATGAACGAAGAGCTGTCCGCCGTCATCGCCAGAGACCGGGAAGAACTGTCCGGTGGATTCTGCCGGGGCTGCGGCTACTGTATGCCCTGCGCAGCAGGGATCGAGATCAACAACTGTGCCCGCATGTCCCTGCTCCTGCGCCGCTCTCCCTCCGCTCCCTATCTGACCCCTCAGTGGCAGGCAAAGATGAAGAAGATCGAGGACTGCAGACACTGTGATTCCTGCAGGAAGAAATGTCCCTACGGACTGGATACGCCGGCGCTTCTGAAGCAGAACTATGAGGACTACAGGGAGATCCTGGCAGGGAAAGCATTCTGAAGGCTCCTGTCTGTTTCATAAAGGACGCCGGCTGCGAAGACCGCACAGACTGCCCAGGGTCCGAAAAGCCCCCGCAGCCATAAAAAACCGCTGCAGGGGCTTTTTTCCCGTCTTCTACAGATTCGTATATCCCATAAGAGCCTCATCCACTTCTCTGGCCGCGTCCCGTCCTTCCCGGATGGCGCGTACCACCAGAGACTGGCCGATGTGCATATCGCCCGCCGTGAATACATTGACCACACTGGTGGCGTGCTTTCCTGCTTCCGTGGCCACGTTGGTCCTCTGATCCACGTTCACGCCGAAGGCTTTGGTCACATAGTCCTGACTCCCCAGAAAGCCTGCCGCGATCAGCACCAGCTCCACATCCAGCACAAATTCACTGCCCTCCACCGGCACCATCATCATGCGGCCGGTCTTCTCATCCTTTTTACCGGTGAGTTTCACAATCTTCGCCTGCTTCACATTACCGTTTTTGTCCTTGACGAACTCCTGTACCGTCGTCTGGTAGATTCTTGGATCATGCCCGAACTTTGCGATGGCTTCCTGCTGACCGTAGTCGGTCTTGCACACCCTGGGCCAGACGGGCCAGGGGTTGTCGGCCGCTCTGGTATCCGGGAGCTTCGGCATCATCTCCAGCTGAGTCACCGATTTACAGCCCAGGCGGATGGAGGTTCCCACACAGTCATTGCCAGTGTCTCCACCGCCGATGACCAGAACGTTCTTTCCCTCCGCCGGGATATATTTCTTATCCGCGAAATCAGAATCCAGAAGGCTCTTTGTCGTGGCAGTCAGGAAATCCACAGCAAAATAAATTCCCTTTGCGTCCCGTCCCGGCACCTTGATGTCTCTGGGATTCGCCGCCCCGCAGCAGAGCACCACCTTGTCATATTCCTTCAGAATCTTCTCCGCCTTGATGTCCACACCAATGTTGCAGTTCGTGATAAATGTGATGCCCTCCTCCTTCATGATATCCACCTTCCGGTCGATGACATGCTTTTCCAGCTTCATATTGGGAATGCCGTACCGGAGAAGGCCGCCCACCCGGTCCCGTCTCTCATAGACAGTCACCAGATGGCCCCTGCGGTTCAGCTGGTCCGCCGCAGCCAGGCCCGAGGGACCGGAGCCGATGACCGCCACCTTTTTGCCTGTACGCACCTTCGGCGGCCTTGCATGGGCATATCCCATGCGGTAGGCGTTCTCAATGATGGCCAGCTCGTTGCCCTTCGTCCCCACCGGATCTCCGTTCAGATTGCAGGTGCAGGCCGCCTCGCACAGGCCCGGGCAGACCCTTCCTGTGAACTCCGGAAAATTACTGGTCTTCATCAGGCGGTAATATGCTTCCTCCCAGTTGCCCAGATACAGGAGATCGTTCCACTCCGGCACCATATTCTGCAGTGGACAACCGGACATCATACCGCCCAGCATCTGGCCCGCCTGACAGAAAGGCACGCCGCATGCCATGCATCTGGCCCCCTGTTTCTCCTGCTCCGCCTTCGACAAAGGGGTATGAAATTCATTGAAATGCCGGATACGCTCCAGGGGCGCCTCCGCTCCCGCATCCTTACGTTCGTAATCCAAAAAGCCTGTTGGTTTTCCCATGATCGTACCCCCTATCCTCTCTTGACTGCGTAAAATGCTTCGATCTGTGCCTGTTCCGTGTTCATGCCCTTCTCTTCCATCTGGACGATCATACTCAGCATCCGTTTGTAATCGTTGGGGATGATCTTCTTGAATTTCGGCAGATACTGCTCAAAGTGATCCAGGATCCGCTTTCCTTTTTCCGAATTGGTGTAAGCCACATGTTCCTTGATCATATCCTTCAGCTCCTGCACGTCGTACTTGTTCGTCACTTCCTCCAGAGACACCATGGCTTTGTTCACCTTGGTATAGAGGTCCTGATCCTCGTCCAGCACATAGGCAACTCCGCCGCTCATACCGGCCGCAAAGTTCTTGCCCACCTGTCCCAGAATCACCACGCAGCCGCCGGTCATATACTCGCAGCCGTGGTCGCCGGTGCCTTCCGCCACCGCACGCACACCGGAATTCCGCACGCAGAAACGCTCGCCTGCCACACCTCCGATATAAGCCTTGCCGCTGGTAGCTCCATAAAATGCAACATTTCCGATGATGATATTTTCATCTTTTTTATAGGTTACGCCCCTGGGCGGATAGACAATCAGCTTGCCGCCGGAGAGTCCCTTTCCAAAATAGTCGTTGGAATCGCCCACCAGCTCCAGTGTCAGTCCGCCGGGCACAAAAGCGCCGAAGCTCTGTCCGCCCGCACCGGTACATTTGATCGTAAAGGTATCCTCCGGAAGTCCGTCCGGATACCGTCTGGTGATCTCCGAACCGAAGATGGTTCCCACCGCCCGGTCCGTATTGCTCACGTCCGTCTCCAGGCTTCTCTTCTGCCCTTTCTCCAGCGCGCCTTTCAGCTCTTTTAAAAATACCCGCTCATCGATGGTTTTTTCCAGTTCAAAATTGTACACCTGTTTCGGATCAAAGATGACCTTCTGGCCCTTCCCCGCATAGGGATTGTAAAGGATCCGGGTCAGATCGATGGTCGCCATGCGGCCTTCCAGTCCTTCCTTCACGCTCAGCAGATCCGAGCGTCCCACCAGCTCATCCAGCGTCCTCACGCCCAGTCTTGCCATGTACTCTCTCAGGTCCTGGGCGATGAACTTCATAAAGTTCACCACATACTCCGGTTTCCCCCGGAAGCGTTTCCGAAGCTCCGGATTCTGCGTCGCCACGCCCACCGGACAGGTATCCAGGTTGCACACCCGCATCATGACGCAGCCCATGGTCACCAGCGGCGCCGTGGCAAATCCGAACTCTTCTGCTCCCAGCATGGCAGCGATGGCCACATCTCTTCCGCTCATAAGCTTTCCGTCGGTCTCAATGCGCACCTTTCCCCGAAGCCCGTTCATCAGAAGAGTCTGGTGCGTCTCGGTCAGTCCCAGCTCCCAGGGAAGCCCTGCGTTATGGATGGAGCTTTTGGGCGCCGCGCCGGTACCTCCGTCATAACCCGAGATCAGGATCACCTGCGCTCCCGCCTTGGCCACGCCTGCCGCCACGGTACCCACTCCTGCCTCGGACACCAGCTTCACCGAGATCCGGGCGTCCTTATTGGCATTTTTCAGATCGTAAATCAGCTGTGCCAGATCCTCGATGGAATAGATATCGTGATGAGGCGGCGGAGAGATCAGGCTGACCCCCGGTGTGGACAGTCTGGTCTTCGCAATCCATGGATAGACTTTGCCGCCGGGCAGATGACCGCCCTCTCCGGGTTTCGCTCCCTGTGCCATCTTGATCTGGATCTCTCTGGCGCTGACCAGATACCGGGAGGTGACGCCGAAGCGGGCGCTGGCCACCTGCTTGATGGCCGAACATCTGTTCTTCCCGTCCGGACCGACGGTCAGACGCTCGATACTCTCTCCGCCCTCACCGGTATTGGATTTCCCATGGATCTCATTCATGGCGATGGCAAGACACTCATGGGCTTCCTGAGAAATGGAACCGTAGGACATGGCGCCGGTCTTGAACCGGGTCACGATGGAATCCACGCTCTCCACTTCCTCAACAGGGATCCCTTTCTTCGGATATTTAAAATCCAGAAGAGTACGGATCTGCCCGTGGTTGTTCTCGCCGTTCACCAGCTTTGTGTATTCTTTAAACAGCTCATAGCTGCCTTCTCTTGTGGACTGCTGCAGCAGATGGATCGTCCGGGGATTATAAAGGTGTTCCTCCCCGGAGCTTCTCTCCTTATGAAGTCCCAGACTCTCCAGCGCCGGCGTGGTCTCAAGTCCCAGCGGGTCGAACGCCGCCGAGTGCAGAACCTCCACCTGTTCCTCGATCTCTTTCAGACCGATGCCGCCGATTCTGCTGACCGTGTTGGTAAAATATTTATCCACCACATCTCTGCTGATGCCGATGGCCTCGAAAATCTTGGACCCCATATAGGACTGGATCGTGGAGATCCCCATCTTGGAAGCAGTCTTCACGATACCGTTTATCACTGCCTGGTTATAATCGTCCACTGCCGCATAATAATCCTTGTTCAGGATTCTTTTGTCAATCAGCTCCCGGATGCTCTCCTGCGCCAGATAGGGGTTGATGGCACAGGCTCCGTAGCCCAGAAGCGTCGCAAAATGGTGTACCTCTCTTGGCTCTCCGGATTCCAGAATGATGGAGACACTGGTGCGCTTCTTCGTCCGGACCAGATGCTGCTGCAGGGCAGAGACCGCCAGAAGGGACGGGATCGCCACATGGTTCTCATCCACCCCCCGGTCGGACAGGATCAGAATATTCACCCCGTCCCGGTACGCCCGGTCCGCCTCCACGAACAGGCGGTCAATAGCCCGCTCCAGACTGGTATTTTTATAATAAATAATCGGAAGCACTTCCACCTTGAAGCCTTCTTTTTTCATTGCCTTGATTTTCAGCAGATCCGTGTTGGTCAGGATCGGATTGTTGATCCGCATGACGCAGCAGTTTCCGGGTTTTTCTTCCAGCAGGTTCCCGTCCTTGCCGATGAAGATACTGGTGGAGGTGACCACCTTCTCCCGGATGGCATCAATCGGCGGATTTGTAACCTGTGCAAACAACTGTTTAAAATAGTTGAACAGGGGCTGATGATGATCCGACAGCGCCGCCAGCGGCACATCTATGCCCATGGCAGAGGTAGCCTCGGAACCGTTGGCCGCCATATGCATGATGGAATCCCGGATGTCCTCATAGGAGTAGCCGAAGGCCTTCTGCAACCGCATACGCTCCACGGGCGTATACTCTTCGATCCGCTGATTGGGAATCTTCAGCTCGGACAGACTGACCAGGTTGTGATCCAGCCATTCTCCGTAAGGCTTCCGGCCCGCATAGCTCTCTTTTAATTCGTCGTCGTCAATGATCCGGCCCTGCTTCGTATCCACCAGAAGCATCTTTCCCGGATGCAGCCGTTCTTTCATGACGATTCTGGACGGATCAATCTCCAGCACGCCCACCTCCGAGGACAGGATCAGCTGATCATCGGTGGTCACATAATATCTGGACGGTCTCAGGCCGTTCCGGTCCAGGACTGCTCCCATCACATCCCCGTCTGTGAAGAGGATGGACGCCGGGCCGTCCCAGGGCTCCATCATTGTTGCATAATACTGATAGAAATCCTTTTTCTTCTGAGACATGGTGCGGTTGTTAACCCAGGGCTCCGGAATCAGGATCATCACCGCCAGAGCCAGGTCCATACCGCTCATGACCAGAAATTCCAGCGTATTGTCCAGCATGGCGGAATCGGATCCGGAAGCGCTGATGACCGGAAGGACCTTGTGAAATTCCCCCTTCAGATACTTGGATTCCACGGTCTCTTCTCTTGCCAGCATCTTGTCCGCATTTCCCTTGATGGTGTTGATCTCACCGTTATGTACGAGAAAACGATAGGGATGAGCCCGCTCCCAGCTGGGAAGAGTATTGGTAGAGAACCGGGAGTGCACCAGCGCGATGGCGCTCTCATAATCCGGACTCTTCAGATCCAGGAAGAAATCCCGAAGCTGCCCCACCAGAAACATGCCCTTGTAGATCAGGGTCCTGCTGGAACAGGACACCACATAGGCATCGTCGTTGGACTGCTCAAAGATCCGCCTGGCGATATAGAGCTTCCGGTCAAAATCCAGTCCGCACGCCACATCCTCGGGCTTCTGGATAAATGCCTGCATAATGGCGGGCATCTTCTGCAGCGCTTTGGAGCCCAGAACCTTCGGGTTCGTGGCCACCTCTCTCCAGCCCAGGAAATGCATGCCTTCCTTTTCCACGATGATCTCGAACATTTTCTTCGCCTGATTGCGTTTCAGTTCATCCTGGGGCAGGAAAAACATGCCGATTCCATATTCCCGTTCGCCTCCCAGCCTGATCCCGCACGCCTTACAGGTCTCCTTGAAAAAGCGGTGGGAGATCTGGACCATGATGCCCACGCCGTCACCGGTCTTTCCCTCTGCATCCTTTCCGGCCCGGTGCTCCAGGTTCTCCACGATACTTAAAGCATCCTCCACCGTTTTGTGCGTCTTTATACCTTTGATATTGACCACAGCCCCGATCCCGCAGTTGTCATGTTCAAACTGAGGATCGTACATTCCTTTTGCTGCACATTCCATCCTGATCTGCTCATCCATACGCTGTATCCTTCTTTCTGAATCCTGCCGCCGGTTTCTGCTGTGTACGGGCTTCTCTTCCTCCACAAAATCTCCACGTGAAACTGCGGCATTTCTTTGCTTCAAAGACAGTTTACATCCATCCGCATCTCTTGTAAATCCCCGTTTTCCATATAATTATCTGATTATCTGACTATTATTGTATTATATCCTATATTTTTATCTTTACCGAAAAATATATGTCTCTTTTCTTTATATTAAGTACAATTCAGTGTATAAAAAAGCACCTGTTTCCGGAAAATACATAAATTTTACGGTCCAAAAACAGGTGTTATTATAAATTTTCTTATTTTTATATACAATTTATTGTTCTCTGATCATCGCAACAGCCCACAGAAATACGATGCCACTGACTGCCATCATCCCCAGATAGTTAAGCTCCGACTGGTAGAAAAGATCCAGGAGATGACTGTCTTCCAGAAGGACAATGAACAGATTCGCCGCCATATGTCCCAGCATCGGCACCAGAATCCGCTGAGTGCGCTCCATGAGCCAGGCGAAGAACAGACCGATCAGAAACGCATAGACTCCCTGCACAAGATTTCCATGGAATACTCCGAACACCAGTGCGCTCCAGATCATGGCTGCCGCCGGACGCATCATGGCGCGCAGTCTCTGGTACAGAAGCCCCCGCATGATCAGCTCCTCCACCGCCGGACCGAAGAAACCCACAGCCGCCATCCGGAGCCAGATACTCCCTGTATACAGCGCATCGCTGACCTCCTCATAGCTGTCCGACCACTGCGCCAGAGGCAGAAGGCTGATCAGTCCGTTGCCGAACAATGCCAGCGCCGCGCTCCCCACAGCCCCCCACAGAAGCTTCCATTCGGTCAGCGGATACCATTCCTCATTCCAGCCGTATCGTTTTTTCTTCTGAATATCCAGATGATACAGCCAGGCAAAAAGCGGAATCGTCAGAACCGCCGACAGAAGGACCACCGTTATGGTGCCTTCGATATACTGATCCATGACATAATCCTGCAGATCCGCCGGCATGACTCCTGAGAGGGCGGAGTACACCGCCACTCCCAGCACGTAGAGGATGCCCGCCGCGACCTGCGAGGCCAGATAGATCAGCATGGGATACAGGCTGCTCCACAGACCGCCCAGCGTTACTTTCCTTCTGTTGTCCATCTCTTACATCCTCTCCGGCGCCTCAAAGCCCAGCAGATCCATACAGGTCTCCAGTACGCGTCTGGTCAGCACAAGAAGACGGATCCGGCTGTGCTTCCTCGCTTCCTCTTCCGTGCCCAGAATGCTGGTCTCATGATAGAACCTGTTAAATGCATTGGCCAGATCATAGATATAGGCGCATATCTTGTGGGGCGCAAGCTCTTCATATACATTTTCCATGACACTGTTGAACCGGGCCAGCTCCCGCATGAGCGCCTTCTCGCTCTCATTTTCGCATTCCATGATCCGGGCATCCGCTGCCTCTCCCCCCTGCTCCCCGTATTTCTTCAGGATGGACTTGATCCGGACGACGGTATACAGGATATAGGGGCCGGTATTTCCCTCCGAGGATGTAAAGCGGTCCACATCAAAGATATAATCCTTGGACGCCTGGTTGGACAGGTCGCCGTATTTGACGGCGGACAGCCCCACCACCTTTGCGATCTCCTCTGCCTCTTCTTCACTCATGGGACGGCTTTCCTGTATCTTCTTCAGCATCTCTTCATTAATGTCCGACAGAAGGTACTGAAGACGCATAACGCCGCCCTCCCGGGTCTTGAAGGGCTTGCCGTCCTTCCCGTTCATGGTGCCGAAGCCAAGGAACTGCAGTCTGGTATCTTCCGTCACCAGCCCACATTTCCTGGCACAGCGGAACACCTGTACAAAATGCATCTCCTGCCGCTTGTCCACCACATAGACGATCCGGTCCGGATGATACAGCTTCATCCGCTCTACGATGGTCGCCAGATCCGTGGTCGTATAGAGAGAAGCCCCGTCAGACTTCAGAATCATACACGGGGGCACCTCCTTGGTATCCGATTCTTCCCTGATATCCACCACCAGAGCGCCGTCGCTCATATGGGCATACCCTTTATCCCTCATCTCCTGCACCATATCCGGGATATAGGGCTGTACGTCCGACTCCCCTTTCCACAGGTCAAAATCCACGTTCAGATTGGCATAATTTCGCTTCAGATCCGCTACTGATACATTCAGTATATGTTTTAAAAGCGCCTGATAGCCTCTTCTTCCCTGCTGCAGCTGGAAGGTCGCCTGCATCGCCGCCTCTTTATAGGACGCATCCTCTTTGGATTTCCCGCTGGCAGTCGGATAGATCTCCTCCAGCTCCGCGATGGTAAAGGGCGCTTCCTCCGGATAATCCCCTTCATATGCTTCATCAAAATACCCAAGCCCGGGCTTCCGTTCTTTTAATTCCGTGATGATCAGCCCCATCTGCAGGCCCCAGTCTCCCAGATGCACGTCTCCGATCACCCGATGCCCGGCAAAACGGGCAATCCTTTTCACACTCTCGCCGATGATCGCAGAGCGCAGATGCCCCACATGGAGAGGCTTTGCCACATTGGGACCGCCGTAATCGATCATGATCGTCTCCGGCGCATCCGTCTTCTCATATCCCAGGCGTTCATCCTCCAGCATCCCGTTAAGATAACTGCTCAGAAATTCCGCGTTTACCTTCAGATTGATAAAGCCCGGATTCACCGCCTGCACATCCTGAAGGATCCGGGTCCCCTCCAGGGCTTCCACGACGGCGTCTGCGATCATGATCGGCGCCTTGTGATATTCCTTCGCCGCTGCCATGGCGCCGTTGCACTGGTATTCGCACAGGTCCGGACGGTTTGAGAGCGTCACCCTCGCATATTTCCCGTCATAGCCGGCCTTTGCAAACGCCTGCTCCATTTCCTCCGTGATCAGATCCAGTAATTTTTTCAATTCTTTTTCCTCCTCTTTAAAGCCCGGCAAAAGATATCTCTCACACCGCCCTGGGCATATTCCAGTTAAAATGATAAGCCAGCATGCGCACCGCCATCACGATCATGGCTCCCGTGAACATGGCATAGCCTCTATCCATACAAAGCAGCAGATAGTCATAGCAGGCAGCTCCCAGAAGCGACGCGCACGCATAGATATGTTTGCGCAGAATCGCCGGCATCAGTCCCGCCAGGATATCTCTCAGCATCCCGCCGCCCACGCCTGTGAGCATCCCCAGAAAGATCACAAACTTATGACAGTCTCCGTATCCCGCATCAATGGCCGCATTGACCCCCAGCACTGTAAAAAGCCCAAGCCCCACTGCGTCTGTAAGGTTCAGGATCCACTGAAACAGCCCCTCCGGCAGATACGGAATCAGATGCTGGTTCCAGTGAATCGCCAGAAAGGTATAAAAAGATGTGATCAGCCCCACCGGGATCAGCATAGGGCTTACGAACATGGAAGGCGGCACGATCCCCAGGACCACATCCCGAATAAATCCCCCGCCCGACGCCGTCACGAGTCCCAGAAACAGGACCCCGAACAGGTCCATCTTCCGCTGGATGGCAAGCATGGCGCCGGAGATGGAAAAAGCAATGGTCCCAAGGACCTCTACAATCAGCTGTATGTTCATGGCAAAATCCTCCGACTGCCGGCAGACACTGTAAAACTGAATCCAGTATAGGAAAAACAGCACTGTTTGTCAAGCACGCACCGCAGGCAGTCTCCCCTTTGACATTTCAGTCCCCATCCACTATACTGAAAGGACATCCGGCATCCGTCTGCACGCCGCCCCAGGGCAGCGGCAGAGCCGGCGCCGGACCCATACGAAAGGAGATCTTTGATATGATAAAATTAGGTTCCCATGTGGGCATGAACGGTAAAAAAATGATGCTTGGCTCTGTGGAAGAGGCTCTTTCCTACGGTGCGGATACATTCATGATCTATACCGGCGCTCCCCAGAACACCCGGCGCAAAGAGCTGAGTGAGCTGAACATCGATGCCGCGCAGACGCTTATGAAGGAAAAGGGCATACAGGAGTTCATCGTCCACGCCCCCTACATCATCAACCTGGCCAACACGGTCAAACCCGAGACTTATGAGCTGGCCGTCCGTTTCCTCCGGCTGGAGCTCACCCGCGCCTCCGCCATGGGAAGCCATATCCTGGTGGTCCACCCGGGCGCTCACGTGGGAGCCGGGACCGACGCAGGCATCGCCTCCATCGTAAAAGGCCTGAACGAAGTGCTGACCGACGACAGCGACTGCCTCATCGCCCTGGAGACCATGGCCGGAAAAGGGTCCGAAATCGGACGAACCTTTGAAGAGCTGGCCCAGATCTACGACGGCGTCACAAAAAAAGACCGCCTGCGGGTCTGCTTCGATACCTGCCATACCCACGACAGCGGTTATGATATCACAGATGATCTGGAAGGGGTCTTAAACGACTTCCACCGGATCCTTGGAAAGGACCAGATCGCTGTCTTCCATATCAACGACAGCAAAAATCCCCGCGGCTCCAGAAAGGACCGGCATGAAAATATCGGCAACGGCTGCATCGGCTTTGACGCGCTCCACCGCATCGTCCACCACCCGGACTTCCTGAACATTCCAAAGATTCTGGAGACTCCCTGGGTACCCATAGACGGTGATCCGAAGAACACCCGGGCGCCCTACAGAGAAGAGATCGCCGGACTGCGGGCCGGGAAGCCCTGAAACGCGCCGGACAGACCGGCCGCCCCTGTGAAGCGCATCAGCCCGGGGCGGTCCTGTCCTCATCCAGTGAAAGGATTGTATTTTTTCTCATATCCGATCGTTGTATCTTCCCCATGTCCGGTGTGCACCTTCGTCTCATCCGGCAGGAGAAAGAGCTTTTCCTTCACAGAACGCACCAGCTTTGACATGCTGCCCCCCGGAAAATCGCTGCGCCCCACAGAACCGTGAAACAGGGTATCGCCGGAAAACACACAGCCGGCCTCCTCACAGTAATAACAGCATCCGCCGGGCGTATGCCCCGGCGTGTGATACACCTTCAGCCGGATTCCGGACAGCGTGATCTCCTGTCCGTCATGCAGAAATTCATCTGCCTGCACGGTGATCCCTCTGTGCTGGATAAATGCGGACAGATTCTTCACGCCGTCCAGAAGCAGCACTTCCTCTTCCTGCAGCGCATAGACGGGAGCTCCTGTAAGCCTCTTCAGCTCTTCTGCCGCTCCCATATGATCCGCGTGTCCATGGGTCAGCAGGATATGGCAGATCTTAAGGCCTCTCTGCTCTGCAAAGGACCGGATCCGCTCCGGCTCATCTCCCGGGTCAAACACCAGCGCTTCCTTCTGCTCCTCATTCGCCAGGAACCAGCAGTTGGCTGCCAGCTCTCCCACCGCCAGGGAAGCGATACTCCATTCTGCCATAAATCCCCCTCCTAACTGGTGGACCGCTCAATATCCAGAACGCTCTCCACCTGTCTGATTTTCTCGATGATCTTGTTAAGTTCCTCCACGCTGGAGATATCAAAGCTCATGGTGATCGTCGCCGTGCCCTTTTTGCTGGTCCGTACATTCATGGAATCCACACCGATCTCCCGCTCGCTCAGGATCTTTGAGATATCCACCAGAAGCCCTGTACGGTTATTCCCATAGATCTTGATCTCCGTCGTATATTTCTCTCCTGCATGCGTCTGCATGCCGCCCTGCCACTCTGCATCGATAAGTCTCTCCCGCTCCGACTCCGCCAGATTCAGCATATTCACGCAGTCGGTCCGGTGAATCGTCACACCCCGTCCTCTGGTCACAAAGCCGACGATCTCATCTCCGGGCACCGGATTGCAACATCTGGAGAAGCGAACTGCCACATCGTCGATCCCCTTGACTACGATGCCGCTCCTGGATTTGGCAATACGGAACTTCTGCTCCCTGGCCTCGCTGACACTCTCGACGATCTTCGCATCCGTGACCGCCTTCTTCTTCGCCTTCTCGTATTCCTCTACCAGCCGGTTGACCACCTGACCCTCTTTCAGGCCTCCGTGCCCCACCGCTGCCATGACAGAGTCCCAGTCCCGGAAGCCGTATTTCCTGAGAACGCTCTCCTGATACTCCGGCTTGACAATGAACTGCATCTGGATGCCCTTCATCCTGCAGTACTGCGTCACCAGCTCCTTGCCCTTGATGATATTGCTTTCCTTGAACTCCGTTTTGAACCACTGATTGATCTTGTTCCTGGCCTGAGTCGTCCTGACAATGTTCAGCCAGTCCCGACTGGGGCCCTTGGAGTTCTGAGACGTGATGATCTCGATCCGGTCCCCGTTGTGGATCATATAATCGATGGGGACCAGCTTCCCGTTCACTCTTGCGCCGATCATCTTATTGCCCACCGCACTGTGGATACTGTACGCAAAGTCAATGGGGTTGGCCCCCCGCCTGAGGGTCTTCACATCCCCGCCGGGCGTAAAGCAGTAGACGCTGTCGGAGAACAGGTCCAGATCACTCTTCAGAAGGCTCATGAATTCCCGGTTGTCCGTCTCATCCCGCTGCCATTCCAGAATCTGGCGAAGCCAGGTCAGCTTCGCCTCCGCGCTGTCCTTTCCCTCCACGTTCTGTTCCCTGCTGCCGCCGCTCTCCTTGTATTTCCAGTGAGCGGCGATACCATATTCCGCGGTCCGGTGCATCTCAAAGGTCCGGATCTGGATCTCAAAGGGCTGCCCCTTGGGACCGATCAGCGTCGTATGAAGCGACTGATACATGTTCGGCTTGGGCATGGCGATATAATCCTTAAAACGCCCGGGAATCGGCTTGTACATCTCATGAATGACCCCCAGCGCCGCGTAACAGTCCTTCACCGACTCCACCAGGATCCGCACCGCAAAGAGATCATAGATCTGATCCAGGGTCTTGTCCTGATTGACCATCTTTTTATAAATACTGAAAAAATGCTTCACCCGCCCCTTGACGTCCGCCTCAATGTTGGCGTTTTCCATATGCTGCTTCACTTCCGCCACCACAGACTGCACGTATTTCTCCCGGACGCTCTTTTTATCGGAGATCTGAGACACCAGGTCGTAGTAGACTTCCGGCTCCAGGTATTTCAGCGCCAGATCATCCAGCTCGATCTTTACCTTGGAGATACCCAGCCGCTGGGCAATGGGCGCATAGATATCCATCGTCTCCCTGGCCTTTTCCTTCTGCTTCTCCGGACGCATGTATTTCAGCGTTCTCATATTGTGCAGGCGGTCCGCCAGCTTGATCAGAATCACGCGGATATCCTTTGCCATGGCCAGGAACATCTTTCTCAGATTCTCCGCCTGTTCGTCCACCTTGTCCGCAGAATAACTCAACTGTCCCAGCTTGGTCACGCCGTCCACCAGAAGAGCCACCTCATCCCCGAACAGTCCGGCAATATCTTCCGTGGTCATGGGGGTGTCCTCCACCACGTCGTGCAGAAGTCCGGCAACGATACTCTCCTTGTCCAGCTCCAGCTCCGCCAGGATGATCGCCACGCAGATGGGGTGGATAATATAGGGCTCTCCCGATTTGCGGACCTGGCCCTTATGAGCATCCATGGCGATATGGAATGCTTTTTCGATCATGGAAATATCCGTGGAAGGATGATATCCCACCACACTTTTAATCAGCTCCTGATACAGCTCCTCCGGGCTGGTAAAATCCTCCATCACTTTGATATTTCTCTCATCCTTGCGAATCTCTTTTGCTGTCGTCATGCTTTTCACCGTTTCCATCAGTTTGAGTTCTGTTTATAAATCCTATTTTCCTTCGTAACAGATGACGCTGTCCACGTCATATTTTTTCAGCCGCTCTCTGCCCTTCAGTCCGGCAAGCTCCATCAGGAATACCATCTTCACGACTTCTCCGCCCAGAAGCTCCACCAGCTTCGCCGCCGCTTCAATCGTCCCGCCTGTGGCGATCAGGTCATCGATCAGCACCACCTTCTGCCCCGGTTTGATGGAATCCCTGTGCATCTCGATCACTGCACTGCCGTATTCCAGTTCATACTCCATGGATACCGTCTCTCTCGGGAGCTTTCCCTTCTTGCGTACCAGCACAAAAGGTTTCCCCAGATTGTACGCCACCGGCATGCCAAAAATGAATCCTCTGGACTCTGTCCCCGCGATCACATCAAAATCCAGCCCGTCCAGCTTCTCCTGGATCCCGTCAATGGCAAGCTTCAGTCCTTCTGCGTTCTGCAGAACAGAAGTCACATCTCTGAATATAATCCCCGGCTCCGGAAAATCCGGAATGCTTACTACATAATCCTCTACTTTTTTCATCTGTACCCTCTCCTTAATTAAGTTCCGCATCTGCCCTCACTTCACACCGAGGCAGACCATACCGACATAAATATAACACAAAAACACCTGCTCCGCAATCAGTCAGCGGTAATTCAATATCCGAAGCTGCAGGTTCCTTTCTCCGCGAAATTCATTGATCTCCGGATAATACAGCATATGAACGGTCTGTCTTTCCTGCAGGTCTTCCAGAACCTGCTGCATACAGCCGCTGAAAAAAATACCATCTCTCGGCATACCGCTCTCATCCACAAGCTTCATACGGAGTACATTCTGATTCTTCCCCAATATCCGGGATTCTAACACACGCACATTCCGGGCGGCAAAGACCGGCTTTGTATTTCCCTTTCCAAAGGGCTCCAGAAGCGAAAGCTCTTCGGTAAGCCGCTCTGATACATGGGAAAAAGGCAGCGCCATGTCAATATGAATCACTTCCGTAAGCTGCTCTTCGGTAAGCGTACACGCATCATTGAGCCTCCTGCGGAATTCCTCCACCCGCTCCTCCGGTATGGACAGGCCGGCCGCCATGGGATGCCCGCCGTATTTCAGAAACAGCTCCCTGCACCGGCTCATCTCCTCGAACATGGAGTAGGTTTCAATGGAACGGCCGGAACCCTTTACCGCATCTTCTCCCTTCGTCAGGACAAAGACCGGGCGGTAATAACGTTCCCGAAGCCGCCCGGCGATGATCCCCGCCAGACTCTCATGACAGTCCGGCAGATAGACCACCAGCACCCGGTCTTTCTTCAGAGGTCCCTCTTCGATCTGCTCCACCGCATCCTCCACGCCCTCCTCTGTCAGAGCCCTGCGCTCGTCATTCAGTCCTTTCAGCTCTGCGGCCTGCACAAGCGCCTGATCATAATCTGACGTATTCAGAAGCGAGAGCGCCCGCTTCGCCGTATCCAGCCTTCCGCTGGCATTGATGCAGGGCCCCAGCACAAACCCGATATGGTACGCGCTCAGACGATCTCTGGCGAGCTCATTGACCTGAATCAGCGCGGACATGCCGGGATGCTCCGTCTGTCTCAGAAGCTTCAGGCCCTCCTTTACCAGGATCCTGTTCTCCCCGGTCAGATCCATCACGTCTCCCACTGTGGCAAATGCGGCGAACATCAGAAGATCTCCAAAGGCCAGCTCCGGCGGACAGGAACATCCGGCCCACAGCTCCTGCACCAGCTTCCATGCCACTGCCGCACCGCACAGCTTTTTGTAAGGATAGAGACAGTCCGGCTGTCTGGGATTGACAATGACATCCGCATCCGGCACTGTCTCCTGCAGCTCGTGATGGTCCGTCACGATCACCGTCATGCCCATCTCCTTTGCAAAAGCAATCTCTGCCGGAGCAGCGATGCCGTTGTCGCAGGTGACGATGGTATCCACTCCCGCCTCCTGCGCCCGCCGGATCAGCTCCATATTCAGGCCGTATCCGTCCCTCTTTCGGTCAGGAATGTCCGTATCCACTCTGGCCCCGACTTTTTCAAGGCCTTTCAGAAGGATATAAGTGGCACAGACTCCGTCGATGTCATAATCGCCGATGATCCGGATATACGCTCCCTGCCGGATCTTCTCCATCAGAAGCTTCACCGCCTCCGGGATCCCCTTCATCAGGGAAGCCGCATGAAGATCTGACAGATCTCCATGCAGATATTCCCGGATCGCTTCGTCCTCTGTAATGTCCTTGTTCCGGATCAGACGCGCCGTAAAGGGCGTAATACGGAACTTTTCACTGACCGCCTGAAAATCGGCACCCTTTCGGATCTCCATCCATTTTGCCATAAATCCGTTTCTCCTGTGGTCTATTTCTTCTGTATGTGGAACTGGAACGCGGTATATTCCGGCACTTCCCGGTCAATGGGAAGGCCTGCGTTCATAAGCGCCGAACCGGAGTATACCGTTTCCCCGCCGTTGATCGTATACAGGGCATCCGGCAGAAGCCCTTTGGCGCGGATATACTCCTGCGGGCCGTTGCAGGTCAGATTCGTCACCACCACGCTCAGGAGCGACTCCGTTTTATCCTTGCTCACATGCTGCCATGCCGTCATGTTTCCCGGTTCAAAGGGATTGGTCAGCCGGTAGTAGTCTCCGCGGAAGATCAGCGGATAATATTTCCGGAACAGATCGCTCTGCTCCCGGCACAGCTCCTGCTCTTCCTCCGTCAGATGCGTGGCATCCAGCTCATATCCAAAAGTTCCGCACATGGCCACCACCGCTTTGGTACGCAGAGGGACCAGTTTCCCGCTGTCCGAAATATGTGCGCCCATGGTGGACACCGGATACACGAAGGAGGTGCCGTAATGCAGCTTCAGACGGTCAATGGGATGATTGTTGTCGCTGACCCAGTACTGAGGATAATAATGGAGCATGGCCGGGTCATACCGTCCGCCGCCGCCGCTGCAGCCCTCGAACAGGATATCCGGATGCGTCTTGATAATACCGTCCATAACCCGGTAAAGCCCCAGGATATAACGGTGATACACCTCCCCCTGCCGTTCTGCCGGCAGTGCGTTGGACCAGATATCTGCAAGGGAACGGTTGATATCCCATTTTACATAGAAAATATTGGCATTGTCCAGAATCTGATTGATGCTCCTGATCAGATAATCCTGGACCTCCTTCCGGCTCATATCCAGCGCCATCTGATTCCGACTGCGGACCGCATGCCGGCCCGGAATCTGCATGGTCCATTCCGGATGAGCCCGGTAGAGCTCACTGTCCTCCGAGACCATCTCCGGCTCAAACCAGATACCGAACTTCATCCCCAGTCTGTTGATTTCCTCCACCAGATGATCCAGCCCGCACCGGATCTTGTCTTTATTTACCACCCAGTCTCCCAGACTGCTGTTATCGTCTTCCCGTCTGCCGAACCATCCGTCATCCATGACCAGAAGATCCACGCCCATCTTTTTCGCCGCCTTCGCGATCTCCAGAAGCTTCACATCGTCAAAGTCCATAAAGGCGGCCTCCCAGCTGTTGATCAGAACCGGACGCTCCACCTCTGTCACATATTTGCTTTTGCACAGGTTGGACCGGTAGAAATCATGATACAGATGGGACAGTCCGGTAAAGCCGTTCTGAGAAAACGCCATGACAGCTTCCGGTCCCTCAAACGTCTCTCCAGGCTCCAGCTTATAGTCGAACTGCTTCGGATGGATCCCCATGACCAGCCGAAGCTGATCGTACTGATCCAGCTCTGCCTCTGCCAGGAAATTGCCGCTGTACATGAGGGAGCACCCATAGCAGTTCCCGTGGTCCTCCGTAGTCTCCCGGTCACAGAGAATCACAAAAGGATTCTGCTGATGGCTGGATGAGCCACGTACGCTGCCGATGGTATGGATGTGATGGGTCATATGCTGCCGCTCCACCTGCCGCTCCTGCCCATAGCGTCCCGGCAGGCTCACCAGGTCCATATGCAGGCCGTTCAGGAAATCCAGACAGACCGACATGATCTTTTTCAGACGAATGGGCGCTTTGCCGCCGTTGACCACCCGCACAGCCCGGGTGATAATATCCGCCTCTTCAAATACACTGTATAAAAGGACCACCTGCACGCTGCTCACCTGATCGGTCAGCGTGATCTCCAGAGAGTCCACCGTATCTTCTTTCTCTGCAAATACTGCCGGCAGCGTGTGAAGCTCATATTTTCCCTTCCGGACCTTATGGTCTGTCACCTTTCCATGAAAGGAATAACTTCCGTCACTGTTCACCACCTCAATACTGGAGGTCCGGAAGTCTCCCTGCTGCTGAGTGCTGAACTCCTGGGGCTGCGCATCCAGCGAAAAAGTCCTTTCATTTCTTGATTCGTAAGGATTGCCCGAAAATCCCCGGTCATACTGCCGGATCTGATAGCTCATATCCCCATCGCAGATGGTCGGTCCATAATACAGATGCAGCAGATAGTCAAGATTTCCCATCTTCATCTGATAGGATGTGTTTTTTGTATGCAGGGTCCATGTCCTGCATTCCTCATGATAAACGATTCCCATATGTATCCTCCTGCCGGAAAATTGTTATCGTGCAGCTCCTTTCTACGGAGATGCATCTGGTCTCTTCTGGAAATTATACCATATGTTGCCGCCGAATCTCCATATAAAAAACAGCCAATTTATTCATATCTTTTACAGCTCCATTTTGTAACCTCCAGCCGGAGCACCGCTGTATGCTTTACTGTTTCCCCGCTGAACTCCCATTCTGTCCTGTCGCTGTAATGTGCCAGGATGCACCCAAGAGCAGCAAGCTTTTCCTGATGATCCTCCAAAAACGACACCCTCCCGGTTCCCATAATACTGGCATAGTGATAAGAATATCCGCAGGCTGTCTCATGCTCCACCAGTCCATGGGCCGTATCCATCTCAAATCCCACCTGCGGACAGGCTTTCAAAAGCTCTATCTTCCGGCCGCTCCCGGCCCCGTGAAAATACAGCACAAGCTTATCATCCTCCTGACAGAAGCCAAAATTCAGAGGGACGATATATACGCCGTCCCCATCCCTCAGTCCCAGTCTGCAGCAGTCGCACTGTCTCATGATCTCCAGCATGCTGCCGGGATCTGCAACCTCCCGGTCTTTTCTTCTCATTTTGTTTCCTCCTGAATCTTCCGTTACTCTTAACACGCCGTGAGGCCCCGGCTCTATCTCAGGTCCGTCTCCACGCCCAGCCACCAGCGCAGTACATCCTGAATCTTCTCGTCCCAGTATTTCCACTGATGATCCCCTGCGGACTCTTCACTGATCAGATCATATCCCAGCCGCCTTACATGCTCCCATGCTCTTTTATTATCCTCGTACAGAAAGTCTTCCGTCCCGCACCAGGCGTAGAGACGGGGCAGCTCCTTCTTCTCTTCCGCCAGCTTCCCGGCCAGTGCAAAGAGATCATTATCGGAACCCTTCAGCTGTTCCTCGCTGCCGAAAATGCCCTGAAAAAGCACCCGCTTTTCCTCTGCCATATCTTTGTGATATCCTCCTGCCATGTCCAGCGCTCCGGACAGAGACGCCGCTGCGCCGAAGGTATCCGAAGCTCCCAGGGCCAGTTTCCAGGCCCCATAGCCGCCCATGGACAACCCCGCTGCCAGTGTATCTTCCCTTCTGTCCGACATGCGCGGGAAAAATTCCCGGCAGATCTTTGGGAGCTCCTCCGAGACAAATGTCCAGTATCTCATCCCATAGACAGTATCTGTATAAAACCCCAGGTGTGTGGAAGGCATCACCACCGCGATCCCCAGTCTGCTCAAATACCGTTCGATGGCCGTACGTCTCTGCCAGACTGTATGGTCATCACTCATTCCGTGCAGCAGATATACGGTTTTATAAGACCCGTCCGCTGCCATTCCCTCCATACCGATCTGTTTGCTTGTCTTTTGCGGAAGGATCACATCCATGTTCATCCCCATCCCCAGCACATCAGAAAAAAAATCCACATGCAGCAGCGCCATTTTTATATCCTCCTTTGATTTTTATTTTCATACAGAAACTGACGCCGCGGAACAGAAAGTCTCCTGCCCCGCGGCGCCGGCTGTCCTACGCCTCTTTTTTCACAATCCGCGTCTTCATGAGATACCACAGCGCTCCCGTGATACACACGGAAGAATACGCACCGCATATGATGCCCACCATAAGCGGCAGGGCAAACTCCTTGATGGACGCCACGCCCAGCACATAGAGCACCGCCACCATCACGAAGGTGGTCAGTGACGTATAAATGCTCCGGGTCAGCGTCTGGGTGATGCTTGCATTGACCACACCCTCCAGCGTATCCTTCTTCTTCATATCCGCCAGATTCTCGCGGATTCGGTCAAAGATCACGATGGTTGCATTGATGGAATAACCTACGATGGTCAGCATACAGGCGATAAATGTATTGCCCACCGACACCCGTGCCACAGCATAAAAGGCCAGCACCACCAGCACATCGTGCACCAGTGCCGCCACCGCACTGGTGGCAAAACGTACATCCTTAAAACGGATCCAGATATAGATCAACATGCACACTGTCGCAATGATCACCGCTATGATGGCATCATTTTTCACTTCCCTGCTGATGGCTCCGCTGATATTCTCCGCCGTGATCGTCGTCTCATCCACACCGAAGCGCTCCGCCAGCTTTGCA
Source organism: Lachnospiraceae bacterium (assembly GCA_910574805.1). Taxonomy (GTDB): domain Bacteria; phylum Bacillota; class Clostridia; order Lachnospirales; family Lachnospiraceae; genus Hominiventricola. The sequence continues at coordinate 126,091 of CAJTCV010000003.1, read as the reverse complement.
TTCAGTGCCTCGCGCCCCGCAAGATCCAGCTCTTTCGTCTTGATGATGACCTGACGGGTCCCCGCCACCTTCTGGGTCTGGATATCGTTATCCCCGGTCACTTCCGCCACTACAGGGACTACCTGCGCATCGATCTCTTCAATACTCATATCTTCGCCAAATTCCACGGTGGTGGAAGTACCGCCCTGAAACTCCAGACTGTACTCCAGAGCACCTTTTCCGGAACCGGCATTGATGCCCATCAGCGCCAGTCCTCCTGCGATTACCACAAGAGACACAATAAAGCAGAGCTTTTTCTTCCCAAGGAAATCCAGGGTCTTCTGTTCTTTCGCCACGCCGTACAGCTTCACATCCTGCATCCCCAGTGCATACAGTGCATTCAGCACCAGCCGGCTCACCACAAGCGCCGTGAACATGGACACCACGATACCAAGCGCCAGCGTCTGTGCAAAGCCTTTTACGCTTCCGGAGCCCTTCAGTGACAGCACAAGAGCCGCGATCAGAGTCGTAATATTGCCATCCACGATGGCGGACAGTGCTTTCTGGAAACCAATCTTCATGGAAGAGCGCACGGTCTTGCCGGTGGCCAGCTCCTCCCGGATCCTGGCAAAGATAATCACATTGGCATCCACTGCCATACCGATGGATAGGATGATACCCGCAATGCCGGGCAGCGTAAGCGTCATGTCAAATCCGTTCAGAAGCCCCAGTGCCAGGCCCACATAAGAAGTCAGTGCGATCCCTGCTGCCAGACCCATGATCCGGTATGCGGCAATCATAAAAATCAGCACCAGAACAAATCCGATGGCCCCCGCCTTCAGACTGGTGGCAATAGCCTCTTCTCCCAGCTTCGCCCCAACCACATTGGAACGCAGCTCCTGCAGCTCCAGCGACAGCGTACCGATCCGGATCGTGGATGCCAGCTGGTCCGCCTCTTCATAAGTAAAGCTTCCGCTGATCTGCGCCTGCCCGTTGTTGATGGCTTCATTGACCGTGGGCGCACTGATGATCTCTCCGTCATACACGATGGCGATCTGTCTTCCGATATTCGCAGCCGTTGCCACGCCGAACTTGGTGGCTCCCTCGTCTGTCAGCGTCAGGGACACCACATATTCTCTGGTCCCGGTCATCTCATCCGTACGGGAACCTGCCTGAGCGTCCGCCACATCTGTACCCTCCAGCACGACAGCCCCGTCCATGGTCTGGAACTGAAGGGAACCGGGCTTGCCCAGCTCTGCCAGGATGCTGTTGGCATCTGTCACGCCCGGAATCTCGATATTGATCCGGTCCGATCCTTCCTGATAGACCTCCGCCTCTGTACTGTACACCTCCACACGCTTCTGCAGCTTGTAGATGGTATCTGCCATATCCTCCGCCGAAGGAGTTCCTTCGCCCACTGCTTCATACGTGATGCTCACACCGCCCGCAAGATCCAGTCCAAGCCTGATATTTTCGGCAGCGCCTGTCTTCCCTTCACCCCAGCCTACCGCTGCTGTAAAAAGAAGGAGACCTGTCAGAATCACTGTAAGCAACAGTGTGATGACTGCTTTATTCTTTTTCATTATGATTCCTCCTGATTAGAGTACCGCATCCCCGGAAGGATGCCCTTTCATGCTTCGTCTTTTTCGGCCTGTGCAGCTTTGATCATGATCGCACACTCCACACGTTTCCGCTCCAGCTCACAGCTGATCTCATATGCCTCGTTGATGGAGCCGTGGAATTTGTACGCGTTCGCCGCGCAGCCGCCGCTGCAGTAGAACTTTGCAAAACAGTCCCTGCACTTTTCTTTGGAATATACATTGCAGTTCTTAAATTCTTCCCGGATACTGGGTCTTGTGATCCCCTCGTCCACGTTCCCCATCAGGTATTTCTCTTCCCCGACAAACTGATGGCACGGATACAGATCGCCCCAGGGCGTCACTGCCAGATATTCCGTCCCGGAACCGCATCCGGACAGGCGCTTCGCCACACAGGGGCCGCCGGAAAGATCCAGCATAAAATGGAAAAAGTTAAATTCCCGGTCTGTCCCGTAACGGCTCACCATCTCCGCCGCCAGCCGGTCGTACTCGGCAAAAAGCTCCGGCAGGTCTTCTTTTCGGAGCGCATATTCCTCATCCTCCGTGCCCACCACCGGCTCCACCGAGATCTGACTGAATCCCAGATCCGCCAGATGCAGCACATCCCTGGAGAAGTCCCTGTTGTTCCTTGTAAAAGTGCCTCTTACATAATATTTTTCCTGGTTCCGGCTGTCTGCCAGCTTCTGAAATCCGGGAAGGATCAGATCATAGCTCCCCTTCCCGTTTCTGAATGGACGCATATGGTCATGGACTTCTTTCCTTCCGTCGATGCTGAGCACCACATTGTCCATCTCCCGGTTCACGAATTCCTGCACCTCGTCGTTCAGCAGAACTCCGTTGGTGGTCAGTGTAAAACGAAAATGCTTGTCATGAAGCTTCTCCTGCTCCCGTCCATAGGCGACCAGATCCTTCACCACCTGCCAGTTCATAAGCGGCTCCCCGCCGAAGAAATCCACTTCCAGATTCTTCCTGCTGCCGGAGCTGGCAATCAGAAAATCAAGCGCCTTTCTCCCCACCTCATAACTCATCAGGGCGCGGCGTCCATGGTATTCTCCTTCCTCCGCAAAGCAGTACCGGCATGCCAGATTGCAGTCGTGGGCAATGTGCAGACAGAGCGCCTTTACCACCGGCTTTTTCGCCTCCACAATATCTTTTATATACCCTTCATAGATATCTTCCGTATACAGCCGGCCGGCAGCAGCCAGCTCATCCAGATCCGCCGCAGCCTCCCGGATCTCCTCCTCCGGATACCGGTCCGACAGAAGCCGTATGGTCTCTTCCAGTCCTTTTTCCTTATAATAAGGAACCATATCATAGACCAGCTCGTCCACCACATGAACCGAACCGCTGTTCACATCCAGAAGAATATTGTAACCATTATTTTTATACTGGTGAACCATATGTTCCCCTTTCTCATTCTTCATGAAAATAAGCAGCGACGCTGCCGCTGCTCATTGTTTCGTCTTATATTCCGGCACGCAGACCCTATCTGCTGTGCTCGCAGCTCTGGTTCCCTACCGTGCAGGAAGTCTTGCATGCAGACTGACAGGATGTCTGGCATTCGCCGCATCCGCCCTTCTTCATGGTGTTCTGCAGGGTCTGCGTATTTAAAGTCTTAATGTGTTTCATCACTTTTCCTCCTCGATTCTTCCTGATTTCCAACGAATTTCCCCTAGTATAGCACAGGTAGCGGAAAATGAAAAGAGTTTTTTCAATACTCGCTTCCGCCTTCTTCCCGGATCACCGGCGGGATCTGTGACAGCAGGTTATCCACATCTTCAAACATGGTGCTCTTTGTGGTTCCCAGATCACTCGCAGTCCGGATGTGCTTCACCACTTCCTGATATTTCATCCGGATCTGGTCAAAGAAGCCCCGCAGGACCTGGAGCGCTCTCCTGGAGTCCTCGATCACTCCCGAGATCTCCGACTGTACCTGCACCGCCCCGTCTGCCGCCTGGGTGATGCTGTCGAACATGGCGCTGGTCTCCCTGACCATCTCCATATTCTGCCCCAGCGCCTCCCTGGACGTGTGAATATTGGCATTCAACTCATCTGTACCGTGTTCCACATCATGGATGCCGGAATCCACATCCTTTGCAAGAAATTTAATCTCATCCGCCAGCTTTTTCACCTCTGCGGCCACCACTGCGAAGCCTTTTCCCTTTTCACCGGCCCGCGCCGCTTCAATGGACGCATTGATGGCGAGGATATTCGTCTGATCCGCAATGGATACGATACTGCTCATGCACTGTTTGATCTTATCCACCGAGGTTTTCAGGTCTTCAAAGGTCGTCTCCATCTGATCAAAGCAGCCTTCCACCTGCCGGGAATTATCCTGCAGCCACTCCACTTCCTTCTGGGCCTGGACGACCGATGCCGAGATCTCTTCTCTTACACTCTCAAACTGTCCGGACACCTCGCTGATGCTGGAGAAGGTCTCTTCAAAGTCCTCCAGCTTCTGCTCAAAACTCTCCGCCTCTTTTAGAACACTGTTAAACGAGCTGCCTACCATACCCAGCTCTCTGAGGGACTGCACCTCCTTCTGGAGCAGATCCTTCTGATAATCTTTCAATACTTTCGTCACATACAGCACCGGATACAGACCTTTTTCCTTCTGCGGTGCTCCCTCTGCCTTCTGCCGGTTTTTTCTCTGAAACAGCACGTTCCCTCTCCCCCTTTACTCAAATACGACGCAGGTCATGGACTGATTCACGAACCGGTTGTTATAATGCTCTCCGTATCCCACAAATCCCGCATGGCTGCCCAGCGCCCGCATCTCTTTCAGATATTCGTCCATATAATGATGCTCACTGAACAGCTTATACCGGAACAGACAGTTCACGGAGAAGACAGCAGACACTCTGGAGAAATCCTTACGAATGGTGCTGATGGTATTCTTTACAATTGCCCGGTAATCTCCCAGCTCCAGAAGAACCAGAACGTCAGAATCATTGACCTGCCGGAAGCACGCCAGCGCACTGCCGCACACCTCCTTGATAGAAATGATGCAGACATCGTCTCCATTCAGCTTTCCGAACGGATTTTTAAAAGTCTGTGTGGAAATCTGCTGTTCGCTCACATGGAGGATGTTCTGATAGACCTGACGCGCCGGCTGACCATTCAGATAGCCAAGTATGTATTTGGCCTTATCCGTGCCGGAAGCGATAAAACGGTGATCTCCCATCTGATGATAGATATTTTCCTTATAGGTCTTCACTCTGCCTCCGTGGTTTTTCACCAGCGCATACGCCACGGCGTCTTCATAGACTCTTCCGTTGGCGGACACCTTCCCTGCGTCGCCGGTGCCTCCCACCAGGGAAATATTTCTCTGTTTCAACGCTGTATGCATCGTTGTCAGCACACAGGCATCATTACCGGAGCAGAGATCGATACACACTGTATCCTTCTGTGTGCCGTCTACCCTCCGGATGTCCTCTTCCAGACGCCGGATATATCTCACCGGCATCACGGATACCTGCTCCAGCACATTGGCTGCCGCGGTGACGCCATCCTGAAATGCGATCACGCTGACGCCCTTCTCCACGACTGCGATATCATAACTCATCCCGATGCATCCGATACTTGGTACACCAGGATAGAGAGCTTCCAGCTCTTTTACATGTACGCCAAACTGTCCATCATTGGAAAACAGCATGATGAACTGGGGATGGCTAAGACCCTGCACTGCCTCCTTGAGATTTCCATGACGGCTGGTGCCAAAAAACTGCCTCACTGCGCCACTCCTTTCTTTCGTGGTATCACTTTAAATTTGGATTTATTATACCGGATAAACAGGCAGGTCGTCAATAGCGGGAATATTATCGGCACAGTTTCCGGCCGCTCCGGTCAGGATCTCCAGACCGTGCTCCAGCGCCGGCAGGATGTACTCCAGGCTCTCCCGGACTGCCTTCGGACTTCCGGGGAGATTAATGATCAGTGTGGATCTCCGGATGCCTGCTGCCGCACGGCTCAGCATGGCTCTTGGGGTGATCGTCATGCTGTAGGCCCGGATCGCCTCCGGGATCCCCGGAACCGCCCGTTCCGTGATGTCTGCCGTAGCCTCCGGCATACAGTCCCTGGGCGAGAACCCGGTCCCCCCGGTCGTCAGAAGAAGCTCTGCCACTCCTTCATCTGCAATGCGGGCCATCTCTGCCGCCAGCATCTCCCGGTCGTCAGGCAGCACCACCATATGCACCACTTCATAGCCGTTCTTCTCCAGAAGCTCCCTGATCGCCGGCCCGCTCAGGTCTTCTCTCTGACCTGCATATCCGGAATCACTGGATGTGAGTATCGCCGCTCTCATCTTCCCCATAAAAAATATCCTCCGATTTCTGTTATTTTCCATGATTTTTTATGCTGTTATTTTACTATGGATCAAAGGAACATGCAAGAATGAACGCCGGTCATACATTCGGTATACAAAAAAGAACCCTCCGGACCGCCTGTGTCCTTCGGATTCCGTATGCATCCTTTTTTCATTCCTCATGAATCCTGATTTTTGTCTTTTCTGTAGTATTTACGAAAGATCCGGTTCGCCAGTTTCAGAGTCTCCTGCTCGATCTCATCATACGCCTTCAGAAAAAGCGCGCCCTCTTCCGTCAGTTCTGATCCCTTTTTTCCCATGCGGGACAGAAGCTGAATCCCCAGCCCTTCCTCTGCCTCCCGGATGATCCGCCAGGCCTTGCTGTACGCCATTTTCATATGTCTGGCAGAAACACTCAGAGAATGATATTTTTCAATTCCGTGGAGCAGGTCAGCCACTCCCCGTCCGAAATAATTGTCCAGCTCTGCATCCTTTTCCTTTACCAGTATACGGATATTACAATCAAATCTTTTCTCCATGTTCTCCTCCGTCTGCCTGTCCAAAAGGAGCCGTCGCTCTGGTCTTCCTGCCTGTTCACAAACAGATATTTTCCATGCCTGACTGTGCTTCATGAAAGGATGCGCGGTATACGAATGCGACCAGATGCATTTTCTCTTTTTCCATGTACGGTTCGGCATCCTTTCATGAAACACAGGCAGGGACTAAAAGCATCTGCCCGTGTCGGCACATCCGACCCGGGCAGAACATGCAGCCAACAGAAAAAATACGCTTCCTCTGCCGCATCTGAAATGCTTTTATGTATGCTGATATCAGAAATCCACTTCCGTGCCGTAGAAGGTGCACTTGAACAGTTTTGCCATCTGCTCCGGAGTGATGGTTCTCGGGTTGGAGCCAGTACATGCATCTGCCACTGCGTTTGCTGCGATGGAATCCAGTTTCTCCAGGAATTCCGGCTCCTTGACGCCAAACTCCTGAATGGTCTTCGGAATATTCATTGCACGGTTGAAGGACTCGATCTTCTCGATCAGTGCGTTCACCTGAGCTTTTTCGGACGTGCCGCCGAGACCGACTCTTCTTGCAATATCTGCATATCTTCTCATTGCTTCCGGCTCATGTGCATTGTATTTGATAACATAAGGAAGATAAATTGCATTCGCGCAGCCGTGCGGAATATGGCCGGTGGAGAATGCTGCACCTGTCTTATGAGCCATGGAATGCACGATGCCAAGAAGTGCATTGGAGAATGCCTGTCCAGCAAGGCACTGTGCATAATGCATCTGCTCTCTTGCATCCATATCCAGATTGTAGGACTGAAGCAGATAATCGAATACCATCTCGATCGCCTGAATTGCCAGAGGATCTGTGAACGGGCTGTTCAGCGTGGATACAAATGCCTCGATCGCATGGGTCAGAGCATCCATACCTGTGAATGCAACCTGTTTTACAGGAAGGCTTACCACCAGCGCCGGGTCAACGATTGCCACATCCGGGGTGATCTCGAAATCAGCCAGCGGATACTTGATACCCTTTGCATAATCAGTGATAACGGAGAATGCCGTCACTTCCGTAGCTGTACCGGAGGTGGAAGAGATTGCACAGAATCTCGCTTTTGTCCGAAGCTTGGGGAAATTAAACGGAATGCACAGATCTTCGAATGTTACATCCGGATACTCATAGAAAGCCCACATTGCTTTCGCTGCATCGATGGGTGAACCACCGCCGATTGCCACGATCCAGTCCGGCTGAAATTCTTTCATGGCTGCTGCGCCCTTCATTACGGTCTCAACGGACGGATCCGGCTCAACGCCTTCAAAGAATGTGACTTCCATGCCGGCTTCTTTCAGATAATCCCCTACCTTGCCAAGAAATCCTCCCTTTTTCATGGAGCTTCCGCCGGAAACAACGATTGCTTTCTTCCCGGAAAGTGTCTTCAGATTCTCCAGTGCGTCTTTCCCGTAGTACAGATCTCTGGGTAACGTAAATCTTGCCATTTTTAAAGTCCCCCTTTAATTAAATTTTATTTTCCTGACAATAAAAGCTTCTCCTGACATAAGAACCCATATTTTGGTATATAAAAAACCTTATATTACCAGGTACCTGTATTATAACCCTTTTTCTGCAGCTTGTAAACAGTTATTTTGGTTATTTATTATACTATTTTTAGGATAATAAATATTTTTTTAGTCATTTTGTGCAAATTTACACAAAGGGAGGTTTTTTATATTTAAATTTTTTCCGCAAAAAATGTATCTTTTTCGTCATTTTTTTGTTATAATGTTAACAAACCAGGAAAGAGGTGTTTGGATCATGAAAGATTCCCATGGACGGACCATCGACTATATACGCATTTCCATTACTGACCGCTGTAATCTGCGGTGCAGATACTGTATGCCCGAGGACATTCCGTCGATTTCTCACGAAGAGATCCTCCGATTCGAGGATATCCTGCGCATCTGCCGTCTTGCCGGCAGGCTGGGCATCCGCAAGTTCAAGGTCACAGGCGGCGAGCCTCTGGTGCGCAGGGGCTGTCTGCCTTTTTTAAAAGAATTAAAAGCGCTGCCGGATACAGAACAGGTGACGCTGACCACCAACGGTGTATTTCTGAAGGATTATCTTCCGGAGCTGCAGGCCCTGGGGATCGACGGCGTCAACGTCAGTCTGGATACCCTGAATCCGGACACGTTCCAGTACATTACCGGACGGACGGACTTTGCCCGGGTCATGGACGGCATCCTGTCCTGCCAGGCATGCGGGATCCGGACCAAGATCAATTCGGTCCTGTTAAAGGGCGTCAACGACCATGAGTTCTGGGACCTGATCCAGCTGGCCCGCGACTACCCGCTGGACGTCCGGTTCATCGAGATCATGCCCATCGGCTACGGCCGGGATTTTCAGGGATATGACCGCAGCTCCCTGCTTCCGCTCCTGGCCACCAGGTATCCGGATTATGAGGTCACGAAAAAGACAAGAGGCAACGGCCCGGCCTCCTACATATCGATCCCCGGATTTCAGGGATACATCGGGTTCATTGACGCCATTCACGGGAAATTCTGCCATCAGTGCAACCGCATCCGTCTGACCTCTGACGGCATGCTGAAATTATGCCTTTATTATAATAACGGCATTAACATCAAAGAGCTGATCCGAAAGCAGGCAGACGACGACGAACTTCTGACTGCCATGCAGGATGCCATCCTTCGTAAACCGTCCGAACATCAGTTCTTCCACACTGCCCTGGAGGGCGGGGAAGAGCTTCGGAAAATGTCCCAGATCGGAGGATGAGCCTGTGACACAAAACTGCCTGTCCGCGGCTGGAAAGCCGCAGACAGGCAGTTTTGCATCTTACTGAATTTCTTCTGCTTGTACCTGTGCGCCTCTGACCAGCGTCCCGGATTCTGCCACTGTTACATACCGGCTCTGCTTTTTCAGCAGACAGTCCGCCCTTCCTTCGGTCAGCGGACAGACGTCCGGATGACATTTCTTCTTTTTTGCCTGCACCTCCAGCACCGCGTCGCCGATCCGAAGCCTGGTCCCGGCCGCATACTTTGACAGATCCAGCCCGGAGACGGAGAGGTTTTCCTTAAAGCGCTGAAAACAGATTCCGGAAAATCCCCGGCTGTTCAGCGCTTCTCTGGCTTCCTTCGTCCATATGGTCAGGCTGCTGTCACCCTCCAGTCCGTGCCAGTCTCCCTCCAGCCCGTACTCCGGAGACACCTTCCGCTCCTCCCCGGACACTCCCGGCGCTCCCTTTGCCGGAAAATACATGATCTGTTCCAGTTTTCCTATCGAATCCATCTGATCTCTCCTGTCTTCTCCATCCCATATCCGCCAAGTCCTGTCACTTCCTCTGCAAAACGCCTGCTTTTCAGCACATCCAGGAACGCCTGTACATGAGGCAGTTCAAAAAATGCTTCCGGTATGGCAAATTCATACCATTCTTCTCCCACCGGAATGAAGTCCAGTTCCATGGAACGGGCCGCGGAAAGGATCCCCATGCCTGCATCCGCACTGTCGCTGGCTACCAGAGCCGCCACCGCCATGTGCGTGGAGGCCTCCCTGTCATAGCCGATAATCATCTCCGGGAGAATGCCCGACTTTTTCATCTGATAATCCAGCAGCAGTCTGGTCCCGGCTCCCCGCTGCCGGTTCACAAAGCGGCAGGCCTTCAGGTCTTCGATTCCGTGAATGCCCAGAGGATTCCCTTTTTTCACCATGATGCCCTGGATTCGCTGAACTCCGGTCACGATGGCCACCGGCTCCTGGAACAGGCGTTTCACATAGCTGTCATTGTAACTTCCGTCCCCCTCGTCCAGAAGGTGGATCGGCGCCATATGAGCCTCCCCTCTTTTCAGGGCCATCAGTCCGCCCATACTTCCCACATGGGTACTGGACAGATGCATGCCGCTGTGCATCAGAGGCATGAGATCCGCTGCCACATCCAGAATCAGGTCATGGCTTCCGGTGACCACCACCGTATGAGCGATCTCCTCCGGATCCCGATACAGGGAGATCTTTACCTTCTCCCCGGCTTCCACACCCTCGCAGTTCTGATCAATAACACAAAAGCCGTCGGCCCGCACCAGAGACATGGCGGCGCCGGCTCCCCGCGCCAGAGGAGCCGCCACCATCCGGTCCCCCACGACACCGGCTTTGACCCGCACATATTCCTTATGCTTTAAGCTGGAGACCAGACGTCTGGAGATCACCGCCTCCACCTCATAATCCACCCTGACCGGCAGCTGTCCCATCATGGCAAGCACCGGAGCCACAAAATTCTCAAAGGCGATATACGCAGATACCGGATAACCCGGCAGGCCTATAACCGGCTTTTTGTCCACAACAGCGAGAATCACCGGCTTCCCGGGCTTGATCGCAACACCGTGAATCAGCACCTCCCCCAGCTCCCGGAGGACGTGGACTGTATAATCATCCCGGCCCGCGCTGGATCCTGCATTGATCAGAACCATATCGGATACGGCAACGGCTTTTTTCACCTCGTCCCGGATCTTTTCACAGTCGTCTTCCAGTATGGAACGACGCTCTGCCAGGCCGCCCTGCTCCAGTACCATCTGTTCAAACATCCTGGTATTGGATTCGATGATACTCCCCTCCGTTATGGCGTCTCCCGGCTCGATGATCTCGGTTCCTGTGGGGAAGATCGTCACCTTCGGCTGCTTCACCACTTCAATCTCCAGAATCCCCGCCGACAGGAGTACGCCCACATCAATGGGACGGATCCGGTGGCAGCTGGGCAGGATCATCTCTCCCGCCACGATGTCCTCTCCCACCGGACGCACATGCTGCCAGGCCGCCGCGGAAGCGATGATATCCACCTGATCCTCCCGGTCCGTCTCCAGCAGATCCTCTGCCATGATTACCGCGTCATAGGGATGATGGACAGGGTCGCCCGTATCCACCACCACATAATCTTCCCCTTCCTGCAGGCGCACCGGCTTTGTCTCGCACGCCCCGCCGGTCCTGGCAGAAATCACTGCGATCCCGTCCATGGCCGATGCGTTATACAGCGGTGAGCTGTTTTTCGCATACACCGCATGGCGCGTCACCCGTCTGCACGCCTCTATGACCGGAATCGTCTCATATTCCGGTTCCCATATTTTCTTCAGTGCATCCAGATAGAGGGCCTTCGCTTCCTCCACCGGAGTCGTCTTTAAATATAAATTTCTTTTTCCCATTTGTGCTCCTGTTAGAGTTCCGCATCTGCCGGAAAAGCATCACGGCAGACACTGTTTTTTCCATATATTAAAATACCTGCACCCAGATCCGGTCGCCGGTCTTCAGACCTTCCTGATTCAGCTCGACTACGGCGTAGCCGTCCGCCCTCGTCAAGGTTGACATAAGACCAGATTTCCCAAATACCGGACTGGCCAGATATCCTTCCTGCGTCCTTGTAAGCTCCACAAACAACAGCATTTTCCTGCCCGGCGTCCCGGGAACATTTCCGCTCAGGACTGCCGGAACGGGAAGCTTCTCCTGCTCTCCCTCCTGCTGCCTCTTCAGCCACACCGGAAGCATCTCGAATACAGCCATGGCCGCCACCGGATGGCCGGGCAGCCCGATCATCAGCGTCCGGCTCTTCCGGTCCAGTCCCAGGATCGTAGGCTTACCCGGCTTCAACGCAAGCCCGTGGGTAAATACCCCAGGATCAGACAGTTCATCCATGAGAAGCGCCGTCATATCCTTTTTCCCTTTGGAGCTTCCGCCGGAAACCACTACAATATCGCTCTCTTCCTTCGCTTCCAGAATGGCGCCGCGCAGAGCTTCATATACATCCGGCACAGTTCTGGTGCCGCTGACTGCAAAACCGTGCTTCTTCGCCAGAGCCGCCAGCGCATACGTATTGATGTCATAGATCTTCCCCTCTGAAAGCTCCTTCCCCGGAGCCGTCAGCTCGTCTCCGGTGGAAATAATGGAAATCTTAAGGGGCGCATAGACTTTTACCCGGGTCAGCCCTTCTGCCGCCAGCGCTCCGATTTCCTGCGGCCGGAGCCTTGTCCCCTTTGCAAGCAGCAGCTCCCCCTTCCGGCTGTCCTCCCCGGCCTCCACCACATGTCTGCCAGGAGATACCGGCTCACTGACCGCGATGTGGTCCTCGTCAAACTGCTCGCAGTATTCCACCATCACGCAGCTGTCCGCTCCCTCCGGAACCATCCCGCCTGTGGGCACATAAGCGCAGGTTCCCGGAGTGATCACAGAACAGGCCTTTGTCCCGATGGCCACATCCTCCATCACCTGAAGAAAGACCGGGATGCTCTCCCCGGCTCCCATGGTATCCTTCGACTGCACCGCATAGCCGTCCACCATGGAGCGGCGGAAGCCAGGAATATCCAGAGCTCCGTACACATCTTCTGCCAGCACTTTCTCCAGAGCATCCGGAAGCGGCACTTCACAGACTCTCTGCCACCCGTCTCCCACCGCCTGCATCAGTTTCTCTCTCGCCTGTTCCAGCGTATCAACCTTCAAAAGCTCCATGCTTCTCCTCCATCCTGATCACTTCATTTGCCACAAACCGGCGGATCCTCTCATCCTCTGATCCAAACAGGATCTCATCTCTGCTCCCGCTGGCCAGGACCTCGCCCTGATGCATAAAATGCAGCACCTCACACATTTTATATATATGTGCCAGCCGATGGCTGATCAAAAGCCAGGTCACCGGCCGTTCCTTCTGTATTTCAAGAATTACCTGTTCAAACAGTTCCAGATTCTCCGGGTCCAGATTCGACAGAGTCTCGTCGATCATAATGAACTTCGGATCAAAGATCAAAGCCCGGATCATGGATACCTTCTGCTGCTCTCCGCTGGAAAGACTTCTGGCATACTGGTATTTCTTCTCCTCCAGTCCGCATCTTGCCAGCCACCCGTCGATCTTCTGTTCGTCCGGCCGGATCCGCCGGATCTTCAGCGGATAACAGATATTCTCATATACGCTTCCCTGAATAAAATAGGGTCTCTGGGCCGTCATCGTGATCTCTCCGACCTCCAGTCCTTCATAATCGATCCTTCCCCTGTCCGGCTTTACTATCCCCATGATCAGCTTGCAGAGCGTCGTCTTTCCGCAGCCGTTCCCGCCGATGATTCCATGAATCTTTCCCTCTTCCATGGAAAAGCTGCCGGTCTTCATCTGAAAATCCCCCTGTCTCTTCTCAAGATCAATAATTTTCATCGGACTGCTCTCCCTTCTGGAAAAAATCTGCAAGGCTCTGGATCACAAATGCCATGAACAGAAGAAGAATGCCCAGCGTCAGCCCCTCCGTAAAGATCCCCTGGCTTTTCAGAAGGGAGATCGTTGTAGTCATGGTCCGGGTATGGCCCTTGATATTTCCGCCCACCAGCATCACGGCGCCCACCTCGCTGATGGATCGCCCGAACCCGGTGACCACTGCAAAATACAGCTCCTTTTTCAGCTCCCGCACTACAAGCCACTGCGTCTGGATCCGATCCGCCCCCATGGTCTTTGCAAATGCCCGCACCGCCGGCGCACGGGACACAAGGCTTGTATACGTCATCCCGCAGATAATCGGCGTAATGATCAGCACCTGGGCCAGGATCATTCCCCGGATGGAGAACAGCATATTCAGCCGCCCCAGGGGACCTCTTCTCATCAAAAGCATATAGACCACCAGACCAACAACCACCGGCGGAACGCCCATGAGCGTCCGATTGATACGGATGACCACCTTTTTTCCCACGAAATCCGCACGCTCCAGCAGAAGCCCCAGAAGGATCCCCAGGACGGACGAGATCCCCGTAGCGCAAAATGCCATCTGAAAGGTCACACAGATGGCGTCAAACACTCCCACGTCCGAAAAGAAAGTATCCAGAAATTCTTTTATCACCTGCATATCATCACCCGATTGAGAAAAGGGGCTGTATTACACAGCCCCGGTGTCCTTTCTTTATTCGTTGGCATTGGGAGTGAACAGCGCCTGTCCATACTCCTCCACACCATAATTGCCGATGAGCTCCTGGACTTCCTCGGAGCAGATCCACTCAATCATGGTATTGGCTGCTTCATTGTTGACTTCCGGATATTTCTCCGGATTCACCGCTATGATTCCATACTGGTTCAGAAGATCCTGCGCGCCCTCACAGATAACCTCCAGCTGCAGCTCCACATCCGCATCATTCTTCATCTTCAGCCAGGTACCTCTGTCGGTCAGACAGTATGCACCCTTTTCATCCGCCATGGTGATAGTAGCGCCCATCCCCTGCCCGGATTCCAGATAGTTGGGATTCTGAGCCGGATCCAGCTCCAGCTTCTTCCAGATCCCCTTCTCCTTTTTGTCCGTTCCGGAATCGTCGCCCCGGGAGACAAAGGTCAGCTGATCTTCCTGAATTGTCTTAAATGCCGCTTCAATATCCTCTGTATGCGCGATGGGCTCCGCCGGTCCGACCACGATGAAATCATTGTACATAACCTGGAAGCGCTCCACACCGAACCCATTGGCTACAAACTCTTCCTCACTTGCCTTTGCGTGAACCAGAACAATATCCACATCTCCGTTCTCGCCCATCTTCAGCGCCTCTCCGGTACCTACTGCGTTCCACTGAAGCTCCCATCCGGTCTGCTCCAGAAAGATCGGAGCAAGATAATCCAGAAGTCCGGTATCCGCCGTACTGGTGGTGGTCGCCATCATAAGCACTCCCTTTTTCTCCACCGGCGCCGCATCCGCCTCGTCAGCTGCCGGTTCTGTCTCCTCAGGCGCTTCTGCAAGTGTCTCTTCCGGAGTCTCCGCCGGTGCTTCTGCCGGAGTCTCCGCCGCCGGCGCCTCCAGCTCCTTGCCGCCGCATCCGCTCAGTACTCCTGCCAGTAATGTAGTCGCCAGCACTGCGGCCAGCCATTGCCTCTGCTTTTTCATAAAGTATTTCCTCCTTGAAAAAATAATAAAAATAATCTATTGCATATGACTGTTTTGTCATTTACAATCCAGTTCATCAACTCTGACAGATGCAGTCCGGACGTACATGCACCGGCACTTCTGTAAACTCCCCGTACAGCCCGTCGTACTGCAGCATCCTCCCATACAGGACATGGGGAAGACCCAGCAGGATCTTCATACACTCCACTGCCTGCAGGCTCCCGATCACACCGGCTACCGCTCCGACTGCCGGAACCGGGCCTCTCTCCTCCGCCTCCTGTGCCGTCACACATTCCAGACAGGCACTCTTTCCCGGCAGAACAGACAATACAAAACCATAAAAGCCATGCACGCCGCCTTCCACCAGAGGAACCGAAAGCCTTCTGGCGGCACGTCCTGCATGCCTTCTCGTCTCTACCCGGTCTACACAATCCACAATCACATCTACACCGGACAAAAGCCGCCCGGCATTTTCTTCGGTCAGACGTTCGCAGACGGTTTCCAGCACGATTCCGGAATTCCGCCTCCGCAAAAAGTCTGCCGCTCTTTCACATTTCTCTTTATCAAGCTCCGACTCTTCATAAAGAAACTGTCGGTTTAAATTCGATAAACCAATCCGGTCATGGTCGATCAGCCGGAGCTTTCCCACTCCGGCAAGCGCCAGACTGGTCAGTACCGGAGCTCCCAACCCCCCGCAGCCGATGACCGCCGCCGTACTCTCTGCAAGCCTTTTCTGGCCCTGTTCTCCGATCTGCGGGAGCAGGATCTGCCGGCTGTACCGGCTCTCTTCAGACATCCTCAGCCGCCTCCCACAGGCGGAAAAAGAGCAAGCACATCCTGATCCTTCACCGGATCCGACAGTTTGCTGTGAAATCCGTTGATCAGGCAGATGGCAACCTCCTCATGGGGAATCTTCAGATGGTCCAGCACATCCGCAGGACATGAGGCCTGCTCCGGCTCCAGATAGACGATCTTATCCCTTCCTTCCCGGAAGGTGGCAAATAATCTCACTTCAATCATAACTTTACTCCGCAAATCATGACGGGGCAGGGGAGCTGTTCCCCTGCCCGCCAGCAAAACACACGTTGTCTGATGACCTGCCATGCATTTTCATGAACATAATTCTGCTGCAGTCTGAATTTTTTATTGATTATTCTGCCAGACCCAGTCTCTCCAGCGTCTCTTTGGTCGGGAAAGCATTCTCCCAGCCTCTTACTTCATAATACTGCGGAAGTGTAACGTTAATCTGACTGATCTGTCCCTTAGACGGTCCGGATGAGATCGGCTCCTCGGTCAGACGCTTCGGAAGTCTGTCGTCCTCCGGCTTCATACCCGCCGCCTTGTTGAACAGACGTTCGATGTTGTAGATCCGCTCACCTACCGTCAAAAGCTCTTCTGCTGTGTACTCGGTCCCGGTACCTGCATTCAGGAGCGCCGCGTAATCCGGTGCGCCCAGGGCAAAAGATGAGAACAGGCACAGCCCCATGGAATCGATCGCTGCCGTCAGATCCTGGAAGATCTTGCACCACTGTGCTTTTCCCTCCGTGGTCGTACGATCCAGCTGTTCCGGAAGGCCCAGCACCTCCGGAGAGATCAGGTATCCGCGTACATGGCAGCCACCGCGGTTGCTGGTAGCGTATGTAATACCGATTCCCTGGATACCTCTGGCATCATATGCCGGCATCTCCTGCTTCTTCACGCTCATGGAAAATTCCGGATGTCCGTAATGCTCGCAGAGACGGTAGGAACCGTCCGCCATCAGCTTCGCCAGCGGAAGCTTTCCTTCGCCCATCCGTTTGGTCCATTCCACGATGGCCTCGCTGCTGCCCCAGGCAAGAGGAATACCGTCACACTCTTCTTCTTTGATGTATCCTTTGTCAAACAGCTCCATGGCTGCAGCGATCGTACACGGTGTGGAAATCGCATCCAGGCCGTATTCATTACACCACATGTTAGCCTCGTCGATGGCATTCAGATCATGCAGGCCGCAGTTGCCGCCGTACGCCCACAGAGGCTCGTATTCCGGTCCGCCGACAACCTTGTCGCCTACCTTGATCACACGACCGCAGGCGATGGGACATCTGTGGCATGCCGCATTCTTCACCAGATAGGTATCCTTCAGGGTCTCGCCGGAGATATCATCCGCTTCCGGATAGTAAGACTCCTGCCAGTTCTTCGTCGGGAAGGAGCCGGTATTATTGATAATATTGACCAGAACTGCCGTTCCGTAGGTGGGAAGTCCGCCTCCGGTGACGCCGTTTTCACGGATCTTCTGATTGCATGCCTTCGTCGCTTCTTTTAGTTTTGCGGCATCAAAAGGCTCGACCACTTTCGCCGTCGCTGTTACAGTAATCGCTTTTAAGTTTTTAGAACCCATGACAGCGCCTACGCCGCTTCTGCCCGCCGCACGGTCTTTGTCGTTCATGATCGCTGCCAGCAGAGACAGATGCTCTCCTGCCGGTCCGATATTGAGCACACTGCAGCCCGGATGCACTTCCTTGAGCTTCGCATCCGCTTCCTCGCTCATCATGCCCACATAATCTTTGGCAGAAAGCAGCTCGATCTTATCATCCGACACGTTGATATAGGTCCACTCGGGAGCCTTTCCTTCCACGATCAGAGCATCCCAGCCTGCATATTTCAGTCTGGCACCCCATACGCCGCCGGAGTTGGAAGACGCGATCATACCGGTCAGCGGAGATTTGGTCACGACCATATAGCGTCCTGCTGACGGAGATGCCGTACCGGTCATGGGACCGGTGATGTAGATCAGCTTGTTGTCTTCCGACAGAGGATCCACTGTCGCCACACCCTCATCATAGAGCATCTTGGTTCCAAGTCCGCGCCCGCCGATGAATTTTGTTGCCAGTTCCATGTCAAGCTGTTCCACCTTAATCTCTCCAGTGCTCAGATTAATACGCGCCAGCTTTCCATTGTAAGATGTCTTCATACAGAATACCTCCTTACATCTTATTGAAATTATCTGGTGACTAAATCCTTTCCAAACACGGGAGGCATTGATTCAAGCGGTCAATACCCAATGGTCAGGTTCCCTCTGAACAAGACTCGGATTTATTTATATAGCGTATCATAACACACCCATCTGTTTTTTACAATCCTTTTTTGGATATATTTTATAGGATGTTCAAAAGATGATACATCTGATATGGTAAATTCATACAAAAACGGCACCGCCCTGAAAAATCAAAGCGGCGCCGCCGGTTCATTTCCCCAGTTCCGCCCGGCACTGAATCATCTCGCCGGCGATGCTGACGGCGATCTCTGCCGGCGTCTCCGCCCCGATGGAAAGCCCGATGGGGGAGTGCACCCGGTCATAGATATTTTCCGGATACCCCAGCGCCGTCAGACGCTCTTTCGTCACCGCGATCTTCTTCCGGCTGCCGATGCACCCGATATAAGCCAGCGGCTGCTTCAGCACCTGGGCCAGCACGTCAAAATCCGCCTGATGACCCCGGGTCATGATCACCACATAATCCTGCTCTGTCAGCGTGATTTTCTCGTCGATCTTCTGAAAATCTCCCAGGACTGTGCCCACAGCCCCCGGAAAACGCTCCGGCGCCGCGAACTCATCCCTGTCTTCATAGACCACCACGGAAAATCCCACATGAGCCAGCACCGGGACCAGTTCTGAGGAGACATGTCCGCCGCCGAATACATAGACGCGCCCGGCCTGACTGACCGGCTCCGCATACCAGGAGGGCTCCCCTTCCCGGTAGACCGCCCCCGGTTTCAGCAGATCTCTGATCTCTTCCTCCCGGATGTCTTCTCCAAAAGACAGCCCTTCCTTATCACAGATTGCCATGGCGGTCACCTTATGTCCCTCAAATCTGCGGATCAGCCAGGCGTCCTGACCGGAATCACAGGCCTTCTTCAGCCGATACAGAAGCGGCAGCTCCTTCTCTCCCTCCAGATACTGGAAGAAAACCTTCACATCACCGCCGCAGACCATCCCCAGATTGGCCACATCATCCTTTTTCAGACTATATCCCACGGTATCGGACGTCTTCTGCTCCAGAAGCTTCCGTGCATGCTGCTGCGCCGCATATTCCACCGCACCCCCGCCGATGGTCCCCTCGGCATGCCCGTCCCCGAACACGAGCATCATCGCTCCCGCTCCTCTGGGCGTGGAACCCGAGCTGGCCAGGATACTGACCAGAATCAGCGGCTGATGCTGCTCCAGTGTCCGGATCATCGTTTCAATTCTCTGTTTCATATTTTTGTACTCCTTTCCGTTCGCTGCGCTTCCTGTGCGTCTCCAGATCTGCCAGTCTGGTTGGCATGGGGATGTGGCTTTCCCGGTCGATAAAACGGCACACCAGCTCTGTGGCCGTGTCAAGATCAATATAATTTCCCACCGATACATAGACCGGTCTTACATCCCTGGCCGTACGCAGGACACGCCCGTATGTCTCTCCGTTCACCAGAATATCTGTATACGCAAAGCGTTCATTTTCCGGCATGGTACATTCGGCCCCGTCGATCTTATAGTAATGCTTCGCCACGCCTATGGTCGGCCGGTCCAGATAGAAGGAGGCGTGGGTGGCAATCCCCATACGGCGCGGATGCAGACAGCCGTTTCCATCCAGCATATACAGATCCGGGAGCACTGTAAGTTCTTTTACCGTCTCCAGAATCAGCGGAAGCTCCCGGAAGGCAAGACAGCCCGGAATGTAAGGAACCTCCACCTTCCCAAAGGCGGATCTGCTCTCCAGCACCTTCCTGGTCTTCTGCTCCAGGACCACGATGCAGCATACGGCATATTCCTGCTCCCCTTCCTTCCAGTAAGCCAGATCCACCCCCGCCACCGTCTCAAACTCCTCTGCTCTTTTGCTGCAGCTCTGGACCACCCCGGGCCAGAGCTCTGTCTGAATCTGAACGGCATGCGCCAGAGACAGCGTTTTCCATGTTTGTTTATCCATTTTTCATCCTTATCACACTGTTTCGAAAGTTCTCCGACAACAGATATGCCAGTGCTTTTTCAGAATCACCCTGAAAACATTTCCACGCCTTATAGCTGAACAGCAGCCCTGCCCCGCTCCTGGCATTCAGCTTCCGGATCTCATCCAGCTGCTCTGCACTTTTCCCTTTCATTGATCCACCCTCCATGCTTTGTTATTTATATTACCAGAAAAAAGACATCTTTACAATTTAAAGTGCAGGGCCGTTTTTATCTTCGGCATCAGGTCAGCAGCATCACATCTTTTGGTTCCACATGAATCCAGAGGCCCTGCGCCGGATCCTCCCTTCTCAGAAAATCCTCCCAGAACTCTTTCGTCACTTCCGCCCGGAGCAGCACATCCGCCTGCTTTTCTGCAGACTTACCTCCAGCTTCCGGACGCAGCAGGATCACCATGGAAAATACATCCTCCACCACCCGCAGTACCCGGCATCGGAAGGTATTTCCCCGGAAGTTCTCCGGGCCAGGCACCGGAATGAGATAATGACTCCTGACACCCACCCAGCGGAGCTCATCCGGAGCTTCCCCCTCGTATTCCAGCGTTACTCCCCAGTCCTCTGCCAGGACCCTGCGTTCTCCTGCGCTGCGCGCCCGGGAATAGTTTTTGCATCCGGACAATACTGCCGCCGCCCGGGACACCGGCGCTTCAAAAAGCTGCTTTACTGGTATGACCGGTCCGGATTTTCCCTGATCCATCACGCATACCCGATCGCAGATCCGGTAGATCTCATCCCTGCTGTGGGATACGAAGAGGGCGCTGCCGCCGAAGCCCTTCAGTACATCGGACAGCTCCAGCTCCAGGTTCCATCTGAGATATCCGTCCAGAGCCGAAAATGGTTCGTCCAGCATCAAAAGGCGGGGTCTGGACAGAAGAATCCGCGCTAGCGCCGCCCGCTGCTGCTGCCCGCCGGAGAGCTGGCAGGGCCTGTGCTTCTCAAGTCCGGTAAGGCGGAACCGCTCCATCATCTCGTTTACCTGCTGTTTTGCCCTCCCCGGGTCCTTTTCCCGGGCCCGCAGGCCGGTCATCAGATTCTGCCGGACCGTCATATTGGGAAACAGCGCATAATTCTGAAACAGGAGTCCCACCTGTCTCTTCTGCGGCCTCTGATTGATCCCCTTTTCTGAATCAAAGAGCACCGTACCATCCAGCTCGATCCTTCCTGCATCCGGCTTTATAACCCCTGCAATACATCCAAGAGTCATGCTTTTGCCGCAGCCGGAGGCACCAAGGATGCCGGTCACTCCGGCCCCGGTCTCAAATCCTGCATCGAGAACGAAGCTGCCCAGATCCTTCCGGATCTCCACATGTAATGCCATCTGATCTGCTCCTCTCTTCGGCCTTCATCCAGGACGGCCGCCTCTTTCCCGATCCCGGCGCTCCAGCAGATTTACCGCTAAAAGTACTACTGCAGAGATCACTACATTGACCAGGACCCAGCGAAAAGCAAGGGCATCATTGTCCGTCCGCCAGAGCTGGTACACCGTTGTGGATATGGTGGCTGTCCGCCCCGGCGTATATCCGGCGATCATACTGGTGGCTCCGTATTCTCCCAGGGCCCTTGCAAATGCCAGCACTGTCCCGGCCAGGATCCCCTGCCGGCAGGCCGGCATCCGGATCCGCCAGAAGATATACACGTTGCCAAGCCCCAGCGTCTGCCCCGAATAAGCGAGCGTCTCATCAAAGCTCTCGAACGCTCCCCTCGCCGTCCGGTACATAAGCGGAAAGGCAACTGCTGACGCCGCGAAGATCCCGGAATACCAGGTCATCACCAGCCTGGTGTTAAAGTGCTCCAGAAACCACGCGCCGAAAGGTCTTTTCGGTCCAAACAGCACCAGCAGAAAATAACCCACCACCGTAGGCGGCAGCACCAATGGCAGCGTAAGCACCACATCCAGAAATCCCTTCAGAACCGGATGCAGCTTCGCGATATAATATGCCGCTCCGATCCCGGCAAAAAAGACAATCACGCTGGAGATCAGCGCAATTCTCAGTGAATTATACAACGGATACCAGTCCATAATTTCCCCTTATCCATCAGCTTCTGTCGGAGGGAGACAAGCCCCATCCGCACCCTTTCTTTACCTTTTGATCTACGGCGCTCTGGAAAATCCGACCTCATGAAATACTTCCATGCATTCATCTGTCTGCAGATAGTCGAGAAATGCCTGCGCTTCATCCGGATTCTGCGCCGTCTTCAGCACTGCCGCCGGATAGATGACCTGTTTACACAGATCCTTCCCTGCCTCTTCCACAACCGTCAGTCCCGCTGAAAATGCATCGGTAGCGTAAATGATGCCTGCATCCGCCGCTCCCTCTGATACCTGAGTCGTCACTTCCTTTACGTTGGAACCGTAAGTGATCTTTCCGTCTGTTTCCAGGCCTTCCAACAATCCCATATTTGTCAGAATCTCTGTGGAATACTGTCCCACGGGAACGTCTTCATTGCCCAGAGCCAGAAGCTTCAACCTGTCCGTGCCCAGATCCGCAAAGCTCTCAATACCCGCCGGATTCCCTTCTGCTACTGCCAGCACCACTTTATTTTCCAGAAGATTGATCCGGCTCCCCTCCAGGACAAGATCCAGACCTTCTTCGTTGACTTCCGGATCTGCCGTGATGTCCAGCTGATTCATCTGCTTCTGCGCCGCAGAGATAAACAGATCGCATTCTGCTCCTTCCTGGATCTGAGTTTTTAATGTGCCGGAAGAATCAAAATTAAACACAAGCGTCACATCCGGCGCCGTCTTCTGATACATGGTCTGGATCTTCTCCAGCGTCTCTGTCATGGAAGCCGCTGCAAATACATGCAGTGTGACCGATTCGCCTGCTTCCTCTCCCTCAGCAGCGTCGACTGCCTCTTCCCCGGTTGTTGCTTCCTTCTGTCCGCAGCCTGTCAATGCAGCCATCCCCATTGTACATGCCAGTAAGCCCGTAATTATTTTCTTCTTCATGGAACGTTCCCCCTGTCTTTTATTCGTTATTTTTTTTAAAAAATAACGACAGCCTGATTATATACCATTAAGAAGTTTCAAGTCAACGAACTTTACTGAAAATCACAGAAATAAATGTCGAAAAACTGCTGACTGATCCGTTTCATATCTTCTTCCATGGCATGATAGCGCTCCATGAACCGCCGGCCTTCTTCCGTGATCTCAGAGCTCCCCCCATTCTTCCCACCGCTCAGACGGTTCAGGAACAAAAATCCCATTTCCTTCTCTGCCTGATTGATCATTTTCCATGCCTTGGTATAGGACATATGCATCCTGGCTGCCGCCGCCTGGATCGATCCGGTCTCGCCAATGGCTTTCAGAAGCTCATATACCCCCGGTCCGAAGAAATCCTCTTCCTTTGACAGCACCAGCCGGGTCCGGCATCTCAGTGCGTTGGCATCCCTTCGCTCCCGCACATACTGCTCCACCCGCCGGATGCCCTCATCTCCTTTCATGGAAAGAAGCACTCCCTGATCTTCTACCGGGCACTGCAGGATGTCGGTTTCTCCCGGCACATACAGACGCGGATACCCTTCCTCACCTCCGCACACCGGAACAGCATTTCCCTGACAGGAAAGGAGCAGCTCCAGTGTCTCCCCGGAAAAAGCGGGATACTCCACCGGGATCACCACCGCCCGGTCCATCCTTCCGGCTGCCTCCCGAAGCCCGAACTCCACAGACGCCGCCAGATCATGCTCCCGCCAGTTCTCCTCCTCCACATACAGAACTCCGTTGTGGCACAGATGATTTTTCAGCAGCTCCTTCTGATAACCCAGAAGGACCATGATCGGAGAAATCCCCGCACGCCGAAGGACCGCAATCTCCCGCTTGATCACGGTGGTACCGTCCAGAGGATACATGGGCAGATAGACCGGGATCCCCTCGTTGTCTCTGTTTTCTTCCGCATAATCATGGGAAGCGATGATCAGGGCGCCTGTTTTCAGCATCTTTTTCTATACTCCTTTTCCAAAACCGCAGTCCGGATAATGGCAGGTCCTGCATCCCAGACAGAAACCACCGTTCCCCATATGCGCCAGTTCCTTTCTCGTTACCGGAATTCCTGCTGCAATCCGGGGCAGCACCAGATCAAATGCACTTGCTTTTGCATACATCACGCAGCCCGGCAGACCCATAACCGGTGTTCCGTCCTCAAAATATGCCAGAAGAAACATGGCGCCCGGAAGGACCGGCGCTCCATAAGAAACGACCTTCGCACCGGTACGCTTGATGGCCCCCGGTGTCTGATCATCCGGATCCACACTCATACCTCCGGTACAGAGGATCATATCCGCACCTTCCTCTTTCAGCTTCAGAATCGCACTGGTGATCTTCTCCTGATCGTCATCACAGAGAATATGTCCGCAGATTTCGATGCCGTAGCCTGCCAGCTTGTTTACCACCACCGGTGTAAATGTATCCTCGATCCGACCGTGATACACTTCGTTTCCCGTAGTCACGATTCCTGCCTTCATGGACCGGAACGGCGTCAGAGACACAAGCGGTTCCTGCCCCGCCGTCTTTTTCACCAGCTCCATCTTCTCTTTTGCAATGACCAGGGGAATCACCCTCGTCCCCAGCAGACGGTCGCCCTTTTTCACTGCCGTATTGCTGTGCCTGGTGGCGATCATGATCTCTTCGATCTCGTTGACCGCATCCAGCCGTTCCACATCTACCCGGAACAACCCGTCACAGTCTGCAATCAGCTCGATCTTTCCCTCTTTTACCTGTGTGGGATGCATATGCTCATTTTTGCAGATCTCGTACAGAATCTGTGCAGCCTCATTTTCGTGCAGGGTATTCTCATCTTTCTCCCATACATACAGATGATCCTTCCCCAGGGACAGAAGCACCGGAATGTCCTCTTCCGTGACCACATGCCCTTTCCGGAATGCCGCATCCTTCACCACATCTTTCACGATCCGCGTAATGTCATGGCAAAGCACATGCCCCACCGCGTCCACCGTATTGATACACCTCATTATACCTTACCTCCATGAGAGTTCCGCTTCAGCCCGCTCAGTTCCCGGCGTCTGGATCGATTCCCGGACGCATTCCCGTCCGGAAAACGATCCGGGCTCTTCCCGGGCTTCCGCTGTCTTAAAGTTCCGCTCCAGCCCGCTCAGTTCCCGGCGTCTGGGCAAACTGATTCTGTTTTTATACCATATTTTTCCGATAATAGTTTTCAAAAATATCACATACCACTCTGGAAGCCTCTTTCTCTGCTTCTTCATAGACTTCCAGAAGATTTGTGCCTTCCCTGGTCAGCCTGGAGCCGCTCTTTCCCATGCGGTACAGAAGCTGGATGCCCAGCGTCTCCTCCGCCAGCTTGACGATCCGCCAGGCTTTGCTGTAGGCCATCCCCATATGCTTTGCAGACAGATTCAGCGAATGGTATTCCTCCACTCCATGAAGCAGATCTGCGACTCCGCGGCCAAAATAGTCGTTGTTTCTGGAATCTTTTCCCCTTACACGCACCCGGGTGTTGCAGTAAAATTCTTTCATCGAAATATCGAAACCCCCTTTTTACAGAATGCTTCGTTTTGCAATGTAACAGGGACTGTCCTCTGCGGAAAAATGCCGCAGCTCCCAATGCACCGGACAGCCCAGAAGTTCCTCCGGAAGCGTCCGGCAGTCTCCCGTCACACAGCCCTTCAGGTACAGGACCCCGTCCTTCTCTTCAGCATGGTAATCCACGATCTGCGGAATCCTGAATACCAGGCTGTCCAGCTCTGCCATCCGGGACTTTTCTCCCAGACGGACCACCCGGTCCAGCCGGACGATCGGACTCCCGCAGGGACATGCATCCGGCAGCAGACGTGTATAGTCCCCGGTCCGGTAGCGGATCAGCGGCATGGCTTCCGCCTGGATCGTCGTGATGACCAGTTCCCCCCACTGTCCTTCGGGAAGTGGATCGCCGGACGGACCGATGATCTCCGGAATAATATCATTTTCCCGGAAATGCATCCCGGAAAATGCCGGGCAGGTCACAGCCCCTCCCAGTCCCGTCTCCCGGGAACCATAATGCGGATACAGCCTGCTCCCGAGGCGGCGCTCGATCTCGGCCGTGACTCCTTCGGGGCAGGCATCTGCGCTGATCAGCGCCCTCCTCAGGCTTCCGTGCTCCCGAAGCCTCAGAAGGGCCAGAAGCGGAACCGGCATACCCACAAAAGTCTCCGGACGTTCCCGGTCCACAATATCCAGAAGCTCCCCATACGTTCTTCCGATCCCCGCAGCCAACGGAACCGCTTCCAACCGGCGAATGGCTTCTGCAATCAGTTCTCCCAGGCCTCCCGCGCCGGAGAAGGGCATACAGATCATGGTCTTTTCTCCCGGACGCACCAGTTCCGAAAGCCCCGCTGCAAAAAACGAGACCGTCCGTTCATTATCCTCAGAAGAATAATAGACTCTCTTTGCCTGTCCGGTGGTACCGGACGTCTCTTCCGTCCGGATCCGGTCCACCCGGGACTGACTCAGGAGCAGCATCCGGTGGCCCTGCTCCATCAGATCAGCTTCCGTTGTAAAGGGCAGGCGGGACAGATCCGACAGACAGTCCAGATGATCCGGAAGCTCCTTATAGAAGACGCCCCTTTCTTTCTCCCTTTTAAGAAGCCGGTTTAATTTTTTCAGCTGTATTACTTCTATTGCTTCTCTGGTCAGACAGGAGATCCCTTCCTGCTCCCTGACCAGAGCATCCAGTGCAGATCGTTTCATCGGTACAGAGTCATTCCTTTCCCGCCGTCAGCCGGATTCCTGTCCGGGCTCCAGCTGTCTCAGCCATGTCTCCATCTTCTCCTTTTCCCGTTCCCAGTCATCTGCCGGATAATTGATCTTGACCACATGTGCCGCCAGGATTCCCTTGACCTCCAGAATCCCCCGCCTGGCCGAAAAGACCGGACGGCGAAAGCGGTGATTTTCCCGGATCTCCCAGCCTTCCAGAAAAGCCAGCAGCTCCTTTCCGGTAACCGGCAGCTCATACTCATAGGTTCTGGCAGCTGCAAAACAGTTTTCCACCTTTTTGCACACGTAATTCATATGCTGCTCTCCACCACATCCCGGACCGCCTGCAATACCTGCTCCACCTCTTCTTCCGTCGTAAAACGCGACAGGCTGAACCGCAGCGTGCCGCCTGCCATCCCGATCCCTTCCATGATCTCCGGCGCACAGTGGAGTCCGGACCGCAGGACAATATCATAGCTGCCGGTCAGAATATCCGCCGCATCAGAAGAAGCGACTCCCGGTATCACAAAGGAGACCACCGGCGTCGATGGTTCTCCCGGCAGAATCACACGGCAGCCCAGCTTCACAAGTCCATCCGTCAGCCGCCGCGTGCGCCCGCTCAGCGCCTTCTGGTCAAGAGGATGCTGCTTCCTCCAGCGGAGCGCCGCCAGAAGCCCGTGAAAGGACGGTTCATTTCCCGTGCCGGCCTCCAGATGCAGCGGCATCTCCCGGGGCATCTCTTTCAGATCGCTCATGACGCCGGTTCCGCCCACCATATGAGGGGTAAGCTCCAGACCCTCACGCACATATATGCCCCCTGTCCCCTGCGGGCCCAGAAGGTATTTATGTCCGGTAAATGCCGCCATGTCCACCTTCCACTGCTCAAGTTCCACCGGAATACATCCCAGCGTCTGGGACACATCCAGCAGAAAGTCTGCTCCTGCTTCTTTGGCCGCTCCTGCCAGCGCCGGAACATCGTTGACCGCCCCGGTCACATTGGAAGCATGGTTCAGAATGCACAACCGCGGATGAGCCGCTTCAAGCGCCTGCTTCCATTGGGACACAGACACTCTTCCCACTGCATCCACCGGAAGCTTTCTCACCCGGATCCCCTTCTGCTCCAGCACCCGGAGAGGCCGCAGCACCGCGTTATGCTCCGCCCGGGTGGAGAGCACCGCGTCTCCCGGCTCCAGCGGATACCCGAAGATGGCCTGATTCAGTCCCCAGGTAGAATTGGGCCCCAGAGCGATCTGCGACGGGCAGGAGATTCCCATAAGCTCCGCCAGCTCCTTCCGGACCTCCGCAAAAACATCAAAGTCCGCGACACCGCCCCGATTGGCTTCCCCCGGCATGGACCGGAGCGCCTCCGCCACCGCTTCCGCCACCTCCGGCGGCTTCGGCCAGGATGTGGCGCCGTTGTTCAGATAGATCGGCTTTTCATAACTGCTCACCTGTCATCACCTCGAATTCTTCCAGCAGTTTTCGGCAGATCCGGAGATCCCTCAGGATCCGTTCCTTCACCGGATCATAGGTAAATGCTTTCTGATAGCGGACGTCCAGGGAGACCCTCCGGTCCTCTTTGATCAGCTTATCCGCCAGACATACGACCGCGTCCTCCCTGCAGACTGTCTCCGGCTCTGTCTCAAAGCCCCGGTGCCGTTCCACGACGTCCGCCAGCGCCAGACAGCCCTTCTCCCTGAGAAATGCGCCTGCCTTCGCCTCATGTCCTTTGGAAAGCCTGCACAAATCATGAAGATACCCTCCGCTGCGGCACAGCTCAATATCCAGGCAGGCTCCGTGCTCCGTCAGCCGTTCCGCCATCCATCCCGCCAGCTCCCCCACAGCCAGACAGTGGGCCCGGATATGGGCCGGAAGCTTCATCTCTTCATACCAGTCTTCACAGCGTTTTCTCGAGACGCCCCGGTGCGCCCGCGCCCGGATCCTCAGCCTCTCAAAATCTCCCCGGACATCCGCATCCGCCAGCGCTCCCGCATCATCAAGCTTCATATATTCCGTCCGCATAGCCGAAAAAGAACCCTTCAGGCCCCCCTCTCCTTCATACGTCAGCACCGCCCGTATCCCGCCCGGAAGCAGTACCGGCGGATGGGAAGTCCGGTCCCCGGTCACAGGGACCAGCGCATCCGTCCCCCCCGGCAACGCTGCCAGACGTTCCAAAATCCCCTTCATGCTGCCCGGCGACACCAGCGGCAGATCCCCTGGCAGGAAGAACACACCCTCTGCCTGCTCCATCGCCGAGAGACCAAGCCGGATGGATGCCAGCATATCCGTCTCCTGATATTTCTCATTCCGCACAAGATGCACACCCAGAGGCGTAAGAACCTGTTCCATCTCATCAGCTCTGTGACCCGTAACCACCGTAATATCCCGGATCCCTGCATTTTTCAGACTCTGCACTGTCATCTGAATCATGGGAAATCCGTTCAGCTCCATAAACGGCTTGAAATCCCCCATACGGCTGGACAGTCCGGCCGCTGCAACCAATCCTCTGTACCTCATGAGAGCATCCCGTTTTCCTGGAGAAGCTCCATGCATTTCAGAAATACGCTCTCCACCACCTCCGGACAGCGCCGGATCTTGTTGGACGGATCATCCTCCAGAATGTCCCTGCAGTCGCATCCACTGTAGGTGCTTCCCACCGTGTTCTCAAACCATTCCACAAACTGCCGGATCACCTCCTGGGCCTTCGGATCTTCCAGTTCTTCTTCCTCGCCCTTTCCGCAGAAATATCCCAGGAGACAGCAGCCGCCGGTCAGCGCGCCGCACAGATGCCCTGTAAAACCCATTCCGCCGTTCAGTCCGCTCATGGCCCGGATCAGATCCGGATCTTCTTTCCCCTCTGATTCCAGCGCCAGGATCAGAAGGATCTGCGCGCAGTAGTATCCTTTGCCGGACAGCTCCAGCATACGGTCAAATAAATCCATCCCTTCCTCCTTTCAGAAGCCAGGCCAGAAAATATCCGCATCCTGCCTTCCCTGCCTCTCCGAAAAAATCACAGAACGCTTCCTCTGCATTGTCATTCCAGAGGCTTTCCAGAAAAAATTCTTTCCAGAGCGGTGTCTCATCCTTCCATGCCCGGACCGTAAAGCCCGCCCGGACGCATTCCCGCTCCCACAGGGCCTGTGTAACCGGTCCCGGCATGGATAAACAGGGGGCGTTTTCTTTCAAAAAACAAACGTCCGACAGCAGAAGGCTCCCGCCCGGACGCAGCACCCGGTACGCTTCTCCCAGCGCCGCCGGACTGTCTCCACAGACGGAGATGCTGCACTCGGCCAGACAGAGGTCAAAGCTCTCATCCGGAAACGGCAGAGCCGTTATATCTCCTTCTATGAGCCTTTCTCCAACCGCCGTATGGGAAGCATGAGTCACTCTCCGGTCGATTCCGAATGCATCATACCCCAGCTTTTGAAGACAGTCTACTGTCTCTCCTGCCCCGGCGCCCAGATCCAGTACTCGTGCGCTCATCCGCTCCATCCCCGCCAGCTCCAGCAACCGTCTGGTCAGCGCTGTGCCTCCGGGATGCGAGCCGATCATTTGTCCTCCAGACTTCGCTCCACGGTCAGTACCTTTCCCATGGCAAGCTCCTCCGGCACATAGATATACCCGCAGGAAGGACAGACCGGAAGCTCCACCGGAAATGCATTGCCCAGATATCCAAATGTCGCCTTCCCCTTTATCAGCGCCACCTTACATTTGGCGCAGGTCAGCTTTCCCATGGGATCTATGGTATAATAATTCTTCTCTGCCATAACTTTTCCTATTAACAGTTCCGCATTTCCCTCCAAAATGCCCAGGGTCTGGAAGGATTTCCGGACGCTTTTGGCGTCCCGAATTCCTTCCGGGCATTTTTCCGGTCCATGCTGTTTTTAACAGTTCCGCATTTCCCTCCAAAATGCCCGAGGTCTGGAAGGATTTCCGGACGCTTTCACCGTCCCGAATTCCTTCCGGGCATTTTTCCGGTCCATGCTGTTTTTAACAGTTCCGCATTTCCCTTACTCCACCGTCATCCGATGGCTGTACGCGCCGTGTACCGTATAACCCTCTTCTGCTCTGGTAAATTTCACCCAGAACGTGACATTTCCCAGGCGCAGGCTGGTCACATACCATTGATTTTCTTCATCAAATACCGCTTCCCCGGAAGTCTCATAGGCCTTCAGCACCGTATCCACATCACTTTTGAGGATCATCCGGGCCTCCATCAGAGCCTCCACTCCGTCTGCGTATCTGACCGGCAGCATTGTCTCCATTCTGTACTCTTCCTTCCATAATTCAGACAGCAGCCTCTGCTTCAGCAAAAGCCGGTTGAACCGTCTCTGGGAAAGATCCGGCACCGGTCCAGGCTTTACGCCGTAGGCAAGCTCCAGAATATGGCAGGTGTCCGCCCCCGCTCTCAGGAGCTGGTCCCGGCATGCCATACAATAGGTCAGGATCTTCCGGTCTGACCGGCCCGCTGCAAAGTCCGCTTTTTTGCCCGCCACTTCCGGGTTGGCATATTTTACAAGGCCTCCATAGCCGCAGCAGGGCGTCTGCTCCCCGCTGTACGGCATCTCCTCGATGCTGCAGCCCAGCGTCTCCACAAAAGTCCTTACGTCCTGCCTGATCTTTTCGCTTCCCCGGGCTCCGCAGGCATCGTGGACTGCCACCGTCTCATGGCTCACCGGCTCCACGCCCAGCTCCAGCAGGATCTCCCAGACCCCGGCTGTGGGAACTTTGGTGTATTCCAGAAAGACATTCTGGCAGGTGGGGCAGGCGCAGATAACCACCGGCTTTCCCATCTGCTCCCATGCCGACAGGAACTGTTCCATGGCCTCTTTTAAAAGGTCTTCTCTCGCCGCCCATTTTGCCACGGCCCCGCAGCATCCAAGGATCAGACCCACTCCCCCCGTAAGTCTCTCCCGCAGATCCGCGTACGCCGCTTCCACCGTATCCGGAGACACTGCCGACGCCTGACAGCCCGGAAAGAAGAGGTAACGGCAGGTCTCGTACCCCGGCTCCGGTCTGGCCAGAAATGCCTCCTGATTAGAAAATGCTTCATCCAGCAGGGCAAATTCATGAGTGGACGGGGGCATCTTCCCCGTCTCCACCATGGTATGCTTCGCAATCCGGCACACATCCGGATAATCAAATCCGTTGGGGCAGGCCGCCTTGCACTGTCCGCATTCATCGCAGGCATTGATCATGCCGTTGGCCATATGATTGCCCATGACAATGGACATGTTATTGTAGATCTCCCGGATGGCGGCTCTGGGATTCCTTTTGTAATGCTGCAGATAGACACAGCCTTTGATGCACTCCAGGCACTGACACTGGATACATCTTTTCGCCTCTTCTATGGCACTTTCCTTTGTCACATGCTCCACATCGGTCCGTGCCCTGCTGCCTTTCACGCCGTCCATGGTAACGAACAGGCGGCTCTTCTTTTCTTCCCGTCTTTCGTCTGTATGAACCCCCTGTATCCGGCGTTCCACCAGAAGCGAAGCATGCTTTGCCTCCGCCAGAATCCGCTCCGGTTCTTCTTCTGCCTCTGCCTCACAGATCCCCTCCGGCAGTTCCCCCCAGCGAAGTGCCGGAGACACACAGACAGCATCTGTGCCGGCGCATACCTCATCCAGCTGTTCTCTCAGAAGCGTTTCCTGCTTTCGTACCGTAATCCGAAGTCCTGTAAAGGCAGTCAGGTCCGACGCCGCTTCTTCTTCCGACAGTCCCCACTCCGACAGCACATCCTTCATGGAAGAACACGCGGTATACCAGCAGACCTCATAGCCTTTCTTCCCCAGCTCCCATGCACATGCCAGTGCGAACAGATCGTCGCCGAAGACTGCTGTCTTCTGGCTTTTCTTCGGCAGCATAAACCGGTTCACCGCCCCGGAACCTCCGTACAGGGCACAGGCGCGCTCCAGCGCCGGCAGCGCGATTCCGTCCCCCGGCTCCGACAGCCTGCACGCCTCCACGCATGTCCCGCTGCAGTTTCTTGCCAGCAGGTGCAGAAAAGGAGTCGCCGTCCGGATCACTCCTGCCGCTTTCTTAAAATCCCCCTTTGCCGCATGATCACACACGGCACGCATATCAATATGAAGCGGACAGGCAGCCATACATGCAGGCGGGTCTTCTCTGGTGCAGACCGCCTCCCTCTCGTGCAGTTCTTCCTGACCGAATGCCTGCTTCATCAGATAATGTTTTCCGACAAAACCGTGTTCTTTTTCCTGCGCCATCTTATCCCCCTGTGATCTTTGACTTTATTATTCTCGAAACAGATAATAAAGATGAAAAAAACAGAGCTGCCGCCACATTTGCGACAGCTCTATCTTTATCATCTCTTACAGTGCATCGATCGCTGCTTTCACAACTTCCGGACGTGCCGGGATCTTTGTGACGCGTGCGCCGGTCGCATTGTAGATCGCATTGAGGATTGCCGGATGCGGAGCCGCCAGCGGGCCCTCGCCGCAGCCTGCAGCACCGTACGGTCCAAGTGGTCTCGGATGACTGGTCTGATAAACCAGCTCAATATCATCCGGGATATCGTTGGGATACGGAATACCGCATCTCTGAAGAGTCGTATGCTTCTTCAAATCCTCGAAGTCCTCAGACAGCGCAAGGCCGATGCCCTGTGCGATCGCACCCATCACCTGACCGTCTACCACGATCTTGTTGATGATCGTACCGAAGTCAGATACCATGGTAAATTTCACAACCTTCACCTTACCTGTTGCCATCTCAACGCGGACAACCGGAAGGGAGATACAGTACATATAAACGGAGAACGGATTACCCTGTGCAGTCTCCATATCGCAGTCGGAGCAGTCCGTAGCGACCCATTTGCCCTCATACTTCAGAGCAAGGCCTTCTGCCTTCATCTCATCATAGGTACGGAATGTTCCGTCCGCTTTCTTCATGGCGTCGATCAGAAGCTCGCATGCCACACGTGTTGCGTTGCCGGACATCACGTTGGAACGGGATCCGCCTGCAGGACCGGAGTTCGGGGTAAGCCCCGTATCATTCATAACCAGTTTGATCCGATCCGGTGTAAAGCCTGCCTGACGCAGAGTCTCATGTGCATGGGTCAGCGTACCGATATCAGCGCCCTGCCCATGATCTTCCCAGGAATTGTAAATGGTAACAGTATTGTCTTCATTGAGCTCTGCCCATGCCTCGGAAGAATCCACACCGTCAAGACCGCAGCCGTAGATACCAAGGGATACGCCAACGCCGTATTTATATTTGCCGTCCTCACTCTTCGTCTTGTTCAGCTCTTCTGCATAAGCCTTGTTTGCCTGATATTTCGGGCGTGCCAGATCGAAGAGGTCTTCCAAACAGTACACATCCGGCTTGCAGCCGTTAGGCGTCGTGGAGCCTTCGGACTCTTTGTAGCAGTTCATTGCACGGAACTCGAAAGGATCAATACCCATCTTCGCCGCCATCACATCCAGAGCGATATCGCCGCCCATGAAGGACTGGGGCGCGCCGTAACCGCGGAATGCTGCGCCATATGCATGGTTCGTACATACCGTCTGAGACTTGTTGCGGATATTTTTGATATCCATACCAGCTCCCACGAACTGGCTCAGACGCAGAGTCAGAAGATCGCCGAACTCGGAGTACGGGCCGTGGTCGATATAGTTGTTGCCTTCCAGCGCGAGGATCTTGCCCTTCTCGTCCGCTGCCAGCTTGATATTCATGAAGCCCGGGCTTCTCTTGCCGGTGTAGGTGATCATCTGATACATATCGAAGTTCAGCGCCACCGGACGACCGGTCACGAGCGTTGCAACACCAGTCAGAGCCTCGATGGTCGGGGAGAACTTGTAACCGAAAGTTCCGCCTGCATGGAGCTGTACGATTCTCAGCTTCTCAGGAGCCACACCGATACCTTCACAGATCATTGCATGATGCAGATGGATACCGATGGATTTGGAATGGATCGTAATCCGTCCCTGCTCATCTGTATAAGCGTAAGCAACATCCGGCTCGATGGGCAGATGCGGCTGACGGGAACAGTATGCTTCCACTTCCACTACGTTCGGAGCAGTCTCCATGATCGGAGCGGTGTCATCTCCCTTGATACAGTTGGTCTCATAATAAACATTCGGCGTACCCGGATGGATCTCGATCGCATCGGGAGCCATCGCTTCCGGAGCGGACATATATGCCGGAAGAACTTCCAAGTCTACCTTGACTGCCTTTGCTGCCGCTTTCGCATGCTCTACAGTATCTGCACAGACCATGGCAATGGCGTCGCCGTACTGGAATACTTTCTCATCACAGAGAATCGGACGATCCCAGCCGTCTCCCTTATTGGTCGGGAAGGTAATCAGACCGGTGATCCGGTTCTTGCCCGGTACGTCCTTATATGTAATGATCTTCGCAACGCCGGGCATCTTCTCTGCTTCTGCAGTATCAATCCCTTTGATGTTTGCATGGGATACTTCTGCCTGTACAAGAGCGATCTGAAGCGTGTCTTCCGGAAGATTCTTGATCTCGTCTGCACCGAAGTTCCACTGTCCGGTTACTTTTGCCGCACCGGAGGGACGTGCATAGCTGGTGCCGATGATCTTGTTGTCCGTAGGAACGAACATCAGATCTTCCTTGGTCATCTCGCCCCGGAGAACCTTCGCCGCATCCATGACTGCATCGATGAGCGGCTTGTAACCGGTACAGCGGCAGAGATTCCTGTTCTTATTGAACCAGTCGCGTACTTCTTCCCTGGTTGGGGACGGATTATTCTCAAGGAGCACCTTTGCACTCATGATGAATCCCGGTGAGCAGAAGCCGCACTGTGCGCATCCATGTGCCACCCATGCTGCCTGCAGCGGATGCAGATTGTCAAGCGTACCGATACCCTCAATGGTCTCGATCTTCGCATAATCCGGCACCTTTGCGATCTTCGTGATACAGGAACGGGTCACTTTACCGTCCACGATCACATTACATGCACCACAGTGGCCCTCGCCGCAGCCGATCTTACAGCCGGTCAGCAGCAGACGGTCTCTTAACACCTGTGCCAGAGACTCCGTCCCCTCCACCACGATGGTGCGTTCTGTTCCATTGATAATGAGAACTTTTTTGATCATTCCATACCTCCTGATTAAAGTTTGATTAAAGTTCCGCTTCAGCCCTTCTCAATACCCGGGCCTCCGCTGTTTTAAAGTTCCGCTTTATCGTACATCTTTTCCGTCGTTCCCCATAAAGACCCCCTGTTCAAATCCTCCGTATTCTGTTAAAATGTACCTGTCACAAGGACACCATCCACAGAAACAGGAGAATACTTATGAACCTCAATGAAATCCATGCAGATATGGTCACTCTGGAAGTAACCGATGAGAAAACAGGAGAGACATTCCGGCGGGAACTTCCCATCGAATTCTACGAAACCGCCAATTTTCTCCGCCTGAAAGGGGAAGATATGAACGGAAATCCCAGCGAACTGGTCTTCGTCTCCGATACCGGCATGCGCCGGCTGAAGGATCTGACAGGAAAAGGACCAGACACAGACCCCTGTGGCACTCATCGTTAAAATGCACAATAATTTTTATGTTGTAAATCAAGTATAGTAGATTTTCACCAACAGGTCAACGGCATTTCAGCGATTTTATTATTTTAATTTGAGAATAATAAAAACGGTTCTTTCCATCCGTTCCTATTCTCTGAAGAAAATATACAGGATGTTTTAATTTTACGCACCATCCGCTGCTGTCACAGCTCTTTGAAAACGAGTCCAAAGGAACTGCGTCAGCGGCGGATGAGATACATACAGGAGATATTTCATGAAAATCATCTTATTCGGAAGCGGACAGGGAGGGCAGATGGCGGCTGAATGGCTTCCGTCCGACTGTGAGCTTCTTGCCTTCGCAGACAACAATCCAGAAAAATGGGGAACTTCATCCTCCTGGAACGAAGTCCCCGTTATCAACCCGGCACAGATCCCGGCCCTTGCACCGGACATGGTCTGGATCACGGTTCTCAACCAGGACGCCGCCCGGTCCATAGAAGCCCAGCTTCCAAAGCTCGGCTACACCGGACCGGTTGGCACACTGGACCCTTTCCGTCAGGTCATGGACCTGAGACTTGCCCATCTGCGGCTTCTGGCCCGGGAGATCCGGAGACGGAAGCTTCCGGGCGCCGTGGCAGAGCTGGGCGTCTACAGAGGCATCTTTGCCGCCGAGATCAACCGGCTCTTTCCGGACCGGACCTTTTATCTCTTTGACACCTTTACCGGCTTTCCCCTGAATGACGTGAATGCAGAGCGGGACCTCACCTCCCGCACCAGAGCTTCGGCCGGTGATTTCGGAGATACCAGCATGGAACAGGTACGCGGGCGCCTCCCCCATCCGGAGCAGGCCGTTTTCTGTCAGGGATATTTCCCGGACACCCTTCCTGCCGACCTGCCGCCTCTGGCCTTTGTGAGCCTGGATCCCGATCTTCACGAACCGACCCTTGCCGGGCTCCGGGCCTTCTGGCCGAAGCTGGTCCCCGGCGGAGTCATTCTGATCCATGACTACAACAGCGCCCAGTTTGAAGGCGCCGGCAAAGCCGTGCGGACCTTCTGCCGGGAACAGAACCTGATGGTGCTCCCCCTTGCGGACCTCCACGGAAGCGCCGTGCTGCTGAAGCAGAGCTGAAACATCCTTCGTCTGCCGGCAGGGAATATCCGAAGAAAAAGCAGGGCAGATTCTCATCCGCCCTGCTTTTCCTCCGGCATGCGTCTCCCGGGATTTTCCACCAGTCCGCTCTTTCCGCCGGTCTTTTTACACAGATAAATCTCCCCGATTTCCATGGATTTGTCCAGTGCCTTGCACATGTCATAGACCGTCAGGAGCGCCACGCTCACCCCGGTCAGCGCCTCCATCTCCACGCCGGTCTTCCCGGTCACCTTCACGGTACACCAGCAGTAGATCGCCCGTTCCCCGGGTACCATCTCGAACTGTATCCGGCAGTTGGTGATCGGCAGGATATGGCACATGGGAATCAGCTCTGCCGTCCGTTTGGCTCCCATGATCCCTGCAGTAGTCGCAACTCCAAGGACATCGCCCTTTCCGATCCTGCCCTGCTCCACCGCATCGTAGACCTCCTGGCTCACCGTGATCTTCCCCGCGGCTGTCGCCTCCCGGACCGTATCGTTCTTGCCGGTCACATCCACCATAACCGCTTTCCCGTGTTCATCAAAATGTGTAAGTCCCATGATTCTTTCCTCCTTACACCTATCCTACCACGTCACGCCTTCCGGGACAAGCATCATCTGCGGAACAGACCCCCCTCCGGACTTCTTCGCCGCTGTCAGTTTCCATGCCGTAAACCTGTGATACGTCTGCGGCACACAGTCCAACGCTACGACAGCATGCCTCCCAGCATCCCGCCTCCCATGCACAGCAGAAACGCCGTGACGAATCCCGACGTGCTGCTCTGCAGCTCCCGGTTCACCGCCAGAGACACCAGCATCATAATGGCAAAATAGAGAAGCCCCAGAAATACGCCCCACAGAAACTGTCTGTTCTTCATCATCTTTCCCGCCAGAAATCCTCCGGTAAAGCAGGATAATATATAGGTAAGAATGATCCCGATCTGAACCTTTCCTTCATCCAGACGGAACCGGTACAACAGCCCCGCAATCAGAAGGAGCAGAAGTCCGGTCACCAGATAGGATACCAGAAGCGCTTTCATAATCCGTACTGCGGAACCTGCATAAGCATTCATATTTGGCTGTTTCATAATGAGACTCCCTTCATTGTTCCTGTTTTTATTGTATTCCTCCGCCCCTCGATTATGCAGGTTTTATGCTCTTTTCGAACCGATCAGATTCAGGATCATGCCCAGGACCACCACGCCCATGGCAGTGATCTTTCCGTAAAATGACGTCATTACCGTCAGAAACGCTCCCACATAAGGCAGGGAACAGACCACACTGCCAATGTAGGCCTCATAGGAGACCGGCATGGGATCCTCCTCTTCGTTGGCGTCCCCTTTGGTGTGAAAGACCCCCATTACCACATTGTTCTCCATGACCCGATGGGTAATGATCCCGCCTCCTTCCGCAGAGCTGTAAAAAGCAATGATATCTTCCCTGTCCACCTCCTCCGGCTGTCCGCCCTGGACGTACAGAAGACTTCCAACCGGAATCGTCGGTTCCATACTGCCGCTCAGTACGTGGTACATACGGAATCCCAGGGCTCCCGGAAGGACCAGCAGCGAACACAGGGCGATCACCAGCAGAATCAGTGCCGTCCCCGTGATGCTGCAGATCCTTCTGCCTGTGCTTCTGTATGTTCTCCCGCCTTTTCTCATGACCGCTCTTTATCGTCAGAAGGAGGAACTGCTGCCGCTCTCTGCCTCTTCTTCAGATAGACAGCCGTCAGAAGCAGAGCGGATACCGCCACAGCTCCGATCCCCACATAGACCGGCAGATAGCCCATGACCACGCCGGCCTGCTCTCCGCCTGCACCGGCCAGAGGCACATCCTCATCGTCCAGGTCCCGAAGGTTATCCGACAGAGGCACGTCTTCATCGGGAACCCCCATCAGATCGCCTCCCACTGCTCCTCCGGCATCACCGGCCTCTCCTGCTCCCGCATCTGCAGCCGCTCCGCCGTCCGCAGGAGCCTCTGCGCCTCCGCCGCCTGCTGCTCCGCCGGCACCTGCTCCCGCTGCCCCTGCTGCTCCTGCGTCCGTTACACCCTCGTCAGTTACAGGACCCTCCGTCTCGATGATCGTTACAGTCCCTTCCTCCACAGTAGTCCCTCCGGCTGCTCCGCCTCCGGCCTGAGCCTGTGAATACTGAAAGTCAAAAACATTTTCCGCTTCATTCCCTGACAGTGTCTTTACCAGGTTCAGCACCTGCGGCTGATAACCGTCCACATAGCGGGCCGACACATACTGACGTTCTCCCACGACGCCGTAATACGTATCGCCGGCCAGAAGACGGTTACCGTCTGCATCCAGATAATTAACCGTATAGGCAACCATATCCCCCTTGATTCCGTAGGCGATGACATAGTCCCGGTCGCTTGCAATCCGGAACGAAGACTCGGTCGCTTCCGAGTTATCCCTGCCGGATCTCCGGACTCCCCGCACATAGTATTTTTCATCTGCTGCACTGGCCGCCGCCTGAGGGGTGATATACACCGTATCCCCGTATTTCAGGCCGCGGATCACGATCTCATCCTGTCCGGAACGGATCTCGGCCCCCGCCGGCACAGAGATCCCGTCGCCGGTGAGCGTTCCCTGATTTCCCGCATACAGTCTTACCGTATACGTATATTCTTCCTCCGCTGCCAGTACCGGACGGCCGCTCATTGCAAAAAACAGGGACAAAATCAGAAGACTGCCGCATAGTTTTTGAAAATATCTCATATTACTTCCGCCTCCTTCTTCCTGTCATCGTCTCCGGCGCTGCTTCTTCCTGCTCTCTGCGCAGGCGGAAGATCACGATTACCAGAAGTCCGAGCCCCGCCGCCAGCATCAGCGCCAGATAAAGCATCACCGGCGACTCATCCCCGGTCTGCACGACCCCTGTGCGCCGGGCTGTAGAGGAGGGAACCTCTCTGACAATCACCGTATCCTCCCGGGTCCGGTTTGGACTTCCGGAGGGTGTGGAAATGAGCTCCGTCGCAAAATCCAGCTGCAGCTTCGCGTACGTATTCTGATAATTATTCACCAGCGTCTCGCCGTCCAGCGCCACCATAAGCTTTACAACGCCTGTGTCTCCTTCTCCCATCCGGTCCAGATAGAAAAAGTCATCAAGCGTCGTAGTCGCTCCGTGAAGCCCCACGCCGTTATATCTTCCCTCTCCGCCGAATTTCTCACTGGAATAAAGAGTTGTTACCGTATTGGTTACATCGGTATAGGTCAGCAGATAAT
Source organism: Lachnospiraceae bacterium (assembly GCA_910574805.1). GTDB lineage: Bacteria > Bacillota > Clostridia > Lachnospirales > Lachnospiraceae > Hominiventricola. The sequence goes on along the minus strand of CAJTCV010000003.1, from coordinate 85,268 downwards.
CATATGCGCCGCCTTCCGCATCTCCGGCATCCTCCAGCGCCTCGAGCACCTCATTTTTCATATACCAGTCTGCCTGACCGTCAAAATCATTTTTCAAAGTGATGGTAAGCTCTACGGAATCTCCTGGCTGCATGGCATTGATTCCGTCAGCCATACCAGCCGAAGTGAAGTTACTCTCCATCCTCTTCCCGTTGAAGGTGACCTGCCAGCCCGCTTCTCCCTTAAGTTCCTCCGCTCCTGCGGTTATGGAGGATGCAAAGGTCAAAAGCAGTACAAGACTCAGCCCCACGAATCTCTTTTTCATTCTACATCCTCCTGCAAAATTCCAAGAGCAGATGCGTCGATTCCCCAGGCACTTCTGATTGCGTCCCTGGCATTGTGCGTCTGCACCGCATCTACTTCCACATCCACATGAAACTCCACGCCGTCATACTGATACGTCGTTGTAATCGTGCTGCCGTTTACCTCCACCTTTGCCGCTGAAGACAGGCTTCCGTCGATACGGATCGTGTCCGCAAAAAGCTCTGTCATGCTTCCGGCCGGGAGGATTCCCTTATAGTACAGCTCCACGCATTCCCGCTCCCCCTCTTCCGTATCAAACGGACGGACGATCCAGTGATCCTCATTGACAAAATTCAGATCGATCAGGCTGGGGGCCAGCGTCGTTACTTTTCTCTTTGTCCCGTTCTCTTCCTTCATCCAGTACCGGTACACCCGGACACGGACATATTCATCGATGGAGCCGCTGTTCAGGACTGCCAGCCTCTCAGGATATTCCTTGTTCAGCGCCAGCTTTTCGCCCTCTTTCAGCATATTCTCAAGCAGCACTCCGCTGACGGCGCCCGCTCCCTCCCGGTTGCTGCTTTCGTTCCATTCGTTGTCATTGTAATCTCTGCTGCTTACCTTCTCGTCATTTTCCAGAAGCGTCACGCCGATCTGCGACACTGTGATCTCCGCCACATAATTCTCGCTGTAATAAGTCAGCGCCGCCCGGGTGCTCCCAAGCGTGCTCCCAAGAAGCAGAATCACTGCCAGTGCCAGCAGTCCCCAGGTTACTTTCTTTCCTCTCATGGATTGTCAGCCCCCTCTCCTTCGGAAACTTCCTCATATTCGGAGTAAACCGTCGACCAGTCCGCCGTGGGATTGCCGGTCCCGTCGAAGACCACCGGCGTACATTCCTGGATCACAACCACGTTGAAGCTGTCCCGGTCATACCCTTCCGGGACATTGATCTTCACATCCAGCCCTGTGGTCGTCTGCGCAGCCGGAAGGATGGGCCGGTAATACCAGTAACCCGCTTCCCCCTCATACCAGTTGTTCTCCGTATCGCTGTAGACGACCTCCAGGTCCCCTCCGTAAAACACCTTCACCCGGACGAAGCAGTCATTTTCCGCGGAAGCATTTTCTATGGAAATATGCTTGGTCATCTGGCTGACATCCTCATGAATCTCCGTACTGCTTCCCAGTCTCACCACCTGGCTCCCGCCCGCCGACACGTACGTCGTAAAATATGCCGACGCCCCTTCCAGCGTCAGTGCTGCTGTCATCCCAAGAGCTGCCGCTGTCATCCCGGCCAGTTTTCCATATTTTCCCATCTTCTTCATATTTCCTGCAGCTCCTTCCTATTCTTCTTCAGGAGCAGGGGACTCCGTCACGGGATTCACCCACTTCCATCCGCCGCTTCCGTCTGAATCAAAATGGTTCGTCACGCCGTAGCCGCCCCGATTCCCCCCGCCGTACCGGTTGGCAAAGGACACGGAAGCCTCCGAATGCTCCCCGGACGCTACCGCGGCATCAGACCAGATCAGTACATCCTTCTCCCCGGAATCCACGAGCTCATAGCTGGCGCCGGAATACACCTCCGTCACGGTCACAGTCAGTCCCGCAGGGATTTTCTCCAGCGTCACCGTCTCGCTGCCCGCCCCTTCGTGAGTAGTACTGATCACATTGCTGTATACCAGCGCGCCCGTCTCATCCCTTCCTTCCACCTGGAAGACAAAGGAAGTCCGGCCCAGCGTCTCATTATAATTAGATAAAACCTTCGTAATATTCAGTCTGCCGTACTGGGGCTCCCCTTCTGCTTTCAGACCGATCACCGTGTCATATTTCCATTCATCACTCCCGGCACCTGTGAGGGTGTATTCACTGGATGGAAGCGCCGTCAGATAAGGAGTAAAGAGATACTGCACTGTATAATCCCTGTTGTATGCCGCCTCCGGCACTACCAGATACAGCCCTGTGGCAAGATTCTCAAATACCGCTCCTGCCGCCTCCGTGCTTCCTTCCTTCGCTGCCACATCCTTCTTCTGAACCGCCTCGGCTCCTTCCAGATATTTCGCCGCCTCTTCTGCAAGCACCATCCAGTCCCCGGCCTTTGTCTTACTGCTCAGACCGCTGAAATTCATCGCTTCAAAAGGCTTCACCGGCGTATACCGGCCTGACACATCCACATCTGCCACCCTGTAGATGGACACCGGGATCTTCATCTCATTAAAATCTTCCTTATACTCACTGCCCTCCACCGATACGGTCAGCGTGCACAGCCTGCCGGTCTCGATCCCTCCTGCCGCCTGCGACCGGATATGGACCAGACATGACAGTCCAAGCAGTACGGCCAGTGCCAGCGCGCATCCTCTTCTTAACCTCTTTCCTGCTTTCAATACTTTTCCCTCCTGTTAGAGTTCCACTTTTATTAATGTTCCGCATCCGCCGCTCTCTCCGCCCCCTCATCTGGAAAAATTTTCCCTCGCATTTGTTCCGTAAAATCCTTCCGGGGCGGTTTTTGGGCAGATGCTGTTTTTGATTTACTTCTTTCTTCCGATGATACGCCACAGGAGAAAGATCACCAGGGCGGTGACGCTGACTCCAAGGAGCAGATACAGCATATAATAGTTCTGTATCGCCTGTACCATGGACTCTGCCGGCGTCGGCGCCGTGTCAAGTTCTCCATTGTAGGGCACCCGATGGCCCCGTACCAGCAGCCGGTGGCTGTTCACCCCATAGGGCGTACAGGTAAATAACGTCACCTGATCCTTCCCTTCCTCGATCTTCAGCGCTTCCTCCAGCGCGTCGTAATCATCCTTATCCACCATGGGGAGGATCCGGTCCACCTCATAGGCCAGATCTTCGTTCAGAATATGCAGATAGAACAGGTCTCCCGGCTCCAGCTGATCAATATCGGTGAAAAGCTTCGCGCTGGGCAGTCCTCTGTGGGCGGACAGGACCGTATGGTTGCTCTCGCCCCCCACCGGAAGCCTGGTGCCGTTCAGATGCCCCACCCCGGTCTGGAGTACCTCCTCACTGGTGCCGTGGTAAATGGCCAGCCGGATATTGATTTTCGGGATCGTCAGATACCCCATGACCCCGTCTCCCGCCACGTTGAGCACCTTCCAGTACTCCGTGTCTTCGATATGCTCCGCCTCGTCGATGCCGAAGGCGTCGCTTAAGATGCTGTTCTGCTCAAAGGTCTGATTGTAACCTCTCGCCGCCGCCCAGACTTCCTCAAAATCCTCTTCTTCCATCTGACTTACGACCTCCTGATAGTCAGAGATCAGCCGGGACTGGCGGAAGGTGTTCCACTGGTCCGAGATGGTGGGATAGGTCAGGATGGCAAAGCCGGTCAGGAACAACAACGCGAAAAGAACATTTAATATTTTCCTCTTCATGGCTCCTGTCCTGTCTCCGATTCTTTTCTGTTCCGGATTTTCCGGTCGTACAGATAAAGTATGACGATAAAAGCCCCTGTCACTCCAAGCCCGACAACGACCCACAGCAGGTAATTGGTGTGCAGGCTGGGTCCTGTATAGGCGGAAGCGGCAGTCAGCTCATCCTCAACCTCTTCATAAGCAATACGGGAGCCCCGCACCAGCAGCCTGTGACTGTTCACTCCATAGGGAGTGCAGGTCAGAAGGGTCACCAGATCCCTGCCCTCCACTGCCGCCAGATCGCCGGTATCCTCCGGTTCCACAACGGATATCTGATCCACCTGATAGCAGAGCACGTCATCCAGTATATATAACAGAAAATAATCTCCCTCTTTCAACTGATCCAGATCCGTGAACAGAGCAGCGCTGGGCAGTCCTCTGTGGGCGGAGATCACCGCATGGGTTCCCTCGCCTCCCACCGGCAGAGAGCTTCCCTCCAGATGGCCGGCCGCCGTCTGCAGGACCTCATCATCCACCGTATGGAAGATGGGAATCTTCACATTGATTTTCGGAATCTGCACATATCCCATCATGCCGTCGCCGGTCAGATTCAGACAGGACAGATACCGCTCATCCGGCTCATCGGAATGCTTCGCATTGGCGAAGGAATCCGGGAGGATATAGGGCTTCAGTGAATCGTTGTAGCTCTGCGCCTGGGTCCACTCTGTACTGTAGGAAATTGTGCCGGCCGCCTCCTGTACGGCAACCTGATCGTCATAACTGCTGATCAGCCGATCCTGCCGGTAGCTGTTCCACTCATTGGATACCAGAGGATACAGCAGCAAGGACAAACCGGCTAAAAATATAACTGGCACTATGATCATCTGTAATACTTTTTTCATCCGGACTCTCCTTGTTGTTGTAATTTTAAAAGGCTGGAGCCAAAAGCAGTTTGACTCCGGTATTACCCTTTCTCTGCGGGCAAAAGACCCGAACGGTCCTCTGTGATACCGGGACGGGCATCCCCGCCCCGGTACAAATGAATCATCAAATATCTTATGTAAGCTTAAATCCTTCCGGAAAGAGCCCTTAGACCTCTTTCTTTCTGCGGCTTGCAAAATACAGACCTGCTGCGATGATCATAATCGCACATCCGCCGATGGTGAAGATCGTGGTACCGATACCGCCGGTGGAGGGCAGGGATGTGAGCTTGGTGTTGGTGATTGCTGATACATCCTTACCATTCGCATCCGTAAGCGCTGTCACTGTGCCGTTACCTGTAGCTTCGATCGTTGTCACACTCGTCGTATTACTTGTGGATGTGCTCTTAATGTATGCTGCCTGTGCACCGGCTACTGTTGCCGCTTCAGCATCTGCATATTGAGCCATCTCATAGAAAATACCGCCCTTGATCCAGCCAACCTGCTTTGGATCATCCGTATCTGTAAGCCTTGCTGCCTCTTTCTTATCAGTTGTGTACTGTCTGTTTGTTACACTACCAGTAACAGTAGTCGTTGCGGTTGCCCAGCTTGCTTCCATCTTATAGATATTATCATTTAAGGAGTATCCCGCTGGAGCCCAGAGCTCTTTAATAAAGTAAGTTCCTTTTCCGACTCTGGTAGATACTGCAAAGCCGTTTGCATCCGTTGTTACAGTATCGATCAGAGAAGATTCCTTGCAGGCAGCATCTGCATAGATTCCGAAGATTGCACCTGCGAGTTTATCAGAATCAGTTCCCTCTCCGGTTTTCTTGAATGCCAGCTGATAGGTGTAGATGGTCTCTTTATCTTCAATAGATTCCAAACCATTGGCCTCATCCGGCCTCGGAGTGGTTAGTGTATCATGAGTTGAACCCTTATTAGGCTGTTTAGCATAATACAATGTAGCAGTATTGACATTACCCTCACCTGCAACAACTGCCGTTGAATTGATAACCGCATTGTAAGTTACAATTGGGGCATAAATCGCTCCTGTGTCTGCATTGGAAATCAAATTATCATAATTAAAGTTGATGTTAAATCCAGTAACTACATCCCCCGTCTTTGTTGCGACTGCTTTGGCAATAACTTTATTGTCAGCCATAAAAACTACAATACCTTCAGTGTCACTGGGATCACTGGAATCTGCTTTCGTAACAACAGGATTCTTTTCTCCAAGTGATACGTTCAAAGAACTATAATCAAACGTCAATCCCGTAACCATTGTATCAGAGATAAAGAAAGTCTTATTCGTTGCATTGGCCGTATAACTGGGAACCTGTATTTTATCCAGGGTAAAGGTCAACACCTTACCTACAGAAGCGGTTGCAATTTTTTTACTTTCGTCTGCAGTATCCTCTGTAGCTCCGGTTACACTTTTATCAATCGTCGGGTTGGATTTCTTTGCTACAGCATTTGTTCCGATATAGGTGCTGTTTGCACTAATAGTTCCGCCAATTAAAGAACCAGCTTTATCACCTGAATTCCCATAGGATGCCGTCAGATAAACCGGATTATAAATCGACTTGTCATTTGGACCGCCCGTAATAATTGCAACATAAGCACCTGCTGTTGCGCTAGTATAGCTATACTCTGTTCCGGACAGATTTTCCTGCGTATTAACCGGACTCAGTGTAACTTTATCACCATCCTTATCTGTAAAGAAAACATTCTCACCAGCCGTGCCTTTAATAACCTGAGCAATCTGATTGATTTCTGCTGCTGTTGGACTATTTACGTTTGCAATTAATTTTGTGCCATTCAATGTAAGCCACTCATAATTGATAAATCCCACAGCACCAGAACTTCCATCAGTTCCATAAACACCTTCGGCAATCCGATATAAGTTTACTGTTGCTCCAGAGTCCAGACCCGTTATTTTTACTGTTGTTGTATCACCCTCATGCGGGGTCGCCGCAAACGTCGTCACCGACATTCCCAGTACCATTGCCATCGCTAATGCCATGGCCAGAATCTTCTTTAATTTCTTCATCATTCTTTCCTTTCTTTTTGATTCTGCATTTTTTGTTTCCTCCCCCGCAGGCAGTACGTCTGGAAATCATATCTGAAAGAACTGTCTTTGTAATTTCTGTATGACCATCCAGCAAATGCCTGCGGGCGGATTCTCCGCAGCGCTGCTGTGTATTCCGATTAGATTTTACCGGTCAGCCCGCTGCCGAGTATCTGGTTTTCTGTTCTGTGCATCCTCTGCACCTGTATGCGGTCGAAGGGACCGCCGACCTCCTTTTCATGCTCTAATCCCTCTCAGCACCTCCCCGCATATTTTCTTTTATGTTGGATCAGCACGCCTGCTGCCATCAGCAGGACTCCGCTGATACAGTACCAGTAGATTCCGATACCTCCTGTGGAAGGAAGGGTATACAGCTCAAAGTTACGTACTTTTACGTCGTTCGTGACTGTGCCATTATTGTTCTGGGACGTGCCGTCCACGATTGATATTTGAGTGGAACCTTCTCTCTCTGATACCTCAACCGTGCCGTCATTCTTTACTGTGATCTTTATTGGGTGGTCCGGCAGCGAACATCCTGGAGGTGTCTCCAGCTCCGTGAGGGTGTACTCGCCGGGAAGCAGATCCTTGATCGTCAACTGACCATTGGCGTCTACCTTCAGATTGGAGTTCTCATTTTCCGGTACCAGACGCCAGTCCTGAGCGGCAGTACCGTTACCGTCGTATCCCCAAATCAATGTCCCTGGTGTTGTAGCAGCCCCATTCGCATCTACAAATCCCTTATTCTCACCTGCATTTCTTTTCACAGCTGCCTGAATCACATACTGACCCTGACCTTTCCCATTTGGTATCACATACCATTTCTGGTTCACATTAGTAGTAGGAACATTAGCATCTTCCCATAAATGGATTTTCCCTGCAACTTTATCATCATATGGATACTGTCCACTGAAATCAAGCCATCTATTAGTGGCGCAGTGCCGGAAGCTGAAAGTTCCATCTTGCTGAGCAAAGAGTTCAAATAACTGATTATCATTTTTCTCTTCTTTTGTATAAAGATAAAACTCAGCACCATTGTAATTACCAGACGTACTCCCTATTACAAGATTCGGCTCCTGTACATACTGAATGTAATACCGCGCCCCGGATACGACGTCCTCTCCCAGGTTGATGGGGAAAATATAGTTCCCATCCTCGTCTATGTTGAAGGTGATTGTCTGTCCCTTAGAGTCCGCCAGTGTAAAGACCGCTCCGCTCAGCTTTGTCTCCCAGTTCTCTCCCACTTTGTGAAGATTCAACTGCGGATTATAATAGAATCCACTGTCATGATACGGAGAAGTCTGCGTATAATTCGGATACTTCTTATAGAAGATCGTCTCCGCATCCTCCATCTCGATCTGAGGAATCCAGGTCTGTTCCAGCTTGCCGTTCTTCTCGTCGCCGCCCGCATAAACCGGTACTCCGTCGGAATCGTTCTCATCCGTGGCGCCGCCCAGAGTAACGTCGTAGATCGTCGCCCGCATCCTGGAGATATCCGCATTTCCCTCTCCCGGAGTGAAGCTTACTGCGAAGTATCCGGCAGGCAGATCCGTGAACTTATACCGGCCGGTTTCATATTTGCCTGCCTCGCAGTCAGACTGCCGCAGGCTGATCTGCTGTCCGGTGAGGATCGTCACAGGCTCTCCCGCCTTCGCCGTACCTTCCGGCCAGAGGACAGGCTCATAGTTATTGCGGTCTTTGACCCACTGCTTCCACTCTTCCTCAGAGATGTCTTCCGCCGCGTCTTTCAGTTTCAGAAGCGTTACCTGAACATTCGGAAGCTTCTCTTCCTCCGTGTTCTGGTGCTGATCCTGTATGCCGTTCCGGTTGTAATCCATCCAGGTCAGACCCTCCAGCGTACGCCTTACGGTGGGCGTGTCGATCTCCGTAATGGTATCTTTGGTGGAGAAGAGGTTTACATAATGATAAATCTCTCTCGTCGCGCTGTCGGATATGGTTGGCTTCTCCGGAATCAGCTGAATGCTCATGGAAATATCCACACAGTTTGCTCCCGCCAGCGTACCGGTAACCGCCCAGGCAAGGAAGTTCTTATCGTCCTTACCGAATTCCAGCGTCTTGAAATCCAAGTCCGGACAAGTGATGGTACCGTCTTCGGCAACTGTGGCTTTCTTCCAGCCATGTACCTCGTCGATCGTTATCACCGGATTTTTCTGGCCGTCTTTGTCAGAAAGCGTCAGCCCCTTATACCGTGTATCTGTTGTATACCAGACTGTAAGCTCGCTCTTCTCACACAGCTTTTGATCCAGCTTCCAGTTTGTCAGAAGATAGGTCCCGGTGAATTTGCTTCCGTTTACTCCGTTGAAGGGCATGTTATCCATCAGGGCGATCGGTATCTCATTGTCCTGATTATTGTCATAGTAGACTACATAATCAATGACACCGTCCTCTTCCACGGCATTCTGGAACGAATATTTTCCATAAGCGCCTGCAGCTCCTTTTGTCACTGCAATGCCCACCTCTGCATAATTTCCGTTCTCCACGCTGGGATGCCGTCTGTCCAGCTTCGCCGTGATCCGGACTCTGTTAATGAGATTGGTCGTGCCTTCCGGAACATCCGTCAATGCATTTCCCCGATCCCCGATATCCGCCGAGTAGTAGATCACCGGAAGCTTATCGCCCACTTCCCGGTTGTAGAATCTCCAGATCAGCGTCTGGCTTCCGTCTTCCGACTCGATGATGACCGGCTCATTGTCCACGCTGGTCGGCTTCGAGATATTCCAGGTCAGCGCTTCCACCGTTTGGCCGTCATCGCCGGTAAGCTTCTCTGTCTCCGGCTGATCCAGTGGTGTACCGCCTGTAATCTCTCCCTGCCTGCCGCCGTTGGCCGCCGTCTGCCGGTAGGTGCCTCCCAGATAAGCGGAGCCTTCCCGATACCGCAGATATTTGGGCAGGGTATCAATGATGGTAATCACCGGGATCGTGATGTTGGGGTTGCTGTTCTCTCCCTGAGAGATCGCCAGGTTGTACCCCGTGCTGGGCGTCAGCCTGAAGTCTACCACGCGCTGGTTGCCGTCCAGATCGAACACCTGTTTTGCCTCGCCGCCGGTCTTCTGCATCAGGTCCTTGGTGATGTAGGTCTTGTAGCCGATGAGAAGCAGCGTATCGCCCCAGTGAGACCAGTCGGAGTTGTGCTCCTTGCTGATTCCTCTGCCGTCATCGTAATACTGAGACCTCTCATACCATGTGGAGTTCTCGATGTTTCCGCTCTTTATATGGCCCGCCGGAAAATCGGAAAGCTCTGTTCCATCTTCATTCCATGCAGGCACATTAAGATCCCGTAAAACAGTACCTTCTCCCCATGTTATATTTTTTTCGAACATGCTTTTTGTCCAGACGCGGGAGGTAGATACCATGGCGTAGGTTACCGGCTTGGATCCGTCGCCCAGCAGCCAGTCGCTGGGCTTCACAATCGCTCTGTGGAAGCATTGATAATGCGGATCATTTTGCTCTTCCTTCACATCATTTCCTGAACCCTTGAAACAGTACAGGATACCGACACAAACCTTATCTTTCGGGATTTCACTCATATGTTTGTAGAAGACCAGTTCATCCTCATAGGTGTGCTCCATCTCATAATCATTTTTCCAATCCTTACCATCCGGTTTGACCGCATAATAGACGGAGATCTCCGATGCCTTTGCGCCGCTGTTGAAGTAGGTCTGCAGATGAGAATGGCCCGGTACATAACTTCCGCCGTCTCCTTCTGCCGTTGCTGTCCATTGTCCCTCAATCGGCTCATCCTCCAGCGGTTCAATGGCGTTGCCGTAGAACTTCACGAGACTGGTTCCGTAATAGAACTGGTTCTCTTCCTTCCGGTCCGCATAGTAGGTAAATCCGCCCATCAGCCAGATCTCCGAGCCAAGAGCAGCGTAGTCACGGCCGTTGCGGGTGCTCTTGACGCCCACACCTTTGGAGATGTCTTTGTCTGAATAACGCACCTGATTGATCATCACTCCCGGCAGAAGCAGTTCCAGATGGCGGGTATCCCGATCATCCGACTTGACCATCTGCGCGTCATTTCCAACCACGATTGTTGTAGTTGCATCCGAGGTCGTGATCTGCATGTTGTTCTCATCGATTGTGGTATGGAAGACTCCCTCTCCATACTTGTTCACAACGTCAAACCTGGGTTCCCGGTTGCCGGTTGTCTCTGCCCCCTCTGCATCCTGTTCAATATCCGTCTCCGCTTCTTTATTAAAAGGCTGCAGGATCCAGATCACGCCCGATGAGAAGCATCCGATATTGGCGCCGTAAGTGGGATTATCCACTTCCTCATCCTGTCCCTGGTTATACAGAGGCATATTGGAAACGTCTACCTTATATCCGCTGACGGTTACACTGATCTTGCTTCCCTCCTGCGTCGCCGTCCAGGTTCCGCTCTCCTGACAGCCGAATTCTCCGGCTCCGTCGCTGTAGGGCGCAAGGCCATTGCCCCAATACCCGTCGTAGATTACGCGGCCGTCAATATTGGCCTTCCCGTAGTCTGCCTGCCTGTCATTCGGTCCGCAGCTCCACAGAAGCGGCGTATATTCACCTGTCACGTCAATTTTTTTCTCAATCTCTCCCTCAGGAGTCTTATGAGAATGATATTCACTCTTCAAATCCAGATCAAAGGTAATATCCACATCCTCATCCGGAAGCTGGATTCCTTTCAGTCCCTTGGAGGCATTGTCATTATAAAGCTGGAGCGTGATACCCAACCGTACCATACGGCCGGTCTGGAAACCCTTACCTGTATTCGCTACCGTTGTCTGCGCTTCTGGCTGAATATCATCGAAATTGTACTGCCTCTTTTCAGCGTCCGCGCCGGCCATCCAGATATTATATTTGGGCGCTGCGGATACCCGGATTTCGGGGGCGTCCGCACGGAACATCTCTACCTCTCCATGTCCGTCCATGGGGCATTTGTGCTCATTCGTATACGTATAGTCATTCTTCTCCGGATTCTTTGCATCGTCGCCTGCCCCTCTGGTAAGCTGAGGAACTTTTGTGCCGTCCGTAATGTCATACTCGAATCCATTTTCCAGCACTGCATAGAAGGTCGGCGCGAAGGTTTCTCCGTTTTTCATGGATTTCACATCCACGGTCACATTGTTCTCGAAGAAACCGGGGATGACGGCCCGGCCGCTCTCCAGATGCTTCCAGCAGGTCAGAAGCTGGCCGTTGACAGCCGGATCATTCTCTGACTCTGGAATCGTAAAGCCTCCGTTTTCATCAAGTATGATATTCTGGATCTGCGGCCCATAACCTGCCGCCGCATCAACCCAGGTCATGGCCTCCAGATTGAAGGATGCCTGCTCTTTTGTCGCGGGCAGGATCACCTGCAGCTTCACGCGGGCCTCTGTGATCGCTGTATTACTGCCCGTATAAGTATCCATGGTCGCCCGGAACTTATAGTTCACCGAGTCAAAGGTCCGTACTACCAGATTCTCCGCGCTGCGGTCGTCCCCGGCCACGCTTTCCGCATCATCTGATGTATAAATGTGCTGCTTGCAGATGAGATAGTTCTTATCTCCTTCATGGTTTACTTCATAGCATTTCGCCGTATGCTCCTTATGGTTGTCAAAGGGGGCCGTTCCGTCCGTCGTCTTGGTGATCGTGAAGCCGGTGATCCGCGCCTGATGTTCCTTCAGCTCTGTATCCGGCACCTCCATAATATCCGTCCACAGCCATTTGAACTGCATCAGCTTCTCCGCGTTGGTAACTGCCAGCTTCTGAATATCCGTCAGCGCGTCATAGGCGTTTTTTGCCTCCATCACCTGCTCATAGAGTTCCTGATAGCAGGCCGCGTAGCCCTCTTCGTCTTCTTCCAGTTCGGCAAAACGCGCTTCGATCTCTTCCATCGTCGGCAGCGCCTCGATCAGCGCGATGACCGCGTCCACCTGCGCCTGTTCTTCCTCTGTGAGACCATTTTCATTCACACCGCCCGGATTCTGTGCTTCTTTATAATTTGTTTCCAGCTCCGTGATATCCAGATAGCCATCGATCTGCTCATCATTGACGCCATATGTATTTTCCTTTACCGCATCGCCGCTGTCACCCTCGATGACATGGATTTCGTTCTCCTCTTCATCATAAGAGGAAATGATCCCCATCCGAAGAGCGGTCTCGTCTTCTTCATTTTCCGTTTCTTCTGCTTCTTCTGTTTCTTCTTTAAAGAAAATGAGATCTCCGGTTTTGGGTGTATATTCCTCCGGACCGGTCAGATATTCGCCGCTGTCTTCCCGTTCCTCCTGCAGCTTCAAGAACTCTTCCGTCCACTCCGCCGCATTCGTCTTATCCGGGAACAGGCCGGATTCGGTCAGTCCTGCATAGTACATGCAGAAGTTCACGAATGCCGTATCCCAGTCCATATACGGATCGCCCGCAAATTCACCGTAACGGGTATATCCTTTACGGCTTCCGCCTTCTGCAATCTGATAATTGTCCTGGCTTTCGCTGTAATTGATCTGCATCCCTGCTGCCATTACCAGATCTCCGCTCCAGGAATCTGTCCATTCCACATCCTCATACAGAGCATCCCATACGGACTTATCTTCCACATCTGCGGATCTGTCGATCAGGCATTCTTCCGTATGCGTATGTTCTTCCAAACCGCAGACAGGCCGGCGCTCATAGCATACTTCTGTATGTGTGTGCTGCGTTACATCTGCCTCCTGATCCGCAGGCGTCTCTGGAGCAGGACCTTCTGCCTGCCCTTCTTCGCTTTCTTCCTGACCGCACTTCAGAACCTTATCCTGTCTGTAGCATTCGTCCCCATGGGTATGGCCTTCGCTTTCCTCCTGGCCGCAGACCACTGTGCTTTCAGATGTATAGCAGTCTCCCCCATGAGTATGGCCTTTGCTTTCCTCCTGGCCGCATGCCAGTTCACCCGTTTCATCACAGCAGTCCTCTGTATGCTGATGGCCTTCGCTTTCTTCCTGACCGCAGGTCAGCGTCTCTTTGATCTCATAGCAGCCTTCGTCATGCGTATGCCCTTCGCTCTCTTCCAGTGCACACTCCAGTACACTTTCCACTTCATAACAGTCTTCGGTGTGCTGATGCCCTTCCTCCGGCGCAGTATTCTCCTGCTGTCCGCCCTGTGCCTCCGGCTCCTGAGCAGTATTTCCCTGAGAAATCTCTTCTTCCTGATCTACATCTCCGTATCCGCAGATGAGCACATCCTGATAACACTCCTCTGTATGCTCATGCTCTTCCAGGCCGCATCTATAATCTCCGGTCATGGCGATGCCGTACTGCGTCAGCCCGTTTGTGACCGTTCCGACCACCAGGACTACCAGAAGCACCATGGCAATCCCGGCCTTCCTGCGTCTTTTTTTCTGTCTCCTTAATTCTTCCAAGTAATCTTTTACCAGTTTCTGCATCTTTCCACCTTCCTAACGCATCATTTCCATGCGGGCCAGTGGCCACACTCTGCATACTACCCTACCGACGATCTGGCTGCTCTCCACACATCCGACCGCCCTGATCCGGCTGTCCAGGGACACCTCCCTGTTGTCACCCAGCACAAAGAGCATGCCTTCCGGCACCTGATAAGGAAAATCCAGTTGACACTTTCCCAGTCCCTTTTTCTCCAGATACGTCTCTTCAAGCATCTCGCCGTTGACATATACATTGCCTTCCTGATCCATATCTATATAATCTCCTGCGCTTCCTATGGCACGCTTCAGAAGTACCTTCCCCCCATAATAAAAGCCCAGCATGTCACCTTTTTCGATCTTCTTCGTCTGATGGAGGATCACAATCTCTCCTTCCCGAAGTGTCGGCGCCATACTCATACCATTGACCTGCAGCAGCATAAAAAGTCTTGTTACCATCAGCGCGGTAATTGCGGCTGCCACTGCAAGGATCCCGGCAATGTGCCGGAGTGTTTTCCAGAATTCATACCTGGACTCTTCCCTTGCAAGCTCCATCCTCAGCAGGTCCAGCGACGGTATTTCCTGCTTTCGGTCATCCATGAAGCAGCTTCCTTCGGGCGTCCTGCGCCCATCCGTATTTCAATGTTTTTTTCCTGTCATCTGCAGGTATCGGGATCACCGTCGCTCCCGCGGACATTCTGATCTCTCTGAGCACCGTCGTTTTTTCCGACCGTACAGGCTCCGCCGGTCTTATGGATTCCCCCGTCGGTTTATGTTCTGCATTCACCAGTCTTTTCACGTTCATCAGATACTGGTCGGCCGCCTCCTGCGCCGCCTCGAAGATCCTGTTCAGCCGAAGCGCTGCCTCGGCGATGGAGCCTGCTTCTTCCAGTTCGATCTCTCTGGAAGCCTTCATTTCTTCGATGACGCCTTTCAGCTCCCTGATTTTCTCGTCTTTCTGATTCAGGCGTTCATCTTTTACATTCAGCTTTCCTTTCAGACGCTCATAACTTTCTTCCAGCACTTCCAGACGCTCGCGGGTCTCATCTGCTTCCTGCTGCAGTCTCTCTGTCTCTTCACACTGGGCAACGAGCATCTGCAGAAGCTCTCTGCGGCTCAGCCTGCGTAACTCTTTATCTATCATATCTTCCCTTCTTTCCCCGCCTCTGTCACACGAAAAACACGGTTCATTCCGCCAGTATCTCATCCATAAGCTGAATCAGTTCCATGGCACTGCGGAATACAATCTCCCGATTCTCATTTTCCCAGATCAGCCTCCCCTGCCAGGTATAATGCTCCCGGAAAAGGATCTGAATCCGGAGCACTGCCGGATGCCCACTGCCGCTGTACGAAGGCCCTACCACGGGCAGAGGCCGGTTGATACAGTATTCCAGGTCCACCAGACTGTTTAAAAGCAGAATCAGCTGCGACAGACTTTCGATCTTTTCCCTGTCCTTCAGCCTGGGATGCTGCAGATAGCCGTCCATGATCCCTCTGTGATAGGACAACACCGTAACCACCGCTTCCCGGCTCTGGCAGGGAACCATTTTCTCCCGAAGCATCATGCGACTGCTACCTCTTTCTCTTATCTTTGACTGTTACTATAACAGGGAACGGATAGAAAACAGGTAGAGGACAAGGGGGATTGAAAAACAAGATTGACGAAATATATTTTTTCTGCTATGATTTTGATGTGAAAAGCAGAGACTGTCTGCCATAAATCTTTTCCGGCAAATCGCCGGGAATTTCCAAAATAACCATAAATAAATATTGAGCAATGCCAGAGGAGCAGCTATAATAGAAATAACCGAACATGTTGCCGGTCCTTTGGCGTATCAAAGGAGTCGCAGATATGTTTATTCCCCCAAAATCAGATGTCTGTATGAAGGAGTTATTCCGCAATGAGACCGTCCTGAGATATTTTATCAGTGCGGTTCTGGCGCTCCCGCCGGAAAAAATACATTCCATACGTCTGAAAAATACTTTTTTATGGAAACGCCGTCAGAAGCAGAAACAGGGAATTCTGGATGTTCTGGCGGAAATGAACGACTGTACAAAAGTTAATATCGAGCTTCAGATAAAACATTATTCGCACTGGGACAGGCGACAACTCTTTTATCTTTCCAAACTGTATACAGAGGAAATGAAAAACGGAGATGACTATTCCCTCCTGAAAAAATGTGTCGCCATCAGCATCCTGGATTTTAATCTGACAAACCGCAAAGAATATCATCAGACCTATCGTCTGCGTGATGAACATGGGTATGAATTTTCCGATGTATTGGAGATCCATATACTGGAGCTCAGAAAAAAGCTGAGGGGAACTGGAGAAATGGAAGAATGGATTCAATTCTTCCGGGCAGATTCAGAGGAGGATTTGAATATGATAGGGACAAAAAATCCGGGAATATTAGAAGCCATCAGAGAAGTGCGGGAAATGAGTCTCAGCCGGAGACTGCGGCTCCGCCATGAAGCACATCTGAAACAGATACGGGATGAAAAGGCCTGGAAAACATATGAACGGGAAGAGGCGAGAAAAGAAGGACTTGCAGAAGGGCGTGCAGAAGGACTTACGGAAGGGCGTGGCCAGATCATACGCAACATGATCCATCAAAATATATCTGATGCGGATATTCTCTGTCTTTCCGGATGCACGGAAACAGAACTGGAAGAGATCAAAAAAAATATGGAACCGCAGGAGATGCAGCATTCCCGTAACAAGGCAGGGACATAATTTCGAGAAAAAAGCAGAGGCCAAAAGATCTTTTGACCCCTGCCGCCGCTCTCACTGCGCAGTCAGCGGCTCCAGAGGCGACATCCGGAAAGTGATGCGTGCGCCGGAATTTGTGTAGGTCCTGCGAAACTTCTGCTCTACCCTCCTGATCACCATCCGGGCATTCTCCATGGATGCTCCGCTCAGCATCACAATATAGGATCCTGCGTCCAGCCTTGCCACCAGGTCTCCGGTTCGAAGTCCTTCCATCAGGGTCCGTTGCAGCCTGCGGGAATCGGTGGTGGGCGCTGTCTGATCCCCCAGACTGACGATCACCAGCGTGGAAGTCTGTCCGGAGCGGGACAGATGGCGGCGCTCCAGCGCCACAATACTCCAAAAGACGCCGAAGGTACAGAAGAAAGCGCCTTTCTCGTCTCCACTTTCCAGCACCAGCTTCAGCACATTCTGGCACATGCCGGCTGCCAGTGCATACATCTGCTCCACTTCCTCCGCCGGTTCGATCTCATATTCCTGCCAGAGGGCCCTGCGGAACATCTCATATCTCTCCACTGCCTTCTCCGGCTGTCCCAGTGCGGTCAATGCCTGCATATGATACACCACGAAGGAATCCATGCTGAAATCCACCTCATAGGCCTGTTCACAGATCCCGATCATCTCTTTCCAGCGTTCCTGCTCCTGAAGCGCCGACAGCACTTCCCTGCAGGCATCCAGATACAGAGTCTGATAATAATGGCGCAGCGGAGCGGTCCAGTCGCTTTCATTCCCCGCCAGAAAATCCCCTTTATATAAAGAAACGGTCCGGAAAAGCAGCCGCACGCGCTCTTCTCCTTCTGCTCTCCGCGATTCCAGATATCCCTGCTCAAACCGTTCCGCGTCCACCTCTATTTTCACATCCGGATTCCACATGTAGCAGCCGGGACGTTTCTGGAGCAGCTCCTTCTGCTCGGGAAACATCCTCTTCAAATAGCTTCTGGCACGGAAGATCATATTTTTCAGCGCATTGCCCGGGTCGCTGCTGTCCGCCTCCGGCCAGAACTGCTCGATCAGTTCTTCCAGAGAAATGCTCCGCGTATGATTTACGATCAGATACTGCAGAAAAGACAGAACCTTTTTGCCTGCCTTTCCCGGTACGATGCTGCCGCTGCGCTCTCCATCCTCTGCAGTTCCTATGGAAAAAGAACCAAACAGTTCAAAATAGATCACATTCTTCCCATCCACACCCATTCGTCGCAAAACGCCTCCTTATTCTGCGTCTTTCTTTTCTTCTGCCCTCAAAGCACTGTCCAGAAGCCGGAGCAGTTCCAGCGCACTCCGGAAATACTCTTTTTTCCGCTGTTCCACCCATGTCACCTCTCCCTGCCAGCTGGAATGCTGACGGTACATGACACGAATCAGAAAAGTGGCCTGTGTTCCTTTATGATGGATCACCTGATCAAACTGTTCCATTTCTTTCATTTCCTTTCTCCGGAATTCCGGTGCTTCCGAAGCCGCTTCTGTCCCACCGGCTCTGCTCCTGCGGTCCACCAGAAAGCTCCGCGGAATCGTGGAAGCACAGGGGAAGGCCAGTGCATCATACAGCTCTTCCATGCGGTTCATGGCCTCAAACAGAGAAGAAAATGCCACCGGCTCCCTGGTATACATGTGATACAGCATTCCTTTTTGATCTGTTTCACTCCAGGTATCCAGACAGAGATTCACTATATTGGAGCTGTGCCATACCCGCCACTCTTCCTCCTGATTTTTCACTCTGACAGAGCTTTTCCGCTCGTACCCTGTAATCTCACATATCATATCCACAACCTCCCTGAAGCTTCCGGCAAACCGGATAAAACAGACTGCAGGCACGCAAAAAGCACCCCACCAGAGTGTCGCAAAATACTATTTTTGCGACACTTTTTTCTGTATTTGCCGTGCTTCGCTTCGGTCTGGGTATTGCATTTTCTTCCAAAATACCGTATACTTAATAACTACCCGGCAGTGGGAAATACACTGCATGAACAATCTTTATCTTACATTTTTAAAAGGAGTGAACTGTTTTGGACCCTAGTGACGCCATACAGGTGCTGGTACTTCTGGCCCTGATTGGTCTCTCCGCATTTTTTTCTTCTGCGGAGACCGCACTGGTAACTGTCAACAAGATCCGTATCAGAAATCTGATCGACGAGGGCGACCGGCGTGCGCTCATCCTCTCAAAGCTCGTGGAAGACCAGGGGAAGATGCTGAGTGCGATTCTGATCGGAAATAATATCGTAAATATTTCCGCTTCCTCTCTGTCGACCATCCTGGTCACCAGATGGCTTGCCGGAACCGGTCTTGCCGCATTTGCGGCAGGCATCTCCACAGGCGTGCTGACGCTGACCGTACTCGTCTTCGGTGAGATTACCCCCAAGACCTGTGCGACTATCCACTCGGAAAAGATCGCGCTTTCCTATGCCCGGATCGTCTACACCTGGATGATCGTGGCCACCCCTCTGATCTACGTCATGAACAATCTGTCCATGGGGATCCTCTTCCTCATGCGCGTGGACCCCAATGACAAATCAGAGACCTACACGGAGGAGGAGATCCGCACCATCGTGGAAGTCAGCCACGAGGACGGCATCATCGAGCCGGAAGAGCGCAAGATGATCAACAACGTATTTGATTTCGGAGACGCCACCGCCAGAGACGTCATGGTTCCCAAAGTGGATATGAGCTTTCTGAATGTGACTGCCACCTACAACGACATGCTGGATCTGTATAAAGAAAATAAATACACCCGCTATCCGGTCTATGAGGAGACCACCGACAATGTCATCGGCATGATCAATGTAAAGGATCTTCTGATCTACGAAGACAAGGAGCACTTCGACGCCCGCAACATCATGAGGGAAGTTCTCTATACCCACGAGCACAAGAAGACGTCGGATATCATGCTGGAGATGAAGCAGAGCTCCACCAATCTGGCCATCGTCCTGGACGAATACGGAGTCACTTCCGGTATGGTCACCATGGAGGACCTTCTGGAGGAGATCATCGGAGATATCCGGGACGAATACGACGAAGACGAAGAGACCCTCGTCACACAGATCTCCGAGCGGGAGTTCGTCGTCGCAGGAGCCATGGGGCTGGACGACCTGAATGACTATCTGGAACTGGACGAGAAGGGACTGCGCCTGGAATCAGAGGATTACAACTCCATCGGCGGGATTATCATCGGACTTCTGGACCATCTTCCCGAGGTCGGCGAGGAGGCCGTTACAGAGAACGGGATCCGTCTGGTGGCCGATTCCGTGGAAAAAAACCGGATCAACGAAGTCCACATTTTTTTGCCCGAACCGGATGCCGAAGAGACACCGGAGGAAGACTGACCCGCTCTTCGGACATTTCAACAGATATCTCACGGGAGCTGTCACACAATACAGCTTCCGTTTTATATTTTCACAATCCATAAGGAGGACCCTTTTCCATGGGACACATATTTAAATTTCACACGGACGTGGATACGGATCAGATCATCGCATCTCAGTATCTGCTCTTTCCCACCATCGACGAGATGAAGACCCACGCTTTCGAGTCTCTCGATCCGGATTTTGCATCCAGAGTAAAGCCCGGCGATTTCGTTGTGGCCGCCGAAAATTTCGGCTGCGGATCATCCAGAGAGCAGGCGCCCAGCGTCCTGAAAGCTCTGGGCGTTCAGGCAGTCATCGCAAAATCTTTTGCCCGGATTTTCTACCGCAATGCCATCAACATCGGTCTCCCGGTCATCGTCTGCAGGGAGCTCTATGATCATGTTGCAAACGGCGACGAGATGGACCTGTCTCTCACCGACGGCATCGCCCGCACCGGCGGACAGGAGTATGTCTGCACCAAGCTTCCGCCCTATATGCAGGGTATCCTGGATCAGGGCGGGCTGATTGCATCATTAAATAAGGAGGTGGAGTGACATGGGAATGACGATCGCCGAGAAGATCATCGCCCGCGCTGCCGGTGCGGACACCGTGAAAGCCGGTGAGATCCATACAGTGGAGGTGGACCAGCTTCTAAGCAATGACGGCACCACTCATCTCACCATCGACATGTACAACCAGAAGCTGAAGCATCCGCACATTGCCGATGTGAAGAAGCTTGTATGGGTCATGGACCATAACGTACCGGCGGACAGCCCAAAAACTGCCGCTTCTCAGAAGAAAATGCGGGATTTTGCCAGAGAGCACGGTATTACCTTCTATGAGGGCCAGGGAGTCTGCCACCAGATCATGATGGAAAATCATGTCTGCCCCGGCGAACTGATCTTCGGTGCTGACAGTCACACCTGCGCCTACGGCGCTCTGGGCGCCTTTGGCACCGGCGTGGGCTGCACAGACTACCTCTATGCCATGGTCACCGGAAGATCCTGGGTCCTGGTGCCTGAGACCCTTCGTTTCCGTCTGACCGGCCGCCTGCCGGAAGGCGTATCTGCCCGGGATCTGATCCTGACTGTCATTGGAAAGATCGGAGCCAACGGAGCCAATTACAAGGCTATGGAATTTACCGGGGAGGGCTTAAAGACTCTGACCATGAGCGACCGCATTTCCATCTGCAACCTCTGCGTGGAGGCAGGCGCCAAGACCGCTCTTATGGAAGTGGATGAGACCGCCATGGAATATCTCCATGCCCACGGCAGAGAGCCGAAGGCATGCTTCCAGAGCGACGACGATGCCGTCTTTGCCGCCACTTATGATATAGATCTGTCAACGATTGTTCCCATTGTGGCAAAACCGCATTTTGTAGACAATATATGCCCGGCGAAGGAAGCGGCAGGAATCCGCATCGATGAGGCGTTCCTGGGCTCCTGCAACAACGGCCGGATCGAAGACCTGCGGGTGGGAGCTGCGGTCATCAGAGGGAAAAAGGTCCATCCGCTGGTACGCTTCCTGGTAGTCCCGGCAAGCCAGGCCGTCTACCGCCAGGCGCTGGAGGAAGGGATCCTTCAGACCTTTATGGAAGCCGGCGCCATCGTCATGAACCCCAACTGCAGCGTCTGCTGGGGGAGCTGCCAGGGCGTTATCGGAGAAGGTGAGACGCTGATCAGCACAGGAACCCGGAACTTCAAAGGACGCGCGGGGCATAAGGATTCCTTCGTCTATCTGGCCAGCGCAGCAACGGTGACTGCCTCGGCCGTCAAAGGCGAGATCGCGACCGCAGATATGCTGTAGGCCCGGATCATACCAGTTATTTTAATCAGAAAGCGAGCACAGACCATATGAACGATACATTCACCGGCAGGGTATGGACCCTGGGGGACGATATCGACACAGATATTATCATCCCCACGGAATACCTTGCTTTAAAGACGGTGCAGGAGATGGCACCCTATGCATTTTCCCCGCTCCGGCCGGAGCTGGCGGCACAGATCAGATCCGGAGACATCCTGGTGGCAGGCAAAAATTTCGGCTGCGGTTCCTCCAGAGAACAGGCTCCTGAGATCATTAAGGCATTGGGGATTTCATGCGTCGTCGCAAAATCCTTTGCCCGGATCTTCTTCCGGAATGCCATCAACAACGGGCTGCTCCTGATCGAGCAGGCGGATCTTCGGGACGCAGTATCAGAAGGGGATTCTGTGGAAATCCTCGTAAATGAGAAGATCCTCCATGAGGGAAAGGCCTATCCCATCGCATCCCTTCCCCGGAATCTGGTGGATATCATCGAAGCGGGCGGGCTTGTGAAAGCCATGCGCCGGCTGAACGGACTGGAGGGTTAGCAACTATGGGACAGACTGTCATTGAAAAAATCATAAGCCGCAATTTGGGCCGTGAAGTAAAACCGGGAGACATTGTAACCGTAAATGTGGACCGGGTTATGATCCATGATATCTTTATTCCTTTTGTGGCGGAAAAATTTGAAGAAATGGGATTTCAAAAGCTTTGGGATCCGGATAAGGTGGTATTGATCTACGATCATCTGGTCCCGGCCAGTCAGGTGGATGACACAAGACATTTCCGGGTCGGAAATGCATTTGCAGCAAAGTATGGTATGAAAAATGTCCACCGGAGCGACGGAATCTGTCATCAGCTTATGACAGAAGCTCTCTATGTGAAACCTGGAGATATTGTCTTTGGAACAGACAGCCACACCACCACCTACGGCTGTGTGGGTGCATTTTCCTCCGGTATCGGATACACGGAGATGGCCAGCATTCTGGGGACCGGAACCATGTGGATCAAGGTGCCGGAGACCATCCGTGTGATCGTCGAAGGCGAACTTCCCTCCAATGTAACTTCCAAGGATGTGATCCTGCGCCTGATCGGAGATCTGCGCGCCGACGGAGCCACCTATCAGTCGCTGGAATTCTGCGGGGATACGGTGGAGCGCATGACCATTGCCAGCCGCATGACCATGGCAAATATGGCCATTGAAGCAGGGGCAAAATGCGCCCTGTTCACGCCCGATGAGAAAACAGCAGAATATTGTCAGATCCGGCTCACGGATCAGGACCGTTCTCTCACAGGAGATGCAGACGCCTCTTATGTCCGGACTATTCACTATCGGGCGGAGGATCTGGTTCCGGTTCTTGCCTGTCCGTCCCAGGTGGACAATATCCACCCGGTCCGCGAATATGAGGGGAGCGCCATCGATCAGGTATTCATCGGCTCCTGTACCAACGGGCGTCTGGAAGACCTTCAGACGGCCGCCTCCATCCTGAAGGGCAAAAAGGTGGCCCCTTTTGTAAAGCTTATTGTGACACCTGCAAGCCGAAAGATCTATACCCAGGCACTCCAGGACGGTACACTGGCTGTCCTGGCCGAAGCCGGAGCCATCATCACCCATCCCGGGTGCGGACTCTGCTGCGGGCGGGCAGGGGGAATCCTGTCTGACGGAGAACGGGTCGTCGCCACCAACAACCGTAATTTCCTTGGACGTATGGGAACCTCCAAAGTGGAGATTTTCCTGGCATCTCCGGCCACTGCTGCAGCGTGCGCAGTCACTGGAAAGATCACGGTTCCGGAACCCGTCTGACACGTTTTCCGGTGCTGCCGAAAGGGGAACTGCCGCACTCTGCGGCAGTTCCCCTTTTTCTTATTTTCTCTCCGCCATCTCGATGTTTTCTCCTGCAATCCGCAGCAGATCGTCCAGTTCTTCCAGAGGCATATCCAGATACAGGGACAGCTCCTCCGGCGTCACCTGTCTGCCCAGATCTTCGGTCAGCTGCGTGATCGAGTCTGCCAGACGGTTTAATTTCTCTGCGATCCGGCGTCCGGTATCCTCAGAACCGGCCTGCTCATCCAGCGCTCCCTGAATGGCACGGCGGATCTCCTGTTCCACATGGTCTTCCCAGGATGTCTCCTCCTCCCGGAGTCCCAGCGTATCCACTCCGATCATCAGCCCCAGACTGCCCTCCTGCACCAGGTCCGGCAGCAGAAGTCCCTGGCCTGCATACTCCCGGGCGATGGGAAGAACCCGCTCCATGCAGTGCTCCGTCAGGCATCTCTTCGCCGGTCCGTCACCGTCCGCCGCCAGATCCGCCAGGGCGGGCAGCGCTTCTTCCGGCTGTCTTGCCACTGTACGCATATCCTTTTGATACTGTTTTAAAAATATCTGCTCTTCCTCTGTCCAGACCGGCTCCTGCCGCGGGACCTCCGGCAGCTCCATGCCTTCCGCCCGGATCCCCCTGGATGCGAGATAGGCGCCGACCAGGGCGCGCTGCTCTTCATTTAACCCCATCTCCTGAAAAAAAGCCTGCACCTCTTCCCGCGTCAGCTTCCTCCCTCTCTTCTCCGCGCCTGCGCCAAGCGCCGCCAGAGCAGTCCGGAATCTCGCCTGTTCATCCATGCTGCAGCCTCCTCTCTCCCTGACGAACCACGTCTTCTTTTTTCTGATTCAAGGATATGATAAATACCGTAGACAGTACGAAAACAAAGCCCAGCAGATCAATCATCCGAAACCGGACTTTCAGCCACACCACAGAGATCACCGTGGCCGCCACCGGTTCGATACATGCCAGCATGCTGGCGCTGGATGCCCCCACAAGCTTCACCCCTGTCAGGTAAAAATAAAAGGCGCAGATAGTGCCAAACAGAACGATAAAGCTCATGGCCAGCACGGTCTGCCTGTCCACTACCGGTGAAAGGGTCCATGGACGCATCAGAAGCATCAACACCAGACCGCCGATCAGCATCCCCCATCCAAGAGTCAGAAGCGTCGAATATCTTTTCATAAGTCCTGCGGGCTGCAGCGTATAGATCACCAGCGTCACCGCCGAGATCATCCCCCACAGAAGCGCCTCTGCAGGTATGGCCAGTTCTGAGATATTTCCGTGAGTCGCCAGAATAAACGTCCCGAACATGGAGCAGAATAGTGCTGCAAGTTCATATGCTCTCGGCTTTTTCCTGTCCCTGATACACAGATAGACCAGGATCAGCGCCGGACCTGTATACTGCAGCACCGTAGCTGTTCCGGCATTGGAATACTGAATCGTCGTAAAATAAGAATACTGGCACAGCATCATCCCGAAGACGGAAAAAATCAGGATATCCCTGCGCCCCTGTCTTTCTCTCCATACATCCAGCACCCTGCCCTTCTCCCTGCACGCCAGCAGCACGAGAATCAGAAGGCCGGCAAATGTCAGGCGCAGGGGCACCAGCCAGCCGGAGGTCACCTCTTTATATTGAAACAGATACTGTCCGCAGCTCCCGCAGAAACCCCAGAGGACCCCGCCCGCAAGCGTCATCACGATCCCTGTCATCTGCAGATTTTTCTCTTTCTTCATCACTTCTCTCCTCTCCTGAAATCCTCTACATCATACTCTAACTTCCGAAAAAAATCCAGTCTTTTTCCGCTTCCTTCCGTCACATACCCGTACCGGTCACATATATTGTTAATAAAAAGTTTTCAGGAAACCTTATGGTAAACAGAATCGTGATCGATGCCGGACACAACGGCCTGACGGACCCCGGCGCCGTCTACAACGGCAGAAGGGAAAGCGACGATACCCTGCGGCTGGCAAATGAAGTAGGAGCGATCCTCTCCCGAAACGGCTATGATGTGATCTATACAAGAACCGGAGATATCAATCAGTCCGTGCTCCAGAAAGCGGCCTTTGCCAACGACGCGGACGCAGACCTCTTTATCTCCATACACCGGAACATGGGAACCTACCCGGAACAGTACAACGGAGTACAGACCCTGATCTACGACCGCTCCGGCTTCAAAGTACCCATGGCGGAAAATATCAACCAGAATCTGGAGGGACTGGGCTTTCGGAATATCAATGTGGACCTCCGCCCGGACCTGGCAGTCCTTCGGCGTACCAGAATGCCCGCCCTTCTGGTGGAGGCAGGCTTCATGGACAGTCAGAAAGACAATCAGCTCTTTGACTCCCGCCTGACTGAGATCGCCCAGGCCATCGCGGACGGCATCATGGATACTCTGAACACAGAAGAGGCAGGGAACCGGCAGCCGGCAGCCTATGCTTCCGTACAGCCTGTCCCGTCCATGTCTTCTTATCAGATGAATGCTTCCGGTACTCCCTGGTCTCCTTTCCAGGCCGATTCCGCTGTACCGGAGGAAAGCGGCAGCCGCCCCCTCTACCGGGTACAGGTGGGAGCCTTCCACAACCTGCAAAATGCCGTAGAGCTGGAACAGGAGCTGAAACGTCTGGGATACAATACCTGGATCGTGACTGTATGACCCTGTGAAATCACCGGCTCCGAAGGCGCTCCAGGCGCTCTGCAATCCTCTTTTCATATCCAATATCTGTCGGATGGTAAAAGGTCTTTCCCACGATCTCATCCGGCAGATACTGCTGCTTTACATAATGCTCCGGAAAATCATGTGCATAAAGATAGCCATTTCCCCGTCCAAGCTTCCCGGCCCCTGCGTAATGTCTGTCCTGCAGATGGACAGGCACTGTGGTCGTCGTATGTTTTACCACTTCCATGGCTTCCGAGATCGCACAGCAGGCCGCATTGCTCTTGGGCGCCGAAGCCACGTAGGAGACTGCATGGGCCAGGATGATCTGGGATTCCGGCATTCCGACCCGTTCCACCGCCTGTGCCGCCGCCACCGCTACGGAAAGCGCCTGAGGATCCGCATTTCCCACATCCTCCGATGCGCAGATCATGATCCGTCTGGCGATGAATTTTACATCCTCTCCCGCATACAGCATTTTGGCCAGATAAAAGACTGCCGCATCCGGATCAGAACCTCTCATACTCTTGATGAATGCGGAAATCGTGTCATAATGGTTGTCCCCGCCCTTATCATAGCGCACGGTTTTCTTCTGGATGCACTCAGAAGCCACATCCAGCGTGATATGGATCTTCCCGTCCGCACTGCACTCCGTAGTCAGGATCCCCAACTCCAGCGCATTCAGGGCATTTCTCGCATCTCCCCCGGCCATATCCGCCAGAAATTCCAGCGCATCCTCCGTGATCACTCCCTGATATGCCCCCATACCGCGCTCCACATCTGTCAGTGCACGCAGGAGAAGCGTCCTGATATCCTCCTTCTCCAGGGCCTTCAGTTCAAAGATAACGGACCGTGACAAAAGCGCCCCGTTAACCTCAAAATACGGATTTTCCGTCGTCGCTCCGATGAGGATCAGCGTACCGTCCTCCACAAAGGGCAGAAGATAGTCCTGCTGTCCTTTATTAAACCGGTGAATCTCGTCCACGAACAGAATCGTCCGCTTCCCGTACATCCCCAGGCTGTCCTTCGCCTGACGAACCACTTCTTCCATGTCCTTCTTGCCGGCCACCGTCGCATTGATCTGTGTAAATTCTGCACGGGTCGTATGGGCGATGACCTTCGCAATCGTTGTCTTGCCGGTCCCCGGCGGTCCGTAGAAGATGACAGACCCCAGCTTGTCCGCCTGAATCGCACGGTAGAGCAGCTTATCCTTTCCCAGAATATGCTGCTGTCCCACGATCTCTTCCAGCCTCACCGGACGCATCCGGGAGGCGAGAGGGGCTTCGGATTTCATGGTGCTGGTTCTCATATAATCGAATAAATCCATAGTGTCTCCTTATTTGTGAAATTTTAATCAAACAGTACTTCATCCACAGTCACAAACTCAAAGCCTTCCGCCTTCAACAGCGAAATGATCCGCTCTGTGGCCTGTACCGTACTCTTATAACTGTCATGCATCAGTATTATATCATTTTCACCGACATTTTTCACCACATGTTCTACGATGGAATCCACATTCTGTGTGGTCCAGTCCAGCGTATCAATGGTCCACATGACCGGTATGAGGTCAAGACTGGATTCCAGTCCTTCATTCCAGGTCCCGAAAGGCGGCCGCACATACTCTGTCCCTTTGCCGGTGAGTTCTTCAATGAGCTGGCTCGTTTCCTCGATCTCCTCACAGGCTTTTTCTTTGGGAAGCCCTGTGATCTGCACGTGATGAAAGGTGTGATTACCGATGAGATGGCCTTTCTCGGCGATCTCCTTCACCAGTTCCTCATGCCCTTCAATATTCTGTCCAAGAAGAAAAAAAGTCGCAGGAACCTGAGCTTCCTCCAGAACCTCCAGCATCTGTTCGGTATAGACAGGATGCGGCCCGTCGTCGAAGGTCAGCGCAATCTTCTTTGTCTCCCTCTCTCCTTCCTCCATATTTTCCGGATGCGCTGTTTCTGTATCTTCCCTGTTCAAAACCTGTACTTCTGCTTTTCCGTCTGTCTCGATTTTCTGTGTCCTTCCGTACAGGGCTGCAAGGCAGCACAAAAGTCCCAGCATTCCCAAAAGCCACCGCTGTTTTTTCCATCCTGACATATTAATCCTCTGTCGTCCCGCCGGCTTACCGTTTCTATACTTTATGTCTGCCTGCTTGTTCCATATAACCTGAATCCTGTAAAAATGCCGCATATCCCGGCACTCCAGTTTCTTCTTTCTTTTTTCCAGTTTTCTTTACCCTTTTTAGAATTCTTTTAGACGCGTGACATATTTTGGACACAATTCCCTGCTAATATAAGACATGTAAGGAAGACATATCCGTATTTCATTCATAACACTTGGAGGGCCGTAAAAAGCCCTCCACTCCCTCGAAAATACAGGCTTTTGCGAATGCAGGAGCCTTTTATTTTTGCGATTTTACGACACTTTTACGACAATTCATCATCGTTTCCAGAAGAAAGAAGCACCCGCCGCCTGCAGATGCTCCTGTACAATCCCTATATCACATTTTCCATCTTTCTGATCTCTTTCTTCAGCCGCTCCTGATCCACATGATTGTATACTTTCATTGTGACCGCCGGATCGCTGTGCCCCATAATCGTCTGGAGCGCCTTCACATCCATGCCGGCTTCCGCCATCCGGGTGCATCCAGTATGCCGCAGAATGTGGTTAGAGATCACCGGCAGCAGGACCGGCTCCCGCTTCTCCCTTTTCGCCCGTTCCTGTTCTTCCCGGTTGTAATTCCTGACGATCCCGTACAGGATGTAATTAAAGGATTTATAATTATAGGGCCGCTGGTTGCTGTTCAGGAAAATAAAATTCCGGTACCCGTCCAGCTCATAGTCACCGCACCGTCCCAGCATCATATTGAGCTTTTTCTGTTCCACAAATGCCCGGTATACCTGATCTGTCATGGGAATCTTACGGACTCCGCTTTCTGTCTTCGGAGTGCTGACAAAATATTTCATCTGGCCGTTGATCCGGTCATAGTTCATCTGGTGCGTGATACTGATGGTCCTGCCCTTCATATCCACATCCGCCCATGTCAGCCCGCAGATCTCTCCCACCCTGCAGGCGGTCCCTATCATGATCTGGATCATGGGCAGATGGATTTTCATGCCTGGACTGCTGCCCACATAGTCAAGAAAAACCTGCTGTTCCCTTCTGGTCAGCGCTTCCCGCTTTCTGGTCCCCTCATAACCTTCCAGACAGCCTTTGGTTGGATTCTTGCGTATCAGATCATTGTCAACTGCAAATTCCAGTGAAGGCCGCAGCAGATTGTTGTGAAACATCCGAACCGTGCCGTCTGAATGTCCGCTCTGACTCAACCCGGCATAGAACTTTTGAATATTCGCTTTTTTAATATCGCAGATCACCATCTTTCCCAGCCGGTTGCCTTCCAGATGAAGGTGCCACAGCTCATAATACTTGGAACGGGACTTTTCTTTCAGTTTGGTCTTATGGTCCATGTACATGCGGAAAAGCTCGTTCAGCGTCATTCTGGAAGCCCTGACAGCATCAATGCCGTCTGCAAGGTCTTTCTCTATCGCTTTTTCCTTCTCACGCAGGGACAGATCATCCCGTTTCCCTTTCGGGGTCCGGTCCGACGGTACCAGACGCCAGCTGTATACTGTCTTTCTCTGGCCACCGGCAAAATATTTATACTCATACTTGCCGTCTTTACGCTGATGCTCATTGTCCCGAAGTATCCGACCTTTATTGTCCGTTCTTTTCTTTCCAGCCATAAAAACACCGCCTTTCTATGTCAGGGCGGGCAGCAGGCCATATTAACCGCCGCCGTCCCTTTCCTGAATCTCATGCAGAATTCCTTTTATTGCGCCTGATGACCATTCTGAGGGGCTCCGGGGCCTGCTGCCCGTATTCCTCGACTGCTGCCACCGTAACAGCCTTTACGC
Source organism: Lachnospiraceae bacterium (assembly GCA_910574805.1). Lineage (GTDB taxonomy): Bacteria > Bacillota > Clostridia > Lachnospirales > Lachnospiraceae > Hominiventricola. Next base: position 54,976 of record CAJTCV010000003.1, on the reverse strand, counting down.
CCTTTCCAGAGTGAACAAGCACCCGGTCCCCGATCTTCACCCGGTCAATCAGGATCCCCGGAAGTTCCCAGACGTACAGCTTTCCGCCCGGCCGGTGCGCCGCCCTTATGATCTGCCGCCTGCCGTACCTCACGGGGACATGAGACACGCCATACCTGACCGCCAGCAGATAGCTGGTATACCCGTCTATCAGGTATCCGGAGCTGTCCAGGATGATTTCCGACTCAAAAAAGCCGTGTTCCTGATAATACCGGTCTTTGTGCTCCATCTTCTCCGGCTTCGGGGGATGCTCCGTGAAGCACGGAAAAATCTTTATATTGTCTATCCTCATATTTCCAACCTTTCTTTGCTGATCTGGTCCTGCTGCCGTCCGGCTCATGCACCCTTTCCGGAAAGACAGCAGGTATCTTTGTCATGCGCCAACAGCACAAAGCAGTAATTTAGCCGCCCTGTCAGCCTGTTCTTCATACGCCTTATATGCTTCTGGAGAAATTGCATCACCGGTACCGCCTTTCCTTCCGGAATCCCGGCCGCTCCGTTTCATGCTCTCCAGCGCCAACTGCTGCCAGCGTTCATCACTCATCATTGGAATGTCCACCAGCGGAAAGACTCCCGCTGGTGTTTTCACCTGCTCAATTACCGGATATCCTGATATACTCATGCGCCTGCACCTGCCTTTCTGCGGGCACGGTCCGCCCGTTTTCCCATGATAAAGCCGTAGACGTAGGCTTCAATCAACAGCCATTTATCGCCCGACTCTGCCCAGTCAAAGCTCTTCCGTGCATATCTGCAATAAGCGATAAATGCATCAAGGTCCATAGAAAGATATACAGATGCCTTCTGAAAATCGAGCAGTTCGCCCAGCTTCCGTCCCCGGTGCTCCCAAGCGGCTTTATAAGCTTCATTGGCCAGGCACATCACCTTTACCGCCACCGCGCGGTCATCGTCGCTTAAATTATCAGCAGCAGAAAGTTTTTCCTGTACATCATCCACAACGTACAGTTTCCGACGGCTCCGGTCATTAAGGCCCGTCTCATAGGCCGTGTTCAGAATCTTCTGGAGATCCTGAAGGAATAACCGCCCTGTTTCCGTCTCCGTCCCGTCTTCGCTGAACAGTTCCAGCACCTGATCTATCCGATCATCCGTAATTGGGTATTGCATTTTTATCATTCCTTTCTTTACAGGGGGCAGCAGGTGTGCTATACTGCCTACATACCCCCAATTCGTCAGGTTGTCGGGTTACCTGCCCCTTGTCAGATGGCGCTCTGACAGGGGCTTTTTATGTTCTCTACGCATCCGGTCCGCCGTCCTCATGATCTCAAAGTGACGCTCCATAAATTCCCGGCTGTGCAGCCCCAGCCGCTTTTCCTCGGCTTCCATCATGTCCGCAAGGTCTTTCTCTGTCATCCGATCACCGCCCAATCTATGCGACGGTGAAACGGCGGCTTGCGCTGGTCCTGCAATACTGGCTGTAAATCTCCGGCAGCGCCGCTTTCAGTGCCTTCCCGTCCAGGCGGTTGCTGATGATCTCTTTCCAGCGGATGATGAAGTTCTTTGTCTTCAGTTCGTCCACTCCCTTTTCCTCAAGGTCTGCTTTCAGCTCCGACTTGATAGCGTCCGCCTGCTCCTGAAGCTCTGCGATCTGGCTTTCCAGATTCTTAAGTTTCTTTGCTCTGTTCTCAATCATTCTTTCGGTCATGTCCTGACTCTCCTTTCATCTTTGAAGCTTCCTGCCAGCCCTTCAGGCATCTTCTCGAATATGGGCGCTCCCTGTTGAGCGATTCACGAGTATATGGCCTGAAGTATCGGGGCTTTTCGGGCTTCCCGGCTGTGCTGTCCTTCATTTGATGATATAAGTATAACCTTTTTTGGGTTATTTGTCAACCCTTTTATAATACTCTTTTTATTATTTTTATCCTTTTTCATTTGACTAATAAACTTTTTCATATTATAATGATGTTATTCCAGAAGAAAGGAGGATGCAAAATGTCTATCGTATATAAGTCCAATGAGCAAGTTTTAATTGAGATCAAAAAAGTAATGCTCGAAACCAAAACCACTCAAAGAGAAATAGCTGATAAACTCGGTATCAAACCACAAGGCCTTACTAAAATACTCAATAAAAAAAATTTTGGTTTTGAAGATGCACAAAAAATATTATCAGCTATGGGATATGATTTAATTGTTGATTTCAGCCGTTCCCAGAATCCGACTTACACAGAATAGCCTCTGTAACGCTCCACTCGTCCCACAGGACGACCCGGTCCACATCCGGGCATTATTCTCCCACTTTCCAGAAAAGGAAAGCACATACAGGGCATAAGGGGGCGCTGATCTGCCGACCCCTTCAAAGGGATGTATTTCACGATCCCCCGGTATGTAGCAAAACACTACACACCGCACAAGTGCCCGAACTGTCCAGGCATTCGCCACACAGGGAGAACCCGTACTTTTTGGTACGGGATGAAGCAGGTACCGGCAAATCGACAGCGGCTTACGGACATTTGTCCCCGGCTCCAGAATCATCAACTGCCGGTATTCCTCATTCATGAAGAATTATGAACAGCGGCTGATCCGGGGCCCCGGCGTCTTGACATCCATGTCGAACCGCAGATATTTTACAGGGCTTCCAGATCAATCATTTTCTGGAAGGTTTTATGTATTTCCCGCCGGGAAATGGTATTTTCTCTATTGGTTTTACGTAATTCCCGCCGAATTTACGTATTTTCGGGCCGATCTTACGTAATTTCCAGCAGGTATTATGTATCTTTAGCACATGCACCCCAAAAGCAAATGCTGTTTGTAATCCTTTCAGACATTTCAGTCTAAAAGTTTTTCCCAATTCGTTGGGAAATTACTGTACACAAAAACTGCATACATAAATGCTGTTTCTGCCAACATTTATCCAGATAACGAATTATTCACCGTCTGGAGCAGACCGGCGGCATGGGTAGCAGGCAGAAGCTCAGACCCATTTGGGACTCACCTGCAACACTGATCTTTTACCCATCTTTTCTCCATTCGTGGGGAAAACTCTTCTCGCAGGACGACTTTCCTGGGCATTTCCAGAAGATAGCGGCAGGTGCCCCGTTGCCGACATCCAGCTTATACGCCTGCTACCGATCTGCCTTATTTGGTTGTAAGTTTGTGGGAATGAACAGCAGTTCGCCCTTGCGTCCTGCTGCCGGATATGGTAAGATTGAAAAAAGGAAAGCCAGAGACGCACGGCTTACCCAAATAACAAACGTTTAATGCTTTACAGCATCAGCCGTCATTATTGCAGTAATGGCGGCTATTTTCGTCCCCTGAAGATCGTATAGCACAGACCAACAAGGGCAACAATGAAAATTCCAGTCTGAACAAGGTCAGAATATGTAATCGTCATTGGCGTTCCCTCCTTCCTGTTGAAGTCTGGAGGGTTAGCCCCTCCGAATTTTCAGTTACGGAGGGTAAGCCGCCCGGCTCTCTGGTTTTCCCTGTTGACAGTCTATCACATCATGTCCAATTCTTCAATCCCATTTCCCAGCACGTTTTAAAGCCCAATTTCCCGTTTTATCCCCATACCCTATAACTTTTACCTTTGAACCCTTAAAAGCCGAAATCAGACCGTTTCACGCCCTGCGCTGGCATGTTTTTCATGAAATGCAAGCATCTTTTCCCGTGCCAACTCCCGCCGAAGCTCTGACCTTGCGGCAGGCGGTGAGATTTTCACCCATTCCACCGGGATATGAGCCAGCAGCGTCCCGTCTTTATTCTCCGCCAGTATCTCGCATTCTTCCGGGTACTTTTCCGCCAGCTTCCGGATACGGGTTTTAAACCGGCCCTGAGAAAACTGCACCGTTGCTGTCCTTGCGCCCTGAACAAATTCGATCCCGTTTTCCACATTGTCGGACGGGTCCGGCCTGACAATCCCTTTCAGGTCCACGTCTGCCGCAAGCGCCAGAGCTTCCAGCGTGCCGTCACTGGTAAAGCCGCCGTTGTCCAGAATCCAGTTAAGGGAAAACTCTGACAGGCCGGTACTTCTGCATATCTGATCTGCTGTCAGGCCCTTTTCCTGCATGATTCCTTTGTATTCTTTCGTTCTCAATCTCATGATCTTCTTCTCCTTTCCGTTTATCGCCCTGGATGACAAAAACCGGCAGCAGGGCGCCCAGCGTGTTACAAAAGCATTCCAGAAGGGAATCAGAGCCCCCATTCACTTTTCAAACGGTTTAGCAGCTTCATCTCTGCAGATGTGTCCTGATCCGGATTGCTGTCCGGGTGATACGCCTTGGACAGAGTACGGTAAAACCGTTTCAGCATCGTCTTATCATCGGTGCTGTAGTTACTGACTGCCGGTTCCCCGTAACCACTTCCAGAATCATCACTGTAGTTGTAGTTACGCTGCTGATTTTCGTAGTAACTACGATAACTCTGTTGTTCATACTCTTTTCTTGCCCTATATTCCCTCTGGATCTTCTCAAAGTATTCCGGTTCCCGTAATGTTCCAAACACATCAAAGCACCGGTCATACTCGTTCTTGTCAATCTCATATTCTGCCGCAAAGGAAGCCTTGCGCCCGTTGTATTCCGATATGATCCGCCTGTGCTCCATTCTGGTCCGGTATTCTTCCGTCTGCTGAAATTCTTCTTTCACCCGCTCAATCACCGGTTTCAACTTCTCGCAGATCAACGAGTCAAGTTCTGATTTTGATATTCCCAGCTGATCCAGTTTATGCTGGAGCAGACTGCTGTTTACAAAGTCCTGATACCATTCGCCCCAGTCCACAATGCTGTAGTATCCGATCGTACAGATAGATACCTGCTGCTTACGGACCTTTCCGTTTTTCCTGAAGCTTTTATGGATACTGATCCGGTATGCTTTTCTATGGGGCCGGTCAAAATATCCGCCGCCCATCTCGTAATAGTATTTGGTATAGGTCTTTCCATTTATGCTGCAGGTGCTTTTCTTTACGATTATCTCCCTGGCTTCTCCGCAGTCTGCTTTTTTGAGCGGGACTTCCTGAATTACACAATACATTCTGCTACGCCCTCTATGCCCTTTTTTATTTTTTCAGTACCAGACGGTACTTAGCATAAGGCCGGGGGCATGTTTCCCTGTATACCCCCACCCCCATGTCAGAAATCCCCTTTCGGAAGCTCTTTCGGAGCCGTATCAATGAACCGCTGGCCCCGCTCCTGCTCGATCTGCTCTATGGTCCGGTGCGGCTCCTGCTTCGGGATCGTTTCAACCGTGACATTATCCGAATAACCAAAGTTGTTTTTCATGATAAAGCAGAAGGCGGCAGGATTTATCTTTCCCGTCTGGCCCCAGTTCTCCGTCAGCGCTGCGATCATCTGCTTGGCCTGCGTGATGATCTCTCCTTTCCTTCCGCCCTCCTTCTGCCAGTTCCAGAGCGTCTGACGTGTGGTTCCCAGTGACAGAGCCATCAGCTCCACACCCGGCCGCACGTCGTTATCAATACACCACTGGAAGAAAGCAGAAATCCTCTGTTCCACTTCTCCGTCCGTCTTCGGTCTGTCAAGTTCCCTGATATCATTCATCAGTTTCACCATTACAGACATTTCACCGGGCTTTACATCCGGGCTCTGTGCCGCTGGCCAGTTACTCTTACTGTTTGCCATTGTGATCTCTCCTTCTCAATCAAAATCTTTTTTAAACGTCAATATCCGGGATGAACCGGGTTCTGATCGGCCTGCTGCCGTCGGCCCTGCTCCGCATAAGAAAGCGTATCTTTCCAGCCGTGTCTGTCCGGTGCCGTGAGTCTGTTCATCATCCGGTGGACCTTCTCATGACATCCGGCACACAAAGTAACCAGATCCTTCCAGACATTCTCATGGCCCTTGTTCCGGTATGTAATGTGATGCACTTCCAGACAATGACTGCTGCCGCACATCTGGCAACGGTGGCCATCAATCTTAAGACGGGCTTTTCTTTTTTCATTCCAAGTATCAGTTTTCAGATATTCTCTGTATTCCATAGCGATCTCCTTTTCATCAATCGTTTTTTGCATTGTTTTTTATGTATTCCTTGAGTTTTTCCTTTATAGAATCACGATCAATCTAAAACTCCGAATCATCATATTGCCCCGACTCAATAAATTCTACTTCCGGGGTTTTTTCATCTTCTCGAATTTTAATATCATTTAACCAATTCATATACTGATACGTAAATCGTATATTTATCCCTTTAAAATCCAGAGTCTGCCCAACAATAACACCAACCCTTTCCATTTCTTCCCGCAGTTTCTGATTCATACATGAAAATCTGTCCGTCTCCGCCTCCGACTCTGAATTATCCCTTCTGCTATTATCCTGCTGCCGTTGCCCTGAATCATCATAATACCCTTCCAGAACCTTGGAAAAATTATCCGGATCAACAAACCATTCCAGTTCTATCATCCTGCCGCCCTCAGTCTTTCCCTGCAGGTAAGAACTGTCCCTGATCTTCTGTATTGCCTGCAATACATCATCAATCCCGCTTTCCTCGATCCTTTCCACCAGATTCTGATAGCGTTTGGAAGATGGGGAAAGCTTTTTGACCGGACGGAGTCCAAGATCGTTCCATGCTTCGATCGTTCGGTCGACCTCCGGCGACCGTAAAGAATATCTATCCTTTTTTTCTTTCTTATCTTCTTTATCTTCTTGTTTGTGGTCACTTTGCTGGTCACTTTTCGGAATGTCTGCTGGTCTCTGGCTGGTCATTTTGCTGGTCACCTGCTGGTCACTTTGCTGGTCAAAAAATTGATACTTATCCCAATTTATCAAGGAAATAAGGCTATTTTTATTACTTCTTTGCCGGTCAATCTGTTGGTCACCCTCAAAATCAGATAACACCCGCTTGACCTTGCTCTCACTGATTCCCAGAAAATCTGCAATAGCATTTCTTCCAGTAATCAACTGGCCGGGCTGCAGCATGATCTTATCACCTTTAAACAGTACCTTACGCTCTTTATGGGCAGCATTTAAAAGCAGATATACCCAGACTGCCAGATGATCCGAGTCTTTCATCACTATAGGATTTTCAAGCATCTTTCTATGAATTTTTATCCAGCCTTTCATCCAGTATCCTGCCTTTCTGCTCCCGTTCCATTCACTGATCCAGCACCCCTTTCCGTCCAGGGTGCTGCTATTCCGATATCGAATCAATATACTGCTGGATCTTTTTCAAATTCCAGAGCACCCGTTTCCCGACCTGTATACGCGCATTGGCTGACGTTCCAATATCAACTGCTGTCTTTCTTCCGCAACGCAAATAATCTTTTGCAAGTCCATTGGTATCAACACACATAGTATTACTTGTAATCTCATTAACTTTTGCCGCTCTCATTGTTCTTTCTCCATCCTCCGTTGACAAATCCTTCATTTTCGTTTATACTTATATTATCCAATATTTTAATTTGTTTTTATTGGATATTCTTATTATACATCATGTTTTATCATTTGTGTTATCCGATTTTATCCGCTTATTTTTTAAGTTTTACAGTGGATAGTAAAGAAATGGAGGTATATAGAATGGCTACTTTTTTAAAGCTGGAAACAGGATGGAAGAACCTTGAAACAAAAGAATTCTTTGAATTTGGACAGATTTCTATAAATATCTATAACTATTATCACTCTGCCCTGCAGGAATATTATGAAAAATATGACAAACTTATCGATGCACATGATGACGAAGAAATCCAGAAATTAGACAATGCATATGAAGAATACTTAACAGATGATGTTTCTTTCTTTATCAGCATCATTGAAAACTATGTCAATAATATCAATGATAGCGAAACCGGCTTTACTGCTGTCAAATCATTCAATACACATAGCAATAAGTACATTTCTCAGGAAAAACAAAAAGAAGCTCACGAAAAGTTCCTTGAAATCATAAGGCGGCAGGGATGGAACGATGTCCCAGAAGATACAAAAGTACATCCCATTGATATTTTTTTAATGCAGTCCATTGAAATGTTTCCGCCTTTCTCTGTAGTACCGCATTTCATTAATGGAAAATGGTACATGGCCTATGATTCTGTAAATACAAATCAGATCGTCATTTTAGATTTAATTGAAATGAGAAATTGTAAGTACAAATTTCATTTCTGTAAAAACTGTGACAGTATACATATACAAAAAGACAAAAAAAATAAATACTGTCCGGAATGCTCCAGGAATTATAAAAAGGTTGCTGACAAAAACAGATCCGGTTCTCCCAGATACAGCCACAAAAATGTACAGGACTATTTGAGAAATTCTGAAAAATTCACGTCTGATGAACTGGCAGCATTTAACAAAGAATCTGATTTCTACTGGGATAAAATAAACGGAAAACAGGAAAAAAGCACACCTGATAACTACAGAACGGATATTATTACGGTTGATAATTATATATCATGGTGTAAAGAAAAGCATGAAGAATTTAAAAGGATTGCAAAGACCAGAAAGAAAATAAACGCATGAACGGAATTTACGACAACTTTTACGACAAATGAAAAATCAAAGACAAAACCAGACGAAAGCCGGACCGCCCAGAAGTCCCACAAAATCAACCTTTTCCAGCACTGACAGGCACAGACAAAACAGGACGAAACCCGCTTTCATGTACTTCATTCATAACACTTGGAGGGCCGTAAAAAGCCCTCCACTCCCTCGAAAGTTCAAGGTTCCTGCTGATGCGGAAACCTTTTATTTTTGGAATCTTCCCCATTTCACCGTCAGATTTCTTCCATTCTGTTTCTGCATCGTTCTGCGTCCATCTCTGTCTGCCGTAAAACCTGATGACAAATCCCCCATAAAATGTTATGATATAAAAAAGATCCACACAAAACAGGAGGGGGACGAACTTGGAAAATCAGACAAAGACAGATCATGACTTGATAGAATCTCTGTTATCTGCGCTGGCTGCCCCTGACAGAGATCCCAGGCCGGCTCCTGCTCAGGCAGGTTATGATATGATAAAGCTTATGGACCAGATGCCGGGAGGTTTTTTCATCTATCGTGCAGATGAAGACGAAGAGATTATTTATGCGAACAAAGCCCTGCTCCGGATCTTTAACTGTGAAACCATGGCGGAATTCCGCAGTCACACGGGCAACTCCTTCCGTGGAATCGTCCATCCGGAAGACCTGGAGGCGGTAGAGGAAAGTATCTGGGAGCAGATCTCCCAGGACCAGCATCATCTGGACTATGTGGAATACCGGATCATACAGAAGGGCGGTCAGATCCGCTGGATTGAGGATTACGGGCATTTTATTCACAGCAAAATGTCCGGCGACATCTTCTATGTATTCGTGGGAGATGCCACTGAGAAAAAGCGCCGTCTGGAGGCGCAGCATCTGCAGCGCCTGGAAGTGATCGAGGGGCTCAGCATCGACTATGAATCGATCCTGTATGCGGATCTGGATAAAAATGAGATCCTTCCCTATCGGCTCAGCAGCCGTGTCTCACATATGTTTGAGAAATTATTTTATATCTCTTCCTATAAGCATTTTATCCTGGATTATGTGGACACCTGGGTCTATCCTGAGGACCGGGAAACACTCAGCCGGTCTCTGCAGCCCACACACGTTCGCGAAAAACTGTCCGGTGTCAGCTCTTTTTATGTAAACTATCGGACTGTCGAGGAGCAGGAACTTCAGTATCTGCAGCTCCGAATCGCCAGAGTAGGCGATACCGGCCATTCCCGGATCGTCCTTGGCTCCAGACGGATGGATGATGAGATTCGGCACGAGATCGAGCAGAAGAAGATTTTTGAAGATGCCTGGAATCAGGCACGGCTTGCCAATATCACCAAGAGCACTTTTCTTTCCAATATGTCCCATGACATGCGTACGCCGCTGAATGCCATCACTGGCTATACCGCACTGGCAAGAAATCATATCGAAGACCATAAGAAGATCCTGGATTATCTGGAGAAGATCGACGCCTCCGGTGACCATCTGCTCCGCCTCGTGAACCACATCCTTGAGCTTTCCCGCATGGAGTCCGGCGCCATCGAGGTAGCGGAATCTGAGAACCGTCTTACCGATCTGACGGATGAGCTCAAGAAGAATATCCTGCCCCGCGCCAAAGCCAAGAGTATCAGCTTTTCTGCAGATCTGTCCGGAGTCACACACGATACTGTATACTGTGACAGTGAAAAGATCGTGCAGATCCTCATCTATCTCTGCGGCAATGCGGTCAAATATACGGAAAACGGCGGCAGAGTCCTGCTGTCGATTACAGAGGAAAGCGAGCCGGCCACAGAATACGCTCTCTATCAATTTGCGGTGGAAGACAACGGAATCGGGATTGATGAGAAGCATCTGCAAAATATCTTTGAACCCTTTGAGCGCGTGTCCAATACCACCTTCTGCGGCGTCTTCGGCACAGGCCTGGGGCTGACGCTGGCCCGGAATCTTGTGGAAATGATGGATGGCAATATCTCCGTCCGCAGCACCCCGGGGACCGGAAGTGTCTTCACGGTAACCCTCCGGCTGCGTACCGGAAGCGATCAGAAGATCACCTGTGAGGAAGCGCAGGAAGCTGTCATCACACTTTTGCAGCGGCAGAAAATCCTGCTGGTCGACGACAATGAGCTGAATCTGGAGATCGAAACCGAGCTGCTTCAGGACATCGGCATCTCCGTGGACACTGCTGAAAACGGCAGGATCGCAGTGGAGCGAATCATCGAAGCCCCTCCCGGGACCTATGCACTGGTTCTTATGGATATTCAGATGCCGGTCATGGACGGCTACAGCGCTGCACGGACGATCCGCGATCTGCCCGATCCGGCACGCGCCGGCACACCCATCATCGCTCTGTCCGCCAATGCCTTTGATGAGGACCGGCGAAAGTCCATGGAGAGCGGTATGAACGCACATATGGCCAAGCCTCTGGATATGACAGCACTTCTGGAACTGATCGCATCCATCATACAGGGAATCCAGTAACGGAAAGACAGGGCCGGCACAGGATTGAATGCAACCATATCCTGCAGCGGCCCCTTTATTTTTTACTCTTCTCCATCTTCAAACATATGTTCTATTTTCCCCTCTGCATCCTTTACTCCGGAAATGTTCAGATTTCTCGTCACCTTCGCATCGTATGTATCTGCCTTCACGATTTCTGCCAGATCGATGCCTACGGTCTCCTTCATGGACTCAAAGAGCTTCGTCATGATCGCCGGCACATTTCCTGCCACATCTCCCACGCCCGCATTCTCTCCGCTTCCAATGATCGTGATCTTGTCGATCTGCGTCAGAGGCTCCGCGATCTTGCCGGCGATCTCCGGCAGCACATCGATCAGCATCTCTGCCACAGCCGCCCGGTTATATTTCTGGTAAGCGTCTGCCTTTTTCTCCATGGCTTCCGCTTCTGCCATACCTTTTGCCCGGATCGCCTCTGCCTCTGCTTCCCCTCTCGCCTGGATGCCGGCTGCTTCCTGCTCCATGGAATACTTGTTGGCTTCTGCCTGCGCCTTCTTTGCCAGTGCATCCTGCTCCAGCTCGTATTTTCTTGCCTCTGCCTGGGCTTTCTTGGCCAGTGCATCCTGCTCAGCCTCGTATTTCTTTGCGATGGCATCCTGCTCGGCTTCGTACTTCTTTGCCTCTGCTTCTCTCTGCCGCTTTGCCAGAGCCGCTGCTGCTGCCTGTTCCACCGCATAACGGTCTGCATCTGCCTTCTTGTTGATCTCCGCCTCCAGTGCCTGCTGCTTGACCAGCACCTCCTGCTTGCGGAGCTCTGCTTCTCTCTCCGCCTTCGCAATCTGTGCATTCACCGTCGCCGTCTGGATGACCTTCTGCTGCTCCTGTTCCTGGATCTTATACGCCGCATCCGCCATGGCTTTCTTCGTATCGGATACCTGCTGCAGCTCCGCCTTCTTGATTGCAAGCTCGTTGTTCTTCTCTGCGATCTCGGTCTCTGCCAGGACTCGTGCATCATTGGATGCCTTGTTTGCCTCCGCCTGGGCAATGGCCACATCCCGCTCCGCCTGGGCTCTGGCAATGGACGCATCCTTTTTGATCTTCGCCGTGTTGTCCGCACCCAGATCCTTAATCAGGCCGTTCTCATCCGTCACATTCTGGATATTGCAGGACACGATCTCGATTCCCAGCTTCTTCATATCTTTTGAAGCCTTCTCCATGACCTGATCAGAGAAAGAATCCCGGTCGGTATTGATGGATTTGAGGGTCAGGGTACCGATGATCTCACGCATATTTCCCTGCAGGGAATCCTGAAGGTCTTTGGAGATCAGTTCCGGCGTCTTGTTCAGGAAGTTCTTAGCCGCAAGCTGGATTCCCTCTGTCGTAGGATCGATCCTTACCTTTGCCACCGCGTCCACATTGACATTGATAAAATCTGTCGTAGGAACCGACTGCTCCGTCTTGATGTCCACAGTCATCTGCCCCAGATACAGCTTGTCCAGCCGTTCAAAGAACGGCACGCGGATCCCCGCACGTCCGGTCAGTATCTTCGGTTCTTTCTTCAGGCCGGAAATGATATAAGCCCGATCCGGCGGAGCCTTGACATAACCCACCACCAGGACGATGATAAGTAAAAGAAGCAGGGCTACCGGAATCAGATACCCCAAAAATGATTGAAAGATTACACTCAGCATGATGTTTCCTCCTGTCTGTAGTTCCGCATCCCCCGGAAAGATGCTTTTTATTCCCGGCACCCTTCCGACTGATACTGTTTTGCAGTCTGTGTCTATATGTTTAAAAAGGTTCCCTCGGGCGCTTCCTTCATGGCCGGATTATACTTCAGGTCCAGAAACGCCGGAAAATTCCTGTAATACAGCTGCGCCAGCTCTTCGCTGTAGCCGACGACCATCTGAGGCTGCTCATCAGCATAATGCAACAGCGCCTCCCTGGTCAGAGCCTCCGACAGACTGATACAGATCATACCCTTTTTTACTGTAAAGAGCTTCATCTGACTCACATACCCCCGGCCGGTCTGTTCAAAATAATACCCCCAGACCAGATCCTGATTCCGCAGGATCCGCGCCTTTGCTCCGCTCATATAGATCGTCCACTTCCTGCCGATCCATATATCTTTTCCAACAGGATGCGCCGTCGTAAAATCCGCCTCGATCTCCCCGGGGGAACAGGACGTATTTTTTTTCAGATATTTATGTATTTCCTTTTCATATGTTCTCCGGAAAAAGCCGATCAGACTGGTAAGCGCCCAGAAGGTCAAAAGGATTGCCACCCCCATCAATCCCCAGAAAAGATACACATTCAGGCCCCCCAGATGGCCGGTATCCAGCGTGTAAAGATAAATCTTGTCATATTCGCTTTCCTCGATACCAATTTCCCTTATGGTATCCATGTAATAGCTTTCCATAGCAGGCTCCATTTTACTCCATGTCCCCATGGCACGCACCGGAGCCGGAGGGCTGGTCTTACCACTTTCATCCATCAGGAAGTTCCACGTCTCGTCGATCTTGTCATAGAGCATGTCTTCCTTGCTCTTTCTCATATAGATACTGTAAAAATACAGGGTGGAATATTCGTCACCATCGTTATAGACAGACTGAAATGCAATATAACTGCTTCCGTCTGTGGAGGTGGATCTGCTTCCGGATTCACGGACTGTGGTTGTCGTATGCTCTACATAGTCGGACACAAAGAATTCTGCATCCAGCATCACCGCCTTCCCCTCATATGTCTCCGGGCCGGCAGTGATATCCATACCCTTCATGCTCCCTGCCAGCTCAAAGACCGCTCCTTTTGTCACTGCGAGAATAATCGCTGTTCCCGCAATGCACAGGATCATCCTCCACATGTACGTATTTCTCGCCCTTTTCCTCAGTGTGTCAAACATTTTTACCTTCACATCTCCTTCTCAAACCGCTTCCGGTTCTCTTCTGTATACCCAATCGCCAGATCCGGGGCAGCTTCCTTCAGCTTTTCCAGAAGCTCCCGCGCCTCCTGCATGCTCTCAAACTGAAAGACCTCCTTCTTTCCATTTCTCTCCAGCACAATGACTCTGCCAATCTCTGCCCCGAAGCTGCCGCAGCACATCTTCGCCGATACATCCTCCTGCTGAAGATATGCCCACACCAGATCCGCCACCGGCAGCTCGCACGCTGTCAGAAACTTCCGATACAGGATCTTCCCGTTCTCCACGGTAACCTTCGCCATTACATCACCTCCTGTTTAAAGTTCCGCAGATCCTCTCCCATCACCAGCGGCCCAGAGCAGCTCCCGGGCACCTTCGGCTTCCGTCAGCTGCTCTGCGTTCTGTTCGAGGATCTGCTGTTCTAAAGTTCCGCAGATCCTCTCCCATCACCGGCGGCCCAGAGCAGCTCCCGGACGCCTTCTATATCTCCGTAAACGTATAGCGCTGCAGAATCCCGGATGTATTCACATGATAGAGGATTGTCCCGTCAGCCAGATCCTCGCGTTCCAGCTTCAGGTCTCTGTCCTTGTGCCTGCCCCGGATGTAGAGTTCCGGATCCTCAATCATCACTTCATCAAAAAATACATCTCTCATCTGATTATTGGCACATTCATTAAAAATCTCGTGCACTACTTCATATTCTTTCATCCTGTCCTCCTTTTTATTCTCACGGCGTCCGCTCACTGGTCGTCCACCTGTTTTTTCAGATATCTCCCCACCACATGGGCGAAAGTGGAAATGTCCCGGATATAGGCGAAATCTTTTCCGAAGATCCTCCGTTCCGCCGGCAGATCCTGTTCCTCTCCCGCAAATACCCCCAGCACGGCGATCCCCTGGCTCCGGAGCCGGCGGACCTCTGCCGCGGTATCCTTTACCGCATATTCTCCCGTATAGACGGACGGATTCCGCACATTGGGACGATTGACCACCAGATCGTTGGGCCGTCCGTCGCTCAGGACAATCAGCACCTTGTTTTCCTCCGGCCGGTCAAGAAGTCCGTCTGCGGACGCCCGGAGCGCCAGTCCGTCCCGGTTGTTGGAAGAAGAGGTAAATTCCATCAGCCTCCAGTCCGCCTCTCTGCCCTCATCGTACTCCCGAAACCTGCGCATGACTGTATGGTCCCAGAAGGTACAGAAGCCAAAGACCCGGTGAGGAACCCCCGCCCTGGACAGAGCCGCCGACAGGATGTAACCCTGCAGCGCCACCATATGCTGTCGGCTTCTCTGGGAACCACTGGCGTCAATCAGCACATCCACCACAAAATCGGAATTATGACGTCTGGTCTCCTTAATAAAAAGCCGCGCATCCTCAGACCGTCCCACTTTCCAGAGCCTGGCAGGTACGATAGTCCCATAAGAAGCTGCGTAGTGGTCTTCTTCATTTCTCACCTGCAGCGAACGCTTCAGAATGTCGCCCAGCTCATTGATATTATGTCTGGAAACCCGGGCATTCTGGCGATAGAACCGCTGATTCATCTCGAACGTACGTTTTGCCATCACATACGTGTTATTTTGCCTGACATAATTCTGAATAATCCCGTCGGTAAAATAAAGCTTACAGTCTCCGTGGACTCCCCTGCAGATCCGGCGGTTGATCCTGTTCTGTTCCAGCTCATCCATATAAGAGGTTCCAAAATGCAGTTCGATATAGGAATGCATCTTCTGCGCCGCCTCTTCATTTACCAGAATCCTCCCGGCCCGCTTCTTTTTCCCTTCCTCTTCTTCTGTGGAAAGAAGACTGTCCGCCTGTCGCATCATCTCTTCCAGCGTTGATTCTGCCGCCGTCTCGTCCAGGAAATCCTGCCAGTCAAATTTCTTCAGATCCTCCGCCGTGACTGCCAGCACCTCCGACAGCCCCCCATGTGCCGTCTCAAATTCCGGATCCACCAGCCGGTTATAGAACCCGTCCACCCTGCGGATGACCTCCATGGTGTCCTTCGCATCTCTCAGGGAAAAAAGCTCCTCCGCCTGCTCACGGACCCGCCTTTCCGCCGTATAAGACCCGTCGATCCCTTCCTGAAGCATGGCAATCTTCACCCTTCCCGCCAGATCGCCGGGGCTGGAAAGCCTGTGAAAATCCCTCTCCAGAATATCCTCAAAAGCTTTTCTGCGAAGAGAGGCCACGCCCTTTCGCTCTCTGGTTACTTTATCTACGACTGCCTGGTCCACGCACATCTGTGCCAGGCGGGAAAGAGCCTGTTCATCCGCGCCCAGATACAGCTTCTTAACCAGATACAGTCCGAACTCGTCTTTGGAAAAATAACGGGCGAACGCCCCCTGCTTCACTGCGTCATAGAGAGAAATATATTTTGACCTCTGAAAAGACCGGATATCCAGCTCCACATCCAGCTCATAGTCCCCGCTGACCGTCCACAGCAGGTTCTTCATGCGGTTCTGGAGCTCATATTCATATTCTTCTGCCGTATATCTCCCCGACTGCTCCTGCATCAAAACACCTGCTCTTTCGTCCACTCTTCCGGAATTCTGGTCATGACCATATCCGACACGATCTCCCGTTCAAAGATATCAAAGGCCTTGTTCGTGATTCCCATCTGCACCGCCTGCCAGGGACGAAGGCCCACCCGTACCGCTCCCAGAGCCGCCAGAAGCCCCCGAAGGTCCATGGCCTTGGTGGAGATCTCACTGTTCGCCGCCTTTACCTGCAGGTCCAGAAACAGTCCTGCGAATGCGTCCAGCGCCTCATCCCTGATATCCGGGTAATCATGGCGGATCACACGGTGCAGATTTTCTTCTGTGAGCGCCGGCATGTCGATGACCAGAAAACGGGACACCAGCGCTTCGTTCAGCTCCTTTGTCCCTGCATACCCGTAGTTCATCGTCCCGATAAAGCGGACCGCCGGATGAAGGTCGATCTTCTCATACCCCGGCACATCAATGATCCTTCTGTGATCCAGTGTGGCATGGAGCACCGATGCCGCATCATTCTTCGCCATATTAATCTCATCCAGAATGCCGAAACCGCCGTCTTCCGCACACCGGTAGACACTGCCCTTGCGCAGCTGCACTTCATTATCCCGGAAGGTGTCCGTTCCGATCAGCGAACTGCTGTCCGTATTGACATTAAAAGAAATATTGTAAACCGGCCTGCCGAAAATCCACGCCAGATTCTCCGCCAGGATGTTTTTTCCTGTGGCCTTGGCGCCGCTGAGCAGGAGGTTGGAGCCCTCCAGGAGAGCAGCCATGGCCATCTCCAGGATCTCCTTTCCGTAAAACGGAATCGACGGCTGCACCACCCGTTCCCAGGCTGCCTGCCGCACCGGATATTCCCTCCGGAATGCCTCCACCTTACTGATCAGAAGGTCGTCCACCCCCTGCTCTCTAAGAAATTTCAATTCTTCCATAAGCTTTACCTCATATTATAGTTCCGCATCTTTTCCGACCCTGCCGGCGGTCCAGACCAGTTCCCGTATGCCGATGGCCGTTTCCCTCAGTCCAGAAACTGGGCCAGTACATAATTGCTCACATCGATTCCCCGGTCTGTCAGACGGATCCGGCCGTCCCTTTCCTCCAGAAGCTGCTGCGCTGTAAGCTTTTTTATCAACTCTTCATAGTGTGCCCCATACGCCCCCAGAGGAACGCCGTCCGTTTTCCGCAGTCCGAGGAAGAAATACTCTTCCCGCACCGCCTGTTCGGTCAGAGGCTCGCTGGTTCCTCTGGTATTGCCCTTCAGATACTCCGTAAGCTCCGTCTGGTTCGTATACCGCACCTGCCCCAGAAGAGATGCCGCCCCCAGGCCGTAACCTCTGTATTCCGTCCGCTCCCAGTAGCCCAGATTATGCCTGCACTCATACCCCGGCTTTGCATAGTTGGAAATCTCATACCGCCGGTAGCCGGCGGCAGCAAGCATCTCCTTTGTATCATAGTACATCCGGCGTTCCTCTTCTTCGGAGGGCAGAAGCTCCGGATGCCCCTCATACCGCTCGTAAAAGGGCGTCCCTTCCTCGATGATCAGGCTGTATGCCGACAGATGCTCCGGCTCCAGCGCCAGCACCTTCTTAAGCGTTCTGCGGAAGCTCTCCACAGTCTGCCCCGGAAGGGCCGACATCACATCAATATTAATATTCTCAAATCCGGCCTTTCTCGCCGCCCCATAGCTGTCAAGAAACTGTTCCCAGGTGTGGATCCTGCCCAGAAGCGAGAGCTCCCTGTCATCCATGGACTGAAGCCCGAGGCTTAAGCGGTTCACTCCCGCCTCCAGATACCTGCAGAGCTTCTCTTCCGATACGGTTCCCGGATTGGTCTCCACAGTAACCTCTGCATCCTCCGCGCATGCAAATTCCTGTTTCAGCCGCGTGAGTACCTGGCAAAGTCTGTCCGTCTCCAGGATGCCGGGAGTCCCGCCTCCAAAAAAGATACTCTGTACTTCATATTCCCCAAAAGCACTCCCTGATCCCCGGATCTCTCTCAGGAGCTGCTCCACATAGGCCTCCTGCACCTCCCTCCCTGCCGGTGCGGACAGAAAGTCACAATAGGCACATTTGCGGACGCAGAACGGAATGTGCACATACAATTCCAGCTCTCTCATCTTATTATTTTTTATCATCCAGCTTCAGCACACTCATGAACGCCTTCTGCGGGATCTCCACATTACCGATCTGGCGCATCCGCTTCTTGCCTTCCTTCTGCTTCTCCAGAAGCTTCCGCTTCCGCGTGATATCGCCACCGTAGCATTTCGCCAGTACGTCCTTCCTCATGGCCTTTACCGTCTCCCGGGCGATGATCTTGCCGCCCACCGCCGCCTGAATGGGGATCTCGAAGAGATGTCTCGGAATCTCGTCCTTCAGCTTCTCACACATCTTCCTGCCGCGGTCATAGGCGGAGGCGCCGTGTACGATGAAGGAAAGAGCATCCACCTCTTCCCGGTTGATCAGGATATCCAGCTTCACCAGCTCCGACTGTACATAGCCCTTAAAATCATAGTCAAAGGAAGCATATCCTCTGGAACGGGATTTCAGCGCATCGAAGAAATCATAGATGATTTCATTGAGCGGGAGCTCATATCTCAGCAGCGCTCTGGTCTCTTCCATATATTCCATTCCCAGATAGATCCCCCGGCGCTCCTGACAGAGCTCCATGATGGAACCGATAAATTCCGTCGTCACCATGATTTCCGCACTCACCATGGGTTCTTCCATATATTCAATCTCTGACGGATCCGGAAGATTGGACGGGTTCGTCAGCTCGATCATCTCTCCGCTGGACTTATGCACCCGATAGACCACGCCCGGCGCCGTTGTCACCAGATCCAGATTATATTCCCTCTCCAGCCGTTCCTGGATGATCTCCAGATGGAGCAGCCCCAGGAAACCGCAGCGGAAGCCAAAGCCAAGAGCTATGGAGGTCTCCGGCTCAAACTGCAGCGCCGCGTCGTTGAGCTGCAGCTTTTCCAGCGCGTCTCTTAAATCCGGGTATTTGGCGCCGTCCGCCGGATACAGCCCGCAGTACACCATGGACTGTACTTTTTTATAGCCCGGCAGCGGCTCTGCGCATGGACGCTCCCGGTCCGTCACCGTATCGCCGACTCTGGTGTCCTTTACATTTTTGATACTTCCGGTGATATAACCCACCATCCCGGCGCTCAGCTCTTCGCACGGAAGGAACTGGCCAGCTCCAAAATACCCCACTTCCACCACATCGGCCTCCGCCCCGGTAGCCATCATGCGGATGGGCGTCCCTTTCCGGACGGTCCCTTCCTTGATCCGGCAGAAAATAATAACGCCTTTATAGGGATCATACACCGAATCAAAGATCAGGGCCTGAAGGGGATTGTCCGGGCTTCCTGACGGAGCCGGTATCCGTTTTACAATCTGCTCCAGCACCTCGTCCACATTCTGGCCGGTCTTGGCCGAGATGAGCGGCGCATCCTGCGCCTCGATCCCGATCACATCCTCGATCTCGTCCATGACCCTCTGAGGCTCTGCACTGGGCAGGTCTATCTTGTTGATCACCGGCACCACATCCAGATCATGGTCCAGAGCCAGATACACATTGGCAAGAGTCTGCGCCTCGATGCCCTGTGCCGCATCCACCACCAGAATCGCCCCGTCGCAGGCGGCCAGACTCCTGGACACCTCGTAATTAAAGTCCACATGTCCCGGCGTATCGATGAGATTGAAAATATATTCCTCCCCGTCCTGCGCCTTATATACTGTACGGACCGTCTGCGCCTTGATGGTAATCCCCCGCTCCCGTTCCAGTTCCATATTGTCCAGCACCTGCGACTGCATCTCCCTGCTGGTCAGAAGCCCGGTCTTCTCGATGATCCGGTCTGCCAGCGTTGATTTCCCATGGTCGATATGCGCCACGATGCAAAAATTGCGGATTTTGCTCTGATCCACTGCTGCCATCTTACGTCCTCCGTTTTTCGTCTCTGTAACTGTTTATAATATATCATGGATCGAACACCTTATCAAGTATGTCTGACAGCGGCTCCATGGTATTGAGCATCTCCTGGAGCGTATTCGTCTGGGCTCCCACTTCGATCAGCAGAGCCTTATCCGACAGGTGCAGATTATACCGGAGGCTGCGCAGATAGATGTTCCTTGCAAGGCCCGGATAATACTGCTCGCTCATCAGCTTCAGCTGCAGGGTCAGTGCCAGATTATCCTGTATGTACGGATTATAGAGATAGTCAATGGCTCCGTTTTTCTTAGTCCGGCTCAGACCGTTGAAGAACATGAATCTTGCCATGGTCTTTCCTCCGATCTCGGTCACAAGCCGCGTTCCCTCCGCCACTCCGTCCCTGTGCAGGTCGATCACCGACTGTATACCGGGATTTGCCTCCAGAATCGCACTGATCTCCTTCTGAGCCTTGCTGTAGGCTTCGTTCCGGTCCAGCCTGCCGTCCACCAGATCATAGACACTGGTCACATGCATCACATCATACCCTTTTTCCCGCAGAAGCTGTGCCAGATACTCCCCCACTCCCACAATGGTGGTGGAGTTGTCCCCGGGTACAGAGTCCACAAAGCCTTCCTGGGAATGGGTATGATAAATCAGGATCTGCGGTCCCTCCACCTCCTTGTCGATGCTCATATCTTTTGACAGAAGCACCTCCGCATTCAGATCCTCCGGGGAGATCGTGGTCGTCTTATCCATGGAATAAAAGGTTCCGAACAGAAAATCAAAATCGGAAAGCTCCTCCATATTGTAGATCATCCCGGCAGTCACTGCGGCAGGCGGTTCCTCCGCGGCAGACGCCGCTTCCCCGGCCTCCTCTGACGCTCTTCTCTCCTCTTCCAAGCGTTCCTCCACCGCCTTTTCATTTTCCGCCTGCGCCAGCGCCTCCATATCATATTCACTGCCTGTCTCGTCCAGCTCATTTTCATCGTGGACGCCGCCGGTCACCAGCATTTCATAGGTGGACGCATTCTCCGTGCCTCCCGGCTGTTTCGCCCCGTACTGCAGCCGACAGAGGGGGTGCATGGCCATCACCCGCTCTATGTACCAGCCGGAGAGAGAGGAAGTGTCCCCTCCCTCCGCATATTCCAGAAAAAGTCCCGGATAGAAGCAGCGCGCAAACTCCCGCTGGCATACGCGCTGCAGAGATACCTTCCCGCTCCGGATCATATCCGGCAGGTCTCCGGACCAGAATCTCTGTCCGCCGGTAAAGACAATATAAAATCCCACCAGAAAGAAAAGCATCCACAATATCCAGTTCCAAAGTCTCGATAATCGTTCCATACTGAATCCTCACCCATTTATTATATGGGAAAAGCATCCGCACTATGCCTCTTCAGACAGCTGAAATGCCATATTCAGAGCCTCTGACAGGGTAAAGCTCAGCTGTTTGATCGTCTCATCGATATTCTTGGGCGTCACAAACATACCGTTCAGATGCGGCGGCATCTGCTCACAGTTCCCCTGGGCATCATAAATGATCGCCGCTGCCTCCACCACCGTAGGGACGCCGATGGCGATGACCGGGATCCCCAGGCTCTCCTCTGTCAGACAGTTTCTGTGGTTCCCCACGCCGGAGCCCGGCTGAATCCCCGTATCCGTAAGCTGAATGGTTCTGCTGAGCCGTTTCGTGCTCCTTGCTGCCAGCGCATCGATGACAATCAGGAGGTCCGGGGCCGTCTGTTCCACGATCCCCCGGATGATCTCCGAGGTCTCCATGCCGGTCTGTGCCATGACTCCCGGCACGATTCCGCTGACCTGACAGTATTTCTCATTTCCCATAACGCCCTTTCCGTACTCCCGGATCAGATGCCGGGTGATCAGAAGATTGGATACCGTCTTTGGTCCCAGCGCATCCGGCGTCACATCCCGGTTGCCAAGCCCGGCCACCAGAATGGACCGCTCCCGTTCTTCTCCCATAAGCTCCTTCAGGTAATATGCCAGCGCCTCCGAAATCTCCCGGTGGTAATCCTCATCCGGCGACGCCATTCCCGGCGCCTCCAGCGTCAGATAATTTCCCATGGGCTTTCCCATCTCTCTGGCTCCCCGCTCAGACACGATCTGTACCCTGGTCAGCCGGATATCTCTGTCCTCATCGTAGTCCTCTTCCACCACGACTCCATGTACCTCTTCCTCACTTCCCTCAAAGCTCTCCCTGGCCTCCAGCGCCAGGTCAGTCCGTACTCTCATCCGTTCCATTTTCTCCACTCCTCTGTACCCATGTCAGGCGCCGCTGTCTCTGTCTTTCCATATCCGGTCTGCAGATCACCGGTCAGCGAACAGACAGCAGCTTCCTGCTGATAATATTTCCGTAAAATGTAATTTTATGTATTGACACTGCCCTTTCTTTGGGCTAGAATATATGCGTGTGTTTCCATGTAAAGCTATTCCGTGTCTCGCTTTCATGAAGCACGTCATCAGAAAATATCATGAAATTGAATCACAGTGAATAAACCGGAGGTGCACGAATTGGCAAACATCAAATCTGCTAAGAAGAGGATCCTGGTAACCCAGACCAGGACTGCAAGAAACAAGGCAATCAAATCTGAAGTGAAGACCATGGTCAAGAGAGTATATGCAGCGATCGAATCCAAAGATCAGGAAGCGGCAAAGGCTGCTCTGAAAGATGCGATCTCCACCATGGACAAGGCAACTTCCAAGGGTGTCTATCACAAGAACACGACTTCCAGAAAGATTTCCCGTTTGCAGAAGGCTGTAAACGCAATGGCATAAAAATGATCGCACAAAAAACCGGCTGGTCCCGTCATTCCAGCCGGTTTTTTATGTCCGTTCTGCTCAGCCTGCGCTGTAGCTCATGATCAGCAGTTCCACACTGAGCTGATCGCCCATCCTTCCGGTCTTCACCCGTTCTTCGGCTTCCACACAGTCCTCCACTGCCCGTCTGAGCTGTTCTTTTGTATAATATCTGCACTGAGCCATATATTTCCCCAGCGCAAAGGGCGGGACACCTGCCGCCTTTGCCAGTTCTCCCTTTTCCAGCCCCTGTCCGGACAGCTCTTTCAGGAGCAGCAGCTGGTTGAACTGCCTCCCGATCAGTATGAGGATCTTCACCGGCGGCTCCTTCATGGCCAGCAGATCCGCATACAGACGAAGCGCACGTTTCTGATCCCGCTCCGTGACAGCCTGGATCATATCGAAGATCCGGTTCTCCGTCTGTTCCGTACATATGTTCTCCACATCCTCTGTGGTGATCACCCCGCGTCCTGCCGTATAGCACAGAAGCTTCTCCAGTTCCCGGTCGATATTCTCCATATCCGCACCGGTGCGCCCAAGAAATACGCGCATGGTCTCCTCCGTGATGCTCCTGCCTTCCTGCTTCAGCGTTCCCAGCACCCAGCGCACCAGCGTCCTCTGGTCCTGCCGTTTGAATTCCACGACCCTGCCGTATTTTTTCACGGCCTTATAGACCCGGCCCCGCCTGTCCACATCTGACTCCGTCAGGATCAGACAGGTGCTCTCCGGAATGTCCGGAATATAGTCCGCCAGCTCCGGACATGCATTTTGGGCAAATCCGCTGTCCTGCAGCTCAATGACTCTGCACGGAGCCAAAAAGGGCATGGTCTCTGCCAGATCGATGACTGCTTTGGGATCGATTCCCTTTCCCTCGAAAGTCGCTGCATTCATCGTATCCTCCGGATCAATCAGCGCTTCCCGCAGCTTTTTTTTATACTGATTCCGGAGATAGATCTCTTCTCCCATCAGCAGATATACCCGCTTAAACCGGCGGTTTTTTATGTCTTCCGACAACATTTTCATAGGCCTGCACACTCTCTGTCAAGATATGATCCTATTTTAACACGTCACCGGCCCGAAAAGCAAGAAACACGCACATATTTTCCATCGGTCCACACCCGGACCGCCCCGCAGTCCCGGGTGATGAAGACCCGGCTTCCCGACTCCCGAAGCCGCTCAAGCGTCTCCTCTCCCGGATGTCCGTAGCGGTTCGACGCGCTGCAGGAGATCAGGCTCACTGCCGGCTGCACCTGTCCTAAAAAGATCTCTGTGGAGGAATATTTCGATCCATGGTGCGCCACTTTAAGAATCTCTGCTTCGCACAGACGCCCGGAGGCTGCCAGCCTTTCCTCCGCCTTCTCCCCGATATCCCCGGTCAGAAGCATCTGAAAATCTCCGTATTCCGCCAGCACCACCATGGACAGCTCATTCCGGTCGTCCGCCCCTGTGCCGCTCTCAGGCCACAGACAGGTAAGCGACCATGCTCCGCCCTCCAGCCGGTCGCCGGCTTCCATATACAGAAGTTCTATCCCCGCCTCCCGGATCAGAGCCTCCATCTCTTCATACGCCTCATCCTTTGCCGAAAGCTTCGGAAGGACCACGTGGCCGATCCGGATGCCGCCGCTTTTTTTACTGTCCTCCAGAAGCTCCTGCACCCCGCTGATATGATCCCTGTCCATGTGGGAGATCAGAATATAATCCAGCTGTCCGGTGCCGGACCATTTCAGAAAGGGAAGAATCCGGTAGGCACCTGCATTCTTCACGCTGGAGCTGCCGCCGTCATACAGACAGGTCGTCCCGTCAGGTCCCCTCAGATACACCGCATCCCCCTGCCCCACATCCAGCATCCGGATCTCCAGTCCCCGGAAGACCCGCGTGCACAGAAGGCACAGACACAGCGCCAGCGGTGCGGCTGCCGCCGCCAGTACCCGCTTCCCCGGGAGGAATGGCTCACTGCCCCTGAAATACCGCTCTCTGTATTTTTCTCTGTACAGCCGCAGAAGACCCGCTGTCAGTATACCATAATAAAGCAGGATCTTCCATCCGGCCGGGCAGCCCATGGTCAGAAGCGCCCCTGGAAGCCCCAGACATCTCTTACCTGCCCATTCATAGAACAGAAGGATCAGATGACAGGGAATCGCCAGAAGCCGGGCAGCCGGCAGGCAGAAAAGCCCCGTCCCGCCGCACAGGATCCCGCATACCATCAGGATACTCATAAGCGGAATGGCAAACAGATTCAAAAGTGTTGCATACAGAGGGTATTCATAAAAGAAACAGAGCAGAAGCGGAAAGGTCAGAAAGAGTACAGACAGACTGACCGACAGAGCCTGCCCCAGGGGGCCGTATTTCTTCTTATACAGCTTCCAGACAGGAAGAATCAGGGCAATGGCCAGTACTGCCCCATAGGATAATAAAAAAGCGCTCTGTCTGGCATTCAGAGGGTTGACGAACATGAGGATCAGAGCCGACACGCCGATCCCGGTCAGCATGTCATAAGTCCGCCCGAGCAGATCTGCCAGGATCGCCATGCCGCACATGAGCGCCGCACGAACAGTGGATATGGAGCCGCCTGTCATCCATCCATAGGCTGCCAGAAAGAGAACGGACGGTATCCCTGCTGCCGCATAAGAGCCGGTGAGCCGGCGGAGCAGCCGATACAGCCCCATGCCCACCAGCGACACGTGGAGCCCGGAGATGGCCAGCAGATGAGAAATGCCGTTTCTCTGATAGAGCTCCTTGATCTCAGGATCCAGTCCCTCTTTCCGGCCAAGCACCATGGCGCCTAAAAGCCGGCTGTCCTTTTCCTCCAGCACCTGACGGTAGACCTCCCCCAGCCTTTTTCCCAAAAGTGTGAGACTTTCCCTGACAGGCGCCGGATGTCCGCCCGTCACCTGCACACGTTCGGCATAAAACGTACAGGAAATCCCTTTTCCCGCGTAATAAAGCCTGCTGTTAAATTGTCCCGGATTCGTCGGTTCTTCTGTTGGATAAATCGTTCCTGACAAGGATAGATCGGTTCCCACCGGATAGTCTTTGATCTCTGACAGATAGATGAGCATCCGTCCGGCCTCACACCGTCCGCTCTCCCATTCCACCTGGCAGTTTTCCAGATACAGTTGTGTCTTATCGTCTTTGTCCGTCCGCCGGCTGACCCGGCCGGTGACCTGGGCATCGCATTTTTCCGTCACCGCCCGGGGTTCATAGAAGAACCCCGGAGGGATCAGCTGCAGGATCAGAAATACCAGAAGAGCCAGACACGCCACAGGTCTTTGTCTCATTCTACCAGATCCTCATTTCTTTCAAATATTGTATCAAAACTGATACTCTCCCGGAAGATCCGGTTCGTCTCTCCGTTGATGCTGATCTGAACCTTCTGGGCATCCGTGTTCTGAACCAGCGAATTTACAATGGAATAAATGGGGATACTCTCCGTCACATTGTAACCGGTGGCAAGAAATCCCTCGTCCAGCGTCACATAACAGATGCCGTCCCGGACGGAGACACTGACCAGCTTCGTATCCGCCGGTATGGTGGGATAGACTCCTTCATAGGGCGGTCCTGCGATCAGGCGCTCCACGATGAGCTTCTCCAGAGAGATGTTGCTGTTGTACTCCATGGGAACCCGCTGGCTGACCAGCTTGTCCCCGGTCTCATTGGTATAATAAAGAGTAAGGTCTGCAGTCCGGTAGGCATTGATTTCCTCGCCGGCATTTTCAATAAACTGCTCCTCGTTCATAAGGCCCACTGCCTTTCCCTTCAGGTCCATCAGCGGCTGATCCGCCACCCGGAATCCCACATAGTTGATATCCGGCAGCTGACACAGCGTCCTCACCACGGCAGCCCTGCACAGGACCTCATATACCTTGGGCATGTCCAGATATTCCATGGAAAAATTCAAATAGAGCTGATCATGCTCGATCTGATAGCTCTCAATCCGTACATTCTCCGGAATTGCCGGCTTGCAGCTCTCATTTTCCGGCTTGTCCCGCAAAAGCTCCAGAGCCTCTTTCAGCAGTCCTTCGGTGTTCTTTGCCTGCAGCTCCCTGTATTCATAGTCCAGGCGGGTCTCTTCCTGATTCATATACCAGATCTGATAGCCGCCTGTTTCCTCTTCGCCTCCGCTGTCACAGCCCGCTGTCAGCAGGCAGAGAAGCATGGGAAGGAAGAGACGCAAGATCCATTTCTTCATTTTCATTCCTTATGGTTGTTCTGCATCGGAGAGAAGCCCTCCTGATGCAGTTTTATTTACGTGATATAGCGAAGGGGGATCCGCACTGTGAAGATGGTTCCCCCACCTGCTTCGCTCTGCACCCGGATTGCCCCCCGGTGCGCCACGACTGCACTTCTTGTGATGGCGAGACCAAGGCCCGTACCCCCGATCTCCTGGGAATGGGATTTGTCCACCCGGTAAAACCTCTCGAATATGTAGTCCAGAGATTCCTCGGGAATCCCCATTCCGGAATCGCTTACCTTGACATAGAAAAATTTGTGGTCTGCGTCCAGACTGACCCGGACCCAGCCGTTTTCGTGATTGTATTTGATGGCGTTCTCCACCAGATTGGAAAATGCCAGGGACAGACGTGTCACATCGATCTCCGCGCTGACGTTTCGGTTGCTTTCAAACACCATCTCGATATTCCCCTGCTCTGCGATGGGGCGCAGACGCTTCAGGATCTGCTCCAGGAACTCGTTGACATTCGTCACCTCCACATTGAGCTTCGTCACCTTCCGGTCTGTCTTCACCAGCGTCAGAAGATCTGAGATAATATTATTTTCCCGGTCGATCTCCTCTGCAATATCCTGCATGAACTCCTGATACAGCTCCACCGGCGCACCCTCCTGCACCAGCAGAGAGTCTGCCAGCACCTTCATGGAGGCAAGTGGCGTCTTCAGCTCATGAGAGACATTGGATACGAACTCCTGTCTGGATTCCTCCATCAGCCGCAGCTTTGCCAGCAGGCTGTTGAAGGTGTTGGAAATATTCTCTGTCTCCGTGCAGTCATGGATATCCAGATCGCCGTCCAGCGCGCCCTCCACCAGATCGCCGATGAATTTATTCATATGGCGCAGAGGCTTCACCAGCCAGTTGGACAAAAAGACGGCCAGCGCCAGAAGACAGATACTCCCGGATGCCAGCCAGATCTCCGTAAAATTCAGAAGCTCTTCAAACCGCACATTCAGGCTGTCCGTGGACGCACTTGCCAGGATCACGCCGATGACCGACTTGTCTTCTCCGTTGCCGGTAATGGGGACCGTCATCTCGATAAAACGGCCGCTGACATAGTGTGTCGTACTCTGGCCCTTAAAGCATTTGATAACTTCCTCCGCAACCATGGTACGCCCCGTCTCCAGCGCATAGGTATCCACCATGATATGGAAATTCTGATCAATGATGAGGATCCGCCCGTCATAGAGGGTGGCAAGCTGTGTCAGTTCCCCGGTCAGCGTCTCATTTCCCGGGTTGTCCAGATAGTTGGCGCTGCCAAGCTGTGTCGCCAGGATCTGGCACTGGTTGCTCACGTCGTTGCCCAGCCGGGTGATCGACTGCTCTCTGTAGGCGGACAGAAATGCGGCAGACAGGATCAGGGCGGGAATCGTTCCCACCAGAAACAGAATCACCATGATCCGGAAATTCAGACTCTTGAAAAATTTGGCATTGGGAAAGAAACGTTCCCTCAGATGCAGCTTAAACATTGAAATAATACCCTACTCCCCATTTGGTATGTACATACTTGGGCTCGCTGGGCTTCTGCTCGATCTTCTCCCGCAGTCTCCGGATATGCACATCCACCGTGCGCACATCCCCGGGATAATCATATCCCCACACGGCGTTGAGCAGATGATCCCGGCTGTAGACCTTGTTGGGGTTCAGCGCCATAAGCTCCAGAAGATCAAATTCCTTTGCCGTCAGGTTGATCTCTCTCCCGGCAATGTTCAGCCGGCGGCTCTCACAGTCCAGATGGAACTCTCCCTTGTTCACCACCCGGCGGCTCTCTTTCTCCGGTAACCGCTTTTTCGTCCGGCGCATGATCGCCTTGATCCTGGCCTTTACTTCCAGGATATTGAACGGCTTGG
Organism: Lachnospiraceae bacterium; assembly: GCA_910574805.1. Lineage (GTDB taxonomy): Bacteria > Bacillota > Clostridia > Lachnospirales > Lachnospiraceae > Hominiventricola. The sequence goes on along the minus strand of CAJTCV010000003.1, from coordinate 25,854 downwards.
TGATATAATCGTCTGCGCCGTACTCCAGCCCCAGGATCTTATCCATATCGTCTCCCTTTGCTGTCAGCATGACCACCGGAACGCTGGAAAATTCCCGAAGCTGCTGGCAGACCTCGAAGCCTGTCAGTTTCGGGAGCATCACATCCAGGAGAATAATATCATAATCATTCTCCTTCGCCATCTGCAGCGCCTCTTCTCCGTCATAGGCACAGTCCACCTCCATGTTGTCCTGTTCCAGACTGAAGCGGATCCCCTTCACGATCAGCTTTTCATCATCCACCACTAATACTCTCTGTCCCATCTTTCACCTCATCGTACTATGATCTGATCCTGTATCTTCGTATATATGCCTTCCTTGATCCCTGTGATCTGCATGATATCTTCTGCTTTTGTAAAAGGACCGTTCTGCGTGCGGTATTCTATAATCGCCTTCGCCCGTGTCTCGCCGATGCCCTTCAGAGTCATCAGCTCTTCCACACCGGCCGTATTGATGTCCACCCTGCCGTCTGCTGCGACGCCTGGTGCCTCTCCCCCGCCGGAAACATTGTCCGGCGCGGCAGTGTCTCCTGCCGGATCCGACGCGGCAGCTCCCGAGCGCCCTTCCCTTCCCGGGACGGTGCTTTCCTCAGAGACCTCGGTCTCCAGGCTCCCTGCCGGTTCCGGCGCAGATGTTTCCTCCGGTCCGGAACCGGCCCCGCTTTCTTCCGGCGGAAGCTCTTCCCCGCAGACAAAGACCAGCTCTTCTCTCCCGCCCGGCAGATACCCGCCGAAGGAAATCCCGCACCCGGTCAGACACACTGCGGCGCTCAGGCAGAGCACACGCAGAACGTTCCGTAACTTCACTTGATACTCCATGCTTTTCTCCTGTCATATTCCTGCATCCTTCCGTATGCTCCGTCCACCCTGCCGTCCCTGGCAGGCCCGGTCCGGCCGATGCAGTCATCTCATCCCGAAGAAAAGTCATCCATGCCCTTTCTTCATTGTAGCGGACTTACAGCAGAAACACAAGAGCAATCTTAATTTTCCCATTCAAATATCACGACCCCTGCCACCGCAATCAGAAGCCCCATAAGCTTTCTCCACGAAAACGCCCCTTTATCCACCCCGAACAGTCCCATAAGCTCCACCAGCCAGGACACGGTGAGCTGAGCGATGACGATGAGCATCGTCGCCTTTGCGGGCCCCAGCGCCGACATGCTCTGGATCACCGTGTATGTGATAAATGCGCCAAAAATACCGCCCAGCATGACATATCTGGGATTTACCTTCAGAAGAGCGCCAAAGCTGCTCCGATCCGATACCGCCCATACGACCAGGCAGGTCACAAGAGCAGAGAACTGCACCCAGGATGCGGACACCCACATACTGCTCTGCTTTGTCACCTCCGTATTAAAGACCCCCTGAAGACTCATCAGGGCGCCGGATATCAGTGCAATAAAAAATCCAGTCATAAGGAACCTCCTTCTGTCCAGAGTGTACCCTTATGACCGGATTTCTATACATCCTTATCAGTCCAGCTGTGCTTCCAGAAGCCCTGCAAATCCTGATACCTTCTCGCCTGCATCCTGTCCCCTCCAGATGTCCGCCAGGATAACCTCAAGCTGCAGCCACATATTGGACAGCTCCATGATCTTGGGGACCTCTGCCGCCTTCTCATACGCCTCATACACGGTCAGATGCTCACTGGAAACCGGAGCTGCGCTCTCCTGATCTCCCAGCAGACTCTCATACAGAGACCGGTATCCGAACAGAGAAGACTCCTCCTCCTGCACCGGCTGCGTATCCCCGCTCAGAAGACTCCTGCATGCAGTCAGCTTGCTGGCTTCCTCATAGAGCCTTCCTGCCCGCTCCTGCGTCAGATACCGGGCGCATGCTTCCGCAGCCTCCACATTTCCCGAATAGGGATTGACGACCACGCTGTTTGTCACAGACAGTCCGCGGGAGTCCAGAGTGTCCGTAAGGGCCGGAAGCTGCACCACCTCATAGAACGGCGTATAGCTCAGGCTTTCTACTGTCTCCGTCCCGTCCTCCCCTGTCACAGTCCGCTCTGCGGGATATTCCGGGAGGCTCCCCTCCCTGACCGCCCGGTCCAGCTCTGCCAGCATGGGCACGTTGACGATGGTGAACACGGTCTTCCCATCGATGAACTCCTTTATCACTTCCTCCGACGTGACCGTATCCGCATCAATGGCAAAAAACTCATTCAGACTTTGATAATAAGTCAGGCATTCGGTAACCTTGTCAAGATCCATGGACACCTGACTCTTGTCGTCTCCGTTGGGACCGCCCAGATCCGTATAGGCCCCCAGGAACATATAGTTGTCTATCACGTCCGCCACATTCCACTTGAAGATATTTTCCACCCGGGACGTCAGATCATCTGCCTCAAAGTTCTCCGCATAGGTCAGGATGTCCTCAATGTCCGAAGGCACTTCCTCCGGGCTCACATAATACCGGTTATACAGCATTACGCAGGTCTCGATATAAAAAGGCCATGCCGCCGGCTCCCCGTTGCAGGTCACCGCCTGCACCGCCTTCTCTGAATACGTCCCGGCAAGATCACTGTCCTTTACCGGCACCGACAGTCCGGCGAGCACCGCCTTCTCCAGAAGCGCGCTGGAAGCCACATACAGATCCGGCCCGGTCATTTCCTCCGCTACGGACTGTTCACTGATTTTCTCGATATAGTCCACTTCAGAAACCAGCTCCGCACGGATCTCCACCTGATGTCTGGCGGTCATCTCTGCTGCCGCTGCTTCCATATAGGCCTGGATGTCCGGATCCGTATACCAGATCAGAAGCGGATGTTCTATGACCACCTCTTCTTCCTCCTCCGGCCTGTTCTTCCATCCCATATGCACCATCTGCGCCCCCAGCAGCAGCACCAGCAGCACAGCAATGATCCTCTGGTATTTTATCGTCATATATTTCCTTTCTTACATTCAGAATGATCTCTCAAGCCGCTCCACCATACAGTCCACATCCTCCTTCGTGATAACCAGCGGAGGTACGAACCGGAGCACATTGCCGCCCGCGGTGATCACCACGAGCCCGTTGGAGAGCGCACGCGCCGCGATCTCTCCCGCCGATCTCCCCGTCACCTCCAGTCCCTGGATCATGCCTTTCCCCCGGCGCTCTTTCAGAAAATCATATTTTTCCACCAGCGCATCCAGCCGCTCTGTCAGATATGCCCCCACTGTACGCACATTTTCCAGAATATGCTCCTTCTCATACAGGTCAAATACCTTACTGACCGCCGCGCATGCAAAGGGATTGCCTCCGTAGGTGGTACCGTGATCCCCTGACTTCAGGGACCCCTTCGCCGCCCTCTCTCCAAGGACAAAAGCACCCACCGGGACACCGCAGCCAATGGCCTTGGCACAGGTCATAATATCCGGCTCCACGCCGTACTCCTGCCAGGCGAACATCCATCCGGTTCTGCCCATGCCGCACTGGATCTCGTCCAGGATCAGGAGAAGATCATGCTCCCGGCACAGCGCTTTTACTCCCTTTAAAAAGTCCTCCGTTGCCGGACGGATCCCGCCTTCTCCCTGAACCGTCTCCAGGATGATCGCACAGGTCTTCTCCGTTATCTGCGCCTTTACGCTTTCCAGATCGTTGTAGACCGCGAACCGGACACCCGGGATCAGCGGGCGGAAGGGTGCCTGATACTTCTCATTGCCCGTAACCGACAGTGCCCCCATGGTCCGCCCGTGGAACGAATGCTCCATGGCAATGATCTCATGGTCTGCTTTCCCGTCCCGTTCGTAAGCATATTTCTTTGCCGCCTTCAGTGCGCCCTCGATGGCCTCGGCGCCGCTGTTGGTAAAAAACACCCGGGACAGACCGCTGGCCTTTACCACCTTCTGAGCCGCCTCCATCATGGGAACGGTATAGTACAGGTTGGAGATATGCGTCAGTTTGTCGATCTGATCCTTCAGCGCCTGCGTATATTCTCTGTTATGATAACCCAGTGACTGTACAGCGATGCCCGCTGCAAAGTCCAGATATTCCTTCCCGTCCACATCATAAAGATGTACGCCTTCTCCCCGGTCGAACACGACCGGATAACGGTCATATGTATGCAGAATCGTCTCTTCTGCTTTCTCTATATACTGATCACTCATGATAAAATTTCTCCTCCGCGTCTCCTACAATCGCCGTGCCGATACCCTTGTTGGAAAATACCTCCAGAAGGATACTGTGCATGATCCGTCCGTCCATAATATGCACCCGGGACACTCCTGCTTCGATGGCTTCGATGCAGTTCCCCAGCTTGGGCAGCATCCCGCCGCCAATGGTGCCCCCTGCCAGCAGCTCCTTCGCCCCGCTGACGGTAATCTCCGAGATCAGGGAATCCTTGTCTTCAAAATCCCGGTATACTCCTTCGATATCTGTCAGAAATGCCAGCTTCTCCGCCTTCACCGCCCTGGCAATGGCACAGGCCGCATCATCCGCATTAATATTATAGGTATTAAAATGCTCGTCCATTCCCACCGGACAGACGATCGGCAGGAAATCCTTTTCCAGAAGATCGTAGAGGATCTTCGGATCCACTTCCGTGATCTCGCCCACATAGCCGATATCCTGTCCTCCGGAATATTTCTTCTCCACCTTCAGAAGACCGCCGTCCTTGCCGCTGATGCCAACTGCCTTGACGCCCAGCTCCTGCACCATGGACACCAGTCCTTTATTTACCCGGCCCAGTACCATCTCCGCGATCTCCATGGTATCCGCATCCGTCACCCGGAGCCCGTTCACAAAGTGGGGTTCCATGCCGACTCTGCCCACCCATCTGCTGATCTCCTTGCCGCCGCCGTGTACGATGATCGGTTTGAATCCAACCAGCTTTAAGAGCGTCACATCACTGATCACACTCTTTTTCAAAGTCTCATCCACCATGGCGCTGCCGCCGTATTTCACCACGATGATCTTCCGGTTAAATCTCTGGATATAAGGAAGCGCCTCCACCAGGACGGCGGCTTTCTCCAGATATTTCTCTGTGTCTTCTCTCATAATCTTCTGCTCCTCATCTTCTGCTGCAGCTTCGCTTCTCTGCTGCGGTCTGCAGACTCTGGGGAAATCTTCCCGGTCTCTTCCCCTCAAAAAGCCGCCCTGCCCGGTCCTCCCCGGCGCAGGGCAGCCCCGCTTACCTGTTATGCCCTGCAGAAACGGCACAACAACGGTCAATAATTTTCTGCGCTCACCTCAAAATAACTCCGGGGATGGCTGCAGGCCGGGCATACTTCCGGCGCCTCTGTACCCACTACGATATGCCCGCAGTTGCGGCATTCCCACACCTTGACTTCGCTCTTTACAAAGACCTGCGCCGTCTCGACATTCTTCAGAAGTGCACGGTACCGCTCCTCGTGATGCTTCTCGATGGCTGCCACCAGACGGAACTTCTGCGCCAGCTCCGGGAACCCTTCCTCTTCCGCAGTTTTGGCAAAGCCCTCATACATATCCGTCCACTCAAAATTCTCACCCTCAGCCGCTGCCGCCAGGTTCGCCTTTGTATCTCCGATCCCGCTCAGCTCCTTAAGCCACATCTTCGCATGCTCTTTTTCGTTGTCCGCGGTCTTCAGAAACAGAGAAGAAATCTGCTCATATCCTTCCTTTTTTGCCACCGACGCAAAATATGTATATTTATTTCTCGCCTGTGATTCTCCGGCAAACGCCGCCTGAAGATTTTTCTCCGTCTGTGTTCCTGCATACTTACCCATACTTTTTCTCTCCTTTTTTCTTCTGCACATCCGCTCTGACAGAATCCCCTGTCACTGCCGGTCCCGTCAGGATGCGCTGCTGTTTCCAAGTATAACAGAGAATGCTCTGCAATTCAATGAAATCAGCGTTTCTTCTGAGGCAATTCTCAGGCTCGTTCTGCGGAAATTTTATTTTTTTATTCCTGCAATCTCCCTGAGCATTTCACTTCCATAAGAATAAAGCACGATCGGCTTTTTCTTTTCGATATCCAGAAAATAACCGGTGTCTGTATGCTCATCAACTGCAACCACAAGGAGCGAACAGGGAGACTGTTGCAGAAGCTCCTCTGCAATAATCCCGTTTTTTCCAAAATTTCTGATCGTTTCCTTTTCATACTCGTCAACCTGGTCCATATAAAGGAAGAGCAGTATACAAAAGTTTTTCCTTATTTTCCCCATCCGGTCAAAACGGTCCGCTTCTCTCTGAATCGCACTGACCACATCGACCTCTTCGATCACCCGGACATAATACCAGACACGGTCTTTCCAGAACGTAAATCTGGCTCTTGTATAATATCCGTTTTCCAGCCGCCGGAATTTCTGCCGGAGAAGTCTTTCTTCCAGCTCTTCCCTGCCGGTGAGCCAAAGCTCTGTCAGTTCCTTCTCATCATAATACCGGTTCATTTTCTCAAACGCAGACTCTGTCAGATAACGCTGCGACCGGGTCAGCAGGAAGATCACCAGGCCCATGCAGAAGAAACATCCCGTCAGCATGACGATCACATCCGCTTCATGCAGAACGCCATGGTCCTGCCGGATACATCCCCATATCAGAAAAGCGAACCCTGTGACAAAAAGCAGCACCTCCAGGATCACCAGGCGCCTGATCTTTTTACGGTCTGAATCCCTGCTTTCTTTCTGCTCCACCACATCACCCCTTCGGCCGTCTGTCAGACAGGAGTCCGGCAGGCCTCTCCTGCTGCTTTCCGGAGCATGCTGCGGGCGCTCAGCTGCAGTCTTAAGGTCTTCCGGTCAGCTCCGGTAATCCGCATTGATATTTACATATTCATGGGTCAGGTCGCAGCCCCAGGCAGTGGCAGATGCCTCTCCCAGCTTCAGATCCGCGATGGCGGTCACGTGTTCCTCCGACAGAATCTTTGTCGCCAGCTCCTCGCTGTATCCTGTGGACACGCCGTTCTCGATGATCTTCAGCTTCCCTGCCGCACTTTCAAAATACAGATCCACTCTGTCCGGGTCGAACTGTGCGCCGGAGTAGCCCATGGCACAGAGGATCCGTCCCCAGTTGGCGTCATGTCCGTAGATGGCCGCCTTGGTCAGGCTGGATGTGATAACAGACTTACTCAGAGTCACCGCCTGCTCCTTACTCTCTGCCCCAACCACCTTTACTTCAAAGAGACAGGTAGCGCCCTCTCCGTCCCCCGCAATCTTCTTCGCCAGCTCCGTGTTGACATAATTCAGCGCTTCCCTGAACGCCGCGTAATCCTCATTTTCCCTGTCAATGACCGGATTTCCCGCCATGCCGTTGGCCAGCAGCAGCACCGTGTCATTGGTGGATGTATCTCCGTCCACAGAGACCATATTGTAGGTGTCTCTGATATCCTCGCTCAGAGCTTTCTGCAGCATCTCCTTCGTGATGACTGCGTCCGTCGTCACAAATCCCAGCATGGTACACATATTGGGATGAATCATGCCGGATCCCTTGCACATGCCTCCCACCGTGACGGTTTTTCCGCCGATCTCCACCTGCACCGCCGCATATTTGGGCTTCGTATCCGTGGTCATGATGGCTTTCGCCGCTTCCAGTCCGGCTTCTTCCGTATCCGCCTTTGCATTTGCCAGAAGCGCCACGCCGTCCCGGATCTGGTCCATGGGAAGCTGCATCCCGATGACTCCGGTGGACGCCACCAGCACCGAGGACACCGGAACGCGAAGAAGTCTTTCCACCGCCTGCGCCGTCTGCTCGCAGTAACCATAGCCTTCTGCTCCTGTGCAGGCATTGGCAATGCCGGAATTGACAACCACCGCATGTACCTTTGGAGAATTTTTAACAATCTCCTGATCCCATTTGACCGGAGCCGCTTTGACCACATTGGTGGTAAAGGTTCCTGCTGCCACGCAGGGAGTCTCGCTGTAGATCAGCGCCATATCTGTCCGGTCCTTATATTTGATCTGCGCTTTTGCCGCCGCCGCCTCAAAGCCCTTTGCCGCCGTGACTCCGCCGTTTATGATCTTCATTTTTTATCCTCCTTTTTAAGTTCCGCATCTGCCCTCACTTCACCCCGGTATCTGGAAGAATTTTCCCTCACTTTGTTCCGTAAAATTCTTCCGGGGCTGCTTTCGGGCAGATGCTGTTTTTCATAAACTATTTGACACCACCTTAAAATTTTCATATAATTCCTGAACTGCTTTCAGTCGACATCCTCAATAAATGCCGTAATATTCGCTTCATTCAGCGAGAAATCATAGTAGTTCAGATCCTGCCGCTTCGTCCATCCGATCCTGTTCCAGAACGCGTTCCCGATGTCATTTTTGGTAAATGCAATCAGGCTGACCTTATTGATCTCCTCTGCCTTCAGCGCTTCCATGCAGGCGACTACCATGGCTTTTCCCACGCCCTGCCGCCGGTAACCCTTCCGCACACAGACATGATACAGGCACCCCCGTCGCCCGTCATGGCCGCAGAGAATCGCTCCGATCAACAGCTCTCCTTCCCATGCCGTGATGCTGGTGGTGGGATTTCTCCTGAGAAAACGTTCAACCCCTTCTCTGGAATCGTCCATGCTCCGGATTCCGAACCCTTTTATCGTCCTCCAAAGCCCGTATACCTTTTCATAATCCCCAATCGTCATAACCCGAATATCCATGTTCTGTGTTCACTCCTCATCTCTCACTCACTTTGCCGCAGCGCTTCAGCTTTTGGCCAGGCGGATACTAAAAATTCCTGCCCCCCGGCATGGCTGCAGACACAGGGCTGCCGGACATTTCCTACGGAAAAAGCGGCGCCATCCGCAGTCCTTCCGCCTCATCCAGCCCGAACAGCAGGTTCATATTCTGCACCGCCTGTCCTGCCGCGCCTTTCACCAGATTGTCCATGGCGCCCATCAGAATAATGCGCTTCGTTCTGGGGTCAATCTTAAAATTCACATCCACAAAGTTGCTTCCCTCCACCCAGCGGGTCTGCGGACATACATCCTTATTTAACACCCGGATGAAATATTCCTTCTCATAATAACGGTCATACACTGCCTTCACTTCTTCATAAGAAACATCTTTTTTCAAAGAAGCGTATGCCGTCACCAGGATTCCCCTCTGCATGGGCACCAGATGGGGCGTAAAATTGATCAGCACCGGCTCCCCTGCCGCCAGGGAAAGCTGCTCCTCAATCTCCGGCGTATGCCTGTGTCCGGCCACGCCGTATGCCTTGATGTTTTCATTGACCTCACAGAACAGATTGTCCACCTTCGCGCCCCGGCCCGCACCGGATGTCCCGGATTTGGCGTCGATGATGATCGTATGGGGATCCACCAGCCCTTCCTTTACCAGCGGATAAACCGACAGAAAGCTGCAGGTGGGATAACAGCCCGGATTGGCGATGAGTCTTGCCTTTTTGACCGCCTCCCGATTGATCTCACACAGGCCGTAGACCGCTTCCTCTATATACTGAGGCGCTTTGTGCTCCATTCCGTACCATTTTTCATAGACCTTCACATCCTTGATCCTGAAATCCGCGCTCAGATCAATAATCTTTACCTTATGTAAGATCTCTTCATTTACCAGAGACGCACAGAGTCCCTGAGGCGTCGCCGTAAAGATCACGTCCACCTGCTCCGCCATGGATTCCATATTGTCATCCAGACAGGCAGCGTCCACCAGCTGAAACATATTCTGATAAATATCTGCATATTTTTGATCCACATAGCTCCTGGAGCCGTACCATACGATCTTTGCCTCCCTGTGTCCCAGAAGCAGCCGTACCAGCTCTCCGCCGGCATATCCTGTCGCCCCTATGATTCCAACTCTGATCATCTCTTCCACCTCATTCTTTCTCTCAAAAATAACTGCCCTCTATCATATAACAAAACATCTGCCCACGCAAGTGCTTTTCCTGCGCTTGGGGCGTTACTTTTCACCGGGGTGGTCTGCGTCCCGGGCAGATTTGGGCCTTTTTTGATTTCCTGCTCATCGGATTGCATAATTATACGTTAATTATCATTTTTATGCAAGTTATTTTTGAAATTTTACATAAAATATGTATATTTTTTCACTTGCATTCTTCTTAAACTTGTTGTATAGTAGAATGCAGTTAAAAATTGACACTGTTTTTTATCGAGGAGAATACGTATGAAAGAGAAAGTAATTCTGGCTTATTCCGGCGGTCTGGATACCACCGCCATTATCCCCTGGTTGAAGGAGAATTTTGACTACGAGGTCATCTGCTGCTGCATCGACTGCGGACAGGGCAACGAACTGGACGGACTGGAGGAACGCTCCAGACTGTCCGGCGCCGCAAAGCTTTATATTGAAGATATCGTGGACGAATTTGCAGAGGAATACATCATGCCCTGTGTACAGGCAGGCGCTGTCTATGAGAACAAATACCTGCTTGGTACGTCCATGGCGCGTCCGGCCATCGCAAAGAAACTGGTGGAGATCGCAAGAAAAGAAGGCGCATCCGCCATCTGCCACGGCGCCACCGGCAAAGGCAACGACCAGATCCGTTTTGAGCTGGGCATCAAAGCGCTGGCTCCGGACCTGAAGATCATTGCTCCCTGGCGGATGACCGATGTGTGGACCATGCAGTCCAGAGAGGACGAGATCGAATACTGCAGACAGCACGGCATCAACCTTCCCTTTGACCACAGCCACAGCTACAGCCGCGACCGGAACCTGTGGCACATCAGTCACGAGGGACTGGAGCTGGAGGATCCGGCAAACGAGCCCAACTATGATCACATGCTGGTACTGGGCGTCACCCCGGAGAAAGCGCCCGACGAAGGCGAATATGTAACCATGACCTTCGAGAAAGGCATCCCGACTTCCGTGAACGGAGAAAAAATGAAGGTGGCTGATATCATCCGCAAACTCAACGAGCTTGGCGGAAAACATGGCATCGGCATTGTGGATATCGTGGAGAACCGCGTAGTGGGCATGAAGTCCCGCGGCGTCTATGAGACCCCCGGCGGAACGATCCTCATGGAAGCACACGATCAGCTGGAAGAGCTGGTCCTTGACCGCGCCACCATGGAAACCAAGAAAGATATGGGCAACAAGATGGCGCAGATCGTCTATGAAGGAAAATGGTTCACTCCCCTCAGAGAGGCTGTTCAGGCATTTGTCACCAGCACACAGGAATATGTGACCGGCGAAGTGAAATTCAAACTTTATAAAGGAAATATCATCAAGGCCGGAACCACCTCCCCGTACAGCCTGTACAGCGAGTCACTGGCTTCCTTCACCACCGGCGATTTGTACGATCACCATGATGCCAGCGGCTTCATCACCCTGTTCGGACTGCCCCTGAAGGTCCGTGCCATGAAGATGGCGGAAGCAGAAAAGAACGCATAATTTTAAAGGCGGTCTGAATTTCCGAAGGTCTGGATAATATCCAAAATTATAGTGGCAATCTTCCGGAATTGTGGTATACTGTTTTCATTGACAGGTGCCGGCAGGCTGCGGCATACAGGATGGAAAAAGGAGAGACAACATTTTATGAGTCAGGAAAAAGTAGACCGTTATAAAGAGCAGAAAAGAAACCGTAAAGCGATTCAGGCGAAAAAGAAAAGAAATACTCTGATCACCAGAGTCTGTGCGTCTCTGGTGGCGCTGGCGCTGACAGCATGGCTTGGCTATTCTGTCGTGGATTCTTTTGAGCGGAAACAGAACAGCGGACCGGTCACAGCAGATATCACGGCGCTGGATGATTATGCGGCCTCGCTGAATGCGGAATAACAGGAAACAAAAAGCTGCCCTCCATACAGGCACGGAGCGGCAGCTTTTTTAATGTAAGATTTTCCTAAATCACCATAATAATCCCGCCCTGGGCCGCATACAGCGTGCTTACCCCGTTGGTCTCCGTGATGATGATGTCCTTTACTTTCAGAAGTTTCTTCACTTCTTCTTTTACAAATTCCGCTCTCTCCCGGTTGTTGCAGTGGGCAATGCCGAGCACCTTCTCAGCGGGATTCTTCACCTCCGCCGCCATAGCTTCCACCATGCTGCGCAGGGCCTTCTGGATTCCTCTCGACTGTCCCAGCTGGATGATTGTCCCCCGATCCGTAGCCCCCATAAACGGTTTGATGTTCAGCGCAGACGCCACCAGCGCTTTCACTCCGCTCAGGCGTCCGTTCTTTCTCAGGTTATCCAGCGACTCCAGCACAAAGTACGTATGCAGGTCCCGAATAAACTGTTCCACGGTTTTCACTATCGTCTCAAAATCCATGCCCGCCTCCTCGCACTCCTGTATCTTCTGGGCGATCCTGGTCTCGCCGATGGAAGCAGAACAGGAATTGAACACATGCACCTTTCCCTCCGGATAATCCTCCAGGTAAAGATTCTTTCCCAGTTCTGCACTGTTGAAGGAACCACTCAACTCCGCTGACAGCGTCACTGCATACAGATGATCCGCCCTGCAGTCATACGCCTCCCGGTATGCTTCCGGAGACGGACAGCTGGACCTGGGGCAATTGGGGCTTGCCTTCATCTTCTTCAGAAAATCCAGCCGGTCAAACGTCTCATCGTCTACAAACTCTTCCCCGTCAATGTTCAGCCGGAGCGCCACATGCACAAAATGCGGATCCCGCTCCATCTCTTCCGTAAACTCCCCACAACTGTCTACTACGATCCTGTAACTCATATTTCATACCATCCCTGCTCATAATCTCTGCACAAAACACCTTATTCATGCACCCCATCACGCACCTGTCACTATCTGTGATGTAGTTTTCATTACCACATTATCTTATCACAATACAGCAGGATATGCAATAGCTCATACAGACTTTACCGGAAATGACGATCTTTTTATACCTGTACTGTTTCACAGACGATAGTACGCCCCCAGCAGTCCTGCCAGCGCACGCTCATCCTCCGTACCCATCAGCTCTCTCGCCGAATGCATGGCAAGGAGCGGTATCCCTGCATCCACCGTGGGCACCGGCACCATGGTGGACGCAATCGCACCCAGCGTTCCTCCTGATGTCCCGTCCGAGCGGTTGAAATATTTGGTAAACGGGATCCCTTCCTCCATGCAGATCTGCTGGATCACAGCCACTGCACGGCTGTCCGTTGCATAGGTCTGGGCACACGCCTCCTTGATACACAGTCCATGATTCAGGGGGGACTGATTCGTCAAATCCATCTTCTCCGGATAGTTGGGATGATATGCGTGCCCCACATCCACCGACAAAAGCATGCTCTCCCAGAGCGCATCCAGATACTCCGTACGGCCGGCTCCAAGGCCGGCGGCGATCTTCTCCAGCACCAGACTCAGAAGCTGAGAACCCGCTCCCTGCTTCGTCCTGCTCCCGATCTCTTCATGGTCAAAGAACGCCCCCACACAGATACCTTCTCCGCCGCCTTCCAGCATTCCGGACACAATGGCCTGCACTCCGGACAGATTGTCGATCCTGGGAGCCGACAGATACGGTCCTGCTTCTCCCCGTCCCACATATTCCGGCCGGTCGCAGTTATAGAGCCCGATCTCATAGTCCAGGATATCCGCCCCCTCCACTGCCAGTTCCTCCGCCAGTATTTTCCGAAAATATCCCTCCTTCATTTCCTCTCCCCAGAGTCCTGCCACCGGGAGCAGTTCCTTCTGCCGGTTCAGCTCTACCCCCTTATTGATCTCCCGGTTCAGATGAATCGCCAGATTGGGAATCACGAACAGCGGGGATTTCAGATCCACCAGTCTCGTCACCGGATGTAACACATCTTTGCCCCGGAGAGCCACTCTGCCCGCAGCAGACAGGGGGCGATCCAGCCACGTATTCAAAATCGCGCCCCCATAGACCTCCACATTCAGCTGTGCATAGCCGTTCCGCAGAAGCTCCGGCTTCTGCTTCAGGCGCAGGCCCGGAAAATCCGTATGAGCCGCCGCGATCCGGAAGCCCGCCGTTCTCCCGACCTGTCCTTCTATGGAAAATGCCATAAGCGACGAGTCATGCACCGTCACATAATAACGCCCTCCTCTCTCAAGCTCCCACGGACGTCCCATAAAAAGCCGGGTGTACCCCGCTTCCCGGAACTGCCGTTCCACATCCGCTGTCACATGGTACGGAGATGTACCATGTTCGATCAGCTGCACAAGTCGTTCCATTACCTGATTTTCTGACATATCCTGATCTCCTCCTGATTTTGAAAAGCAACCCGGTCCGTCCGGGTCATTTAAAAACAGTATAGCAAAAAATCACATTTTCTTCTATAATAAAGCTACCGGAGCGCGCAGCATGGAAATGTCTCCGCCATTCCCGTCCGCCTTTTAATGATACAAAGATTTCATATCGCCATTACGAAAAAGGAGGCTGCTATATGACCGCACTGCAGATCGCCGACATCGGCTCATTTATGAAAAAATTTCTTCTCACCGATTCTTTTGACCGCTTTCTTCTGCTGGAGGGCACCGTCACCACCTTCAATACCTTCCGGATCGACGGCACGCTTCAGAGATCCTATTATCCCCAGGAAGAGCAGGATCTACTCACAGAACGGAATCTGTCCCTCTGGGGAGAGGTCCGGCCCTTCTGCCTGACTCTGATCCGGGGGAAACGCACGCCCCTGTCCTTCCGTTTCACCCTCCAGCTCTCCGCATCCAACACAGAGAAACTGCTGATACAGACCGGTGTCGGGATCCCTTCGGAACAAGTCCGCGGACTGCTGATGAATCTGAAATACGACGGCCATACACTCTCCTGCACCACCGGCACCTCTCTGTCCGTCTTTACCATGGACAAAAAACTGGACCACGCCTGGGATGACATGGTCCAGAGATATTTCCGCCGACAGGGAATCCCCTTTGAGACGGTATAGCTTTTATTTTGTAAGCAGCATCATGAGCTCGTTGCTTCTGGTGACAAATCTGGTCATGGCTTCCGGCGCCAGCGGCTGGTGACTGATCATGGCCAGATCATAGAGCTGTTCACAGATCATATTCGCATGCTCGCTTTCCGGGTGCTGGAACAGATATTTCACCAGGGCGTTGTTAGCGTTCAGGATCAGCGTCGTGGAAGCGCCGAATGCACCGGAATCCATGCCGTACATATTGTACATTTTCATCATTTCCTGCATCCTGCGGTTTTCCTCTGAAAGCGTAATCATGGAAGAAACTTTCTCATTCTTCAGTTTTTCCACCTTGACTTCCAGCTTCTCATTGTTCAGCGCCTTACGGAACAGCTCTGTCAGTGCATCGGTCTCTTCCTTCAGCTCTTCCTCTGAAGACTCCTCTTTCATGGAATCCGTCACATCTGCATCAATGCGCTGGAATTTCACCTTCTCGTTCTTCGCCTCCAGATGGCTGATAAACGGATTGTCAATGTTGTGCTTTAAGACCACCGCGTTCATGCCCTGTTCCCGGAACATGTTGATATACTGGCTCTGCTGCACCTCGTCAGTCACATAGTAGATCGTCGTCTTCGGCTCTTCCTTTTCTTCCCCGACAGGCTCGCCGTCCGCAGTCTCCACAATCTGTTCCGGCGTCTCGTCCGACGCACCGGTGTCTTCCGCCTTCGCTTTCTCCGGCTCTGCACCCTCTGCAGACGCGTCTTTGTCCACTGGCTCCAGATACTCTTTCATGGTCGTATATTTGCTGTCGATATCCTTGAACAGCACATACTCCATCATGCGTTCGCAGAATTTCTCATCCTTGATGCAGCCGAACTTGATGAACGGATTGATATCGTCCCAGTACTTCTCATAATTTTCCCGATCGGTCTTGCACATGCCGCTCAGTCTGTCCGCCACTTTCTTGGTGATGTAGTCTGATATTTTTTTCACAAAACCGTCGTTCTGAAGCGCGCTTCTGGATACATTCAGCGGCAGATCCGGACAGTCAATCACACCCTTTAACAAAAGCAGAAACTCCGGTATGACCTCTTTGATATTGTCCGCAATAAACACCTGATTGTTGTAGAGCTTGATCGTCCCTTCAATGGACTCATACTCCATATTGATCTTCGGGAAATACAGGATGCCTTTTAAATTAAAGGGATAATCCATGTTCAGATGGATCCAGAACAGCGGCTCCTTGTAATCCATAAAGACCTTCTGGTAGAATTCCTTATATTCCTCCTCGGTACACTCATTGGGATGTTTTGTCCAGAGGGGTTTTGTATCGCTTAAGGACACCGGACGCTTGTTGATCTTCACTTTATCCCGCGCCGGAGAGATCTCTTTTGTCTCCTTCGTGCCATCCTCGTTCTCGATCTCCTCTGTCTTCGCCTCTTCATGGATGCGCTCTACAACCACATCGTCCTCGGTCAGCTCGCTCTCATCGATGGTCTCATATTCCTGCTCTGCATTTTCCTTTGCCAGGAAGATCTCCACCGGCATGAACGAACAGTATTTGGAGATGACCTCCCGGGCGCGGTACTCGTTGGCGAATTCCAGGCTCTCCTCATTGAGGAACAGGGTGATCTCTGTACCTACGGTCTTTCTGGAGCCTGCCGCCATGGAGAATTCCGTACCCCCATCACACTCCCAGTGAACCGCCTCTGCTCCTTCCTTATAGGAAAGAGTATCGATGTGGACCTCGTCCGCCACCATAAATGCAGAATAAAAACCCAGGCCGAAGTGTCCGATGATCTGATCCTCATTGGTCTTGTCCTTATACTGCGCCAGGAAATCCGTAGCCCCGGAAAATGCGATCTGGTTGATGTATTCTTCCACTTCCTCCGCGGTCATGCCAAGACCGTTATCGATGAATTTCAGAGTCTTCTCATCCGGATTTACCAGAATCTGCACCTGAGGTTTATATTTATCCGGAAGAGTATACTCTCCCATCATGTCCAGCTTCTTCAGCTTGGTGATGGCATCGCATCCATTGGAGACCAGCTCACGGAAGAAAATATCATGATCGGAATAAAGCCACTTCTTGATAATCGGAAAAATATTGTCGCTGTTGATCGAAAGATTTCCATGTTTTTCGTTCATATTTCCACTGCCTTTCTTTATCTGATCTGACGCTGCAGCCCCGGTCCTTATGCTCCCCGGTTCACTGCCTGCGCGGTTTAATAGTAATATAATCCCACAGACGCCAAAAGTCAAGACATTTTTAGCACTCATTCTATGTGAGTGCTAATAATTTTTTCTAAAAATTTTAAACAAATTCTAAAACACCTCGTCTCTTTGTTGATTTCGCCCATATCCTGTGTTACAATGAGGACAGACTTATAATATTTCCACAAAGGGGTGGTGTATATGGCAAAAAAATTTACGATTACACTGGGGCGTGAATGCGGCGCAGGCGCGACGCTGATCGCACAGATGCTTTCCGAAGAGCTGAATATCCCATATTACGACAAGGATATCTTTCGCATGGTCTCCGACAGGAGCGGTGTCCTGGAAGAATTTTTCCATGTGAACAACGAACGTCCCGGCAACAACCTTCTGTACAAAATCATCAAGGATCTGAATCCCAGAGACCAGAAGCCTTCCCTGGGAAAGGATATTGTCTCTCCGGACAATCTGTTCCGCTTCCAGTCGGAACTGATCCGGGAGCTCGCCGACAACGAGACCTGTATGATCATCGGACGGTGCTCTGACTACATTCTGAGGGATCATGACCACGTGATCCGGGTATTTGTATGCGGCGATTCCGAGAGCAAAGTCCGCCGGATGATGAGCACTTTTTCTCTGGAACGGAACACCGCCATCGACCGCATCAGGGATACGGACAAACAGCGCCGCAAATATTACAACTACTACACCGGCAAAACCTGGGACTCCGCTGCCAATTACGATCTGTGTCTGAATACCGGCAGTATGACCATTCAGGAGGGCGCCGAACTCATCAAATGTTATCTGAAACAAAAGGGATATATCGACTGAACCCGCAATACCGGCAGGGGCTGCTGTAACATGTGATCCTGTCCGGTCTGCCCGGCAATATCACACGGATTACCGGGCGGACCGGCAGAAGCGCATATTCCATCGGCCCCTGATTTTATTTCCTGCTGATAAATCTGTTATTTCGCCCATCCGTAGGAATATTTCACAGCTCTTTCCCAGCCTTCGGTCTTCTCCCGCCGCAGCGCTTCGTCTATGGCGGGTTCAAAGATCCGATCGATTGTCCAGTTTTTAACAATCTCTTCCTTATTTTCCCAGTACCCGGCGGCCAGCCCCGCCAGATAAGCGGCTCCCATGGCCGTAGTCTCCACACATCTCGGGCGTTCCACCGGAGCGCCGATAATATCCGCCTGGGTCTGCATGAGAAAATCATTGGCGCTGGCCCCGCCGTCCACCTTCAGCGCCGCCAGGCGGATCCCGGAATCTGCTTCCATGGCTTTCAGCACATCATTGGTCTGATAGGCAAGAGATTCCAGCGTGGCACGAATCACATGATATTTGTTCACGCCCCGGGTAATGCCCACAATCGTCCCCCTGGCATACGGGTCCCAGTGCGGGGCGCCAAGACCGGTAAAAGCCGGGACCACATAGCAGCCATTCGTATCCTTTACTTTCTGTGCCATATATTCGGAATCCTCTGCCGAGTCGATCAGACGCATCTCATCACGGAGCCACTGGATCGCAGCGCCCGCCACGAAGATGGAGCCTTCCAGCGCATAGTCGATCTTCCCATCCAGTCCCCAGGCGATGGTCGTGACCAGACCGTTATCAGAAAACACCGGCTTCTGCCCGGTATTCATCAGCAGAAAACACCCGGTCCCATAAGTATTCTTGGCTTCCCCGGGCTTCAGACAGGTCTGTCCGAACAACGCCGCCTGCTGATCGCCCGCTGCGCCCCCGATGGGAATCGGACCTCCGAAAAGCGCCGGATCCGTCTCCCCGTACAGGCAGCTGGATGGCTTCACCTCCGGCAGCATGCATCCGGGGATATCCAGTTCCCGCAGGATCTCCTCATCCCACTGAAGGGTCCGGATATTGAACAGAAGCGTCCGGGAGGCGTTGGAATAATCGGTCACGTGCACCTTTCCCTTTGTCAGCTTCCAGATCAGCCAGGTCTCCACCGTCCCAAAGAGCAGCTCGCCCCTCTCCGCCCGCTCTCTGGCGCCCTCCACATGGTCCAGGATCCATTTAAGCTTCGTCCCCGAAAAATAGGCGTCAATCACCAGTCCGGTCTTCTGCCGGAACACGTCAACCAGTCCCTTTTCCTTCAGCTCGTCACAATACCTGGAGGTCCTGCGGCACTGCCAGACAATGGCTGGACACACCGGCTCCCCGGTCCTCTTATCCCACACCACTGTAGTCTCTCTCTGATTGGTAATGCCGATGGCTGCGATATCCTCTGCCCCGGCTCCCGCCTTGGTCATGGCCTCCACTGCCACCCCAAGCTGGGTCGACCAGATCTCATTCGCATCATGCTCCACCCAGCCCGGCTTCGGAAAATACTGGGTAAACTCCTTCTGCGCCAGACTGCAGATCTCCCCTTTCCTGTTAAAAAGGATACACCGGTTGCTGGTCGTCCCTGCATCCAGGGCCATCACGTATTTTGCCATAAGCTTCCTCCTTATTCTGCTGTTTTCGTACGTAAAAAACCCGGAAGCAACGCTCCCGGGAATCTTCATGCGGAAGAAGGGACTTGAACCCTCACGAGCGTAACGCTCACAAGAACCTGAATCTTGCTCGTCTGCCAATTCCGACACTTCCGCAAATTGTATGAAATTATTATACAGAGTCACACTCTCTGTATGCGGAAGATGGGACTTGAACCCACACGACCTAACGGCCACAAGATCCTTAGTCTTGCTCGTCTGCCAATTCCGACACTTCCGCGAACCATCAAACCACTCACCGGCTCAACAATATGCATTATAGCACTGTGGAGGCCGGACGTCAATACCTTTTTTTCATTTTTTTATTTTTTTCCAGAAAAAATTTCTCCAGCCGGCATCCGTCAAAAAAACGGTCCACATTTTGAAAAAATTAAAATTATTTTTGACTTTTCTGTCATTTTTCCCCTTCTTAATCGTTATATATATGAGAGTTCAAAGGGGGAGGCAACTGTTTATGAAAGAAATCCACATCACTATCAGCCAACTACAAAAAAAGGACTGCCTGAAACTTCTGCTACAGTTGGAGTACGCTGTCCGGCATTATGAGCCACGCCCAACAATCACCATATCAGAACCCGTCCTCTGGCTGTCTTCTAAAAACAGGCTTCATCGACTCCATTATTCCAGCTGTCATTTTATTGAGACCGATAACCGTCACCTGATCTTCCATTGCGAGCATGAGATCTTTAGAAAAACAGGAAAGATATCCGATATTCTGAAGCAGCTCCCGGAAACAATCTTCTTTCGCTGCAACAACAGCTATATCGTGAATCTGAACTATATCAGCGACATCATGCCGGAAGGCAACCGCTACAACATTCGGCTCAAGTCCGGAGAGGTCATCCCTCTCAGCAGGAGTCGTTATCAGGAATGCAGAAAACGCCTGGAACTGCCGGGATGAGTATGAGGACGAAGGGGCGGGGAGCGAGCCTCCCCTTTTCCTCAGCTCTCACAGCTTCCTTATCCAGGAATAAATCTCATATGTACCCGCGCCAATTCCGAACAGGCATATAAAAAAACAAAACACCGACATCAGACAACCGCCATGAGACACCAGACTTTCTGCAAGCTTCATGGGGTTCCCTTTAAAACCAATATCACTGAACATTCTTATCCTCATCTAAATTTCCTCCTGCTTCGTATAAATCCTCTATGCCATGATCTTTTCAGATAAATGCGTACATATTGAGTATACAGCCATAAATACCGATACTTCCATCTGCTGCCCAGACTTCTTGCCCTCCGCAGGTCCTCTAACGCCATGGCAAATTTCTTTTTCCGACAAAGCGCCTCTGCCCTGTTTGACAAAAGCTGAATCAGGATCACACGGTTTTCCTGCTTCTTACCCTGATCACACAACCGGATACCCATATCAAACGACCCGATTGCTTCCTCCAGTTTATTTTTCCTGAATTGATATGCCCCATAATTATTACAAAGACATATCCTGGCATCCCGATACCTCTGCCCCCCTTCTCCGATCCCCCGCATAGCTGATTTCCAGCATTCCTCAATTTGATCCTCCTTTCCGTTCATTCTCCCATACAGAGCAATCAGAGCATTTAGATTATCCAGTTCGTCACAGGTTGGTCCATCACAATAAGCAGATTGATATATCTGCCTCTGTTTTGTCAGATACTCTTCTGCTTCTTTATATTTCCCAAGACGATACAACACATATCCTTTATTTCCATAGAGAAATGCTGTACGAAACTCTTCTCTCGAATCACAAAGCGAGATTGCATCGCTGAAAATACGCATTGCCTTATGATAACGGTGCCTGCTGCAGTATATTTTTCCGAGACCATTTAACAAATACACCATCTTCTCTTTTCGCGCCTCTTCTGTAATGCCATTGGTTTCCTCCATTAGGATCTTCCCCTCTTCCAACAGCATTTTCGCCCTCTCATAAAACCCCCTGTTTTCTTCCGCCTGTGACTCAATCACCAGAAGATCCGCCTGAAGCTCCGGCTGTTCCTTTGCCAGATCCGGCCATTCCATCCTGATCTCCCGGATCTCTGCTTTTACTCCATCATTGTCATTCTCTGTCTCCATAAGACGTGCCAGCTCTGTCATGACCTCCCGGCACAGCTTTGGAAATCTCCGCCAGCTTCCTGTTTTCGCTTTTAGCAGCAACTGTCTGGCACTGTCATATTCGCCAGAAGCGAAATCATATTTTCCAGCCAGCAGACAAAGATGCATCTCCATACAAAACGCATCTTCCGTATCTGTCCTCCAACTCTGGTCAGTCAGCAATGCTTCTGTATGTGCCCGCCATTCCCTTCCTTCCTGAATCTTCCATGACTCCAGGTGAATCCGCTCAAATGCTTCTTCGACCTGTACGAGGATCCGATCCACCCGGTCCAGCACTTCCTCTTCTCCCATGCAGCACCGAACTGCCTCCTGCACAGTCTGACACACAGATACTTCACAGCCGTTTTGCCTGATCAGTTCCAGTCGTTCCAGAAAACACATATTCCTCCGAATCTCTCCTGGCCCCAGATCCATCAGTTTTCCCATAGCAGTATAACTGATCAACGCACCACACATCAACGCACCGTACTGTAACAGCTTCCACGCTCCAAACTCCGGGTTCATGGCATTTCTCTCCCTGTCTTTCAGCCATTGATACAACGCCACAACATAAGGCTTCGTCTCTGAACACTTCTGCGCGTGCGCTCCTTTTGTCTCTCCAATTTCACGTGCATACGCCGCCTTTAATGCTCTTGTCAAAGGCAGAACACCGTCCGGCTTCCATCGTTTCAGTTGCACATAAGAGTAACCTTCCCCGCACACAAAAGAACTCTGTGATGTGGTAACTATGATCTGTGCACTGCTGCTGACGCACATAATCTGCTTTAACAGCTCAGGATCGCATACATGATCAAAAATAACAGCCACAGCTCCTGTCCCCGGTACAGACGCCAGGATTTTTTCCAGTTCGTTTCTTTCCCGCATGCGATCCATGGAGATGCGAAATGTACGCTTCAAATGCTGCTGCATCCATATGGAATTGGACGCTTCTATCCATTCTATTTGATAAAACCCGCTCTGTTTGACTGCATGATACGCTGCCTGACTCTTTCCTGATCCAGCTTCTCCACATATAACCAGTGGTTTACCGGATATCAACCGGTCTTTAATCATTTCGTCGGTTTTTTTTTGATATAACGGCCCTCTTCCAGGGCATATGGATATGGATGTCCGTCAAAATGCAGCTTCTGCTGTTCTGAAAAATATTTTCTTGCCTGTAACAGACGCAAGAGGTATCGTTCCACAAAATCATACTTTCCATCCGGATACCAGATCGGCTTCACTCCAAGACATCCAAGCTGCCGACAACGCCGGTTGAAGTCTTCCTGGTCTGACATTTTAAAACGATATCCATTTTTAACCGGGAGAATCGCATAATGTTTGATATAAGGATTCCTTCTCCCCATGTCTTCCAAGATATGCACAATCATATCTGATTCCAGGCTGCATCCCAGAAACAATAAAACTTTCCCTTGAATCACCTGCTCCAGGTAATCCCTGAAAAGCCTTCCATCCGACGTACCATACTGTTTTGCATAATCATCCTTCGTCAGCACCCAGCTTTCCCGGTCTTCAATATCGCCATGGATCTTCCACAGGCAAGGGGCTCCATCGCGTGTCAGTGACTGGACCAGTCTGGAGTGACCTGCCAAAAGAATTTTCAAAGAAATCCCTTCCCTGCGATAAA
This sequence comes from Lachnospiraceae bacterium, assembly GCA_910574805.1. Taxonomy (GTDB): domain Bacteria; phylum Bacillota; class Clostridia; order Lachnospirales; family Lachnospiraceae; genus Hominiventricola. The sequence goes on along the minus strand of CAJTCV010000003.1, from coordinate 2,686 downwards.
CAGTCTCTATAATCCGATCCAGATTAGTCGTCAAGACTGCTCTCCGAAACAGTTGAGGCAACAGTTTCACAGCTTGGGAAACAGATTCATATTTTATTTTAGCATTACAAAAATATTCTGCCGTCTGATTATAAAATTCAATCCCATATGTGTCTCTGATCCACTGTGCTGCACCTTCATAATCCCCTTCGTCCAACTTCCCCGACAGCACTTCATGTCCTTCTTTATCATATTTGGGAACAATCGACTTCAGATATATACTCCATGTACCAAATACAGGGCTTGACATGCCTGCACCAATATATGGTACCACACTGTCGTTTAATGACAGGCGTCCCATCAGCTCTGACAAATTTTTTTCATTATTTTTATTGATCTCGTCTATCAGGTTCTGCCTTGTTGACTTTTCTGACATTCATTTTTTCCTCACCCATTACAGTGCACTGACTGAAAAACCTATACATATTTAAATGATAAAATTATACCACCGAGTTCTTTCATCCGCCATATTTTCGACATTCTTTGCGGTCAAAGCTGCATAATCTGTTACTCTTTCCGCGCCTGAAGCCGCCAGTCCGCCCAAACGCCATCTTAACATTCTCTCATTTCCTGATGTATAAAACACTTTACGACAACTCTAGGGCAAATTAAGCACCAAAACCCGCAAAGCATGCAGGAAACATTGCACTTTTGACATAATCTTTATAAAATTTTTACAATGATCTGCATAAAAATATTGAGATCTTCAGCTTTTATTTTTTAAGCTTTACAAAAGAGGCGAGAACTATCATGAATGAAATCCATATCACAATCAGTGAAGTTTCCGAAGAAAAATGCGGGGAACTGCTCAGGCAGTTGGAAGATGCTGTCCAGGATTACAGACCGCGGCCAAAGATCACTGTATCTGAACCCGCTCTGTGGCTGTCTTCCAAGAAGGGCTATCATCGACTCTATTACTCCAGGTGCTATTACATAGAGACTGACAACCGACACCTGATCTTCCACTGTGAAGATGAGGTCATCCGATGGACCGGAAAAATATCTGATATCCTTAAGAAACTTCCAAAACACCTGTTTTTTCGCTGCAACAACAGCTATATTGTAAATCTGAAGTATATCCATGACATTAAGCCGGAAGGCGACCGCTACAATATCCGTCTCACCTCCGGTGAAATCATCCCGCTCAGCAGAAGCCGTTATCAGGAATGCAGAACCAATCTTGAGCTCCTGGCCTCTTCTGACATTTAAATGTTGACTGGCGGATATGAATGATCGCCAGTCAGAACACACGCGGCCCCCTGTGCACATGATTTCCATCTGGTTTCTCAAAAATAAGACTTTCGATCCGCTTATCATTTTTCCATACTTTTTTCGTGAATATTTTTACCGATTTTTCTGCTAAAACCGCATATTTCATGATGTTTTACGTTATCTTATCAATGAGGTATAAGATGATTATGTATGAACATATGAGAAAACTGCGAAAAGAAAGAAAACTGAAACAATGGCAGCTGGCTGAATATCTGAAATGCAGTCAGAGGACTTTCAGTGACTATGAAAATGGAAAGACGCGTATTCCGCCGGATGTACTGATAGAACTTTCCATATTTTATGGTACAAGTGTTGATTATCTGCTGGATCTTACAGATGAGATGAAACCGCATCCCAGAAGCAACAAAAAGAGAAAGCGGCCGTGGGAATGATGTTTGACCCACTGTTCCTTTAAGGTTTTATAATGCCGTTTTTACCGGTTTTTCCGCTAAACTTATATATTACATGCTATTTTACGTTATCATTTTACCGGGGTGTAAAAAGCATGTACAATCATATAAAAAGTCTGCGGGAAGACAGGGATTTAAAGCAGCGGGAACTGGCCGAATACCTGAACTGCAGCCAGAGAACTGTCAGTGACTATGAAAATGGAAATACCCAAATACCGCCGAAGGTATTGATTGCACTCTCCGTATTTTATGATACGAGTGTTGATTATCTGCTGGATCTTACGGATGTTAAGGAACCTTATCCAAAGGGTGGAAAAGAAAGACAGAGGACACAGGAAAAGCATTGAAGGCGTAGCTCTTCCCTTTGTTGTTGCATTTTGGGACATCAGGAGAAGAATATATCTCCATCTCTATAAGCACTACGAAAATGGTCGCCTAAAATGGCCGCACACAGGTGAAGAAGCCAGATCTTGGAATAGAGGGGCAGATGTCTCTTTTTAATGAAATTGAATCCTGTATTGCACCAGATGTGCATGAACCAAATCTAATCGAAATCGAAAAACACCCGCGTAAAAAGAAGTATGCCGGTCAACGGGACCAACTGGTAAACGGCATTCCCCACTGCAAAGTGCCCCATACGATCGATGAGAATGAACAGATCTGTGAAAGATGCGAAAACTCCATGGTAAGAGTCTGTCCATATCGAGGTACAATTCATCCCTGCCAGCCTCAAAATGATCGACCATTACTTGGAAACTCATGAATGCAGGGCATGCCGCAAAAATGGTATGCCTTATATGGAGAAATCCCTAGTGTACTGACCTGTTGATATTTAACCAAATAATTCTGGTAATCACAGTTGTTCTGATGTATAATAAAAGAAACGGCGGTGATTCCTATGGCAAGACCAAAAAAGTACAGTATCCATCTTACGGAAAATGAATTAAAAAAGTTGAAATCTGTTA
>CAJTCV010000002.1 GCA_910574805.1 Lachnospiraceae bacterium | reverse complement strand
AGTTTCTGGACAATTCTATTTTACCATAAACCTTGAGGAGATATTTCATTTTGGCAACAAAAAATGCTGTATTTATGCGGCTTTTGGCGTTTCGCAAACGCCTATTATGATATCTATAGAAAAGGAGAATCAAAATGAACAATGATGTAAAAAGCTTTGTGACAGAAAAAGTGAACGAACTGCTGAACGCAGCTTCCTGCTGCGCGGAGGCAAAAGCCGCCGGAAAAAACTGGCTGGACGCGCTGGGGACCGATAAGGAATCTGAAGCCTCCCGCAGCCTCATCGCCGAACTGGAGATGGATATCATGCCGGTGGACGGACTCATCGCCTTCGCTGATTCCGAAGCCGGGATACAGGTATTCGGCAAAGAGACAGCTTCCAAAGTAGCAGCTCACGGCCGGGAGCTGAAAGCTGCAGGCGCAAAATACTGTGACTGCCCTGCATGTGCCGCCGCTGAAGCGATTCTTGCGAAAAAAGACGAACTTATTTAGAGCCTGACCGCCTTCTGGTCCCACATTTCTACAGGCAAAAAGAAGGACTGCCGTATAAGCCTTTCCCTTTTACGGGCGGCTTCCCCCGGCAGTCCCTCTCGGTTCCTGTTTCTGTGATCATTAACGGATCAGGCAAGCCGGTCTACATGCTCTCCCAGCGTACCATCGGACGGTGCCGGACTCTGTGCCGGCACACCCGGTTCGCCGGCCGTCCCGTCCCTGTCCTCTCTGTCTTCTTTCTGCTTCTTCTTTTTCAGCTGCTCGATCTGCTTTTTTACATTTTCGATCTCCTGCTCCAGCTGCTTTACCTTTTCCTCGTCCTTATTCCGGACTGCCTGTTTCTTCTCCTGCGTAAGTTTCTGAAGCTTCTGCTCCAGAGCCTTCAGCCGGGGATCGCTCCCGCCTCCGGAAAAATCCACTCCGCCCATGGACGGGACACCGGAACCAACTGCATTTACTCCCATAATCTGTTTCCTCCTGTCTGTTATTGACTGTATTTTATATTTCCCTTTCTATATCGCCCGGTCCGTCAGACAGATCACCGAGATGCTGTAAAATAACTTTATTCTGTTGCAGGTTTATAACACCCGAAGATGATCCGCAGCCGGTACTTTCCGTCAGAGACCGTATTTTCAACGGTACCCTGGTATTTCTCCGCGACCGCCCTGATATTGGACAGGCCGATCCCGTCCTCCGGCACGGATCTTAGTTCCTTCGTACAGCTGTTCTCCACCGTCAGCAGCCAGAAGCTTCCTTTTTTCCGGCTGGTCATATGAATCCAGCGCTCTTCCCCGGGCAGCTGTTCACAGGCTCTTACAGCATTGTCCAGAGCATTGGCCAGAAGGATGCACCAGTCCATATCCTTCACCGCACTTTCTGCCGGAATCGCAAGTTCGCAGCGAACGCCTATGGACTTCTGCTCCGCCGCCTTCAGCTTGCTTCCCAGCAGGGCATCCGCCGCCGCATTGCCCGTCCGGACCGCGCAGGACAGCTCTTCTGCCGCTTCCTCCAGATGAGACAGATAATCGCAGGCCCTTCCGGTCTCCCCCGCTTTCAGAAGCTCTGACAGCACGGTCAGGTGATTCCTGATATCATGCCGGAAGGCGCGGGTCTGACGGTCACGCAGAATCGCCTCCTGCAGATAAATCTCCTGCTCCGCTGCCTGCTGTTCCAGCAGAATCACCTGCTGTTCTGTCCTCAGAATCCCCAGGATCTTCTGATACGCATACAGAGTCAGAAGCAGGCAGGCGCAGGCAAAGATCTGCAGAAACAAAAGCTCTCCATGCCGGATGCTCCATGTGTCCAGAACCATATCATCCACTACATCGATCCGGATTTCATCCCCATAGACCATCGTCTGGATGATCCGCACCACCAGAGAGATGAAGAAAACCGGAAGCGTCAGCTGTAAAAGTGTCTGCCGGTTCGTCCCTGTGATGCTCTGCCGGAAGCGGTTCAGGATAAAAACAGACAGTACACACACCAGCAGCACGCGGAGGCATTCTCTCATGGTATCAGAAGGATAGATCCAGCTTTCGTGCTTCAGTACAAAAGGCAGCAGAATCCGGTGTCCGATCCAGCCTGTGATCCCGCTGCTCACACTTACCACAGACTGGATCAGGACCGCGACAGACAGCGATTCCGGTACCTTCTTCTTCAGAAGCACACAGCCGCAGACGGCAAGCAGCAGAATCTCCATGACAAGTCCCGGACTTCTCTGGAGATGATACTTTATTTCCACCCCACAGATACCGACAGACAGCAGCGTGTAACAGGCTCCTTTCAACCAGCCGAAGGGAGTTTTTAAATACCTGCAGAAAAAAAAGAAAACTGTCAGCGGCAGCAGCACCCGTGCAAGCAGACCGGGAACGACCATATACCATGGAAACTCATTCAGCCATCCCATGCTGCCCCTCCATATATTCCATCATTTTTTTCATAAATATCCCATGACAGCCTTTGGAAACCGGAATCCGCTCTCCATTTTCCAGAACTGCACTCCCGTCCCGGTACTCTGACAGATGCCCGGGGTTGACCAGAAAGCTCCGATGACACCTGATAAAATCCGGCGCCGTCTGCTGTTCTGCTTCCTTGATCCTCCCGTAATATGCGATGACTTCATTCCTGGTGTGCACAAAGAGCTTTCGGTTGATCACCTCGCAGTAATAGATATCGCTGAGCCTCACATTTCTGCACCAGTCTCTGGTCCGGATGGACAGATACCGTTCTTCTCTCCGCCGCAGACGTTTCAGGCTGCGCGCAAGAGCCCGCTCCAGACGCCGCCCGTCCACCGGCTTGCACAGATAATCCATGGCTTCCACCTCGAAAGCATCCAGCATGCAGTCTTTCAGCACGGTCACAAAGATCAGAACTCCTTCAAATTCTTTCTGCCGGAGCCTTTTCGCCAGTTCAACGCCGTCAAGGTTCGGCATCTGAATATCCAGAAAGATCAGGTCAAAATCCAGAAGCGTATGCAAAAACTGTATGGCATTTGTATAGCAGGTAATCTGAAATGTCTCTTCCTGCTGTTTCAGCCTGGAAGCAATCATCTGCTTCAGCTGCTCACACATAACTTCCTCATCATCACACACTGCGATTTTAATCATCCCGGATCCTGCCTTTCCTGCTTTCTTCCCACATATGCCCGTGGCATGCAGGCCGCCTTCCAGGTGCTTATCCTGCTGATGTCCGTCCTGTCATGAGCCCGCAGGCTGATACCCGCAGTATTATATATCGCCCATGGATGCCCGTGCGCAAACCGTTCTGTTGTAAAAGGGACGGAAAATGCTGCAAAAGAAGTCTTCACCGCCGCCTGGCAAGAAGCCACGCCATGATGTGAACCGCCTGCTGGAATGCTCCCCTTTGAATCATTTCTTCAATCTCGCCCGGCGTGTATTTCCTGATGTTCAGAAATTCTGTCTCGTCCAGCTTCTGCTCCCCGGATCTGCGGCAGCCGGACGCCGTAAAAATATGCGCATAATTATCCGAGATTGTGGCATTGGAAGGCACTGTGAGCAGATACTCCCAATCGTCGGATATGTAACCGGTTTCCTCCAGAAGCTCTCTCTTCGCCGCTTCCAGCGCATCCTCCGACGCGGCCGCACCGCTGCCCGGTCCATACTCCCTGCCGTCCGTCCGTTCGATCCCGCCCGCCGGAAATTCCGTTGTCACCTGACGGATCCCCTGACGGAACTGTCGGACACACAGACAGTTCCCGTCTTCATCCGTCGCCACGATCACCACATAGTCTCTGCGGCTGTACGTATAAAAGGGTGCAAACACGCTGCCGTCCGGCAGCCGGTAGGAGGACCGCCGGAAATCGATCCACTGATCCTGTACCACATGCTCCGTGCAGATCTCCTCCCACACCAGAGCCTCCTTTTCCTCTTCCTCCCCACGGCAGACAGACTCCTGCGGGGTAATATTCTCATGCTCCATTACCTGCTCCTTTCCTCATGCTGTATTTTCATCCGCCATGCGTTCTCATCAAAACGGACAGCACAGATACGGCTCTCACATGATTATACCGCCGGACCCGGCGGACAGGCAATGGAAAACTGCATTTTTATCTGCTTTTTATCATTCTTCCCTCCCGCCCAGCAGCGCCAGCGGTTCCTTTTTCAGATTTCCGCGGATCATGAAGAGCGACAGAAGCACGGACGCGGCCAGCACACCGGCCCCGGATGCGGCGGAAACGGCGCCGTTTACAGAGACATCCAGCATGATCTCCTCCGCCTCATTTCCCTCCACCGCGATGATTCCGCTGCTGTACAGGGTACTGTAATGCCCGCCGGTCTCCATCCGGCGCACGGTCTCTCCCGAGAGTCCATAACCTGCCGCGCTCCCCAGAATGCAGCCTGCCATACAGAGCAGCAGAAGCCCGGTCAGGAGAGAGAGCACACACTGTCTCTTTCCCATACCCATGGAACGCTCGATGGCAGTCCTTCGGCACTGTCTGGTGATAAAAAGATGGCAGAAAAAGGTCAGTACCAGAAGGGCAGTCACAATCCCCGCCGCCAGCAGAATCACCGAGATCCTCCGGATCCCGGCAACACTGTCCTGAAGATCCGTATATCCCCTGTCATAGAACTGGAGTTCGATCCCTTCCACTCCCTGTTCCTCCCACAGCGCCTGATATTCCCGGATGCTCCCGTTGGGAATCCGGAAAGATGTATTGGCCGCCTTCATGGGACCGTAAGCTGCGATATTGTGTTCCGGACTCTCTGTCACAGAGCTGGCCGGGATCAGCACCTCATTGCGCCCCAGTGCATAATCGCTGGTTCTGGAACTGCCAGGAGACCAGTCATAGATGCCGACCACCGTATATTCTGCTTCAAAAAAGGGCTCATACGCCTTCCCCTCCGCATTCAGAAGACCATAATCCGGCCAGTACAGATATGACGCGTCCGAAGAGGTGGTTCCGAAACAGCTGGCAAGAATCAGCGAAAGCGGCAGCGGATCCCCCACCGCAAGTCCATTGTTTCTGGCAAAATGCCGGGAGATCATGCAGACTCTGCGCCCCTCATCCTGATCTGTCTCATCCAGCTCCCTCCCGTCGATCAGGTATGCATCTCCCCGGTAAAAAGGCATCAGAAGGTTCAGATCGCTCACCGGCGTGACCGGGACCGAATGCCACATCCAGTCCAGCGCCCGGGCTAACTCCGTCCACCTTCTGCCCGCCTCCGTCTCGTAGAATCCTTCCGTCACTTCCTCGCAGAACAGTTCGGGCAGCGTGCACGGAATCTTATTTCCGGACAGATCTGTCTGATCCGAAGAAACCGATCCTGCCGGAACCCATTCGTAAGGATTATCCGACCCGGTCCGCCATCCATGGGGAAGCCCGTCCGTGAGATACATCACATAGGTCTTCCCCGCCTCCAGAAGCTCCGGTTCCGGGTTCCAGTGATCGCAGAAATAAAAATCGATCATATTCATGGGATAATGACTGTACAGCACCCTTTTCAGGCGCATCTTAACCGGTCCGGAAGGGATACAGTCTTCGCAGGCCTCTCCCTCCAGAATCACTCTCTGGCCAAATCCCGTCTTCTCATCTGCCAGACAAAAGGCCGGGTCATAAGCCACATAATACGGTCTCTGCTCCGGGCCGGACAGATATTCCGCCCCGGAAAGCTCCAGAACAGATGCAGGAAGCGGCTCTCCGTAGGTTCTCACGGTCCGAAAGCGATAATCTTCCGCCTCCGCATCCCATACCTTTACTCTCCTGACGGATACCGGAACCTGTTCTGCTGTCCCGATGGTCAAAAAAATACCCTCAAACCGTTCCATATTGGCGGAAATCAGCGCATACATACTCCCGCCCAGAGACAGAAGAAGCACCGCAAACGTAAGAAGAAGCACAAAAAAGACGCTGATGCGGCGCATGCGCCAAAGCTGTTTCAGACTGTATCGGATCATGATCATGATTCTCACCTCAATCTTTCTGTGTCAGGATCTGCATCACATTGCGCCTGCTCATGGAAACAAGCGCCGCCAGCATCCCCGAAATACAGCATCCGACAGCTGTTATTACAACAATAATGGACTGATGACCGCTCTCTGACACCGCAGGCCGGGCACAGAGAGTTCCAAGCGCACAGCCTGCTGCTGCCAGCAGCAGATATTCTGTAAAAAATATGAGACAGCTTTTTACCCTTCCGACCCCCACCGAGCGAAAAAGCGCATACTCCTGCCTTCGGTCCTGAATAAACAGATGGGCAGTCAGATACCCTGCTCCCGCTGCGATAAAGAGAATCAGCGGCAGAAATCCCCGAAGCAGGGTCAGACTCTCCTCGATCCGTTCCGCTGCTTTGATAAATGTCTCATCCTGAACCACCAGTGCATTTCCCTCATAATGCAGATCCGACTCTGCCGACACCGGGAGAAGACCAAGTGTATGCATCTCCTCCTTAAATGCATTCAGCTCCAGTGGATTTTTCACAGTAAAAGAAAAGGAATTTGCCAGAAAGGGAATTCCCGCCCGTTCGTAGCTGCCCTGTACTGCTCCCAGAGGCAGGATCAGTTCCGGGTATGCCCCGCTGCCTTCCGTTTCCACAGTCCCCACGATCTCATACTCGCACAGCTCCAGCGGCTCGCAGAACACTTCATGATAATCACCATATCGGAAGTAATAAAGATCCAGAACGATCCTGTCTCCGACCCGGCAGCCCTTTTCCTCCAGAATCGCCCGGTCCACCAGACATTTCTGCCCGTCAGACGCAAGGAAATCCAGCGTCTCTCCTTCCATCAGAAAGACATCCTCCGGCTTCAGTTCTCCTGCTCCCGCCAGACAGTTGATCCCTGCGGCATCCAGAGCCGGAACACCTTTTCTGTCCTTTGCACCGGACCCGCCCACGTCCGCCAGGAGCTGAACCGCCACCGCCGGCTCTGCCACTGATCCCGACATCAAAAGCTCTGTGACCAGATCTTCCTCAATCTTCAGCCCATGATCCATGCTGCCGTCCAGATTGCAGATCTTTGCCGTCACCGCCATCGCCCCGGGCAGATTCTCCCGCATCTCCTCCAGATCCTCCACATTGCCCGCATAGAGATGCAGAAGCAGTACGGTGACCAGGCAGATCAGCATGCACAGCGCACTCCTCTGTCCGCAGCGTCTGAGACTGCGAACCGCCATACGAACATAAAACATCTCACCAGTCCCCTTCCTCTTTTTTGATCTGCACATAGCAGTCATCATATTCCCGGGTCACTTCCAGAATCACCCGGTCCACCTCTTCCCGCTTCTCATTCAGGATCTTGATATACATGGAACTGCTCATCACATCCGGAAGCGCTTCTGCCTCTTCTTCTTCACTGACAAGCCAGAAAATCTTCTTCCCCTGAGGGCTGATGCAGTCCATGCCAAGGATGATAATCTCTTTTTCATAATAATAATTCTCCGGCAGATCCAGCTCCATCATATAGCGGTTTCTCACCGGATCCAGCTCCAGGAGAACCCGTTCTCCTGGTTTCAGAGAGATCCACTGCGCCGCCCCCGTTCCTTTGGCATAGGCCGTGATCCCCCACTCCGGCGTCTCCTTTATCTTCTCCGGCAAAATACACAGGACGCAAAGGAGAAAAAAGACGGTACACGCAGCCACAAGGCCCCGCTTCACAAGCTTCTTCCGTACATGATACTCCCGCTGCCTGTCTTCCAGATCCAGGATCCTCTTTTCTGCTTCCTCTGTCAGTGAGATCTGCTCCACTGCTCTTTTCAGACGCTCATAATCCATCCTCCGTCACTCCTTCCTGTTCCATGATCTCCTTAAATTTTCTGCGCCCCCGCTCCAGCCGCTTCTTCATGGCCCCTTCCGTCACATGCAGGATTCCGGCAGACTCCCGGATACTGTATCCCATGACGTAGTACAGCAGAAACGCGGTGCGGTACAGCTGGGGCAGCTTCAGTAGACACTCCATCAGGCAGCGGTCCTTACTGTCCTCACAGCTCTTCGTCAGCTCGGAAAATTCCACCTGCGGATGCCTTCTGGCAAACAAAAGCCGGTTCTTGCACAGATTTACCGTCACCCGGATCAGCCACGCCTTCTCGTGGTCCTGATCCTGAAAGTCCTTTTTATGTTCCATATATCGAATCAGTGTATCCTGCACCACGTCCTCCGCGTCATGGGTACTCCCCAGCATGACAACGGCGATCCGGTAGAGCATACTGCCGTACCGGAGGAAAATCTCTTCCACCCCGCAGTGTTTTTTCTTATCGTCCAACTGCATCCTGATCACTCCCTGTATATATAACAAATCATAGCATAAAAAGGTGACAGAAACGAAAAAAGTAATGATAGAATTTCTCTGACGGGTCTATAATAGTAATACTTCAGACAGGCTGTCATACCGCCGCTCACCGCCGCCTCATGACAGCACAGAAAGGAATTATCCCATGTCAAATCAGTTAAAACATGAAAAATCCCCGTATCTTCTCCAGCACGCGGAAAATCCCGTCTGCTGGTATCCCTGGTGCTCCCGGGCCTTTGAGACCGCCCGCCGGGAGGAAAAGCCCGTCTTCCTGAGTATCGGCTACTCCACCTGCCACTGGTGCCACGTGATGGCCCGCGAATCCTTTGAGGATGAAGAGGTCGCCCGGATCCTGAACCGGGCATTCGTCAGCATCAAAGTGGACCGGGAAGAGCGGCCGGATATCGATGCCGTCTATATGTCCGTCTGCCAGGCCATGACCGGCTCCGGCGGCTGGCCGCTGACCATCCTCATGACACCGGATCAGAAACCCTTCTATGCAGGCACCTACCTCCCGAAGCATTCCCGCTACGGCAGTACCGGACTCATAGAACTGCTGCTTCAGGCGGAACAGCTCTGGACAGAGCGGCGGGACGAGCTCTGTCACACAGGGGAAAAAGTCTTTGCCTGGCTGCAGACCCCTGTGAAACGCTCTGTCACGGAACCTTCAAAGGAGCTGATCCGCCGCGGCGTCTCTGAACTCTCCGGAAGCTTTGACCCTCTGTGGGGCGGCTTCGGTCCGGCTCCCAGGTTCCCGACGCCCCACAATCTGCTGTTCCTCATGTACTATGCTGCCCTGGAGCAGGATAAAAACGCCCTGCAAATGGCACTGAAAACACTGGAGTCCATGGCAAAAGGCGGCATCTATGACCACATCGCCGGCGGTTTTTCCCGTTATTCCACAGACGAACAGTGGCTGATTCCGCATTTTGAAAAAATGCTCTATGACAACGCGCTGCTGATCTGCGCGTATACCGAAGCCTGTCGGATGACCGAAGAACCGCGTTTTCTGATGGTAATCAGGGAGACCGTCTCCTATGTATTGAGAGAACTGACCGATGAACATGGAGGATTTTACTGCGGACAGGACGCAGACAGCGACGGAGTCGAAGGGAAATACTATGCCCTGACCCCTGCGGAAGTATATTCCGTCCTTGGGAAAGAAGACGGGGCGGCATTCTGCCGCTTCTTCAACATTACGGAAAAAGGAAATTTTGAAGGTAAGAGCATTCCCAATCTTCTCGGACAGGAACAGATAAAAGACCGGAACATGACTATCTTATGCGAAAAGCTCGGCGCCTACCGCCTCGCCCGTACTTCTCTCCATAAAGACGATAAGATCCTGACCGCCTGGAACAGCCTTATGATCGTCGGGCTGGCAAAAGCTTCCTTTCTCTGCCGGGAACCCGCCTGGCTGGAAGCTGCCGAAAAAGCGCAGCTTTTTCTAAAGACCCGTCTGACCGACTCCCGTGGACGCCTGTATGTCCGGTACCGGGACGGCGAGGCCGCCGGCACCGGCAATCTGGAGGACTACGCATATCAGGCACTGGCACTGCTGGAGCTGTATCAGGTCACCTGGAATGTTGGTTATCTGGAGGATGCGGTCGGCCTTACCAGGCAGATGATCCAGTGGTTCTCTGATCCGGAGCAGGGCGGCTTCTACCTGTACGCCGCAGACGCAGAACAGCTGATCAGTCGTCCCAAAGAAGCCTGGGACGGAGCCCTGCCCTCCGGAAATTCGGTTGCGGCTCTGGTCTTCTCCCTTCTCTTCTCCCTGACCGGTGAAGCGGTCTGGCACGAAGAGCTGGAACGACTTCTTCTCTATCTTGCGGCAGAATCTGACCCTTATCCGTCCGGGCACTGCTTTGCGCTGCTTGCCATGTTAAGGGAACTCTGTCCCCCGGCCAGACTTCTGTGTGTCTCTGCCGGTGACCGGATGCCCTCAGACGCGGTGGAGGCGCTGCGCAGCAACCCGGTACCCGGGCTGACCGTGCTGCTCCTGACCCCGGAAAACCGGAACCGCCTCGCCTGCACTGCGCCCTTCACCGCCCACTATCCGATCCCGGACGAAGGCACCGTCTATTATCTGTGCCGGGGCACTGCCTGCAGCGCTCCCGGACGAGACCTTCAGGCACTGCTCGCACCCCTGCGTGTATCTTATTTATAAATATATACTTGACAAATGATACTACAAAGAGTAGTCTGTACATACAGACTACTCTTTGTAGTATCATCAGGAGGAAACATCATGGCAGAGATTCAGTTAGGCCTTATCGAAGCCCGGTTCGCAGACCTGATCTGGGCGCAGGAACCGGTGACCACCTCGGAGCTGGTAAAGCTGGCGCAGCAGGCATTTCAGTGGAAACGGACGACGACTCATACGGTGATCAAACGCCTGTGTGAAAAGGGACTGTTCCAGAATCAGAAGGGAACCGTCACTTCCCTCATTTCCCGTGAACAGTTTGAGGCCATGCAGAGCCGAAGCTTCGTGAAAGATACCTTTGGCGGGTCACTGCCCGCATTTCTCGCCGCGTTCACCCGGGGCAGCACCCTGACGCCGGAGGAGGCGGCCAGGCTGCACCAGATCATCGATCAGGCAAAGGAGGACTGAATTATGGAGCTCATCTTTTTGCAGTTATTTAACAGAAGTATGGCCGCCGGATGGCTGATCCTGGCCGTCCTGACGCTTCGCTTTCTCTTCCGAAAGGCGCCTGGATGGTTCTCCTGCGCCCTCTGGGGCATCGTCGCCCTCCGCCTGCTCTGCCCCTTTTCCCTCACAAGCCCTCTAAGCCTCCTGCCAAGTGCCGAGACGCTCAGCCCTTATACGGTTCAGTACGCGCCGGAACCCGGCATTCAAAGCGGCGTCCCTGCTCTGGACCATGCACTGAACCCGGTCATCCGGGATACGTTCGCACCCTCTCCATACGCCAGCGTCAATCCGCTGTATGTCTGGACCTTCTTTGCCGCTGTCCTCTGGGGGATCGGGGCCTTCTGTCTGCTCGCCCACGGGCTTCTCTCCCTGGTCCGGATTCACGGCAGAGTCCGGGAATCCATCCCTTTCAGGGACCATACAAGGCTCTGCGACGCCGTGAGTTCTCCCTTTATCCTTGGATTGCTGCGCCCCCGGATCTATCTTCCCGCCGGCACGGACCCGGCGCAGCTTCCATATATCCTGGCCCATGAGCAGGCGCACCTGAAGCGGCTGGACCACTGGTGGAAGCCCCTTTCCTGTCTGCTGCTTGCGGTCTACTGGTTCCACCCCCTTATGTGGGCGGCCTATCTTCTCTTCTGCCGGGATCTGGAGCTTGCCTGCGACGAAAAAGTGATCCGGAATCTTGGTCCGGAGGAAAAGAAAGCCTACTCCCACGCGCTGGTAACCTGCAGCCTGCAGCAGCGGCTGGTCATGACCTGTCCTCTGGCCTTTGGAGAGGTCGGCGTAAAAAAGCGGGTAAACCGGATCCTTCACTATCAAAAGCCTGCATGCTGGCTCCCGGCGGCGGCAGCGGCGACCTGCATCCTGACCGCCGTGTGCTTTCTGACCGCCCCGCCAAAAGAGGCCGCTCCCGATCAGGCCGGGATCCCCACGGACAGCGGGGAAACCCATCGCCCGCCGGAGGCAGCCGGCCCGCCCGCAGAACAGCCCTCAGACGACACGGATCCCGCCGTCGCCTCTCTCATGCAGGCAGCCCGCGCCGCCATCCTGGAGCACAACGCCTCTTCCCGTCCGGAAAAGTATGATCTGGCGTGCTGCGATTTTGCCATATTGGGTACCGAATCCCAAAGTCCGGCCGATAAAAGCAGCGAACAAACGTTCACTGCTTATGGATGGGCACTGTATCAAACCTGTAACATATCAGAAACGGGAATCGAAGATGTGGGCGGCAGCCATATCCCCGTAGCGCTGACCTTTGAAAGAACAGACGATACCTTTCTTTTAAAAGATTACTGGGAACCCCGGGACGGCAGCTATTTTACGGAAGATATCCGGAACCGGTTTCCGGCGGCTCTGGCCGCCGACGGGATCGACAGCCAGAAATTCATCCTGCCCCAGATACAGAGTTGCTACCGACAGGCTGTGGAATACAGCGGACTTGACACCGATACGGTCATCCGCCGCCTGCTGGACACCATATGCTCCTCCCCTGCCGCCTCCTCCGCACCCGGGGACTACATAGAGGCGCACGCGCTGGAATACCGGGAACTTACTTATTATGGAGACTATACGCTGCAATACTGCTTCCGTCGGTTTCAGCAGGGCGGCGAGACCGGACTGGAGGGTTGGATCATGGCGCTGGTATGCGAAGAACTGCTTGGGACCAGAGGAACACTGCCCGCTGACGCCGATACTGCAGAAACCGGACAGTTCTGGTATGATACCCTCTTCGCCCACGCCTCCAACCAGGTGGAGCCGTATCTGCAGTGAGGGAGGGGCAGTTTTCATACCGGCTACGCATAAGCAGAAAAGGAAGATGCCGCCTGTACCTCCAGACTCTTTTCCCGTCCGCCTGATCCACCGGATCCGCTGCTAAAAACGTGCCCTGTAAATGTTCCCATGGACTGTCGAATGATGTTTTCCATCTCCCTGCCTGCTGTCAGGTGCTCCAGAAATTCCAAAAGCCTCCGGTGCTGGAAGGTCATCTGAAATTCCAGGTTTTCGTCATGAATCAGGTTTTGGATCTTTTCTTTGACCGTGGCCGCCTCCTTCGCCGCCGCACCTGCCGCCTGCAGATCATTCAGGCTGTAATATGTCTCTCCTTCCTCCGCCGAATGATGAAATACGGTTCCGTTTTTCTCTTCCTCCAGACTGCTGACATCAAGCGCAATCTCCAAAAGCTGCCAGGAATTTTCTTTTGCGCGATCAAAACGCCCCTCTTCCACCATCGCTTCCATATCTTTTACCCGCTGGTCGACGGCAGCAGAAAGATTAACTCCCATACGGTCTTTTATTCCCTTATTTCCCAGTTTTTCGTAAAATCCGCCCACGCTCTGTCCGTAGGAACTGACGGTCCTCTGCTTAAACTGTGCAAACATATGGTCCAGCTTTCCCAGCTTTTCAGCCAGGACCTCCTCCTGACCGGCATACTGTTCTTCCAGCCTGGTCTTTGTCGTCACATAGACCGAAACAGCGCTGTTGACATGACGCATGATCTGATCCCCGTTCTCCAGAGAAATACTGCCGCTCATCCTGAACGACACATAGTCCCAGTCAATTCCGTCCTTCTGACCCGGTTCATACAGATCCAGCTGCCTGGCCGCCGGAAGCTCTCCGCTTAAGCGCAGACCCGTATGGTCCCCTTCCTCCATTCCTTTTACAGACTGCATTCTTCCGGATACAGCATCCTGTTTCCCGGGCTGCGTCTGTGCCGTCCTGTTAATTTCCATCCTGCCTTCCTTTCCGCCGCCGTTTTCGTCGGCGGCACTGCAAATGTTCTGTATCTGCGCCCGTTCCGTGAATTTTGAGCCGGAATCCGTCAGCCAAATGTTTTGTCAAAATATTCCTGTATCTCATTTCTCGAATGGAAAACCGTTATATTTTTCCCCTCTCGAAATCGGTTTATTTGTTCATAAATCAAGGGGAAATCATTCTGCGGAACCTTCTCGAAAATGTACTTTTTCCCGCTCCCGGGCAGCCGATCACAATCACTTTGCTAAACACGAACCCCAACCGCCTTCCCAACCTGCAGCATCACCTCGCTGAAATACCGCGGCTCCACTTCTCCCGGCAGGCACCGGTCTTCCTTCCGGAATGCGCCGTTTCCGGAAGGGCCTTCGGACAGGCGGTAGAAATACAGCCGGTGAATGGTCACTTCTTCGTTTTCATAGTTCACCGGACAGCCGGAGAACGTCAGTTCTGCGCCGAACGACCCGTCTCTCCGATAAAAATTTTCAAAAAAGCCTGCATCCAGGATCTCGCCCCGAAACCACCCCGTCTTCAGAAGCCGCCCGGACAGAGACAGGCCGTTCAGGGTCCGGCCCTCGAACCGGGTAAGGGACATTTCTTTCCTCTCCTCCTCCGTCACCCGGAAGACCGGGCGGTCAAGCTGTTCGAAGGGCTGTGTGATCTCATAATCCGAAAACTGTTCCTTCCAGGCAGCGAGCACTTCCTCCGGCAGCTCCAGCGGATGTACAAGGCCGATCTTTCCGGACTCCGGGAAGGGATACGCTTCCTCATCTGCCGTGTTAAAGCTTCCGTCCTCCATATAGCGGAAGGTTCCTCCAGGCTCTGTTCCCTCGTATACGCCCCAGATCAGGCTCATGGCAAAGAGCTGCATGACCGGATGGTTCACGAAAAGAGCTTTCCATTTGTCCGGTTCCCAAAAGCGCTGGGTTGACAGGGCCTGCTCCAGACGGAGCTTCTGGCTCCCGGCCACTTCTTTCAGCTGCTTTTTCATCTGTTTGAACGCCTGATTCGCCGACACTGCTTTCTCCGGATCATCCTGTCTGCCGGGGGCGGGCAGATTCTTCAGACGTTTTCCGCTGCTGTCACAGACTTCCAACTCCAGCGCAGGACTTAAGTGGACGGTAAAACTGCGGGCACCGTAGTCGAAGACCCGCGCCGCCTTTCCGTCAAAGCCCAGATCCGGCACCAGGCGGTCCTCCAGCTCTTCCCGGCTGATGCCAAGGGCCGTCGCCGCCTGCTTCAGCGCCTCTCCCGCCGCGTTTTTCACCTGACGGAATTTGTATTTTCTGGACATCTGATCCACCAGACGCAGCGCCTCCAGACTTCCGTTCAGGGCAAGGGCGCGCACAGCCTCCGCTGCCATGGCCCCTCTTTGATGCTCCGCCCAGTCTCTGATCTGCGTGAGAAATACCGGGATCATCGACTGTCCGCCATGTACGGACACTCCATAGAGCACCCAGCGCTTCTTTGCCTCTGCTCCTGCGGACAGCCAGCCCTCATACAGCGACCGCATATATCCGGACAGCTCCTCTGGTTTCAGAGGCGCCGCCAGTCTGTTCGCATCCTCGCTGATCCCGGCAGGCTCCTGATCCGCACAGGCCGCCAGAATCGAAAGCAGATATTCCGAAGAGGCTTTCTCTCCATCCCTTCGGTGTACTTCCGGGAGCGTCAGGCTCTGAACCCACTCTACCTTTTTCTTCCGGCCGCCCCGGAAGATCTCCGCCGCCAGACGCTCCTCGGCCCGCTTCGCCCGTCCGGACCCGTTCGCTCCTTTCGCTTCCTGTTCCAGCGCTTCGGCCAGCGCCGCCAGAGAAGCTGCCAGCTTTTTATTCTTCTCCCGTCCGTATGCCTCCTGGACGGCCTCCAGGCAGGAGGAATCCCCCCATTCTTCCAGAAGCAGGACGGCAAACTCCCGTTCTTTCACCTTCTTTGACGTAAGCAGCGTCAGAACCTGCGGCTTCCACTCCGGATATTCCCGGCAGATCTCAAAAAGTTTCGTGCGCACCTGTTTTGCGCTGTTTCCCGCGCAGGAGAGGAAAAGATCCCGGTAACGATCACCCTGGCGAGCCAGAATCGCAAGTCCCAGGCAGCAGGCCGGAGCGCTCCCCTCCTGTACCGCCCGTTTCATCCCCTCTTCCCAGCGTTCCGGATTCTGCGCCGCTGCGCGCTCTGACAGAGCTTTTGCGCACCGTTCCAGATACAGCGCTTTCTTCTTTTTATTCAGACTCTCTCCCATGCCGCTTACGGCCTCCGTCTGATAAAAGACGGGGATATGCTCCTCGGCAAAAAGGTCTAAGATCCCGCCGATCTGCCGTGGATCGCAGAGCAGGTCTTCCGGCCTGCCGGAAAAAGCCTCCTCCTCATACACCGGATAGTGGGCGAAATATCCGGCCATCTTCCGCAGCGCCTGAAGCACCAGCCCCCGCCGGTACATGGACGGTTCCAGACGCTTCAAAGACAAAAACCGCTGATGATTTTCTTTTTCTTCATACAGGTCATTTCCCCATTCCTTCATATGAGGACTCAGCGCTTCCGCAGAGCAGACGCCCAGCATATAGTTTTTCGCGTCCTCTTTTCCCGGGCAGACTCTGGAGACGATCTCGGAAGCCAGCTTCTCATGCCAGACTGCCTTGTAATTCACCTGAAGCTCCCGGCACAGCCCTGTATCCCGTATGATTTCCATCAGTTCCCGGTACAGGCCGCTGTCCGCCTCCTCCGCAGCCTTTTTGACCCCTTCGGGGCATTTGACGGCCATCCGCTCCACCGCTTTCCTGTAACCCAGATCCAGACAATACAGGACGTAGCCCTCATCCGGGATCGGAAGCATGTCTTCCATCTCCTCCATACGGGTGTCAAACCACGCCTCCTCTGCGATCCCCATACAGGTCTCCAGCATCAGATTCCTCCCCCGGCGCCGCAGATTCCTCCCCAGCGGCGCTCTTTCCACGGTGTTGACCGCCGCCATCATCCGCAGGATGATCTCAAAACGCAGAGAATGTTTCACCGCCAGAAATGCGCAGCCGGAGAGAAAACCGCTCTCGATGCCCGACCGCCGCTCCTGATAGATGGACAGGATTCGGTGGGGAAACGGCGTGTCCTTCTCTGCATTCCTGGCGTAGTTCTCCAGGGTCACCAGCTCCCGCTTCTCAAAAGCCGACAGGTCCAGAAAAGAGGCGATCAGGCTCGCCTCCAGCTCCTGCACAATCTCCGGAGCCGTCCCGGGCTCCTTGTGATGCAGATACAGGGCCAGAAGGAGCATCCTTGTATTGCTCACCTTCCCGAACCGGGTGAGGTCGTAACAATATGCCGCCGCCCGCAGGAAGAGATCCGGATCCTCCGCGCCGGACTGACAAAACGCCTTCACTTCTTCCGGCTTCCGCCGGTGGAGAAACTGGACGCACATCCCCGCCCGGATCGCCGTCTTCTGTTCCTCTGCATGGGCGCCGGTCAGGAAGACCAGCGATTCCTCCAGCTCCAAAAGACGGGCGGGCGGCTTGAAATCGTTCAAAAGCGCCCCCGCCGTGGACCCGCCCACGGCCGCCAGAAAGCGCATGCAGCGCCCAAGCTCTTCCGTCCGTTTCCTTTTCCTTAACCAGCCGGGATAATCTCCGTCTTCCCACAGGTAACGGGGCATCGTCAGTTCCAGACTCTGATGCTCCGCCTGTGAAAGAAGCCCCTCATCCTCCGGCAGGTCCATATCCAGGTAGCGCTCTGCAAGTTCTCTGTTTGCTTTTGATAAGCTGATCGCTTTAAAAAATTTCTCCCTTACTGCCTCGCCTTTTGTGTCTGCTGTAATCATGTTCTTCTGCTCCTTGTTGTTCTCTCCGGGTCTGTTCTTTCGCTGTGATCCGGCTGAGTTCTTCTCATTTCCATCTAAAGATCCAGCCTCATATAAATCGACGTACTTACAGGGCTGTCGTTATAGCGGTCAATGGTATAAAATCCGGATTTCTTATACATCCGAATTGCATCTTCCAGAAAGGGAAGTGTATCCAGCAGCATATGGGAATAACCGATTTCTCTGGCATCCATGATGATTTTCTGCATCAGCTGTACGCCCAGCTTTCGTCCTCTGAACTGCGGTCTTACGTAAAAGCGTTTCATCTCACAGTTCTGGTCATCTATTTTTTTCAGGCCGATACAGCCCGCGGCCTCTTTGCCGTAGCGTGCCAGATACAGCCGCCCGGAGGGAGGGCCGTATTTTTCTTCCAGATGGCTGAGTTCTTCCTCATAGTTCTGGATCGCAAGATAACCCTGCATGGACGGATCATTGGCTGTCAGCATACTTGTGTACTCCGAAAACAGCGCACGGATCTCTTCTTTATGTCTGTAGGCCGGGATAATTTCTGTGTTCATCGTATGATTCTCCTTTGGATTTCCTTAAAAACCTCCGGAGCCGAAATCGTATGCCCTTCCTGTATATCCGCATATCCTCTCTCTAATTCCATATTCAACTGTTCCGGCGTCATAAGGCTGACATCCAGCGGATGTTCCGGCAGCTTCACATCAAAGGGCAGACCCTTTTGGAGAATAATCTGCTTATAAAACATGGTAATCGCATTGGATGCCGGAATTCCCAGTGCATTTAAAATCATTTCTGCCTGTTCTTTGATCTCTGGTTCTATCCGTGCATAAACATTTGCTGACTTTGCCATCTGAAAAACTCC
Source organism: Lachnospiraceae bacterium (assembly GCA_910574805.1). Classification (GTDB taxonomy): domain Bacteria; phylum Bacillota; class Clostridia; order Lachnospirales; family Lachnospiraceae; genus Hominiventricola. Next base: position 405,258 of record CAJTCV010000002.1, on the reverse strand, counting down.
CTTCCGTTTTTGTGATTCTTTTTATATCATACACGAACGTACGCACAAAAGCAATACAAAATTACTTCTGCCAGAAACGTCTGATCACTTCCTCCGGAATCCCAATATCCGCCACTTCCACTGTCCCTGCGTACGCTTTTCCCTCTCCCTGCTCCAGTCCGTATTTGGAGCAGGTGAAGGTCACGGTCCAGGCAGCGCGGACGGCCTCGCCCAGGACGACGCCCGTGTCTCCGTCGATCCCTGACGGGATATCGCAGGCGACCACCGGGCAGGGGGCTTCGTTCATCCGGCGGACCGCCCATAAGAAGTCTCCCGTTATGGGACGGCGAAGTCCCACGCCAAACAGTGCATCCACCATGCATGCGCTGCCTTTCATCCATTCCTGCAGGGCTGCCTGCTCTGCCAGATCATATTCCAGAATCCCACCTGCCAGAATCAGTTTCTGCTCCATGGCCAGGGAGTCCGGCGTCATCTTTCCTCGATCCCCCACCAGAAAGGCACGGACTTCACAGCCTTTTGCAAGCAGAAGTCTTGCCGCTGCGATCCCGTCGCCGCCGTTATTTCCAGGGCCGCAGAAGATGGTGATCCGCGGCCTCTCTGCGGTTTTCCCGGTAAGTTTCAGCACCCGGTCCGCAACGGCCCCTGCCGCCCGTTCCATCAGGGTAAGAGACGGGATCTTCCATTCCTCTATGGCGATCCGGTCCAGTTCTTTCATCTGTGATGTCGTTGCCACTCTGTGCATCCTGTCCCTCCTTTGGAAAATTAATCCAGACACGCCCCAAGCTGCAGCATAATCTCGCTGAAATACCGGGGGCTGACCTCTCCCAGCGCACAGGTCTCTTCCCGGCCCTTCTGGTCCGCGTCCGTTCCCGGCCGGTAGAAGACCGCGCCGTAGACGGCCACCTCCATATGTTCGGCGGTGATGCCGCAGCCGGAAAAGGACAGTCGAACGCCTGTTCTTCCGTCTTCCCGGTAAAAAGTACAGTATTCTCCGTTGTCTCCCACCGGCCCTTTGTTCCAGCCCTGCCGGGTGAGCTTCCCGGAGAGGCTCAGTGCATTGACCAGTCTCCCTTTGAAACGGGCCAGTTCCGTCCGGGACCGCTCCTCCTCTGTGGGGCCAAAAACCGGACGGGACAGCTGCTCCACCGGCTGAGTGATCTCATAATCGGAAAGCTGCTCGGCCCATGCCGCCCGCTCTTCCTCGGCAAACTCCACCGGATGCACCAGCCCGATGGTCCCTGTTTGCGGAAACGCAAAGGGCTCCTCCTCCCGGGTGTTGAAGCTGCCGTCCTCCATATACCGGAAAGCCGCCTTCAGCACTCCGTCCTCATAGACACCCCAGATCAACCCCGCCGCAAACGGATGCATGACCGGGTTGCTCACAAAGAGCGCCCTCCAGCGATCGGCCTCCCAGGACCGCCCGGTGAGCAGAACCTGTTCCATCCGCAGCTTCTGGCCGGCTGCCACTGTCTTTAACTGCTTTTTCATCTCTTTGAACGCATGATTGGCCGCATCCGCCTTCTCCGGATCATCCTGTTTTCCGGGGGACGGCAGGTTTTTCAGCCGTTTTCCGTCCTCCCCGTACACCTCCGCTTCCAGTGACAAGGTCAGCCGGACCGTAAACCGGCGGCTTCCGTAATCGAACGTCCGTTCCATTCTTTCATCAAATCCAAGATCCGGCACGATCCGGTCTTCCAGCTCTTCCCGGCTGATCCCAAGCTGCGCGGCGGCCCCGGCAAGAGCGTCGGCGGCGCCCTTTTTCACCTGACGGTATTTGAATTTCCGGGCGATCTGATCCACCAGAAGGAGCGCCGGGGAGGAACCATTAAGCGCCAGCGCCTTCACCGCCTCCACCGCCAGCGCGCCCCGGAATTTTCCCGGCAGCTCTTTGATCTGCTCATGCAGAAGGGGGATGATCTCCTCCCCGCCGTGGATGGACGCCGCATACAGAACCCATTTCTTCTTCGCCTCCGCGCCGGCCTCCAGCCAGCGCCGGAACAGCTCCCGCATACATACGGACAGCTCCGCCTGATCAAGCGCATCTGCAAGCTTCCCTGCGTCTCTGGAAATGCCCGGTACATTCATAAACGCATAGCAGGCCATGATCGCCTTCAAGTAATCCTCCGAAACCTCCGTGCCGCCCTTCGTATGTATCTTTTCATAAGGCTCCTGAAACGCCCACTGGACCTTCTGTCTGCCGCCGTTTTTCAGACAGTTCCTGGTCAGCTGCTCCAGATCCACGATCTCCTGCTCTGCGCCCAGAAGCTTTTCCAGATATTCGGCGATCTTTTTATTCTTTTCTTTCTGAAGCGCCGCCTCAAGCTCCGCCCGGTACTGCTTTGCCCCCCACTGCTTCAGCACCCACACCGCCATCTGGCGCTCCTTCTGCTTTCTGGATGCGAGCATGGCTTTCATCTCCGGTTCCCATTCCCGGTGTCCGCTGTAGACGGACAGAAGGACCTGCTGTACCTGTCTGGAGCTGTCGCCGGCGCAGGCAAGAAGCGCATCCTTATACTCCTGTCCGTGACGGTCCATGGTCAGGATGCAGAAAATCCGGGTCATGGCCGCCCCCTGGAGCGCCGCCTTTTTGTACGCCTCACCCCACACACCGATCCTCTGGTCCAGGGCCTCCACACACTCCTTCTGAAACGCCTCCTGATCCGCAGCCTCGTGACAGTACTCATGGATACAGGCCAGGACGTCCAGCTGATAAAGCACGGGAACCTGCTCTTCCTGAAAGATCCGGAAAATGTCCCCGATTTCCCGGACCGTCAGAAGCCCGCCAAAGTCAGATTCCTCCGAATCGAACATATAGAACCGGAACCAGGCGCCATGCATCAGAAGTCCCTCCATGGCCACCGCCCGCCGGTAGAGCAGCTGCATCTTCGGATCATCCCGCAGAAGCTCCAGCCGGTTATTCTTATATCCATAAATACCGCTGACATTTTTCCGCCATTCTTTGACAAAGGGAAGGATATCTGAAAGCTCTGCCTCCCCCAGGAAATATTTCCGGGCAGCCTCCCCGTTGGTCTCGAAATGGGTGATCAGCTCCTCAGCCGCTTTGTGCCGGTAGCGCTCCAGGTCATAGATCTGCTCATACAGCGCCGGAGCCTGCCTCCCGGCCGTCTCCAGCAGACGGTCGTAGGTCCAGAGATCCAGTCCTTCGGTCACTTCCGCGATGGCCGCCGGATATTGGGTGAACACCGACCTCCAGATGTCAGCCAGCCGCTCCTGAATGCCCCACCTGGCCCAGTCCGCCGGGGAGATGGGCAGTTCTTCCATCAGAAACTTCCGGTGCCTGTCAAACCATTCCGCATCCGCCATATAACGGCAGATGCCGGGAAAACAATTCCTGCCTGCCTCCTGATCCGCGGCCGCCAGAAGCTTCAGCGCAGTCCGGAAGGACTCCCGGTGCCCAAGGGACAGATACGCGCAGCCGGTCAGAAGAGCCAGTTGGTCAGAAGAACCGGTCCGGCCTCTTAAGATCTTCCGTATCTCTTCGGGAAACGGCACATTTCCCTGTGTATGAAGGATATAGTCCCTAAGTTCTGACAATTCTGCATCCGGCATGGTATTTACCCCAAAAAGCTCCGGGAGCCGTTCAAGAATCCTCTGCTCCAGCCATCCCGACAACGCTTCTGTCCGGTCATTTTCCACAGCGTCCAGACTCATGCAGCACAGCCAGATCCCGGTCAGGAGCATTTTCGCCGCATCCTCCCTTCCCCGACAAAGCTCCATGGCCCGGACGAGGGCCTCCGGATCCTTTTTCCCCATACTGAACAGCACGCTTAAGCGTCCCTGCTGCAGGGTACTGGCTTCGTGGGCGTACATCTCCGCCCAGAACACCGCCCGCTGTTCCTTCGTAAGCCATCGAAGAAGCCAGTCCTCATTCCTGCGCCGGACCAGCACATAGACCGCGGAAGCGCCGCCCACTGCCGCCACGAACCGCACGTAGCGGCCAAGAAGCTCCTCCTCTCTCTCCTCCCTGAGCGCCTGGCAGCCGTCCAGACACGCCTCGCGCTCCGATGGACCAAGCAGGGCAAAATCCTGATATTCCACCCGGGAAAGAAGCTCAGACGTTCCGTCTGCGGACGGATCCGGTCTCTGTCCGAACTCCAGATACTGTCCGGCAATCTTTTGGTTTTCCTCTGTCAGCTTCAGACAAAAAAGAGCGTCTTCCAGAAGCTGTGACAGACGATCATTTTTTACATTCATGTACAGTTCCTCTTCATTTAAGTTTCACATTTTTCCAGTAAACCACTATGTTTTTATTATATCAGATAAACACTCCCGTTGGGAAATAAAATGTAAAATTAAATAAGCCGGGTCAGGATTACCCGGCCCGAACGGGGCCCAGCACAACGTAAACACAAAACCAATAAGCGCAAGGAGCAGCGCGAAAAAGAAAAGCGTCATCCATTCTCCCTGATAGTGCAGCAGAATGCAGGCCTCCATAGTGGGCAGTTTGATCTTCGGGATGACCGGCAGGCAGACCGCTGCCCCCGAGGGGATCAGTACAAGCCAGACGCCTCCCGGCACATGTATGGCCTCTTTCCTGCTGCTTTCTGATTATCATAGCATTCAAAAAAGGCATCCTGCAGGCCGAACCCGCAGAATGCCTTTTCCTCTGTTTCTGTTTTATTTTCCTACTCTGCCTTCGCCTCTTCCGGTACCGTGAAATCGGTTGCCGCATTGTAATTGGAGCAGGTCATGCTCATGGTCATCTTCGGGATGCTCATGGACACGCCTTCGCCCTGCTCGCCCATGGCTTCCACCATGTTTGTCATCAGCGTATTCATGGCGTCTGTCATGTCGATCTCGTATTTCACCGGATAGAGCGTCGCCTCATCAATCCACAGATTGATTGCCAGGTCTCCCAGTCCGTCCAGCATGCTGTCCACCTGCGTCGTATCAAGACCCAGCTGACTCACGGAATTCATGGCGCCGGAAGCAAGCATCAGCTCCTTCATCTCGTCGCCTGTGATGGCTCCCGTATATTTATACGCATTGGCACCATCCACTGCCTCTGTTCCTGCTTCCTCGAAACCATAGTCTCCAGTTAAGTAGAGATTCATGTCCGTACTGAAATCATACTGGTCAAGGTCCGCCGCAGACACCGTCTGAGACTGCCAGCCTGTACCGTCATTCATATACGCCGTGCAGGTACCGCTCTCATCGGTCTCTGCATAGAGAGTGGTAGATACACTTCCGGCCTCGCCTGCGTCTACCGTCATCTCCATTCTCATGCGCAGCGGCTCATAAAAGCAGCTCATATCCATCGTCGTAACGCTCTCAACACTCTGCTCCTGTCCATCGGCGCTGACTACCATATCCATTTCCATCACGGTCTTTGCATCCAGACTGGTAACGGATGTCATGTTCTCCTGTGCAGCAGCGAAGGGATCCTCCGTCTCCTCTTCCGGCGCCTCTGCTTCCTCTGAAGCGCTCTCTGCTGCAGCGTCCGCGTCTGCATCCGCCTCCACGCCGGCATCCTGTCCGGTGGGCTGGCTGTCATTTCCGCTCTTTCCGCAGGCAGCCAGTGACATGGACATCACTGCAGCCAGCATCAAAGCTACCATTCTGTTTCTCTTTTTCATAATCTTCTCTCCTTTTTTCTTTGCTCAGGAAATGTCCCCGCCAGTCCATCATATCATTTTTTTACGGTTTGTCAATAGCCGGATCATTCCTTTCTGCTGCCAAACATATTCATGGGCTCCTGCCTCAGATTCATAAGAATGCCCGCCCCGGAGACTGCCGCCCCCGCCACGAGGATCAGCAGTGTATTCTGCACCGCTGCCGTATAAGGCTTCTCCAGTACCTCCATATCTTCCTCCGACAGTTCTTCCGCCCCCTGCGCGCCTGCGCTGCTGCCAAAGAAGGTGTCATAATATACCTTCTGCCCGATGCCGCCGGCGATCCTTCCCGACAGAAGGCTGCCGGCCGTACAGCCTCCCGCCGCTCCCACAAGGATGATCAGGAAGATCCCGCTGAACAGGGACAGAAAGCTCTGGCTCTTCCGGAAGCCCAGAGACCGCTCGATGGCCGTCCGCTCCCTCTGACGCAGGATAAAGATCCAGGAAAAATAGCCCAGCACCATCAGCACCATGGCAATGCCCGCCACCAGCAGGATCCGGGCGATCTGCTCCATATTGTAAAGATTTGCCTCCAGCTCGGTATAACCCCTGTCGTAAAATGTGATCTCCACGTTGTCGATCCCCAGGCGCCCCCACTTTTCCATATAGGCGTCTATGGTCCCGTTTTCGATCTGAAACGACGTTGTGCTTCCGTTCATGGGACCGAACCGGACGATGTTGTCTGCATCGCTGTTCCTGACCGAACGGCTGGGAATGAGGACCTCGTTATATCCCATTCCATAATCGTCATACTGTCCGGCTTCCCCGCCGTAGACTCCCACGACCGTATACATACTGTCCTCAAATACCTCGTATGGCTCCCCTTTTGCATTCAGGAAGTTAAACCCGCCTCCGCCTCCGTTCGTCCATACAGATCCCGCAGACCATGCATGATCCGCCACCAGCAGGGGAAGCCGCAGCTGATCTCCCGGTTTCAGTTCGTATTTTCTGGCAAATGCCTCCTGGATCAGGCACACCTTCTCCCCCTGTTCATATTCCTCTTCTGTAAAAGTTCTTCCGGAAGTAATGTACGCTTCTCCGTTGTAAAAAGCCATCATCAGTTCCACATTGCAGGTGCCTGTAACCGGAAAGACATGATTTGGATACTCCCATACCTCCATCAGATTCCGCCACCATCTGCTGCGTTCGGATTCCCAGAAATCCTCCGTCACTTCTTCGCACCAGTAGTTTTCCTCCACCTGGCACGGTATCGCCTCGCCGTCCGGACTTCTCTGCTCGGAAGTAAGCTCCTGCGGTACGAATTCAATATCCCCCCCGCCATGACTGATGCCATCATAGAGATACATCAGATAGGTTTTATCCGCATGGAGCATCTCCGGTTCCGGATTGTAATGATCGCACAGAAAGACCGTGTCATTTTCCCGGAGACCAAATCCCTTCCACACTTTGCTGATCCGGATCTTGACCGGATGATCCGGGACGGTATCCTCCACCGGAGACGCCTCCACCAGGAAACCAAGCCTCAGTCCGTCATACGCCGTACCGTTGCCGTACATGAAATATTCCGGCAGATACGCTCCGTAACAGATCCGCTTCTCCGGGCCGGACAGATACGTAACCCCTTCCAGATCCAGTATGGAGACCGGAAGCAGTGAGTGATACACACTTTTTCCATGGATGACATATTCCTGTTTTTCCGCGTCCCAGGATTTCATTTCCTTTACTGTGTCTTCCTTCTGTTCCACGGTTCCGATGGTCATAAAAGAATCTTCATAGGCCGCTGTCTTCTCCCGGTTGATGATCCAGAAGCCTCTTCCAAGGCTCAGAAGCCCTGAAGCGAACAGCATAAGAAAAAGGAACAAAACTGTCCTGCCTTTCATCCTCATCAGCTGCCGCATACTGTTTGTTATGATCATGTCTGTCTCCTCTTTTTCCTTATCGCACCTGTTCCATCTCTCCGTCCTTCATCCGGAAAACGTGATCGGTCTCTTCCGCCACATTGGGATTGTGCGTGATCACAATCACGGTATAACCATCTTCATGAGCCAGCTCCTTCAGAAGCGCCACGATCCGCTTTTCATTTTCCGAATCCAGATTGCCGGTGGGCTCATCCGCCAGGATGATCTCCCCTCCCGCCGCCACCGCCCGGGCGATGGCCACTCTCTGCTGCTCTCCGCCGCTCATCATCTTCGGAAACTGTCCCCCAATCCTGGGATCCAGCCCCACCCGCGCAAGCAGCGCCTTCGCCCGCTCTGCCGCCTCCCGTTTTTTCATTTTCTTAAATTCCATGGGAAGCATCACGTTTTCCAGCGCCGTCAGGAGCGGGAACAGATGGAAGGACTGATAGACCACAGATGCCTGATTCAGCCGGTAGGCGTCCCGGTCCATGGTCCCAAGGGATTTTCCCTGCACATAAATCGTACCCTCCAGGGGCACATCCAGCCCCGCCAGAAGGGAGAGAAAGGTACTCTTGCCGCTCCCCGATTCTCCGATGATGGCATAAAAATTCCCCTGCTCAAAAGTGCAGCTCACATCCCTGACCGCTTCCACTTTCTGATATTTCGTCTGATAACTGTATGATACATGCTCCGCACGTAAGATTTCCATATTGTACGCCCCTCCTGTTCCTGTCTCTGTTTTCATCAATTCCCTGGCTGCTCCTTCACTCTGCCTGGAACAGCGCTTCCATCACGCTGACTTTCATAAGTTTCCACAGGGCCAGACTGTTGCCCAGCATGTAACAGCTCCCCACCAGGCATCCGGTCAGCACCGAATCCCAGCCGTAATTTCCCTGAAGGAGCACCGAGAAGACGCTCCCCGCCACGATCCCCGTGAGGACCAGAATCAACTGCTCTGTAAAAAAGATCCGGAAGCATTTCCATCTGCCAAGCCCCATGGAACGAAGAAGCGCCATCTCATTTTTCCGGCTCTGCAGCAGGAGCAGCGTAACCAGATAGCCCACACAGGCGATCAGCGCCAGCAGAAACGGCAGAAACACCTCCACAGCATCGATCACCCTGCGCAGCCGGGTCGCCGTATTGACGAACACCGCGTCATTTACCCTCAGCGCGACCCCGTTCAGGGAAAAATCACGGGTAGTCGGGGAAGCGTTCCGCAGAGACAGATCCTTCATCTCCTGTTTAAATTCGTTGAGCTCCAGCGTATTCGCCACATAAAACGATGCGGAATCTGCGTAGAATGGAATCCCGTTCCTTTCACAGGCATCCCGGACCGTCTGAAAGGGCAGTACGATATCCGGCGCCACCACCATGATGTCCGCCGCAGATGCTTTGATCAGGTCCGCATATCCGGCGATCTCATATTCCCCCGTCTCCAGAGGTTTCATAAGGACGTTTCCCCATTTTGCATCCTCCTGAGTGTAATAATACTGACACAGCGAAATCTTTTCTCCCAGCTTCCAGCCGTTTGTCTCAAAGAGCTCCTTTGACACCAGACATTTTGCTTCCGATCCTCCGAGAAAAGAGCCATCCTCTCCGGCATTCCACACGATGTCCATGTTTTCATTTTCTCCCATGGCCTCCAGCGAATTGGCGCCCTCCAGAAACAGATCCAGTGTATCCCCGTCTTCCGGATCCACCCGGTCGATGCCCGCTTTCAGGCGCACAGTCAGTTTGAGATCCTTGACATATGCGGAGGACTGGAATCCATCCACCACCTCTTCCTTGATAAAAAGGCCCGCCCTCCTGCTGCCGTCCGGATTGGTGATATGCGCATGCACAGGCAAAAGCTCCGGAAGGTTTACAAGCTGATCTCTGTTGTTGGCAATGTTGGACAGATATGTATGCAGAAGCAGTACCACCAGCATATCCATCAGAATCGTCAGAGTACCCTTGATCTTATGCCGGCCGATCTTCACCTCGCTGATCTGCTCATTTTTCCACAGAAGGCAGATGGCTGCCGCTCCGCACAGAATCACCAGCAGTCCCGCCCATATATAGAAAGCCACCGGATTTCCATGCAGAACACCTGCACTTTCGTTCATTTTTACACCTCCTCCCAGAAGATAACCGATACCGGTCCATGCCAGATACAGGCTCCCGCACGCGCAGGCGCCCAGCAGGAGCTTCACTTTCCACATAAGCTCTTTCTTCTCCTCCGCCTGCCCGGACCGCAGGATAGTGACCGCCACCGCCTGCTCCGCATCCTCCCGGTCAATCTTCGGCTCCTTTAACCGCTCACTCTGCATCAGCTCCAGAAGACTCACCTCCAGACAGTCAGCCAGCGGTTCCAGCAGTTTGATATCCGGAAAACCGATGCCGTTCTCCCATTTGGATATGGTCTTGTCTGATACATGGAGCATATCCGCAAGCTGCTTCTGGGTCAGTCCCTTTTCCTTCCTGGATGTTCTGATAAATTTTCCAAAAATCATATTGTCCATCGTGTAAATCCTTACTGTCGCTTTGCATCTTTGCTTCAGATGCTGTTTCTCATTTTGTGGATTCCATTTCCGCTGCCCGGCAGGGGACAGCCGGTGTAGGGAGACGATGCCGGGCATCGCCGTCCGGCAGTCCCTGAAACTGCGGGAACGGAGGTTGAAGACACAAAAACCGGTACAGACCGGTGCCGGCGCCGCAGGTCTTCATGCACGGATTGTAGCACGAATACAGCAAAAAAGGCAATCTACTTATCGTAGAGTTGCCTTTTTATGCTCTTCTCATTCCCCTGCATAATACGCATCAAATATCCTTTTTGCCACCGGGACCGCATACTCGCTGCTGGAGCCCGCGCTCTCCACCAGAACGCAGACTACAAGATCCGGCCTGTCGCCGGTCACATATCCGGCAAACCAGGCATGGCTCCTGTTTTTGTCGCTGCTGTATTCGGCTGTTCCGGTCTTGCCGGCCGCCGTATAGACATCGCTCTTCAAGGGCGTCGCCGTCCCGTTCTCCACCACCGCACGCATATATTCCTGAAGAGTCTCCGCCTCCTGCTCACTGATAAGGCGCCCGTATTCCGTCACCGGATAGCGCTCCACCACCGTCGCCCCCGTATAGCTCTCCGTCCGGTCCAGAAACCGGGGGACCATCAGCACCCCGTCGTTGGCGACTGCAGCCGTGATCATGGCCATGTGCATGGGCGTAACCAGCGTGTCTCCCTGTCCGATGGCCGTCATCATGCGCAGCGCCTCCGAATCCGAATCTTTCAGCCGGAAAGAGCTTTTGCTGTAGGGAAGCGCCAGCGGCAGGTCAGAATCGAACAGAAGCTGCTCCGCCAGCTTCCGAAAAGCATCCACATGAAGCTCCTGCCCCATGCTGGCAAAAGCGCCGTTGCAGGATCTGGCATACGCCCCTGGAAGATCCAGCACCCCATGCCGGGTCCCGTGATAACAACTGATAGAAGAATTTCCCATGGGCACCTTTCCTTCACAGGTAAAAGAATAGTTTTCAGAATCGAACTGATGTTCTCTCAGATATTCCAGAAGCGTGACGGTCTTAAAGGTGGACCCCGGCGGATACAGCCCCTGCATGGCACGGTTCAGAAGGATGCTGTCCTCCGAGCTGGAGAGTCTGCCCCATTCCGAGCGCACCAGCCCAGGGTCATAGTCCGGTTTGGACACCAGGGCGCGCACATTTCCCGTTGCCGCCTCCAGCACCACCACCGCTCCTTTCTGCTCTCCCAGGGCATCATGAGCCGCCGTCTGCAGATCCACATCCAGCGTTGTCACCAGATTGTCTCCGATATTTTTCTTCTCTCTCAGCTCATTGATAAATTTCTCCGCAAAATACGCATTGGACGTCAGAAGCTGAAAATTCCCCAGCTCTTCGATACCGGTCCTGCCGTAGTCCGAATACCCCAGCACATGAGAAAAGGTACAGTCAAAGGGATAATACCTGGTCTCTGTCCCGTCCTCATTCACTTTCGTGTAGGCAAGAACCTGTCCGTCCGAAGCCAGGATATTTCCCCGGACTACCCGCTTCTCGAAGGTCTCCAGCCTGGCATTATACGGATTGTTGATTGCCTCCCGGCTTTCGGATACCTGAAAAAAGATCAGATATCCGATCATCAGCGCAAAAATCCCGGTAAAAAGAAGCATGATATTACTGTACTCCCGGTTGTCAGCCCTTTTTCCGACCCTTTTCTGCTTTTTCTTTTTTGGCGTCTTTTCCTTTTGCATTTCCTGTCACCTCATCGCTGCGCTTCAAATACATTCCCTGGATGATCGCCCAGACCGCAAACATGCTCAGCAGAGAACTGCCGCCATAGCTGATAAAAGGAAGCGTCACTCCGGTGGACGGGATAAATTTGGTCACCCCGCCGATGGAGAGAAACGCCTGGAAGATCACCAGCGTCCCAAGCCCCGCCGCCACCAGTTTATAATAAGCATCCTTCAGGCACATGGCTATATTCAATATCATATAAAAACTGCACAAATATACGAAAATCAGAAAGATGGCAAACAGCAGCCCGCATTCCTCCGCAATGGCAGCGAAAATAAAGTCTTCCTCCACCACCGGAATCTTAAAAGGCATCCCCTGGCCCAGTCCCAGACCGAACCAGCTTCCGGTACCGATGGCAAACAGAGACTGGGTGATTTGATACCCTTCTTTATCTATGACGGAAAATGGATCGCTCCATGCCAGAACACGGGTCTGTACGTGAGCAAACAGCTTCCACGCCAGATATGCGGCCCCGCTCCCCGACAACAGGCCCGCGAGAAAATAAAGAGGCTGCCTGGTGGCCGTATACAGCATGACCAGATATACTACGAAAAAGATCAGCGCACCGCCCAGATCCCTGGACAGCACCAGCACCAGCACATGAGCCGCAGCCGCGCAGGTGGCAATGACGAGACGGCGCAGCTCCCGGGTCTCATAAAGCATTCCGGCCACGAAAAATACGAAGAGGATCTTCACAAACTCCGAAGGCTGGAAGGAGATTCCGTGTATGGTGATGGCAAGCTTCGCCCCGAAGCTCAGCTTTCCCGCGATCAGCACCGCAGTCAGAAGTCCCAGCCCGGCTGCTCCATACCACCAGTAATAACCTCTCAGCTTCCCGGCAGACCTGCGGATGATCCACGGAATCAGAAAAGTCAGCCCGGCCGCCAGCACCGCAAGCTCGAACTGACGTTCTGCCTTGTCAAAAGACAGCCTCGCCAGCATCAGAAATCCCACGCTGAGAAGCACCAGCAGATTGTGGTTCAGAAGATGGTCCACCTTCGGATAGATCACATGCTGCAGAATCAGAAAGGCCATGAACAGGACCATCTGTGCCCCGGCAAAATACAGGATCTTTTCATTCTCCGTATTCAGATACAGGATCAGATTCGACAGAAGATGCATGCCGAACAGCAGCAGGTCCTGCTGCCACAGCGCCGCCCGCTTCTCTTCCTCCGGTTTTCTCACCAGCCGGAAACCCACCAGCGTATATAATGCCAGAAATAGGACGATGGCATATTTGGATAATTCGGTAATCACATTCACCATATTATTCGACGCCCCGTTTAAAATGTCCTCTCGTGAAATCCCTGTCTCTTTTTCTCTGTCCCGCCAGATCCATGAGCACCCGTCTGACCTCCTCCCGCCTCTCTGTCGTGAACATCACCCGGTATGCCCCGGCGACAGGTCCCGGAAGCTCGTCCATCAGATCTGCCAGATACAGCGGCTGGCTGTTATAAATAATATTGTAGCAGTCCCGGCAGCAGTTTTTCACCGGAAATTCCTTCTGATACCGGTCCTTTAACATCCAGAGCTCCGGCTTCTGCCGGCACTGCCCCAGCGTCCTGTGGATACATCCCGCCGTCACCATCATGGGATACCGTCCGTAAATAATCTGTATGCTGTCCCTGTCCGAGATCTCCGAAAGCTCCCGGCGGTTCAGTTCCAGCGGACTGGTCATGCCACGGATCCCCTTCTCCCGCCAGAACGCACGGCTTCTTCTGTTAAAGGTATAGACATTGTGGTCCAGGATGATTTCCCCCTTCCAGCCGATCTCTTTCAGAAATGTATATTCCTCCAGATTCCGGATCACACAGCCCTCCGCCGGAAGCAGGGCCCATCTGTCCTTTTCCTTCTCATACCTCTCTGCAGTTTTCATCCGGAAGACAACCGGCAGCATCACATATGCCTTCAAATGCTTCTCATGAATCAGGCCGATTTGCTCCTCCAGATCCTCTTCCATACTTTCAGCATCTATATATACCGCACACAGCAAGGGAATGTTTCCGGCCCGGAGATCCTCTGCCCGGGATAATACCTCCCCCAACTGTTCCGGAGTCTCCACAGAGACATGGAGCTCTGCCCCGTTCTTCCAGGAAGGCACATACGTCTGACGTCCGCTGTCCGCACCGGCTGAAGCTGACTCTTTGAACGTCGCGCCGCATCCCGGACCGTTCCTGCGGGAAGCGCCGAGTATCTCTTCCTGAAGCTTTGAAAATCCTTCCCGGCGAAGCTGGTTCAGCGCCTGCACCGGTATAAACAGGGGACCCTCCATGCGAATCTTCAGTTCTTTCCATATAAATGGAGTGCCGCCGGTCTTATTCATCTGCCTGTAAAGCTGCTCCGGGTCCATGGGGCGGTTTTTCGGAGTCTGCGGACTGTCTCCGTATACGGTCACACAGGGCCCGGCCTTGATCTTGAGTCTCATGGGCTGTCCGGCCTCGGCGTACAGTGTTCCTGTGACGGGGATCTTCTTCTCTTTCTCCACATAGTCCCGCCGAAGGCCGGCAGTCAGCACCTCGTAGGCTTTCTTTTCCTGCCTGTCCGGTTTCTGAGCCGCAAGTGCCATAAGCTCTCTTCCATTGTGCTTTTCATAATACCCTCTGGAAAATCCATCCCGGTTAAACAGAAGCAGCAGCTCTTTTTTATCTTCCTCCAGAACCCGGTAACCGTCTCCGCCATACTGCAGATACCAGTCCACATACTTCCGGTAGATACGCACAACGCCTGCCGTATACTCCGGACGCTTCATCCTTCCCTCAATCTTCAGGGAATACACGCCTGCCCGGGCGATTTTCGGCAGCAGATCGATGGTACAGATATCTTTCGGGCTCAGCAGAGGCTCCGGACCTTTCCGTGTGACCGGTCCCTGTTCTGACAGCGCTTCATATGTGAGGCGACACGGCTGGGCGCACCGTCCCCGGTTTCCGCTCCTGCCCCCCAGGATACTGCTGAACAGACACTGGCCGGAATAACAGTAGCAGAGTGCCCCGTGGACAAAACACTCAATCTCCATTCCGGTATCCTCATGGATCCTGGCAATCTCCGGAAGAGACAGCTCCCGCGCCAGCACAATCCGCTGCGCCCCTGCCTCTTTCAGTATCCGTGCGCCCCCTGTACCGCACAAAGTCATCTGAGTGCTGGCATGGACGGGAAGCTCCGGAAACCATTCCCGGACAGCCTGAAGCACGCCCAGATCCTGTACAATCACCGCATCCAGTCCCCGTTCGCAGCATGGGAGGAGATACTCATATAATTCCTGTTCCAACTCCTGTTCTTTCAGAAGAGTATTGACGGTCAGATACAGTTTTACTCCATACAGGTGTGCATAATCGATTGCCTGAAGGAGCGCCTCTCCCTCCGGATTGTCCGCATAGGCTCTGGCCCCGAAGCGGCTTCCTCCCATATAGACCGCATCCGCGCCTGCATGCACCGCGGCCTTCAGGCTCTCGAAGGAGCCCGCCGGAGCCAGTAATTCCAGTCTTTTTTCCATGATCTTCCTCTAACTCCATATACCAGACAGGGCTGCTGCAAAATACAGCTCCGGTTTTCGAACATATGTTCTTATCCCAGAGCTGATCTGCGACAGCCCCCTCGTATCTTCTTCTATCTGCCTGTTCTTATCTGTCATCTGTCCCCTGATCAGAGCCGCTGCTCCGGCTTATAGAGTCTCCTGCCGCTGGATGCCGCCCTCGTCACACGTTCCTGACGCTTCCTGGCTTCCGTAAGCTGCGTCTCCAGCTCTTCCATCTGCTTTGTGAGACGGTCATTCTCCATCCTGACATCGATCAGGTCATGCTTCAGGCTGTAGATCTCCCTGTCCTTCTGCTCCGCCTGCTGCTCCAGCGTCCCTCTGGTTTCCTCCGCCTTAAAATAAAGATCTGCCAGGTTCATATTTTTCAAAAGCTGTTTCTCATCCTGGGACAGCAGATTATAATTCTCCGTCTGAGAGATCTGCTCTTCCATTTCATTAAGATAAGTCGCAACCTTATGAAGATAAGCGGTGCTCTCATAACCGCTTATCGTATACACCTTTCCGTTTATCAATACTTCTGCTGTATTTTTCCTTGCCATATTTCAATCCCCCCACCGGGAACCATGCAGCTGCGAGAACATATGTTCCCTGCCTTCTGTCCGCCATACGGCCTCTTCCTGCGTTGTTCCTTCCTGAACATTATAACGGACTTAGTCCTGGAAGGCAATCCCCAAATGGTCATAAGATTGTTTTGTAGCCATACGGCCTCTGGAGGTGCGGTTCAGAAATCCGTTCTGGATCAGATACGGCTCATAGACATCCTCCAGCGTACCTGCGTCCTCCCCCAGAGCCGCCGCCAGAGTATCAAGCCCCACGGGGCCGCCTGCAAATTTCTCTATAATCGTACGGAGGATCCGGCGGTCAAGCTGATCGAGACCGTGGCGGTCCACTTCCAGAAGGTCCAGAGCGAAGACAGCCACCTCACTGGTGATCCTGCCGTCGTATTTCACCTGGGCAAAATCCCGGACGCGCTTCAGGAGGCGGTTGGCAAGCCTTGGGGTGCCTCTGGAACGCCTGGCAAGCTCATCCGCCCCTTCCCGGTCGATCTCCACCCCCAGTACTTCTGCAGAGCGCAGGATGATGGTCGTCAGTTCCTGGACTGTATAATATTCCAGATGGTGGACGACCCCGAACCGGTCCCGCAGCGGCGCCGTCAGAAGCCCTGCCCGGGTGGTAGCCCCCACCAGCGTAAATCTGGGCAGATCCAGACGGATACTCCTTGCAGAAGCACCCTTTCCGATCATAATATCAATGGCATAGTCCTCCATGGCCGGATACAGCACCTCTTCCACCTGCCGGTTCAGCCGGTGGATCTCGTCTACAAAAAGCACATCCCCCTCCTGCAGATTGTTGAGGACCGCCGCGATCTCACCCGGCTTCTCGATGGCGGGCCCGCTGGTCACCTTCATATGAGTCCCCATCTCATTGGCAATGATCCCGGCCAGTGTGGTCTTGCCCAGACCCGGAGGGCCATAGAAAAGCACATGGTCCAGAGCCTCCCCTCTGGACTTTGCCGCCTGGATATAGATTTTCAGATTGCTCTTTGCCTTTTCCTGGCCAATATACGCTTCAAGGCTCTGCGGCCTTAAGCTGCCCTCGATCCGGACATCTTCTTCTGCCGCATCCGTTGTAATAATCCGCCGGTTATTCATGTGTGAACCTCTATCCTGTTATTTTCCATCTGTTTTTCCTGCAATCCCGGCCAGCCCGGTCTGTCAGAATGCCATCCGCTTCAGCGCTTCCTTCAGAACAGTCTCCACATCCATATCCTCCCCAGGCTGTACGGAGCGCACTGCCTTCAGCGCCTCTGTACTTCCGTAGCCAAGGGCAACCAGTGCTTCCACCGCTTCCTGTACCACCTGGCTCCCGGCAGCAGCTGCCGCCTCCGGCGTGATCTGTCCGGAAGCAGACTTTTTCTCAAACACATCCTGAAGATCCAGCCTGTCCTTCAGCTCCAGGATAATCTTCTGCGCGGTCTTGGCCCCGATCCCCGGAGTCTTCGCGATCCTTTTTACATCGTCTGCCAGAATCGCAAACCTCAGATCGTCCACTCCGAGCGTGGACAGGATATTCAGCCCCGCCTTCGGCCCCACTCCGCTGACCCCGGTCAGCAGCCGGAACATCTGCAGGTCATCCTTTGTCAAAAATCCAAAAAGGACCACCGCATCCTCCCGCACCTGCATATACGTATACAGCTTCACCCGGCTGCCGATTCCTTCCAGCATGGACAGAAGCTGTCCCGGTACGAGCACCTCATACCCGACTCCATTCACGTCCAGCACTACGCTTCCCTCCGTCAGGTCAGCAATCTCTCCTTTTAAAAATGCAATCATCTGTCTCTGTCCTCATCCCGTTACTTTCTCTATCATATCATGTCCGGGAACAGAATACAACCATATGTTCGATTGTCCATGCATTATTTCCCTTCCCGTACTTCCGCGGTCACCCGGTTGGGCATGCAGACAATCACCTCATGTACGCTGCTCACCGGCTCCGTGTGCACACAGATCTGATCCGGACAGTCCCCCCAGGTCATAAAAGCTTCTCCGCCCTGAATCTCCAGCCGGTTGGTCCCGTTGATCTCCACGACCTGATCCTCTTCCAGGCTGTAGCGCCCATACTCCGCTCCGTCCACCTGAATCAGCACATAGTTCCCCGCCGCCCTGTTACCATACAGCAGGATACCGGACAGACAGACGGCCAGCAGAATCCCCGCTGCCAGCAGCCAGTCATTTTTTTTCACAGCATCTCCTCACTTCCCGGGTATGTATGCTCTGAGCCCATACTACCAGAGTCTTCCCGCGAGAAAAGTCAGGCGGATCAGCGTAAGGCGGCCCCCCTCTTTCAGGCAGACCGCTTCGTCCAGCTCTGTCAGCTCCTGACCCTCAAGAAATACCCGGACCAGACCATCCTCAAAGCACTGCAGTGCATTTTCTGCCGCCTTTGCAGAATCCGCCTTTTTCTCAGAATAGATCCGCCCAAATCCGATCTTCCCAGCTGCTGCCTGATCCTCCACTTCTTCCTTTGTCAGGTATGGAATCATCTGAACATCCGTTCCCTTTTCGTTGTAACGCTTTACTTCTATCTCCACTAGCGCCGTCAGGAGCTCCCGAAGTGTGGATATCTGGTCGGGAAGCTCATACGGCACCTCCTCAAGCACCGGCCTTCTCCTGCCGGCAGCTTTCATCTGTATCAGAATCTTCATTTTTTTCCTCTTATTCCAGTACCGCATCTCCCCGAAGGACCCCTGGTGTCTGGAAGGAACTCATACTGCTCTCGCAGCATGAAATCCTTCCGGGGGCCTTCGGGGAGATGCTGATTTACAGTTCTCTCCTGCAGTCCGGCCGGTGTCATACTACTGTCACCAGCACCGGCACGGTAAATACGCAGAGCACCGTGGACAGGATGATCGCGGCGCTGCAGGTGCTCCCGTCAATCCCGCGCTCATTGCCCAGGATCAGCGGCATATTTCCGATGGGCATGCCAAACATGATCATACTCACAGAGAGTACGGCCGGATCATCCGTCACCATCCGCAGGAGCGGCAGCATCAGAAGCGGCAGGATCAGAAGCTTGACCGCTGAAAACAGATACAGCCGCATCTCCCCGAAGATCTTCTTAAACTCCGAGCGCTCCAGCGTATATCCCACCAGTACCAGCGCCAGCGGCGACGCGGCATTGCCCAGGTACATAACTGCCGTATTGATAAATTCCGGGACCTGCACCCCCATACAGAACACCGCCACAGCGATCACACAGCAGATACTGCCCGGATTTACCATGGTTCTCAGCAGAGCCGCCGAAAATCTCCCATTCATGACACTCAGCCCATAGGTGTAAAAAACAATGTTGTATACCACCAGAAATCCGGTCACATAGACCACATACTCCGCTCCCAGGATACTGTTGATCACCGGAATCCCGATAAATCCCAGGTTGGAAAATACAAACATCATCTGAAAGATCTTCCTCTGGTCCTGATCTTTGTCAAAAAACGGGGTCAGAAGCATCCCGGCAGCGATAAAAAACACGAACATGCCCGCTGCCACCAGGCCGATCTGCAGCATGGTACTCATGGAGATCGTCCCCACCGACTCAAAGGCGCTGGACAGAAATAAAAGCGGATTAAACACATTGATGATCATCCTGGAAATCTGCCCGTTCGTATGCTCGTCCACCATTTTCTTCTTTGCCATCAGATATCCGGCCCCGATCATGAGCAGAAGCGCCAGCATCTGAAAAAATATTGTAAATACAGCCATCTTTTTCCCTCCTGCAACAGTTTCATCCAACGGATCTCTCAGGAAAAGAATCCGGACGCCCAGCAGAACAGAATCGGAACTGCCAGGGACGGCAGCATGTTCATGGTCCTGCAGTCCTTAATGTTCAGAATCGACAGTCCGGAGCTGGCAATCAAAAAGCCGCCCACCACAGACAGCTCCGTCATCATATCCGCTGTCATGAAATTTCCCAGGTTCAGCGCGATCACATAGATCGCTCCCTGCCAGCAGAACAGCACCGCCGCCGCCAGCGCCATGCCTATGCCATAGGTGGACGCCAGCACCATGGACGTCACAAAATCCAGCGTCGCGTTGGTGAACAGATAGGTATGATCTCCATACAGCGCGCTCTGAATCGGTCCCAGGATCGACAGCGTCCCGATGCAGAAAAGCAGAATCCCTGTGGAAAGCCCTTTGCTCAGCTGTCCTGCCGAGAATCGCTCCGTCAGCTTCTGGAACCGCCCGTCGATATCAAGAAATGTCCCGATCAGGCTTCCCAGCGCCAGACTCACAATAAAAAGCACCGGATATCTGCTGTCCGGCATGTTCTGAACCACGGCATTGATTCCCAGCCCTGTGGCTGCCAGCCCCATGGCCGTGTACAGTGCATCCTGCTGTTCCTTTCGGATCCCTTTTTTAAAAATGCTTCCAAGAGCGCTTCCCGCCAGTATTGTACACGTGTTTACGATCGTTCCCGTCATTCTTCTGCATCCCTCTTCTTCCCGTATATTCCCCGGTCCTGCCAACACACCGTATATTTTCCGTCAGAATCCGTAAGCCGGTCCCTGTATCTTCATACTTCCGCCGGCACGATAGATTAAGCATAGCATTTTTTTCTGGCTTGTCAATACGTTTTCTCATTCTCTCCGGCATAAAAACACCAGAGGCATCGCATTTTGCAACACCCCTGGCCTCTTTTTTACAACTTTTTATACTTTTTACCCATAGATCCTTTTTCTTCTGAACCAGAGAACCATCAGCAGAGCAGAAGCCGCTGCTGCCAGCAGGACATATCCCATGACAGGTAATGTGTCCCCGGTGGGCGCACTGTTCACACTGCTGACTGCAGATGCAGGCGCAGCAGCGGATGTACTGTTATTTCCACCGCCTCCTCCGGAAGAGGAACCACTGTGCCTCTCCACCTCTTTCCAGCCGATGGAAATGGGAGACAATCCGTATACCTTAAAGGTAAGCCCTGCTTCTGTCTTCGTCACCACCGGATGCTCCACATCCCCCACGCGGAAACCATTCATATCCTCTGTGAACATGTGAGCGACTACAAAGTCATGGGTATCTCTTCCCGTACCGGAAGGATACGGCAGCGTGATGGTCAGGCCACCTGACGGAAAATTGTCCTTCGTAGCCTTCTTCCATCCGGTTCCGTTGACATTAATCAGAAGATCCACATCATAAGTTACAATATCCGTCTCCGCAACTTTGCTGGATCTCTCCTGAATCTTCAGCTTCATCTCCTTCTCGATCCTGCCGGGTGTATTCAGATGCTCTTTGTCTTTAAAAGAATCCGGTACTTCTGAAATACCATATTCCACCTGAAGCCTGTAGCTGGTGTCATCTGTAGATTCCGGAAGGAGCGGAAGGGAACTCTCTACCACACTGATCTGGCCCACGATCTCCGGCAGGGCTCCCGGCATGGTATAATTACTGCTTCCTTCTCCCAGAAGGACCGCCGGATCCTGTGCATTTTTCCAGGAAAGCGTCACCTTCTGGCTGCCTGCTGCCACCTTCTCATAGACACCGGTCAAACAGTCTGACAGACACTCAAACCGTACAGTTGCTGTATCCTTTTCCAGAATACCAGAAAGCTTTAATTCCCCGAAAAGGGTCGCTCCCTGATCTTTGATGCGGTCCAGACGGTCTTTTGCCTCCAGAGCGCTCACATCCCATGCCAGTGTTCTGGGTGAAACGGTCAGCGTACAGGTACTCTTCGCTTCCAGATATTCCTCTGTCTCAGAGGCAGTGGCTGTGAGCACAGTGCTGCCGGCCTTCAGAATCCGGACTGCTCCCGTCACCGGGTCCACCGATGCAACGGAAGGATCCGAACTGCTGTAAGTAACGGAGGAGCCTGCTGCCGCCCCAGCAGCCGTGATGGTAAAGTCCCCGTCACCGTAGGTAGCCGCCTTCGTTCCCGACGGGAAGGCAAAATTCTTCTGCTCTTCCCGGGCAGTGACAGTGATGGCAACCGATGCCGTTACCCGCTTTCCGTTCAGCTCAGCCGTCACCCGGTAATTGTATGTACCGGCAGGCAAACCCATCTCTATCGTATAACTGGAACCGGAAGCACCGCTGATGGTCTGCCAGTTCCCGTCTGGAAGCTGTTTCTCCCATACAAAAGAAGTTGCCTGCGCAGTTGCTGTCAAAACCGGCGGAGTCGTATAACCGGCCTTAAGCTTCTGCTCGCTGGCTTTCAGGGTAAAAAGAGGAAGTGTTACCTTCTCGATTGTCCCGCCGGACAAATAAGTTTCCAGAATCATCTCATCTCCGGATACCAGAAGACCGGACACAATTCTGCCCTCTGTACTTACATACTCATAAATTTCCACGGGAACCGCATTTGCTGCAGACGGATGATAGGAATAGACTGAATTGCCGACGTTGAAATACAGGATTCCCCCAGTGTAAGAAAGTCTGGAATAACTGTCTCCATACATGGGCCATTGTCCCTGAGCCGCCCCCAGATTTTTGATATCAACAGTCGCCACTGTGGTTTCAGTTCCGTTTGTTCTCTTTACCAGAGATGCACCGCGGCATATATGCGCGGCATTGACCACCGTTTCTTTTTTCAGATAATACTCCGAACCATCGGTTGTATATATGGCAGAACCGGTGGAAGGAACGGTCTTATGCCAGGAATTATCATAAGACGTGTCTGTTGCAACCCCTTTCGTCTCCCAGTCTCTTCCAGGCTTTGCCGCCATAGCGCTGTCGCTGAGCAGGAAATACTCATGTTTCGCGCTGCCGGTCGCCCCAAACTGGCTGGCAGCCATTACATCATCATAGGTTGGATCCACATGATACCAGTTCCCCCCCAGTTTCACATAATTCCATATATGATTCATGGACCGGCTTTCACAAAAGTCAACTTCAATATTTACCGCTTTTAACAGCGCGGCATAAGCAAGCGCATAGCCTTCGCAGACACCGATACCGTTAACCAGCGCTTCATAGGCGTTTCTCTTTTCAAGGCCTGAATTGTTGAATGCATTCTGGTCATATTCCATATGCTGGACCAGATAATCGTGCAGGGCAAGCGCCTTCTGTTCGTCAGACATGCTGCCTCTGATCACCTCGTTCACAGTATGCTGAACCGCCGCCTTATATGCAGCCACATGAGATGCATTATAGTTCGGATTGTACGTAAAGTCAACTCTCTGAATCACTCCCTGCGCATCCTTATAATAAGTAGCCATCAGCATATAGAACAGATCCGGATTGTGCTCCGCAACATTGGGCCAGATACTCCCCCAGTCCGTTTCCATGATACTGAAACCGGACAGATCCACAGACGCATCCCGGTTTTCCATGGCAGCTGTCATGGCATCCCAGGCCCCCTGCACATCCGCTGCCGCCGGCGCCACAAGCTCCGTAAAATACTCCAGCAGCTCTCTGAGCAGCGCTTCTGCCTCCGGAAGCAGTGCCTTCTGCTCTTCCTCCAGGCTCTCCCAGGCATCATAAGCCGCCTGAATCTGCTCATACGCTGCCATCTGCCCCTCCTGGTCAAGCTCTTTCAGCTCTTCCAGAGTCGGAAGCGCCCCAAGCAGCTCCTCCACAGCCGTCACCTCCGGATCCTGCTCTTCCGTCTGCTCTGCACCGGGAACCGCCTCCATAAGAGGTCCATTTTCCAAAAATCCTGTATCCGGAATATCCGAGTCAGTCCCGTTGACCGCATCCATATCCCTGCCGTCGTCCGGCTTCACATTCCCGCCGCTGCATGCAGATATATCTTCCTCTGTGTTTTTATCGCCTTCCGTACCCGGAGTTCCTTCTCCTTCCACTTTCGAAGTATTCTCCGCATCCGTGTCTTCCTCTGCATTTGGAGCATCCCCCGCAGGCAGATCGCCTTCTGCGCCCGGCTCCCCCTCTGCAACCGGGGTATTCTCTGCATCCGCAGCTTCTGCTCCTTCCGCAGCAGGATCACAATCCGTATCCGAAGCTCCTTTTTCTGCCGGATCATTCTGCGTCTCCAAAGCTTCTTCCTCCGGACGGGACTCTGTTTCCACCGCTTCTCCCTCTGCATCCGCCGCAGCCACCGTGACCCGCGAACGCTCCGTCATGCCGCCGATGATTGCCGTGGCAAGAAGAAGCACCAGAATCCTTTTACCGTTTTTCTTCCATTTGCTCATGCTTTTCTCTCCTGTCATTCTTATTCCGGAAGCCCCGCAGTCTCTTCTGCAGATCTGCCGGTATCTTCCTACATGGGCATGTCAGAAAATAGTCTTTGATATTTTCCGACATGTTCATTCTATCAGATCTGTTGAAATAAAAAAAGACTTGACAGTTATGCTTTTAATTCCTTTTTTTACACAAAAAGGAATGTAAAATCCAAAAACTTGTGTTGCTATTTTCACAATTTTTAGGTACACTGAAAGTAATGACTACACAAGTATCATATAGGGAGAAAGAACATGAAAAAAGCAATGAACCAGTCAACCCACATTTCCATTTTGAACGGGATCTCCATCGCTACTCTTGTTCTGATGCTGTTCCTGCTGTTTGCCTATGCAGGCACGAACAGGCAGCTCAGCGCGGACAGCGAGAACCGGTTCAACCTTACCTATAATGCCAACCGTTTTATGAACGGCTCCGCCTACCTGACCAATGAGGTACGGGCTTATGCCGCCACCGGCGAGCAGGTGCATTATGATAATTACTGGAACGAGATTAACAATCTGAAAAATCGCGACCAGGGCGTTGCAGCCATGCAGGAGATCGGGATCACGCAGGAAGAACAGGCCATGATCGATCAGATGTCTTCTCTTTCCAATCAGCTGGTTCCCCTGGAGGAGCAGGCCATGGAAAATGTACAGGCAGGAAGGCTCCAGGAGGCTGTTGACTATGTATATGGCCCCGACTATACTTCTTCCATCACCCAGATCAATGCATTGAAGGAACAGTTTCTCACAACGCTGGACTCCCGTACCATGGAGGATATTCAGGGGCTGAACCTTCGTTCCACGATCATCAAAGCACTGATCTATCTGGCCCTGCTCCTGGTGGCAGTGATTCAGCTCTATGTCATGACCGTGGTCCGGAAACGGGTGCTGAATCCGGTCCTTGAAGTTCGGGATCAGATGGGAGAAATCTCCCGGGGCAATCTCTCCGCGGAATTTCTTCTGGAGTCTGACACTTCCGAGATTGGCATGCTGGTGGAGTCCATCCATGAGACAAAACGGGAGCTGAAGAAATACATAGACGACATCGACTCCAAACTGGCGCAGATGGCACAGGGAAAGATGGACCTGACCATCGGCAACGACTACCGGGGAGAATTTCTCCCGATCCAGAATGCCATGCGTCAGATCCTGGATGCCCTCAATCTGGCGCTCTCCCGGATCCGTAGCACCGCAGACCAGGTATCCGAAGAGTCCGAGCGTATGGCCTCCGATGCACAGGTGCTCTCCGACGGTGCCACCGAGCAGGCTTCCGCTGTGGAAGAGCTCTCCGCCAGCATCCAGACGCTTTCCGAGCAGGTCAGACACACCTCTCTGGATGCAGACGACGCCAGGAAGTCTTCCATTGATTCCGCCAGACAGCTTCAGGAATGCAACCAGAAGATGCAGGAGCTGACCTCCGCCATGGGAGATATCTCCAGATCCTCCCAGCAGATCAGCGGCATCATCAAGACCATCGAGGATATCTCTTTCCAGACCAATATCCTGGCCCTCAACGCTGCCGTGGAAGCGGCCCGCGCCGGGGAGGCAGGAAAAGGATTCGCAGTGGTGGCAGATGAAGTACAGGGACTGGCCACCAAGAGCTCCATCGCCGCAAAAGACATCACAAGGCTGATCGAAGATTCCATGCAGCTGGTCAGGCACGGAACGACGCTCTCCGAAGACACCACCACCACTCTGGCCACCAGCGTGACAGGCGCACAGCAGTCCGCAGACCTGATTCAGCGGATCGCAGATTCCGCCCAGCAGCAGTCGGAATCCCTTATGCAGCTCTCCGAGGGCGTGGAACAGATCTCCGATGTGGTCCAGACCAACGCCGCAACCGCTGAGAAATCTTCTGTCTCTGCCAATGAGCTGTTCAAACGTGCAGATGACCTGAAGAAATCCGTTCAGAGATTCCAGCTGCGGGAATAGTCAGAAATTTCACATAAAACAGCTCCCGGTGCATACCGCATACAGTATACCGGGAGCCGTTTTTATTTATCTGATATGATTATCTGATGATCTTCCGCGGACATTCTTCCGCGCACTTTCCGCAGCCGGTACATTTCTCATAATCCACATGAGCCACATTTCCCTCCACGGTAATGGCGCCTGCCTCGCAGTTCTTTACACATTTCATACAGCCGATGCATCCGGCCTTACATGCTTTCGTCACATCCTTGCCCTTATCTCTGGAATTACACTGTACATAGTGCACGCCCTCCGCCGGCACCAGCTCGATCAGTTTCTTCGGACATGCCGCCACACATTTGCCGCAGGCTTTGCAGGCATCCGGATCCACCACTGCCACACCGTTCACAATATGAATGGCGTCAAACTGGCATTCCTTTACGCAGGCTCCATAGCCCAGACAGCCGAACGTGCAGACCTTGTCTCCACCGTTCTGCATCATGCTTACGAACCGGCAGTCTTCTGCACCTGTATATTCATAGTTTCTCGGCGCGATATCGCATGTACCGGCACATTTTACAAATGCCACCTTCCGGACGCCTGCTCCTGCTTCCACGCCCATGATTGCCGCGATCTTCTCTCCCACAGGCGCACCGCCCACGGGACATCCGTTCACCGGAGCTTCCCCCTGTGCGATCGCCGCTGCCAGACCGTCACAGCCTGCATAGCCGCAGCCGCCGCAGTTATTTCCCGGAAGACATTCCCGGATCGCAACCTCTTTTTCATCCACTTCTACCGCAAATTTCTCACCGGCCGCTCCAAGGAACAGACCAATGAAAATCCCAACACCGCCTACGATGACTGTAGCGATGACGATTCCTGTTATACTCATGACTCTACCCCCTTAGATGATCCCTGAAAATCCGCAGAACGCGATCGCCATCAGCCCGGCAGTCACCAGTACAATGGGAGATCCCTTTAATGCCGGTGAGATGTCGTTGTACTCCAGCTTCTCGCGGATACCTGCCAGCAGGATGATGGAGATGGTAAATCCGGTCGCCACCGCAAAGCCGTTCACGGTACTGGTCAGGATACTGTATTCCTTTGTCGCATTGGTCAGCGCCACGCCCAGCACTGCACAGTTGGTGGTGATCAGCGGCAGATAGACGCCCAGCGCCTGATACAGCGACTGCATGGTTTTCTTCAGGAACATTTCCACGAACTGCACCAGACAGGCGATCACCAGAATAAACACGATCGTCTGAAGATATGTCATCTTCAGCGGGATCAGAAGCACCTTGTCGATCACACTGGTCACAAAAGAAGCCAGAGTGATGACAAAGATAACTGCCGCGCCCATGCCTGCAGCTGTCTCCACCTTCTTGGAGACGCCAAGGAACGGACAGATCCCCAGAAACTGGCTCAGGACCACATTGTTTACCAGGGCAGACCCGATGGCAATCACTAATAATTCTTTCATTCCTCTCTACCCCCCTGTTCCTTTGCATTCCCGCATTTTGCACCGCAGGATGCGCAGTCTGCATTGCATCCGCTCTGAATCTTCGATACGTCTTTCCCCTTCTTCGCCATGTTCAGCTTCACCTTGTTCTGGAGACCGGTGAGCAACGCCAGCACAAAGAATGCTCCGGGCGCCATAACGAAGATAGACACCGGTTCATAGGAAGCCGGAAGCACTGCTGCCCCGAAGATCTTTCCGGAACCGATAAGCTCCCGGACAATGCCGATACTGGTAAGACCAATTGTAAAGCCAAGGCCCATGCCGATCCCGTCAAATAACGACGCGATCATGGGATTCTTGGATGCATATGCCTCTGCACGGCCCAGGATGATGCAGTTTACAACGATCAGAGGGATATAAAGTCCCAGACTCTCATTCAGGGTCGGAATATAAGCCTGCAGAAGAAACTGTACGATGGTCACGAAGGATGCCACAATCACGATAAATGCCGGTACACGCACGTCATCCGGGATCACCTTCCGAAGCATGGAGATAATCAGGTTGGAAAGCGCCAGGATCACCATAGTCGTCAGTCCCATGCCCAGTCCGTTCATGGCACTGGTGGTAACTGCAAGAGTCGGGCACATACCCAGCATCATTACAAAGGTAGGATTCTCTTTTATAATACCGTTATATAAACGTTCACCTGCTGAATTCATATATGTACGCCCCCTTTACTCAGCATAATATCCGGCCGCACAGAGCGCCGCATTGACCGCACCGGTAACTGCCTTCGTGGTGATCGTCGCACTGCTGACTGCGTCGATCTCATTGGGTGCGGACTTGCCGGATTTGGTATAGGTGATCTCGTCCGCCTGGATCCCTGCAAACTGCGCTTTCCAGGAATCCGTATTGGCATTCATGCCAAGACCCGCCGTCTCACTGATGGACAGGAACGAAATCCCCAGCATGGTCATGTCATTCTTTATGCCCACTGTCATCTGGATATTTCCGCCGTAGCCCTCCGGCGTGGTAATATTAATCACATGGCCGATCACATTTCCGGATCCGTCACATGCCTCTGCCACTTCATTGATCACCTGAGAAGCATAACCCTGCTCCGCAATATAGGCCGCCACCTCCGAAACATCCGCCACTTCATTAAAGGATTCCGCTTCCGGAAATACCTCCGCATACGCCTTTGCCTTGGCCAGAGCCTCCTGTTCTGCTATGGGAGCTGCCGTCAGCTCATGAACGAATCCAAGAAGCAGACCGGACACCAGTGTAATTGCTGTCAGGATCAGGGTATTTTTAATAATCTTGTTCATGATCAGTTACCCCCTTTTTCTTTCACTTTTCCAAATGCCAGCGGGACCGTGAACCGTTCAATCAGCGGGACCAGAAGGTTGGAGAAAATGATCGCATAGGACACGCCCTCCGGAGATGCCCCAAAGCACCGGAAGATGCCGGTCAGGATCCCCAGAAGCACGCCGTACACAATCTGTCCCGTGGGGGTGATGGGACTGGTCACATAATCCGTCGCCATAAACCATGCACCCAGCATCAGACCGCCGCCGGCAAGCTGGGCTGCCAGATAAGTTCCATCAAATCCATGCCCTCCGAAAAGCAGCATGAAGACCACAAAGGTCACAATATAGGTTCCCGGGATCTTCAGATCGATAACGCCTCTCCACAGCAGATACGCCGCGCCTGCCAGGATCGCGATGGCGGAGGTCTCACCGATCATACCCGCAGTATTGCCGATGACCATCTGCAACACATCTGCGCTGCCCCCGTCTCTTAAAACTGCCAGAGGCGTTGCACCGGTAAAGGTATCATACGCATAATTCGTCATACGTCCCGCAAAGGAGATCATCAGGAAGCATCTTGCTCCCAGCGCCGGGTTCATAAAATTCTGTCCAAGACCGCCGAACAGCTGCTTTACCACCAGAATCGCAAACACGCCGCCCAGCATCGCCATCCACCAGGGCGCGCTGCAGGGGAGATTCATTCCCAGCAGAAGTCCTGTTACCACTGCGCTGAAATCTCCCACTGTAACGGGCTTATGCATCAGTTTTTCATATATGTATTCCGTCGCCACGCAGGTCGCGACTGTAACCAGCAGCACTACCAGCGCATTGACGCCAAAATGTACCACTCCGAATATGGCTGCCGGTAAAAGTGCGATTACTACGTCCCGCATGATATTGGAACTGGTCGCCTTATCTCTGATATGTGGTGATGAAGACACGTTTCTAAGATCACTCACACGACTCACCTCTTTCTTAATAGTTTTCTGTTATTTTTTACGATTGGCCATAACCATACGTCTTACATTCTTGATCATCTGCGCCAGCGGTCTCTTTGCCGGACAGACATAACTGCAGCATCCGCACTCCACGCACTCCATGCCATGCCATTTCTGGAAAGCCTCCAGATTGAACTTCTCGGAGAACTGCGCCAGCCTCGCCGGTATCAGCCCCTCGTCGCAGGCTGCCACACAGCGTCCACAATTGATGCACGCCGTAGTCGGCGACTCCGATACTGCGTCTGCCGAAAGACAGGTGATGGCTGATGTGGTCTTCGTGGTCGGCACCTCCAGACCGAACATGGCAAATCCCATCATGGGACCGCCGGAGATGACTTTCTTCGCTTCCGTCCTGAAGCCGCCGGCCGCCTCGATCAGCTCCGCCACACAGGTTCCCATGCGGCACTCAAAATTGGACGGATTTGCCACCGCCTCTCCGGAGATCGTCACAACTCTGGAGATCAGAGGCTTTCCGAGGATCACCGCGTCATAGATCGAAGTGATGGTGTCGCAGTTGTCCACCACGCAGCCCAGATCCGCCGGGAGCATGGTCGAGTTCAGATCTCTTCCGGTAACCGCATGGATCAGCATACGCTCTGCACCCTGCGGATATTTGGTCTTCAAGACCTTCACCTGAATACGGGTCTCTTTTTCGCAGGCCTTCTGCATGATTTTGATCGCTTCCGGCTTGTTGTCCTCAATACAGATGCAGCCCTGCGCATTGCCGAACAGCTCCAGAACCACCTTCAGGCCGCCTACAACTTTCTCAGGCCGCTCCATCATAAGACGGTAGTCGGAAGTCAGATACGGCTCGCACTCTGCACAGTTCACCAGAACATAGTCGATCTTGTCCGGGTCCTTGGGCGATAATTTCACATGGGTCGGAAATCCCGCGCCGCCCATACCGACAACTCCGGACTCTTTGATAATTCCAATAATATCTTCTCTGGACATCTCTTCAAAAGGCTTAATGGAGAGTCCCGGTGCTTCCTCGTACAGTCCGTCATTTTCCACGACGATGGAATTGACCTTCGCACCTGTGGATACAAAATGCGGTTCGATCGCCTTCACTGTACCGGACACAGATGCATAGACCGGTGACGACACAAATCCCCCTGCTTCCGCGATCTTCTGCCCCACCAGCACCCGGTCGCCCTTTGCCACCACCGGCGCTGCCGGCGCTCCGATATGCTGAGAGACCGGATAGATCAGATCTCCTTTGGGCTGATATGGAACGATCGCTTTGTCCTTTGACAGTTCCTTACCGTCATAAGGGTGTACGCCACCCTTAAAAGTTAAAGTAGCCATAAGAATCCCTCTTTCTTATATTTCTCCGGAAATGCATCATTTTAAAAACTTGTGAAAAAATGAACAATCCCGTTATACTAACAGAGGACATACGAACCGTCGTCCGCATGTCCTCCTGTTAATTCTTTATCAATCTTACTCTTCAGACATATCATCTGCCGGAGATTCCAGAACCTTCATGCTCAAACTGATCTTTCTGTCTTCCCCATTGAAGTCTACGACCTTCGCCGTGATCACCTGTCCTGCTCTCAGTACATCCGAGGGTTTTTCCACATGATCTCTGGAGATCTGGGAAACATGGAGCAGTGCGTCCACACCCGGCTCCAGCTCTACAAATGCACCGAAATCGGTCATCCGGGCAACGGTGCCTTCCACAATATTGCCCACCGCATATTTCTCATCCGCGGTCAGCCAGGGATTCGCATCATCGAACTTCAGGCTCAGCGCGATCTTGGTCTCCTTGATCTCTTTGATCAGAACGGTCAGCTTATCGCCTACCTTGAACATCTTCTTGGGATGATCGACTCTGCCCCAGGACATCTCAGAAATGTGGAGCAGACCGTCTGCACCGCCCAGATCAACGAATGCGCCGAACTCGGTTACATTCTTCACGACGCCTTCCACGATATCACCTGCCTGGATGCGCTCAAACAGCGCTCTCTGCATCTCTGCCTTCTTCGCCACCAGGAGCTGCTTGCGGTCACCAATGATCCTTCTGCGCTTGGGATTGAACTCTGTGATCACGAACTCAATCTCCTGATCCGCATATTTCCCAAGATTCTTCTCATAGGTATCGGATACCAGACTCGCCGGAATAAAGATCCGGGTCTCATCCACTACAACGCTGAGTCCGCCTTCCAGAACCTGCGTCACCTTCGCGGTCAGTACTTCCTTATTCTCAAAAGCCTCTTCCAGTCTCTTGCTGCCTCTCTCAGCAGCAACTCTTCTGTAGGACAGCTGTACCTGCCCTTCTCCGTCATTGACTTTCAGAACTTTCACTTCCATCGTGTCGCCCACGGAAACCATGGTGGTCAGGTCCGCATTAGATACATTCGTATATTCATTTCTCGATACGATGCCGTCAGACTTATAACCTATATTTAAGATGATCTCATCTTCTTTGACGTCAATGACCGTGCCTTCTACGACTTCTCCTGTTCTGATAGTTTTCAATGAATCTTCCAGCATTTGTTCAAAACTTAATTCAGACATCTTGTTTGAACCTCCTCAATAATTTTCTTTGGGGTGGAAGCCCCTGCTGTAATACCTATTAGCCCAGTAGAACGTAATACTCCTAAATCCAGGTCCTCAACAGTCTGTATATAGTAAGTATTCTTACACTCATTACTGCAAATCTCAAATAGCTTCTGCGTATTCGAACTGTGGCTGCCGCCTATGACAATCATGGCGTCTACTTCCCCTGCAATCTGACGTGCTTCGGCCTGCCGTTCTTCCGTCGCATTGCAGATTGTATTTACAACACTTCTATCATACCTCTTTTTATCAAGAATTTCAACTAAATCTTGAAATTTCTTGTAGTTAAATGTCGTCTGCGAAACGATACAGAGCGGAACCGTTTTCGGCAGTTCAAAGTTCCGGGCCTGCTCCGGGGATTCCAGCACCACCGCCGGGGTACTGCACCAGCCCTTGATGCCCTCCACCTCCGGATGCCGGTCGTTGCCGATGATCACGATCTGCTTTCCTGCCGCGCTCTCCCGCTCCACGGTCCGGTGGATCTTCTTCACAAAGGGGCAGGTGGCATCCACACAGTGCAGACCCTGTTCGCTGATCTGCTCATAGATCTCTCTGCCGACCCCGTGGGAACGGATGATAACAGTCCCCTCCGTGATGCAGGACAGCTCCTCTTTCCCGTTCAGCACCCGGACTCCCTTTTCCTCCAGATCCCGGACCACCACCTCATTGTGAATGATGGGACCATATGTATAGATGGGCCGCACCCCCTGCTCCGCCTGTTCATAGACCGTGTCCACCGCCCGCTGAACGCCGAAACAAAACCCTGCGCTCCTGGCCACCTTTACCTGCATAGCTCTCTGATCCTTTCCACCACCTCCTGGATGGTCATGTCCGAAGAGTCCAGAAGCACTGCATCCTCCGCCTGACGCAGGGGCGAATGCTCCCGGTGCATATCCCGGTAATCCCGGTCGATGATATCCTGTTCGATCTTCTGAAGGTCCGGCTCTTCCCCCTTTTCCTTCAGCTCCAGATACCGGCGTCTGGCACGGGTGGCACTGCTGGCGGTGAGATAAATCTTCACGTCTGCGTCCGGCAGAACCACTGTACCGATATCCCGTCCGTCCATGACCACATCCGCCGTTGCCGCCAGCCTCTGCTGCAGCTCCACGAGCTTCTCCCTGACTGCGGGAACTGCCGATGACCAGGACGCCATATTGCCCACCTCCTCTGTCCTCAGAAATGCATTGACATTTTCTCCTGACAGAAGGACCACCTGCTCCCCGTCTCTGTATTCAATGGAAATATCAGCTCCGCTGCAGACTTCTGCGATCCGGTCCGTATCCTCCGGGGCGATCCCCTGCCGGATCAGGTACAACGCCATGGCCCGGTACATGGCCCCCGTATCCACATAGATGAAATTCATCTCTTTTGCGATCCTTTTTGCGATCGTACTCTTTCCGGCGCCTGCCGGACCGTCAATCGCCACATTGTAACCCTTCTTCAATGACACATACCTCCTGTTGAACTTTCCCCATCTGCCTCTCTTCATGCCCCGGAGCCGGTAGGATTGTCCGTCTGCCATACACATTCAAAGCACTCAGACCGCTCTCGCTGCCGCCACTCCTGTAGACCAGGCAATCTGCAGATTAAATCCTCCGGTCACCGCGTCCAGATCCAGCACCTCTCCGATAAAATAAAGGCCCGGAACCTTTTTCGACTCCATCGTCGTCGGGTTGATCTCCTTCACCGACACGCCGCCTTTGGTGATCACTGCTTCATTATACCCTCTAAGCCCCGTAATGGTCAATTCCAGTTCTTTGATATTCTGTGAAAATCGTTTCCGTTCTTCTCTGGTGATCTCATTCACCTTTTTATCAGAAGAAATCCCGCTGAGCCGGATCATAACCGGCGTCAGTTTTGACGGAAAAAAGGATCCCGCCACATTCCCGAATTTTTTATTTTTCGCCGCCTCGAACTCCCGCAGCACCCTTGCCTCCAGCTGTTCCTTCGTCAGCGCCGGCTTCAGGTCCAGAAACATCTTCAGCTCTTTCTCCCGCACCTTCTTCCCACAGACGCTGCTGGCCGTGAGGATCACAGGCCCGCTGACTCCGAAGTGCGTGAACAAAAGTTCGCCGAAATCTTCATACAGCTTCTTTTTTCCGTCCATAATCCGTATGGAAATATTTTTCAGCGCCAGGCCCTGAAGGTCTTTTATAAAGGATTCCTTCATATTAAAAGGAACCAGTGACGGGCAGCATTCGGTCACATTCAGCCCCAGCTCCCGGGCCAGACGGTAGCCGTCCCCGGTGGACCCGGTGCTCTCATAGGAGATCCCGCCCGTCGCTACAAACACCCGGTCCGCCTCTCTCGTCTCTCCACGCTCCAGTTCCAGAAA
The DNA here is from genome assembly GCA_910574805.1 of Lachnospiraceae bacterium. Lineage (GTDB taxonomy): Bacteria > Bacillota > Clostridia > Lachnospirales > Lachnospiraceae > Hominiventricola. Next base: position 370,707 of record CAJTCV010000002.1, on the reverse strand, counting down.
GAACCGGTCTGCCTCCTTCCGAAGCCCCGTTACCCGGCTGTTTAAGTGTACCCTGACGCCCGCTTTTCTGATGGCGCGTTTCAGAGTATCCAGTACATCCGCTGACCGGTCCGACTCCGGAAACACCCGGTTTCCTCTCTCCACTTTAATCCGCAGCCCTTCTTTCTCAAAAAAATCCATGGCATCCCGGTTGGTAAAACCATAAAAAGCGCTGTACAGGAACTTCGGATTGCTCCTGACGCTCCCGAGCAGCTCTTCCATGTCGCAGGCGTTGGTCAGATTGCACCTGCCCTTTCCAGTAATATACAGCTTTTTTCCCAGCTTTTCATTTCTCTCATACAGATCTACAGCGATCCCTTTTTTCGCCGCAAATACTGCTGCCATCATGCCTGCCGCACCGCCGCCGATGATTGCAAGTCTCATTTTATTATACCTCCGCCTGTACCGGATCCCTGAATATTTCACATTCCGGTTTCATTGTAGCAGACAGACAGCTGTGATGTAAAGCCTTTTCCCGGATTTGCCGACCAGGTGCGGATTCCTGTTCTGTTTATTGACCTTATTGGGAATATTTGCTATCATTATCAATAAAGACATATGGAAGGATGGACACGAGGTAATGAAAGGCACATCCGGGATAAAAAAACAGACAGTATGTGAAAAAAAACGTACAGGCATCCGCTTCCTGACCGTGCTCGGGATCCTGCTGCCGGTGGTGACACTGTCCACCTGGTGGCTGCTGAAAAGCTCCCAGAAGACAACGGAAGCCGCTGTCTACAATGTCAGCGAGCTGTATCTGGAAGAACTGGCAGTTCAGAAGGCCGGCCAGTTCACGGATACTTTGAACAGTCAGCTGAAGGAGCTTTCTCTCACACTCCAAGCGCTTCAGGCATCCGATGTTGCTTCCGAAGAAGATCTTCAGCGCTTCATCAGACAGCTGAAGGATAAGGGCAGCTTCGATTTCTTCGCCCTGTCCAACAGTTCAGATGTCTTCACGGAAGACGGAATTCTCCCGGATATGGCAGAGGCCGTCTTTCCGGACCAGACACTCACAGCTCCTGTCATTTCCTTTAAAGAACAGCTGAATGGTCAGGATCTGATCCTCATCTGCATCCCTCTGGAGGACCGCATCCGGGATACGTACGGACTGACTGCCGCCGCCGTAGGGATCGATACGGACAAAGTAGCCGGCCGGCTGTCTCTCAGTGAACATACCGGACGATTTTTCAGCAATGTCATCACGCAGGACGGGGACTACATTATCCGGACGCACCATGCTCATCTGGAGACAGACGCTGACCTGTTCTCCGTTCTGGAACGGGAAGCACATTTTCAGGATGAGGACGCCATCCGACGCTGTCAGGAAGATCTGAAGGCCGACCGATCCGGCATGATCGTGTATGAGCTGCAGAACGTCCTGCACTATACCTGCTATATGCCCATTGACGGCACAGACTGGTTTATCATGATCACGCTCCACTATGATCTCATCAGCCAGAATATCGACATAATCCGCATGACTCTGACCCGGAACAGTGCCATTCAGCTGATTCTGATCCTGATTGTGCTGTTCACCCTGTTTGCCGTCTATCTTTTCATGCGCAGGCGGAATGAGGATCTGCGTTTTGAAAAAATGCAGGCAGAGGAGAGCAGCAAAGCCAAGAGCATGTTCCTGTCCAGCATGTCCCACGACATCCGTACTCCCATGAATGCCATCATGGGCTTCACCAGTCTGGCCATGAAAAATGCAGAGGATCCAAAGCGTACCAGAGATTATCTGGCAAAGATCCTTTCCTCCGGCGATCATCTGCTGGCACTGATCAACGATGTGCTGGAAATGAGCCGCATCGAGAGCGGCAAAATTCACCTGGAGGAATCTCCCTGCAGTCTTCTGAAGATACTGGACGAACTGTACTGCATCATTCACGGACAGGCAGAAAATCAGCAGCTGGAGCTTTCCATGGATGCATCTGGTATCACGGATCCTTTCGTCTACTGTGACCGGCTGCGTCTGAATCAGGTGTTCCTCAATCTTCTCGGCAATGCAGTCAAGTTTACTCCCCCGGGAGGCAGGATATTCGTACAGATTGAGCAGGCCGCACACACGGCGGACGGCTACGGAACTTATACCATCCGTGTCAGAGACACCGGTATCGGCATGTCGCCGGAATTTGCCCGGAAGGTCTTCACCCCCTTTGAGCGGGAACGGACTTCCACCGTCAGCGGCATCCAGGGCACCGGCCTTGGCATGTCCATCACGAAAAATATCATCGATCTCATGGGAGGTACCATCCAGGTAGTGACCGCACCGGGAGAAGGCACTGAATTTATCATTCATCTCCGTCTGAGACTTCAGGAAGAGCAGACAGAATCGGATCCTCAGGCTGCCCCGCGGGAGACGGCAGACCCTGACGAAGATCTCCCGGATTTCACCGGGAGGCACATTCTTCTGGTGGAAGACAATGACCTGAACCGCGAGATTGCGCAGGAGATTCTGTCAGAAGCAGGATTTCAGGTGGACGAAGCAGAAAATGGTTCCATCGCTCTGGAAAAGCTCCATGCAGCCGCTCCCGGATACTATGATCTGATACTTATGGACATCCAGATGCCCGTCATGGACGGTCATGAGGCTGCCCGCACCATACGGACGCTCAAGGAGCCCGCACTGGCCGCGACTCCCATCATCGCCATGACTGCCAACGCCTTTGAAGAAGACCGGCAGGCAGCGCTGAGAGCCGGCATGGATCATCATCTGCCGAAGCCGCTCGATGTGGAACAGCTCTTCTGCCTCCTGTCAGAAATACTCAGAAAATAAAAAGGTGCCGCATTTCGCGGCACCTTCTTCTGTTCTCCTGCTCTCTATACAGGATAAGCTCCGTTTTCAGTATCTGCGACTGTCGCATCCACCTTTGTCCTCTGTGCTTCCCTGTATTTGAAGAAGTCCATGGCAACCTGCGGGAACAGTGCATAGGATAATACGTCCTCATCCTGCTCCTTGTACTGCGCCATCTCTGCTTCCAGCGTATCCAGCTCATTCCCAACCAGATCTGCCGGACGGCAGGTGATGATCTCCTCATCACCGATACACTTCTTCTGCACCTCCGGATTGAAAGGCTTCACGGTCTTGCCGTAGCGTCCTGACAGGACTGCCTTTGTCTCCTTGGTCACCATCTTGTAGCGCTCGCCCATCAGGACATTGAACACAGCCTGCGTCCCGACGATCTGAGAGGACGGCGTAACCAGCGGACACTCGCCCAGGTCCTTACGAACCCGCGGCACTTCTTCAAGCACTTCGTAATATTTGTCCTCTGCATGCTGCTCCTTGAGCTGTGAGGTCAGGTTGGAGAGCATGCCTCCCGGCACCTGATACAGAAGGGTCTTGATATTGACTCCCAGATTCTTGGGATTCAGAAGACCACTGTCCAGCGCCTCATCGCGGATCGGACGGAAGTAGTCCGCGATCTCAGCCAGCAGATTCTGGTCAAATCCGGTATCGTACGGTGTTCCCTTGAAGGTCTCCACCATAACCTCCGTAGCGGGCTGAGAAGTACCCAGCGCAAACGGAGACATGGCACAGTCGATCACATCCACGCCCGCTTCCACTGCCTTCAGATATGTCATGGAAGCCACACCGGAGGTATAATGGGTATGAAGCTGGATCGGAATCCTTACCGCCTCTTTCAGAGCAGTCACAAGCTTCGTTGCCTCATAGGGAAGCAGAAGGCCTGCCATATCCTTGATACAGATGGAATCCGCACCCATCTCCTCGATCTCTTTGGCGATGTTCGTCCAGTACTCCAGCGTGTAGGCATCTCCCAGCGTGTAGGAAAGGGCAATCTGCGCATGTCCGCCTTCCTTATTGGAAGCCTTTACCGCAGTCTGCAGGTTCCGAAGGTCATTGAGGCAGTCAAAAATCCGGATGATGTCAATGCCATTGGCGATGGATTTCTGCACAAAATATTCCACCACATCATCGCCATAGGGACGATAGCCCAGGATGTTCTGTCCGCGGAACAGCATCTGCAGCTTTGTATTCTTCACTCTCGCCTTAATCTGGCGCAGTCTCTCCCACGGATCCTCTTTCAGGAAACGAAGAGAGGCGTCAAAGGTAGCGCCGCCCCAGCACTCCAGGGAATAATATCCCACCTGGTCCAGCTTCTCCACGATGGGGAGCATCTGCTCTGTGCTCATACGGGTCGCGATCAGAGACTGGTGTGCATCACGCAGAATCGTCTCTGTTATCTTAATGGGCTTTTTTGCCATATCACTCATTTTATTCAGTCCTCCTATTTTACATTACACCAAAGATCGCCATGAACGTACCCGCTGCCACCGCCGTTCCGATAACGCCTGCCACATTCGGTCCCATGGCGTGCATCAGAAGGAAGTTTGTCGGATCAGCCTCAGCTCCCACTTTCTGGGATACACGGGCTGCCATGGGCACGGCAGACACGCCTGCGGAACCAATCAGAGGATTGACCTTACCGCCGGTGATCTTACACATCAGCTTGCCGAACAGAACACCTGCCGCCGTACCAAATGCAAAAGCTACCAGACCAAGGACGACGATCTTGATCGTATCCCAGTTCAGAAATGCCTCTGCGCTGGTGGTCGCACCTACCGATGTGCCAAGGAAGATGACGACAATGTACATAAGCGCGTTGGAAGCTGTCTCTGTCAGCTGACGCACCACACCGCTCTCCCGGAACAGATTGCCCAGCATCAGCATACCGACCAGCGGAGCCGTGGTGGGAAGGATCAGGGATACGATAATCGTAACGATAATCGGGAACAGAATCTTCTCCAGCCTGGACACCGGACGGAGCTGCTCCATCTTGATCTTGCGCTCCTTCTCAGTGGTCAGAAGCTTCATGATCGGCGGCTGAATGATCGGCACCAGAGACATATAGGAATATGCCGCCACTGCGATGGGACCCATGATCGCCGTCTGCTGCAGCTTGCCTGCCAGGAAGATGGACGTAGGACCGTCTGCACCGCCGATAATGGAGATCGCAGCCGCAGCCTTGTCGCTGAAGCCCATGGCCATGGCTCCGAGATAGGCGGCAAAGATACCGAACTGTGCGGATGCCCCCAGAAGGAAACTCTTGGGATTTGCAATCAGCGGGCCAAAGTCTGTCATGGCACCCACTCCCATAAAGATCAGGGATGGGAGGATCGCCCATTCGTCCAGCAGATAGAAATAATGAAGAAGTCCGCCCACACCATTGGACGATTCTTCGATACTCAGCATGATATCCGGATAGATATTTACCAGAAGCATACCAAAAGAAATGGGAACCAGAAGAAGAGGCTCATATTCTTTTGCGATAGCCAGATAAAGGAACACACATGCAACTGCGATCATGACATAATTACCCCAGGTCAGGTTGAAGAACGCAGTCTGATGCACGAGGTTTCCCAATGTCTCAGCAATATAATTCATATTGTAACCTCCAATGATTTATTTACGTACCGGCCTGCTGTCCATATCAGTCCAGCGTAGCCAGTACATCACCGGATTCTACCGCATCACCTACAGATACATTGATGCTTGCAACGGTTCCATCCTCCGGAGCCACCACAGGGATCTCCATCTTCATGGCCTCCAGGATGATGATCGGATCACCGGTCTTCACCGCCTGACCTGCACTTGCCTCTATCTTGAAGACTTTGCCCGGAACCGAAGCGCTCACTTCAATGGAGCCTGCATCCCCTGCGGGTGCTGCCGGTGCCGGTGCCGGAGCTGCTGCGGGTGCTGCCGGTGCAGCTTTTGGCGCTGCCGCGCGGACGGGTGCGCTTCCTGCGCCGCCCTCTTCTACAGTCACATCATATACGGTGCCATTTACGGTAATGGTATAATTTTTCATTTTCTATATTCCTCCTGTTAAAATTCCGCTGTTTTATTCCATGTTTCACTGTTATCTGTCAGGCTTTCTTCCATCTGGAAGACTCTGCACGTCTGATGGACCGGACCACAAATCCCTCCGGAGAGGTGCCGTTGTATGCACAGATCGCCGCGGTGATCGCCGCCACCAGTTCCTTATCATCCACCAGATTTTCCTTTGCCGCCTTCGATTCCGCCTTTTTCACCGGTCTCGGCTTCGGAGCCGGTCTCTTCTTCTCTTCCTCCTTCGGTGTCCGGTTCCCCGGAATAAAGTTGAAGCAGTAGATCACAAGGCTGATGAAGATCAGCACGATGAACACCGTGCCCATGCCGAGAATGGTGTTCATACCTGCTTTTTTCAGGATCTCCCCGGTGCTGTATTTCGGATCGAGCGCAACAGACTGCACAATGTTCCGCTTATTAAATACCATGGAAAGACTCGCTCCTCTGTTCTCATAGGTCAGATTCGCCACCAGCGTCGCCTCGTCTCCCTTGATTTCCAATTCTTCAAAACTGTCCACAGAAATCAGGGCGCCCAGCTCTTCTCTGGAACTCAGATAGCCTGCATACGCGCTTCTCAGGGAATCCGCCGTGAAGTAGCCCATGAAGGATCCCATCTGCCGGTTGGTTTCCACCAGCTCCTCGAGGATATCCGAATCTTCATTTGCAATCCCCTGAAGCTCTCCTTCCTGAGCCGTTTCCCAGTTATTGACCATAGCCTGCGTCACAGCCTTGATCAGTTCTTCCTCCACAGGAATCTCCGTCTCGGCTGCCGCCGCATTCCCGCAGGCTGTCAGCCCCAGCACGGACACAGCGAGAACCAGCGCCGCAAGGATCTTTCTTATATTTTGTTTCATATGATTCACCTCGTTTTAATTGGTCCCGTGTTTTTTGTCCGGCCGGCCTTCCCGCTTGGTAAACAGCATCTCAAACGCACCGATCACATATTTTCTTGTATCCTGCGCCTCGATGATGGTATCCACATACCCTCTCTTCGCAGCAGAAGCCACGTTGTTCTGGAGCTCTGCATATGCCTTTGCCTGCTCTTTGATCACAGCGGCGTCTGCATCCGCATACATGATCTTTGCAGCCAGCTTCGCATCCATCATCCCTACTTCTGCTTTCGGCCATGCATAGACGAAGTCCGCACCCAGGCCCTTGCTGTTCATGGTCACATAAGCGCTGCCGTAAGCACTGCCGGTCACCACGTTCACCTTCGGCACTGTCGCCTCCGCAAATGCACTGGTAAGCGCCGCCGCTGCCCTGGCAATCTTCTTCTCTGTACATTTGGACGCCTTGAAACCGGATGCATTGGTCAGGGTCAGCACCGGAATATTGAACGCATCGCAGAAACGCACGAAGCCCGCTGCCTTTTCACAGCCCCTTGCAGACAGTTCCGCATGAAACTCTTCTGCCCGGTTTCCTTCTTCATCATATAATACGGTCCGGTTGGCCACCGCACCTACCGTCATGCCGTTCAGACGGATAAAGCCTGTCACCATGTCCTTCGCATAATCTGCTTTGGTCTCAAAGAAAATATGAGAATCCGAGATCATGGGAAGCGCCAGCGCCGGATCCCCCGCAGAAGCCTCCAGATCCGCACAGACTCTGTTCAGATCATCGTCGCAGTCCAGATAGGACAGGTCGTCTTCATTATTTGCCGGAATCAGAGAGATGAGTTCACGAATCTTCGCAATCAGCTCCGCCTCTTCTGCCACCACGTCCACGATGCCCGCCTCGGAGCTCTGGAACGCCGCAGAAGCCGTATCGCATCTGGACACCTCATTTCCTTCCAGGGCATTGGGAGAGTTCACAAACAGTCTTGCTTTCCTGCTCTCCATAAATGTAAAGTCAGACATGGCGGATGCAACAGCCATACCGCCGCCGCAGTTGCCGAACACGGCTGTGATCTGCGGCACCACGCCGGAAGCCAGAGCCTGTCTCAGATACAGCTCTCCAAAAGCATTCAGCGCATCGGAAGCCTCCTGAAGCCTGAGCCCTGCACAGTCCACAAGACCGATGACGGGAGCTCCCATCTTCATCGCCATGTCATAGATCCTGACGATCTTCTTTGCATGCATCTCACCCATGGATCCGCCCAGTACGGAAGCATCCTGGCTGTACACATACACGAGACTGCCGTCAATGACACCATAGCCGGTCATAACACCGTCGGATGGTGTGTCCGTGTTGTTCATGTTGAAATCTGTTGCACGTGCTGTAACTGCCGCACCGATCTCAACAAAACTGTTCTCGTCAAGCAAGGCATTGATCCTTTTTGCTGCCAAGCTCTGTGCCGAATTACTCATTTTTACTCCTCCATTATATTTCATTAATGTTAACCCAAGGTCTGCCGATTCTAATTGTAACAACACAAACATTTTTTTTCAAGTCATTTTTTTGAATCTGACCGCTGTATGACATTTTTTTCACAAAACAGACAAAATCTTTGCAGAAAAAGGGCATTTTTTCTCTTTCCCTTTTGGGAAATATCTATTATAATCGGTACTGAAAAAACACTCACTGTCCAGTATCATAAAAACAACTCAAAAACAGACCTAAAGGAGTGATGACCATGTCCATATCAGAATATATCAAAGCACGTAAAAAAGCGCAGAAAACCTACCGTTCCCAGCTTCTGAAGGGAACCTACCCCTATCTTCAGGCTCTGGATGATCTGGTCTCCTTCTCGGAGATCGCATCCGAGGTGGAACTGGGACTGGTGGAGATCCCTCTGGATTCCATCGTCGGCACCCGGACCGCAGGAAGGAAACAGGCATTTGCCAGCAACTTCATGCCTCTCCTGGAAGAAAATTCAGAATTTGCCCGCAAATGGACTGCACTTTACAACGCCCATATGGAGGAAGGTATCCGGGATCCCATCACCGCCGTGGAGTTCATGAACCGTTTCTATGTGGTGGAGGGAAACAAGAGGGTCAGCGTCTTAAAATACGTAGACGCTGTCAGCATTCAGGCGCATGTCACCCGGATGGTCCCCAGACGGACTGATTCTCTGGAAAACCGGATCTATTTTGAATTTCTAGATTTTTACAGAGCCACCTCCATCAACTATCTGGATTTCAGCCAGGAAGGATGCTATGCCAGACTCCTCTCGCTTCTCGGAAAATCCATGGATGAACCCTGGACTGACGATGAGAAAATGGATTTTCACTCTTCCTATATCCATTTTCTGGATATCTACGAAGAAAAGGGCGGAAAAAATCTCCCGCTCAGGGCCGGAGATGCGTTTCTGACTTATCTGGAGATCTATGGATACAAGGATCTCCTGAAAAAATCCTATAAAGAGCTTCGGGAAGAGATTCCTGCCATCTGGAAGGACTTCCAGATCTATCCGGCCAAAAGGAGCGTAGCTCTGGTCATGGCCCCCGAGAAGGAGACCGACGAAAAATCTCTGAAAAGCCGGATCCTGCCTCTTGCCGCATCTTCTCTGAAGATCGCCTTTATCCATGACCGGACTCCGGAGGCGTCCAGCTGGACCTACGGCCACGAGCTGGGGAGACACTATCTGGAAGAAGCGCTTCCCGGTAAGGTAACCACTTCCTTCTTCGTCACGGACGGAGACCCGGATCGGGGTTCCGAAGCGATCCGGGAAGCCATCGAAGCAGGCAACACGGTCATCTTCACCACCAGTCCCAAGCTGCTGAATGCCAGCGTAAAGGCGGCGCTGAAATATCCGGTCGTCCGGATCCTGAACTGCTCCCTGAATTCCAGCTTCGGTCATCTGCGAACTTATTACGGCAGGATGTACGAAGCAAAATATCTGACCGGGGTCCTGGCCGGCATCCTGAGCCCGGAGCCTGTCATCGGCTATATTGCTGACTACCCCATCTACGGCGCCACCGCCAGCATCAACGCCTTTGCCCTTGGAGTCAAGGCTGTGAATCCGGAAGCGTCCATCTATCTGGAGTGGTCCTGTGTCAGGGAAAACAGGATCGAAGAATATTTTGACGCCCGCCACATCTCCTATGTGTCCGGGCAGGACCTTCTGACCCCCGCGCGGGGCTCCAGACAGTTCGGTCTGTATGACATCCGGGGCGGGAAGATTACAAACGTGGCAATGCCTGTCTGCCACTGGGGAAAATTCTATGAACGGATCGTCACCAGTATCCTGAATGGAGTCTGGAAGAAGGGACTGGCGCAGAACAAGGATAAATCCATCAATTATTTCTGGGGACTTTCTTCCGGGATGATCGATGTCATCTGCTCCAAACATGTTCCTGCCGCCACCGGATATCTGCTGGAGCAGATCAAGCAGAGCATCAGTTCCGGACAGTTCCATCCCTTCTCCTGCGAGATCCGTTCTCAGGACGGAACGCTCCAGAATGCGGACCATATGATCATGCCGCCGGAACAGATCGGATCCATGGACTGGCTTCTTAATAATATCCATGGTTCTTTTCCTCCCCTCTCCTTTATGACGGAGGAAGCAAAACACATCGTCCGGCTGCAGGGTGTGGGAAAATATCAGGAGCAGAGTGACAAGACATGAAGATACTGGTACTGGCAGACAAAGAATCCCCCTATCTGTGGGATTATTTCGACCAAAGCAAACTGGAGGGGATTGACCTGATCCTCTCCTGCGGAGATCTGCACCCTCATTATCTGTCCTTTCTCGCCACCTTCTTCCAGGGGCCGGTACTGTATGTACACGGCAATCACGATGACCGTTACGACGAGACCCCTCCGGAAGGCTGCATCTGCATCGACGGACGGATCTATGAATATCAGGGGGTGCGCATCCTGGGGCTGGGCGGCTCCATGCGCTACAAACCGGGCGCACACCAGTATTCCCAGCGGGAGATGGACCGGCGGATCCGGAGGCTTTTCTTCTCTCTCAGGCGCAGAAAAGGCTTTGATATCCTCCTGACGCATTCCCCGGCCTGGCATTTCAATGACGGAGAGGACCTTCCTCATATGGGCTTCAAGGGCTTCCGCTATCTGCTGGACCGCTATGCCCCCCGTTTTTTCGTCCACGGGCACATCCATATGACCTACGGTTCCAGGGTCAGGCGGGTCTGTACTTATGAAAATACCACCGTTGTCAACGCTTATGAACGGTACATCATCGAATTATAATCCGGCAGCGCCGGACAGCCACTGCAGGATAATCTGCTCCAGGCACCATGGATAATCAATGGCCAAAGAGGTGTCCTGGACGCAGATGGGAAAGAGATCGAATATCTGTTCGTTCAGATAATAGATCACTGTTCCCACCACTTCTCCTTCCTCCACCGGCGCCCCCAGCTGATCCGGCGCAAGGATCTCCATCCGGAAAGTGTCTCCTTCTTTTAAAAGGACCTCCTTTATCGTTGTCTCTGCTCCAATCCCCACAGAATCCACCTGTCCGTTCTCGATCCGGACCGGCTCCAGAGGGATCTCTTCTTCTCCCACCGTCTCCCTGTGATAATTTTCCAGCCCATACTCCATGAGCTTACGGGTATCCGACCATTTCCACGTCTTATGGTTCGGCCAGCCACACGCCAGCACCACAGCGATCAGGCGCTTTCCGTCCCGTTCCAGAGCTCCCACATAGCAGTATCCGGCCCCGTTGGTAAAACCGGTCTTGCCCGTCAGCGCTCCTTCCATCATGTTTAAGAAAGCGTTCTTATTGTTCACGGTAAAGCTCCTGGTCCCGTCAAGATCAGCAAAAGACCAGGACGGCTCCCGGGTAATGGTGAGAAAGTCTTCATTCTGCATACAGCAGCGCATGATTTTTGCCAGATCTGCAGCTGTGGTGGAATGAACTCCATTCGCATCCTGGGCGTCCAGTCCGTTGGGCGTAATAAAATACGTATGCGCGCACCCCAGGTCTCTGGCCTTCTGATTCATCATGGAGGCAAAGCCCTCCACGCTCCCGCCCACGTGCTCTGCGATCGCCACTGCCGTATCATTGTGGGATTCCAGCATGAGGGAGTAGCACAGATCCCGGAGCCGGTAACGCTCTCCCTCCCGGATATTCAGCTGCACATCCGGCATGGACGCCGCATAGGAGGACACCGCCACTTCTCCTTCCAGATCTGCATTCTCCAGCGTCACAAGAAGCGTCATGATCTTCGTGGTACTGGCCATGGGAAGCTGCTCACCTCCGTTTTTCTCAAAAAGAATACGCCCGGTATCGGCATCCATAAGCACTGCAGACCGGGCGTACAGATCTCCCGGCTCTCCTTCTGCATATACTGCCGTCACAGAACACAGCAGAAGCAGAAGGACTGCCAGAGACCGCTTCACATATTTTTTCACATATCTTTCCATAAGGCTGCCTGCATATCTTTCTTTTGTTCAGTGTATGCACAAAGCCCTGTTTCCATACGCTACAGATTCAGCTTCAGCTGGACTTCTTCCTCCGCCTGGCTCTTCATCTCTTCCACCAGCTCCGGCTGGATCACGGGAAGCTCCTCCGCCGAGCGTACTCCGAAATTCCTGAGAAATTCTTCCGTAGTGCCGAACAGAATCGGCCGCCCTGGAGCATCCAGCCTTCCGGCCTCTCCCACCAGCCCGTATTCCACCAGGCGGTTCAGTGCATGGTCCGAGTTCACTCCCCGGATCTTCTCCACCTCCTGCCTGGTGACCGGCTGCTTGTATGCAATGATGGAGAGTACCTCCAGCTGCACATCTGTAAGCACATATTTCTTCGGCTGTTTTGCCACCTTGATCAGCGCCTCATAATGCTCCCGCCGTGTGGCAAGCTGAAAGGAATCATCAAGCTCCAGGATCTCCATGCCGCCTGTGCGACGGTTGTACCGGTCCATCATCTGATGGAGAATCTTCCTGGTCGTCTCCCTGTCATGTCCGATCGCCGCAGCGATCCTGTCCGCCTCCACTGCATCTCCCATGGCGAAAAGTATCGCTTCTATCGTTGCTTCTATCTTCTTCAGTTCCATATCAAATCACCTGATTAGAGTTCTGCTGTTATTAAAGTTCCGCTACATCTGTGCCACGATTACCATATCTTCAAACGGGTGTTCCTGCAGTACGGTCAGTTCTCCGGTCTTCATCAGCTCCAGAATCGCCAGAAAAGTCACAATCATCTGCACCTTTCCCTTCTGTCCCTTCATCAGAGCCGAAAAGAGGAATCTCTGGTTCGTCGCCGCATATTCCCTCACTGCCCCCATCTTTTCCTCCAGACTGACCTCTTCCTGCTCGATCTTTCCGAATTTACTCCGGATCGGGTCGATCTTCTCAGTCTGTCTGCGCATAAGCGAACGAAAGATCTGATCCAGCTGCTTCAGAGTAAGATCCCCCACCAGCATTTCCAGATCCACCGGCGTCTCATAGGCCGCCACCTCATCCGGAATCGTCGCCTTTTTATACAGTGCCTTTCCGGACATGGAGAGCCTGTCCCGCAGTTCGTAGGACATGTATTTATACATCTTATATTCCAGAAGCTTCTGCACCAGTTCTTCCCTGGGGTCGATCTCCTCCCCCTCTTCGTCCACTTCCACCGGCAGGAGCATCTTTGCCTTGATCTCCAGAAGCGTCGCCGCCATGACCAGAAATTCACTCATCACGTTCAGGTCCTGTGTCTCCATGGTTTTCAGATAATCCATATACTGGGCCGTAATCTCCACGATGGGAATATCGAAAATATTAAATTTGTTGATATCGAGCAAATGGAGCAGAAGATCCAGCGGTCCCTCAAAGCTCTCGATCTTTACTGATAATGCCATCCCTAACCTGTCCCTTTTACAAATATGCCCATGAGCCAGGGAGGATTGAAGATCCTGACAGAGACCGTATGTTCTCCAAGTCCCGGGCTGACGACCATATATTTCCCATCTCTTTCATACAATCCCCGGTCATACCTGGGGAAAAGCTTCGCCTGAGGAGTGATCACGCCTCCGATCCCGGGAAGTCTTATGATCCCCCCGTGCAGATGTCCTGCCAGCGTCAGATCCGCACCCCATCCGGCATAGTGTTTAAAATAAACCGGATTATGCGCCATCAGGATATGAAAGACGCCCGCTTCCGGTGTCCCAAGCTTTCTGTACAGATCTTTCCCGTCAAAAGGCCTGACACAGAATTTTCTGTAATAGACCAGCGGCATCTCATAACCGTGGATCTGCATCGGCATGGATCCATAGCTGGTCTTATACGCTTCATTTACCGGTATGTGAACTCCCAGCTCCCGAAGCCGGCCGGCATACCGCCCGTACTGCGCACCGTACCGCTCCGGCATCTGACGCATTCGGGATTCGTGGTTGCCGTTGGCAGCGATCACCGGCACCCTCCTTTTGGACAGTCCTTCAAAAAATTCGAACGTATGTTCCATCCCAGCCCGCCTCTGTCCCAGCACCATATCCCCGGCGCACAGGACCATATGCGGAGAAAAAGCATCCACCGCCTCCAGAAGCTGCTGCTGGCCCCTGCCCCACAGCCTGTCGTGCAGATCTGCCAGCATCATGATACGCAGAGGACGCTCTTCCTTCTTCAATTTATCTGTCCGGATCTCAAAAACCCGGGTCTCAAGTTCTGACATTGTACCTTCTTTCCGGCCTGCGCCGCCTGCCTATCATACCACAGATACCGGCCCCTGTGCAATTCCTTTATGGCAAAAATATATGAAATGCTCTCTTCAGATAATCCCGGTACGCCGCCTTCTCCACTCCGGCTGCCGCTGTGATCCTGGCGGAACCGATGGTCTTTCCATTCAGCACATAGGTCACCTTTCCCACCGAATCGCCCTTCTGCACCGGAGCATCCACAGATTCCGGAAGCTCCAGAGAACGCCGGATCTCGGACAGATTGCTTCCGTCCGTGGACACATAGGAAAAGTCCTCCGCATATTCCAGAGCCACCTGATCCTCCACGCCGCCCAGCACCGGCATATCCGGAAGCGCAGCCCGATCCACATCCTGATACAGACTGCAGCAGGCAAAGCCGCTGTTCAGCAAAGTGATGGCATCCTGGAACCGGCTCTTGCTGTCCGCACCGCCCATGATGACCGCCACCAGTTCGATATCGTCCTTTTTAGCGCTGGCTGAGACGCAGAAGCCCGCCACACTGGTATAACCAGTCTTGAGGCCGGTGGCATATTCATACTGCCGGATCAGTTTGTTGGTGTTCGTAAGCCCGAACTCAAAGCTTCCTCTGGCTGTCGTATGTATGATATTTTCCATCCAGATCGTACAATACTGGTGGATCTGCGGATGGTTCAGAAGCAGTTCCCTGGACATAAGCGCCACATCTTTCGCCGTGGTCAGATGCGCATCGTCATCCAGCCCGCAGCAGTTGACAAAATGCGTATTCGTCATCCCCAGCTCGGCCGCCCGGATATTCATCTGTTTGACAAAATCTCCTTCGCTGCCGCTGATGTGCTCTGCCATAGCCACACACGCATCATTCGCACTGGCCACCGCAATGCACTTGATCATGGTCTCCACTGTCTGCTGCTCAAAGGGCTCCAGATACACCTGGGAGCCGCCCATGGACGCTGCGTGCTCTGATACCGTCACCATATCCGTCAATGCAATCTTCCCGTCCTCTATGGCCTCCAGAATCAGGAGCAGAGTCATGATCTTGGTCACGCTGGCGGGATGGAGCTTCTCATCCTCCGCTTTTCCCATCAGTATGGTCCCTGTGGATACTTCCATCAAAAGCGCATGGGGAGCCGCCACTTCTGCCGCCACCTGATGCTCTGCGACCATCTGCTCCTGCCCGCCCGGGATCTCTTCCGTGCTTTCTGTCTCTTCCTGTGTACTCTCTTCCTGTTCTGCCAGAAATTCCTCTTCTGCTGCTGCCGTCACAGGCTGGAAGGCGATGCTCAGGATCAACATCCAGATACACAGTCTTTTCAGAATATCACCTCAGAACTCCTTTCTATATGTGTAGTTCCAAAATGGGAAAATATGCATAAAAGCCGAAGAATCCCGCTTCTCCGGCTTTTCATCGGTCCTTCCGGATGCCTGTTCCCTCTTCTTCTCCTACATCAGAAGAAAACAGGCAATCAGGATCCCCAGGATACACCCTGCGCCCACCTGCAGAGGAGTATGTCCCACAAATTCCTTAAGGCTCGCCTCCCAGAACTCATACATCCTGTCATTTTTTTTAAATGCCTCCACAAATCCTTCCGTCCGGAAGAACTCGATCATCTCATTCAGCACCTTTCCCTGTCTGCCGGTCTCCATACGTACCCCCATGGCGTCATGCATGACGATGATCGCAAGCATACAGGCAATGGCAAATTCAAAGGACTGCGCACCATAGATGATCCCGGACGCCGTCGCCATGGCACTGACCGTCGCCGAGTGGCCGCTGGGCATCCCGCCGTCTCCTACCATACGTTCCCATCTGAGCTCACGGTTGACCAGCGCATAGATGATCGTCTTCAGCACCTGCGCCACCGCCCAGCCGCTGACCCCGCAGACCAGGATCTTATTGTTCAGAATCGCTCTGAAAAAGTTACCCATCTTATCCTTATGCTCCTATAAGAAATGCCTTGACTTCGACAGTCAAGGCATCACTGCACAATCTTAATTATATTTACGCTTCCTAGCTGCTTCGGATTTCTTCTTACGCTTTACGCTCGGTTTCTCGTAATGCTCTCTCTTGCGGATTTCCTGCTGAATACCAGCCTTCGCACAGTTTCTCTTGAAACGACGTAATGCGCTATCCAAAGTTTCGTTTTCTTTAACGATTACATTTGACATAGTCTCACACCTAACCTCCCTCCAGTTGCGTATTGTGCCAAATACAACTGTATGGGTATTTTATTGCACTTCATACATTATACGTGGTGCGACATCTTTTGTCAATATGTTTTTTCACTGTATTTGCCTTTTTTTGTCAATTGGGACAGGGATGCCGCCAGACCGCGACATCCCCGTCCATTCATTTCTTATTTACCAGCCATCTGGCGCTCCTGCGCCTCGATCATCTTCTTCACCATATACCCGCCTACAGAACCATTCTGCTTTGAAGTCAGGTCTCCGTTGTAGCCGTCGGTCAGCGGCACGCCGATCTCGCTTGCCACCTCATACTTGAAACGGTCCAGTGCTCCCTTTGCCTCCGGTACTGCTGCTCTGTTTGTAGAATTAGACATAATAAACTCCTCCTTACTGCAGGGCCGCCTGTAACATCTGCCGCTCTGCAATTTGTTGTTGTTTGTTACGACTATAGTATATGCATTCCGAAAGTCAATACACTGTCAATTCCTTCATTTTCTGACATATTTTTTAGAAAACAGTCCAAAATCAGCTCCCGCTGCTCCAGTCCACATCATAATTTCTCTCAACGGAAAGCCTGGTCAGCTCCGTTGAGGTGGAGTCAAACCCCATGCTGTAATCGTAATCCCGAAGCCCCGTACTGAACCACTGGACATTGTCCCCGGTAAAATCCGGAAAATGCTCTCCGGCCTTTTCCCGGTTCAGCTCCGTAACCGGAATACCGTCGAACAGAATCTCGCTCTGGGCCTCTTTGTCCTCCTCGTTAAAAGAAAGCCCGAACTCCAGGCGTGCGATCACCGCATCTCCCATTCTGATGGCTTCTTCATCTGTCACAAAGGAAATGTGGGCAAAGGTAGAGTCCGTGACCCAGATGCTGGCTCCGCTGTAGTAGCTGTTCGCCTCCAGCTCCATCTCCGGATCGACCACATATTCCTCAATCTGCATATCCGACGTCATCTCCGACCAGGTAACTTCCATGCCGGCATCCAGAAGCGCCTGCACCGTCGTCTCTCCCACGCGGATCTCCGTTCCCCGGATGGATACCGGATACAGCGGCTCTTCCACTTCCGGTTCCGGCTCTTCTTCTTTGCCGGAACATCCGTTCGCCGACAAAGCCAGAAGGCATGCCAGCAGCAGCATGGAAAACAGTTTCCAATATTTCTTCTTCATAAAAAATACTCCTCTCCTTCACAATTTGTATGATAAATCACAATACCACAGAATCTTTCATTTTTCCATAAGATTTTACAAAAATATTTTTACAGGCTCAGATTTTCCCCGCCCCGCCTCAGATACCGCTCCAGCCTTTCAGACAGCAGCCGATGCTTCGGCGCCAGCAGTTCCGGATCGCTCTCCAGAAGCCGTCCTGCCGCCTCTGAAGCTCTCTGGAGCACCTTTGCGTCCTGAAATATGTCTCCCAGCTTAAATTCCAGAATTCCGCTCTGACGGATGCCGAACAGATCGCCCGGCCCCCGAAGCTTCAGGTCTTCGCCGGCGATATAAAATCCGTCGTTGGACTGCTGCAGCACCTCCAGCCGTTTCTTCGTCTCCTTTCCTCTGCTGCCGCTCATAAAGATGCAGTAGGACTGATCCTTTCCCCGTCCCACGCGCCCCCGGAGCTGATGAAGCTGCGCCAGGCCGAACCGCTCCGCATTTTCCACCATCATTACCGTGGCCGCCGGTACGTTGATCCCCACCTCGATGACCGTCGTAGACACGAGGATCTGGATCTCGCCCGCTGCAAAACGCCCCATGATCTCATTCTTTTCTTTCGGCTTCATTCTGCCGTGCAGACATTCGACGGAATGTCCGGGCAGGAGTTTCGTAAGCTTCTTTGTATAATCGGTGACATTTTCCAGTTCCATCTCATCACTTTCCTCCACCATGGGGCAGATGATATAGACCTGATGACCAAGGGCCGTCTCCTTTTCCATAAAACGGTACGCCTGAGGACGGTAAGACTCGTCCACCACACAGTTCTTGATGGGAAGCCGGTCCGCAGGCAGCTCGTCCACAACGGAGATATCCAGATCCCCATAGACAATGATTGCCAAAGTTCTCGGAATCGGCGTGGCACTCATGACCAGTACATGGGGATGCATCCCTTTACCGGCCAGCGCTTCCCGCTGCCGCACTCCGAACCGGTGCTGCTCGTCAGTTACCACCAGTCCCAGCCGGTGATATGCAACTTTTTCCTGAATCAGAGCATGAGTTCCGATGATGATCTGCACCGCTCCGCAGGCGATGGCCTCATGAGCCTCCCGCTTCTCCTTCGCCGTCATGGACCCGGTCAGAAGGACTGCTTTCAAAGGAATCCCGCAGTTTGCAAACATTTCCCGGATGGATTGAAAGTGCTGCTCTGCCAGCACCTCCGTAGGCACCATAAGCGCCCCCTGATACCCGTTGCAGCCCGCTGTCACCAGCGCCAGCACCGCCAGAATCGTCTTTCCGGACCCCACGTCCCCCTGTACCAGGCGGCTCATCATATGATCTCCTGTCAGATCAGAAACGATCTCATTCCACACCCGCTTCTGAGCTGCCGTCAGTTCATAAGGAAGCGAACGAATCAACCGGCCGGTCTCTTCAGACACCTTCATTTTTGCCTCGTTGGACAGCCTCTCCTGACTCTCTTTTAATCTTCGGATTCCCAGAATAAACAGAAGAAACTCATCGAACACCAGCCGGTCTCTGGCCAGGCGCATCTCTTTGTCATCTTCTGGAAAATGCACCGCCCGGACCGCCTCCTGCCCGGGCATCAGTCCATAGGCTTTCTGTATTTCCTCCGGAAGATACTCTTCCATCCGGATCCCGCCGTTTTCCAGCACCTCCCGGACCGCCTTTGACACCATTTTTCCCGTCAGTCCCGCTGTGAGCGGATACTTCGGCTGCAGCACATGCTGAAGCCGTTCGTATTCTCCCAGTGTAAACGTCTCCGGCTGGTTCATCCGGTACTGCTTCCCCCGAACATTTACGATTCCCCGGAAAATATACTGCCCGCCCCTCTGAAAATGGTTCCGAAGGAAAGGCATGTTAAACCAGGTTCCCTGCAGCTCTCCTTCTCCTGCCCGGATCTGCGCTGTAAATACCTGGTATTTCTCATACCGTTTTACCGCAGACACCGCGAGAATATATCCGCAGACGGAATACTTTTTCCCGTCTTCGATCTCAGAAAGCTCTGCCGGCTCACCATACGTCTCATATGCCCTCGGATAGTACGTAAGCAGGTCTTCGATCGTATGCACTCCTGCTTTTGCAAATAAAACCGCTTTCTTTTCTCCGATTCCCTTGATCTTTGTAATCGAATCCTGAAGTTTCATCATCCATAATCCCCATTTATGACTGATACCATAGCCTGTCTGCCGGCAGCGCAGCCCGGCAAAAAAGGGGCAGACAGCTGGTCCTGTACGCCTCCGACGGACACTCCTGTCCTCTTCAAGGCGTGCGGAACCAGCCGTCTGCCTGTCTTAAGTTCCTGCAAACATCTGCGGAGACGGCCCGCCGCGCTACTCCACTGATATCACATAATAATAAATCGGCTGCCCGCCGTAGTGGACCTCCACTTCCGCATCCGGATACTTTTCGGCAATCTCGTCCCCAAGCGCCTGCGCATCCTTTTCTGATACTTCCTCACCGAAATAAACCCCGATGATCTCCGAATCCGCGTCCACCAGAGCTTCCATCATCCGGAGTGTGGTCTCCCCAAGCTCTCTGCCCACTGCCAGGATTCCGTCGTCTCCGATCCCCATAATGTCTCCCAGATGGATCTCCTTGTCATCGATCTTCGTATCACGGACTGCATAAGTCACCTGACCGGTCTTCACATTTTTGATCTCCGCCTGCATGCGCAGCTCGTTCTCCCTGGGCGTCTCATCAGGGATATAATTGACCATGGCGGTAATCCCCTGGGGAACCGTCTTCGTGGGGATCACAATCACCCGCTTGTCAGAAGTCAGAAAGCTGGCCTGATTTGCTGCCAGGATGATGTTCTTATTATTAGGAAGAATAAATATATTGTCCGCATTGACTTTCTCGATGGCCTCCAGCATGTCTTCCGTGCTGGGATTCATGGTCTGACCGCCTTCGATCAGATAGTCCACGCCCAGACCCCTGAAGATCTCTCCCACGCCCTCTCCAATGGATACGGAGATAAATCCCATCTCTTTGCGCGGCTCCTGCTTCTCCTCTGCTCTGGTCTCTTCTCTCTCCTTTTCTTCCCTTGCGATCCTGGAAGCGTCCTTGATCAGCTTCTCCTCGTGCTCCAGACGCATATTGTCAATCTTCATCTTCGATAAGGAACCATACGTGAGCGCCCGCTGGATCGCCAGACCGGGGTCATTCGTATGTACGTGTACCTTGACAATATCGTCATCGGACACGACTACGATCGAGTCGCCAATAGATTCCAGGAATGCCTTGAACTCCAGTTCTGTTTTCTCATCATACGCTTTTTCCAGCATGATGATAAATTCTGTACAGTAGCCGAACCGGATCTCCGCCTCGGTCTGTGCACTGATGCGGACTGCGCTTTCCTTCTTCGGAGCCTCAAAGGAATAGTCCACCTCTTTCCCAAGAAATGCATCATAGGCTCCCTTCAGCACCTCCACAAGCCCCTGTCCGCCGGAATCCACCACGCCGGCTTCCTTCAGCACCGGAAGCATGTCCGGCGTCTTCTGAAGAACTGCATCCGCCTCTTCGATGACCAGACGGCAGAACTCATCCACATCCTCCAGCGTCTGTGCCAGCTCCGCCGCCTTCAGAGCCGCTCCTTTGGCCACGGTCAGGATGGTTCCCTCCTTGGGCTTCATAACCGCTTTGTAGGCTGTTTCCACCGCCTTCTGCATGGCATTGGCCAGATCGATCACATCCAGCTCCTCATGGTCCTTGATCCCTTTGGTAAATCCCCGCAGGAGCTGGGACAGAATCACGCCGGAATTTCCTCTGGCGCCGCGCAGGGATCCGGAGGAGATACATTTGGCAAGCGTCTCCATATTCAGCTCTGTCAGACTGCTGACCTCTCCGGCCGCGGCCGTGATCGTCAGTGTCATGTTCGTCCCCGTATCTCCGTCAGGCACCGGAAACACATTCAGTTCATTTATCCACTCTTTTCTGGATTCCAGATTTTTGGCACCGCCCAGAAACATCTTTGCAACCATCCGGGCATCAATCGTCTTTATCACAATGCAGATCCTCCCTCGTTAATCAATCACTCTCACGCCTTCTACAAAGATGTCGATCCTGCCGATCTTCATACCCGTAAATGCTTCCACCTGATATTTAACTGAATCGATCAGGTTCTCGGAGACGACCGGTATATTGACTCCGTATGCCACGATCACATGAAATGCCAGATAGATCTCATTCTCTTCAATGGCAACTTCGATTCCTCTCTTGATGCTGTCCTTTTTCAAAAGCTTCATGAGCCCGTCGCGCATGTCCAGCGTTGCCATACCTACGATGCCGCTGCACCCGATGGCAACGGATCCTGCATAGGCAGCGACCACATCTGCATCGATGGTAATACTGCCAAGTTCTGTATTAATCTGTCCCTGCATATGAATACCTCCCGATTTTACTGCATAAATTATTAACTATTATACCCGATATCCTGTAAAAATGAAATAAAATTTTTGTTTTTTCTATATCTACAGGTTCCTGCATATAGTAGAAATGAGAAATCTCAGACAGGAAGGCGGTCATCCATGAAAAAAACTCTGGGTCTTATCCTGTTCTGGACCGGGATCGGGATCTTTATCACTCTGTTTTTGCCGGAGGACGATCTTTTTCTCAGGATCTTCCTGTCCGCCGTCCTGATCCTCTGCGGATATCAGTGCTTTTTCATCTGCTGATCCATCCCGCGTCCTGTCCCCCTGCCGCGCCTTCTGTCCGGAGGCGTTTTTGTACTGCCGCGGCATCCAGAGGCTGTTCCTTCCATATAAGAAAAGGGCTGTCTCACCGACAACCCCCTCACATGATCCCGTCAAACAACAGCCGATTAAGCTCTTTCCACTTTACCGGACTTTAAGCAAGAAGTGCATACATACATTTTCTTTGCTCCGCCGTTCACTTTCACTTTTACGGATTTCACATTGGATCTCCACATTTTGCTGGATTTTCTATGGGAATGACTCACATTGTTTCCAAAGTGAACACTCTTATCACAAATTGCACATTTCGCCATCATTGCACCTCCCTTAGGCTTATTTGAGTCCCGACAGACTCACGACTCCTGTTATTCTACCAGAATCTTTCAGGATTTGCAAGCAGAATTTTACTTTTTTGAACACATTTTTCATTTCCCGCCGTTTTTTCCGTGCCTGCCGGAACGCAGCCCCGGCCGCTGTCAGGAATTGAGAAGTTCATCCACAGCCCTGTCCACTTCCGGATCGGAGCTTTCTCTGGACTTCCCGGAGGTAAACCGGTTGACAAAGTCCGGCACCATATCAAGAATCTTCGTCACCGCATCCTGATTTTTCACATTGACCAGACGGATATCGCCCTCCTTTATAACCAGTACTGCGCTGGGAGAGATCTTCCCCCCAAGACCGCCGGCGCCGTTGTTCTTACTGTCGCTGGAGCTGGCTCCGGCGCCTACGCCAAAGGATACATCCACCAGCGGGAGGATGATCGTACTGCCCACGGTAATGGCATCCCCTACCACGGTCTTGCTGGAAATAAACTGATCCATCCCCTTGAACAGGGAGGAAACGGTGGTCTCAAAACTGTTGTTATTTTTTTCGCTCATTAGAACCTCCTATAATTCCTGCCAATGTTGATACATATGACGGATATCCTGATTAAACCAGATCCTCCAGAGAATACAGACAAATACATAACATCTGATTTTACCCCGGATCAGAATCTCTCCCTCCAGGATCCTCTGTTCAAAATCCGGTATGACCGAAAGTCCCCCGGGATACCACGCACAGAGTATACCCACAGCTCCCATGCACAGTCCTGTATGGGACGGATCCGAAAAGCCAAAGCGGATCTGTCCTTTGATCTTCCTGGGCCTGGACCGCTTCCACAGATACCGGACCTCTTTCCACAGTGCGCTTCTGGCGCGCCTGTGCTCCTCCATCTGCCAGAATTTCAGAAGCGCATCCTTTCTCTCTCCAAGCCTCCGGATCCGGTCTTTGATTCCTTTGATCCCCTTTCGGATGTTCTTTGCCTTCCTGCAAAGACGGCGCCCCAGGGATGCCGTTTTCTGAAAAACCCTCCGCAAAACCGGTTCTCTGCGGGTTCGGGCACTCTCCGGATTTTCGGAAGAAGCGGTATCGCTCTCTGCCGTCTCCGGTTTTTTTTCTTCCCGGCGGACTTCTGTCCGCTCCTGCTCCGGCGCTTCCGAATACCCCCGTTCCGGCGCTTCCGGAGGATCTTTTATTCCGGATCTCTCCGGCATCTCCTGTTTCCCGCCGTCCTGCAGCAAATCGGCTCCTTCTTTTGGGGATGGCGCCGTCCTCTGCTTCTTCTTTTTCCAGAACCTCCATCGCCTTCGAAAACGTCCCTTTCCTTCTCTTCCGGGCCCTCCTGTAAGCAGATGGCCAAAGAGCCTCACCTGCACGACCGGTTCCAGACCGGAGCCTTCTTCCAGAAAGAAACGGACCGTGATGATCCGAAACATCCAGGAAGCAAAAGCCGCCACCTGGAATCTCTCTTCCCGCTCTGCACGGATCCGCCAGGATACTCCCACAAACAGAACCGCATAGAGAGCTGCCAGCAGAAGTCCCGCAGCTATAAGAAGAATGATTCCCAATATTTTTAAAATTAACAATATGACATGCAGCATATGGATTCCTCTTAATCCTCCACAAAATCCTCGGAACGGAAACGGGAACGCAGATCGAAGCCGCCTGTCTCCTGATACACATCCCAGATAACCTGTCCTGCCAGCCGGAAGGCCTCCATCCTGCCTTCAGCCACTCCGATTACATCCGTGCACTGCACCCCCGCAAACAGGCTCTGCCGGAGCATCCCGTTATGAAAGATATCCAGAAGACCGCCGGGCGCCGTCGCGGGCGTAATATAGTAAACGCCTGCCATAAGCTTTCCCGCTGCCGCCTTTTTCCGGATCGCCCGGATGTGCGGCGCCGCATTGCTCCCAAGATACAGATTCCGATACCATCTCATCTCTCAACCTGCCTTTTTGTAAAAAGAGGCTGTCGTTGCCAACAACCTCTTATTTAAAGTTCCGCATCTGGCATGGAAAATCCCTCTTCTTCAGGCTCCGAATCCTCTGCGGATACCCCAGAGGTTACTGCGTTTCATTTCCACATACTCATTGTATGCTTTTTCCAGGATCTGCTTTTCATTGGGAAATTTCAGCAGATGATACGCTTCATGATATTTGTAATATCCGGAGTCCATAAAATATTCTTCACGCTGCGGCTTGCTGTAATAACTGTCCGACATCATCAGATACCAGTATACATCCTTCTCGACCACATCATCCGGGACCGTAAAGGTGTACTGGCTCTTACCTACATATTTCACAATCCGGGCATCGACTCCCGTTTCTTCCCTGACCTCTCTCACCGCTGTCTGCCGGTGCTCCTCACCAGGTTCCACAGTTCCTTTGGGCAGTACCCAGCCTTCATACTTGTTCTTGTAATTCTTGTACAAAAGCAGGATCTTTCCACGAAATATTACCACACCGCCGCAGCTCGTTGCTTCAATCACTGCAATTCCTCCTGTCGATTGGTGTGTCACTTAGACTAGATATAGTCTATCACCTTTTTTCAAGGTTGACAAGGCTGGGTTGCGGAAAAAATCCTTAATTAACTCTTCAGGCGCCGCAGACGGCAGACGGGAAGGCTTCCGTCTGCCTTCCCGTCAGAACCCGCTCAGGATGCCTTTGTCTCCCTGGGGAGCGCAAGGCCGGAGAGCTGTTCCAGTATATTTCCCGCACCGCTCAGAGAGATGCTGCCTACCTTATCGCAGATCCGCTCCAGGTATTCCAGCTCCTTCAGCCGGTACAGGATTTTGTTTTCTTCCATCAGCTTTGCCGTGTTCAGAAGGCTTCTGGTAGACGCCACTTCCTCCCTGCGCATGATGACGTTTGCCTGGGCCTTTTTCTCTGCCACCAGCACCGTGTTCATGATGTCCCGGATCTCTCCCGGCAGGATAATGTCCTTGATGCCCACTTCCTTTATCTCCACGCAGTATTCCTCCTGCATGGCCTTCATCTGTTCACAGAGAAAGCTCCCGATTTCATCCTTCTGCGCCAGCAGTTCATCCAGCCGGTACCGCCCCACATATTCTCTGGTCAGGAGCTGGATCTTCGCATACAGAAGCTTTCCAGTGCCTTCCATCTTCTGCACCAGGGACAGAGGGTCCGTGATCCGGTAGCTGCACAGAATGTTCAGCCGGATCCCCACCTTGTCGGCCGTCAGGATCTCCTGACCGGAGATATCCAGCTGCTGGATCTTCAGATTGAAGATCTTGCAGGAAATCTCATGAGCATAGATCCAGAAGTAATAGGTGCCGCTGCCAAGCTGCTCTGTATAGCGGTTGTCTATGTACAAAAGCCCCGTCTCTCCGTCTCCCACGGACACCTTTTTGTACAGGCGCGGCGGCAGCAGGTGCCGGTACATCCGGGGAACCTGCTCCTCGGTGATCCGCGTGCCGGTCACATCCAGCAGCCGGATCTCATTGGTCTCATAGACGTTCCAGTACAGCGCCTCGCCGCCCATGAGCACCTGTTTGTATGCACCGTTCACCATATGCATGCCGATGCATTCATCCGGGATCTGCACCCGTACCACCCGGGAGGCAAATTCCGGATGCTTCATCAACAGCTCCACCGGCAGCTCCTGGGTGTCCACCTGCCCCAGCATGGTCACTGTCTTCAGCTCGTAGCCCATCCAGGAAAACAGATCGTATTTTCCGGCAAACAACAGCTTTACCAGAATTCCGTTCTTCAGCAAATATCCACATTCCTGCTCTTTGATCACATATCTCATATTCAACACCTCTTAATTTACAGTTCCGCTTCCCCCCCTCCAAACGCCCAGGGGGAGATGGTTCTCCGGCCTCTGCTTTTTTTACTGGTTTTCTGGAAATGGAAGTGCGCCTGCTTTTCCCACCGAAAAAACGGGGAGATCTCTTTAAGAAAGTCCTCTGCGCAGAGGACCCTTCTGCCTGCCGGCACGGGTTGTCTGCGGGATGGTCCTTTCGGTATCCGGGGATCTGCTGCCTTTTTTCGGCTGAAGCCTCTGCAGGATCCGGCGGCGTCCGAAATGCCTCCGGGCAGTCCCGGCACACTCCGGCAGCCGGCCTTTTCCTGCAGAACACCTCAGGGAAAAGCACACGCGCGTTTCTTCTGGCTTTGAACTGTATGGACGATACAGCATTGTAATGATCGCTTTACCACTAAGCTAACTGTTTCCCTAAAACAGTGAAGGATTCGAACCTCCCAAACATCATTTTATTCAAAACCTCTCTACCGCTCCGGCATACCGTCTGTCCAGAGGCAGCGGCACCGCCCAGACCCGGTCTCCCGGAAATCTGTGACTGAAGGAATTCGGTATGGTCCCATCTTACCCTCTCCCGCCGGAAATATCATTTAAAAAAAGGTGCGAACTTCCGGTTTTTACCAGAAAACGCACCTTTTCATATGAAATACCGTCTATGCCTGAAAACGAAACGCTCTCCGAAGCAGAACCGCAGACACGGCAGCCGTCAGAAATTCTGACACCCAGAAGCCGTGCCAGACGCCCGCAGCGCCAAATCCCCGGCTCAGTACATACGCTGCCGGAACCATAACAAGAAGATAACGGCAGGAGGAAATCACCAGCGACGGTCTTCCCTGACCGAGTCCCTCCAGCGCTCCGCATACAGTCACCGACACGGAGGACGCGACAAAACCCATACAGATGATCCGAAGAGCCGCCGCACCTGCCTGTACCGTATCCGGATCCTCTGCAAAGAGTCCCATAAGCGGCGCAGGATACAAAAAGCAAAGGACAGTTCCTGCCGCCATGATCCCCATGATCAGATACAGAGATATCCGGCAGATCTTCTTCACCCGGTCATACATCCCGGCTCCGTAATTATATCCGATCAGCGGACGGATTCCCTGGACGATGCCGTTGGCTGTCAGGTATAAAAAGGTCTGCAGTTTGTAATAGACCCCCAGTACCAGCACATATGCCTGAGAAAAACCGGACAGGATCACATTCAGGCAGGAGATCATCAAAGACGGCAGCGACAGAGTCAGCGACGCCGAGACGCCTACAGAATACAGGCGCCCTGTGATCGTTCTGTCCGGTCTCCAGTACCGGAGTCTGAGCTTCACGGAAATCGGACGGAAGAAATAATACCCCAGATAGAGCACCAGCGTCAGCACCTGGCCAAGCCCGGTGGCAATGGCCGCCCCTTCGATCCCCATGGCCGGAAACGGTCCCAGTCCGAAGATCAGGACCGGATCCAGGATGATATTGGCAATACAGCCGCACAGCATGCTGACCATGGACACCGTCATCCTGCCCACTGCCTGAAAGATCTTTTCAAAAGACAGATCCAGAGAAATGACCACTGCGAACGCAAACACGATTCTGGAATACCGGACTCCCATGTGAACGATCTGTGTATCGGACGTAAACAGTCCGAGAAATCCCGGAACCGCTGCCATGCATACGATCATCAGCACCAGCCCGTGCAGCGCGTTCAAAAACATCCCCTGCGTCGCCGCCCGATCTGCCTTCTCATTCTCCTGCGCTCCCAGATAATAAGCGATCACTGCATTGATACCTACGCCGAAGCCAATGGTCACCGCATTGATCACATTCTGCAGCGGGTAAACCAGTGACAGCGCAGTCATGGCATCCCCGCTGATCTTTGCCACAAAATAACTGTCAATGATATTGTACAGAGAATTTACCATCATGGACAGCACCATGGGCAGCGACATGGTGAGTACCAGCCTGAATATCCCCTTTTCTTTCATAAATGTCTGTTCCATACTTTAACTCCTTTTCCGCACAAAAACAAACGCCACACAGCTGTCAGCAGACAACTGTGTGGCGAAAATGGACAGATTCCAGAAAAATCCACTCCCATGCGGGTTTTATGCGGTTATTGTAGCACAACGCCGGAGATCTGTCAAATGTGCGGAGATACGCCGCCGGAAAAATTTGACAGCCGACCTGTCCGGGCATTATAATTACCTCATGAGCAAAAGATTCTTACACCAATGAGAGGTGCCTGGAATGAATATAAAAAACCAGCTCCTCCTTCTGATGACTATAACCATTGTGACGGTCATGACAGCCGCTGCCTGTCTGCTGAACAACAAAGAGATTATCTTTCCGGAGATCGCGGCCATCGCCGCCGGCGGTCTGATGGCTCCGAACCTTGCATGGAATATGGATAAAAAACGGATCCTGCTCTTCATCCTCCTGTGCGCCGTCCTGGGTGTGGGCATCGTAATTCTTATCCCTCTGCCCCTCTGGGCGCAGATGTCACTGGCATTTCTCCTGGCGCAGATCCTCTATCTATGTTCCGGGACGACCTTCGCCCCCATGCTTTCCGCCGCCGTCCTTCCGGTTATGCTGCAGACGGACACTGTCCATGCTGATCCCGGAGACCGCGGTCCTGTGGTTTCCCCTACAGATCACGCTGGGGGCATCTGCAGTCATGGCGATGGCACTCCTCTTTTTCCGGGAAAAAAGATGATCAGCTCTTTGCCTTTCCAAGATAAGCCGCCTTGACTTCTTCATTTTCAGACAGCTCCTTGCCGGTCCCGCGGAGAGTGATCCGGCCGGTCTCCATGACGCAGCCAAGATCCGCCGCCTTCAGCGCCATGTTCGCATTCTGTTCCACCAGAAGAATCGTAACGCCCTGCCTGTTGATCTCTCTGATAATATCAAATACGCCCTGGACGATGATCGGAGCCAGTCCCAGGGACGGCTCATCCATCATGATCAGCTCCGGCCTGGACATAAGCGCCCTTCCGATGGCAAGCATCTGCTGCTCTCCTCCGGACAGGGTTCCGGCCAGCTGCCAGGAGCGCTCCTTCAGGCGCGGAAACAGCTCATGAACCCAGTTCAGGTCCTCATCCAGCGAATCCTTTCTCATATAAGCGCCGATCTTCAGATTCTCCAGCACCGTCAGATCCGGAAATACCCGGCGTCCCTCCGGCACCAGCGTGATGCCTTTGGAGACGATCTGGTCCGTAGACAGACCGGCCAGCTCCGTATCCTTGAACCGAATGCTGCCGCTCTCAGGCTTCACCAGACCAACGATGGAACGCAGGGTAGAGCTTTTTCCTGCACCATTGGCGCCGATCAGCGTCACCACCTGGCCTTTGGGCACCTGAAAACTGATCTCCTTGACTGCTTTGATCCCTCCATAGGATACATTCAGATCCTTTACTTCCAGAATATTACTCATCCTGCGCACCTCCCAGATAAGCTTCGATGACCCGCGGATTGTTGCGGATCTCCTCCGGCACGCCTTCCGCGATGGGCTTTCCAAAATCCAGCACGTAAATCCGGTCAGAAATCTCCATTACCAGGTCCATATGATGCTCGATCATAAAGATCGTAAGTCCGAATTCATCCCGGATCCTGCCGATAAACTGCGTGAGCTCCAGCGTCTCCTGGGGGTTCATGCCAGCCGCCGGCTCATCCAGAAGCAGAAGCTCCGGCTTCGTTGCCAGGGCACGGGCGATCTCCAGATGCCGCTGCTTTCCATAAGGAAGCGAGGTGGCCAGCTCATTCCGCACATCCTCCAGATCCATGATCTTCAGAAGCTTCTCCGACTCCTCCCGCATCTGCTGTTCTTCTTTTGCATTCAGCCGGAAGGTGGCGGTGAAAATATTGCTGGTCCGGAGCATATGCTTGGCGATCAGAATATTTTCAAATACGGTCTGGCTCTTAAAGAGCCGGATATTCTGGAAGGTCCGGGCGATCCCCAGGCGGGTGATCTTGTCCGGCGTGGGTGCGAGCACATGCTGCCCCGTATACTGGGTGGCATTCTCCCCCCGGTAGAGCTTCTTCATCTTGCCCTGAGGACAGTTCTGGATGATCATTCTGTCCTTATAATAGACCGCACCGTTGGTGGGCGCATACACTCCCGTGATGACGTTGAACGCCGTCGTCTTGCCGGCGCCGTTGGGTCCGATGAGAGAGACGATCTCCCCTTTGTTGACCTCCAGGTTCATGTTGTCCACAGCAATGACGCCGCCGAACTGCATGGTCACATTTTCTACTTTCAGTACATGTTCTTTACTCATGGGAGGCACCTCCCTCTGCAGTCTTTTTTCTGCCGAATTTATTTTTAAAGAAATCAGCGATTCCCTCTACAGAGAATTCTTTTGTTCCCATAATACCCTGCCGGTAGAACAGCACCATAATCATGATCACCAGCGCAAATACCACCTTCCGGAAGCCCGGACGCAGGAAGGGCACATGGAAGCCTCCCAGATACAGATTCTCGTTGTCCAGGAAGCGCAGCCACCACTCGGAACAGGCGATGAACAGGAAGGAACTGATGCAGCTCCCGGTCACGGAGCCGATACCGCCGATGACCACGATCAAAAGGATCTCATAGGTCATGGCCGATTTGAACATAGACGCCTGGATCGTCGTCTGATACATGGCAAGGAGTCCTCCGGACACCCCGGCGAAAAAGGAGCTGATCACAAACGCCAGGCGCTTGTGATGGGCCAGGTTGATTCCCATGGCCTCCGCTGCGATCTCATCGTCCCGGATGGCCTTGAACGCCCTTCCATAGGTAGAGTTGATCAGCATCACGATCAGTGCGATGCAGATCCCCGACACTACAAAGGGATAGAGCACGGACTTGAAAGACGGAAAATTTCTCAGAAGGTTGGAGCCGTTGGTGATGGGTCCCAGTTTATCCCACTGGAACACCGCACGGATGATCTCCGCAAAGCCCAGTGTGGCGATAGCAAGATAATCACTCTTCAGACGCAGCACCGGAAGTCCGATCAGGAAGGCAAATACCGCCGCCAGAAGTCCGCCGGCAATGAGCGCCACGGGCACCGGCACCGTAAACTGAATGATGCCGCCGTCAAAATACTGGTAGACGCTGCCTCTTGACTCCACCGGTATCGTCAGAATCGCATAGGCATACGCACCCAGCAGCATAAAGCCCGCCTGTCCCAGAGAGAACAGCCCGGTAAATCCGTTCAGCAGATTCATGGATACAGCCACCAGCGCGTAGATCGCGCCCTTTTTCAATACGGTAAAAAACATGGACCCAGAGGGAAGGATCTGCTCCAGGATAAAAAGCGTCGCCAAAAGCGCCGCAATCAGCCCGGCGTTCCACATCATCTTTGTTCTTTTATTCATGACTGAACGCCTCCTTTATACTTTGTCCGTTGCCTTCTCGCCGAAAAGTCCCGTAGGCTTGGCGATCAGGATCACGATCAGAAGGGCGAAGGTGAACGCATCCGAGAAGGTGGTCCAGCCCAGGCCTTTGATAATATTTTCACAGATACCGATGATAAAGGCACCGATTACAGCTCCCGGAATGGAACCAATTCCCCCGAACACCGCTGCCACAAATGCCTTCAGACCCGGCATGGCTCCCGCTGTGGGGGTCACTCCGGTATAGTTGGTGAAGAACAGAAGACTTCCCACTGCCGCAAGGAATGTACCGATGATAAAGGTCATGCTGATGACGGAATTAATCTTGATTCCCATAAGCTGAGATGTCTCAAAGTCTCTTGACGCCGCGCGCATGGCCATACCGATCTTCGTCTTCTTGATGAGCAGCACCAGAGCCACCACGAGCACAATGGTCAGCACCGGCGTGATCAGCGTCACTCTCTTGGTCGTGGCGCCGAAAATGGTCACCGTATCGCTGATCCAGGGAATCGTCGGATACTGCTGAGACAGGCCGCCGGTCACATACAGCGCCATATTCTGCAGCAGATAGGAAACGCCGATGGCGGAGATCATGATCGACATACGCGGCGCGCTCCGAAGGGGCTTATATGCCACCCGCTCCACCATAAAGCCGAGAAATACCGTCACCACGATCATCAGCGGAATTGCTATGTAGATGGGCATCGCCGTAGTCGCATAGACCATGATCAGCCCTGCCACCATAAATATATCACCGTGGGCGAAATTGATCAGCCTCAGGATACCATAGACCATGGTATATCCGATGGCGATCAGGGCATACTGCCCTCCCACGGACACCCCTGCCATAAGGTAGGGAAGATTTTTCGTAATCCAGTCCATAAAACAACCTCCAGTTATGAAAAAACGTATAGATGGCGGGAGTCCATAAGAGCCCTCCCGCCATAAAAACTTACTGATTCAACCTGCTCTTAGTTTACTCCCTGCTCTGCCACGAAGTCCCACTCGCCGGACTCGGTGTTCGCGCATTTTACATAAGCAGTATCACGCATGGCGTCTCCGTTTACCTCATCAAAGGTGATGCTTCCGGACACTCCTGTGTAATTGACTTTCCAGAGCGCCTCATTCACTGCTGCCGGATCTGTGCTGCCTGCAGCCTTGAGAGCTTCCAGCGCCACGTAATATGCATCATATCCCATGGCGGATACTGCAGAGATCGTATCGTCTCCGCCGTTGTTTGCAGTCGCCGTCGGATTGCTGTTGATGTAACCCTTAAAGCCGTTGTCGAAATCTGCGTTGCCGCCCTCCTGATAGAAGGTTGTTACGTAGATCTGTACATCCTTGCCCTTCGCCGCATTCAGGATAACGTTGGAATCCCAGGTATCGCCTGCCATCATGGGGATGGTCAGACCCTGTGCCGCCGCCTGCTCGATGATCAGCGCCGCTGCCTCGGTGGATACCGGAGCGAAGAACACCTCTGCGCCTTCATTTTTTGCCTTGGTCACATAGGAAGTGAAATCGCTGTTGCCCTCCTGGAAGGTCTCCTCGATTACCTCTCCGCCAAGTCCTGTGAAGGCTTCTTTGAAGTAGTAGCCAAGTCCTGTGGAATAGTCATCTCCCAGCTTGGTCAGGATATATGCCTTTTTCGCCGAGAAATTTGCGTTTGCAAAATTTGCAAGGACCGTACCCTGGAACGGATCCAGGAAGCAGATACGGAAGTAATGGGTGTTCCCCTCCGTAACCTGCGGATTCGTACAGGTAACGCCGATGGCCGGGATCCCTGCCTCTTTGAATACGTCAGAAGCCGCAATGGATACGCCGGAACCATAGGAACCAAGCACTACAGATACGCCTGCGCTCACCAGAGAAGATGCAGCAGACGGTCCCTTGTCGTTGGAGGACTCGTTGTCCACGATCTCCAGCTGTACCGTATACTCCTCGCCGCCGATCTCCACTGTGGGAGTCTCCTCATTGGCATACTGCATGCCGAGCACTTCCTGCTTGCCGCCTGCGCCGTTGTCACCGGATGCCGGCTCATAGACGCCGATCTTCACGACCTTTGCTCCATCTGCCGCCGGTGCGGATGCGTCCGCTTCCGTGCCTGCACTGCCCGCGTCACTGCCGGTGTTACTGCTGTTGCCGCCGTTTCCGCCGCACCCTGTCAGCATGGTGCCTGCCATGGCTGCAACAAGTGCCATTGCTAATACACGTTTTTTCATTTCTGTCTTTCCTCCTGTATGTACGCCTGTCAAAGACATTTGTACGCTTTTATGATACGCGCTTTAGTATAGCATGTTTACCGGAATTTTTCAAGAAAAAATCTCCGGAACCGGCAGAAAAAACAGCAAAAACCAACAAAAAAGCGAACAGGATATGTAAAAAACAACACTCCTGTCCGCACGCATGAAACAGATCATTCATAAAATCCCAGCTCTGACAGCTGTACATAGAGATCATCTTCTGTCACTGCTTCCACGATCTGCTCCGCCGTGATCTCAAAGAAGCTGTTCCCGGTCATGCTCAAATAGGCAAATCCCGCAAACAGAAGCAGACTGACCGTGAATTTCAGTTTGAAAAACAGAAGAAATCCGGAAGGCTCCTCCGCTTCCTGCGCCGAAGTCCCCCAGACATTCTTTCCGTACGTCTCTTTCAACAGTTGTTCCCGATATGCACCCATCGCGCGCTCCTTCCTTTCCGGGACAGCAGCAGATAAAGTCTGTCCCCTGCTGAAATTCTATGAGCGCTCTGTAAAAATCATGCGCCCGGGTTTTCTCACCGGTCGGCCAGCTCCCGGGTGATATCCTCCCAGGTCACGCCCCGCTCCACCATCAGTACCATGGCATGGTAGAGAAAATCAGACAACTCGTACCGGATCTCTTCCGGGTCCGGATTCTTGGCCGCGATGACCAGCTCCGTAGCCTCCTCTCCTACCTTTTTCAGAATCTTGTCGATTCCTTTGTCAAACAGATAGTTGGTATAAGACCCTTCCTTCGGGTGCAGCTTCCGGTCCAGAATGACGTCATAGACATGTTCAAAGACCTTCAACGGATTGGTGTTGTCATAATCCTTCTTGACCATATCCCGGTAGAAGCAGGTCCGGTTTCCCGTATGGCACGCCGCCCCCACCTGGCTGACCTTCGCCAGTATGGTGTCATTGTCGCAGTCAATGGACAGAGATTTTACATACTGAAAATGACCGCTGGTCATTCCTTTCGTCCACAGCTCTTCCCGGCTCCTGCTCCAGTAGGTCATCTTCCCGGTCTCCAGCGTCATGTCGAAGGCTTCCTCATCCATATAGGCCATCATCAGCACCTCCGCGGTCCGGTAGTCCTGGACGACCACCGGGATCAGCCCGTCTCTGCCCGGTCTTAAGTCTTCCCACAAAAAGCTGCTCCGCAGCACATTCATGCGCAGGCCTCTTTCGGACGCTTTTTTCTTCAGGCCCATGAAATCCGCCACTTCTGTGGAGAAATACGCGGAAGCGATGCCCGTCACCCATTTATAGGAAAGCACATTGATGACCGCCTCATCCGTGGCTGCAGGACTGATGCTGATGACCGGAAGCTCCCCTTTATACGGACACTGACTGTCCGAACCGGACCAGAACAGAAGACTGCCCCATTCGTCCAGGCTGTGGGAGAACTGCGACTCATCCGACAGGCTGAACGCGATCTTCTCCTTCCCGAAGCGTTCCGACACCTCCTGCGCAATCTCCACATTGCTCTCTCTTCCAAAATTCAGAACTGCTTTCCGGCACCCGGCATAGAGGATCTTTTTCACGTCCTCCATCCGGCGGATGTGCCCGCCTGCATACACCGGGATCTCCGCCGCACGGCAGATCTCCTTCATCAGGCCGATGCTGGCCTCATGCTCCTCCTCTGTCTCTGACAGATCCAGAACCAGGATGCCGTCCGCACCGTTATCGCTGTAGAAGCCTGCGAGTTTCACGCAGTCGGGTCCGCCGGACTCCTTCTTTCCCAGAGGCATGACCGGGATCAGATATTTTGTCTTCATAATTCTATAAACTGCCTTTCGTCGATAATACATCCGTGATCCGCTCATCGTAAGACACTGCCGCATCCAGCGCCTTCGCAAATGCCTTGAACATGGCCTCACAGATATGATGGTTATTGCTGCCGGACAGCACCTTGAAATGCAGATTCATCTGTCCGCTGTACGAGACGGCATAGAAAAATTCCTTCACCATCTCCGTATCCAGATCACCGATCCGTTCTGCGGTAAACTGTGCATCCGACACATAATACGGCCTGCCGGACAGGTCGACCGCACAAAGCACCAGCGCCTCGTCCATGGGCAGGATACAGCTTCCGTATCTCCGGATCCCTTTTTTGTCCCCCACTGCCTCCCGGATGGCGTTCCCCAGCACGATTCCCGTGTCCTCCACCGTATGATGGCAGTCCACCTCCAGATCCCCGTCCACACTCACCTCCAGGTCAAACAGTCCATGTCTGGCAAATCCGTCCAGCATATGGTCAAAAAAACCGATCCCTGTATCCGGTTCGGCCTTTCCGGATCCGTCCAGCTCCAGACAGATCCGGATCCTGGTCTCTTTTGTATCACGTTCCACAACTGCTGTTCTCATCTTTGCTCCTGCTCTCTTTCTTCTTCCTCAAAGCGCACCCGGACAGAATTGGCGTGTGCGGTCAGCTGTTCATTTTCTGCAAAATACGCAATATCCCCATACACCTTTTTCAGCGCCTCTCTGGAATAATAGATGATGCTGGACCGCTTTACAAAGTCATCCACGGACACCGGCGAGAAGAACCGGGCTGTCCCGTTGGTGGGCAGGATATGATTCGGTCCCGCCAGATAGTCTCCCAGAGGCTCGCTGCTGTTCTCCCCAAGGAAGATGGCGCCCGCATTCTTTACCTTCATCATGTCTTCAAACGGATTCTTCGTCATGATCTCCAGATGCTCCGAGGCGATCAGGTCCACGGTCTCAAGCGCCGCCTCCTTCGTATCCGCCACCAGAATATATCCGAACGCTTCCAGTGATTTCTCTATGATCTCTTTTCTTGATAATTTTTTAACAAATTCATCCACTTCTTCCGACACCTTCTCCGCCAGCTCGGAGCTGGTGGTCACAAGAACCGCGCTGGCCAGCTCGTCGTGCTCTGCCTGGGACAGCAGATCCGCAGCCACGTACCGGGGGCTGGCCGACTCGTCCGCCAGGATCAGGATCTCGCTGGGCCCTGCGATGGAATCGATACTCACATACCCGGACACCGCTTTCTTCGCCAGCGCCACAAAAATATTTCCCGGACCGGTGATCTTGTCCACCTTCGGCACGCTCTCTGTTCCGAAGGCCATGGCCGCCACCGCCTGGGCGCCTCCGATCTTGTAGATCTCGTCCGCCCCTGCCTCCTTCGCCGCCACCAGCACCGCCGGAGCCACCTTCCCTTTCCGGTCGCAGGGAGTCGCCATGATGATCCGTTCCACGCCCGCCACTTTCGCCGGTACAATGTTCATGAGCACGGAGGAAGGATACACTGCCTTTCCCCCCGGCACATACACTCCTGCCGCATGAAGAGGCGTCACCCGCTGGCCCAGCATGGTTCCTTCCGCCGTCGTATCGAACCAGCTGTACCGCTTCTGCTTCTCATGAAATTCCCGGATATTTCCCAGCGCCTTCCTTATGACGCCCAGAAGCCGTTCATCGATCTCTTCGTACGCCTCCCGGAACTCCTCCTCCGTCACTTTTACGCCGGAAGCATCCGCTCCTTCCCAGTCAAATCTCCTCGTATACTCAAACAGCGCCGCGTCCCCTTCGGTCCGCACCCGCTCCACAATCTCCCGCACCGTATCCTCATACTGCCCGTAATGGTCCGGACTCCGCTTCAGGAGCCGGTCCAGGACCCCTTTTCTGGACTCTTCGTCCAGCTTTATAATACGCATCTGCCTGTCTGCCTCCTTACTTACAGCACCGTCTTCAGCTCACTGATGATCTTCCCGATCCGCTCATTTTCCATCTTCATGCTCACCTGGTTCACCACCATCCGCGCCGACAGCGGACACACCTCTTCCAGCACCTTCAGTCCATTCTCCTTCAGTGTGGAGCCGGTCTCCACGATATCCACGATGACCTCCGAAAGCCCCACGATGGGCGCCAGCTCGATGGATCCGTTCAGTTTGATGATCTCCACCGTCTGGTGCTTCTGATCATAAAAATATTTTCTGGCAATATGAGGATACTTGGTCGCCACCCGGATCAGCTCCTGGTGCTTTAAGAGCTCTCTGGCCGACTCCGGGCCGCAGACGCACATCCGGCATCTCCCGTAGCCCAGATCCAGCACCTCGTACATCCGCCTGCCTTCCTCCAGGATCGTATCCTTTCCCACGATTCCCACATCCGCCGCGCCGTATTCCACATAGGTGGGCACATCCGGCGCCTTCGCCAGAAAAAAACGGAGCTTTAATTCCTCATTTACAAAGATCAGCTTTCTGGTGCCCGGATCCTGCATCTCCTGACAGGTAATGCCGATCTTCTCGAACAGCTCCATGCTCTTCTTCGCCAGCCGCCCTTTGGCAAGCGCAAATGTCAGATACCTCATACCGCGCCCTCCTCTTCTGCATGGATGATCTCGCAGATCTCGTTTCTCCTGGCGTACGCCTCATAGTCTCTTCCGATCCGCTCAGGGACGAGTTCCGCCGCCATGCCCCGGCTCCGGAGCTCCATGGCCTTTCTGACCGCCTTCTCTGCCTGGGAGGGACGGTACAGGATCATCACCTTCCGGACCTCCGTATCCACCGGCACCTTCTGTCTGGACAGGGCGTTCATAAGCCGGTCCACCACAAAGGCAAATCCCGTGGCGGGCGCCGGCCGGCCGAAATGGTCCATGAGCGTATCATAACGTCCGCCCTTTGCCACAGCCTCGCCGGTCCCGTACGTATAGGCCTGAAAAATGATCCCCGTGTAATATTTATACTTGCTCACCACGCCCAGATCAAACGTCACATATGTTTCATAGCCGTAGCAGGAAAGAAGGCCGTAGATCTTCCGCAGGCGCTCCAGCGCCCTTCTGGAGTCCTCCGTCACCGCGCAGGCCTCCGCCCGCTCCAGCACCTCCACGGAGCCGAAGAGATTGGGAAGCGCCGCAAACGCCTCTTTCAGCCCCGCCGCAATAGGCAGCGGCTCCAGAAGCTCCCGTACGCCGTAGATATTTTTATTGGAGATAAATTCCCGCAGCTCCAGCTCCATCTCTTCATCCAGCCTGGACTCCCGGAGCAGGCTCCTGAAAAAGTCCACATGTCCGATGCTCACCTGAAATTCCGTAAGCCCGGTCTTCAGAAGGGACTCCGCCACCAGTGCGATCAGCTCCGCGTCCGCCTCCACGCTGCCGTCTCCGATGAGCTCCGCTCCAAGCTGGGTATTTTCCTTCAGACGTCCCTGAAAATCCGAATGGTTGATAAAAGTACTGGCCGTATAGCACAACCGCACCGGAAGATCTTCCTCTGCAAAATATTTGGACACCGCCCGGGCGATGGAAGGCGTGATATCCGGCCGCAGCACCAGGGTATTTCCCTCCCGGTCGAAAAATTTATACAGCTCCCGGGAAGGCACCGTGCCCACCTCCCTGCTGAACACATCAAAAAA
The DNA here is from genome assembly GCA_910574805.1 of Lachnospiraceae bacterium. Lineage (GTDB taxonomy): Bacteria > Bacillota > Clostridia > Lachnospirales > Lachnospiraceae > Hominiventricola. Next base: position 331,194 of record CAJTCV010000002.1, on the reverse strand, counting down.
TTCAAAGGTCGGCGTCTGGATGTCTTCGTATCCATAGCTGTGGAGTACGCCGCTTAATATCTCCTGCACATGGTTCTTCCGCCGGCACTCTCCATTGTAAATATCCCGCACCCCTTCCGGGGTATGTAAGATCTGCTGATACATAATCTGCTCCTTTTATCACTCATTCATGCCCTTCTTGCGGACACGCAGCCGCTCCGTGTCTCCACTCCTGCCGCAGCTTCTTCCGCCGTTTCGCTTTATCATGGTAAATCGCTGCTCTGTTAAAGGCAATACGTGTATTATACCACGTCAATCCGGATTGTCAACCTCTGATCTCAGATCCAGGCTCAGAGGCTCCAGATAGGGCACCAGCACCCCTTTCCCCGTGTCAAAGAAATACTCCGGGGCCAGCTCCTCCATCCGAAAGCTCTTCCTGCCGCCCTCCCGGGCCCGCTCCCAGAACTTCAGAAGCTGCCGGATATGAAGATAGTAGAACATTTGTTCAGATGTATAGTGGATGATCAGAAAGGCCTTCCCTCCCTGCTTTTCAAAATCCTTCATAAAATTCACCTGATGTTCGTGAACATTGTGCAGGGGAAAGGTGCGCACATTGCATTCCTTGGCGTCAAAGCAGACCGGGATCCCCTGTACGGCCCCGATGTAATCCACCGTACTTTTCTGTTCAAAATAGGCGAGGGTAATGTGGCGGTGCTCCTTGTCGATCCGTATGGGTGTGATGGGCGTCGGCACCTTCTGGATCAGCGCCAGCCCCTTTTCCCGGTATCTCTCATTGGTCCGGTTGATCATATCCTCCAGGGTCGAACCCCGGAGTCCTCTCGTATTCCACGTAGACATGGTCCCTCATTCCCTTTCCTTCTCTTTAATGACGGCCTGCATAAGCGCCGGCAGCTCTGCATGGAACACTTTCCCGGAGACCGCCTCAAAAGGCGCTTCAAGCTCCGGCAGCTCCAGGCGGCAGGCATGCAGGAGCTGATACCGGACGCCGTACCGCTTCCTGTACTGCTCATTGACAGCCCGGACACCGTATTTGGGATCTCCGATGACCGGATGACCCAGAGAGGCGAGATGGGCACGGATCTGGTGGGGACGGCCGGTGATCAGCCGCACTTCCAGAAGCGTACTGTCGGAATACACGCAGACCGGACGGTATTCTGTCTCTATCAGGCTTCCCTCTTCCCCTTCGGTCCGGATTCTCACCTGATTGGTGCGCGGATCCTTCTTAAGATATCCTTTCACGCTCCTGCTCTCTGTAAGTCTGCCTGCCACAAGACACCGGTAGTATTTGTGCATGCTCCGGTCCCGCAGAAGCTCCGCCATCTTCCCGAGTCCCGCCACGGACTTTCCGCAGATGACGATGCCGCTGGTATTCCGGTCCAGACGGTTGCAGACGGAAGGGCGAAAAACACAGTCCGCCCCTTCGCTCCACTGACCGCTCCGGACAAGATAGCCCAGAACATATTCATTGAGAGAGACGTCGGACGGCGCCGCCTTCTGAGTCAGCATGCCCGCAGGCTTGTTCACCAGAAGGAGGTGCTCGTCCTCATGGAGAATATCCAGGTCCGCCACCGGATAAGATCCCGTCTTCTGCGCCCGGGATCCGGCAAATTTGTCATACGTCTCCTGGGACAGATAGATCCGGATCTCATCTCCCGTACATACTTTTTCACTGCCGTCTGCTTTTTTATTGTTTAATGTGATATTTTTCTTCCGGAGCATCCTGTAGAGGAAGCTCTTCGGCGCCTCCGTCAGATATCGGGACAGAAGCCGGTGAAGCCGCTGCCCGGACTCCGTTTCCCGGACGATGATCTCTTTCATGTCTGCCTCCCGCTCCCTACAGTGAAAATGCCGTCAGAAGATGCCGGATGATCTCATCTCTGGACCATCCGGGGTACCGGTCATCTCCCTGAAAAGGAACCGGTTCCGGTTCCGTCTCCGCCAGCTGTTTCAGCCGCTCCAGAAATGCCTTTTTCTCCCGGAAGATCCTCACATTCTGCCGGTAGGAGCTCATTTTCAGCATGGTGCGGATATGTTCTGCCGCCCTGCCTGCATCCACTCTCTCATCGGACGTATACCCGACGACCTCTCTTCCGGATACCGCCACGCAGTCGATCCGGTAGTTTTCTTCATAGGCGGTAAATACATTTTCATAGAGAACCGGGAGCGTTCCCCGGGCCGCCTCCGTCTCCTCATAGAGCTGACGGTCCATGGAGGAATAACGGCTGGCCAGGATCGCCCTGACTATCTGATTGCAGCCGGGAAGACAGCCCACGATCGCCACCACAGTCATTACATTTTCCCGGGTCCCCCGGATGATCCAGGCAGCCACAAACACCAGCACCGGCACTGCCAGCAGCGCCCCCGCTTTTTTCCATGCCTGGACCCTGTTCCTGTCCAGATACCCATAAGTTCCTTTTTCCAATCCTGCCCGCATCTATCTCTCCTGCTTTTTCCGGTGAACGTTCCGGATGGTCTTTTTCTTCTTTTTATTTCCGGTGTCCGTGTGTAGCGGACAGTCTCTGCCTTCCGGACGGATCAGACATCCCGGCCCGTATCCGACCAGGTCTTCCCGCCCCGCCTTTTTCAGCGCCTCTCTCACAAGCGCCCGGTTCTTCGGAACCCGGTACTGGATCAGCGCCCGCTGCAGCTCCTTCTCATGAAGACCTGCCGGCACATAGACCGGCTCCATCGTCCTGGGATCCAGTCCGGTAAAATACATACAGGTGGAGATCGTGGACGGCGTGGGATAAAAGTCCTGCACCTGCTCCGGCATGTAACCCAGATCCCTGCAGTATTCCGCCAGCTCCACCGCCGCCTTCATATCGCTCCCCGGATGGGAGGACATGAGATACGGGACCAGATACTGTTTTTTGCCAAGTCTTTCGTTCATCCTTTTGTACTGCCTGGAAAATTCCTCATATACCCCATGCTCCGGCTTCCCCATGCAGGAGAGCACTCTGGCGCTCACATGCTCCGGCGCCACCTTCAGCTGACCGCTCACATGATACCTGCACAGCTCCTCCAGAAAACGGCTGTCCCGGTCCGCCAGCACATAGTCAAAACGGATCCCGGAACGGATGAACACCTTTTTCACCTTCGGCAGCTCCCGGAGCTTCCGAAGCAGCTCCAGATAGTCTCTGTGATCCGCCTGCAGGTTCTTACAGGGCTTTGGAAACAAGCATTGCCTGTCCGGACACGCCCCCTTCGTCTGCTGCTTCCCGCACGCCGGAGCACGGAAGTCCGCCGTGGGCCCGCCCACATCGTGAATGTAGCCTTTAAAATCCGGCGCCTCCGTCATCTGTCCGGCCTCTTTCAGCAGGGATTCGTGGCTCCTTGCCTGGACGATCCGTCCCTGATGGAAAGTCAGCGCACAGAAGGAGCAGCCTCCAAAGCACCCTCTGCAGCTGGTAAGGCTGAATTTCACCTCCGACAGTGCCGGGACCCCGCCCGCCGTATCATACATGGGGTGCCACGCTCTCTCATACGGGAGCCCATAGATCTCGTCCATCTCCGCCTGCGTCAGGGGCAGTGCCGGCGGATTCTGCACCACATAGCAGTTCCGGGAATAGCCTTCCGCCAGCCGTTTCCCGGAATAAGGATCCGTATTGCGGTACTGGACCGCAAAGCTTTCGGCATATTTCCGCCGGTTCTTCAGAAGATCTTCATACGCCGGCAGCGCTAGACAGTCGCTGACGGCGGACAGGGATCTCACTTTGCAGACCGTTCCCCGTATATACGTAAGCTCCGATACCGGAATTCCCGCCGAGAGTGCCTCCGCGATCTCCACCAGGGACCGCTCGCCCATGCCGTAGGAAATCAGGTCCGCTCCGCTCTCCAGAAGGATGGAGCGGCGCAGGGAATCTGACCAGTAGTCATAATGCGCCAGCCGGCGCAGGGACGCTTCGATGCCGCCGATGATCAGCGGCGTCTTTTTGTACCGCTGCCGGATCAGGTTGCAGTACACGGTCACGGCCCGGTCCGGACGCCGTCCCCTCTCTCCGCCCGGCGTATAGCTGTCCGTACTCCGGCGCTTCTTTGCCGCCGTGTAGTGATTGACCATGGAGTCCATATTTCCGGAGGACACCAGAAAGCCCAGCCGCGGCTCCCCAAGCACCGTGATGCTGTCCGCATCCTTTGGATCCGGCTGGGAGATGATCCCCACAGTATAACCCCGGGACCAGAGCACCCGGCTGATGACTGCATGCCCGAAGGAAGGGTGATCCACATAGGCATCCCCGATCACGTATACAAAATCCAGCCGTTCGATCCCCTGCGCCTCCAGATCCTCCCGGCATACCGGAAGAAATCCCCTCTGTACCCCCTCTGCCGGTTTTTTTCCATATTCATGCTTCTTTGCCGTCTGTCCGCTGCTCATCCGGATCACCGCTCCTTCCTGCATCAGCCCTTCCCACTCTGTTCTCCTGAAACCAGCCCCGCCAGCCCTCTGAGCGCCCCGACTTCTTCCTCCGTCAGTCTCCGGTATGCCCCCGCAGGCAGTCCCCCGTCCAGGGAAAGCGTCCCCATGCGGAGGCGTTTCAGCCATACCACCCGGCAGTCTACAGACTCGAACATACGTTTGATTTGATGAAATTTTCCTTCCCGGATCGTCACCTGCACCTCGCTGACCGCTCCGGCTGAGAGGATCTCAAGCTCCGCCGGGAGCGTCGGCACCTTCTCTCCGATCTCCAGGCCCTCCCGGAACCTCACCGCATGCTCCTCCGTCACAAGGCCCTCCACCTTCGCCCGGTACACCTTGTCTACATGATTTTTCGGCGACAGCAGCCGGTGGGAGAGCTCCCCGTCGTCGGTCAGGAGCAGAAGCCCCTCCGTATCCTTATCCAGCCGCCCCACCGGAAACACGCCTTTTCTGTCCTCTTCCTCAAGCAGGTCCAGCACCGTCCGTTCCCGCGCGTCCTCCGTGGCGGACACCACGCCCGGAGGCTTGTTCAGCATCAGGTAGACAAAGGACCGGCGGACCGCCTCTCTTCCTCCGCAGACGATCCGGTCCTTCTCTGCATCCACCTTCTGCTCCGGGCGCTCTGCCTTCTCCCCGTTTACCTGCACCAGTCCCTTTTTCACCAGTACCTTCACGTGACTCCTGCTGCCGAAGCCTGCCTCGCACAGCAGCCTGTCCAGCCGCATCATGCATTCATCCTCCATCCGGAAAAATATTTGTTGCGCAGGGTTCCCCCGACCAGCTTCCCCCACCCAAGGGGATAGCCGTCCACACAGACCAGCTGCCAGCCGGTGCTTCTCCTGCTCTCTTTCTCTCCCACCTCCATGGTCTCTCCCTTCAAATAGCGGATCACCCGTTCGTCGGAGGCGGACAGATTGATGACCGACGCATATTCTTCTTTTTTCAGCGCCATGGCCAGCGCCTGGCTCGGCTCAAATCTTTTCTTCAGAAGCTCTCCCATATACAGCCCGGAGCGCAGGAAGCGAAGCCCAGGACACGCTCCAATCTCCTCCGGCATGAAAAAGACTCTGGTATCCTTGATCTGGATCCGCCCCGGATCCATGGGCATACGCACGTCCTCCAGAAATTCCGCAAGCTCTGCCGGCAGCTTCGGACCTTTCTTTCTCCCCTCCGGTCTGTGCTCCGTCCGCTCGCCGTCCCGCTGAAGAAGCGCCAGAAAATGCCCCTCCCCGTCGATTCTGTGAGGAAACAGCCGGACGCATTTTTCCAGCGGAAAAGCGCTCCCCACCAGACCGGGCTGCCCCGGACAGAAACCCTCGCACCAGGGAATATCCGCCAGATGAAAATCCGGATGCTCTCTCAGAAAGTGATCCACGCTGCCTTCATTTTCCAGCTGAGAAAAGGTACAGGTGGAATACAGCATCATCCCGCCCGGCCGCAGAAGCTCTGCCGCCTGACAGAGAATCTCTCTCTGCATTCTGGAAAATACTTCCGGTCCCTGCTTCTCCCAGGCCGGGATCATATGAGACTGCTTTCGGAACATCCCCTCCCCGGAGCAGGGCGCATCAATGAGAATTTTGTCAAAATATGCATGAAAATACCGGTCCAGCCGGTCCCCCATCTCACTGGTGATGAGGATATTGGGCATGCCGAACACTTCCAGATTCTTGAGAAGTGCTTTGGTTCTGGAGGCGCTGGCATCATTTGCAACCAGCAGCCCCGTATGACACAGCTTTGCTGCCAGTTCTGTGGCCTTCCCGCCGGGAGCGGCGCACAGATCCAGCACCCGCTCCCCCTTTTCCACCGGAAGCACAGCCGCCGGCGTCATGGCGCTGGGTTCCTGGATATAATACAGTCCCGCATAATAATAGGGATGCTTCGTGGGCGCGTCCTCCTCCGTGTAATAAAACCCGTTGTCCGCCCAGGGCACCTTCCTGAGACTCCGGAAGGGCTGGATACGGCAGAATTCCTCCACTGAGATCTTTGACGTATTCACTCTGAGTCCCATGAAGCGGGGCTTCTCAAAGCTCGCAAGATAAGCCTCCAGCTCCCCGCCCAGGATCTCCCTCATATTTTCCACAAAAGCCGCCGGCAGTTTCGTCATACCGCAATCCCTCTCTGTTCTCTGCACGCCGTCCGTCTTCTTTAAAAAAGCAGATGCTGACCGGCGCTGATACAATGTCTCCCGATATTGTATCATAAAACACTCCTAATAAGAATAGGTTAATTTTTTATTTTCCAGATATTTCAGCATCCAGTAGGGGTTCACCGCCAGCTCCTGATCGGCGCCCAGGGGCACATAGATGCCCAGATGGAGATGGACCGGGAACTGTCCTGTGGTCCCCTCCGGCCCGTAACCGGTGTCTCCCATATACCCCAGGAGATCACCCGCGTGGACCGGATCGCCGGTCTCCCACTCTCCCGCATAGGACGCCAGATGAGCATAGTAATAATAATTGCCGTTGCCGGAGCGCACGCCCACACGCCAGCCTCCCTTTTCCAGCCAGCCTGCCTGCTCGATCACGCCGTCGGTGATGCTGACCACCGGATAATACCCGGATTCATCGATGGACGCCATCAGATCTGTTCCTTCGTGGCTCCTTTTTCCTCCGTAGTTTCGTTCTGCCATCCAGGAATTCTCAAAGGCCACCGTCGCCTGTTCGTTGGTGCCGGAGAGAGGAACCGGAAACCATATCAGCTCCTCCCATACCAGCTCCATCGTATCCCGGTAAATCTCGAACTCGCTCTTCGTGTTCTGTTCGGAGGGGATCTGTCCCTCCAGAAGCTCTTCCAGCCAGATCATCTCCCCCTGCACCACGCAGTTCAGGAGGAGGACCAGAATAAGATAACATGCGATCTTACGGATCGGATTCATATTTTACCGCTTGCCCCATAAAATGTAGGGAATTAGTTCATTATATGGTGGCTTCTTGAAAAAGATACTTTGTATTCTCCTGGTAACCTGCCTGCTTCTTCTGTTCTTCACCCACCCGGGTACCGCCGCATCCGGATGCACGCTGGGGCTGACTCTGTGGTATACGGCAGTCCTGCCCTCCCTGCTGCCCTTTATGATCCTGTCCAACCTGCTGGTGGCCACCGGCATGTTCCGGTATCTGACTCCCTTCTATGCCCCCGTGCTCAGACGGATTTTCCGGATCTCGGAGGAAGGCTGCTACGCCGTGCTCCTGGGCTTTCTGTGCGGCTTTCCCATGGGTGCCAAGGTCATCGCCGACCTGGTTCGGGAAGAGCACATAGCTCCGGAAGAAGGGGATTATCTCCTGGGCTTCTGCAACAACGTAAGCCCTGCTTTTTTCTTCAATTACATCTGCCTCCTGAAGCTCTCCTTCCCCTCCGTCCCCTGGAGGCTGACCGCCCTGTTTTACGGGATCCCTCTGGCCTACGGACTGCTCACCCGGCCTTTTTACCATCTTCCCCATGTGTCCGCTGACGGCGGACAGTCCCTCCGGCGCTCTGCTGCCGGCGGTTCACACATGAAAAAACAGGCACCGCTGCACCGGCTGGATTTTCCGATGCTGGATGCCTGTATGATGGACGGATTTTCCACGATCACCCGGCTGGGCGGCTATATCATGCTGTTCACGATCCTGGTGCAGTTCCTGCGCCTCCTGCCCCTGTCTGCCTCCACGCTGGCCTTCTTAAGCGCCCTTCTGGAGATCAGCTGCGGCGCCGACCGGATCGCCGCCCTGCCCGCACTTCCCGATGTATACCGGACGGCCTTTGTATGTACCGGCGCAGCCTTCGGCGGCCTGTGCATCTGTGCGCAGACACAGAGCGTCCTCTCCGGCACGCCCCTCTCCATCCGGACATGGCTCAGAGGACGGATCATGACTGCTCTTCTGGTGTTCCTTCTGGTGCCGCTGGCGGCTGGGGTATGAGTTCTTCCCGGTTGCTGGTGATCAGTACATAGAATTCCTGAAAATTATTCATCATTGCCTCATAACGGGAATTGGACGTCTCCACCATCCGCTGCACCATGTCCTGAAGCTCCGCCAGACGGTCATCCGTGTACTGGATGGCTCCATACCGGATCTCATTGGCATCTCTGGTGGCATTGTTCAGGATCTCCTGTGCCTGCTGCGTGGCGGTGTCAATGACCTGATTCGCCTGCTCGTATGCCTGCTGCATGATCTCATGCTCATTGACCATCTCCTGATTCTGGATATTCGCCTGAGCGACGATGGCCTGGGCACGCTTCTGGGCATCGGCCAGGATCGCGTCCTTGTTGGCCAGAACCTTCTGGTAGCGCTTGATCTCCTCCGGGGTCTTCATCCGAAGTTCCCGCAGCAGCTCTTCAAGCCTGCCCCGGTCCACGATGATTCTGTCCCCGGATCCAAGCAGCGGGCCCTTACAGGTGTCGATATAATCTTCGATCTCTTCAATGATCTGTTCAATACGACTGTTGCTCATCTCTTCCATACTCCTTTTCGGTGTTCTGTTCTACCATGATCTTTCTATCAGCAAAATCTTTTGTATCTTCATCCACAAAACTTTTGTAATTTCATGGTAATTATAACTGAACGAAAGGATTTTCGCAAGGTACCTCTGTACTTTTTATTCCCTGCACTCCGGATAGGGACGCCGCTCTCCGGCCGAAGCCGTGGCTCCGGCGACCTGCAGAAGGATCTCGCTGAAATATCTGGGATCAACCTCAGAGAGCCGATAACGCTCCGTCTCCCAGGTATGTCCCGCTCTTTTCGCCTGCCCCGGTTTATGGAAGCTGATGCCATAGACAACCACCTCTTCATTCTCATATCCCACGCTGCAGCCGGAAAATTCCAGTTTCACAGCCACGTCCCCGTCCATTCTGCCGAATTCATAATATCCGCCCCCGTCCAGGATCTCTCCCCGATACCAGCCCATGTTCAGGAGCTTTCCGGCCAGAGACAGGCCGTTCAGCACAAGTCCTCCGAAGCGGGACACCTCCGTCGCTTCCTTTTCCTCCTCCGTAACCGTATAGACCGGGCGCTCCAGCTGTTCCACCGGCTGGACGATCTCATAGTCTGACAGCTGCTCCTTCCAGGCGGCCAGAAGATCTTCTGACAGCTCCAGAGGGTGGACCAGAGCGATCACACCGTCTTCCGGCAGCTCATACTCCTCTTCCTCCACTGTATTAAAGCTTCCGTCCTCCATGTAGCGGAATGCCGTATGCAGCTTTCCGTCTTCATATACGCCCCAGATCAGTCCCGTGGCAAACTGATGCATGACCGGATTTTTCACAAAGAGCTCCTGCCACCGGGCCGTCCGCCAGCTCCTGCCTGATCCCAGCGCCTGAGAGAGACGCAGCGCCTGATTCGCCGATACGGTTTTCAGCTGCTTCTTCAGAAGCTTCCAGGCGTCCGAGGATGCCTTCGCCGTCTCCGGATCATCCTGTTTGCCGGGCGCGGGGAGATTTTTCAGCTTCTTTCCCTTCTCATCGTATACCTCCAGCGTCAGAGCCGGCGTCAACACCACCCGAAACGTCCTGCGTCCATAGTCGAAGATCCGTTCCATCTGTCCGTCAAATCCCAGATCCGGCACGATCCGGTCCTCCAGCTCCTCCCTCGTGATGCCAAGCTGCTCCGCCGCAGCCGACAGCGCATTTGCCGCAGCCGCCTTCACCTGACGGAACCGGAACTTACGGGCGATCTGATCCACCAGCAAAAGGGCTGTGGAGGTCCCGTTCAGCGCCAGCGCTCTGACTGCTTCTGCCGCCATCGCCCCCCGGGTGCCTCTGGCCCACTCCTGAATCTGCGCATACAGAACCGGGACGATTTCCTCCCCGCCGTGGATGGACGCGGCATAGAGCACCCATTTCTTCTTCGCCTGAGCGCCGTCTTTCATCCAGAACTCATACGCGCTCCGTACATAGCCGGCCAGATCTCCCGGCTCCAGCTCTGCCGCCAGCTTTCCGGCATCCTCGTTGATGCCGGGTATGTTCATATTGGCATAGGCCACCAGAATGGCCGCCAGACAGTCTTCCGACGCCTCTTTCTGATCCTTTCTGCGGACCGGGGGCCGTTCCTCCTCCGGGAACCAGGACAGCCTGCGCTTCGCTCCTCCGAACAGGAGTTCGCTTATCAGCCTTTCCGGAGACAGTTCTCCCGTTTCCTGTCCGTCCGCAGACAGAGCCTTCTGGATCAGTTCCTTTACTTTCTTTGTCTTCTCCGCCTCCAGCGCCTGCGTAAGAGGCTCCCGGTAATCCTCCGTCCCCCATCCTGTCAGTACCTGTACGGCCAGCTCCCGCATGGCAGCCTTTTTGCCCTTCAGCATCTCAAGCATGTCCGCCTCCCAGTCCCGATGCTCCGCACAGATCCTGATCAGAAGCTTCTTCATCTGCTTTGCACTGTCTGAGGCACAGGAGAACAGCGTTTCTTTATATGCATCTCCCAGCTCTGCCAGTACCCGGGCCGCCAGAATGCGCCCATTGGCCAGTGTTCCCTTCACAGCCTCTTCATAAGCGCCGTCCCAGCTTCCATGCCGCTTCAGAAGCGCCTCCACGCACCGCTGCATGCCGCTGTCTGTCTGGCAGACCTGCTCCCCGTCATAGTCATAGAACCCGTTATAGGTACTGCCGAGAAATTCGATCTGATACGATGCAGGTACCTGTTCTTCGTCCATGAGTGCAAGGAGTGCATCGATCTGCCCCGGATCCAGGATCCGGCGGTAATCATTCTGACCTGTATCGTCCTCCCGTCCATCCATCAGCCAGTACAGCCGGAAATATCCGTCTCTCAGGCAGAGACACTCCAGAATCAGCGCCCTTTTATGAAGTCCGGCAAGGCCGCCCTCCAGATAACTGCGCAGCTGACGGTCCCGCTGGTAACCATAGAGGTACAGATCCCGCCACTCTTTTACATACGGCAGAACAACGTCCAGCTCCTGCTCTCCCAGCACATACTGTTCAGCCAGCTCCTGTGCCGGCTTATATCTCTCCGTAACCTCCTTTGCAGCAAGTCTCCGGTAATCCTCCATCAGCTCAGGTGCAAGCTCTTCATACAGCTTCGGATTTCCTTTCTTAAGCTGCCTCACCGCATATCCGTAGAGCTCCGTGGAAAGCAGCTTCTCCCGGGCGGCATTCCCCGGATCCTCTTCCGGATCGCCCTGGAAGAGCCTTCGGAATACGTCCGGCGCTTTCTTCGCCATCCGCCTCAGAACCAGGCTGTTCTTTCCCCGGACCGCCCAGCGGATATAAGCCTCTTCTTCTCCCTCCGGCAGAACCGCCTCCAGCGCCTCTGCATGGCGTTCAAACCACTCTTCCCCCACATTCCGGCAGCTGTCCAGCGGGACATCGGGAATCCCCTCTCCCTCCAGCGCCATGGAAAGACGCACCACAGCCACGAACCGGTCCGAATGTTCCACGGACAGAAATGCCAGAAAAGTCAGGAAGCTCAGCAGATACTGAGACCGCTTTCTTCCGGACAGCACCGCCCGGACCTCCGGAGGGATGGGCTCTTCCGGATCCGATTCCCTCACAAATTCCTTCAGCCGTTCCAGGTCCTCTCCTTCCGGCCTGTCCTTCATCTGAAAGAAACCCTCGATGTTTCCAATCAGCCGCTGTTCCAGATATTCCCGCATTTCCCGGATACGGTCCGGAGCATCCTCCACTCTCTCTTCTTCCGCAGGCACATACAGCCTGCCCCTGGCCTCCTCCTGCGGCTTTACACAGTGGAGATAGACCGCAGTCAGGAACATCCTTGTATTTACCCCATCCTCATTGTAGCAGAGTGCAGTCATCCGAAGCAGGGACTCCGGATCCTCTCTGCCCATATCCACCAGAAACCGGAGCTTTCTTTCATTCAGAGCAGACTCGTGCCAGGCGATATATTCTGCCCTGAGAGCCGCCGTCTCCACAGGGGAAAGGAACCCCGCAACGGCATCGAAATCCCCGTCGTAACCGTAGACCGACAGCATGGGGCTGGCCGTCGTCCCCCCGATCCTTGTCACAAGCCGGACAAATCTCCCTGTCAGAGACTCATTCCGTTTTTTTATATGAGTCAGAAAGCTGTAATAAATCTCATTTGATATCTTCCTGTCCAGTTTGCGGAAATTCTGATTTTCCACCTCCTGAAGCAGACTCCCGTCCTCCGGCTCTGACAGATCCAGATACCGTTCCGCCAGCGCCCGGTTCTTTTCCGTCAGCTCCAGCAGATCCAGCACATGCAAAAGCAGCTCCTGCCCGCGGTCTGTTTTTACAATCATTTCTATCGTCTCCCCTCTTACATCCTGTTGTTCTTTTCCTCTTCCTGCACGATCTGTCTCATATTCCGCCGCGCCGTATCGTACGCCAGCTTCTCCTGGCACGCCCGAAAATATGCATGCAGCTCTCCTGCCGCACGGATCACCGGCTCCGGAGAAAATTCCATCTGATGGCGCCGGTCTTCCAGCTCCCGGCAGATCCGCTTCCACATGCTGCCCGCATGGTGAAGCCCCATACGCTCCCCGTCCTCTGCCAGCACCGACAGCCGGCCGGTCAGATCCTCCCGCGCCGAATAAAGTCCGCTGACGAAGAGATCTGACAGCTGTCTCACCGCTTCCTTCCGGTAATGTTCCATGGCAAAGAGAATCTCCGCGGACGGAAGATCCCTGTCCGCCGGCTGCTCTGCGGACCCTTCCGCTGTCCTGTACCAGGCCGTCCAGCCTTCCTGCCCTGCAATCTCTTCGGCTTCCTTGATAAAAAATTCTATGGGATACAGACACAGCCGGCCTTCCTCGTTCAGATACACCGAGCCAAAGAAAACGATGGCCTTCCGGGAACGTTTCTTCAGACGCCGTTCCAGACGCTCCAGCAGCTGAATGGTCAGCTTTTCTTCCTTTGTATATTTCAGCGCCACGGACAGCCGGCAGCCGTTTACGTCATACAGATTCCAGGAAAAACGCTGTTCCACCGTGTCAAAGCAGGTCTCATCCCACCGGACCGCCCCCGCCAGTACAAGCTTCTCCCGCCTTCCGGAAGCCCGGTTCAAAAGCTCCTGCCCTGCATCTCTGCCCCCGAAATGTTCCTCTAAAAGCGCCTCATAGTCCCAGAAGATCCACTCCCTCACCGCAGGATTCAAAAGACTCCGCTCTCCGACGGCTTCTCCTTTGCTGTCCCTGCTCACGGACAGTCTCCCTCCGGAAGCCGCCCTTGCGTCCGCCAGGTCAAATTCCAGGCTCTGCAGCTGTTCCCGGCTGCAGTTCAGACCCCAGGGCGCCATGGCATTCCCTCCCCCGGGAGGTCTTCTCCTGATCCCCTCATAGAAGACCGGACGGGCATCCGTCCAGGTATAAATACGCTTCTGCTCCGGTTCCAGAAAATAATAGATCTCCCCCTCATACCCGGTCTTGCTGGAGAAGGTCCTGCCGCCCATACCCAGAAGCCGAAGCTGTCCCACCGGCTCATAGATATCCCGAAAGGTCCCGGCGATGGCACGGATCTGCTCCTGACTGCCGGCGTCCCGAAGCTTCCTGGCCAGCTCATGGATCCCCAGAAGCTTCTGAAGCAGCGCTTCTGTCCGAAACGCCGCCGACCGTTCAAAATACTGCCGATATTCCGACGACGCCTCCCGAAGCCGGGTCTCCAGAGACGGAAGCTCTGCCCGGTGGCTGATGACCGCCAGCCGCTCCAGACTCTCTGAGATCTCCGGAGACTGCCTGGAGAGACCTGTACATACCTGATGTTCCACATCCCCGCAGATGCCCTCACACACCTTTTGGACCAGCTTTACATCCCACTCATTTTCCGCCTCCTTCAGACCGTCCAGATCCTGAAGCGTAATCCTTCCCTTTGCAAGCTGATAGGCAAGGACTGCCTGGGCCTTATGCACACACAGCTCCCTGCTGTGGCACGTACAGGTGGAATATGCAAAGGGCTCCAGAAGCTTTACCACTGCCTTCTCCCATGGGAGCGTCACGGTCACAATGGAGCTTTCCTCCATGGACGGCAGATCTCCTGCCCGCAGACGGGCCAGAAACTGCAGGTAGCGTTTTCCCCGGCAGGCACGCTTCAGACGCTCCACCGGGATCTGAAGGATCTCTTCCAGAAGCTTTGGTTCCGCCGGCTCTTCTGCCGCAGGATCCTCCGATACAGGTCCCGTCCCCGGCTGTCCGGAGGATCCTTCTCCTTCCGGCTCCTCTACGGCTTTCTGCTCTGAGGCCTCACACCGGACTGCCGGAGCTTCCGGCTCCGCCGTTCCCGCATCCGTTATTTCTTTACCGGTCTCCTGTTTCAGCCAGAGGACCGCCGTCACGATGTGCCGGCAGATACTCCTCGACGGACAGCTGCAGGTACTCTCTCCCAGAGGCAGGCGGATCAGGCAGGTCTCTTCCTTCAGCGTCACTTCTGCCCCTTCCCCTTTCCATGTCACAGAAGGCTCTTCCTGCGCCAGATCCTTGTACGCCCGTTTTACCGTTCCTTTATTACACAGTCCGATCAGGTAGTCGTCATCCGCCTGCCCGATCATCTTCCTAAGTGTATCATCCATCTGCAGCCCTCCCCGTCAGCCATTCATGATCTTTCCCATAAAATCTCCCAGCATCTCCGGCGTCATGGCTCCCACATGGGCGCCCAGATCCGCCATCTGCTGCGCGGTGCGCCGGTCATACACCGGATTCGCTTCCATATCAAGGGCCGTCAGGCAGATCAGCTTCGCTCCGCTCTCGATGATACCCCTGCTGACCCCCAGAAGCGCTGTCACGCTGCCTCCCTCGCACAGGTCTGATACCAGGACCACCATGGTCCGGTGAGGATTTTCGATCAGCGACTCACAGTACTGCAGCGCCCCGGTAATACAGGTGCCGCCGCCCAGCTGGATGCTCATGAGCGTCGCCACCGGGTCCTCCAGATGACTGCTTAAATCCACCACCTGTGTATCAAAGATCACAAGTCTTGTATCCAGCATGGGAAGCCTGGCGAAGATTCCCGCCATCACTGCGCTGTGAATGACCGAATCCAGCATGGAACCGCTTTCATCCACCGCAATCACCACCCGCCACTGGCTGTATCTTCTGGTCCTTCCGTGAAAATACACCTGCTCCAGCATGATCCGCTCATGTTCCTGATCGTAGTGCTTCAGATTTCTCCGGATCGTCTTCTGAATGTCCAGGTTCCGAATGGAACGGACCGGATGGTCGGAATTGCGGTCAATCTTTCCAAGAAGCGACCGGCGGATATCCTGCTGAAGCTTCTTCGCAATATCCTCCGCCACCTTTTTCACAATCCGTCTGGCCGTATCCAGTACGTCTCCCTTCATCAGATGTTTCAGCTGAAGGATCGTCTTTAACAGCTCCTGATTGGGCTCCAGCTTCTCCAGCACCTCCCGGTCCGTCAGAAGCTCCGTCATCCCGTACCGGTCCAGTGCATGGCGCTCCAGCACCTCCACCGTTTCCTTCGGGAAGAGCTTCCGGATCTTCGTGATCCAGGTCACCGCCGTCAGCCGGCTGGCATCCAGACTGCCCTGACGCACATCCTCCCCCTGCTCCCTGTTGTACAGAAAGTCCAGAGCCTCCTCCAGATCCATGCAGGAAATCCCGTTCTCTGTCATCCCGTCCCCGTCAAAGCTCAGCTGTTTCTTCGCGTAGCTCCCCAGGATCAGCCTCCACCGGTTGATCTGACTTGTATTTCTCATGCTTCCTCCCTCTCCATGCCCGTTTTCTTTACCGCCCAGGCATCCAGAGCTTCTCCGTACTCGTATTCTGCGGGCAGCACCATGCGCCCGTGGAGCACCTCCTGCTTCTTCACTCCGTGAAGGCCTGCTGCTTTTCCGGCGATCCGGTCAATCTCCAGCGGGGTAAAATATCCGAACGCCTGCCGAAGCTCCGGAAGCAGCTTCATAAACGCCTCTCCGGAGAGCTTCTCCAGAAGTCCGTCGATCATTTCCAGAAAATGCTCCTGTACAAATACAAAATCCCTTGCTGTATAGAACAGTCCCCGCAGAAACGCCGCGCTCTTCATCTGCATCTCGTCCGTTCCCTGAAGATATCCGGCGGCCGCCGAACGGATCCTGGCCTCATACCGGCTCTCATATCCATAGAGAAGCCCCAGCACCGTCCCTTCCAGTCCGGGCGTGATCCCCCGCTGTCCAAGAAGCCGCTCAAAGGCTTCCAGAAGCACCGGACGGTACCGGACGAAGCCGGGCCGTCCCGTGATCTGATACAGGGACAGACACCCTTCCATGCACTCCTTAAGCTGTTCGTCCTTCACCTGTGCCATGGACGGCAGCAGCTGTACGATCTTCTGGAAGCAGATACGGATCAGCTCCTCCAGCTCCGCACTGTCCTGTACCTCATACAGCTCCTGCAGCTCATAGAGCATCCGCAGATGGGAGAAGCCTTTTGTCAGGGAGAAGAAATCGCCGTCCTCCATAAGGACCTCCCGGATATGCATCCCCATCCGGGCCTGCTCCTCCAGAAACCCCATGAGAAAGCCCTGTGCCATGAGCCTTGCCGCTTCCTGGCTGCTCTGACTTGTCTGGAACTGCCGGACCAGGCGGGTCCTGGACGCCTCCGCCACCGTACCGCCCATCATGGATACATCCACCAGCGCTGCCAGCACCGAACCGGAGAACCGATAGCTCCAGATCTCCCGGATCCGGCTTTTGTCCTTCCGGTTCAGAAGATCCGCACCTCTGGTCCGTCTGGCAAAGCCCGTCCCCAGATACTCGATCTGATAGAAAAAGCGACTCATGGCCAGATGCTTTTTCTTCGTAAAGAGCTCCAGCGTCACCTCCTGCTGGCCCGCCGCCTGGATCTTCAGCCCGAACTTCCTGCACTGCTCTTCAAAATCCAGGATCAGCGGAGGGCGGTCTGCATCCCTGCAAAGGCTTCCCACCTGTTTTCCTGTGTTCAGCTCGCTCAGAATCCGCAGAGGAAGGTCCGTAGACGGACTGTATTCCCCTTTGACAAACGAAGAAAGCGCCGCATCCCGAAGCTCATAAAGTCCCGGCTCCTGCTTTCCCCGAAGAGCCGCCAGCCCTTTGGCCATGGACAGGGCACAGATAATATCATAGGAAGAGAGCGGCTCCTTCTTCTTCCTTGCCTGCCGCCCGGCGCTGACCAGCTGGTGGAGCGCCGCACCCTCATAGGCCCCTTCGGGTGTTTCCTTTTTCAAAAGCCGGTCCCAAACCTGCTGATAGAATCCCGGAGACTGCATACCGCTGGCATAGCCGTTTAACGCATCCGCCGCCTCCATGGAATAAGCGATGGGATAGACCCCCTGATCCCTGTCCGCCAGCCGGTGAAGCTTCACAGGCTTTGCGGCAGGCTGAAGCGTTTCCAGCTCCATCAGCCCATACGTATGAAATCCTCCCGTCACCACCAGAATCCTTTTATATTTTCCCGACGCCTCTGCAATCTGCTGGGCCATATACCGTTCCCGCAGAAGACACCCGTCCGCCTCCAGCTCTTCCTTCGGCGTATGCTGTCTGGACAGTCCGCACTGGACGGACACCAGCCGGATAAAATCCGCCGTTTCCAGAAACAGTCCCCCGATCTCAAAATATTTCTCCCACAGCTCATCAAAACTGCGCAGTCCGGTCTTCTCACAGAGCCTCCTCAGATACGCACTGCGGCTCAGCAGGTAATCGTCATTATAGGAAGGCTTCTCCCGCTCTGCCCGAATCCCCCTGTCCTCTGCCGTCCCGATCAGGATCTCTCCATAGGGAAGATCGATGAACCGCGCCGGGATGCCAAGCGCCTCCGCCTCCCGCATGGCCACCAGCTCCGGCGAGCTGTCCAGAAACGGATAGTAGCACCGGTAATCCTCCTTATCCTCGCTTAAAAGCCCTTTGGAATCCTTATAAAAATAATACAGCGCCACCGGAGCTTTCGTCTCCGGATGGGCCAGCACCCGGATCTGCTCCTGGGCATTCTCGGGCCCCTCGATCAGGATACAGTCCGGCTCATAGGCGGCCACGGCCTTCTTCAGATGCCATGCGCAGGCAGGGCTGTGGTGCCGGATGGGAAAGTACAGGATCGGCCGGCTCAGGTCGTAAAGCTCTGGAAGGTCTATTTCAGATACTTCCTCGCCTCGTAATACTCGTTCCATAAGGCTCCCTCTTTTCCTCCTTTATCCCGTACCACCGTCTGAAAATAACTGCGCAGTTTTTCCATATCCTCCTGGTTTTCCTTCTGCACGGCGCCCACCAGGTTCTGCACCAGACACCCCAGGTCCATGTGGGAATCTCCGTAATAATATGCGGTCATCATGGTCTGGTAATAGACAGACACCGCCTCCGCCGTACTCATGACCGCCGACGGCCGGTCGATCCGGTGTCCCATGGACGAGACGCCCTCCCGGAGTTCATGATAGGTGGAAGCCAGAAGCTCTGCCACATCCTCATCCACCGGCATGTCGATCCGGCTCTCCTTCGCCAGCTCTTCCACTTCATTGATGATGATCTGCTTTTCCATGGACACATCCCGGACCGGCATGACCGTCTCAAAATTAAAACGCCGCTTCAGAGCGCTGCTCATCTCATTGACACCCTTGTCTCTTGTGTTCGCCGTACCGATGACATTGAATCCCGCCCTTGCAAAGAGAAGGCCTTCCTCCCCCAGTTCCGGCACATTCAGCACCTTGTCACTCAGCACGCTGATCAGGCTGTCCTGGATCTCCGCCGGTGTCCTTGTGATCTCTTCAAAACGGGTCAGAATCCCCTGCTCCATCCCCACATAGAGTGGCGACGGCACCAGAGCCTCCCGCACCGGCCCCTTTGCCAGCAGGAGCGCATAGTTCCAGCTGTATTTGATCATATCCTCCGTAGTCCCTGCCGTCCCCTGAATGGTGTTCGTGCTGGTGCCGCTGATGGCTGCAGACAGAAGCTCCGAGAGCATGGTCTTGGCTGTTCCCGGCTCTCCCACCAGCATCAGTCCCCGGTTGCCTGCCAGCGTGATGATGCAGCGCTCCACCAGAGCGTCGTTTCCCAGATATTTTTTGCGGATGGAGATCTCCTCTCCTTCACAGATCAGAGGCTTCTGGCTCCCCAGAATAAAGGTGCGTACCGCTCTGGGCGACAGCTTCCAGTTTACCGGACGCTTTCCCTCGTCAAGCGCCGCAAGCGCCTTCAGTTCCTTCTCATACCGCACCTCCACAGGCGGTTTGATCTCGATTTTTCGTTCCATGTATTTTATACTCCTCTCTCTGGATTGTTTTACGGCCCGTGACCATCCTTTCCATACCAGATATTGTCTGTTTACAGTATACCAATTACGTGAGTCCGATTCAATGTCTATGGTTACTTTTTTCCGTTTCTTTTTTGTTTCTGTGCTTCCCATTTTGCGTATAATTCACAGTAATCTGCACATACTGTTTCCGAAAGGATGGTGCAGCATGAAAGACGAAACAGGAAACAGTTCCGCATCTGACAGCCGGAATCTCTACGATGACGGCAATATCCCGCCGGAGGACACTCCGCAGGAGGTCATACCGGACGAAGTGCCGAGAAAAGACGGACCTGGAGGGGAATAAAGCATTTCCCCTCAAAGGTCCGTCCTTTTGTCAGTCTCCTGCTCTGCAGGCACCACATCCACGATCACCAGCTCCGGCCGGTTGAACACCCGCGGCAGCAGGTTCCGGCACAGCCCTCTGCTCACGATCATCACCGTATCCCCAAGTACATAACGTCCGCCCGCGTATCCGGGAAACCATCCCTGATTGGGCGCCAGCAGTCCGTTCAGGATCCCGGGGATCCGCACCTGTCCCCCGTGGGCATGGCCTGCCGTAACCAGATCAAATCCCGGCAGCTCATCTTCCTCTGTATGAGTATAATAAGAAACCAGCTCCGGCCGATGAGTCATAAGTACCGCGTAATGCTCCCCGTCCAGCGCCAGCCGGCACCGCATCAGCTGGTTCTCCCACTCCGCCATGGCTTCCGGATCGTACCTGTGCCGCTGCCCGTATCCGTCCGGATCATCCACTCCGCAGATCCAGATCTCCTGTCCGGCTGTCGTCAGAAGGCGGCTCTCCCCCTCCAGGACCTCCGCTCCGTAAGAAGCGATCAGTTTTTTGATCTCTTCCTCTTCTCCGGACCAGTATTCATGATTTCCCGTTACATAGAAGCACGGATATTGATTTCCGATGGCGGCCAGCAGCACCTCTGTCCCCCTGTGAGGCACCTGATCGTCCGCGATATCCCCCACCAGCAGTACCGCATCCGGTCTCTGCTCTTCCAGTGTGCGTACCAGCTCCTCCTGTTCCTTCCCATAGAATGTACTGTGAAGATCCGTCAGCACTGCCAGACGCACCGGACCCGTCACCCGACCCGTCTCTTCCGTATAATACCGGACCACAAGTCTCTGGCTGCAGGCAGCAAGGAGGAACACGGCCAGGAACAGACCGGCACAGGCACCCGCCCCGTATCTCCCTCTCAGCGTTTTTCTCATCCCGGTCTCCCTGTCCTTCCCATATGACGCTCCATCCACTTTCCATCCTATTACACACATCCGTACATTATAACCAGAGACAGGCGATGCTCTCACATCACCTGTCTCTTCTCTCCCGCACCTTTTCTTTCACCCGCTCCACCAGCGTCCCCGGAACAAATTCACTGATATCCCCGTCAAAAGACGCCACTTCTTTGACAATGGTCGAGCTCAGATAGGAATACTGCAGACTCGTAGCCAGAAACATGGTATCCACCTGAGGATTCAGCTTATGATTGGTCTGCGCCATCTGAAGCTCATACTCAAAATCCGAGATCGCCCTGAGTCCTCTCACGACGATCGTTGCCTCCGTCTGCCTTGCAAAATCCACCAGAAGTCCCGAGAACGACAGGATCTTCACATTGGAGAGGCCCCCGGTCACCTCTTTCAGCATACTGACCCGCTCATCGATGGAAAAAAGCGGCGTCTTTCCCCCGTTGTTCAGTACCCCCACAATCAGTTCATCCACCTTCTGGGAAGCTCTCCTGATAATGTCCAGATGCCCCAGTGTCACGGGGTCAAAGCTTCCCGGGTATATTGCTCGAATCATCTCCCTATCCTTTCTTCTGCAGAAATACATGCTGATTCGTCTTGTATCTCTTGTACTTGTATGCATGGAAACCCGTTTCCTCCAGCCAGGAAAAATCCGTCTCCAGAGAAGCCTCCGCAACGATCACCGTATACTCATCCGCCAGTGTACTGTCGGCCAGATAATGAAGCACCTGCTGCTCCAGGCCCTGATCATAGGGCGGATCCATGAAAATGACATCAAAGGGCTTCTGGCCCTCCATCCGGCGCAGAGCGGTCAGTGCCTCACATTTATGAACCTCCGCCCGCTCTGCTGTTCTGGTAAACGCAAGATTCTCCTGGATGCACCGGGCCGCCTTTCCATTCTGCTCCACCAGCACGGCATGGGCCGCTCCCCGGCTCAGCGCTTCAATGGCGATCCCGCCGCTGCCGGCAAACAGATCCAGGAACCTGCAGTCCGGGATATCCGGCTGCAGGACATTGAACAGCGTTTCCTTTGTCTTATCCGTCGTAGGCCTGGTCTCCATGCCTCTGACGGTCTTAAGCGGCATGCTCCGTGCCGTACCTGCGATCACTCTCATCGAATCTGTCCGTTTCCATAGATAATATATTTGCTGGAAGTCAGCGCCTCCAGCCCCATGGGACCCCTGGCGTGAAGCTTCTGGGTACTGATGCCGATCTCCGCTCCAAAACCGAATTCAAACCCGTCTGTAAAGCGGGTGGAGGCATTCACATACACCGCCGCCGCATCGATCTCATTTAAAAACCGCTGGGCATTTCCGTAATCAGATGTGATGATGGCCTCGGAATGCCCGGTGTTGTACCGGTTGATATGAGCAATGGCCTCATCGATCCCTGCCACGGTCTTCACGGACAGAATATAATCCAGATATTCCGTCCCCCAGTCCTCCTCCGTCGCCGGAACCAGTCCGTCCGCCGCCTTCCTCGCCCGCTCGTCTCCCCTCATCTCCACCTGTCTGGTATCCAGGCGTTCCTTCAGGCGCGGCAGAAACGCATCGATGATCTTCTCATGGATCACAAGGGATTCGCACGCGTTGCACACGCCGATGCGCTGAGTCTTGGCATTGAAAATGATATCCATTGCCATGGCGGGATCCGCACTTTCGTCCACATAAATATGGCAGTTCCCGGTTCCTGTCTCGATGACCGGGATCCGGCTGTTCTCCACCACGGTCCGGATCAGCCCCGCCCCGCCTCTGGGAATCAGTACGTCCACGTACCGGTCCATTTTCATAAATTCCTGCACGGTTTCCCGCCTGGTATCCTCGATCAGCTGAATCGCATCCTCCGGGATCCCCTGCCCCTTAAGCGCCGTACGGATGGCTTTTACAATGGCGCGGTTGGAACAGAAGGCATCGCTCCCGCCCCGGAGGATCACCGCATTTCCCGCCTTGAAGCAGAGGGCAAACGCATCTGCCGTCACATTGGGCCTGGATTCATAGATGATGCCGATGACGCCCAGGGGCACGCTCTTCTGTCCGATCATCAGGCCGTTGGGTCTCTGCTTCATAGACCGGATCTCTCCCACCGGATCCGGAAGCGCCGCCACCTGACACAGCCCCTCCGCCATGCTCTCGATCCGGCTCTCATCCAGCAGAAGCCGGTCCACCAGTCCCGGATTCATCCCGTTCTCCCTGGCCTTCTTCACATCTTTTGCATTTTCCGACAGGATGTAGCCGCTCATATTCCTCAGCATGTCTGCCGTGTACAGAAGCGCCGCATTCTTCGTCGCCGTATCCATGATCCGGAGCGCCGGCTCCGCATCTCTGGCACCCTTTCCGATCTCCTCCAGCGTTTTTTTCCTTACTTCCTGCGGATACAGGATCCGAAGGTCCGTGATGATCATCTCCGGCAGGATATCGTGATCCTCAAAGGGAACCTCTTCAAACACCTGAAATTCAAATGCCAGCGCAATATGTACAAGCCCCGGATGCTTTTCCAGATACCGGTCATAATATCCTCCGCCGTAACCGACCCGATGACATCCCACATCGAACGCCACGCCCGGCATCAGGAGAAGGCCTTCCTCTGTCTCGCACAGCGGACATTCCTTCTTCGGCTCCATGATTCCGAAGCTTCCCGGCTCCAGATCCTCCAGACTCCTGATAAAATAATAATGCATGATGCCGTTTCCGTCCACGCGGGGCGCCGCCACCTGCTTGCCGTCCGCCCAGGCCTGCTGCATCAGAAGCCTGGTCTCCACTTCCCTTTTTGCATCCACATAGGCCAGGAGGATCTCCTGCTCCTCATATGCCTGCTGTTTGATAAAGCTGTCCTTAATTCTTATACTGGCCGCATGGAGAAGTTCCGGAGAAGCCTCTGCCCTGCGTCTCTTCACCTCTGTCCGGATCTCAGTTTTTCTGTTTTTTTCCATATTTCTCTCCCAGATTCACGATTGTACCATCAGGTTCCTTTACATCAATATTGTCCAGCTGGCTTTTCAGACTGCTGCGCACCGCTGCGAGAAATTCCTGCCGCAGAAGCTGCT
Organism: Lachnospiraceae bacterium; assembly: GCA_910574805.1. Taxonomy (GTDB): domain Bacteria; phylum Bacillota; class Clostridia; order Lachnospirales; family Lachnospiraceae; genus Hominiventricola. Next base: position 307,345 of record CAJTCV010000002.1, on the reverse strand, counting down.
GCTCCTTTTTCTCCGCTTCCGTCAGGCCTTCCGCTTTTGACTTCCTCGCCAGCTCATTGATCCTTGCGATCTTTGTATCGTCCATGACACCTCCTGCTTCCCGGACGCCTCCTGTCTGTGCATCCGTTTCCCTTATGACTGCTGTCCGGATGAAGGAACATCCAGATAATCAATCAGGTAAAAATTCTCGATCCGGTTGGCCCGGAACATGGTCCCGATCCGTTCCCCGTCCATGATCCGGTGAATGATCCCCATATCTGCTCCGTTGGCGATGATCATATCCGCACCTGCGGAAGTGGCGAGTCTGGCCGCTCCCAGCTTGGTGGACATGCCTCCGGTACCCACATCGCTGGCTGATCCCTTTGCCATCCTCTGAAACCTTTCGTCCACCCGGTCCACATATTCAATGAATCTGGCATCCGGATTCCGGTTGGGATCATCGGTAAACAGCCCGTCGATATCCGACAGGAGAATAAGAAGATCCGCCTGCACCAGCGCGGACACGATGGCTGACAGCGTATCATTGTCACCGAACTGGATCTCATACGTAGATACTGTATCATTTTCATTAACTATGGGTATTGCCCCCATGGACAGGAGCATTTCAAAGGTATTCCGCGCATTCTCCCGGTTTCCCTCGTTGACCAGTGTATTCTTGGTCATCAGGATCTGGGAGGCGGTCTGGTTGTATTCCATGAAAAGCTTCTGGTAGATCATCATCAGGCGCGCCTGCCCGATGGAGGCACAGGCCTGCTTGACGGCCAGCTCTGTGGGACGTTCCTTCATGCCGATGGCCTTCCGCCCCACCGCAATGGCACCGGAGCTCACCAGGATCACTTCCTTTCCCTGATTCTGCAGGTCCGTCAGCTCCCGCACCAGCTTCTCCATCTTGATCAGATCCATATTTCCTGTCTCCGGATGGGTCAGAGAAGAAGTCCCCACCTTTATGACGATCCGTTTCTTTTCTTTTAATGTCTTCCTGAGTATCATATCTCTCACCAGTCTGTATGCAAAATTCAATAAATATAATTTACAACATCCCGGCGGTAAACGCAATGCTTAACTGGTATAATTCTCAAGGAAATTATAGAGCTCTTCTTCATTTTTTAAATATTTTCCCTCATGGATCTCCTCCTGCAGCGCTGCAGGAAGAATCTCCATGATCACATCTGTATATTCATAGATCTCATCGGCGGGAAGCTCATAGACCGCCACATAACCTTCATGATTCCGGAGCACATATGCATAGCCCTCCGCTTCGGTATCCTCCGGTTCCTCCGCGGAAGGAGCATCCTTTGTATCCTCCGGCTGTGTCACCCGGTCCGGGCGTGTCTCCGCCGGGAGCATCTCCACCAGCTCCGTTCCTCTCTGTTCCTCCGGCGGTATGGCCGTGTCCCTTCTCACATACCACAGCGCTGTCGCCGCCACGATCGCCAGCGCCAGGACCGTCAGTGTGATGCCCCACGTTCTCCTGGACATAATAAAACCTCCTTTTTCCAGTTTTCTCCAAGTCAAGAGACATAAAAGGGCAGGATGCCCGGAAAATGTCTCTTCTACTCAGTATTATGAACTGGAAAAAAGAGGGTTATACGCTGAAATCCTACATAAGCCGGAGTTTTTTTGCAATTTTCACGAGAATGTATCCTTTGGGGAATGCCAGAAGCTCTTCTTCCTTCAGTCCTCTCAGCAGCATCATGGCCGCAGCATAGACCAGAACCGCACAGGCACAGGCCGAAAGAGTGGCAACGGTATTGTTCTTCACAGCAGCCATCAGGCCTCTGTGCACGCCGTACGCCGCGCCTCCCATGACCGCCGACGAAGCCAGCGGGATCAGAAAGGTCCGGATCACCTCCTGGCGGTATCTCATATATTTTGCAATGGACCTGGAGTTCAGCACACACATGAGAAAGGCAAAAAATATATTCGCCCATACCACCGCATAAATGTTCAGGTCCGTGGTCATCAAAAGAAGCACCAGAAGCCCCACATGCAGCACCAGAGAGACCGCCGCATGAATCACCGGCAGCCGCATCCTGTCCATCCCCTGCAGGATCCCGTTGGTCAGAGTGGACATGCCGTACAGAACCACGGACAGGGTCCCCACCTGCAGCAGAGAAGCCGACATCTGAATATGGTCTCTGGCCCCGAACAGAAGCGTCAGTATCGGTTCGGCCAGCACGGAGAGTCCCACGGCACATGGAATACTGATGACCATGACGAACCGGAGCGCATTTTCCGTCTTCCTGCGCATCTCCCTGCGGTCCTTGTTGACTCTTGCCCTGGTCAGCACCGGGATCGTAGAGGATGCCATGGCGGAAGCCACCGCAATGGGCACATTGGTCAGGACCTTGTATTCTCCGCTGAAGATGCCCCAGAGCTCGTCAATCTTCATGCTGTTGTATTTCCCGTAGGCCATCAGGTGTTTGAAGATCCCCTGATCGATGATCCCGCTCAGATTATAGACCGCCGTGCTCAGGATCACCGGAAGGATCGTCAGAAACAGCAGATAATAGATCTCCCGGGCGGACTCTGTCTCCCCGCCCCGGTCCATACGCCGGCGCCGCCTCATTACCTTGCGGTAGCCGAACATGATGAAGACCAGGAACAGGAATCCCACCAGCGCTCCTGCGCCGGTACCGAGCGTGCTCCCCGCCGCGCCCCAGGCATATGCTGCCGTCTCCGTGGAAAAAAGCGCATCCAGCTTCGCACCGTAGCGGAACAGCGCCCACGCCGCCCCGATACTCACCGCCGCGTTGACGATCTGCTCCACGATCTGGGAGACCGCCGTGGGCACCATGGAGCCAAGGCCCTGAAAGTACCCTCTCATACAGCCCATAAGCGCCACCACCAGAATCGTGGGCGCCAGCACCTGAAGCGCCAGCCTGCTCTGGGGCGTGCTTACCAGCACATCGCTGAAAAATCCCGCGCCGAAATAAATCAGGAGTGACCCGATCCCCCCGGATACCAGTGCAAAAAGCAGCGTACACCGGAAGATTCTGCCGGCGCTGTTCACCTTTCCCTTCGCCATCCGCGCACTCACCAGCTTGGACACCGCCAGCGGAAGGCTGAAGGACGAGATCAGAAGTACCATGGAATATACTTCAAAGGCCGCAGAATAATAGCTGTTCCCCACCGGCCCCAGGATCCTCGTCACGGGTATCCGGTAGGCCAGCCCGATGATCCTTACCAGGATGGACGCCGCCGCCAGGATCCCTCCCTGCACGATATAGTCAGAACCTTTTTTACGATTCTTTGTACTCATAGATGATCAAATCCTCTTTATCTTTCAATTCCCAGATCCCGTAAAACCGCGGACTGCCCCGCTTCCATACGGGCCGCCTCATCCTCCGTCATATGGTCATAGCCCAGCAGATGCAGCATGCTGTGCGCCACCAGAAAGGCAAATTCCCGCCTGGGTCCGTGTCCGTAATTCTCTGCCTGCTCCCTTACCCGGTCCAGAGAGATGATAATATCTCCAAGAAACAGCTCTCCGCTGTCCGGATTGAAGCAATCCGCCTCATGTTCTTCCAGATGGGAAAAATCAGCCGGCGACCCGTAGGTAATCTGCGGAAAAGAAAGCACGTCCGTAGGCCTGTCGATCCCCCGGTACTGAAGATTCAGCTTATGGATCTCCTCATCTGAGGTCAGCAGAAGACTTACCTCCGCTTCATAAGGACAGCCTTCCTGCTCCAGCACCTGCTCCGCTACCAGAAGCGCTGTCCCTTCGTAATCAATTCCGAGCTCTGGATCGTATTCTTTTTCGATGTTCAGTGTCATGTTTTTCCTTTCTCCCCGCTGTCCTTTTCTCATATTCCTCATATGCAGTCACGATCTTCTGTACCAGCGGATGGCGCACCACGTCCTGGCTGGTCAGACGGCAGAAGGCGATCCCTTCCACTCTGCCCAGCACCCTCTGCGCCACCTCAAGCCCGGACTTCACATCCGGGGACAGGTCTTTCTGCGTCTCGTCTCCGGTCACCACCACCCTGGAGCCAAAGCCGATCCTTGTCAAAAACATCTTCATCTGTGCCTGCGTCGTGTTCTGGGCCTCGTCCAGAATGATAAAGGCATTGTCCAGCGTCCGCCCGCGCATGTAGGCAAGAGGCGCCACCTCGATCAGCCCCTTCTCCATATTCTTCTGAAAACTGTCCGCACCCATGATCTGATACAGGGCATCATAGAGGGGCCGAAGATACGGATCTACCTTGCTCTGCAGATCCCCGGGCAGAAATCCCAGCTTCTCCCCGGCTTCGATGGCCGGGCGGGTCAGGATGATCCGCTCCACCTCGTTCATTTTAAATGCGGTAATCGCCATGGCCATGGCCAGATAGGTCTTGCCCGTGCCGGCGGGGCCGATGCCGAAGACAATCATATTGTCCCGGATGGCGTCCACATACCGCTTCTGCCCCAGTGTCTTCGGCTTGATGGACTTTCCGCTGACGGTATGGCAGATCAGCTCCTGATCCACGGCAAGAAGCGCCCCGCTCTTTTTCTCCATGGCAAGGGCCAGTGCATAGTCCACATTCTGCTCTGTAATCTGCCTGCCCCGCCCGGACAGCTCCAGAAGCTCCAGAAGCACCTGCTTCGCCTGTTCCACCTGAACCTCACTGCCGATCAGCTTCAGTCCCCCGTCCCTTGTGATGGCGGAGACTCCGGTCGTACGCTCGATCTTCTTCAGATATGTGTCAAACTGTCCGAATACATTCTGCTCCTGTTCGGACGGGATATCAAAAATATGTTCTTCCAATGTCACTGTCTTTGTTTCTCTGATCCTGTTTCTTCTGTCTTAATCAGGTACTTCCTCCTGCTCAGGTATCGTTATTTCCGGAGCCTGCTCCTGTACGGCGGATTCTTCCACCACATAATCCCCTTCCGCCGTGCATACATCTCCATTAATATCTATTTTAACATTATTTTCAATAATTTGAAGTCCCTTTATTCTTAATTTTTCTAAAAATACCTTCCACTCCTCTTTTGCCAGCGCAACCGCCTCTTCTCTTGTATAGACGGCGTCCGTGGGAATGTACTCCTGCTCCGTATATTTTCCCAGCGTCACAGGAAGATAAAAATTTTCCGTGATCTTAAGCGGCAGTTCGCTGGCGATCAGATCAGACTTCTCATACGTGTCCATGTGCCAGAACCGAAGATCCAGCCGCTTCTTCCCCAGAATCACATAAAAAGAAGTCTGCTTTCTGCCCGTATATTCTTTCCTTATATACGGCATGTCAAAAGATGCTCTGTAGTGCTCCGTCCTCCGGATCCGGATATCCGCGTCCGCATGCACATGATAGGCATTTGCCGTCTCTCCCGCATCGTCCAGGACCTCCACAAGACTGTTCACCAGCAGATCTCCTTTCTGGACCTCCATCCCCTCCCACACGGCCGGCGTCCCGCTGCGCACGATCATGGAGACGATGCGCCCATCGCCCCCGGACACCAGATCCGCCGGCTCTTCATCCGGGATCTCCTCCGGCACACTGTCTTCGTTTTCCTGCACATGGATGATAAGCCGGGTCCCCTTCACCTCCGCCGAGGTCCAGGTGATCTCCGGGAAATGCTCCCGAAGCCCTGCCTCGATCTCTTCCCCGTGCACATCCCTCCTGGCCATGCCGTGTACCACCTGCACACTTTCCAGATAGTTCAGGATCACCTCATCGCTCAGGCTGTAATTTCCCTCCACGTGAATGTTCCAGATAAACAGAGACAGCACATAAAGAAGCGCCGCCGCCAGGAGCGCGCCCCCCGCGAACAGCTTCCGGTTCCGGTAACGGTGCAGGATAAAAGGAAGGCCGTGCCTTTTAAGGATCACGACCTTCGTCCTCGTCTTATGCACCAGCGGCCGGAGCTTTCTGAATCCGCTGATGCTGATGCACATCTCATATTCCGTCCCGACAGAACGAAGCCCCCACAGTATGATTCCGTGATGGCTGCACAGATTCAGAAAACGCTCCGGAGAATATCCGGTCAGACGTATGACCACATAACCCTTCAGAAATTTCAAAAGCTTCGTTAACAATAACGGATTTCTCCAATCTCGCCTGATATTTTCATCTCGTCTTCCGTGTAATAATCAATGTGCAGCCCTTCTCCGCACAAGGTCATCTGGCAGGTCTTCGTCTGCAGGCGGATCCTCGTCTCTGTATACTCGATAATCCCCCGGTAATTCTCAATATATGCTTCGCTTCTCCCGGTCACGGTCAGGACCGCCGCCCCCATGACCAGGTCCTTGGGAAGCTTCAGCTTCTCCGCCATCTGTTCTCTCAGCTTCATGTGATACCAGCCTGTATATTTACTATAAATATATGTACGGCTTCTGTTTTTATGTCACAGGGTCCTCACCGGTACAGGATCAGGCTGAACCAGGTCACCACATTTCCCCCGTTCATAAAACTGATCCCGTTCTCTTCCGCCAGCCTCGTCACCAGGATTCCGTAGCTCTCAAGGCACGGGAACATATGTTCCGGATGCCGGCAGGGAGCTTCCGGATATGCACACCTCTCACAGACCGCACAGGACTCTGTGGAGAGCACCAGTACCTCGCCGCATTCCTCCCGGAACAGCTCCCGAATCTCTCCTGTGATCCGCTCATGCTCCCGGCGGGTGGAGAGCGTCTCCGACAGATCCGCAGCATCCTTTACCTCTGCGATGGTCGTAAACAAAAAGCCTCCGGTGCACGCCATGCACCGCTCCTTACATTCCTCCACAGTTCCCACCGCCGGCGGACAGGACCAGGATCTCCCGTACTGTGGACATTCCGTCCTGCAGATATAACGCACCTCCTCCAGAAACGGGATCGCCTCCGGACGGATGAATGCGTATTCACACACCGGATACTGCGAAATCTGTGCTTCCAGTTTTTTCTGATCCACGCTGCTTCCTCCTTCACATGAGGCTCGCCATGAAGAGCTCGTAGAAGTCATCTTCTCCGTCCAGTTTCGGAGAATTTTCTCCGCCTCCGTTGGTGCTCCGCCGCATATTCCCGTAAAATTCTTCCCCTGCATGAATCAGATCCATTACATAAATGGGATACCCAAGCTCCTGACACTTCCTGCAGAAAGCATCCACCGGATTCTTCTCGTTCCTCGTCTCCAGCAGCGCCTCTCTCACCCATTTCTCCCTGTGCGCTCTGTTCTGCAGCTCATCCAATAAACCCACTGTATCCATCCTGCCGCCTCCTTTCTCCTCCAGTATACCCCCAAATTTCCAAAAAGTATAGGAAAAATCGTTGTTTTATGATATCATGGGACGAAAAGGCTGCTTTTCATTTTCACAGTCAGCCGGATTTTTCCCAGGGGGTAATATACGATGAAACAAAAAAAAGGGGCGTTTGCCCTTCTTCCGATCCTTGTATTCCTGGTCATCTACATCGGGACCGGCGTCTACTATGAATACCTGCACCCGCAGGAGGGTGTTCAGGGCTTCTATGTCATGTCCGTGGTCGTCGCATTCATGGCCGCCATCGCCGTCGCCCTGTTCCAGAACCGCACCGTCTCCTTTGACGAGAAGATGAAAATCTGCGCTTCCGGAATGGGGGATGACAATATCCTGACCATGATCTTCATCTTCCTGCTGGCGGGAGCCTTCAGCGGCGTCGCCTCCGCTTCCGGATGTGCGGCGGATACCGCGAACATGCTCCTTGGTATCGTCCCCGGCAGACTGACAGTCCTTGGCATCTTCCTGATCGCCTGCCTCATCTCCATGGCCATGGGAACTTCCTGCGGCACCATCACAGTCATGGGAACACTGGCGCTCAGTATCTCCCGATCCGCAGGGCTGTCCATTCCGCTCTGCTTCGGCGCCCTGGTGAGCGGCTCCATGTTCGGCGACAATCTGTCGTTCATCTCTGATACCACCATCGCCGCCACCCGGACGCAGGGCTGCCAGATGCGGGACAAGTTCCGGGAAAATTTCCTGATCGCTCTTCCCGCGGCGCTGATTACCTGTGTGATCCTTCTCGCCATCGCCTGGACCGGAAAACCGGCAGCCATCGAAGCCCACAGCTTCAACATGGTACGCGCGCTTCCCTATTTTATAATCCTGATCGCAGCGCTGGCGGGCATCAACGTATTCATCGTGCTGAGCTTCGGACTCTTCCTCTGTACAGCCATCGGCCTCGGCACCGGATCCATCAATATTCACAACGTCTTCCTCTCCATGGGAAGCGGCGTCTCCGGCATGTACGAGACAATCGTTGTCACGATCCTTGCCACCACCCTGTCCGCGCTGATCAAATACAACGGAGGCTTCGAGGCAGTCATCGCCTTTATCAAAAAGCATTTTCACGGCAGCAGAGGCGGGCAGCTGGGCATTATCCTGATCTCCGTCCTCATGGATATCTCCACTGCCAACAATACGGTGGCCATTGTGGTCACGGCGCCCATCGCCGCGGATATCCGGGCGGAATACAGGATCCCGCCCCAGCGGACTGCCTCTCTTCTGGATATCTCCACCTGTGTCGCCCAGGGGATCATTCCCTACGGCGCCCAGCTTCTGCTGGCAGCAGGGACCGCCGGGATCTCTTCCATCCAGATCATGCCCTGGCTGTTTTATCCTTATCTGCTCCTTGTATGTGTTCTCGTTGCGACTTTCTTTGGAAAACACGCAGCATAACGCCCGCACCCGTCAGACAGCCACCCGGATCAGCCGGTCACCCAGCCGGCTGAGAATCTCATTGGAGATGGTCCCTGCTTCCTCTGCCAGATCCTCCGCGCGGATCTCCTGATCCCTGCTCTTTCCGATCAGGACTGCCTCATCGCCGGCCTGCACTCCTTCGGCCTCCGTCACATCCAGAAGGAGCTGGTCCATACAGACCCTCCCGACCACAGGCACACGCAGGCCCCGCACCAGGGCATGGCCCCTGTTGGAGAGGGCGCGGGGAAATCCGTCTGCATAGCCGATGGAGACCGCTGCAATCCGCCGTCTGGAACCGGCCTGCCAGCTGAGTCCATAGCCGGCCTTCTCTCCCTTATCCACCTCCCGCACACATGCAAGCCTGGCTTTCAAAGACGCCACCGGCCTCAGGTCATAGCTCCCCTGCAGCCTGCCGGAAGGGCTGCTGAGCACCCCGTACAGGGAGATCCCCGCCCTGGCATATTCATATTCCCCGGACAGCCGTTCTCCGTTCAGAATTCCGTAGCTTCCCTGCAGATGTGCGGAAAATACCTTTCCCTCCCCTCTCAGACGCCGGATCACTTCCTGAAACCGCTGTTCCTGCAGCCGCACATATGCCCGGTCCTCCTCCGACGATCCGTCCGAGGTGCACAGATGGGAGTAGACGCCCGTAATCCGCAGATTCCTGCACTCCCACAGCCTCCGGATTCTGGACAGCTCATCCCAGGGCTCTCCCAGCCGGTGCATCCCCGTATCAATCCCCACATGAACCTGAAGCTCTTTTCCGTAAGCCGCCAGTTCCCTGCCGTAATCATGATTCACCACAGTCTGTGTGAGGCTGCAGGCCCGCAGGAGTTCAAAATCCCGGGGATGCGTATAGCCCAGAACCAGGATCTGTCCCCGGATTCCTGCCTGCCGAAGCGTAGCGCCCTCCCCGGCAGACGCCACGCAGTAATTACAGATCCCCAGCTTCTGCAGTTCTTCTGCCACCGGCACCGCACCGTGCCCATAGGCATTCGCCTTCACAGCCGGCATCAGTACACAGCCCTCGGGCAGAAGCCTCTGAAAAAGCCGCACATTATGACGCAGATGCTCCATATTAAGTTCTACCCATGCTCTTCCTGTCTCATACATACCCGCGCCTCCTGCACATCATAATCCGCTCTCCAGAATCCGGCTTATAATCTCTTCAAAAGAATATCCTGCTGCCTTCATCATATTGGGAAAACGGCTGTGTGTCGTGAATCCGGGGATCGTGTTGATCTCGTTGAAACAAAGCTTTCCATCATCCGTCAGGAACATGTCTACCCGGGCAAATCCGCTGCATCCAAGCGCCCTGTAGAGGGTCTGTGCCGTTCTTTTGATCCTCCCGGCCGTCTCCGCGTCCACCCGCGCCGGCACATGAATGCTGGAGGTCTTCAGCGTATATTTCTCCGTATAGTCAAAGAAACCGTCAGAAAGCTCGATCTCATCTGCCTCGCCCACCAGAAGGTCAGAGCTGCCGATCACGGCGCAGCCCACTTCCCGCCCCGCAATCCGCTCTTCCATGACGACCATGTTGTCATACAGAAAAGCATGCTCCAGCGCCGGAATCAATTCCTCCTCCTTCCGGACCATGGTAATCCCGAAGGACGACCCCGCCCGGACTGGTTTGACAAAGAGCGGCCAGGAGAGCGCCGCACCGTCTCTTTTCACCTTTTCGACCTCATAAGGCTTTCTGACCAGCACAGACGCCGGCACCGGAATCCCTGCGGCATGTGCCACCCGATGGGCCAGCTCCTTGTCCATACAGAGTGCGGAGCTTAAGGTACCGCAGCCTGCCAGCGGGATTCCGGCCAGTTCAAGAGCCCCCTGCACCGTCCCGTCTTCTCCGTTCTTCCCGTGGAGAACCGGCAACACCAGATCCACATGGAGCACGCACCTGCTGCCGTTCTTCTCATAATAAAATCCCTGTACCCTTTTATCCGTCGGCAGATACACCGGCATACAGTCTTCCTCCCGGTCCCATTTATCCCCCGCGATCCGGTCCGGATCACCCTGATACCAGAGCCACTGCCCCGTATCCCTCTGAAGCCCGATCATCAGCACTTCATATCTCTTCCTGTCCATATGACTGATTACACTGTAAGCGGACTGCAGGGATACCTCATATTCCGGCGAACAGCCGCCGAACAGTACTGCTGTTTTCTTTCTCTCCATCACAAAAACCTCCTGTTCTGGCTGTATTTTACCAGACAGGAGGTGTTCATACTTTAATAACCCCTTAGATGTTTCCTAAGAAAATCTTAAGGCTTTCTGCAATTTTTCTATAGTTTGCCGTCGTTTGATGCGTCCGGCTCATCCTCCGCGCATTCCATCCCTTCCGTCAGGCGAACGGGAAGCTCCACCGTGAAGACAGTCGTTCCTTCTGCGCTCTCCGCCCGGATGTTTCCTCCGTGGATCTTCACAATCTCCTTTGCAATGGCAAGGCCAAGGCCCGCTCCGCCGGTCTTCGTGACCCTGGCATCATCCAGACGGTAAAACCGGTCGAAGATGGCGTTCAGCTTTTCCTCCGGTATCGTCCTTCCCCGGTTCTCAAAAGAGATCTGCACCCACTCTTCTGTTTTTTCCGCCCTTACTGTAATCACCGTCCCGGGAGTGCTGTATGCCGCCGCATTTTTCAGGATGTTCTGAAAGACTCTTGCCAGCTTCGCCCCATCGCCTTCCACCCGGAGTTCCTCCGGAATCTGAAGCTCCACGGTGTTCCCTTTCTCCCACAGAACAGGATAAAATTCATCCGCCATCTGTATCATCATATAGGACAGATCGATCTCGTCTGTCTCCAGAGATGTCTGCTGCAGGTTGTACCGGGTGATCTCAAAAAACTCATTTACCAGCTCCTCCAGACGGTATCCCTTCTCCAGAGTGATCTTCACATACTTTCTCTTCTGCTCTTCCGGCATATCCCAGGCCTCGTTCAGAAGACTCAGATAGCCAATCACCGAGGTGAGCGGAGTGCGGATATCATGGGCCAGATACATGACCATCTCATCCTTGCGCTTCTCCGCAAGCTTCGCCTCCATCTGCCGCCTTTCCAGGATGCCGCGGACCTGATTCATCTTCCGTTCCATGGTCTCCATCTCCGGAGACATTCGGATCTCCTTTCCCGCGAGCAGATCATCCATTCCCCGGTCGATCTGTCTGAAATAACGGAGGAACCAGCCAAGGGACAGATAGAAAAACAGCAGAATGGAAAGCACGAAAAAAATCTCTATAAACATCTCCATGTGATTGCGGATATAATACTGGTAGATAAAGAGCGCCTTCTCATAATCCACAAACAGGAACAGCTGGATAAGTCTCACGCATGCGTTGGCAATCTTCCCGCCCAGCACTCCGTACACCAGGAAAAACAGGAGCCATGCCCCGGGGATCATAAGCAGGATCTGGAGGAAAATCTTTCTCTGCAGCTTCCCGTAGCCGGAACGTAACCATTTAATTTTCAATCTTGTATCCCACTCCCCACACGGTATGGATGTATTTCGGCCGCTCTGCCGTATCCCCCAGCTTCTCCCGGAGATGACGGATGTGGACGGTTATGGTATTGTTGGACTTCTGGTAATACTCGTCCTTCCAGATCTCATGGAACAGCTCCTCCGAGCTGACCACGCGCCCCCTGCGCTGACAGAGAATCTTCAGAATCTCGAATTCGGTAGGCGTCAGCTCCAGTCTCTGCCCGTTCAGCGTACACTCATGACTGGTCACATTGATCATCAGACCGGCATGGCAGAGCACCCCGTCCTCCTCCCCGACGGACGCCGGATTGTATCTCTTATATCTGCGCAGCTGAGCTTTTACCCGCGCCACCATCTCCAGCGGGCGGAACGGTTTGGTGATATAATCATCCGCTCCCAAAGTCAGGCCTGTGATCTTATCCACCTCCGCATCCTTTGCCGTCAGCATAATGACCGGATAATTATAATGCTCCCGGATCTTCTGACAGATCTCAAATCCGCTCATCCCCGGCAGCATCACATCCAGAACCGCCAGGTCCAGTTCCTCCCGCCGGATACAGTCCAGCGCTTCCTCTGCCGTATAGTACCGGTAGACCGTATAGTCTTCATTCTGCAGATAGACGGCTACCAGATCCGCGATCTCGCGCTCATCGTCCACCACCAGGATCTTCTCTCCCATGACTCATCACCGGACCTGCGCCCAGCCCTCCTCTGTCTTCACATACTGCATGCCGTAATCCGCATAGAAATACGCCCGGACCGACGGATCCAGATTGCACACATCGCTGTAGGTACACATGACAATATTTTCCGGTGTGCTCACATACGCTTCTGTCTCATCTCCGGTCATAAAACGCCATCCGCAGTCAGACGGCTCTTCCTGCGGCTCCTGCCGGTACATATAGCCGATCCGCTCCTCCTCCAGCGCTTTCCTGGTGATCAGGCATTCCTGGCTCGTATCAAACAGATCTGCCCATTCCCGGGACTCCGGCACGTACCAGGCATATTTCTGCCACGCCATCCCGTCCGCAAAGAGCTGACGGACCAGATCCATGTTCAGCTTCAGAAAATGCGGAAGCTCTTCCTTCCGGCGGCGCATAAAATACACTGCTCCGCACAGGCAGCTTACAGCATACTCCTGAAAGGAATGGTAGAACACCTGCGCCATCCTCACCGGCGGATCTGTCAGCTCCTGAAATTCTTCCTCGGAAATAAGGCCGCACGCCGCCGCCTTCCTGCACAGTCCGATCTTTTCACTGATATCCCATGCGTAAAATCCACGCTCCCGGACCAGCGGACAGAACTGCTCCGCCATATCCTTTGACACCTGAAACCACTCCCTGTTCTCCGGGAGCATCTCCTCCATCCGGAACATGGGTGCGCCGATCCAGAAGGTCCGGAACTGCTCGTACTGCTCGCAGTCAGAAAATTCCCGCAGCATAGCTTCCTTCAGGGACTCCTTCCCGCTGATCCCGTACCGGTCCTTCAGATATTTTCCGGCCCGTTCTGCCGCATCCTGATCCGGACAGCGGTAGGGCCTCTCATAACCCATGTGCTCTTCGATCCCCGGTATCTTTCTACAGGCGGAGATCCCGCTCAGAAGCAGGGTAAATACCTTCCGGTCCGCAGGTACGGACGGCTCCTGCACCTGTTCCAGCTCCTTCTCAAATGCTGAGATCTCCTCTACCAGATCTGCAATCTCTGTCATCGCTCCATCATCCTCCCGTCTCATGATCTTTGCATCCGTCCTTCCCTGTATCTCATATCTGTCTTCCCTGCAGGCTCTCCCTGCCCGTCAGAGATCAGAAATGCTCCTGATGGATCTTCTCCAGCAAAAGCTCCTCTTCGGTATGGGCCTTCGGATGATCCTTCGGCATGCCAAGGGACAGAACTGCCTCCAGCTTAAGATGCTCCGGATATCCCAGAAGCTCTCTCAGATATTCCTCCGTCGTCCGTCCGTCGGAAGCTTTCCTGAGCCGGCCCTGGATCCAGCAGCTTCCGATTCCCAGGCTGTCCGCCATCAGGTGCATATTTGCCATAACGATGGAGCAGTCTTCCGTCCACACATCCGTCTTCTCCTCATCTCCCAGCACCACCACTGCACAGTCTGCTTCCTCCAGCATCTTCGCACCCGCTTCCCGGCTTCCTGCCATTTTCTTCAGCGTCTCCTTATCCCGCACGGTAATCAGCTCCCACGGACGGACTGCCCTGCCGGACGCGGACAAAAGTCCCGCCTTCAGGATCTTAAGAAGCGTTTCCTCCGCCACGGTCTCTCCTGTATAAGCCCTGACGCTGCGCCGGTTCTTCATGATCTCCAGTAATTCCATGATCCACATCCCTCTCCTGTATCCACATTTTTCTAAAATGATACCATAACCCGGACGATTCATCAAGAGACAGGTGCATGCTCTTCCTGCTGCAGCATCACCGTCACAAGAAACACTTTTTCCTCCGTCCGGATCTCCATCCCTCCCAGATACCGTTCCGCAATTCTTCTCACATTCTCAAGCCCGATCCCATGCTCTCCCGTTCCTCCTGCAGAAACCGCCGGCCTGGAACTCTTCAGCCGCCCGCTTCCCTTCTCCCGGACCACCTGTCCGTCAAAGCTGTTCTCCACCAGAATCAGAAGAAACTGCTCTTTCCTTAAGAGAGACAGCCTCACATACCGTTCCCGGCCCTCCAGCCGCTCGCAGGCTTCCAGTGCATTATCCAGAAGATTGCTCAGAATGATGCCTGCATCGAACACGGGGATCGTGTCTGTTTCCTTCCAGGAAAATTCCGCCCGGAAAGAGATACCGGATCCCGTCGCTCTTCGATGCCGGTCGTTCAGAATCACATCGATCACCGCGCTTCCGGTCAGATACGGCCCGCCCACCGCTTTCATAGTCTCGTCCAGCCGCTCCATATACCGCTCCATCTCTTCATAGCTCCTGCTGGCGGCCAGTCCCCTGATATTTGCCATATGATTGCGCATCTCATGGCGTACCCTGCGGATATTTTCATAGAAGGTCTCCGCCTCCCTGAGCCGCTTCTGTATGGCTTCCGCCTGCTGCTCCCGGACAAAATGCTGCTGGCGCTCTTCCTGGAGAAGCTTCAGCCTCTGCCAGAGTCCGATGGCAGAAAGCTCTCCCGCATACAGCAGAAGTCCCATGAGCGGCGCTTTTAAAAGCCAGTCCCTGCGCTGGGTAAAGAGACTGAACACCTCCTGTTCCACTTTGACATTGGTAATCTCCAGGATCATCTGGATAAACAGACAGCCTACCACATTGAAGACAGACAGAAATACGGTATCCTGCCAGTCCGGAAAAAAAGGCCGCCTGATCACTCTGGCAACCAGGATACTGAGAAGCAGCAGTGCAGCAAGAAAAAACACGCCGGAAAGAATCCGGTTTCTGGAAAAGGTCAAATAGATGATCTTTTCCATTCCCGGATAAAAGAGCTCCGGGTCCGCCACCCGGTCGGTCAGTCCGCTGTCCAGCCCCTCCTGGACACAGACGGAAAGCAGAAGACTCAGCTCCCATATATGCTGATAGAGCAGCAGCAGAAATGCGGCTCTTTCATAATATCTTCCGTATCTCACATGACAGTATCCCAGAACCAGCGCCGCCAGCATCACCCGGAAGGACAGCGGCGGCTCCGCGAACCACCACACCGCATTCAGAAGCAGCACAAGCCCCGCTGCCGCCAGATCCGCCCGGTCCCTGTCCGGCCGGCAGAACACATCCCACAGGATCAGGAAGCATACAGGTCTTACCATATATTCGCACCCGACGACCACCTGTGTAAACGCCCGAAAAGCTTCCAGAGTCATATACTTTCTCCTGTGATATAGTTCATATATGCATGGACAAATTCCTGATATTTATATCTGGACAGCAGAAGACAGTCCTTGTTTTTCATGATGACCTGCTTTCTGTCATAACGCTCCACATATTTCATATGGATCAGATACCCCCTGTGGATCCGAAAAAAAGAAGGGCCCAGCTCCCGTTCCAGATCGCCCAGTCTGGCATAGTAGGCAATCTTCTCCTTCAGCAGGCAGACGATCACCTTCCGGTTGTTCCCCTCCAGATAACAGATCTCATCCACCGGCACGCTTCTCATGGTACTTCCTTTTTTCAGAAGAAGCTCCCGCGGACTCTCCGGCGCTCCTGCCTTCAGCCGGCAGCACTCCTTCACCGCCTGACCGAAGATCCTCTGAAATTCCTGCTCCTTCACAGGCTTCACCATATACTGAAATGCATGGACACCAAAAGCCTCCGGCATATATTCTGCATATCCGGTCACAAAGATCAGAAGCGGCAGGCTCCCCCAGACGGGCTCCTGCCTCCTGTCTGTCTGCAGGCGCAGGCGTCTTGCCGCCGTCATCCCGTCCATATCCTCCATGGATATATCCAGAAACAGAAGGTCCATGGAGTGCCCCTTTGTATCTTCCAGCCATGCGAGCAGTTCCTTCCCGGAAGAAAACTCCACGATCCTGCATCCGCTCTCCTGCTGTTCGATCATGCTCCGTATATGGGAACGTATATATTTTTCATCATCACAGATTCCTATCACCATGATTCTCTCCTGCAGCTTCTCATACACAGAATCCAGCAGATCTGACGCCCGACATCAGCACCGGTCCGATCAGAAGAGTCGGCTGCAGGGCCCGCGAACTCCGGCTCTTCTGATCCCTTTCTCCGGTCCTGATATCAGGCCTCAGATCCACTGGATCCCATAAAATACACTGCCTGATTTATCGACCGGATCACCGAAAAGATTATAGACGATGTAGTGAATCGTTCATTTGCCGGAGTCAATCGCAGGTTCCCACGGAGCGCTTTCTGTATCCGCCGCTTCCCTGTCAGCAGCCAAGTAATGCTCTGAGCATCTTCCCCCGGGGATGCGACGCGTTTTCATCATAGACGGCTGCCCGCGCCGGATCCGCGCTCCGCCCGGAAAACGCCGGATAGAGAAAACCGCACACCGGCGTTCCCGGTTCGTATTCTCCCGCCAGCGGACAGACCGCACAGATCAGATATTCATACACCTCTTCCGACTCCCCGAGGCGTTCCTTATCCTTCGCCTTCACCGGCACGTCATAGCAGTCGTGAAAGACCAGTATGGCATACGCCTCCCGGCTCTCATAATGCTCCGCCACCAGCTCATAGAAGGTGTCCATCAGCGCGTCATTTTTCAGCCCGCAGTCCTTCATCGCCGCCAGAAGCTGCTGCACGGTCCCGGGGCCTGCCTGTCCCTCTGCAAACCGCACCTCCCGAAGCTGTTCATTGGTCCGCGCATAAGGAATCCTCTTGGCAATCGCAAGGTTCTTTTCCTTCTCTCTCCCTGACAGCTTCAGAAAATTCGTATTAAAAGTGCCGTCGATCTCCCCATCCGCATCCATATAACAGCCGGCGATCCTCGTAAAAGAAGTCCGGGACGGCGTCATGCGTCTGGTCAGCTCCATCATATCCTCTCTGTCTATCATCTCCTGCTCCTTACTCCTCTCATGGCCGGCAAAATCCTGCCCCCATTCCTGTCTACAGACGCTCCAGTTTCGTATGAAATTCCTTTTCAAAATTTCTGGCCCATATTTCTGTCTGATAAAAAATGATGCACTCCTGATATCCGTCACCGGTGACATAGAGACGGCTGCCTGTATTCTGTTCCTTTACCACCTGTCCCATAAAGTCCAGCAGTCCTGTGTCGAACCAGTCATGATACACGTTCACGTCATAATGGTAAGCTGTCCCGTTGCACACAAAATTCACCGGCCAGGTTCCCGTCCCTTCTTCGAGCACATCCATGGAATACGCTTCCTCAATATCCGTAATCTCCAGCTCTCCTCCGGATATTCTGGAGATACCCTGCAGAAATTCCGTGCCCATCTGGGAAGGATCCGGCAGCTCCGTATCAAAAGCATAAACTCCCGTCGTTCCCTCTCCTCCCTGTGAAAGCTGCCCCGCAGCACCCAGAAGCATCCCTGTGATCTGTCCCGGCTCCATGTTCTCCAGAATCTCTTCCGGCATCCCCAGAATCATCTCTGCATATTTTTCCTCTTCCTCTGTGGCACAGATTCCCAGCTGCTGCAGTTTTTCCAGACATTCATGAATATAATCTCTTATTTTCACAGTAACATCCTCCCTGTTGTATAGTCGCCGTTCCGTGAAACGGCCGGATTTCCTCTCTCATTTGTGGTACGGCGCTCCACTTCGTATCATAAAGCTTCGGTACACCTGCTCCAGCAGGATCACCCGCATAAGCTGATGCGGAAACGTCATGCGGGAAAAGCTGAGCCGGATGTCCGCCCGCTGTAATACTCCGGCAGACAGCCCGAGCGAGCCGCCGATCACAAACGCCATATGGCTGATGCCATTGACATTCCACCGTTCCATCTGCTCAGACAGCTCCACGGAGTCCAGCATCTTTCCGTCAATGGCAAGGGCGGCGACGAATGCACCGGACGGCAGTCTCTGGAGGATCCGTCCGCCCTCCTTCTCCCGGATCTGTTCCTCCATAAGTGCACCGGCTCCTTCCGGCGTCTTTTCATCCGCCACTTCGATCAGTTCCAGCCTGCAGAAGCGGCCAAGACGCCTGGAATACTCTTCTATGGCATCCCTGAAATATTTTTCCTTTATTTTACCCACAGCTACGACTGTAATTTTCACCGGATCCTCCCTCCTTCCTGATCCCGGCAGATTCCTGACCGGCAGTATGTGTATGGAATTAACTCTATTATACATGCAGACCTTCCAATGGTCAATTTTGTATTGTATTCTGCCCCGTCATTGCGTATAATGAACTTAAAAATCACAAAGGAGTAACTACACATGCCCTGGTGTCCTGTATGCAAAAATGAATATATCAAAGGGAAGACCCACTGTCCCGACTGTGATGTGGATCTGGTGGATGAGCTGACCGAAGCACCAGAGCCTCCGGAAGCCCCTTCTGTACCTGATGAGGAGCCTGCCGATCTCGCAGCACGCGCAGCGGCAGCCAGCCATATGAATACCCATGTACCGGCCAGAGAACGGCATTCTGAGACCCGTTCCTCCGCGTGGACCTTCCTGATCATCGGCGCTGCCGGCTTTCTCGTCATCACGCTGGCACTGGCGGGGGTGATCATTCTCCCGCTGAACACCTTCTCTCTCGCTGTTCTGGAAGGGATGTTCTTTCTCTTCCTGGTCGTAGCCGGCATCTCCTTTCGCAATGCCATGAAGATGCTGGACGATATTTCCAGAGAAGATGACCTGGAGGACCGGATCCGAACATGGGCGGAGGAGCAGCTGACGGCAGAAGCACTCTGTGCCGGGATCGACGAAGACACTCCCGAAGAGATGCGCTACTTTCTCATATCGGAAGCCATCCGGGAACGTCTCATGCCCGCATTTCCGGAGGTGGACGACGCTTACGCGGAAAAGCTCGCAGAGGATTTTTACAACGAACTGTTTCAGGAAACTTCCGACCCGTCAGAACATTCCTGAACGCTTTCTGTCAGTATTCATGATCCGTCCCAACAGCAGAAAAGGTGTAAGGTCCCTGTTGATTCCCCACAGACCCTACACCTTATTTTCATGCCTTTATCCCGTTCTGCCAGGTCAGCGTCCTGACACGGAACCGGGTGTTATTTTGCGCTCAGATATTCATGGATCCCTTTTGCTGCCGCTTTTCCTGCACCCATGGCAAGAATCACCGTCGCTGCGCCGGTCACCGCGTCACCGCCTGCATATACGCCTTCCTTGGACGTAGCGCCGGTATCCTCCGTCGCCACAATGCACTGCCTTCTGTTGATCTCCAGCCCCTTTGTAGTGGAAGAAATCAGCGGATTGGGAGAAGTACCAAGGGACATGATCACCGTATCGCACTCGATGGTAAACTCAGAGCCCGGCACCTCCACCGGACGGCGTCTTCCGGAAGCATCCGGCTCGCCCAGCTCCATACGGATACATTTGATCCCGGTTACCCAGTCGTTCTCATCTGCCAGGATCTCCACCGGATTAGTCAGAAGATCAAAGATAATGCCCTCTTCCTTCGCATGATGGACTTCCTCCACACGCGCCGGAAGCTCTTCCTCGCTCCTTCTGTACACAATATGAGTCTCCGCACCCAGACGAAGCGCTGTACGCGCCGCATCCATGGCCACATTGCCTCCGCCGACTACGACCACCTTTTTACCGTGTACGATGGGCGTATCATAATTCTCGTCAAACGCCTTCATCAGATTGTTCCTGGTCAGGTATTCATTGGCGGAGAGTACGCCGCATGCGGTCTCTCCCGGGATGCCCATGAATTTGGGAAGTCCTGCACCGGAACCGATAAATACCGCATCAAAACCTTCATCCTCAATCAGATCATCCAGCTTCACAGTCCTGCCCACGATCACGTCGGTCTCGATCTTCACGCCCAGAGCCTTTACATTCTCCACCTCCGGTCCTACGACCCGGTCCTTGGGAAGACGGAACTCCGGAATACCATAGACCAGAACACCGCCTGCCTTATGTAATGCTTCAAAAATGGTCACGTCATAACCCAGCTTCGCCAGATCCCCTGCACAGGTCAGACCAGAAGGACCGGAACCGATGACGGCCACTTTTTTACCATTCTTCTCTGCGGGAGCTGCCGGTTTGATTCCGTTCTCACGGGCCCAGTCCGCCACAAAACGCTCCAGTTTGCCGATGGAGATGGGATCTCCCTTCTTCCCGCGGATACATTTTCCCTCGCACTGGCTCTCCTGGGGACATACCCGCCCGCAGACTGCCGGAAGCGCCGAAGATTTACTGATGACCTGGAATGCTTCCTCGAACTTCTCTTCCTTCACTGCCGCGATAAAAGCCGGAATATCGATGGATACCGGGCATCCCTCCACGCATTTGGCATTCTTGCAGGTGATACAGCGCTGAGATTCCTCCACCGCTTCTTCTTTATTATAACCGTAGCATACTTCTTCAAAGTTCGTCGCACGGACTTTGGCATCCTGCTCCCTGACCGGTACCTTCTTCAATACATCTGCCATTATTTGTCACCTCCGCAATTTCCGCAGCCGCCATGATGGGTATCGCCCTCCTGGAATTTCAGAAGCCGTCTTCCCTCCTCGGTCTTATACATGGCTGCTCTTTTCATAGCCTGCTCAAAATCGATCTTATGGCCGTCGAACTCCGGTCCGTCCACACAGGCAAACTTCACTTCGTCTCCCACCAGCACACGGCAGGCTCCGCACATACCGGTCCCGTCCACCATGATGGGATTCATGCTGACAATCGTGGGAATGCCCAGCTTCTTCGTGGTCATGCAGGCGAATTTCATCATGATCATGGGACCGATGGCCACGCACAGATCATAGTGATGGCCTTCGCTGACCAGCTTCTCCAGCATGGCTGTACCGACGCCGTGAAAGCCGTAGCTGCCGTCGTCCGTACACAGGTACAGATTGCCCACTTTGCTCATCTCTTCTTCCAGAATCAGAAGGTCTTTCGTCCTCGCGCCTACGATGATATCGCACTCGATTCCATGATCATGCAGCCATTTTGCCTGCGGATAGACCGGAGCCGTACCCACGCCGCCTGCAATGAAGACGACCTTTTTCTTCTTCACTTCTTCAAAATCATCCGTCACCAGCTCGGACGGGCGTCCAAGAGGCCCTACAAAATCTGCAATTTCATCTCCTGCCTTCAGAGCCATCAGCTTGTGGGTGGACACGCCGATGGGCTGGAACGCCAGTGTGATGGTCCCTGCTTCCCTGTCATAATCGCAGATTGTCAGCGGGATACGTTCTGCAGTCTCGTCGACTCTTACAATAATGAACTGTCCCGGCTCGCAGGACCTGGCTACGCGCGGTGCATAAATAACCTGCTTGTAGACTGCTGCAGAGAGCTTCTCTGCTTCCAAAATCTTAAACATACGCTTCCTCCTAATTATTGTAGCAATTTCACACAACAACTACAATTCATCTTATCCTATCATAATGCATAATTGCCGACATTTCAACAAAAAATTATGGAATCGCGGGTTCGGCCGCCGAAAGACCCGGATCCGGGCTTTCCAAAACCCCGGAAATTTCAGACACATTGTAGATTGCCTCCACAATCGCACTGCTTCCCCCCTCCTGGTCGACAGCAATCGCCTGCAGCACCGTAAGCCCGGGGCCGATGCGGACCGGTCCCTGATAGAGCTTTGAACGGATCCCCGGTTCTTCGCCGTTGGTCGTATAATAGATCCTGCTGCCCTCATCTCCGGTTATGGTCACCGTGATACCGCCCTCGTAAGTTCCCGCCGGAATGCTGAAGACCGGTTCCGCGGGACATTGAAATTCCACATGATAGGTCCCCGCCGCTTCCTCACTCTGTACTCCGTCCTCCCGGATAAAGACTGCCCGGACCACAGTCATCCCCTCTCCTATGGAGACCGGCGAGTCATATCTGCTGCTTTCTTCGTCCGGCGTCGTACCATCCATGGTATAGTGAATATCTCCTGCCCCATTATGGGGATAAGAGATCGTCAGCATGGGCGAATAGCTGTAGGTCCCCGGCCGGGGGCCGAACTGCGGCCTGCCCTCCAGAACCGGCACCACCTCCGGCTTCACCGCCGTCTCCTGTGCAGGCCTCATATGCTCATACGCGGTCTGAAAGGAAAAAAAGCCGGCGGCAGCCAGCACAATGCCGGCCAGTCCGTATCTCCAGCGATGCCACCAGGCTGCTGCAGGCACAGGATTTTCCGCGGGAGCCTCCTCCGCCCCGATGGTGATATCTTCCATGGGATTATAATCCGGAACGATCTGCACAGCCGTCCCGCACTTTTCACAATAGATCTTATCCTCTGGTACATGCGTCCCGCATTTCTCGCATATCATAAACCGGCTGTTGTTTCCTTTCTATTCTTTACAGGCATTCCTCAATGTACTGCTCCAGCTCTTCCATGGACATCAGTACCTTCCTGGGCTTCGTTCCCTCTTCCTCGCCTACAACGCCCGCATCCGCCAGCTGGTCCATGATCCTGGCCGCCCGGTTGAAACCGATCTTAAACCAGCGCTGGAGCATGCCGATGGAGGCCTTGTCCTTCTCGATCAGAAATCTGGCTGCTTCCGCAAAGAGCACATCCCTGTCGCTTCCGCCGCCTGCCTCCGGGGAAGAGGCGCTCTCCACTGCCGCTTCCACCTGTTTCATCTGTTCGTGCATCCTTTCCTCCAGCCCGGGATCCGCGCTGCCGCACTGACTGCTCAGATATTCCACCACTGCACTGACCTCCGCATCGGAGACAAAGGCCCCCTGCACCCGGAGGGGTTTGGGCAGGCCGTAGGGCGAGAAAAGCATATCGCCCTTCCCCAGCAGTTTCTCCGCTCCGTTCATGTCCAGAATCGTCCGGGAGTCCACACCCGATGAGACGGCAAAAGCGATCCGGGACGGCATGTTGGCTTTGATCAGACCTGTGATGACGTTGACGGAAGGTCTCTGGGTGGCGATGATCAGATGAATTCCCGCTGCCCTTGCAAGCTGTGCCAGACGGCAGATGGCATCCTCCACCTCTCCCGGAGAGACCATCATCAGATCTGCCAGCTCATCCACAATGATCACGATCTGGGGCATCTTCTCCGGCTTATGGTCATCCTCGATCTCTGCAATGGAATCGATCTTGCTGTTGTAGCCTTCGATGTTACGGACATTGACCTCGGCAAATTTATTGTATCTGCCCATCATCTCCGTAACTGCCCAGTTCAGCGCCCCTGCCGCCTTCTTCGGATCGGTCACCACCGGAATCAGAAGATGAGGAATCCCGTTGTAGGTACTGAGCTCCACTACCTTGGGATCGATCATAATCAGTTTCACCTCATCCGGACGGGCCTTGTACAGGATGCTCATAATTACAGTATTGATACATACAGATTTACCGGAGCCTGTAGCGCCGGCGATGAGAAGATGAGGCATCTTCGCAATATCCGTGACCATGATATTCCCGCCGATGTCCTTTCCCACGGCAAAGGCAATCCGGGACTTGTGATTTTTAAATTCTGCATTTTCCAGAAGCTCCCGCAGCATGACGGCGGAATTTTCCTTGTTGGGCACCTCAATCCCCACTGCCGCCTTACCCGGGATCGGCGCCTCCATACGGATATCCGGAACTGCCAGGTTCAGCTTGATGTCATCGGAAAGTGCGATGATCTTGCTCACCTTCACTCCATGAGCCGGCTGCACCTCGAACCGGGTCACGGCCGGCCCCTGGCTCACATTGGTTACTGTGGCATTGACGCCGAAATCCTCCATGATCTGCTGCAGATGCCGTGCGGTCTCCTGAAGTTCCAGAGACACGTCCTTTTTCCCCCGCTCCCGTTTGGGCGCCTTCAGAAGCGAAAGGGGCGGATACTGGTATTCTGTGGGGACGCCGGCCTGCTCCGCAGAAGGCTCTCTGTGCGATTCCCCGGACGCAGATTCCGCTCCGGCCGGTGTCTCTGTCCGTTCTTCCCGGCGGGACGCGGATTGCTCCGTCTTGTCCGAACACATGTTCTCCCTGGCGCGTTCCGCCTCCAGCTCCCTGCGGCTCAGCGCATGTTTCAGAAGGTCCTCCTCGTCAAAAGGAATCTCCTCCGGCTCATCTGCCCGCTCCTGCTTCCTGTCTTCCCCCCTGTTCCCGGGTCTGGACTCACGGACCGGAAAGGATGGTTCCTCCGCAGACGCAGCCTCTTCAGGCAGGAAAAGCGGCTCTCCCGCCGTGATCTCCCGAAGGCCGTGATCCGACTGCTTTGGAATCGTCAGATCCGATGCCACGCCGCTGACTTTTTTCTCCAGACGCTGCTCTCTCTTCTGCTCCTTCCGGATCTCAGCCGCCTCCCGCCGACGTTCCATATCCTGTCTGGCAGATTCATATACTTTTCTGCTTCCTCTGGACATGCCCCTTACGAAGGAGTGCTCTGTCACGATCACCACACAGATGATCAGGATCCCCAGAAGCACCAGCCAGGCGCCGATCAGTCCGAAGGCATCCTCCAGAACCCCCGCTGCCAGTCCGCCCACCAGTCCGCCTCCGGTCCGGTGGAGCGCACAGTAGTCATAGATCTCCTTAAGACCGTCCGCCTCCGAGCCCCCCATGGTGATCAGATGCAGAAGAGAAATGACGGCCACCGAGCCCAGAACCGCTCCTGCCAGCTTTACCGCCGCGATCAGATTCTCCCGGTTGGCAAGAGAAAAAAGTACCAGCAGCAGCACCGCCACCGGAAAAATATATGCAAAAAGTCCCACGCACCCGAACAGAATACTGCTCATGATGCCGCCGATCTTTCCGCCGAACCCGAAATTGCTGAAAAAAAGGAGAACCGATGCGATCAGGAGCACCACCAGTCGGACCTCCGCCCAGAGATCGTTCTCCTGGACCTTCACCGGCGTCCTGGCACCTGTATTTTTTCTTGTCGTATTCTTCCTGGGAGAAGCTGTCTTCTTCCTGCTCCCGGACTGTCTGGTTCCACTCATATCCTCTATCCTGTCCTTCTGTCATAAAACAGGACTCGTCCCAAAGGACCAGTCCTTTCTGCTTTAAAGATTTTCTTCAAAAAATGCAAGCATCTCTTCCGCTGCCACATCTTCATCAGGCCCCTCCACGGTCACGGTGACGGTATCCTGATACTGGATATCCAGCCCCATCACGGACATCAGCCTCTTCAGATCTCCCACATTCCCCTTGTTGGAAACTATGATGCTGCTCCTGAATTCCTTGGCCAGCTGCAGGATCAGTCCTGCCGGCCTCGCATGCATTCCGAGTTCCTCTCTGATCGTGTACTGAAATGTCTTCATATCTCCCTCCTGGACCTGTCTGTCCTTTCTGCTGCGGACTTATGCCCGCTTCCCCTTAAGATATGTTTTATTATACCATACCCCCCTGCAAATGTAAACGAAAAAAGGAGACAGCCCCTGCCGTCTCCCTTTTATCTTTATGCTTCTTTTGTATTTTTTCCCATAAGTGTCTGTATTCCTTCGATCACCAGAATCACTGCCAGAACGATCAGAAGCGTCGCCAGAATCGCCTGCGCATACGGCCCCCAGTCGGCTCCGCCTGCCGTGATCAGCCCCACCTGATCCTTCACCGTCAGGATCAGGGAACAGATGGTCACCACCATCATAAATGCCATGGGCAGAAGGAACATCTTGTTATTCCGTCCGATATTGCCCAGCCAGGTGGCAACAGCCAGAAGTCCAAGGCCCGCAAGAAGCTGGTTTGCAGCCCCGAAGAGCCCCCAGATCTTGGCATATCCGGTCATTCCAAGAGCGATGCCGATGACAACGGTAATGATCGTAGCCACATAAGGATTGACCAGCATCTTCTTAATGCCGCTGTCGATATCCTTCACGGTCTGTCCCGGCTCCAGCCAGAACTCCTGGAACATGAACCGTGCCAGACGGGTCGCGGTATCCAGTGAGGTGAGACAGAATGCAGAATATGTAAGAACCAGCAGCGTATACAGGATGTTCTGCGTCCCCTTCAGTCCCGGGATCGCCGCCACCATGCCTGCGATGCCGCCTGCAAAGATATCCGTGGCTCCTGCCGTCGTCCCGATCTTCCTTGCATAGCCGATGGCACACAGAGTCAGAACTGCCAGCACACACTCCAGGAGCATGCCGCCGTAGGCGATGGGCATGGCATCGGTCTCCTTATCCAGCTGCTTGGAAGTGGTCCCGGAGGACACCAGGGAATGGAAACCGGAAATCGCGCCGCAGGCAACGGTGGTAAACAGCACCGGAAACAGATAGGAGGTCACTCCTGTGCTCTCGTTGGTCACGGAAAAGCCCGCAAACGCCGGGAACAGGTCCGCCTCAATAGCCGGATGCGCTCCCACAACGCCCACCACTGCAATGATCAGCATGGCGTACAGCAGGAAGGAGCTCAGATAGTCACGGGGCTGGAGCAGAATCCACACCGGTGTGACCGAAGCGATGGCGATATAGATTCCCACGATGATCATCCACTGATCGTTGGTCAGGTAGATGGGATGGAAATTCATTCCAATTGCCATGATCAGAACGATCGCCAGCACGCCGATGACCGAAGCGACGGACATGGGGGCATTTCTTCTGTACACACAGAAACCGAATACGATGGCGATCAGAATAAACAGCAGCGATACCATCGCCACGGATGCATTGGATGCAGAAGCCGCATAGTCAATGGCACCCGCCTCTGTCAGCTTCACGCCGAACGTGGATGCAACGATGGACGCAAATGCAGCCACCACAAGAAGCAGCGTCAGATATGCGAAGATCAGAAACAGCCTCTTCGCCCGGCGGCTCATATTTGCAGAGATGATCTCACCGACCGACTGGCCTTTATGACGGATGGACGCAAAAAGCGCTCCGAAATCATGCACGCCTCCGAAGAAGATGCCGCCCACCAGAATCCAGAGGGTGACCGGAAGCCATCCGAATAATGCCGCGTTGATGGGACCGGTAATCGGTCCTGCTCCGGCGATGGAGGAAAAATGATGTCCCATCAGGACAGGCGCCTTCGCGGGGACATAGTCAATGCCGTCCTCCATGGTATGCGCCGGCGTCTCCTCTTTGCTCTCGCCCACGCCCCACTGCCTGCACAGCCAGCCGCCGTAGAAGATATAACCGGCAGCCAGTACTGCGATACAGATGATCAGAAGTACTAATGAATTCATACTAACTCTCCCTTCTATTGTTGGTTTGCGAATATAGTACTTTTTTCAAAATTTTCGCTGTCGTATGGCCGCTGCGGTTGGCATCGATCCTGCTTCTCCCAAGATCCACCACTGCAGTGTGAAAATCCATCCAGCCATGCAGCGAAAAATGAAAACTTTTGTAAATGCGGCATCTTTTCAATGCCTTTCTCGCATCCTCATCACAGTGATCACAGACAAACACCGGAGTAATAAAGGAGTACATATGCCCCGGGCCGACATGCAGGCGGCCCATGCCGTCCTCACGGACATGATCCCGCCATTTTTCATACAGCGGAAGGGTCAGATGCGGGATATCCAGAAGATAGAGAAATTCTTCACAGTCTGCAGACCACAGCTCTGCTTTTCTGGAGATCACGTACTTCTGCGAATGCTCAAAAAAATCACAGCGGGCTGTGATCGGGATCTGCTCATCATCAAATCTGTGGACATTATAGTACGTCTCAAAGCTCTTTATAAGACGCGCGAGGGCAGCTTCTCTTGTATACTGCATGAACGCTTCTCCATTCTGTTTTTCATTCTCCTGAAAAATAAAAAATATATAAATTTTCTAAAAATTCTTTAACATTATAGTACATCACAGTGAAAAATTCAAGTTTTTTTCACATCTTTTCCAGTTTCTCCAGAAGCGCCTGCATATACTCCGGCACCGGGGCCTCCACCTCGATATATGCTCCCGTGACCGGATGCACAAGTCCCAGTACCCTGGCGTGCAGCGCCTGCCCCTCCAGATGATACGGATCTTTCGACGCTCCGTACACCGTATCCCCCAGAATCGGATGATGGATCGACGCCATATGCACACGGATCTGATGGGTGCGCCCTGTCTCCAGCCTGCACTCGATGAGCGTATGCCCTTTCATCCGTCTGAGCACCCGGTAATGCGTAACAGCCCGCTTTCCGTTCTTCACACCGGCGGCCATCCGCTTACGGTCTGCGGGATGTCTTCCAATGGGCGCATCCACGGTTCCTTCGTCTTCCCTGAGCACACCCGCGACCACCGCCACATATCTGCGTGTAATTGTATGCTCCTTCAACTGTTCTGCCACATGCACATGCGCCCGGTCATTTTTGCAGACGACCAGCGCTCCGGTGGTATCCCGGTCGATCCGGTGGACAATCCCCGGACGCAGGACGCCGTTGATCCCCGACAGCTGCCCCCGGCAGTGATACAGAACCGCATTGACCAGCGTTCCGGTCCGGTGGCCGGCAGCAGGATGCACCACCATCCCCTTGGGTTTGTTTACGATCAGAAGATCCGCATCCTCATAAAGGATATCCAGCGGGATATCCTCTGCCGGTATCGGAAGCTCTTCCGGCTCCTGCAGATCGATCTCGATCTGATCCTCTGCCTCCAGCCGGCAGCTTGCTTTTACCGCCTTTCCATTGACCCGAACCGCGCCTTTTTTGATCAGCTTCTGAAGCCAGGACCGGGACTGGTCCGGGAGAACAGACCCCAGATATTTATCCAGACGCTCATCCACAGCTTCTTCCTCTGCCTCCAGCCTTATCTGCCTCACGTACGTCCCTTCTTTCTCCTGTCCAGCAGATGACTCAGCTCCTCATCCTTATAATAGAACAGGATCAGCACTGCAAGAACCGCCGTTGCCACACTCACATAGATATCCGCCACATTGAAGATGGGAAAATCAATCAGGCAGAAATAAAAAAAGTCCACCACATACGCCAGTCTCAGACGGTCGATCATATTACCCCAGGCGCCTGCCAGGATAAAGACCGCAATCATGCGCAGAGGCCAGAAGCGCCGGTCCTCCGACACATGGCGGAAGAAAAAGACCGCCGCCGCAAACACCACAAGGCCCGTGAAGAGAAAAAAGGCCCGCTGGCCCTGGAGCATCCCGAAGGCGGCGCCCCGGTTCTCCAGATAACGGAGTTCAAAAACACCGTCCCATATAACGAAGGGCTCCTGCCCTTTCAGAAACGTAAGTGCCAGTCCCTTGGTCACCTGATCCAGGGCGATCAGAAGGAACGTCATAAGCGTGACCGCCCACGGGCGGCATAACCATTTATTCATCTTTGCCAGTCCTCTCATGCTTCACAGATATACCGGATCGCTCCCAGAAGCTCTTCATCCGACACATCCTTTGCCACATATGCCTCGCCGATTCTCCGGAGCAGAACGAACCGGATCGCCCCGGCCTCCATTTTCTTGTCCATCCGGGTCGTCCGCAGAATATCTTCCGGTGCGAGTCCCTGTACACGGACCGGAAGTCCATACAATCCAAACAAATGTTCTATTTTCCCGCAGTCCGCTTCGCTCAGGAAGCCCCGGCTGCAGGACAGTCTTGCCGCCGCCGCACAGCCCACTGCCACACATTCCCCGTGACTCATCCGGAAGTCCATAAGTTTCTCCACCGCATGACCCACCGTATGGCCGAAATTCAGCCATGCCCGGATCCCCTGTTCTGTAGGATCTTCCTCTACCACATGCTGTTTGATCCGGCAGCTCTCTCCGATCATGGACAGCAGCGCGTCATAGTCCCCTGCCATAACCGCCTGCGACCGGTCCGAAAGCCACTGGTAGTATGTCCGGTCCTGGATCAGACCATGCTTGATGATCTCCGCCATACCGGAGGAAAACTGCCGCGGCGGAAGGCTCTTCAGTGTGGACAGATCCATATATACCAGCCGCGGCATATGGAATGCACCCACCATATTTTTGTACGCGTCAAAATCCACCCCGGTCTTCCCTCCGATGCTGGAATCCACCTGAGATAAAAGCGTAGTCGGCATCTGGATGAAGTCGATCCCCCGCAGATAAGTGGCTGCCGCAAAGCCGGTCAGATCTCCCACAACTCCGCCGCCCAGCGCCACCAGCAGATCCTTCCTGTCGTATTTGTGAACAATCAGATGCTCATACAGACGGCGGACCGTATCCAGCGTTTTATGCTCCTCCCCTGCCGGGAATACAAAGAGCGACACCTCCCTGCAGCAGTCCTTCAGAACCTCCTGCAGCCGTTCGGCGCAGAGCTTCGCCACTGACGTATCCGTCACAATACACAGTCTCCTGTTTTCCACCCGAAGCTCCCCAAGAGCCGCCGGCAGCTGTGCCAGGTCCGGCTCCAGCCAGATACGGTAGCATGCCCTGCCATCTCTTTTGACCTCCAGTCTTCTGCTGTTTCTGTTTTCGTTCATAGTTCCTCCGTTCCCCGTTGTATATGCAGGCTTTCTGATACATACAGCCATATAATATACAACGGCATAAAATATGGCTCCCCATGCCCGGCACAGTCTCACAGGCGCTGCCGGACCCAGGAGCCACATTCTGTCTCAGTCTCTCTTTTCTATATGGTCGGGATATCAAATGCCCCGGACAGGATATCCTGAAAATCTCCCGAGATATCCACACTCTTGGGTGTCACGATAAATATGTAATTGGACACCTTCTGAAGGTTCCCCCCGATGGCGTAGCAGGAACCGGAAGTAAAATCAATAATGCGCTGGGCAATCTCCACATCCAGCCCTTCGAAATTCAGCACTACCGTACAGTTGCCAAGAAGGGTATCCGTGATCTCCCTTGCCTCATCAAAAAGCGCAGGCTTAAAGACGCACACCTCCATACCATTGCTGGTCTTCCTGGAACGCATGGGCGTGATCCTGGACTGCTGCTTTACAGACCGGACTTTGCCGGACTCTGTAACCAGATCATCTTCCATATCATAGTCGTAGTCCCGGTCCTTCTTTTTGAAGACGCTTCCCCTGCGGGGCCGTTCCTCTTCATAGTCATCATCAAAATCGTCATCGTAGTCGTCGTCATAGTCATCGCTGCCCAGATGCATGGTGTCCATGATTTTATCTAAAAAGCCCATAACTCATTCTCCTTTACCCTTCATAGTTGCGTTCGCCGAAGATCCCTGTCCCGACGCGCACCATGGTCGCACCCTCTTCGATGGCAACTTCATAGTCTCCTGTCATGCCCATGGAAAGCACGCCCATATGTACATTATCAATGTTTTTCATTTTGATGTCAACAGCCAATTTCTTTAAACTGCGAAATATGGGACGATTTTCTTCCGGATCCTCCACACAGGGAGCAATCGTCATCAGTCCGCAAATACATATGTTCGGTAAAAGAGCCGCCGCGCGGATCAGTTCTTCTGCTTCCTCCAGACGGACACCATATTTACTTTCCTCCTCTGCCACATTGACCTCGATCAGGATCTTCACGGTTACCTGCTTCTTCATGGCCTCTTTGCTGATCTCCTCCGCCAGCCGGAGGGAATCCACCGAATGAATCAACTCCGCTCTTTCCACCAGATACTTCACCTTGTTCCGCTGAAGATGGCCGATCATATGCCAGTGCAGATCTTTTGGAAGCTCTTCGTATTTTTCGCACAGCTCCTGCGCTTTATTCTCTCCGAATACTCTGGCTCCGGCTTCCATGGCTTCCCGGATCATGGACACCGGCTTCGTCTTGCTGACCGCGATCAGCGTTACCTCCCCCGCATCACGGCCGCTCCTTTCACATGCTCTTTGAACTTTTCCCATTACCTCTTTGTAATTCTCTGCAACCATTCATCCCACTCCTTATCTGTAGATGACCTCATCCTCATCCACTGCTTCGCTGTTGAGCACGATCCGGTCATAGACCGTCAGACCGTAGCTGGTCCCTTCCTTCACCAGAGCAAATTCCTCATTCTGATACAGGATATCAATCTGACGGAACTGTGTATAACCCTTATTAATATTATACACCCCCTGAATCGTACTCCTTGTACCGATCTGAAAGCGCTCCTGAGAGTCCTCCTGCACCAGAAATGTCCCCATGGGCATCTTCAGCGCGCCCGTGGTATAATCCGACTCTTTCGGATCGATATAATAATTCTCTTCATCCGCGTCATACAGTGTCATACTCACAAACACCGTCTCCGCCTGCCCGTTTTCGTCATAAACCTCCTTCAGAAATCCCTTCTCTTCGCCTTCTTCCATCAGGAACCCCTGGGGAACCGCGTAGAACTCCTTTTCCACAATCGCCGTATTGGGAATCTTCAGCCCCTCCTCATCTTCGATCTGAAATTCCACCTCCACGTAGCGCAGATCTGCAAAACGGACCATGGAATTGTTGAAATCCAGCCTGGCGCAGGGAGTCGCTCCCACATACTGAATGGAAAAATCTGCCCAGGCCTTCGTGTGATCTCTGGTAAATTCCACCTCCATGAACTTCCGCTCCTCCTGCTGAAAGCCTGCCGCCTCCTCCTCGGCCAGCGGAACCAGGAGACTCCATTTTTCCGAAACAGCCAGCTTATACATCTGTTCCCCTGCCTGTACCAGCTCTTTTTTCAGATTCACCTTCTCATATCCGGACGGATCCAGCATCTCTTCCGTGACCCCGTCCAGAGTCACCTCCTCAAATCCGTCCGTATAATATTCCAGAATCCCGATATTTGCCGCATAGATCCGGGAGAACATGGAATCCTCTCCCGCATCCTCCAGGCTTTCCAGCATATTCTGATTCATCAGGTCCATGACAGACCCTGCCAGAGATGTCTCAAAATCATATACCTTCGAGAACTCCAGATCACTGTAATCACTCATATAACTGCGGATGCTGCTCCGGATAACAGAGAAATTCTCGTCCGTCAGGTCCACATTTTCTGCATTCTGCCGGATCAGCGCATTGATTTCTCCCTTTTCATCGATGGTATAGACCAGAGAGGATCCCGATACACGCTCCCCCTCCCGGGCATAATAACTCACATAGCCGGAGGTCTCCGCACTGAAAACCCGTTCCTCACGCAGCGCCAGTCCGGTATAAGTATGATTGACCGACAGACTTCCCGCATTGACTTCATATCCGGCGATATGTTCCGTGTTCATCGCCATATAGCAGATGACACATATATACAATGCCACTGCCCCGAAAAATACCAGATCAATATTAATCGGTCTTTTTCTCCGCATACTGACGACCTTATTCCTCCTGCGCCGTCCTGCCATCCAGCATTCCTCCGAATCTTCCAGAATATGAATCCGGGCAGGGGGATGCCCTTCGCCCCTGTCCGCCGCACCCTTCAGCTCTGCCGCCCCTCTCCCTCCGGATGCCATGTGCAAAAAAACGGATGTCCTTGTGTGGGCATCCGCTTCTATGTATCTATTGTCAAAATCCCTGCTCAGCCGAGTACCTGTGCTCTGGCAAATTCCGGCAGCTCGTCCATGCTCAGCGTCACGCTGAGAACAAGCTTCACCTTGAACTGTTCACTGATCTTATTGAGCTGCGTGAGTGCATTCGTGATATCCCTGCCCTCCAGCTTTGAGATCTTCAAAAAGCCATCCAGATACATGGCTTCCAGGTCATAATCCTGAGAACAGATCCCACAGATAAAACCGATAAACTGATCTGTATTCTGAATCGGATACTCTGATACATTTATCAGACGAACCTTATTGTCCAGTTCATGAATGTTCCGGGACGACTTATCCAGGTATACGATATTGCCGGTGGCTGTCTTCATGGCTTCATGCACATAGTCCAGCATCTTCTTCGTCTTACCTTCGCCCTTTTCTCCTATTACTAACTGTACCATAGTTTGCCCTCCTTAGGTTCCTGACTTGTTAGTCACATTATACCATCGGAAAGGTCAGAATACAAGAACTAATTGTTCAAAGTTGATAAAAAGCCCTGCATCTCCTGGTACAGGACTGACCGTTCACTGGCGCCCAGGATAATCGCCACATAACGCTGTCCGCCGGCATCTTCAAACAGCTGGACCAGGCAGGACATGGCTGCCCGGGTGGAACCGGTCTTGCCGCCCACTGCCTTCACCCCGTCCGGAACCGTTACATCGCCCGTTGTAAAACGGTTCGTACTGGACCAGGTGGCTGCCTGCTCCTGCCCTCCTGCCGACAGATATGTGGTCTCATACGACGGCATCTGCAGTACCTCCAGAAATTCCTCATGCTTCATCGCTTCCTGAAACATCAGATACAGATCATACGCCGTCGTGTAGTGCTCTTCGTCATGAAGCCCGTGGGGATTCACAAAATGCGTATTGGTGGCTCCAATGGAAGCTGCCTTCTCATTCATCATCTGCGCAAACTGCTCCACGCTTCCTCCCACCTTCTCAGCGATTACATTAGCCGCATCGTTGGCGGAGACAATCAGAAGGGCATGCAGAAGCTGATCCATGGACAGCACATCGCCCTCCTTCAGCTTCACCGTAGTCACCCCGCTCTCGTGGAAGGTGATCGCCTCTTTGCTCACCGTCGTCTGGTCATCCAGCCCTCCCTGCTCCAGAAGAAGCAGCGCTGTCATGATCTTGGTGGTGCTGGCAGGGTACATCCTGCCGTGTATATTCTTCGCATAAAGAATTTCTTTTGTATCCAGATTAAAAAAACATGCCGCCAGAGCGTCCTGCGCCTCTGCGTCCGTGGCTTTTACATCCTCTGCCGCCACGCACAGGTCCTCCGCGTAATAAGCGGCAGCCGTATCCGTTCCCGGCTCCTGGATCCCGAATCCCGGCCGGTCCACTGTGAACGCATCCTCCGGCTTTGTCTCCCGGGAGCATCCCCCCAGGGGCAGCCCAAGGCAAAGGACTGCCAGAGACAGGCTCAGGATGCGCCAAAGCTTCTTATTTGTACATCTCACGCCACTCCATATCTCCTCTGTCCAGTGATTTTATCAGGAGTTCCGCAGTAGCAAGATTGGTCGCGATGGGAATGTTGTGCACGTCGCACAGGTGCACCACATTATTCACATCCGGCTCATGTCTCTTGGGCTGGATCGGATCCCGCAGAAAGATGACCAGATCGATCTGATTGTGCTCGATCTGCGCACCAAGCTGCTGCTCGCCCCCAAGATGCCCTGCCAGGAACTTATGCACGCTTAAGTTGGCCACTTCTTCAATGAGGCGGCCCGTGGTCCCGGTTGCGTAAAGCTCATTTTTACAGAGAATTCCTCTGTATGCGATACAGAAATTCTGCATCAGGACTTTCTTCGCATCATGTGCGATCAATCCAATGTTCATTGTTTGACCCCCTTGTTAATATTTTTTCGGTTGAAGCCCGACATTTAAAACGATACCTATCCCCATGTACAGCATAACAAGCGATGTCAGTCCATAACTCACGAACGGCAGCGTGATTCCTGTATTCGGCATCAGCCCTGTAGCAACACAGATATTGACAAGGCTCTGAAACGCGATCAGTCCGGCAAAGCCGCAGCAGATGATCGTTCCTTCCTGCTCTCTTGCGTTCCTTCCGATCCACAGACACTCCATGACGATCAGCGCCAGGAGGATGATAACTGCAGCGCAGCCGATAAATCCAAGCTCCTCCCCGGTGACGGCAAAGATAAAATCCGTCTGTGGTTCCACGATAAAGTTTCCATTTTTTACAGATGATATATCATTATTATACAGGCCTTTTCCATATAGCTGTCCGGAGCCTATGGCGATGATCGAATTCTGCTGCTGATACGCGTCATCCGCGTATTCGACAGGGTTTAACCATGCCATGATCCTCTTGAACTGGTATTCATCCAGTATCTTCTGTCCTTCCTGCATGATCAGGTTTATAAATATAATAGCAGATGGTATCAAAATTGCAAGTACTGTGCCGATAATTTTATAACTGAGTCCCCCGATATAGATCAGCACACAGAACATGAACATGATCGTGATCGTCGTGGACAGATCCGGCTGTTCATACACCATGTACAGCGGAATCAGGAGCAGCACTCCCGATGCCAGGAGCATCTTCCAGTTGTTGATGGACTCCCGGTATCTGGTAAAAAGCCTGGCGAAAAAAAGAATCAGCAGAAGCTTCGTGAGCTCCGAAGGCTGAAACCGGACAAATCCAAGATCCAGCCAGCGTTTGGCACCATTCACCTTCGTTCCGAACATCTGCACAGAAAAAAGGAGGGCCAGATTAAACACATAGATCAGCCAGTAAAAATTCAGCATATAGTGATAATCCGTCAGCGCAAACACGAGCATGGCAATGGTCCCCAGGACCATACCCACTACCTGCTGGCTCTGGTTCTCCGCCCTGGCGCTCCCGATGATCAGGATCCCCAGGATCGTGAGTGCATACACAAATACGACCAGGCGCAGTCTGAAATCGCGCAGTTGATATTGTCTGAACATATCTCACCTGATTTCTATGATCTTGTCTTCATATCCCTCACCGGAATATTTGCACAGAGTACCGGAACCGTACCATGGCCCCCCTCCGACTCTGTCTGTGTAATCTGGATATCCAGACCTTCACTGTCGATCTCCATATATTTGGTGATCACCTTAATGATGTCATTCTTGATCGCTTCCATGATCTCCGGAGAGCAGTTTGCACGGTCCGATATCAGCAGAAGCTTCAGCCGGTCCTTCGCAATTTCCCCTGAATTCTTCTTCCGGAAAAAATCCATGAACGCCATATGATTGCCCCCCTTTTTAATTGAACAGTTTCTTCAGCTTCCCAAAAAATCCGTTCTTTATTTTCAGATCCAGGAACGGAACTTCCTCCCCCATCACCCTGCGGCAGATATTCATATAAGCCTGTCCTGCAAGGGAGCTGTCTCCCACACAGGGCTCTCCCTGGTTGGTGGATATGACCACACTCTCGTCATCCGGCACTGCCCCCATCAGGTCGATGGCAAGGATCTCCACCACATCGTCCATGGACATCATATTCCCGCTCTCCACCATATCCATGCGGATCCGGTTGACGATCAGATCCGTATGCCTGATCTCATTTGCCTCCAGAAGACCGATGATGCGGTCGGCATCGCGAATGGCGGACACCTCCGGCGTCGTCACGATCAGCGCCCGGTCTGCGGCAGCGATGGCATTTTTGAAGCCCTGCTCGATGCCGGCCGGACAGTCCAGCAGTATGTAATCAAATTCCTCCCGAAGCTCATCGATCAGCTTGATCATCTGCTCCGGATTCACCGCCGTCTTGTCTCTGGTCTGTGCTGACGGGAGCAGATACAGGTTCGGATAACGCTTGTCCTTGATCAGCGCCTGCTTGATCCTGCAGTTCCCTTCCACCACATCCACCAGATTATAAACGATCCGATTCTCCAGGCCCATGACCACATCCAGGTTCCGAAGCCCGATATCCGTGTCGATCAGAACGACCTTCTGATCCAGCTTTGCCAACCCGGTCCCCACGTTGGCAGTCGTGGTGGTCTTGCCGACACCGCCCTTTCCGGACGTTATAACAATTACTTCGCTCATATGATTTCCTCCAACCTTTCCTGTCGCTAACCGGATCAGATCCGGATATCGTTGATTACTTTTTTCGTGATCGGCTCCATATAGATCCTGCCCTCTTCCGCGTAGGCAATCATGGGGCCCTGAGGTCTGCGCTTCTTATGAGGCGGCTCGTCCGAAGAGCAGCCGAGCACATCTGCGATCCGTATCTGCATGGGCGCCATGTTAAGAGCCGCCACGAAGGAATCCTCGTTGCCGGCCGCCCCCGCATGGACCGTCCCCTTCAGGGCGCCCAGCACCACCACATTCCCCTTGGATACGATCGTTGCTCCCGGATTCACATCCCCCAGAATGATGATGCTGGTCTCCGACTCCAGAACCTGACCGGATCTCAGCGTCCCCTTATAGAACCGGCCGTTGCTGGAATCTCTCTCCAGCTGCCTCTCCTCCACTACCTGTTTCATGAAGGATTCTTTCAGAGCATCCTGCTCCAGTACGCAGAGGATCTCCAGAGAAGAATTCTCCTGGATCGTCCGGATCACCTCCAGCTGTTCCTCCCGACTCAGCCTTCTCCCCTCAAAAGCCAGAGCCATCCGCGCATTCTGAAAGAAGTCGGACGATGTCCGGAATCTCTCTCCGATGGCCTCCAGAAGCTCCCGGAACGAAATGTCTCTGTCCAGGAATAAGGTAATGCCGTATTTATTACTTTTGATCACTACTGTCTGTTGTTTCATACTCCTCCCTCTGATCGGCCGTCATATACTTCTAATCGTTGATCACTTCCGTAGTCGCCGAAGAAGCAGTTCCGGTCAACAGCTCTTCTTCCTCTGCGAGGCCGAAATAATACCGGAAGATATCCGCTGCCATGGCTGCGGCATTGGCCGAGGTATAACCGTTGGTGATACGTATGGAAATGGCAATCTCCGGATTTTCATACGGCGCATATCCCACGAACAGCGCGTGGTTCGGATGCCGTTTGGACTGCTGCGCCGTTCCGGTCTTGCCCGCGATGGAAAGATCCAGCTCCTGAAATGCCTTCGTATCCAGAGCCACCTCATGCAGTCCTTCCCGGATCACATTCCAGGAAGTGTCTGAGATGTCGATCTTATTATATACTGATGTGGAATAATCTTCAATAGTGTTTCCTTCTGAATCCGTCACTTTATCCAGAAGCGTCAGATCATAGGTTGTCCCTCCGTTCGCCACCGTACCGATATATCTGGTAAGCTGTGATACTGTGAACAGATGATTGCCCTGCCCGATGGAGGAACGGATACCGTCCGTATCGGACAGTCTGGGCGCGCTCTCCGGCACCTCCAGCCCTGATTTTGCATCCAGGCCAAATTCAGAAGCATACTGCCTGATCAGGTTCAGCGCCCGGTCGGAGGAATAACCCGTGGTGCGTCCGCCTCCCAGACGGAATCCGACTTCATAAAAATAATAGTTGCAGGACACCTTGATGGCATCCACCACATTGATCCTGCCGTGACTCCTGCGGAACTGGTTGTAGATCCAGCAGGTGGGAGAGCCGTAGGCTTCTGTATAGACACCTGTTGCATTCATGATCTCTGACGGACTGATTACGCCCTCCTCCAGGCCCGCCACGGCGATCACCGGTTTAATGGTGGAACCGGGAGCTGTCTGCTCCTGGGTCGCACGGCTGTACAGAGGTCTTGACTTGTCCCGGTTGAGCGCTGCAAAATAAGCAGAGTCCATGGTGTTGGTCAGCCGGTTGTTGTCATATCCCGGATAGGTCACGCAGGCAAGGGTATCCCCCGTATTCGGATCCGTGATCACACATGCCGCGCTGCACGGCTCCAGCGCCAGATCCGCGGGTGTGATCTCAAGGCTTCGGATCTTGTCCGTCAGAAAGCTGTAGGCGGAGTAGTTTCCGCTCTGCAGCCTTCCCACTGCCTCTTCATCATACTCCAAAACCCCCTGTTCGTACAAGAGTAAACAAATCTCTTTTCCCGTCACAATATCGTCTAACAGGATATATTTATACAGCATATTCTGGAAATCGACATCTTTTTCAAGCTCTGTCGAAATATAATCCATCAGAACCGCGTAGATCTCTTCCGCGTTCAGATACGGAGAATCCACTTCCAGACCGGAAACATCCACCCAGTTCATGGAGATGGCGTACTCCAGATATTCCTTCAGACTGATGACCTCATCCGTCGTCCAGGCGATGTAGGTGGCGTCGTTCCGGTCAATGGCATTTCTCATCAGGATATTCTGATCCCCCATGAGAATGTCCGACACGATATAGCTCATGTAGTTCTTCATATCAATGGGCAGATTCTGATAAGCCGCCGGCGCTTCTGCGCGTAGCTCGGACATGATCTGTCCGATGGTGCTTTCCAGCCTTATATCAAACCGCTGCTGGATGGACTTCTCCAGTTCCGTGGCATCCTCCGCCTGAAAATGCGTCGTGTCGATGACCCGGTTGTTGATCAGCGCATAATACACATCATAGATCGGGATCAGGATATCCGCCGCCGTACTTCTGGCATCCGGAACGTATTCCTTCATATTCCGGATTCTGGACAGCAGAACGCCTGCCAGCTGCTGTTCCATGATCTGATAGACCGCTATGGTCAGATCCTTGTCGATGGTCAGATACACATCACGGCCCGATTCCGGCTGCGTCTCATTCTCCACCTCCAGCACATTTCCCATACTGTTCACATAGATGGTACGGTTTCCCTTGGTTCCCTGGAGCTGCGTCTCCATATACTGCTCAATCCCCGCCTTTCCCACGATGTCATTGAGTTCATAATTCTCATTTTCCAGAAGAAGGCTGTCCAGCTCTTCCTGAGACGGCTTGCCGATATAACCAATCAGCGGGGCAAAATACTCCGCATCCGGATAGACTCTTAAGCTGCTCTGGGCGATGTCCACCCCCTGAAGACTGTCCATATTCTCCATGATCTCCGCCATGGTCTCGTCACAGACATCCGACGCGATGGTCGTGGCAACATAACGTTTGTATCCATTCAGGCTCATGGCGTAACGGACCGTGGCGATCTTCAGCTTCTCTTCCGGCGTCCGGTCCTCCTCCGGGATATGGTACGCCTCCCTCTGCTCCTCTGTATAGGCATCTCTGGATATATAATACCGTTCTTTCCCGCACAGATATTCCATGATCTGGTCTGCCGTCGCCGCGGCTTCCTTCGGCTCCAGCTCATCGATGGTCCTGTATCCGTAGATATCCGCCTTGAATCTCAGAAGCGCCGTCCCCTCCTGGGTAAACACATATCTGCCGTTCTCACAGATGATCCCGAAATCGCTGATGATATTGTCTCCATGGGATTCCACGATCTGGATCACCCGGGAAATGATCCGGTTCAGCGCCGACTGTTTCTCCCGATTGCTCTGATAGGTCCCGTTGTCCTCTATGGTAACGGCATAGGACAGCACATTATCCGCAAGGATCTCTCCGTTGCGGTCATAAATCTTCCCTCTGGTGCTGGCGATATTGATCTCCTTTTTGATCCGCATGGTAAAGCTCTCCGCATAATCCTCACCGTGGATGATCTGCAGAAGAAAGACTCTGCCCAGAAGGATCCCGAAGAACGTCAGAAAGACCAGCATCAGCACAAAGATCCTGGAAGTAATAAAATTCACAAAAGATTCTTTAAAATCTTCAAACAATCCATCAACTCCTTATGTGGGGTCCTCCATCCTCCGATCAATGGAATACATCAGACGGTAAAAGACCAGTGTCACAACAATCGTATATAAAAGTTCGGGAAAAATGATCCTGATCATATAATAGGTGAATGCAAAACGGCTCCGCATCATAAACATGATCACGTAAGTCCCAAGGCCGTAGACCAGCTCGCTTGCAGAGATCAGAAAGATCGGAAGCTTAATATCTTCTTCATAAAAGATATGGTTAAAACAGCCGTTGGCATAGCCGATGTACATATAGATCATGGCATGCATCCCAAGAAGTCTTCCGAAAAAAATATCTTCCAGAAGCCCGCAGATAAACCCCACCCAGAGTCCTTCCTTTTTTCCGCGCATAAAGCCGAAGGACGAGGTGACGATGATCATCAGATTTGGGCTTATGGAACCCAGGGCCAGCTCTTTAAATACAGTGCTCTGCAGCAGAAAGCAGACCAGGATAATCAATGTGATGACGATCTTACGCTTCATGCAGCAGACTCCTTTCCATTTCTGTCATTCCGCCGGAGCTTCCGGCTGTGCAGCCCCGGCTTCTGTGTCTTCCGGCTGTGCGGTCCCGGCCGTTTCGTCTTCCGACGCCCCGGCTCCTTCCCCCTCCGGCTCTTCCTCTCCGCCTGCCGGCTCTTCTGCCTCCGGGCTGGCGTCCGACGAGTGCTCCGGCATATTTCCGGTATCCGGATCGCCGGCCGACGAATCCGCCTCTTCCTCATCCACCTGCTGCTTCAGATCCGTGATCACCAGCACCGTATTCAGATGTTCAAAATCCACTGCCGGCGTCAGACTGCCGGATTTCGTCATATTATTGGCATCCATGGTGACTTCATTTACATATCCGATCAGGATGCCCTTGTGAAATTTGGCGCTCACATGAGAAGTCACCACCTTGTCTCCGGGCTCCACCACATCGGACAGGTCCCGAAGCTCGTTGAGCTGCAGCGTCCCCTCTGTCATCATCTGCAGGTCTCCGCGTACATAGCATAGATCCGAATTTTTCAGAACCATGGCACTTACATTGCTCATGTCATCGATAATAGAACGCACCTGCGCCCAGTCCGGACCGGTCTTTGTGATGATCCCCACCAGCCCGCCTCCGGCGATCACGTTCATATCCACCTGAATCCCGTCGTTGGAGCCCTTGTCAATGATGAACATATTGAACCAGTTCCCGGTATCCTTTCCGATGACATTGGCTGCGATCTTGTCCAGACTCTGATATTCCGCATCCAGCTCATACAGTTTCCGCAGCTCTTCCAATTCGTAGCGCTCCTGCATAAGCGAATTGTTTTCCATGGTCAGCTCCGCGATCTGTTCCCTCAGCAGCTCATTCTCGCCCTTGACCGCCGTCAGGTCTTCCAGATTCTCCACTCTGCTGCGGAGCCAGCCCCCGGCGGCGTTGATCCCCCGCTGGACCGGAACCAGTACATAACCGGACACCACATTCAGGGCTCCCCCGTCAAAATCCGTCAGAAAAGACAGGGACATGGTCCCCACGCAGAGGACGGTCAGCACAAACAGTATATATTTTCCAGGGATCGTAAATCGTTCTCTTCGTCTCATCTGGCACAGCTCCCGCCGTTATTCATATTTCTGCTCTTTTGTGACAAATGCCAGAGGCCGGAACTCCCTGTCGCTCATGACTCTTGCAAGACCTCTTGCAACGCTCATCTCCGGCTCCTCATCCACGGTAACCCGGATACCTGATTTTTGTTCCAGCAGAAGGTCCAGCTTGTGGATCCTGGCAGAACCGCCGGTTAAATAGATGCCGTTCCTGATGATATCCACGCCCAGCTCCGGAGGCGTCCGCTCCAGAATCGTCTTTACCGCATCCATGATAACACTGAGCTGCTCCTGAATCGCGTCATAGACAAATTCAGAGGTAATCTCCATCATCTGCGGAAGCCCTACTACCATATTGCGGCCGCAGATCTGCATGGATACCTGCTCCGGTTCCAGCGCATAGGCCAGTTCTTTCTTGATGAGCTCCGCCGTCTTGCTTCCGATGAAGAAGTTGTATTCCTTGCGGATGGCGCTCTGGATCGCATCATCGATGGACCGGCCGCCGTTCTGGATCAGCCGGCTGATAACGATCCCGCCCAGGGACAGGACTGATATTTCCGTGGTCTCCGCTCCGATATCCACGATCATGACTCCCTGGGCTTCCTTGACGTTGATGCCAAGCCCCAGCCCCGCCGCCACCGGCTTATCCACCAGGTAGACGCTTTTGGGCTTCATGCTGGAATCCTGAATCAATGTGGTGAAGATACGCTCCTGCATGTCCGTGGGCAGTGCGACAAAATATTCGGCGCCTTTTAACTGTCCCTTGATATTTGCTTCCAGAAGACATTTTAAAAATGCCTGCATATTGCTGATGCTGGCCAGATTACCGTAGGACATGGGACTGGTCACCTGGATATTGGACGGTGCCTTTTCATACATGGCATAGGCCT
Source organism: Lachnospiraceae bacterium (assembly GCA_910574805.1). Classification (GTDB taxonomy): domain Bacteria; phylum Bacillota; class Clostridia; order Lachnospirales; family Lachnospiraceae; genus Hominiventricola. Next base: position 263,274 of record CAJTCV010000002.1, on the reverse strand, counting down.
CGTCTCCGTAGGCAAGCATCCCTTTCTTATCCTGTACTGCCACCATATTATGCTGAAGCAGATAGGCATCAGCGTCCTTATGGAAGATCTTCAGATGATAGGATCCGAAATCGCAGCCAAAACTATGATTGTTCATGGTATTTTTCCCTCTTTCTCTCTTGATATCCAAAATGACTACAGATAGTTTTCTTCCCGAAAACTGATATAAGCGCGTTCACCTATGATGATATGGTCTGCCAGCCGGATCCCCAGCATCTCTCCTGCATCCCGGATCCTTCTGGTCACCGCCATATCTTCCCTGCTGGGCTGTACATCCCCGCTGGGATGGTTGTGCAGCAGAATGATCTGGACCGCCCGGGCGGACAATGCCTCCAGGAAGATCTCTCTCGGGGAGATCACGGAGGTATTGACCGTTCCCTTGAACATGTACCGCTCTCTCAGGAGCCTCCCCTTCTGGTTCAGCATCAGGACCAGCAGTACCTCCTGTTCCCTGTGCCGCAGATCTTCCATATAATATTCCGCAATGGCCGCCGGCGTCCTGAAACGGACTCCTTTTCCCGCTTCCTCCCTCGCCATCCTTCTGGCAAGCTCCAGAATGCACTGGATCTGGACCGCTTTCACCTTTCCGATCCCATGGACCGCTGACAGCTCCTCCAGGCTCCTTCTGCGAAGTCCGGTAAAGCCCTCCTTCTCCGGCGACAGCTTCAGGAGATCTCCGGCCAGCTCCAGCACCGTACGTCCTCTGGCCCCGGTCCTTAAAAGGACCGCCAGGAGCTCCCGGTTGCTCAGCTGCTGCGCTCCGTGACGCATGCACCGCTCATACGGCCGTTCTTCCTTTGGCAGACGGTTGAAATTCTCGTTCATGATATGATAACCTCCGTTTCATCTCTCCAGATACCCCGTCAGTTATCCTCTTTAGTATTTTCTTTTTATGCATTCTATATCCAGCGATAAATAATGATCGCAAGAATGATCCCCATGATACCTGCAACAGTGATCTTGATGGTGAGGCCGAAGGTCAGGACCAGAAGTCCCAGCGACAGGACCACAGGGCTTTCCAGGCCGAAGGACTGCCCGTAATTGAGCCAGTCAAGTCCCGATACACCGGCGGTCAGACTGCCGACAAATCCACCCAGCACGATCCCTGCCAGAATGAGCAGGAGCAGAGTCCAGCCGTTTTTATTTCCTCTCATAAAAAATATGCTCCTTCATGTTTCAAACGCTATTCGTTATATCATAACACGGTGCATATTTTTTTGCAATCGCTTCTGCGATCTTTAATCCGTCCATGGCAGCAGAAGTGATGCCTCCTGCATAACCGGCACCCTCTCCGCAGGGATAGAGACCGGAAATCCCGCTTTCCAGCTCTTCGTTTCTCAGGATCCGCACCGGTGAGGACGTCCTGCTCTCCACACCGGAGAGAACGGCGTCCGGACCTGCAAATCCCGGGATCAGACGGCCGCAGCCCCGGAGCCCTTCCTCCAGAGCCCGGGAAAGTTCCGGTGGAAAGATCGCCCGTACACTGGTCAGTTCATAAGCGCCTTTTATACAGGGACTGATATCCCCAAGTCTCACAGAGGCACGGTCTGCACAGAAATCTCCAAAGGTCTGCACCGGGATCCTGCCCCCACCCAGCTCATAGGCCGCCCGCTCCAGCTTTCTCTGAAATTCCACTCCGGCCAGAACGTCTGTCCCGCCGTAATCCGCCGGCGTCACCGTGACAATCATGGCGCTGTTGGCGTTCCTGCCGTCCCTTGCCTGATAGCTCATCCCGTTGACTGCCAGCATGCCTTTCTCAGAAGAAGCATTGACCACATAGCCTCCGGGACACATACAGAAAGAATATACTCCCCTTCCGTCCTCCAGTCTGCGGGTCACTTTGTAGGAGGCAGGAGGCAGGACCCTGGGATACCCCTCCCCGTACTGACTTCTGTTGATCATCTCCTGGGGATGCTCCACGCGGACTCCCACCGCGAATGCCTTCGGCTGCATGGGTACACCGCGTTCCTTCAGCACCGCAAACGTATCTCTGGCGCTGTGGCCGATGGCAAGCACCACCTGCTCCGCCTTCAGCACCTCCGGCTCCCGGCCTCCGCTTCGAGTGACGATCCCCCGGACAGCGCCGCTCTCCAGGACCAGATCCGTCATCCGGCAGCCAAACCGGATATCCCCTCCCAGTCTGACGATCTCTTCCCGCATACAGCGGACAATACCCACCAGAAGATCCGTCCCCAGATGGGGCTTCTGCTCATACAGGATCTCCTTCGGCGCGCCGGCCTCCACGAAGAGCTCCAGCACCTTCCGGTTCCTGCCTGCCGGATCCTTCACCAGCGTATTCAGCTTGCCGTCCGAAAAGGTCCCTGCGCCGCCTTCCCCGAACTGTACATTGGACTGCGGATCGAGGATCCCCAGCCTCCAGAACCGGTCCACGGTTTCCACGCGCTCTTCTGCACGCTGGCCGCGTTCCAGAAGGACCGGCGCATATCCTGCCCTGGCAAGCATCAGTCCGCAGAAAAGCCCCGCCGGGCCCGTACCGACGATAACCGGACGGTGCGACAGTCTTCCGGTTCCCGGCTCCGGGAACCGATACCGGACTCTTTTCGCTTTTTCCGCACTGCCGCGGCACTTTTTCAGGACAGCAGCCTCTCTTTTTACGTCCGCATCGATCAAATAGACATACCGAAGCTCCTCTTTCCGGGCATCCAGGGATCTCCGGACGATCTCATACCGAATCAGCTCTTCCGGACGGATCCGCAGCGTCCGGATGATCCGGTCTCTCAGTTCCTGCTCTGTATGTGTGACCGGCAGCTTCAGTTGCTGGATTCTAACACTCATTATATCATACTCCATACCTGTGTTGGTAAATTTTTCATAAAATTATTTCTGCTCCTCATTCTGCCGCCCGGCTGCATGCACGCCTGCCAGATACCCGCTGCTCCACGCCCACTGCAGGTTGTAGCCGCCGCAGGCTCCGTCCACATCCAGAAGCTCTCCGGCAAGATACAGCCCCGGAACCAGCGCAGATTCCATGGAACTGCCTGTAAGCTCCGACAACGGCACGCCGCCGGTGCACACCTGCGCCTGCTCATAGCCACGGCATCCGAAGATATGGAAGGAAAGCTTTTTCATCTGTTCGGACAGACGTCTTACGTCCGCCTCCCTCCATTCCTTTCGGCTCTTTTTCAGGGAAATGCCCGCACGCTCCAGCAGCACCCGGGACAGCTTCTCCGGATACATGCCCAGCAGGATATTCGTACCCTTACGCGCTCCTGTGTATGCTTCCTTTTTGATCAGGAGTGCTGTCAGCTCCTGCAGTGTATACCCGGGACAAAGATCCAGCTCCACGGTACATTTGCTTCCCGCCTCCAGCGCCCGGGATACATACCGGCTCACCTGAAAGACCGGGATGCCGGAAAGCCCGTAGGAAGCGAACTGCACCTCGCCCTCTTCCTCCGTACATACAGAGCCGTCGATCCGGAGCGTCACCTTCGCATCCATGCGGATCCCCGCCAGCGTTCCCCGGTCGTTCTCTCCGGCATACAGCCCGGTCAGGGCCGGCAGCGGCGGGATCACCTGATGTCCCAGGCTTCCGGCAAACCGGTATCCGTCTCCGGTGGAGCCGGTCTTCGGAGCCGCCTCGGAACCGCAGGCCAGAATGACCGCATCTCCTTCGTAGGTCCACCCCTCTGTCCGCACAAGAAAGACATTCCCCGCCTTCTCTATTCCCAGGACTTCTGTATTGTAAGCCTCTTTGATCCGGCGCTCGCCGGCAAGCCTCTGCACCTCCAAACGCAGAACATCCACGATGGAAGACGCCTGTCCGCTGTTGGGATACAGGTATCCGCGGCGGTCCTTTACGAAGATCCCCAGATTTTCAAAAAAAGCCACCGTGTCTTCCATGGAAAATGCCTCCAGCACCGCCTGTACCCGCTCCGGATGCCCGCTCCGGTAGTGAATGAGCCTCTGATCCCGGTTGGAAAAGTTGCACCGTCCGTTACCGGTGACCAGAAGCTTATTCCCTGCCTGTCTGTTTTTTTCTGTCAGGACTACCTGTGCTCCCTGTCTGGCTGCCGTGATCGCCGCCATAAGTCCGGAAGCACCGCCTCCCACCACGATCACTCTCTTCCGATTCGTCTTTCTCATCTCCATCCTTCCCTGTACCCGCAGGTCCCTTTATTCATCCGCCGGCAGCTTCGCAAGCCCCGCGTCCGTAAGCTTCTGCAGGGACATGAGAATCCCGAATTTCGCATGCTCCCAGGTCAGTCCGCCCTGAAAATAGACCGCATAAGGCGGCTTGACGGGCCCGTCCGCACTCAGTTCAATGGAGGACCCCTGTACAAAAGCGCCGGCCGCCATGATCACGTCGCTGTCATACCCCGGCATGGCCCAGGGCTCCGGCTCCACATAACTGTCCACCGGGGCCGCGGCCTGGATACCCCTGCAGAATTCGATCACACCCTCCGGAGTCCCGAAGGTGATCGCCTGGATAATATCATGACGGCTCTCCTGTCCGTCCGGCAGGACATCAAAGCCCAGACGCTCATAGAGATTCGCGGCGAAGACCGCACCCTTCAGCGCACCTGCCGTCACGGTAGGCGCAAGGAAAAATCCCTGATAAAAGGACTGGTTAAGCCCCATGGTGGCGCCCACCTCTTTTCCAAGTCCCGGAGACGTGAGACGGTACGCACAGTTTTCCACATATGCATGTTTTCCGACGATGTAACCCCCCGTGGGCGCAAGTCCGCCCCCCGGATTTTTGATGAGGGATCCCACGCACAGATCCGCTCCCACATCTGTGGGTTCGATCCGCTCCACAAATTCCCCGTAGCAGTTGTCCACCATACAGATCACATCGGGATTGATGGATTTTACAAAAGCGACGGCTTTCCCGATGCCCTCCACCGACAGGGTCCTCCTGGTCTGATACCCTTTGGAACGCTGGATATGGACCAGCTTCGTATGTTCATTCATGGATGCCCGGATCCCCTCCAGATCAAAGCTGTCATCCGGCTTCAGATCCACCTGCCGGTAGGTGATCCCGTATTCCATAAGGCTCCCGTTTGAAGGCCGGATGCCGATGACCTCCTCCAGCGTATCATAGGGCTTTCCGGATATGGCCAGCAGCTCGTCCCCCGGACGCAGGTTCGCCGCCAGAGCCACCGCCAGCGCATGGGTCCCGCAGGTGATCTGCGGACGGACCAGCGCCGATTCCGTGTGAAAAACCTCCGCATAGACAGCCTCCAGCGTATCCCTTCCCAGATCGTTGTAGCCGTATCCGCTGCTGCCGGCAAAATGCACGTCACTGACCCGGCATTTCTGCATGGCATGGAGCACCTTCAGCTGATTATATTCCGCCGCTTCATCAATCGCCTCAAAACGTGCGCTCAATTCTTTTTCGATCTTCTGTCCGTATGCATGAACCTCCCTGCAGATGCCCATGCATTCATACATCCTTTCCAGATTCATCTGATTATTTCCTTCTCTCTCAATATATCCAGCATGGCTGCCAGAATCTTTTCCTCATCATACCCGTATTCCTTCTTGTTCAGCCAGATCACGTCCGGCTCCCGCCGGAACCAGGTAAGCTGCCGCTTGGCAAAATGGCGGGTATCTCTCTTCAGTATCTCCACTGCCTCTGCGAGAGTACACTCCCCGTCCAGATATGCCAGCAGCTCTTTATAACCCAGACCCTGCATGGACACCATGCCTCTTTGCAGTCCCATCTCCTTCAGCTGGATCACTTCCTCCAGAAGCCCCTCCCCAAGCATCTCGTCGATCCGCTGTTCAATACGGGCGTAGAGTCTGTCCCGGTCATCGTTCAGGACAAAATATGCGCAGTGATAGGGAGATTCTTTTTTCCTCTGCTCTTCGTTGTGTTCGGATATCTTCCGGCCGGTCATCCGGTGGAACTCCAGCGCGCGGATGACCCGCTTTACATTGTGTGCATGGATGGCATCGGCCGAAGCTTCATCCACCTTCCGAAGCTCTTCATGGAGCGCCTGCGCCCCCTGTTCGGCTGCCAGCCGCTCCAGCTCCTGCCGGTACGGGCTGGCCTCATTTTCTGTAAAGTCCACATCCCCTGCAATGGCCTGGATATAGAAGCCGGTGCCTCCCACCAGAAGCGGGATATGACCGCGGCCCCGGATCTCCTTCATGGCTTCTTTTGCCATCTGCTGAAAGCGGACCACATGAAATTCCTCCCATGGCTCCAGCACATCCACCAGATAGTGCGGGACGCCCTGCATCTCTTCCGGCCGGATCTTCGCAGAACCGATGTCCATATGCCTGTATACCTGCATGGAATCCGCCGATATGATCTCCCCGCCCACAGCCTTCGCCAGGGCGATGGAGAGCTTTGTCTTGCCCACTGCCGTAGGGCCGGTCAGTATCACCAATGGTTCTTTCCTGTCTGTCATACAATCCTCTTGAATTTTTTCTCCAGCTCATATCTGGACATGGAGATGATCGTGGGGCGTCCGTGAGGGCAGTTGTATGGATTCTCCAGAGTCAGCAGCTCGTCGATCAGCGCCTTCGCTTCCATGGAGGACATCCGGTGGTTACCTTTGACGGCCGCCCTGCAGGACATGGACGCCACCTTGTCCAGAAGCGATCCGGAGCTGACATTTCCCGGAAGCTCTGACAGACTGTCGATGAGCTCCGTCAGGATATCCGCCTGTCCGATCCCCGGCAGATTCGCCGGTACCGCCCGCACTGCATGGGTGCGCTCGCCGAATCCCTCGATCTCAAATCCCATACGGGCAAAATATTCTCTGTATTTTCCGAACACCTGTTCTTCTGTCATGCTGAGGTTCAGAATGACGGGAGGCGACAGGAGCTGGGACTGAAAGGTACGCGCCTCCAGATCCTTCATCAGCCGTTCATAGAGAACCTTTTCATGAGCCGCATGCTGGTCGATGATATACAGCTTATCTCCATACTGCACCAGCCAGTAGGTATCAAAGAGCTGTCCGATGATCGTGTGCCGGACGGCAGCTTCTTTTGACAAAAGCTTCCCGTCAAACAGCTCCATCTGCTCCGGCTCCGGTGCTGCTGCCGTCTGGTTCCCTGTCTTCTGCACCGGCTCTTTCTGTCTGCCCGGCGCTTCACTGTCCATCCCGGCTTTCTGTACCGGCGCTTCTATGTCCGCCCCGGCCCGGTATCCGTTTTCTTCCCGCAGCACCGGTTTTTCCTGCCGGCGGTGGCGGTCCTCCACACGCCTGCGCATCTCTGCCAGAAAATATTCCAGATCCGGATCCTCCGGTTTCACCGGCCCCTTCGCCGGTTCCGGCGTCTTCCATATCTTCTCCAGAGGAGGCTGCTTCTTTGGCGGCTGTCCCTTCTCCTCTTTGGGGGCGGGCTCTGCTGCCCCCAAAATGCCCTTCCTGCTCCCTTCGGCAAGCGTCACCTCCGGAATCAGTTCTCTGCCGGACAGGGTGTCCGCCACCGCCTGCCGTACCGCATCATAGACCAGATTCTGGTCGCTGAACCGAAGCTCCATCTTTGAAGGATGCACATTTACATCCAGAAGCTTCCCATCGATCCTGAGATTCAGACACACGAAGGGATACCGGCGCTGCATCATAAAAGATTTATACCCGTCCTCGATTCCCCTGGCAATGATCCTGCTCTTCACATACCTGCCGTTGACAAAATAATTTTCATAATTCCGGTTTCCTCTGGAGATCTCCGGCTTCCCGATATATCCGGTAATGCCAAGCGGCCCCGCCGTCCGGTCCACCTCCAGCAGCCGCAGTGCAATCTCTCTTCCATAGATATGGTAGATCACATCCTTCAGGCTTCCGTTCCCGGCGGTCCCAAGCTTCATCTGGCCGTTGATGATGACCTTGAAGGCGATCTCCGGATGAGACAGCGCCAGATGGGTCATCATCTCATGGATGGCCGCCGCCTCGGTCATCTCTGTTTTCAGAAATTTCTTCCTTGCCGGCGTGTTATAGAACAGATTCCGGATGATAAACGTGGTCCCTTCCGGCGCCCCGATCTCTTCCGGCGCCTTCTGCACGCCTCCCTCCACACAGCAGCGGCTTCCCAGCGCCTGCTCTCTGGTCTTTGTAATCAGTTCCACCATGGACACGGCCGAGATGCTGGACAGCGCTTCTCCCCGGAACCCAAGAGAGCGGACGCCTGACAGATCCTCCGCACTCCGGATCTTGCTGGTGGAATGACGCAGAAACGCCAGCGGAATATCCTCTCTCTCCATTCCGCTTCCATTGTCCGTGATCCGGATATAGCCGATACCGCCCTCCCGGATCTCTGCGGTGATCTGAGTGGCCCCCGCGTCCACCGCATTTTCCACCAGCTCCTTTACCACAGAAGCCGGCCGCTCCACAACCTCACCCGCAGCGATCTTGTCGATCGTCTGCTGGTCCAATACCGTGATCTTTCCCATTTATTCTCTCACCATCTGTTTTTTAACCTGTTCTGCAGCCGGTAGAGGGTGTTCATGGCGTCCATGGGCGTCATGTTGGAGATGTCAAGCTCCTCCAGTTCCTTTACCACATCATCGTCCCTGACCGTGTCAAAGAGCGAGATCTGCTCCAGATCCACCTCGTCGTATTTCTTCTGTCTGCCCTTCTGCTTCGTCTTCGTCCGGCTCTCCTGTGCGATGTGTTTTGCCTTCACAGAGATATCCGCCTGGCTCAGCTCCTCCACCAGCTCCTTCGCACGCTGGATAACGCTGTCCGGCACCCCGGCCAGCTTCGCCACCTGGATCCCGTAGGACCTGTCTGCGCCGCCTTTCACGATTTTCCTGAGAAATACGATGTCGTCACCCTTCTCCTTGACGGCGATACAGTAATTATTTACCCCTTCCATGGTCCCTTCCAGCTCTGTCAGTTCATGATAGTGGGTGGCAAACAGCGTCTTGGCGCCCAGAAGCTTCCGGTCCGCAATATGTTCGATGACTGCCCACGCAATGGAAAGCCCGTCGAAAGTGCTCGTTCCGCGCCCGATCTCATCCAGGATCAGCAGGCTGTCTGCTGTGGCATTTCTCAGGATATTGGACACCTCGTTCATCTCCACCATAAAGGTACTCTGCCCGCTGGCCAGGTCATCCGACGCGCCCACACGGGTAAAGATCCGGTCCACGATGCCGATATCCGCCTGCTCCGCCGGTACGAAGCTCCCCACCTGGGCCATAAGCACGATCAGCGCCGTCTGCCGCATATAAGTGGATTTTCCCGCCATATTTGGTCCGGTGATGATGGAGATCCGGTTGGAGTCGTTGTCCAGACAGGTGTCATTGGCAATAAACAGATTCCCCGGGAGCATCTGCTCCACCACCGGATGACGGCCGTTCTGGATCTGGATCCGGCCCCGCCGGTTGATCTTCGGACGCACATAATGATTCTTGTCCGCCACATACGCCAGCGCCGTAAATACATCCAGCCTGGCCACCGCCTTCGCCGTCCTCTGGATCCGCAGCACCTGTGCCGCGATCTGATCCCGGATGCCCGTGAACAGCTCATATTCCAGAGCCGTCAGCTTTTCCTCCGCTCCCAGAATCGTATCCTCCAGCTCCTTGAGCTCCGGCGTAATATAGCGCTCTGCATTCGTCAGCGTCTGCTTCCGGATATAATCCTCCGGCACCAGCTCTTTGTAGGAGTTGGTCACCTCCAGATAATAACCGAATACTTTGTTAAACTTGATCCGGAGATTCTTGATGCCGGTCCGCTCCCGCTCCTTTGTCTCGATCTGTGCCAGCCAGGACCGCCCTTCTGTCTTCGCCTTCCGGAACCGGTCCACTTCTTCGTGATAACCGTCCCGGATCATATTTCCGTCCCGGATCGTAATGGGCGGCTCCTCCTGAATGGACCGTTCAATCAGATCGTACAGATCCTGAAGGTCGTCCAGATCTTCCTGAATCTCCAGAAGCAGCGGACTCTCAAGTTCCGACAGCAGGGTCTTCAGATGGGGCAGCATCCCCAGAGAGGTCTTAAAAGCGATCAGATCCCTGGGGTTGGCCGTCTGATAGCTGATACGCCCGATCAGGCGCTCCAGGTCATAGATGGGGCTTAGATATTCCCGCAGCTCCTCTCTGGTGATGAGATGGCTGTTCAGCTCCTCCAGAGCCGCAAGCCGCCGCTCAATCTCTTCCGGATCGATCAGAGGCTGTTCAAGGAAGCTTCTGAGCATCCTGGCGCCCATGGCCGTCTTCGTCTTATCCAGAACCCACAGAAGCGATCCCCTTTTCTGTTTCTCCCGAAGCGTCTCCACCAGCTCCAGATTCCTCCTGCTGGAGCTGTCAATAAGCATAAAATTTCCCGACACATAGGGCTGAAGCCTGGTCAGATGACTCAGGGAGGTCTTCTGGGTCTCGGTCAGGTACCGGAGGAGCGCTCCCGCTGCGATCACTCCGCAGCCAAGATCCCCCACGCCCAGTCCTTCTATGGACTTTACCTGAAAATGTTCCAGAAGCCCCCTCCGGCACAGCTCATCGTCAAAATACCAGTTTTCCAGAGAATACAAGGTGATGCCCAGGCGCTCTTTCAGCTCTTCGGTATCGATCCCGCTCATCACCAGCGCTTCATTGCACACGATCTCTCTGGGAGAAAACTTGCAGATCTCGTCCAGAAGCTTTCTCACAGAATCTACTTCCGTAACAAAATAATCACCGGTCGTCACATCCGCAAAAGAAATGCCGAACCGGTCACTGACATACACGATGCTCATGATGTAATTATTTCTGGACTCGTCCAGCGCCTGGACATTCAGATTGGTCCCCGGAGTGACGACCCGTATGACTTCCCGCTTCACCAGCCCCTTCGCCAGCGCCGGATCTTCCATCTGTTCGCAGATGGCGACCTTGTAGCCCCGGGACACCAGTCTGCTCAGATATCCGTCTACCGCATGAAAAGGCACCCCGCACATGGGCGCCCGTTCTTCGAGACCGCAGTTCTTGCCGGTCAGCGTCAGTTCCAGTTCCTTCGATACGATCTTCGCATCATCAAAAAACATCTCGTAGAAATCTCCGAGACGGTAGAAAAGGATGCAGTCCTTATATTCTTCTTTGGTCTTCATGTACTGCTGCATCATTGGTGTAAGTTCCGCCACAGCTTTCCCTCTCTCTGCCAGATTTGCCCCGCCTTTCCCAAAGGCAGGGACCTGCTCTTTTGTTTTCGCTCATTATAGCACAGGCACAAAATCTGGTAAAGAAGGAAAATTCACAGAAAATGACTGTACAGCCAGACATGGTCATTGATACACTTCCAGTTGCCCGGAGCATTCGCCGTGACGCAGATATATCCTCTGCCTTCCCCGTCCGTCCCATAACTGACCGCACAGAATTTCGACTCGTTCACGAAACCCGTCTTGGCCGCGGACACACGGTCTCCCACATCCGTATCCTCAATGCGTCTCAAAAACCAGTTGGACAGAAGCAGTCCCTCCGGATGCTGCTCCGTCCCGGACGTCAGATACGTGCGGGCTGACAGCACCTCCCGGCAGGTCTCATCCGCCAGAGCCGCCTGCATGATGACTGCCATATCATAGGCCGTGCAGTAGTGATCTTCGCCATAGACTCCCACACAGTTGGTAAAATGAGCCGTCTCTGACAGGCCAAGCTCCTCAAGCTTCGCGTTCATCAGCTCCACAAAGGCTTCCTGGGAACCCGATACATAGATCGCCAGTCCCATGGCCGCCTCCGCCCCGGAGGGCAGCACCGTGCCGTACAGCAGATCTCTCACCGTCACCAGCTCTTCTTTCTCAAATCCGGCGCAGCTGCAGCGGTTTTTAAAGCTGTAATCCACCGCTTCCGCGGGCACCGCAAACCGGTCGTCCAGATTCTCAATCTGCTCCACTGCTGTAAGAAGCGTCAGCACCTTGGTCATGGAGGCCGGCACCATCCGGCTTCTCTCTTCTTTTCCGGCCAGAATCTTTCCTCCGTCCACGTCCACCAGGATGGCGTGGCTGCTGATCAGCTCACTGCCCGGATGCAGCATGTCCTCCGCATCCGTATAGCTGTACGCAGCCGGCTCTTCCGCCCGCTCCGACTGCTCCTGTTCCTCCCGCGCAGCCTGCCGGTCTGCCGCCGCTGCCGCCAGCACCTCTCTCACCGCCTGCGGCATGGTTCCTTTTCCGAAACTGTCTCCTTCTTTCCCTCTGCTGATCCAGACCGCAAGCGCCACAGCCGCCGTCAGCGCCAGCATTCCTGACAGGATCATCTTTTTTATCATGGCGCGGCGTCTCTTCCTGCGCCGCATCTCTCTCCTCCTGCGCTCCCGCCGCAGCCGGCGCACAGCATCATCTTCATATCTGTTTTCCACCAAATGCTCCAGAACCTCATTTCCTTTCCTTTCCGGCGAAGCACTGCCAAAAAGCCGCAGCCGGATGCTCCCATTATACTCTAAATCTTTGCCTGTCTACAAGTATTTTATGCTGTCCGGCCAGCCGGTTTCCAGAACATGCGATAAAAAACAGTTGAGTTGCGCCCGGGGAATGCGTATAATAGAAGTCGGACAGGCAAAGGCCGGAAAAACATTCAGCAGGAGTGACACTACATGCCAAGAGCAAAATACGCGGATATTTACAGAGATTTAAAGACCCGGATCGAAACCGGTGAATATGAATTCCAGGAGCTTCTGCCCTCTGAGAACCATCTGATTCAGACCTACAACTGCTCCCGCAACACGCTGCGCCGGGCCGTCAGTACGCTTGTGACAGACGGATATGTCCAGACCATGCAGGGCAAGGGCGTGCGGAATATCTACCGGCCCGCCCCTCAGACTACTTTTACCATCGGCGGCATCGAATCTTTCCGGGAGTCCGCCATCCGCAATCACCAGACTCCGAAGACGCGGGTCCTGCTCTTTGCGGAGATCACCGCAGACCAGAAAGTCTCCAGGAGAACCGGATTCCCTGCGGGCGCCGAGCTTTATTATCTCCAGCGGCTCCACTACCTGGACGGCAGGCCCCTGATCCTGAATCACAACTATTTTCTGAAGGAAGCCGTCGCCGGACTTACGAAGGAGATCGCGGAATATTCCATCTACGCCTATCTGGAGCAGGAGCTGGGCATGGCGATCGTGACCAGCAAGCGGGTGATGACCGTGGAGAAGATGACGCAGATCGATGAGAAATACCTGGAGCTTGGAGATTACAACTGTCTGGCCGTCGTCAGCAGCCAGACCTACAACGGAGACGGGATCATGTTTGAATACACCCAGTCCCGCCACCGCCCGGATTATTTCTGCTTCCAGGACAATGCCACCCGCCATGTCTGATGTTGCTTTTCCTTCAGCTCCAAGTACAGATTATATCTTTCCCGGTAATACCCGTCTGGCAGTTCATACTCACACGCTTCCCAGGGGTTCTCAAAGACAGAATTTTCTGCCGGCGGATATCAATCTATTACAGCTCCATATTCTTCAAAAAATGCATCACCAGCTTCTTTCGGTATTTCAGTGATATTTTTTCATGAAAATAACCTGTTCTGTAAGACGCCGGTTCTCTTCCTTTTGCGCAATGATGACTTCATTTTTTGTTTCCAAAGTTCTCTCAATTCGTTATTTTCCGGAATTTCTGATGTGAATGTGAAAAATAATCTGATATATGCCATTTTAACCTTGAGTTTCCGCAAACTGTAAAGTAAAAAAGCGTATATCCTTCCAAGGCGCCAGTCTGCTCGATTTTTGAGATGACAAGAATGGCAGTTTCCCGATTAGAGACACCTTAATAAGCCCCGCCGGAACCGGACTTTGGGAGATATATTCTTTTATCTTGTTCAGACAACCAGCTTAAGGCAGATCTGACGGTATGCAGGACGCTTTGTCCTGAACCAGAGCCTGATGCCTTCTTTTGCATACGACAGTATGCCGGAGATGCCTTTTGCCAGCCGGTAATAGCTGAATGTTACTTTTTCCCTGATTGGATCTGCAGTCTTTATAATGGCAGTCTTTATAATGGCAGCCTTAAGACCATTCGTTTCTGATTTCATGGAAATATGGTTCAGAAATGCCATGCATAAAGTCAGGCAGAAATTTAATGCATTGACTGCTTTCAGTTTCCGGACCCGGAAATTTTCAAACTGGAACATCTGTTTTTTACAGCGGAAGTATTCTTCAATCTTCCATCTGGAAAAATAAAGCTTTGCAGCTTCTATCACATCGTCTGTTGAACGGATGTCCCTGTTTGTTGCGAGCATCATGGGATGTTCCGTAATACCATAGACAGGAACGAGGTAAATGTCTTTTCTGGAAGCAGTGATCTGTACCTTCACATGGGAAAGATATGCATCATGTATCTTTCCTTTGCAAAACAGGGGCAGCTTTACCTTACCTTTTCTGCGGTTACGGAGTTCGGTGGCAGGCACCCATTTATTGCGGTAGAGCAGCTTACGCTTTGAGGTCAGGCGAATCACATAGTCCTGTTTCATGGAATCCAGTTTCAGAAACATCTTGTTGTCATCATAACCACGGTCCATGATAAAGGAAGCCTTTTTGAACAAAGCGGCTACCCGCTCCATGGCGGAGAAGGTCACATCATTGATGGAAGTAAAATCCTTCTCTTTTGAAGAATGGATTTCCGAAAAGATACTGACGGGATGGCTGCTGGCTGTAAGTACAGTGGCTTCTGTTACAAGATATCCCTTTTTGTAAACATTTTTTGACGCGGTGCTTTCAGAACCGTCGCGTACCAATCCGAGGGACTCAGATCTGTAACCGTCAGGCTTCACAATATCACTGTCATCGATATGGACGACAGGCTGGTCCGGGCACCATTTTCTGACCTGTGACAGGTAAGAGTCAGGAGCATCTTTGGGGATTCCTTCTGCCAGATGCCGGGAAAGGCGGTCAACGACATTGATTTTGCGGGAAGGTTCGTGTAGCTGGTCAACGATATCAGTCAGAAGGCAGCTGCCAGAGGCAAGAATGCCATAATTCATATCAGCCAGGAATCTGCGTTCCGGTTTGGGAAGGTTTGTGGAGATTTTATTGGAAAAAGATAAAATTTCCCGTTTCATTTGACAGGTATTTGATGTAAAATTAGCCACAGGGAATCCTCCTTCTTTTTTTGTTTGGTAAGATTTTTTGTGGTGATTAAATTTTACATCAAAAAGGAAAAGGATTCCTTATATTTTAAGCATTTTTTAAAGTTGTGGATAATCAATGTAACCAATTGGCTGTTCTGTGAGCGGAACTGCGGAAACTCGAGATTTTAACTGCTTGACAACTCATGATTTTTAGCTTATTATAATCATCAAAATATATTAGATAAAGATAATACAAAATATCACAACAGACGCTAAGGAGGGGACCGGTTATTTTCCGAAATCTTCTGTTTACAATGTCCATGTCTGGAAGTGTGATTCTTCTGTGTTACCTGTTCAGTTATCCGTTGACTAAAAGGTATTTTCCAGCTATATGGAGATACCGTATCCTGAAAACAGCGATGGTGTTTTATCTGATTCCATTTTCAGAATACAAATATCAGATCGTCGGCCTTATGGAGAAACTGTTTCCGGTTTTTTGGAGCAGGTTATATCATTCACCGGAATTTGATCCGTTTTACAGTGTGATCGTCACCAATGGAGTCATGCATTTTTCGTCCGGATTAAAATGGATGATGTGTCTGCTGATTCTATGCGGAGTCATATCATTTATTATTCTTTTCACATGGATAGCACAATACTGGAAAATGAAACAAGTCTATCTGGAAGATCTGGAAGATCTGGAAGAAACAGTTCCGAAAAAATACCAGCAATCCTTTTTGGACCTGAAAAGCGAGATGGGCATTAGAAGAAAAGTAACACTGGTATGCTCCAGACACTGTGGTTCTCCCATGACCAGCGGAGTCCTGTCTCCCATTGTATATGTTCCTCATATGGAAAAAGACTGGCCTGATATGGAATCATTCCAATATATCATAAGACATGAGTTGATCCACATCAAACGATGCGATCTACTGGTGAAATTGCTGAGTCTGCTTGTCATTACGATCCACTGGTTTAATCCACTGAGTTTTTTGTTATATAAGGAGCTTTCTGATATGGGCGAAATCTGTTGTGATGAGGCAGTGTTGGAAAGAAGAGGGGAAAAAGAACGGAAAGAATACTGCGAACTGCTGTTGCAGACTGCGACCCAGAAAGCAAACAGGCCGAAAAGACATTTTTTGACAGGAATGTCCAATTGCAGGAGCAGAGCCACATTTAAAAGGAGGATTCTTGAGATGAAAGTAAAAAAGAAGAACAGGTTGTTTTTATCTATGATAATAATGGGATTAATTTGTATGGCAGGCGGTATGACTGCATTTGCATATGATCCGCCGAAAGCACTGGAAGCAGGAGACCAAAAGGTTAATTTTGAAATAGAGTTTATTGATGGTATCGAACCAGAAGAAATGATAGAAATAGAAAGTATGCCGTATTTGTTGTATTTTGTTGACGAAAATGGAGAGGTATTTGAGTTAGATGAAAAGGATCTGTCTGAACGGGCGATCTGCAACCATAATTATGGAGAAAAGGGAACAATAAAAGAACATATAAAAAACAGTAATGGAAGCTGTACAATTAAAATATATGAAGGAAGAAAATGCTCAAAATGTGGTAAAATTCTTTTGGAAGAATTAATAAGTACAATATTCTCTGAATACTGTCTTCACGGATGACAAAAAGTCTACCAAGTGAAAAATAAGATTTTTAATAGCTATTTATATCTGATTAAAACGAGAGGAATAAACAAACACGATGAATACTAATTACGGTCTCACGAATACAGAACTGCAGATTATGGAACTGCTCTGGTCTGCTAAGGCTCCCATGACGTTCAGAGAAATCATGGATATTGCTGTAACAGACTGGAAGAAAACATGGAAAGTTCAGACATTAAATACATTTCTGATCGGTCTGCAGAAAATGGGGTTGGTTGGTACTGAGCGAAGTAAGACCTCTTCTTATAATGCATATTTTCCGTTGTGTACAAAAGAAGAACACATTCACAACTGGACGAAAAAAATGGTAGAAGTATGTTACAATAATTCGTTCAGCCGCTTTGTATCTGCTTTTATTGGAAATGGGAAACTATCGGAAGAAGATGCAGAAGAGTTGAGGAAGCTAATTTAAAAATAACTCGCACACTTAACTTAGCCCTCTCCCGACAAAAACCGGCCTGGCTGAATTCACTCGAAAATTTCAGCTGGGTCATTTTATTTATTCAGACGTTTCCTCTGAATTTCCCTGTATTTTGGACTTCTACTCTCTGCCATAGATCCTCACTTTTCTTAATCAATGCTGCACATCCATTCTCAATGGCAGCCTTATTATCTCCCTGATTTCGTATTTAAGGCAGCTTTCTCTGCCGACTTTAGAAGTGCTGACTTGAAAAAGTAAATTCTGTATGAAAGAATAAATTCCATGGCCTTTTAAAATCTGGCTTATTCAATGGATGTTTTATTTGTCATGACATTTGGAGATACATTATATTGAATTGAATTTTTTTTTAAATTCTGTATTTTGTGTCAAGAGCAAATCCATAAGACAAAACAGGCATGTACGACTAAATTCCACAGGGGACATCCTAAATCCTCTTAATTGAGAAACATATTACAGTGTCCAAGCAAATGTAAAGGATGCCTGCGGCACCGCTGAAGCGGCTAAAGTCCTTAACATTTGTCTGGAACTGTAATGCAGGACAACTAAGAGGATTTAAGGACATTTGCATGAAAAATTAAATTTTGCTTGATATACACAGAGTGGAGTTTAAAATTTCATTTTTCGCAACTTTAGAAGTTTTTAATTACATATTGACAAAATTTGTCTTCTGCTTTAAAATACTTATCAAGTAATATTAAAAAAAAATAATAATAATTGTTATTATGAATAAACATAATACTGGATGAAGAAAGTATGCACAAATCAAAAAACTACTTTAAGTCAATTATTATAATTAGTTTAATAACTGTCAGGTTTCTATTCAATAAATAAGGAAGTGTAAATAAGATTTGAAAAAACGTAAAATTGTCCTCATTATCTTAATTAATCTGTTTATTTTAGGGACTCCTCTTACAATCTATTATCTTTTTGGACTGCATGATCATGTTTATATTAAAACAGGCGAGCTTGTTGACGAAAAAACAGATCCAAATGTCAAAACACCGGGTCTGTATGTAAAGAGCACTACAAAATATGGTGGTCATTCCTATTGCAGACTGCAGGGCGGACTTAACAGATTGAACAGTGATTTTTCAGGCGAATATGAGCTTGGAGACAAAGTCTGGATTCTGTATTGCAGCAGTCCTCGATTGATGTGGCCGGAAGAGGCACATTTAATATATATAAAAAAACTTTAAAGAAGGAACCATTTTGTAAAATACAAAGGAGGAAGTATGTATGTTAAAAATCAAAAAAATAATAGGATTGATTGGAGTGTAATATGTTTGAGTATGCCGGTATGTGCAGTTGGGTTTGACGACACTGTTAGAGACAATAACAAAATATCGACAGAAATCATAGTCGAACATAACCTTGATGATGGAACAATAACAGAAAAAACATACGTAATTAATAAAAATTTGACAGACACAACAGAATTTATTGCGGATGCATCTCCATTTTTCTTGGATCCTGTTGATCAAGTAGATATATATCCTTCTTGTGCAATCGGGCTCCTAAGGATTAAATTTGAAGGCGGAATAGAAACAGAAGCAACAGGATTTTTGGTAGCTGATGACCTAGTTTTGACGGCTGCACATTGTGTTCAGCAATATACGAATGGGTACGGGAATGCTACAAGTATTTATTTTTATCCAGGATATGATGCCGTAGGTTCATACCCTGCATCTTCAAAAGCTCATGCCTATTATGTATCAATAGGATGGGGTGAGTCAATGAATTCAGAATATGACTGGGCATTGCTTAAATTAAGTATTCCGGTGGGTAGTAAAGTGGGAATTATCCCTTGTAGAGTCGAATCATCCATGACTGGTAAAAATGTGATGGTGATAGGCTATCCAGAATGGGACCATATTGATGTTGGAAATGGGAGAATTCAAGGCGTATCCGAAGGGAAAGTAGTCGAAGATAACGGAGTATTGATGCGAACGCAGGCAGAAGGACGATTAGGTACCAGTGGAGGTCCTATACTTGACATAGAAAACTGGAATTTCACGGCTGTTGGCGTAGTCAGCGGAAAAAACATATTTAATCATGTTTCCGGACCCAAAATTACTACAACAGTCGTCAATTTGATAAAAAATCATTTATGACCTCTTCCATACGAATTTTCCCGTAACGGACAGAAAACAGCAAGTAATTTCATTTTTTTCAAAAACAGCATTGACAAACAGAAAATTTCGAGTATACTAACTGTGAAGAAGCAAAGGCGCTTTGGATATCCATCCAGGGCGCTTTTTTTGTTTTTATCCGCCGGCTCTCATAAGGCCCGGCAGCCCAGAAAGGAGATTTTTCAAAATGAAAAAAGATATCCCCGAATTATACGGAAGCATGATATTCAGCGACAAGGTCATGCGCAACAAGCTCCCCAGGGACATGTACAAAGCCCTCCGGAAGACCATCGAAAACGGCACCCATCTGGAACTGGATGTGGCAAATTCCGTAGCCGTGGCCATGAAGGAA
This sequence comes from Lachnospiraceae bacterium, assembly GCA_910574805.1. Classification (GTDB taxonomy): domain Bacteria; phylum Bacillota; class Clostridia; order Lachnospirales; family Lachnospiraceae; genus Hominiventricola. The sequence goes on along the minus strand of CAJTCV010000002.1, from coordinate 243,689 downwards.
TGGGCCGTGGAAAACGGCGCCACCCACTACACCCACTGGTTCCAGCCCATGACCGGCTTCACGGCTGAGAAGCATGACAGCTTCATCTCCCCTTCCGGAGAAGGCGAGGTCATCATGGACTTTTCCGGAAAAGAACTGGTCAAGGGCGAACCGGACGCCTCCAGCTTCCCCTCCGGCGGGCTCCGGGCGACCTTCGAGGCAAGAGGTTATACCGCATGGGATCCCACATCCCCTGCTTTTATCAAAGATAAGACTCTGTACATACCCACCGCATTCTGTTCCTACAACGGCGAAGTTCTGGATAAGAAGACCCCGCTCCTGCGCTCCATGGAAGCTCTGAACGAACAGGCCGTCCGGATGCTGAAGCTTCTGGGAAACGGGACCGTCACGAGGGTATCCACCACCATCGGCCCGGAGCAGGAGTATTTCCTGGTGAGCAAGGAACTGTATGATATGAGGAAGGACCTGGTCTTCTGCGGAAGGACCCTCTTCGGCGCTCCCGCACCCAAGGGCCAGGAGATGGAAGACCATTATTTCGGCGCCCTGAAGCCCCGGGTATCCGCCTACATGCACGATCTGGATGTGGAGCTCTGGAAGCTTGGCATCCCGGCCAAGACCAAGCACAACGAGGTGGCTCCCGCACAGCATGAGCTGGCTCCGGTCTTCGATACGGCCAACATCGCCGTGGACCACAATCAGCTCACCATGGAGATCATGAAAAAAACAGCGGAAAAGCACGGTCTTGTATGCCTGCTCCACGAGAAGCCTTTTGAAGGCATCAACGGCAGCGGCAAGCACAACAACTGGTCGCTGATTACTGATGACGGGGTAAATCTTCTCAATCCCGGGCGGACACCGGCGCAGAACATCCAGTTTCTGGTCTTCCTCATGGCAGTCATCAAGGCAGTGGACGACTATGCGGACCTGATGCGGATCTCCGCAGCCAGCGCCGGCAACGATCATCGTCTGGGCGGCAACGAAGCACCGCCGGCCATCGTGTCCATTTTCCTCGGAGACGAGCTGAACGCAGTGCTGGAATCCATAGAAAACGACACTTATTTCGGCAGACAGGAGAAGATCCAGCTGGATACAGGCGCCCATGTGCTGCCCCATTTTACCAAGGACAACACGGACCGCAACCGCACCTCTCCCTTTGCATTTACCGGAAATAAATTTGAATTCCGCATGCTCGGTTCCTCCGCGTCGGTGTCCACGCCCAATATCGTGCTGAACACCGCTGTGGCAGAGGCGCTGGCACAGTTCTACAACGAGCTTGAGGGAACCGCCCCGGAGGATATGGAGAAGGCTGTCCATGAACTGCTCAAACGCGCCATCCGCAAACACAAAAAAGTGATCTTCAACGGCAACGGCTATTCTCCGGAATGGGTGGAGGAAGCAGAAAAACGCGGACTTTACAATCTGGTATCCACTCCGGAATGCCTGCCTTCCTTCATTGGCGACCGTTCCGTGGAACTGTTCACAAAGCACCATATCTTCACCAGAGAAGAGATCTTCTCCCGCTATGAGATCCTGCTGGAAAACTACGCCAAGACGGTCTGCATCGAAGCACGGACCATGGCAGGGATGCTGACCAAAGATTTCCTCCCCGCCCTCAGCGCTTATTCCGGAGAGACCGCCGGCAATGCCGCTTCCAAAAAAGCGCTCCTGCCTGGCCTTGACACCTCCTCTGAGGAAGCCTTGGTGACGGAGCTGACCGGCGCCTATGCCGCTGTGAGCAGCGGGCTTCAGGAATTAAAGGAGCTGTTGAAAGAAGAAGCTTCCATTCAGGAGATGCAGAAGGCGGCAGATTTCTGCCACGATCAGATCCTTGGGAAGATGGAAGAGCTTCGGGCTGCAGCAGACCGGGCGGAAGCGCTGATTCCGGATGAGTTCCTTCCTTATCCGACCTACGATCAGCTCTTATTTTCTCTGTAACGGAGCCCGGCCATGCATGAGAACTGTCAGGAAGGCGAAGGCAGGATCAAAGAAGCCTGCGGCGTCTTCGGAATCTACGACCCGGACGGGGAGGATGTGGCAGGCACCATTTACTATGGGCTCTCCTCCCTGCAGCACCGGGGACAGGAATCCTGCGGTATCGCAGTCTCCGATACCGGCGGGCCCATGGGAAATATGAACGTCCACCGGGGAATGGGTCTTGTAAGCGAAGTATTTAAAGAGGATACGCTGAAAGGGCTTACGGGCAATCTTGGCATCGGCCACGTGCGCTACTCCACTACCGGGGCCGCCACGCTGCAAAACGCTCAGCCCCTTGTATCAAATTACATCAAGGGCACCCTTGCCCTGGCGCATAACGGCAACCTGGTCAACACGGAAGAGCTGCGCCGGGAGCTGGCATACACCGGCGCCATCTTCCAGACCACTACGGATTCCGAAGTCATCGCCTGCTGTATCGCCAGAGAACGGGTCCATACAAAGACCGTGGAGGAAGCCATACACCGCACCGCCGGCCGGATCCGGGGCGCCTACGGACTGGTGATCGCAAGTCCCCGGAAGCTGATCGGCGTCCGGGATCCGCTGGGGCTGAAACCCCTCTGTCTCGGCAAACGCGGAAATTCCTACGTCCTTGCCTCGGAAAGCTGTGCGCTCAACGCCATCGGAGCCGAATTTCTCCGGGATATCCGGCCGGGGGAGATTGTAACCATCTCCCCGGAGGGAATCACCTCCGACCTGGCGCTGTGCCAGAAAAAGCAGGCGCACTGTATTTTTGAATATATTTATTTTGCACGGCTGGACAGCCGTCTGGACGGGGTAAACGTCTACGAAGCGCGTCTGCGCGCCGGCGAAGCTCTGGCAAAGGCCTGGCCTGTGAAAGCTGATCTGGTGGCAGGGGTGCCGGATTCGGGCATCACGGCCGCGCAGGGCTATGCGGCGGCCTCCGGGATTCCCTTCGGCATCGTCTTTCACAAAAACAGCTATGTGGGACGGACTTTTATCAAACCCACCCAGCAGGAGCGGGAATCCGCCGTGAGGCTGAAGCTGAACGTCCTTGAGAGCGCGGTCCGGGGAAAGGACGTGATCCTGGTGGATGATTCCATCGTCCGTGGGACGACCATCGCCAATCTGATCCGCCTGCTGAAGCAGTCCGGCGCCGGAAAGGTACATGTGCGGATCAGTTCGCCGCCCTTTCTGCACCCGTGCTACTTCGGAACCGATGTTCCCTCCGGGCGGCAGCTTCTCGCCACCGCTCATTCCCGGGAGGACATCTGCCGGATCATCGGCGCCGACTCTCTTGGTTATATGAAAGTGGAGGATCTGTCCGGCATGACAGAGGGACTGCCCCTGTGCAGAGCGTGCTTTGACGGGCAGTATCCCATGGAGATTTCCACATGAAAAAAAGCCCTCAGAGCTGCCCGGCGGACCTCCTGTGTCCTTCCAGGCCCCTCTGCAGGGCTTTTTTCTGCTGCCATTCTATTCATCCCACCCGTCCGTAAAACGGATGTTCACGCAGATATTGCGTATGATCTCATCTTCCTCAAGCTCCATGTCTCTTACATCCGTCACCGGCGGAAGCTGCCCGTCCTCCTCTGACAGCTCCAGGCTGATCCAGTCACAGGCCGCCTCATTTGCCAGCTCCACAGCCTCCTCCACCGTATCTCCTTCCGCCGTACAGCCGGCAAGATCCGGAAAGACTGCGCGCCAGGTTCCCCGTTCGGTCCTGCTGATTCTGGCCGGATATATAAATTTCATATGCATTTTCCTCCATCTTCTCTTCTGTTCCGCTTTTCAGAGCGCATCTCCCCGGTCCTCCACCAGCCGATAGCCGATCCGCTCCACCTTCCTGGCCAGGGCTTCCCGGCACTCGGCCGCCTCTTCTCCTGTACTTACCTTATTGTCATACAGATCATACTGCTTCCGGCGCTCCATGGGAGACAGGTTCGGCATGACCACGTTGGCTCCCGCCATAAGGCCCTTCTCTCTCCCCTCCGGGTCCAGGGTGCCCAGCGCCGTCGTCGCGGGGAGCAGCACCTTCGGCAGCAGGATCCGGATCACAGACAGAAGGAACAGCGTCTGCTCCACACTTCCCGCCTTCTCTCCCGCAAAGACCGTATCATGATGGGGGATAAACGGTCCGATCCCCACCATATGCGGCTTCAGCTCTTTTAGAAACAGCAGATCCTGCGCCAGACAGTCCACCGTCTGTCCCGGGGAGCCCACCATAAAGCCGGCACCCACCTGATAGCCCAGAAGCTTCAGATCCGAAAGGCACATCTTCCGGACTGCCAGGCTCATTTCCGGCGGATGAAGCTTTCCGTAGTGTTCGGCATCTGCAGTCTCATGACGCAGCAGATACCGGTCTGCCCCCGCCTCTTTCCACAGCCGGTATGTCTCATAGGAGCGTTCTCCCACGGACAGAGTCAGCGCACAGTCCGGATATGCCTTCCGGATCCGGCGGATGATATCCGCCATCCGTTCATCTGTGAACCATCTGTCCTCGCCCCCCTGCAGGACAAAGGTCCGGAAGCCCAGCTCATATCCCCTGGCGCAGCAGCGAAGGATCTCTTCCGGCGTCAGACGATATCTGCGGGCATGGAGATTCCCTCTGCGGATTCCGCAGTAACGGCAGTCATTTCTGCAGTAGCTGGTAAATTCGATCAGGCCTCTCGTGTATACCCTGTCGCCGTAATGCTTCTTCCGGATGCGCACCGCCTCCCCGGTCAGCGCCCGCACCGTATCCGGATCAGACCCGCAGCGGATGAGCTCCGCGTATTCTTCCCGGCTCAGGTCCGGATTTTTCATAAATTTCTCTGCAATCGATTTCATACTGTCTCCACACTCGTCTGCCGCCGGCGGCTGTCCCGCCGCGGCCTTTTATCATCAGGGTCATCTCACGAACATCCGCACCAGCCGCTCCTTAAGCGCGGTATAAGGCTGATAACGCATGGGCAGGTCCAGCCAGGTGTATTTCTTCACCACACTCTTCTCGTGACTGAAGGTCTCAAAACTCTTTCTTCCGTGATAGGAGCCCATGCCGCTGGCCCCCACGCCGCCAAACCCCATCCCGGAGGTCGCCAGATGGATGACGGTATCATTGATACAGCCGCCTCCGAAGGAAAGCCGCTCCAGAAAGCGCCGCTCGGTCTTCCGGTCCCCGGTAAACAGATACAGCGCAAGGGGCCTGGGACGTTCTCTTACAAATTCCAGTGCTTCTTCCATGGAGTCCACAGTCAGGACGGGCAGTACCGGACCGAAGATCTCCTCCTGCATGACGGCATCCTCCCCGGTCACATCCCCGAGGACGGCAGGGGCAATCCGAAGCGCCTCTTCTTCTGTCTCTCCACCGAACACCAGTTTGTCCCGATCGATCAGACCGCATACCCGCTCAAAGTGCTTCCGGTTGATCATCTTCCCGTAGGAAGGATTCTCAAGCGGATGCTCTCCATACTGTCTTGTAATCTCTTTCCTAATATGCTCCAGCAGTTCTTCTTTGATACACGCCTCCGCCAGCACATAGTCCGGCGCCACGCAGGTCTGCCCGCAGTTCAGATATTTCCCAAAGACAAGCCTGCGGGCCGCTGTCTTAAGATCCGCCGTACGGTCAATGATGCAGGGGCTCTTTCCCCCCAGTTCCAGCGTCACCGGCGTCAGATGCCTGGACGCCTTCTCCATGACCAGCCTGCCCACACGGACCCCGCCGGTAAAGAAAATATAATCAAACTTCTGTTCCAGCAGACGCTCATTTTCCTCTCTTCCGCCTTCCACCACAGCCACATATTCTTCCGGATAGATCTCCCGGAGCATCTGTGCCAGCGCTCTGGATGTTGCAGAAGCATAGGCGGACGGCTTCAACACACAGCAGTTGCCTGCCGCCAGCGCTCCGATCAGCGGTTCCAGCGTCAGGAGTACCGGATAATTCCAGGGGGACATGACAAGCGTCACCCCGTAAGGCTCCTGCACCGTAAAGCTTCTGGCATGAAACTGGGCCAGAGGCGTCCTCACCCGGCGGTCCCGGCCGAAGGCACGCATGTGCCGTTTCATATAGCGGAGCTCCGACAGGGTAAGCCCGATCTCGCACATATACGCCTCTGCCCGGGATTTGCCCAGATCAGACCGGAGCGCATGAGCGAGCCTCTGTTCATGGTCTGTCACCGCCTGCTCCAGAAGCCGAAGCGCCCGGAGCCGGTATGCCATATCCAGGGTCTTCCCGGAATCAAAAAACGCGCGCTGTCTCTCCATCAATGCTTCTATCTGCATGGTTTACCTTCCCTTTACTTCCCAGTAGATCTGTTCCAGCTCCTTTTTGTCCATCAGCACCGGCACCGGATACAGAGGATTGCCTTCCCGGTCGGCATGTCCTGCCATGACCGGGATATCCTCCTCCTGGATCTCCGGAAGATGTTCCGGAATCTCCATGGAGTCATTCATCTCCTGAATCCAGTCAATAAAGCACGCAGCCGCCTCCCGGTCCTCCATCCCGCGGTCCACCACACCGGCCTTCTTCGCCAGCCTCGCCAGCTTCTTCTCACAGGCAGGTCCGTACATCCGGAGCACGATGGGAAGGATGACCGCATTGGCAAGGCCGTGGGGAATCCCGTACTGTCCCCCCAGAGAATGGGCGACCGCATGGATATATCCTACATAGGATTTTGTAAATGCGACCCCGGCACAGTAGGCTGCTTTCAGCATCCCGCTCCTTGCCTCCTTGTCCTGTCCATTGTCATAGGCCGCTTTCAGATGCTGATAGATCAGATGAACCGCCTCCTCCGCCATCCTCCTGGTCTCTTTCGTGGTGGAACCGCCGATATATGCCTCCACCGCATGCGTCAGGGCGTCCATGCCCGTGGTAGCCGTGATGCTCCTTGGCAGCCCCATGGTCTCATGGTAGTCCAGCACCGCGTACCGGGGGATCAGGCTGAAATCATTGATGGGATATTTGTGGTGCTTCTCGCTGTCCGTGATCACTGCCGCCAGCGTAGTCTCGCTGCCGGTCCCGGCAGTTGTGGGGACCGCAATCAGAAGCGGCAGCCTCTTATGCACCTTCAAAAGCCCTTTCATCCTGCGGATACTCTGCCTGGGCTTCACAATCCTGGCCCCTGCTCCTTTGGCACAGTCCATGGAAGAGCCGCCGCCGAAAGCGATGATCGCCTCTGCCCCCTGCTCCAGATACAGTTCTCTTGCTTCCTCCACATTCCAGATGGTGGGGTTGGCCACCGTGCGGTCATAAATGCAGAAGGAGATTCCCGCCTCTTCCAGTGTCTTTTCCAGAAATCCGGTCAGCCCCAGCGTCCGGATGCCGCTGTCCGTCACGATCATGACCGAACGGACTTTATTCCGCCTGCACACATCCGGGATCCCGGCCACAGAAGGCACGATCCTTGGATTACGGTAGGGCAGAAAGGGAAGCGCCGCGCGGAAGACGGTCTGAAATGTCCTGCAATATATTTTTCTGATGATCCTCATGCTGTCTTTTGCTCCTTAAAAAATTTTCTTTACAGTCTTCGGATTACAACGTATATTTCCGTTACAGTATACCTTTTTTGGGAATATTCGGCAACTGTTTCTGTATCAGCCCCGGGAAAGCAGTCCTCCTGCCAGACTGCAGAGTGCAAATACCGCCATATCCATGCATACCACCGTAGCCCCCACAGGCGTGGAGAAAAGGATGGACAGCAGGATCCCGGCTGCCGCGCAGATCACGGACAGAACCGCAGACGCCAGAATAACCCCCCGGAAGCTTCGGAAGATCCGCATGGCGGAGAGCGCCGGGAAGATGAGAAGGGCGGAGATGAGAAGAGATCCCACCAGCTTCATGGCAAGTACGATGACTGAGGCGGTCACCACTGCGATCAGCAGATTATAGCGGTCTGCCTTCATGCCCGAGGCACGGGCAAAGGTCTCATCAAAGGTGACTGCAAAGATCTGGTGATAAAAGACGGTAAATAAAAGCACCACTGCGCCGGACAGGACGATACACAGCCACACATCCGTCCGGGAAAGGGTCAGGATCGCCGTGGAACCGAACAGCGTGCTGCACACGTCGCCGGTCAGATTGGCCGACCGGGAAAAGAGGTTCAGGAACAGATAGCCGAAGGCCAGGGCTCCCACGGAGATCATGGCGATGGCCGCATCTCCTTTCAGTCTGGCATTCTGTCCGGTCCGGAGGACCAGAACGGCAGACAGCACCGTAACCGGCAGGACCACGGCCGTGTCATTTCCCACATCCAGCACCGTAGCCACCGCCATCGCCCCGAATGCCACATGGGAAAGCCCGTCTCCGATAAAGGAATACCGCTTCAGCACCAGAGACACGCCAAGGAGGGAGGAAGACAGGGCGATCAGCACCCCCACCAGCATGGCATACCGGACAAAAGGATAGGAAAAATAAATCTTCAGCATCTCATACATGTCTTTCACCTCCCGTCACGGACAGATATGCCTTTCCCACTTCGCTCTGCACATATGCCTCCCTGGTGCCGAAAAACAGAGGTTCCTCACTGATATGGAGTATATGGCTGGCATATGTGACCGCCGCATGCATGTCATGAGACACCATAATGACCGTGATCTTCTCCTGCCGGTTCAGCTCCGCCACCAGACTGTACATCTCCTGGACCGCCACCGGATCAAGCCCCGCCACCGGCTCATCCAGAAGCAGCATATACCGGGTGGCGCACAGAGCCCTGGCCAGCAGCACTCTCTGCTGCTGGCCGCCGGACAGCTCCCGGTAGCATCGGCCTGCCAGATGGGTGATACCCAGACGTTCCATCTGGCGGGCCGCCGTCTCCTTCTCCTTCCTTCCGTAAAAGGGCCGGAAGCCAAATCTTCCCAGACAGCCGGACAGGACGATCTCCTGCACCGACGCGGGAAAATCCTTCTGTACAATGGTCTGCTGAGGCAGGTATCCGATGCCGTCCGCCTCCAGACCGTCTCCCAGGCAGATCTCTCCGGCCATGGGCTCCTTCAGTTTCAGAAGCGCTTTGACCAGCGTGCTTTTTCCGGAACCGTTCTCCCCCACGATGCACAGATAATCTCCCCTGTCCACCTGAAAATTCAGATGCTGGACCACTGCCCGTCCTTCATATCCCAGCGCCGCATCCCTGCATATAATCTGTGCCATCTCACATACCTCCCTGTATCCCCAGTGCTTCTTCAAGTACTGTGAGATTTTTTTCCATAATGGAGAGATAATCCGTTCCCTCCCGGATATCCGCCTCGCTCACCGACTGCATGGAATCCAGCACCAGCACCTTCTGGTCTCTGGTATCTGTATTTTCTGCAATGGTCCGGGCGATCTTCTGATCCGAACCGTCCATCGCCAGCACTGCCGGAAGCCCCAGCTCCCCTGCCTTGTCCGCCAGAAACGCAATGGTGGCGAAGCTGGCCTCCGTCTCCGCCGAGCAGCCCGCAAACGCTGCATAATACGCGATCCCGTAATCCTTTGTCAGATGGAGGAACGGAAACCGGTCTCCGAACAGAAGCACCGGAGACGGCGCCGCTTCCACCGCCCGGGCATACCGAAGATCCAGCGCATGAAGCTTTTCCTGATAAATCCCGTTGTTTTTTATATAACTGTCTGCATGCTCTTCCTTCAGGCTGCCAAGAGCCTCTGTAACTGCGTCGCATACGGAGCCTGCATTCCGAAGAGAAAGCCATACATGCTCGTCGTATTCCCCGTCGGCATGGTCATGTGTGCTGCAGGAGCCCCCCGTGTCCGGATGACTCTCCGGCGGCTCAGGATCGTCGTCGTGCCCGCGTTCTGCCTGCATCCCTTCCACGTGCTCCTCCTCCTGCACGGACCCTTCCAGGATCTCCATGAGGTTCAGCACCTTCCGCTCCGGGTCCGGCGCACCGGCCAGTACCTCCTCCACCCAGAAATCCGACTCTCCGCCCACATAGAGAAACAGATCAGCCTCCGCGATCTTCCGGATATCCCATACCGTCGGCTGATAACTGTGCAGATCCGCACCATTCTTCATCAGAAGCGTCAGTTCTGCATCCTCCGCATGTTCCCCCAGAATCTGCCGTACCCAGTCATATTCCGGAAAGACCGTGCAGACGATCTTCAGCCGGTCTCCGGATCCGTCCTCCTCCGAAAGCTGATCCGCACATCCGGCCAGAGACATCGTAAGACAGGCCAGAATCACTGCCGCTGTCATTTTATAAACTGTTCGTTTTCCCATCTGTCCACACTCCCGGGCGGTCCGTCCGCCGGGGTCCTTTCTATCCCTCTCCTGCCTGACCCGTCCAGCCTTCTGCAGCCTTCTTCCGCGTCCCATGATGCAAAAACCCTCAGCACCGGGCAGACATACACCGATACTGAGGATTTCTTATTTTGTTTTCAGTTCATACTCCTGCCCTGGCGCACAGATCGCTGACGCAGCACCTGTCGCAGTGGGGCTTCGTACGGGCCGTGCAGATATCCCTGCCGTGACAGACCAGGCGGTGACAGAAATCACTGCCCTCCTTCGGCGGAATCAGCTTCCAGAGCGCCATCTCCACCTTTTTCGGGTCCCTGATCCCATCCACCAGTCCCATGCGGTTCACCAGACGGATACAGTGGGTGTCCGTGACGATGGCCGGTTTCTGAAAGACATCGCCCATGATCAGATTGGCGCTCTTCCTGCCCACACCCGGAAGCTTTAACAGCGCGTCAAAATCCCCCGGGACCTTCCCCTGATACTGGTCGTTCAGAATCTTCATACAGGCGCTGATATCCCTCGCCTTGCTCCTGCCCAGTCCGCAGGGACGGACGATGGCCTCGATCTCTTCCGGTTCTGCGGCCGCCAGCGCCGCCACATCAGGGAACTGCTCATAGAGCTTTTCCACCACCACATTGACTCTGGCATCCGTACACTGGGCAGCCAGACGGACGCTGACCAGAAGCTTCCAGGCATCATCGTAATCCAGCGTACATCCTGCATCCGGATACGCCGTCTTCAGCCTTTCGATCAGCTTAAGCGCCAGCTCTTTTTTCTTAAGTCCTTCTTTTTCTTCTGTCATGCATACCTCTTATACGCGGATATCGATATACTCGCCCAGACCCGGTACTGCGATCTGTTCCATCATCTCCGTCAGCACCTCACCGGTCTGCTCCGCCGTATCCAGCACCCTGGACAGCATGGCAAGCTCCACTCCCATACCGAGTTTCGCCGTAGACAGAGACATGGACAGTCCTGCTATATCCATAGACTCACCTCCGATTCCGAATCCTGCAGTCCCGGACTGCAGGTCCTTGTTCTCTTTCTATAATTGATATGATACAAAATTTCCGCCGTAAAGTCAACAACCCCGCGCAGGCGGGGTGTGAAAGAATCACAGGGCCGGTCTAATCGGAATCCACGATCCGGTATCCAACACCGACTTCTGTGAAGATATATTCCGGCTGCGCCGGGTTATTCTCGATGGATAAAGACCCTGTGCTTGTCATAGTCAATCACCATGCCGCCCAAGATCCAGAATCACCACATCCGGACATCTGGACGTAATCAGGCTGCAGGCTTCCGTACCGGTGTCCGCCATGATGACGTCATAGTTGTTGGCTTCCAGCACGGTCCGGAAGAAATTCTGGATGCTTTTATCATCCTCTACTACCAGTACCCTGTCCCTAATATCCATCGTCTCTGTCTTCCTCCATGGGCAGCCAGAACGCCACCCGCGCTCCGCCTGCCGTTCTGTTTTCGGCTGTCATATACCCTTTATGGGTCTTCACAATACTCATACAGACGGACAGTCCGATCCCCATGTTCCGCCCGGAGTCATATTCCTCTCCTTCTCCGGATTTCAGACTGCCCTCGAACATAACAGGCAGGACATCCTCCCGGATATCCTTCACCAGTTCCAGCATATGCTCCCGGGGAAGTACTCTCTCATTGTCCAGAATGCCGGAAGCCGAACCGACGATGGAGGTAAGGGGGGGGGTACGGATATCATGGGACAAGGCCCGCAGCAGAAATGCAGTCAGTGCGGCAGCCGTCAATGTCCCAAGAGTAATCATGGTGTTCTTTATCACATTGTCCCGTTTTTTTCGCTTCATAAACTAAATCTTTCTGCTGATCCTGCCAAATCCGGTTCTGTCAGACGGATGGCACATGGTATGTTTTATTATACCACATTCAGGTGCTAAGAATGCGCTAAGAACCTTATGCGGCCGCTGCAAATCAATCCTGTTTTTCTGCCCCTGGCCGTTTTGCAGGACAAAATAAAAAGAGACCGCCTTTTCCTGCGGTTCCCTGCCTTTTTCCCGATCAGTCGTACAGAGAATTTCCATATTTTATCTTGCGGCTGATCTTTCCTGCTAAAATCACCGGTATGCTCACAAACATGTAAATCGAAAGAATCATAACACATCCTGCAGCCGGATTCCATGGCTTCGGCAATATCTTAATTACAGCTTAACTCTGTACGCGCGATTCTTAGCATCTCCTTAACCATCCTGCATTTGGACGCCTCACTCCCCGCCGGGCATCCCGGCATGCTTCTTCGGCAGGCCCCGGCCCGTCAGAAGATCCGGTATATCCGATAGCCGGTATAAAAAAACAGTTCCCGCGCCAGAAAGGGCAGCTTCGTCCTCAGACTGACAAAACGCGTGGTTGGTGTGGGGCTTGTATACGCCGGAATCCCATAGTCCGACGCCATCAGCATGGCACGCTTCATATGAAGCGGATCACTGACAATCAGCGCGTCCTTCAAGCCATGTTCATCCATCAGAAGGCGGGCATAATACATATTTTCCTGTGTGATCCGGGACTCCTCTTCAACAAAAATATCCTCTGCAGGCACCCCCTGGCTGACCGCATATTCCTTTGCTGCCCGTGCCTCCGAACAGACGGTGCCGTCCCCATAGCCGCCTGTCATGATGATGCAGCCCGCATAGCCGTTTTCATACAGCCAGATACCGTGACGGATCCGCTCCCGAAAAACAGGAGAGGGTTCTCTTCCCACAACACCCGCTCCAAGAACAATCGCCGTATCCGCTTCCCGAAGTTCGCTTTTTCTGCCGAACGATACAATCTGCCATGCGTTGGCCAGAATACAGACAGGAAGCAGCAGCAGAATAACCAGAATCCCATACCGTTTTTTCCGCTTCATAACACAATTTCCATTCCTGTACGAAGCTGGCATACCTGATCTCCCAGTTCTTCCTTCAGAATCTCAAAGGCAGGCTGCCCGGTACAGTGCCCGGTATATATCTTTTCGATCCCGGTGGAACGGATCCTGCCCGCAAGGGCGCGCACGCCCTCCGAAGAGGTGTGATAGAGATGAAATCCTCCGATCATCCCATAGATCCTCCTGCCCGGATACGCTGCCGCCACTTCCTGGATAATCTGATCCGCACCCCCGTGGGAACAGCTGCTTAAGATGACCAGCCCTTTTTCCGTATCCAGGATCAGGCTTTGTTCATGTTCAAAAGAATCCGGCCTGTACCTTCCGTTTTGACGGATATAGAGGTGGTTCTGCGCACCCAGTGCTTCCAGCCCTTCCGTATGGTGCGCAAGAAGGCTCACGCCCGGAAGAATCTCACAGCCGTCCTCTGCATAGCGGATCCGGTCCCGGTATTTTTTCAGAAAACCTCTGTGAATACCGATGTATTTATGAAAGATCCACCTTTTTCCATAGCAGTTTTCCCCTGCCCCTTCCCGGATGTAAAACGGCGCCGCCGCATTTCGTTCAAAAAACGCGCCCATTCCATCCGCATGGTCGTAATGGGCATGAGACAGAACACCGAACTCCACCTCTCCAAGGTCGATCCCCAGCGTCTGCGCATTCCGGGCAAACCGGTCGGAAGCGCCGGTGTCCAGAAGGATTTTATGGCCCTGATATTCTACATATATGGAAAGTCCCCACTCGGCTGCCAGTGTACCCTTTGTCAGATTGTCCACCAGTACGACTGCTTTCATCTTCCTGTCCCCTCTGTTTTTATGATCTCTACTGAATGAGCCATTGCATCCGCCTCCCTGTTTCCATTCCGGCAGATTTACTGCGCCCGGACCGCCCACCGCAGCTTCGTGGAACGCGCCCGGCTGTTTCTTCTGCATTCCTCCGCCGACGGTCGGATGGCATCTGACGCGATCTGACTGTACAGCCCTTCCTTCTGAAAATGCTTCAGGGATTTTTTCACCAGACGGTCTTCTCCGGAGTGGAAGGTCAGGATCGCCGCCCTCCCTCCCGGCCGCAGCGCCTCCGGCAGCTTTTCCAGAAATTCATACAGCGCTTCATATTCGTGATTGACGTCGATGCGCAGCGCCTGAAACGTCCGCTGGCAGGACTTTTTCACCGCTTCCTTCCGCTCTGACTCCGGCAGGAACGAAAGAGCCGCCTCCACGGCCTCCCGAAGCTGCGTGGTCGTCTCGATCTTTCCGCCCCGTCTCTGCCTGTTGATGATTTCCCAGGCGATCTCCCCGGCACAGGGCTCGTCCGCGTTTTCCATGAGCATCCCCGCAAGTTCTTCCAAACTGATGTTCTGCAGCCGTTCCGCCGCGCTGATCCCCTTCTGCTGATTCATCCGAAGGTCCAGCGGCCCCTCTGTCTTATAGGAAAAACCCCGGTCCGGGTTGTCGATCTGCATGGAGGAAACGCCCAGATCTGCCAGTACAAAATCAAAGCCCCCGGCTTCTTCCGCCACCTGATCCATCTGCGCAAAGTTCAGAAGCCTTACCGTCAGGATCTCTTCACCGTAACTCAGCGCCCGGAGCCGCTTCGCAGTCTTTGCCGACTCCTCCGGATCCACATCCAGCGCATACAGATGCCCTTTCCCTTCCAGGCGCTCCAGCATCCGCTGCGCGTGTCCGCCGTAGCCCAGCGTGGCGTCCAGCCCAGTCTGCCCCGGACAAATCTGCAGAGCATCCAGAATCTCCTGCACACAGATGGAGATATGCATCCCCGCAGGCGTGCCTCCCTTGCGGATGACCTTTTCGATGGTATCCGCATACTTTTCCGGCTGCAGCTCCTTGTATTTTTCCTGATAATTTCTTGGATGTGTTCCTTTGTAACGGACACGCCGTTTGTGTGTTGTCTCCATCTCTTTCTTTCCTCTCTGTTGCAGCCGGAAAATGTAATGGTTCTATTCGTAATGCGTCCACATACGAATAATCTTCACTGTCCCCTGCCGGCAGCCGTCTTCTGTCTTCACCGGACTGTCATCGACCTGATACACCATTCTGTGTTGGATATTAATTCTTCGCGAATACAAACCATCCAGTTTCCCCACCAGCTTTTCATAACGCGGAGGATTTTGATATGGATCATTCCGTATAACATCCACCATTTTTTTTGCTTTCCCGGATATTCCTGCGGCTTTCAGCAATTCCAGGTCTTTAAGAGCCTGTTTTGTAAAAAATATCTGATACATCTACCAGGTCACCATTTCCTCAGGAATACATTCTTCAGGAGGCATCTTTTTCCCTTCTACAATCGATTCCGTCATTCCGGGAATCCCGTCCAAAAATAAAGTCTCCTGAATCGCGCTCCAGTCATCTTCTGATATAAGAACCGCATTTCCTTTCCTGCCAACAATCAATGCAGGTTCATGATAAGTACTCACAGTCTCCACCAGATGATAGAGGTCCTTTCTTGCGTTTGTGATATTGATCGTCGACATAAAAATCTCCCTTCCATTTGTTTTATCTGTCCTTTGTTTTATCTTATGAAAATCTTTTGTTACTGTTATGTTCTCGTCCATTCTTTTGTTGTACTATTCTCTCATCCTCTGTTTTTGATTCCTGTTTTATTTATCTTTCACATTGTAGAATGACGAGATTTTTTATGTCAGCTTCATTATAACGTACGTTTATACGTACGTCAATCATTTTTTATTGCACCTTCTCCCCAAATTCCCGCTGAATACAATAATTAATCACCGACTCCATCTGCGGCGACACCCATTTGTCCTTATGATACAGGAGCTGCTTCCAGATCTCGATCTCAAAATCCTGCACATGAATATAGGCAAGCCTTCCTTCTCTTACTCGTTTCGCAGTCACATAATCCGGCAGATACGAGATCCCCACGCCCTGCTCTGCCAGAGCGCAGATGATCCTGGTGCCTCCCACCTCCAGCACCGGCCGGATCTCCAGAGACATGGCAGCCAGCCGCTCGTCCATAAGCCGCCGATAGCTCATGCCCTTCTCTGTCAGCACAAAGGGCTCCTGAACCAGCTCTCTCACAGATACACTCTCTCTGCCGCTGAGCGGATGGCCGGACGCCGCTACAAAATGCATTCCCACCTGTTCTTCCCGGACAATCACATATTCCGCATGATAAATATGATTGTCCAGCGTCAGTATGGCATCCGCCTCATTGTGATCGATCAGCCGGAACATCTCTTCTGTACCAGTAGCGATGATCTTCAACGTGATCCCCGGATACCGGCTCCGAAAATCCGCAAATCCTTCCTCCAGAAGAGAATCGCACAGAGAATCCGGCACCGCCAGACGAAAATGTCCCGACACCTCCTGCTCTGCCTGCATCCCCTGCTCCAGCTCCTGAGTCAGCTTACTGATCTGGTGGGCATATTTCAATACATCTCTGCCCCGTTCCGTGAGAGCGATCGTATGATTGATCCGTTCAAACAGCTGGGCGTTCAGCTCCGTCTCCAACTGTTTGATCTGAAAAGACACGGTGGACTGAGAATAGCCAAGCGCCCGGGCCGCCTTGGTAAAGCTGTTCTTCTCCGCCACGTGAATAAAAGTGATCAGATTTTTAACATCCATTTTTTCAATCCTGTACATCATCATTATCAATTTTACAGATATTCTCTTTTACTATATACTAAAAAGATAAGAAATGCAAATGATATGGGGGTAAGATACTATGGCTGTTTTTCGATTTGTATACTGGATTCTGTGGGGAGACCTGATCACAGTCCCGCTCCCGGGCGGGAGCTCTCTGGGGCTTTCCCTGCTGGTACTGCTTCTGATCCCGTCCGGCATCTATTTCACCGCCCGGACCCGCTTCCTTCTCTTCCGGCGTTTTCCGGATATGCTGAAGATCGCCATCGAAAAGAAAAATCCAACGCAGAAAAATTCCATCTCCGGCCTGCAGGCGCTGATCATTTCCACCGCCACCAGAGTCGGCATGGGCAATCTGGTGGGCGTCGTCGCCGCCATCTCCGTCGGCGGAGCGGGCGCCGTCTTCTGGATGTGGGTCACGGCCCTCCTTGGATCTTCCACCGCCTTTGCCGAGGCAACGCTGGCGCAGATCTACAAAGAAAAGGATCCTCTGTACGGCGGATACCGGGGCGGTCCCGCCTACTATATCCACCACTTCTTTATAAAAGAAAACGAGACCCGCAGAAAATCCATCGTCGCGGTTCTCTTTGCAGTCTCCGGCCTGATCTGCTGGTGCGGCATCAGTCAGGTCATCGGCAATTCGGTGTCCTCCGCCTTTAAAAATGCGTTCCATATTCCGCCCATCTATACAACAGCGGTTCTGGTGCTGATCGCCGCCGTAATCGTTCTTCGGAAAAACGCCACGGTCAAGGTGCTGGATATCATTGTTCCCATCATGGCAGGCTTTTACTTCCTGCTGACGGTGATCATTATCCTGATGAACATCGGACAGGTTCCGGCAGTCTTTGCGCGCATCTTCTCGGAAGCGTTCGGCCTCCGGCAGGCGGTGGCGGGCGGTTTTGGAGCCGTCCTCATGAACGGGGCCAAAAGAGGCCTGTTCTCCAACGAAGCCGGCAGCGGCAGCGCTCCCTGCGCAGCGGCGGCAGCAGACATCAGCCACCCCGCCAAGGAAGGGCTTCTGCAGGCCTTCGGCGTCTTCATCGACACCATCGTCATCTGCAGCTGCTCCGCCATGATCATGCTTCTGACTCCGGAAGCTCTGACCCAGGGGATGGAAGGCATGGATCTGCTGCAACAGGCCATGGGCTATCACATGGGCAGCTTCGGCGTGATCTTCATCGCCGTAGTCCTGTGGCTCTTCAGCTTCTCCACCTTTATCGGGATCCTGTTCTATGCAAGGCCCAATGTAGCCTATCTGTTCGGAGACAACTGGCTGTCACAGACGCTGTACAAGATTCTGGCGCTGATCATGCTTTTCATCGGCGGGCTGGCCGCCTATACCTTCGTATGGGATCTGGGAGATGTGGGCATCGGACTGATGACCATCTTCAATATGATTGCGCTGATTCCGCTGTCGGGACAGGCGCTGGCGTCACTGAGGGAATATGAAGGGACAATAAAATAACAGGCACAATAAGCAGCAGGCAGTCTGTCAGAGTATCAGATACTCCGTCAGACTGCCTGACATCTGTCCTTTTCCTGCTGACGCAGTACAGCCGGCGCAATCTGCGCCGGCCGTACTGTCTCTCATATACATGTTGTTTTCGCTGTGTACGTTGTGACCATACCAGTAAGTTCTGTATGTGGCTGCAGTACCAGCGGGTTATGTACGTCGCTACAGTACCAACGACGGCGCAGAATATACCCTTGCTCCCAGCTCGTTATCCAGCATGTACAGGCTCTTGGGATCGTCCCCGAACAGTTCAAATTTCTTCACCAGACCTTCCGCATTGGTCTCTTCCTCTCCCTGCTCCTTCACAAACCAGTCCAGAAACTGTATGGTGCGGAAATCCTTCACGGAATGCGCCGCGTCGCAGATGTTGTGAATCAGACTGGTCACATAGCGCTCGTGATTCAGTCCCTCTGCCAGCACCATCTTGACGCTTTCCGGTGCAACGGCCGGTTTCTCGATGCCTTCCAGAACCGCCCTTTCCCCGTTATTCTGCAGATACTGTACAAAGAGCATGGCGTGGTCGCGCTCTTCCTGTGCCTGCACTCGGTACCAGTTTCCAAACCCGTCCAGTCCCTGATCGTAACAGAAATTGGAAAAATCCAGGTACAGGTACGCGGAATAAAATTCCTTATTCACCTGTTGATTTAAAAGTTCTACGACATTTTTGTCCAACATATGTGATTTCCTCCTCTTAAAACGTATGCATCTCCATCATTATACGTCAGAGGAATATTTGTGTAAAGCATAAAAACACCGCACAGGCAGCAGCTATTCCTCCGTCACACAATATTCGAAGAAATCAAAGTCCGCATAATGCCTGTGTTTTACCCGGTCAGTGCAGGTGATTCCCACCACCGTCCCGGTAAATTCCCCATAACCGCAGTACTCATCCGAGAACTTTGCAGTATCCAGGACTGCCTGCCTTCGACGTGCAGACGCAGATAGACAGGTACATCATCCACCGGGATCCTTGTATTTAAGAACTTATAGTAATCTGTCCCCCGCTTCGTCAGATGCGGTGCCTCGATACATCCCCGGTCCGTGCCGCCGCGCCAGATTCTCCGGGGATATCCCACGATCTGTCCGGCTTTGGGATCATATCCGGAGGAATGCAGATATACCGGCTCACTCCAGGGCCCCCGGATATCCGCCGCATAGTGTTCCTCAATATACGCAGTGTATCCTTCTACAGACTGTTCGCAGCCTTTCTGCTCTGCCGTCATCAGATAGAGATGCGTATCCAGCATCACATTCCGGAACTCCGGCCGGGTCAGAAAGTCTTTCCACGCCTTCATCTGAAATCCGTCGTGGAAAACGACCCATTTGTCCCGCGCCATATGGGAACGGAGCCGGTCGTAAGCATCCTCGTAAAACTGCCTCAGAAATTCCAGCGTATTGGGCGCGCTGCCCTCCGCCAGCTCCCGGTCCACCGCCGGATAACGAGACGGCACGTCCATAAGGTCCCACATGGGCTTTGTGATCGGTTCATTGATGGGCTCAATCCCAAAAAGGGCCTCCTTCTGTCCGTACCGTTTTGCAAAACGCTCCAGCACTTCGAGCACATAAGCTACTTCCTCCGGCGTCTGGCTCCACCTACATACGCCGCAGATGCCGCCGTTGTCGAAGTCGTTCTGTCCAAGAGGCGCCGTGTGCAGATCGATCAGTACCTTCAGGCCGTACTTTTCCGCCCAGGAAAAAGCCCGGTCCAGCTCCTCCACACAGCCCAGAAAAGGCGGACGGTCTCCAAAGATAAAATACGGAACCGGGATACGGACCGCATTCATCCCCATCCGCCGGATCGACGCGAAATCGCGCTCCAAGATATATTCCCTGCGGTGCACCCGGATCCGCGCTTCATATACTTCTCTGGAAAGCTGCTCCGGAAGCATATGCTCATTCTCCGCCGTTGTCCCTTCGAAGAGCACCGGACTCATCCATTTCTCCAGCACCAGCCAGTTTCCCAGATTGACTCCTTTGATATACATGGCCTTTCCCCCTGTTACAGTTCCGCATCCGCCCGGCGAAAGCCGGGCAGATGCGGTTTTACATCATTTAAAGATCCCACACCTGAAATACCTCATCCCGGCACGAGAAAGGACCGCTTAAGGGCGCAAAGCCGCGGCGGACGTCCAGATAGTCCTGCCAGAACGTGATCGGCAAACCGTCCGGATCTTCAAATCTCTGCTCCGGCTCAAAGGCTTCGCCCAGAAGAGCAGACGACACCACCGGATTGTTCTGCTCCGGCAGATACTGATACAGATCCGTCTTCAGCACAAGGCTTCCCTCTTCTTCGGTCAGCTTCAGGGTAACAATATGCTCCGTATCCACATAGGCCTTCCTTTCGCTGTCACACGGCGCCGCCCCGTTAAAATAGACGTTGCCCCCGGTGTACACCGGCAGATGATCATAATACAGATCCCGATTGTTCCCGTCCAGGGCGCAGGCTTCGGTAAATTTTCCAAAATAAGCATCCGCATCCGGATAGCCGTCATAGGGCAGCGTTCCGCACGTAAACTGAAACCGGTCTTTTCCGGCGCATCCCGCATGCTCCGCGTACGTTTCCAGGTCCCTGCGGACCGGCTTCTGAACGAAGATGTTGTTGTAAAACCGCGCGTCCCCGTGGAGGATCGTCATAAATCCGGCCACCTCCGTACGGTGGGGTACATGATAGGGAGTATACCGGGGCGTGGGAAATGCTACTCCGTTATTGTCCGTCCCCTGACCCACGAAGGTAAAAGAGCCCGCGATCAGGTTATGCACAAATGCCAGTCCCTGCGTGCTTAAGCGGCATGCGCAGTCCGACAGCAGCAGATTGTTATCGATCAAGGTCGGCCCGTGGGATACTTCCACGAAAATGTCCTCTCCCAGTGCCAGCCCGTTTTCGATCTTCGTTCCCGCAGGCGGCACGTTGTCATGGAACAGATTCTGTGTCACCCTCGTCCCCTGAGCCTGCCAGTCCAGCCATAACCCACGGGTGCAATGATGGATATGATTTCTGCGGTAAATCACATCGATGGCCGCATGCATCTTGATTCCGCCGATCTCCGCTCCTGCCAGATCCTGCTTGTTATTGATATGATGAATGTGATTGTCTTCTATGATCGAAAATACGCCGCCCAGATGCCCGACGATCCCCGTCTGTCCGCAGTCATGGATGTTGCACCGGCGGACAATATGAGAACCGATCCGCTCCTTCGTCCAGCCTTCCCGCCAGGCCTGGCAAATGGCGTCCCGCTCTGTCTGGGTACCGTCCTTATAGTATCTGGTGGACCATTTGTTGTCGTTCTCCGGCTGCAGATATTTGCCAAGAGAGATGCCGCTGCATCTGGAATCCGAGATCTCGCAGTCCTCTATGATCCAGCCCTTCGACCAGTGGGGCCCGACCATCCCTTCCTGATATGCCGTAGGAGGAGCCCACTGCGTTGCCGCCTGCTTTATGGTAAAACCGGACAGCGTAATATACCCTACTCCCGTCCGGGACGGATAGAAGCAGTTCCTTCTGACGTTGATCTCCACCTGCTCTTTATTGGGATCTGCTCCCTGAAAATTCGCATAGATCAGCGTATGCTCTTCTTCCTGACACGTATACCACTGATAGACAGAAGCCTCCGGATCCCAGGAATTCTCACGGACCTGCGGATGCAGGATCTTCTCCAGTGCATCCTCCTCATACATGGCCTTTCCGTTCAGATACACCTCTCCCGTATGCACCGGCGACGGCGCAAAGTACCAGTCCCCTCTCACATAAGTGGTATATGGATTGTAATCCCCGAAAACACTGTTATGAATGCGCGCCACCCACACATCCGCCTGATATTTCGCCCAGTCTTTGACCGGCTCCGCTCCGGAGATCACCGCTTTTCCTCTCACCTCCGACCGATAGAGGATCCGGTGATGTTCATCCGTTCCTCCCCGCGGCGGATCCACGGCTTCCCGGTATACCCCCGGCGCAACCAGGATCTCATCTCCCGCTCCGGCCATAACTGCCGCCTCGCTGATGGACTGAAACGGACATTCTCTGCTTCCATTCCCGGAGCGCACGGCGTCCGCTGACACATAATAGATCATATGTTTTCCTTCTTTCTTCTTCCTGTTTAATCGAACGCATGTTTCTCCCGATATTCCGCCGGGGTGCATCCGGTATATTTCTTAAAAGTCAGTGAAAAGTAATTCACGTCTTTGTATCCGACCTTTTCGGACACCTCTCCTACTTTGACCGAGCCTGCCTCCAGAAGCTTCTTGGCCCGTTCCATCCTCTGGCACACGATATAATAATTGCAGCCCACGCCGGTAGTCTTTTTAAACAGCTTGGAGAAATACGCCACAGACAGATAAAACTGACCCGCCAGCCGGCTCACCGACAGCGGCTGGTCCAAATGGCTGTTGATATAACGCTTTACATTGCCGATCACATCGTCATCCGGCCCCTGTACCGCATTCATGCTGCTCTCTTCATGACAGATCCCGACGGCATCCTGATACGACTCCGCGATCTCACTGATCCCGCCGACTTCCCGTCCAAGACTTACCTTTTGTACCACATCATACTCGTTCTGCAGGATCATTCCCAGCTGCTCCAGCAGTTCCTGACTGTCCGGATGACTGTCTCCCTTGAACAGAAGAAGCACAAAGATGCCTCCCTCGTCCTGAAACGCGACCCCGTCATGATGATATTCAATATGTTCAATACATACGCTTTTAATGGACAGGTTCAGCAACTCATAATAACCGCTCCATTCATTTTTCACCGCGCACTCCGGACGGATCAGCGCCGCCTGAAACCGGTCTCCCTTCTGGTATCCGTAATCCTCCAGGATCATCCGGATCTCGGCCAGACCGGAACCGTTTTTTAAAAGCGTGCGGAAAGCCCGCTCCACCTTCATCTGCTCCGCCAGACCGTTGACCCGGTCCATAGTGCGCTTGCGCGCCTGTTCCTCCGCATAACGGTCCAGCGCCTCCACCTGTGCGCGGACCGCCTCTGACAGCTTCTCCGCCTCCACCGGCTTCAGCAGATAGTCCTGCACCTCCATCCGGCAGCATTCCCTCACATAGTCAAAATCATCATGCCCGGTCAGTACGATGATACGGATCATCGGATTCGCCTGATTCATCTTCCTGATCAAAGTCAATCCGTCCATCTGATCCATCTCAATATCCGTGATCACAATGTCCGGCATATGGTCTTTCATCTTCATCAACGCCCTGGTCCCTGATTCCGCCGTGTCCACATGATCGATCCCAAGCGTCTCCCACGGAAGGACTTTTGCGATGCCGTTCCGCATAAAATGTTCATCATCCACGATCAATATGCTGTACAAACGTTTTCCTGCCTCCCCCTGACGCCGTTACGTCTCCTGTTTTGGCAGACGGATCTCCACCGTGATACCGCCGCTTTCATTTTTCCGGTAATGCAGTCCATATTCCTTTCCATAACGGATTGCAATACGCTGATGCACATTTTTCACTCCATAACTGCCGTCGTTGATCAGAATGTTTATGGTCCCGTTCAGCTGCCGGACCGCTTCCTCAGACATACCAATCCCGTCATCCTCTACGGTCAGAAGCACGTCCTCTTCTCTCTCCTGTCCGGTGATAAGCAGGCGGCCTTTCCGGTCTTCCTCTGTCTTGATCCCGTGATAGATCGCATTCTCCACCAGAGGCTGCAGCGTGATTTTGGGCAGCATCAGGCTCTGAAGTCCTTCCTCGATCCGGTATTCTATCTGAACGATGTTGTCAAACCGCATGTTCTGGATCGTGACGTAGCTGTTTGTATGTTCCAGTTCCTGCGACAGCGGCACCATATCCTGTCCTTTACTCAGGCAGAGCCGATAATATCTGCTCAAAGCCATAACGATCCTGGAGATCTCCGTATTTCCCTCCGCCAGCGCCTGCCAGTGGATGCATTCCAGCGTATTATATAAAAAATGCGGCTTGATCTGGCTCTGCAGCGCATTCAGGCGGACTTCCGTCATCTCCTGTTCCTGACGGTGAGTCTCCAGGATCAGGTTCCGTATGCTTTCCGTCATACGGTTAAATCCCAGGGACAGCTGGCGGAAATCCTTCTCTTCATAAAAACGCATCCTCCAGTCCAGATCTCCCTTCGCCACCTGCTGCATGCAGTGTACGATCTCCTGCATGGGTGCATAAAAGCGTCTGCAGCATACAGAGCTGATCGCGATCGTCAAAAGCGTCCCCAGCACGATCACCAGCGACAGGAGCACGGTCATCCGACGGATATCCGAAAACAGCACGTTCTGCGAGATCAGACCGTCCGCCGCCCAGATTCCCTCCTGTCCATATTGATAAACGACCAGATCATCCCCGCAGGCAAACTGTCCTCTCATCCCCGCATACTGCCCGAAACGCTCCTCCTTTATACCAGTCTGCTCCTGATGCTCCGACACCAGCACGACCCCGTCCGCCGTCAACAGGCGGATGTGCAGATTCTCATCTTCCGCCGCCACATAATGCAGCATTTTCTCCGTATTGATCCCCACGATCAGAAGTGCCGCGGGGCGTTCTCCTGGAGACGCATACCTCCTGCATACCGGATAAAAAAGATTCAGTTCCGGCGCTCTGTAGTTCTCCCGAAGCACATTGTACTGAATGCTGCTGTTTAAGAACCGACCGGCCCCTTCATAATTATCCAGAAGGATCTGACGGATATCATAGCGCGGAGCCTCCCGATCCGGAATCTGCGGTTCCCCTACATAGAGAAAGGCTGATTCGTCAAAACTGACCAGAGCCGCATAATCCACCATGTTGTTGGCGCGCAGCAAAACGCGCATGGACTCGTTGGCACCGTTTACCACTTCCAGATAATTTTCCTTATATGCCTCCTCATGGTCCACATAATTCAGCATGTCGGAAGATTCTGTCAGGCTGATCATCAGATCCGTGATATCGGATATAGAGCTTCCCATGGCGGACAGCGTGATCGTAAGCTGACCCTGAAGCTGTTCGCACGCTTTCTCCTCCAGAGAAGAAGACGCCATCCGGCTGATCAGGATCAGCATGATCAGATTCGAGCAGAAGAACAGAAGCCCGACCGACGTCATCATCTTATGGGACAGTCGAAGGGACCCAAACCACCGTATCAGACTTCTCTTCTTTTGCTTCATGATCGCTCACTCCATACTTGCAGATTAACCTTTGACCGCTCCTGCCATCATACCCTTGATCAGCTTCTCCTGTCCGAAGATGAAGACGATGACCATCGGCAGGATGGAGATGCACAGCACGGTCATAATCATGGGAATATTCATGGAATACTGTCCCTGAAATTCCTGTACGGCCAGCGGCAGCGTCCGGTTTCCGGCGGTCTGAGTCAACGTCAGCGCGAAGCTGAACTCGTTCCAGATATTAACGCCGTCATAGATTACCAGGGTCGCCAGCCCCGGCTTCACAAGCGGCAGCATGACACGCCAGAAGATTCCGTACAGACTGCATCCGTCGATCTTGGCCGCCTCCTCCAGATCCCTGGGAATTGTCGCCATAAACGTCGTCAGAATGAAGACCGAGATCGGCAGATTGAACGCCACATAGGGGCCGATCAGCGCCCAGATGCTGTCGTACATCCCGGTACGGACCGACATCATGAAGATCGGCAGCAATGTAACATGGATCGGTACGGACATACAGGCCACGATCAGCGAATAGATCGGCTTGTTCAGGCGGAACGTCCACCGGGACAGCGGATAGGCTGCCAGCGCGCTCAGCGCCAGCAAGAGCACAAGGGATACTGCCATAACTATAACAGAGTTAAAGAAATACTTCCAGATCCCTCCGGTAAATACATCGATGTAGTTCTGCAGATAGAGTCCCTCCGGCATCGAGAACACGCCATTGTTCATCAGTTCAAACTGTTCCTTCAGCGTACACATGATCAGAAAGAAGAACGGGATCATACATACCAGGAACCAGAAGACCACCAGAACGCCGATGACGATCGACGACAGCTTCAGGCCTTTCTTCTTACCAGTCATTCTCTAGTCCTCCTTTCCATTCAGGACCCGCATGGTAACAATCGCTATGACAGAGATCAGCAGGAACATGCCGGATGCAATCGCCGACGCGTAGCCCATGCGGTAAGAGCTGAACGCGTTGGAATACATATAGGTCGCCATCAACTCGGACGCATGGCTCGGGCCGCCGTTGGTCAGTACATAAACCAGATCAAAATACTTCAGAGAACCCACGATGGACAATACGACCGCACTCTTGATCGTAGGTTTCAGGAGCGGCAGAGAAATCTGCCAGAAATACTGGCTCTCCGTGGCCCCGTCCACCATAGCCGCCTCATGGACGTCCGACGGAAGTCCGCTGTATCCGGCCAGATAGTATACCATATAGAATGGAATAAACTGCCAGGCTATGATAAAGATACAGGTAATAAGGACCGTACCGGTATTTCCAAGAAGATCTACAGTACCGCCCCCGAAAAATTTCGAGATCGCCGTGACGAAACCTGTGTTGGCGTCCAGCGCGTACCGAAACAGATAACCAATGGCTACAGACGACATCAGCATGGGAATGAACCAGATCACCTTGCAGACGTTTCCTTTTCTGCCGACCTTATCCAGGAACGTCGCCAGAGCCAGTCCAATGGGCATCTGAATGACAATCGACAGTACCATAACCAGCAGATTGTTCTTAAATGCGTTCCAGAATACCTTATCTTTCAGAAGCTCCGCCCAGTTTGCCAGGCCGATAAAAGACTTATTGCTGGAATATCCGTTCCACTCGTATCCGCTGGTGATAAACGACTGAAGGATCGGATAGATGACAAATACCGCAATCACCAGCAGCGCCGGAACCAGGAAGACGGCGGCGGCAACCGCCGTCTCCTTCCTGCGCCGCAGGCTCATGGATGATTCTTTCTTCATCGGGAACCTCCTTCTCCTGCCTATTTATTCAGATAGGACGTCATGGCTGACTGCAGCTCTGCATTGGCCTCCTCGGGCGTCATGGTCAGACCAAAAATCTCCTGACTGGTCTGCTTATGTACTTCTGCCACCTCCGCGGGCAGATACTGATCGTACCAGAGCTGAATACCGGATGCACTGTTGACCGTATCCAGAACCTCGTTTACGACCTCATTATCGGAGCTGAAACTCTTAAGCGGAATGATCTTGCCGTTCGCGGTACGTTCGGTCTGCGCCTCGTCGTCCAGAAGAGACTGGATCAGATGGAAAGCGCCTTCTGGATCCTTACTGGAAGCGGAGACACAGTACAGATTATCTCCGATGGTTCCAAGGCACAGACTCGGATCCGCCTCGGATCCATCCAGAGCCGGGAACGGGAAGAAGCCCAGCTTGTCGTCATCCAGGAACTGCTGATTCTCGCCCGCGATGGTGCTGACGAACCAGGAACCCATCAGATCCATGGCCGCATTTCCAGAATAGAACAGCATACGCGCCTGTCCGGAATCGTCGTCCATGCCGTTAAAACCGTCGCAGAAATATTTCTTATTGACCCAGTCCTGGATCGTCTTTCCCGCATAGACGAACGCGTCATTTTCAAAGGATCCCTCTCCGGCCGCCGCGTCCGCGAAGGGCTCCAGGCCACCGTAACGGGTCGCCAGATACTGAAAATACATGGAACCGGTCCACTGGGTGGAATTGGCCAGCGCAAACGGCGCAACCCCGTTTGATACGAGCGTATCGCACACGGCCTCCAGCTCCGCGATGGTAGACGGCTCCTGCAGATTATACTTCGCAAATACGTCTTTGTTGTAGAAGATTCCGGCTACCGAGATATTTTCCACCGGAACCGCATAGATCGATCCGTTATAGGAACACTGCGCGATTCCCGCGTCCACGAAGCTGTCGGCATAGCCGTCTTCTTTCATCAGATCGGTGATGTCGTAGATCAGACCTTCGTCGATATAGTCGTACATGGTCTGTCCGCCCCAGGTAATGAAGACGTCCGGCAGCGTACCGGCATTGATCGCGAGAGACAGATCGGATTTGTAGCTGTCGTTCTGTTTCTCCACGACGGTAACGTCATACTGCGGATTCTCTGCCACAAAGCGGTCCACCGACGCCTGAATCACGTCGTTCATGGTTCCGGTCTGGATGTGCCAGAGCGTCAGCGGAATCTTATCTCCGGCTGCTGCGGTCTCTCCCGCCCCTTCGGATACGCCTGGATCCGCGGCTGCATCTTTCGTTCCGCCGCAGGCTGTAAGCAGGAACATGCAGGCCGCCAGACTGCCTGCTGCAAGTTTTTTCATCTTTCTCATTTTTTCATTCCCTCCTGTATTTTTGTTGATAATTTATTTTATCACCCGGATTTTCGTGAAGATATAGAGAAATTTGTCCCATGCACCTGAATTTTTAGTCAATATTACCGCTTTCTTTAAAAAATGATATTTTTTTTATGGGTTTTAACGGCGAAAGGCCGGGCAGACTGCCCAAAAAGAAAAAGATCATAGTAAAAAAGTCCCATACGCCTGCATGCTCAGCGTTTATGGAACCTTTTTAATCTCAAGTCAGAATATACCTTGTTTTTCGCTCCGCCCCGACTTTCCGGATGATATCCTTCTTTACCATCTCCCTTAAAATTCTCTCTGTATCTGTCAAAGTAATCTGTCCATGCTCTTTTATATATTCGCATATCGTTTCCTGCTGATCTGTCAGCGCATTTGCACTCTCCAGCACTCTTTCCAGAATCTTACATCAACTGCAAAACACCAATTGCTTCTCTGCGGTAAAGATTAATTCTGAAATCCCTTCTTTCATCTTCTGGATTATTACGTCTCTTGACAACATGCCTGGAGAAGTCACTTCCAGGCGGTCGTCATAAAGCGCCACCTGCACATGCGCCGGCTGAAACCATGAACGATGACATACCGCATTACAGATCATTTCACAAACCGTTCCTACTGGGAATTCATTCAGCAGCTCACCTTCAGAAACTGCGCCCGTCCGTGGAGCTTCAGCGGGATCGAGTCCGCCGGCACGAAGATACAGTCCCCTTTGAAAAAATGAAGCATCTCCCCCGCCCCGAACATGGTGCCGCACCCGCCGATGCACAGAAGCACCTGGAAGGAATTACTGTCTGTCTGGAAATCTGCCATCTCCCGGCAGCGCTCCGTATTGATGAGCTGGCGCTCTACCTGAAAATATTTACAGCGGCACAGAAGCTCCGTGGCACAGCCCTTCCGGTACTTCAGTACCCGCATGGGCTGTCTGGGCGTTCTGCTCCCTTTCCTGCCGGCAACCTCCAGCGCCTGAGCGATGTGCAGCTCTCTGGGGCGCCCGTTTTTATCCACCCGGCCGTAATCATACATACGGTAGGTCAAATTAGAACTCTCCTGAATCTCTGCGATCAGTACTCCCGCACCGATGGCGTGAACTGTCCCGGGCTCAATGTAGAACAGATCATCTTTCTGCACCTTCACCTTCTGAAGATACCTCTCCACATTTCCATCCTCCAGGCTTTTCTTCAGCTTCTTTCTGCTGATATCATGATAGAAGCCGTATACCAGCTTCGCATCTTTCGCCGCATCCAGCACATACCACATCTCGGTTTTGCCCAGTGAACCATGTTCATGTTCTCTGGCGTACTCGTCATCCGG
Organism: Lachnospiraceae bacterium; assembly: GCA_910574805.1. GTDB lineage: Bacteria > Bacillota > Clostridia > Lachnospirales > Lachnospiraceae > Hominiventricola. Next base: position 213,913 of record CAJTCV010000002.1, on the reverse strand, counting down.
ATGCACCTGTACGGACAGATCCTTTCTGGCATCGATGAATTTAATCAGGATTGGAAGCCCGCCGTCTGTCTTCGGATGAGTTCCCATGTATTCCGGATGCCTGTTCAGAACCTCTGTCAGCAGCCTGCCCGCATATGCACCGCTGGCTACGATACTGGGGCCGTCCGGATGGGTGGAGCACTCCCAGGTCTCCGCCAGCGGCGTCAGATCCATGTCCTTGGAAAAATCATCCTTCAGGCGGCTTCCGCCCCACAGATAGTCCTTCCCTGCCGGCTTTAAGAGAAACGGGCGGGTGCCGGACGGTTCTTCACTGTTCCAGCTCATATTTCTTCTTGTCATGGACGCTGATCTCCCTGCCCAGCTGCACCTCAATGACCTTCAGCTCCGTGTCCGCAATCAGTGTATGGCGGCAGCCCGCCTGCATGGTTACCACGTCTCCCGCCCGGACCGGCTGCTCCATGCCGTCCACAATGCTGCGTCCGTTTCCGGAGATTACGTTCCAGACCTCGTCCCGCCTTTCATGGCTGTGGTAGTTCATCTGATGGCCGGCGTTCAGCGTCACTTTGATGGTCATGCTCTCATCCTCCACATCCAGCACCCGGAAGCTGCCCCAGGATTTTTCCGCAAACATGATCTGCTGATCGATCCGGTCCACGTAGGGCTTGATGTAGCTGGACTGCTCCTTGTCGGACACCAGAATGCCCTCCGGGCTGGCAGAGACCACCACGTCCTTTAAGCCCATGCAGAGCACCGGCACATCCAGTTCATTGATCACATGGACATTTTCACATTGGTCGTTCAGAATCGCCTCGCCGATAGACGCTTCCTCCATGGCCTCCGTCAGCGTATTCCAGGTGCCCAGATCCTTCCATTCCCCGGCAAAACGCATGACCTGGATATTGTTTTCCTTCTCCACCACCGCATAGTCAAAGCTGATCTTCTCAAGCGTCTCATATTTTCCAAAAAGGTCCTGATAATCGGTAAAATCCAGAAGTTCATGGGCCTTGTTCAGCACATAACTCAGTTTATAGGCGAAGACGCCGCCGTTCCACAGGGCGCCTTTTTGGATGTACTCTTCCGCCGTCTTTACATCCGGTTTTTCTTTAAAAGTAGACACCCGGCTCACCTGCCCCTTGTCCGCCGGAATGATATAGCCGTATTTTTCACTGGGATAGGTGGGCTCGATGCCCATGAGCACCAGGTTGGCGTCTCCGGTCTGTGCAAGCCTGCCCAGCTCCTTCAGCGCGGCAAAATAGTCCTCGTTTACATAGGGGTCCACCGGACAGACCACCACCGATTCCTCCTCCGGAATCCCCTGCACATCATGAAGATACGCCGTGGCCAGCGCAATGGCCGGAAAGGTGTCTCTTCTGCACGGCTCGATGGAAATGCCCACATCCTCTCCCAGCTGGTTGTGAATCGCGGATACCTGGGTCTTTGAAGTGGCAATGGTCACCGTGGCGTCCGCATCCACCTTCCGGATCTGGCTGTACACCCGCTGGACCATGGATTCGTAATCTCCTTCCGGAGTCTTGAAAATTTTAATGAACTGTTTGGAACGGATATCGTTGGAAAGGGGCCAGAGCCGCTTTCCGGAGCCGCCCGATAAAAGTACGATATTCACGGGATCACCTCTCTGCTCTCATGGGATTGTTTAAAAAGTCTTCATAGGCCAGGCGGATACCGTCCCGAAGCTCTGTCTGATAGGTCCAGCCAAGAGCCGCGCTCTTGGACACATCCAGAAGCTTTCTGGGCGTCCCGTTGGGTTTTGACGGATCCCAGCGGATCTCCCCGGTATATCCGATCACGTCCGCCACCAGCTCCGTCAGCGCCTTGATGGTCAGCTCCTTGCCCGTTCCTGCATTCACCGTCTCGTTGCCACTGTAGTTGTTCATCAAAAACACGCAGAGGTTCGCCAGATCGTCCACATACAGGAACTCCCGCAACGGGCTGCCGTCTCCCCAGCAGGTCACATAGGGAAGGTTCTGTTCCTTCGCCTCGTGGAACCGGCGGATCAGCGCCGGAAGCACATGGCTGTGGGTCGGATGATAATTGTCATTGGGGCCGTACAGATTGGTCGGCATGACCGAGATGTAATCGGTCCCGTACTGCCGGTTCAGAAACTCGCAGTACTTCAGCCCTGAGATTTTCGCCAGCGCATAGGCCTCGTTGGTCTTCTCAAGCTCCGAGGTCAGAAGGCAGCTCTCCTTCATGGGCTGGGGCGCCATCCTGGGATATATACAGGAAGACCCCAGAAACTCCAGTTTTTTGCAGCCGTTCTGCCATGCGGAATGGATCACATTCATCTCCAGAATCATGTTATCATACATAAAATCTGCCAGCGCGCTCTCATTTGCCACAATGCCGCCTACCTTCGCCGCCGCCAGAAATACATATTCCGGCTTTTCCTGCGCAAAAAAGGCTTCCACCTCATCCTGCCGGCACAGATTCAGTTCTTTATGGGTCCGGGTAAGGATATTCGTATATCCCTGCCTCTGAAGTTCTCTCACAATCGCAGAGCCTACCATTCCCCGGTGGCCTGCCACATAGATTTTCGCGTCTTTTTCCATCATTTTCTTTATACCCCCTGCTGTGCTGCCTTCACAGCTGCTTCTTTTCTGGCCAGTTCCCGGTCATGCTCTGCCATGATCCTCACCAGTTCCTCGTAACTGGTTTTCTGCGGGTTCCACCCAAGGACTGTCTTCGCCTTCGTGGGGTCTCCCCACAGGTTGTCCACATCCGTTGGGCGGAACCACTCGGGATTCACGCACACCAGCATCCTGCCGGTCTCTGCATCGTAGCCCTTCTCCTCCAGTCCTTTTCCTTCCCACCTGAGCCGGATGCCGTTGGCCGCAAACGCCTTCTCCGTGAAATCCCTCACCGTATGCTGCTCCCCGGTGGCAATAACAAAATCCTCCGGCATATCATGCTGCAGAATCATCCACATGCATTCCACATAATCCTTCGCATAACCCCAGTCCCGCAGAGAATCCATATTTCCCAGCTCCAGATGGTCCTGCAGTCCCTCTGCGATCCGGCCCGCCGCCAGCGTGATTTTCCTGGTCACAAAATTCTCTCCCCGGCGTTCGGACTCATGATTGAACAGAATCCCGTTCACAGCAAACATACCGTAAGCTTCCCGGTATTCCTTCGTAATCCAGAAGCCGTACTGCTTCGCCACCGCATAAGGACTGTAGGGATGAAACGGCGTCGTCTCCTTCTGAGGCACCTCTTCCACCTTGCCGTACAGCTCGGAAGTGGACGCCTGATAAATCTTCGTTTTCTTCGTAAGCCCCAGGATCCGCACTGCTTCCAGGATCCGCAGGACGCCGATGGCGTCCACATCCCCGGAATATTCCGGTACGTCAAAGGATACCTGCACGTGGGACTGGGCCGCCAGATTATAGATCTCGTCCGGCTGCACCATGCCGATGATGCGGATCAGTGACGAAGAATCCGTCAGGTCGCCGTCATGCAGCGTCACCGCATGGGCCGCCAGCAGATGGTCGATTCTGGATGTATTGGAGATGGACGCCCGGCGGGTAATCCCGTGAACTTCATACTTCTTTTCCAGCAGAAGTTCCGCCAGATAGGATCCATCCTGTCCCGTGATCCCTGTGATCAATGCCTTTTTTGCCATATTCATTTCCTCAACTTTCTTGCATTCTGCAAAATTTTACTGGTTATTATAATCATTTCCTGTCATTTTAATAAAAATAAAACCGGATTTTAAGAGAGTATCTTGGAAAGAATCAGCACAATATTGACTTTTATAAAATCCTTTATATCCTATACATCCACACGCACAGTCAGCCCGTCCAGCACTCCTCCCGGTATCTCTTCTCCAAATGACCAGGTCCGTCAGAAGCTCCGACCGGCAGATCACGGACAGATCCGGCTGTACAATCACGCTGTCATCCCCGAAAAGCCGTATGTCAAAGGGCGCCGGATGCACATGGCAGCCGCCCTGATGTTTTATGGCCTTATACTGTCACAAGCGCCATCAGATAAGAGGACACTGCACCGGTCTCCTGTCTTCCTGTTCCCGGCAAAATAACAGCCCCGCGGCTGCTCTGCGCCCGGGGCTCCGTTTTTGCATTCAGTTATTTTACGATCTTTGCCATGGCTGCCTTCAGCCCTTCCAGAGCGTTACCGGCCGCCTCCAGGCTACCTTCTCTCACGCCCATGTAAAACTTCACCTTCGGCTCTGTTCCGGATGGTCGTACGCAGCACCAGGCTCCGCCCTCCAGCTCATAGTAAAGGACGTTGGATTTCGGAAGGCCTGTGGGCGTCACTTTTCCGGTCGCCAGCTCCAGACGGGTATCCGCCTCATAATCCCGAAGCGCGATCACCTCACGATCCCCGATCTTCCGAAGGGGATTACTTCTCATGTCCGCCAGAATCTTCTGGATCCGCTCGGCGCCGTCTACGCCTTTCATGGTGATGGACACCAGATCCTCCTTATAATAGCCGTATTTCTCATAGATATGCAGCATCTGATCCCACAGCGTCAGGCCTTTTTCCTTATAATAGGCCGCCGCTTCGCAGAGCGCCATGACCGCCACGACTGCATCTTTGTCTCTCGCGTGGGTTCCCACCAGGCATCCGTAACTCTCCTCATAGCCGAACAGATATTCGTGCGATCCGGTCTGCTCGAAGAATTTGATCTGCTCGCCGATGTATTTAAATCCGGTGAGCACCTCGATAACCTCCACGCCGTACTCCTTCGCGATTCCATCCGCCATATCCGAAGAGACGATGGTCTTCACCAGCGCGCCGTTCTTCGGCAGACGTCCCAGCTGTTTTCGTACGCTCAGTTCATATTCCGCGATCAGAAGCCCGGACATATTTCCAGTAAAGGGAATGTATTCCCCGGTCTTTGTATCTTTTGCATAGACTCCCAGCCGGTCCGCATCCGGGTCCGTGGCCAGCACCAGGTCCGCATCCGTCTCCTCCGCCAGCTGAAGCGCCAGCGCAAACGCCTTCGGGTCCTCCGGATTTGGGTAGGATACCGTGGGGAATCGGCCGTCCGGCAGTTCCTGTTCCGGCACCACCTGCACGTTGGTAAATCCAAGTTCCCGAAGCACTCTGCGCACCGGAAGATTGCCGGTGCCGTGAAGGGGCGTATAGACGATCTTCAGGCTGTCCGCCGTCTTCCGGATGGATTCCGGACTTAAGACCAGCTTTTTCAGTTCTTCCATATAACGGTCGTCGATCTCCTCCCCGATGACCCGGAACAGCCCTTTTTCCTCCGCCTCTGCCCGTTCCATCATCCGGATGGACGCAAAATCCGTCACCGCGTTTACTTCCGCGATGATTTCCCTGTCTTTGGGCGCCGTGATCTGAGCGCCGTCCTCCCAGTACACTTTATAGCCGTTGTACTCCGGCGGGTTGTGGCTGGCCGTGATGACGATACCTGCGATGCAGCCAAGCTCCCGCAGCGCAAAGGAAAGCTCCGGCGTAGGACGCAGCGTCTCAAAGCGATAGGTGCGGATTCCGTTGGCGTTCAGGCAGAGCGCCGCCTTCTCGGAAAATTCCACGGACATGTTCCGGGAATCGAAGGCAATGGCCACGCCCTTCTCTTCTCCGCCCTGCTTCCGGATATAGTTCGCCAGCCCCTGGGTCGCTTTTGTCACCGTATAGATGTTCATCCGGTTTGTCCCGGCTCCGATCACGCCCCGGAGTCCTCCGGTCCCAAAGGACAGGTCCTTGTAAAACCGGTCCTCGATTTCCTTTTCCTGCCCGGCGATCTCCCGAAGCTCCGCCCTGGTCGCCTCGTCAAAAATCGGATCGGTGCACCACTGCCTGTATTTGTCTCTGTAATCCATCTGTTTTCCTCCATCTCAAAATCTGGTTTTCAGCATTTTTTTAAATACTTTTCGGCCTTTCTGGCCATTGCCTTTCCGAACTGCCCGCCTCTGCTTCCTTCCCATTGTATCCTCTTCCAAAGTCTCTGTCAATCATCCGCCGCCTTCCCGCTTCTGTGAGATGGATACCATATTGTCTGCCAGAGGCTCTGGCAAATGTATTCTGACCTTCTGTCTGCCTGAGACGGAACTGCTGACTGCCCATATCCTGAACCGGCTGGCAAAGGGTGCTGTAAGAGCTGCATTTGACCAAATGGAGCAGGCGCTGGGAACTTATGATTTCCTGACTGTTTTTGGCATATGTCTGACAGACCGGGGAGCGGAATCTGGGGACCCCAATGCGCTGGAAATCGGAATTAACGGGATCAAGCGTACGAGTCTTTACTACTGCGATCCCATGCGCGGCAATCAGAAGGGCGGGATTGAAGAAGTACATCCCCTTCTGCGGATGATTCTTCCCAAAGGAACCATCTTTACCCATTTGACCCAATGGGATGTCCGGAAATGCGTGGATCACATCAATGGATATGCACGGGAAAAACCGGGAGGGGCAACTCCGTATGATCTTTCACTTCAAAAATCTGGCCCGGATATTCTCCGGGCCCTGCAGCTTAAATATGTCGCCCCGGATGAGGTAACACTCACCCCAAAGCTGCTTAAGTAACCTGTCGTATTTTTCACTGCCGCTGTCTGATCAGATTTAAAACCATTCCGTTATGACCTGTAGAATTCAGTCGTACACATACCGGATTCAGAGGTCCGTTTGTCATGCTCTGATTTTCAGATTCCGGAGAAAAATACGATATCATTATACCATACAGACCGTATTTCCGGACTGAAAATTTGAAAAAACAGACAAATTTGAAAACGTGATGGAATTTACTTTCTCAAGTCAGCACTCGTTACCTGTTGCGCCCCCCTGCTTTTCTTCCAGTTTCCTGAAAAAGCCCGTGGCAGGCAGCCCGATCACGCCAAACAAAAATCCATATACCATCTGTCCAACCGGCTGGGCGCACAGCGTGACAGCAGATGTATAAGCCATGATTTTCCCAATCAGCTCATCCGGCGTATTCTGCTGGATCATGGATACCGCAAAAATAGAAAAAATACTGATCGCGCCCTGCATACCGCAGAAAGCAGCAACAATCACAGCATACCTGATCGTCACGCCGGATGGGTCATCCTCAAAATCATTATGACCATTATCAATCCATTCAGAAAACACTTCTTTCAGCCTCTTTGCAATCCTGTGGTTTTCTTTCTTCCCAAAATAGCCTAAATTTATCCCCCTGCCATTATTTTCTCAGCTTCTTCACACATTTTTTCATATGTCCATCTCCTTTACTGCTTCCAGGCCGGAAGACCAGAATTATACCCCAGACTCCTGCTCCTCCCCTGCTGATGATACAGCTGGAAAGCCCTGTACTTATGGAAAATAATACGGCAGCCACCTTCTTACTTCTCCCACCATCCAGCGCCCCCGGCACAGCCTCTTCCTCCCTGCATCATTTCATGCCGGATACATAACATTCGTACAGATACATGTTTTTACAGACAGTCTCTATAAATTCATCCGTATAGAACGATTTCTTATGCGTAAGGTGGCAGTCCGCCTTGCTGTCGACAATGTGGGAAATCAGGTCAAAAAAAGCGGCGTGGCTTAAACGGCAGGTCCCGTTTTCCTCCCTGCGGCAGATCAGGACCTCATCCTCCAGAAAGCAGACCGCGTCTCCCCATGCCGCCTCTCCTCTGTCCTTTGACGCGCCCAGGAGGAAATTAAAATGCACCATGGCATTGGTGACCTGTGTCAGGCGGCGCAGCGCCGTTTCATCATACGCATACAGTCCGCTGAGCGCTTCCGACGCCTTCTTTGGGCTGATCGGCTTCCCCTGCTCCGCCCTGCGGAGCACCTCAAGTTTCCCTGCGCTTCGTTCCGGCAGGGGGAACAGTTCACGAAAATAAGCCTTTTCTATCTGCTGCTCTTTCCATACCAGCTCCCTTTGAAAACGCTTCTCGTACTCTGTGAAATACAGATCGTTCTTAAGCCACGCAAGCAGCTCCTCCTCAAAAGGCGAGCTGCCGTCGAACTGGCTGCGCACCTCCCGCCACGCATAGTATTCCAGATACCTGGGCCAGGAGCTGACATAGCCTCCATGGCGCGGATGCAGCACCCCGTCGCGGAAATCGTTCAGGAAGCTGCGGCTGCACAGGAGCTTTTTCCAGTCCCCTGTAGAATCATATCGCGCCTTCAAAGCGTTGAAGCGCTGCATATGCGGCACATATCCGCATTCATGGACGGAATGCCCTTCTCCCGTATGGTCCATCGCATCCAAAAATGCCTGGAAAAATTCCTGACGCTGGCAGCGCAGATGCGCATATTCCTGCATTTTTGCCGCCAACTGCCGCGAAAACAAAGGCTGCGGCAGACTGCAGAGATTGCGGAAGACAAATTCCATATCGGAATCCGGGAGGGAGGACATCAGCAGCCATTGCTCCGCCGTATCCGAAAATTTCTCCGCAAAGGCGGCCTGCTGTTCCTGATCCCCCGCGCCCTGCCAGAGGCAGCACGCCTCCTGACAGAAAGAAAAGAAACGGCGCTCTTCTTTCAGATCAGACCAGCACTGGAGATCCTGCGCATACTCCCGGTGACCGGGGTGTGCGGCAAGCAGCTCTTTCATACGGGCATACCCTCTTTTCGCCTCAGGCGACACCGCCGGCTTCGCCTGCCTGTCAGCCGCCGCCTTATCGTCTATATCCGTAAATAATCCATAGGCAGTGCACAGGGCAAAGTACAGATCCTGCCCGATCCCTTCCGGGCGGACCCGGTTTTCTTTCTGCAGGAAACCGCAAAGCCCTGCCAGAACCTCCGGGCTGTACTGCCTTTGCAAAAAAGCCGGATGGCAGATAACGGACAGCCATCTGCGCCCCTTCCACTCATTCCATAAGATATTCAGAAAGCGCTTTGATTTTCCTGGCAGGCTCTTTTTTGACGCAGTTGTTCCGGCCTCGGTCCCTGTTTCTTCCTCATGATATTTATGACGGATAAGCCGCAGAATTTCCCGCGACCGGCGTTTTCCCGGGTTTGGCAGAATCTGTCCGATCCATCTTTGCATGATTCCGTGCACATTCTGCAGAGACTGCAGTACTTTTGAAAATATCATCAAAAACCTCCTCACATGCCCTAAGGCACATTTCTGCGCACGCTGTTTTTCATCACCACATGTCCGGATACGATCTCCAGCCCTCTGCCGGAATTGGGATTTTTGAACTGCTTCATCAGTTTTTTGATGGCCACCCGCACCATGGCTTTTGTATTCACCTCATAGGTGGTGATCTTCATGTCCGCATAACCCGGATAGAGGAAATTGTCGAATCCCACCACCGACACGTCGTCCGGCACCTTCAGGCCCCGTTCGTTCAGCTTGTATACCAGCATTCCCGCCACCAGGTCGCAGTTGCAGACGAAGGCTTCCGGAAGTCTTCGGGGCAGTTCAAATTCCACGATCCCCTGGGCATCCCGGTCCTCGATCAGCCATTCCGGATGCACGTTCAGCCGGTGCTGCGTCATGGCCTTCATAAAGCCGCAGTAACGGTCCATGATGCTGCTGGTGGAATAAATAGAACCGATGAATCCGATCTCCCTCATTCCTCTCTCCAGAAGCACCTCCGTCATCTGGTACATTCCGTAGAAATTATCCGCAATCACCGCATCCCTGGCCAGCTCATGGTCATAAAAGTCCAGAAACACCACCGGCATGGTCACTGCCTCCCGAAGTCTGCGGATGTACTGCTTGTCGATCTCCCCGACGATGATCAGTCCCTCCACCTTGTTCTGGAGCACCATCTGGGGGAGCTCCAGATGCTGTCCCCCGTCTCCGTTCTTCAGCGTTTCGATGGTGGTATAACACTGCTTTTCCGTGGCGGCAAGGGCCAGCTCCTGATAGAGTTTCCAGTAATAGGTCGTATGATTTCCCAGATACCGCTCCGCGATCAGCACGCCGATCTTCTGAAAGTCCTCCGTCTGTTCTTCCCTGGGCCTGACCTTTCTGTGACTCTCGTATCCCAGTTCCTCCGCCGCCTTCTGTATCTGTTCCCGCAGACTCTCGCTTACGCCCTTCTGCCCGGTGAGGGCGTTGTGCACCGTCACCGTACTGACCCCCACCGCATTGGCAATATCCACAAGTCTTACTTTACCCATCATTTCCTCCAGCCACGTTTCTATTATTATCCAACTCTGACAAAATGGTACAGCCGACTTACAAAATCTCCCTGCTTTGAAGGAACCAGATAACCGCAGTACATCAGTTCGTCGCCGCCGTAGACTTCTTCCGTTCCCTCCAGCACATATTCCGCGTCCTCCTTCAGCCCTCTCAGGAAAACAGCCCTGCTGTGCATATTGGGCTCCGCCAGCACCTGCACAAAGGTCACCAGCGCTTCCGAGCCGTCCTTCGCCGCCACTTCCCAGCAGTCGTAGGGCTTCCGGTCCGACCAGGAGGCCAGACGGTAATAGTCTCCCCTCTGCATCAGGGGCTGGTATCTGCGGTACTCCTCCACCTGCGCCGGAATCTTCGCCCGTTCCTCCTCTGCGATCTTCGTAATGTCCAGCTCGTATCCGAAGGTACCCGCCATGGCCACATGTGCTCTCGTATCAAAAGGCGTATTCCTGCCTACGATATGGTTGGGACAGTCCCCCACATGGGCTCCCATGGTGGAGAGCGGATAGATCAGCGCCGTTCCCTCCTGAATCCGAAGCCGTTCCATGGCGTCCACATCATCCGAACACCAGATCTGCGGACTGTAGTAAAGCATGCCGGGATCGAACCTGGCCCCGCCGCCGGAGCAGTTCTCCAGCAGAAGCTCCGGAAACTCCGTCACCAGCCGCTCCTGCATCTCATAGACTCCCAGCACATACCGGTGCATCAGCTCTCCCTGGCTTTCCCGATCCAGACAGGCGCTTCCGATGTCGCAGAGCTGGCGGTTCATATCCCATTTCACATAGGCGATGGGCGCGCTGTGCAGGATATCCGCCACGCATCCGTACGCATAGTCCACGACCTCCTTCCGCGACAAATCCAGCACATACTGGGCTCTGCTCTGAGAAGGCGTTCTCCCCGCGATCCGGATTGCCCAGTCCGGATGTGCCCGGTAGAGGTCCGAATCCGGCGAGATCATCTCCGGCTCAAACCAGATCCCGAACTGAAGACCGATCTCATTCACCTTCTCCACCAGATCCGGAAGCCCCGAGGTGATTTTTTCCTCGTTCACCGTCCAGTCTCCCAGGGAGCAGTCGTCAAGATTCCGCTTTCCGAACCATCCATCATCCATGACCAGCATCTCGATCCCCGCCTTCTTCGCTTCCCTGGCGATGGCAAGCAGTTTTTCCGAATCAAAGTCGAAATAAGTCGCCTCCCAGTTGTTGATAAGCACCGGACGCTTCCGGTATTTATAAGGACTCCGGATCAGATGCTCCCGATAGAAATCATGGAAATTCCGGGTCATAAGTCCCAGTCCTTCCGCCGAGTATGTCAGCACCGCCTCCGGCGCCTGGAAGGACTCTCCCGGACGCAGATTCCAACAGAAATGATCCGGATGGATCCCCATAGTCATGCGGACCTGCCGGAACTGCGTGAGCTCTGCCTGCGCCATAAAATTACCGGAATAGACAAAATTCATGGCATAGACCTCTCCGGTCCCCTGGGTGGTCTCCGGTGTCACCAGAGCAAGGAACGGATGCTCCTGATGGCTGGACTCCCCTTTTACCGAAGAAACCATCTGCCTGCCGAAACGCAGCGCCCCTCTCTGGATATGGCGTTCTCTTGCCCAGCTCCCCACCAGCGTCACCATCTCAAAGTCCCGGTTGTCCATGTCCAGACAGGCACTGTATACCTTCTCCAGCTTCAGGTGTTCCTCTCCCCGATTATCCACCCGTATACTCCTGGTGATCATATCACACTTCCAGAATACAGAATAAGCCAGTATCACCTCAATCCCCAGAAGCCGGTCTTCGCAGACAAGCTCCAGTGTCTCCGCCTCATCTTCCGTCCCGAAAGAAGCCGGCAGACCGGGAAGTACCGGCTTCCCTTTTGTAATCCGGTATTCTTTAAACAGCAGCTCACACCCGATGCTTCCGGACCCGCCTCTTACATCCAGGCAGCTCTCCCGGTAATCCCCGATGCCTCCGGCCGGATACTCCATGGGGAAAAAATCCATAAAAGAAGCCTTCTCCCGTTCCCGAACAGACGGCGTAAAAGGCGCCTCTTCCATATGCAGAAGGTAGTTGTTCCCCTCACTCCCAAGCTTCCGCCCATAATAAATATGTCCCACATATCCTTCCGGCGAAAGTCCGATCAAGTAAGTGGTGTGTTCTGTGTCCATGTGAAAAAGTGTGGATTGACGTATCGCCTCTCAGCTCCGGTCACATCTGAGGTATCCGATTCACCGATGGCCGCGCCTCCCGCTTTCAGCACCGTGTCCTCCATATGCCCAAAGAGCGTGTCGGCCGATTCTCCCACTGCTTTCAGATACTGGTACAGTGCCACAGCAGAAGGGTCCGCATCCGGATCCGCCAGCTGCACAGAATCCGTATAGGCGTACACTGCCCCATTTACAGCAAATTCTGATTCTGTAGAGGATACTGCCGTCCTGGTATCCGGAGCAACGGTGGAATCCACCAGATATTTTTCTTCTTTGATATTGCTGATCCTGAAACACATTGTCTAAGAAAGCTTTGACTGCAATCTGCCCCGTAGTGTATGCATTCAGGTCATAATAGAGATCAAAAGTCAGCACCTTATACGGAGAATAGTCGATCCCCGATTCTTCCGTAAAGCTGATCCTGGTCTGGCTCCATCCTTTCTCCACATCCGCTGAATAATCAAGACTGACCTTCAGCATCTCCCTCTCCGGGCCCTGCTCACAGGCGCCTGTCCCATGGTAGCCGTCCCCGGCCCAGCTGTCGTCATATACCCAGCCCTGAACGCCGTCCGAGAAATCCCAGATCCGCTTCACTTCTTCCGCATCAGAAGGTCTTGCCAGAACCGCATGGGAAAAAGAAGGCGAATCAGCCAGTATGACTGCACAAAACCAGACCGTTACCCTTCTCAATCCTGGTATTTTTCTCTTCACACTTTACTCTTCCTTATTTTTAAGTTAATTTTATAATAATATTAATTAACTTTATTTACTATATTATATAAATTTTTCACAGTTTTTTCAATAATTAAAGTAGTTTTTTATCTTTTCGTTGGTTTTACTTTATGGTTTCTTGGGTTTTTCCTGTTTTTGTGAATAATACACTTGTTTTTTATATTAATTTTATTTTCATTAATTTATTTTTTTAATTAATCAAGGAGAAATAATATGAAGATCAACAGAAAAATTTCTCTTGACGTACAGAAAAAGCCGTTCTATATTAGAAGATATCTTTCAGGAAACATGTCCATGAACTACAGATAATATATTGAAAATACAGAAAACGGAGGGGACCAAAATGTCCGGAAAATCTCACAAGATCGATATGTGCAACGGCCCGCTGCTGCCGGGAATCATTGCCTTCAGCCTGCCCCTGATGCTCTCCGGCTGCCTGCAGCTGCTCTTCAATGCCGCAGACGTGATCGTAGTCGGCCGGTTTGCCGGCAATGAGTCTCTGGCCGCCGTTGGCTCCACCAGTTCGCTCACCAACCTGCTGGTCAACCTCTTTATCGGACTGTCCATCGGAACCAATGTAACCGTGGGGCATACGCTGGGAAGCGGAGATGAAAAAGGAACCCAGGATAATGTGCACACAGCCATCACCATCAGCATGATCTCCGGCATCCTGCTCATTGGCGTGGGAATGCTTTTCACCAGGCCTCTTCTGATCCGGATGGGGGCGCCTCTGGACGTTCTTGACAAAGCTGCGCTCTACCTGAAGATCATCTTCATCGGGATGCCCGCCACCATGGTCTACAACTTCGGGAGCGCCATCCTGCGGGCCGCCGGAGATACCAGAAAGCCTCTGTACTTCCTGTCCGTGGCCGGTGTGGTGAACGTGGTACTGAACCTGTTCTTCGTCATCACCCTGCACATGGACGTGGCCGGCGTAGCGCTGGCAACGATCATTGCCCAGTGCATCAGCGCCGTACTGATCCTGCTCTGTCTGTGCCGGATGGAGGGTCCCTGCCGGCTCAATATCCGAAAGCTCTACATCCACCCGCTCCGTCTGCGCCGGATGATGCAGATCGGGCTGCCTGCCGGAATACAGGGATCTCTGTTCTCCTTTTCCAATGTGCTGATCCAGTCCTCCATCAATTCCTTCGGCTCCATCGTCGTGGCCGGCAACAGCGCTGCCATGAGCATCGAGCAGTTTGTCTATATCTCCATGAATGCAGTCCATCAGGCGGCGGTCAGCTTCACAAGCCAGAACACCGGCGCCGGGAAAGCAGACCGGATCAACCGGATCCTCTTTTCCGGACTGGGACTGGTGACCGTGATCGGGCTCATCATGGGTGTGGGCGTCAACCTGCTGGGAGAACCGCTCCTTGGCATCTATTCCGCAGACTCCGCCGTCATCGCGGCAGGACGCACACGGCTCCTCTGGATCAGCGCCCCCTATTTTCTCTGCGGGGTCATGGAAGTCGTCATGGGTATCATGCGGGGACTTGGCTACGCGCTCACGCCCATGGTCGTCTCCCTGTCCGGCGCCTGCCTGTTCCGGATCCTGTGGCTTGCAACCATTTTTGCATGGATGCCCACACAGAATATCCTGCTTCTGTCCTATCCGGTGTCCTGGATCCTGACGACGCTGATCCATGCGCTGACCTACCTGTACGCGCGAAAACATCATCCCCTGTTTCAGAAGCAGGCGCTTATATGAAAACAACCGATACCAGGAAATCGCATTTAAACGGGCGCGGCAGAATCCGATTCTACGGGCCGGGATCCTCATGACAGGTGAAACAGATCATCTGCCGCTCTTCGGAAAGCTGCCTCAGCACCTCCATGGCACGTCTCTGTCTCACAGTATCCAGATTCGTGAAAGGATCATCCAGAATCAGCGGCGGCTTTTCATCCTTATATAAAACATCCACAACTGCCAGCCGCTCTGCAAAGCACAGCAGATCCTGCTGCCCGGTGCTCTGAGACTCCAGGCTCCGGTATGCCCCTGCCTCCTGCACCTTCATCTGCAGACGGACATCCAGAGAGATACCGCCCTCGGGTCCGGTCCCCATCTCCGTCAGGTAATGATCCAGCCTCTCTTTCATGTCTTTCAGATAATGGGCAGAAAACTGTTCCCTTGCCAGCTTCAGATACCGGACCGTCTGTCCAAGAAGATCATGCTCCCGGACCGCTTCCGCGATCTGCTCCGACAGCCATGCTTCTCTTTCCTTAAGCTTCGGGATCTGCTCCGCCTTTTCCTGCAGTCCTTTCAGGCGAAACCGGATATCCTCCTGTTCCTTCTCAAGCTTCTTCAGACGTGCCTTCTCCTGTTCCAGCTTTCCTTCCAGAGTCTCCGCGTCAGGCAGGGCTTCCCGTGACTGCTTCATCTGTTCTTTTTCTTCCTCAGAAAAATTTTCCCCGAAGCAGAACCACAGCTCCCGGCTCCTCTGAACTTCCTTTTTCTGCTCCTCGTATCTCTGCTTTAGTTCTCTGTATGCCCTGCTCTTCCTCCGTTCCTCCTTCCAGAGCTGCTCCATCTTTGCCGTATCCGCATGTTTCTCAACCTCCAGAAGCTCTCCGATCTTCTTTTCCAGCATGTCCTGCTTCTTCTGAATATCCCGCAGAGCCCGGTCTGCCTCCCGGACCTGCTGGCCGCTCTCCTGAACCCGTCTCTCCAGCTCCTCCATTTTTGAACGGCAGCTCTGTTCCTTCAGGCATCCAAGCACAAGGAGCACAGCACCCGCAATCAGAACCGCGATCCCCGCCGCCGGGATTCCCCGGAACATACAGAATCCTCCCAGAACCATCAGAAATACTGCCAGAACCACCAGCCAGATTCCCGGGGAAGAAAGCTCTCCTCTGGCATCTTCCACATCACCCTGACGGCTCACCGCATCCTTCAGCTGCCGGTCCGCACCTTCCTCTCTCTGCCGCAGTCCGTCCAGCTGATAGATCCGCTCCCGGCACCGGTCCAGCTCCTCTTCTCCCGGCGGAGTATCCGTATATTCTGCCAGCGCAGCGGCAGTCTGCTGCAGTTCCCTCTGCTTTTCCTCCGCCTGCCGCTTCAGCAGTTCATACTGTGCCCGTTTCGCCTCGGTCTGCTTCTGCTCCTGTACACTTCGGAGCGTGCGCATGATATTCTCCATGGAATCCCTCACATCATCGGCAAGCGCTCTTCTGGAACTGAGCACAGAATTCCACTCTTCCATCTCATCTTCCTGCTGCCGGCATCCGGCGAGCTCCTCCCGCACGATGCGGCGCTCTTCCTCCAGCTTTCCGATCTGTCCCCGGCCTCCGGTCTTCTGAAAATATTTCATTTTATCTTCCAGAGAGGATACAGCCCTTTCATAGTTCCTCATATCCCCCGCATCTTCCTCCACGTGCGTCAGACGGGCGCCAAGACTGTCATTCACAGAAACCATCAGATCCTGCTGCCCCAGAAAACTGCTCCGACCGTAGGCTGCCCGATCCACGCCGAACAGTTCCTCTCCCAGACGCTCGGAATAGTCCAGGCTGTCCAGCCCTGTCTGCAGATCATACAGTTCAAACGTATCGTCCTTATCCTTCGCTCCGAAGAACCGCTCCACCCGGTATGCGCGTTCCTCTGTCTGAAATTCCAGGCTGCCTCCAAAGGCTCCGCCCTGCCAGGGAAGATAATGCTTTCGGTCATTTTCCTGCAAAGACCTCTTCGTCGTATAAGGAAGCCCGTAAAACATGGCTTTGATAAATGCAGCCAGCGTGGATTTTCCCCATCCATTTTCCCGGCAGATCCTGTTTAACCCCTCTGCAAACTCCATGTCAACATTGTACAGTCTTCCAAAATTTTCAATATGTAATCTAAGGATCCGCATCTTATCCCTCCCCTGCCAGGGCACGGATGCCTCTTTGCAGTATCTCTTCTTTTTCGTGTTCCGGCAGATCAGACGCCAGCACCAGCCGGACAAATTCTCCCTTCAGGGACACATCATACTGATAATCCTCCGGCCGGACCAGAAGTGAAGTCTCATCCTTCACCTTCAGAAAATAATATTCGTCTTCCAGCCATTTCCGAACCCATTCAGGATCCCGCTCCACTTCCAGATCCACCCGGCCGGTCAGAACGATTTTCACCAGATCTTCCCGGGGAACAGACGCCAGTTCCTCAAGGATCTCCCTTCGGATTTCCTCCTGAGTCATCATCCCTGTGACATCCACCGGCACCTCATGCAATGTCCGCTGAGCAAAAGGAACAAAGGACGAAACGACTCTTCCCTTTGCGGTCTCAAGCATCACATAACCTTTCTCCCCGCACTCATCAAATCCCCGGCCTTCCATGCATCCGCTGTAGCACCAGACGCCCCTGTCATCCAGCCGCTCCTGCCGATAACTGTGGATATGCCCAAGGGCCAGATAATCAATCCCCTTTCCCCGAAGGGCACGCACGGAAAAGGTATCCGACTGGTCCTTTCCGCCATATTCCGTGACCATTCCATGGAGCATCACGATGTTCAGTCTGTTCCGGTCCAGCACAAGCCGCTCCGTCAGGTCTTCTCCTGTTTCTTCCGAGAGCTCCGCCCCGGTGATGGTCACATCTCCCTGTTCATATGAGGTCCAGTCCGATCCGAAGGTCTTCAGATTCTCCGGGAGCTGTCTGCTTCCGTCAAGGAAACCGTTCCGGTCATGGTTTCCCTGCAGATAATAAAATGTGATCTGCGGATGCATCCTGACGGCATCCAGCACGCAGTTCCCGGCACGGACCGAGATCGTCCTGGCATCAAACAGATCCCCGCAGATCAGAACTGCCTCCGCCTGTTCCCGCTCTGCCTGTTCCACCATACGGGTGAATGTCCTCAAAAGCTCCAGACGGCGCTCCTGTGCCCTTTCCGAAGAAAGCCCGGACTCCATCCTGGAATCCAGATGCAGATCCGCGCAGTGTATTAATCTCATATATTTATGTCCCTTTCCTCTGTTACAGATCATTCTCCTTAATGTATTCCAGCAGCGCCTGACACCCCTCTGCCACGTCTTCATACGTCACGTCAAAATTCCCGGTATACCATGGATCCTGAATATCCCTGGGACATTCTGAAAAGTCCAGGAGGCGGCTGATCTTTTTCTCCGGATCCTGTCTGACAATCCGCTGCATATTGTCAATATTCCAGGTGTCCATTCCAATGAGATAGTCAAACTGTTCATAATCCGCCCGCGTCATCTGTCTGGCCCGATGATCTCCGCAGAAGATCCCCTCCTTCTTCAGCTTCTCCCGCGTACCGCGGTGGACCCGGTTGCCGATCTCTTCCCTGCTGGTAGCAGCAGAATCGATGAAAAAGCAGTCGGACAGCCCCTGCCTCTCCACCAGGTCTTTCATGACGTACTCACACATTGGGCTGCGGCAGATGTTGCCGTGGCATATAAATAAAATTTTTATCATGTTTTCCATATCTCCTTATATCTTGGTATATCTTGGTTTTTCCTTTTGTTTTCAAGGTTTTTCCTCTGACCTCAAAAACTCTATACCTCGTATATCTTACCACAACCCGGTATATTTTGTCTCCCAAAATGAGTAGAAAAAAGGTAAAATGCCCTTTTTTCTACCCTTTCCAAAGGTAAATTCCTACACGCCTACACTTCCTTTCTAAGCCTTTCTTCCATTTCCCTTACTTCCTTTTCCACATCATCATATCCCAAATGGGTATACACATTTAAGGTCGTGGCAATGTCGGCATGACCCATAAGATATTGTAAAGTCTTTGCATTTACTCCTGACTTTGCCATGTTACTACAATAAGTATGTCTGCATACATGCGGCGTTATCTTTGGCAGTTCTTCCTTGTATGTCCTGTTATACTTCTTCAGAGCATACTCGAACCGCTTTTCCCAATGTAATGCAAGGTACGGCATACCATTCTGATCCAGAACCAGAAAGCCGCCCACACCATCCACCATTGGCTCCACCTTTGTTTTCCTGCGTCTGGCTGCCAGCTTTTTAAAGCACTGGTAAACTTCTTCCGTCATTGGCAAATACCTTTCTCCATAGGTGGTTTTCGTATCCGCTATGATATAGTTACCCTCTCTTGTACGCTGTAACTGCTTATCTATATGTATCTTCCGTCCTTTCATATCCACGTCTGACAGCGTAAGGCCACAGAACTCTGAAATCCTCATGCCTGTCTTGAATAATATATACATCCCCTCATAATATTGTGAATAATGTTTGTCTCCTTTTATAAAATCAAGGAACAGCCTTTCCTGTCTCGGTGTAATTGCCTCCCTTGATACGCTGTCATTGATTAACACTGTTGCAAGTTCCCAGTCAAAGGGATTCTTCTTTATTAAATCATCCTCAACCGCCATACGAAAGGCAGGACGCACAACACCTCTGATACTATGGATACTGCTGTAACTTCTCTTATCCTCTGACTGCAACTTAATCAGCCAGAGTTTAGCGTCTGACGGTTTTACCAAATCAATCCTCCGGCTGCCAAACTCTTCTTTCTTCAATATGTTGACAACTGTTTTATATCCGGCAATGGTGTTATGTCTTACCCCTATTTTAGTGGCAATATATCTTTCAACCAGTTCTAATACCGTGACATCTCCACCGTGGTATGCCAGTTCTTCATTGAGCGATTTTTCAATCTCTTTTTCCAGTTCCCTCAATGACCTGCATTCCCTTTTACCGGCCGGCAGTTTATCAGTCGGCTCCAGTTTCCAACTGTAAACATAGTGCATCTTATTGTCTCTGCCACGGTAAGCATACATAAACTTTCCATCCTGTCTCTGCTGTTCACCTGTCCTCAATATACGGCCTTTGCTGTCTCTTCTCTTATTATCCTTACTCATATTATTTTACCTCCATATAATCAAAATTTTTTTACTGCCCCCTCTTTCAAGTGGATGTTTATGATACCGCTGATTCTCCAATCAGTTGTGAACTGGAAGTGAATTTTTACTAAAAATTTGAAATTACTAATGTATATCAGTGGTTAAATTTGATTGATATTGTAACTGTTCCTCATGCAACACAATTATTCCAACAAGTCCAATTTTTGCAGTTACTGAAATTTATCAGCTGCATCCGATCAGCACAAATCTTTGTACTTTTCTTTATCACTTGAATTTATTGCTGTTGTTATGTTGGCTCATTTTATAATCTTTGTATAATCTCCGGTCTTCTGTATTTCATAAGAAACACATATTTTAAAATGGAATGTCTGCAATGAGATGTATTATCATTGTCATTCGGAACAACCCTTTTTTCTGTTCAGAAATTTGTACCAGATTTCCAAATCTACAATTTAATAAAATTTTATCAATACACCCGTTTAAAGACATTCCATCCTTTTCTTTTCCCCAAACTCTTTGAAATCCTTATAAAATCAACTCTTTTTAAAATATTTTCTTTTCCCATACCTTATTGAAAACTTACAATTCAAGGGATATTTACCAGAATCAATATACTATATTATAGAAACTTCAAAATTTTATATAAATCAGAAATACAAACTTGAGAAATCTGGATTGTATGCCCTGTCTGTATCTGTAACCGCTTTTCTGTTTTACTGTCTGCAAAGACTTTTACACTTGTATATCGGGACTTTTCAATATATCTTCCTGTCTTACTGCTCCTTAGTTGTATTAAAATAAACACAAAAAAAGACAGCCGCTTTTAAAGCAACTGCCTTTTAAACTCATATGCTCTTGTTCAGTCTCTTTCTATATGTCTTGCATAGTTCGTCTGCCAGTTCCACATTATCGTTTAACTGGTTATCATTCGGACATTCAACCAGTGCGACCTGTCTGCTCTCCCCAGTAGACGGTATGCAGATATAGACCGCTATGAGATTGTTGCTTATCTTTGGCACTACACGGATATTCTTTCCAGCCATTGCTCAATCCCTCTCGTTTCTGTTAAATTTTTATATCACTTCCTTATCAATCCCATGTATCTGTACATGACGGCAATGGGATTTTCTATTGATGAAAAGTCATATATCAAAAAAGGTTTATCTATTCTGCCGGATAAACCTTTTTTGATAATGCTGTTTATTATTCTTCTTCTAATTCCTTTAGCGTCCATTTTGCAATCCACTTTATGAATGAATAGCACTGTTTACCTAAATAAACTGCTCCACATAATGAAATGATTATCATTGTATGGATAGTTGTAAATGTCAGATAGTCCACCTGTCAAGCCCCCTTTCCTTAACCTCTATATATTGGTCTACTGTTTCCCTTGCCCCCATCCATGCGTTTTCCTCATAGAAATATGGAACACTCTCCATAATGCCCTCGCCGTCCTTACTGAACACACAGAAGATATAACCCTTTTCAATGCTGCTCCAGTAAACCTTTATCTCATAACCTTTATACTGTTCAATCATTTCTCCATGTACCTCTCTGAAATCTCTCTGGATCCCTCTGGAACCTCTTGAAACCCTTTTAACCAACAGGGCGTCCACTGTTCCCAATGGACGCCCTAAACCTTATTTCTTTTTCTCTGGAACCACTTTCTTTTCTTTCTCATATTCCAGAGAAGCCAGTTCAATCTTATCATCTGCCCCCAGCCTTGCACCGCCGGAAATGATTCCCAGTTTTATGTAGGCTTTTGCGTCCGACTGCTCAAAGCTTGCCTGCTCGAATTTTGTTGAAATGCAGTCGTAGTAAACAACTCCTTTTTCTTCGTGACTCCCAATCACAATATAGAACACATTTGCCATAACATTTTCATTTTCAATCATGGGAGTATAATTCCCACAATATCTATGCTCCATGATATTCGTGGTGAAAAATCCCTCTGCATCCGGCACAAGTTCATTTTCCTTCAGTGCCAGACCACATACTTTCTGGCCGGACTTGATTAAACTTTTAATCTGGTTTCCAGTGTACTCCATGATCTCTTTACCATTCCAGAGGCTAAAAGCCTGTTCCCTTGCTCCTAGCATTTCCCTTCTTACTGCCACTCTCATTTTACACATTTTTTGATTTCCTCCTTAATGTTTTAACATTTGTTTTCCTTAACTTCAAATACATTTTAACGCTGAAACATTTATGTGCATAGACATGATAGTGCAAGGAAATAAACCATTATGTAACATATATTTTTAGGGAGATTGACGCATATATAATGATTTATACAACTTTTTCAAATCTCCAACAACATTTAATCTGATGTCTGAATCAGCCTTTTTATTATTATGAAATACTCATTACAAACAAACTCAATCAGATAATGCAGGAAAATAGCCACTGTATACTGATAAGCCAGTAATTTCTATCAACTTGTTCGACTCAATTTTACCATAATGCAATACTTGTTTTAATAGGTACATTGTTTCTGATATTTTTATCAGAGAAATTTTGACAGGTCTTTTAAACTCATTCATGGGTAGTGATTTTTATATACTGTATTGATTTATGTATCATATATCCATTTTTAACAGGTCTGATTTACTTAAATCATTTGAGGCAAACGGTCTGTACTGTATATTCGTTGAACCGATTTTTTAATTGAGAAATATGTGTATTCATGTTATAATGGGATTGTATAATTGAACAGAAAGCAGGATGCGATTTTCTGATAGGTGCCCTCTAGTCTTACGAAAGAGGGTGGTGCCCATGAGCGTGATGGAAGTTTTGACATTATTGCTTGTTATTTTTGCGGCTCTGTCTTACATAGACAATCATAAAAAGAAATAAGCATCCCGACCCTGAGAAAGTTGGATGCTTATTTCTAATTAGCTAAAATTTTACTGAGGGCAAATCGGAACTTCGTGTCCGATAAACCTTTCTGATTAGATTATACACTAGAGCCGCTTGTTTTGCAAGTGGCTCTTTTTACACTTATGTGTGTAATTGTTTATTCCCAATTTAACTCGGGTCCTTGACCATTTGAGCCTGGACCACCACCTATTGGTAGGTCTGAGAACATTCCACCTGGTTCACCTATTCCTACGCTGCCTGGGTCTTCACTACTGGAAGATTGTCCACCGCTAGATGGCTGACTATTTTCATTACTTGGTGGTGTGGTCTGTTTTGGCTGTGGCTTAGTGGTCGAAAGTAAACTACCACTTACCATCTCTGTTTTATCTTCATTTTTTAAAACGTACCAGACTTTACCATCTGACTCTACTTTACCATTAACTGTTATTTCTTGTGCATATGATAAACTTCCTACTATATCATATGTAGTATCTGGGCCACTACGCAGATTTGCATTAGTAGTAGCGTACATTGTAACTTCATCTATTGCAATTATTGTGTAACCTAAGTCCGGCTCTACTTCTTTACTTTGTATTTCTTCCTCATTTATTGTATTTTCTTCACTTTCTATATTGTCCTCGCTTTCAGATGAAATTGTATCATCTATACTTTCTTGTGTAGGCTCAACAGTGGGAGAGGGTGTAGGCTCTGTGTTTTCTACGCTTTCTATGCTTTCCTCTGGCTCTGGTGTCTCTACTGTTGCATCCGCTATAACTGGCTCTGCCTGTTTACTGCAACCACCTGCACATCCACTTACGGATAACATGACCGCTGTTATTATGACTGCTGATTTAAACAGTTTCTTATTTGTCATTTATATTTTTCCTTTCGTATATAAATTTATTTAGTGTTGATTATATCATCTTTTGTCCTACTTATCAACTTGAAATGTATATCAACATTTTAACTGTCCTGTTTTGTTATATGATATGCTAAAAGGAGATTTCTGATGATATATGGATTAGCTGAAAAGCTGGCTCTTTCGCGTAAAAAGAATAAACTTTCACAAGCACAGGTTGCCAAACATATCGGTGTGTCTCCCTCTGCTGTCTCTGCATATGAACTGGGAGAAGTTACACCCTCATTGGAAATCCTAATGAAACTTGCGAACCTTTACCGTGTGTCTGCTGATTATCTTTTAGGAATCAGCTATCCCAGAGAGAGCGTGGCACTTGACACTTCTAAACTAACCAAACAACAATTAGTTGCACTACAAAATCTAATTGACACTATGAGATAAGGTACACCCGTTTCTACTGGTGTACCTTATCTTAATCATACACTTTTCAATTCCGTCAATACCTCATGCAGACCTGCAATCTCAACATTCCTTATGGTTTTTAAATAATCATTGATGAACTGTATTGTGTTTACTTCAAAACAGTTCTCTGTTTGATAAAAGTATTCCATACCTGTTGAGATGAAAAACAATATACTATCTAAGCACCTCACTTTCCTTTCCATCTCTTCCATATAATCTTCCATATGCCGGAGACGCTTTCTAATTTCTTTTTTCTTCATACCTTATGAACTCCTTTCTTTTTAGTGAATGGATTCTAACGCCGGATAAAAATGAAGTCAATATCTGATTTCTGATTTATAAAGTTTAATAAACAACAAAAATGTAAACTCTTTTATAATATAAGAAATGCCAGACGCACTGACATTTCTTATAGGTTATATATTTTGTTAATATTGTAATCTCAATCTTTCAAATATACTGACTTTTATTTCATGTTTATATTGTTTAGTATAATTTAATCTGCCAATCGCACTGACATTTCTTATATTGTATAGAGACTATATTTTTATAGCAGGTGGGGGATAGGTATATTGATTCTTAATTCCGACATTTTTATGTCACTATTGTGAAAGCCCTGTTGCATATAAATTTTTAATTTAATGAGGAGGTGGGGAAGCCTCTGCACCTCCTTACCTCTCTTATAGTTAATTTTTCCAAAATAGAAGACCATTTCCCACCTCTTTATTGTGTCGCAAAATTGGGAACTGGGAACTTTTGTTTTTCTATGTCCGCCCCTTTCTCTTTATATTTCTTTATTACATTATAAACAGTTGACTTTGAACAGCCCCTCAATTCTATAATCTCCTTTACTGTACACCCCATACTATAGAGCGACCATAAATCTTCCTCGTCGCAGATTCTCTTTCTGGCAATGGTTGCACCTTTCTTTAAACGTCCTTTTTCGTCTCTGGCGAGATTTAATTTCTTTTTATACTGTTCATCATTATATAAAGCTATTTCCTCATCTGTTGGTGGACTGGGACTATACTCAAATGGTGATGTACGAGAGTAATATGCTCTTTCAGCAGTTTCATACTCTGCCTCACTTCTCATCTCTTCCTCTATATATGCCCTCATTTCGGGACTTACTAAGCCCCGATAATACTGTTGCATTGTATAATCATCCATTTTTTCTCTCCTTATTTTAATTATTTTATTTATATCTATCCATCTTAATAATGTTATAATCACCGCCCACACTATCATCAAAAATAATATAAAAGTGGGAAAGTCACTTCCTGTTATCCATGACCTTCCCATATCAAACACCAATTTTTTCCCTTACCTTATTAGCAGAATATAAATAAGTAAAACAAAGGTGAACTTTCCCTACCAATCCCAGAAAACCCCCTATTTTTCAACATTTTTTCCTATCTTTCGCAGTCTTGCCGTGGCAAACAAATAATATTTTTATCATCTTGAATTTATCCTTTCATAAGCCTTTAAACCTTGATATATCGGGCTTCTTGGCACTTTTCTTCAATTTTGTATTTTGCCCTTACCTCACGCAAATCTATATAAATCTACGCAAATTTATGGGCAAATGGTGTAGTAAGTGGTGTAGTAGATTGGTGTATTTTTCAACTTGATTTTCTTTGTTTTCCCTGCATATCGGTATCCTTAAAGTCAATAATTCTCGCCATTTGCTCCGCTGCACGGTCAAAGCTGGCATGAGTGTAAACATTCAGTGTAACACCCACATCAGAATGTCCCATTACATATTGCAGGTTCTTGATATCCATGCCCGCATTTGCCATATTGGTACAGAATGTATGGCGGAACACATGGGGTGTGATATGGGGCAATGGTTTATCTGGGTGTAGCTTCTTGTATTTCTTCATTGCCCAACGCATTTCATTTTCGATATGCAACGCTACCTTCGGCTTTTCGTCCTTATCCAGCAAAAGGAAACTACCATATCCGTCCACAACAATTTCCGTTTTCACTTTCTTGCGGCGGGCAAATATGTTTTGCAGACTTTGGTAAACTTCCTCCGTCATGGGAATATAGCGGCAACCACATTCTGTCTTTGTTTTCTCCACATAATATTTTCCGCCCCGCTCCCGGACAAGCTGATGGTCTACCCGGATTCTTCGGTTTTCAAAATCCAAATCACTTTTTGTTAAGCCGCAAAACTCGCTGACACGCATACCAGTTCCCAACAGTACGACAAATTCATCATAATACTTCTTATAGGTTTTATCTTCCCGGATAAAGCCCATCCAAAGCTCCTGTTGTTCCGCTGTCATGGCAATCCGCTTCTGTGAATCATTGGGTACAATGTCTACCAGTTTGAAGTCAAAGGGATTTCTACGGATAATGTCCTCGTTATATGCCATTTGAAAGGCTGGCTTAACAACGCCCCGGACACTTGTGATTGTACTGTAACCTTTACCGTCATTATGCAGCTTCATAATCCATTGCTGTGCGTCTGATACTTTGATATCCCTTATCTGCCGATAACCAAAATCTTCTTTCTTGACCAAATTCAGCACAAAATTGTAGCCTACCTTTGTGTTGTAGCGCACACCCTGTTTCAAACTGATGTATCGCTCTAAAAGGGCAAGCACGGTAATCTTTCCGGCAGCATAATCAATCCCGTCATCAAGCTGTTTTTGGATTGTCTTTTCCTTTTCCCGCAGTTCCTTTAAATCAGAGGAATAAATGGTCTGTCGTTTCCCACGGATATCCGTATACCGATATTGATAAATCAAGTCTTTTCTCTGGCTCTCTCCTGTCCGCAGGATTCTTCCTTTATTGTCTTTTCGCTTCTCGGACATTGTCAAACTCCTTTCCGTGATGGAAAGAGCCTTGATATGACACGTCCATTGTATCATATCAAGACTGATTTTTACATCACTAAATTTCAAATCGAATACTCTTGCTCAATAAACTGGTCGAACAGCCGGCGTTTGATTAACCGTTTATTACCTACCCACAAAACAAACCGGCAGTTTCTGTCACTGGTAAGGTCACGCAGCTTGTTGATACCGATTCCAGAATAAGCAGCAGCTTCTTCTAAACTCAAATTACTCTTTTCCCAAATGGGGATTTCTTTCATAGGCTCTCCTTTCCGTTCAGCAGCTTTTTAAGCTGTTCCATTTTCTCCCTTGCTCTGGCTTTTCTGAAATTCTCTCCGGTAATGCGGACGGGGGTACACATTTCAATAAGGCGGTCATATATCCGGGCATGGGCGGTGTCCTCCGGGTTCTGCAATTCTTCCAGCGTCAAATTTGTTGTGACAATCAGCGGCTTTTGGCTGCGGTATCGGCTGTCAATCACGTTATAGACTTGCTCTAAGCCGTATTCTGTGCCACGCTCCATGCCGAAATCATCAAGGATAAGCAGAGGGAAGCTGCAAAGGCGGACTATGTACTCGTTCCTGTCCTTGTAGCTGGCGGCAAGGTCATTGAGGATAAGGGCAAAGTTCGTCATGCACACGGAAACTTCTTTCTCCATGAGGGCGTTGGCGATACACCCGGCGAAATAGCTTTTGCCTGTGCCTGCCATGCCCCATAACAGATAGCCGATATTTCTGGCTTTCATTTCCTCCCAACACTCTACATAGGCATGGGCTTTGTGCATTTGGGGGCATTTCCCGTTGTCGTTTTCAAACGTCCATTCCCGCATAGCCGGGTCGGTGAAGCCTGTCCGTTTCAGCCGTTCCACTTCCTCCCGGTGCTTGTATTCCCGGTGGCTGGCTTCCAGCGTTTCCCGGCGTTTTCTCTGGCAGTCACATTCTTTCGGATGGCGGTCACGTCCGAAAAAGGTTTTGCCCTCCGGGAAGTAGGCTTCTTTGGGCTGGCGGCAGCTCCCGCAATATAAAAGCCCGTCCTCCCCGGTATAGTCCTCCGGCTCTGCTTCCTGTGCCGTGGCAAGCCGGAAAATGGCGTTATCATAATCACACATAAAATCGTCCTCCTTGTTCATGGTCTTTTACGCCCTGTTTCCGGGGCGTTGTGTCTATGCTGTCAAAGGCTCTCGCCCTCTTTGTAGGAATAATCGGGGATTCCTTTCTTCCCCGTGCCTTTCCTGTCACGCCCCGCCCATATACGGATAGCGGCGGCATAGTTGATGTAGCTTTTCCCGTTGGCGGCTATATGCTGGCTTAATTCCTCAATGAACCGTTCCAGCCTATCCGGGTATTCCTCTTTCAGTTCCGCATATTCGCTTTCAGAGAGGAAAATATTTTTATATCTGCCAAAAGGTGCGGGCTGCTCCCCACTCACTCCTTTTCGTTGGTTCTCTTTTAGTTGGTTTATAGTAAGTTGGTTAGGGGTCGGTTTTCCGTCCAACGCAAAGGTCGGTTTTCCGTCCTTATGAGGGTCGCTTTTCCGGCTATCAGAGGGTCGGTTTTCCGGCTGTATGGCTGTCATATGGTCGGAAAACTGTACCACTGGCATTTGCGGTATTTTCACATAAAGGCGGTTGGGTGCGGAGAAGCCCCGGCGTTCCCTCACCAAAAGCCCGGCAGCGTCCAGCTCGTTCAGTGCGCTTTTTATGGCGGTGCTGCCTTTATCCAGCATTTCCGTTATCTCCGAAACGGGATAGACAATGTATGTCCTGCCCTCGCTGTCCTGCCAGCCGTTCTTCTGTGAGAGTTCGGAACGGTCAAGGAGCAGCGAATAAAGCAGCTTTGCGGTCTGTGACAAGTCCATTTTCAGCAGAAAACGTGGGTATCGGAAAAATGGCGGCATGATGGTGTCGGCTGTGATGTATTCGGTTATGGTTCTCACCTCCTGTCTGTGGCTTCGTGTTACGCATTTAAAACGCTGTTTTCGGGGGTAAAGGATAAATGTATCGCCTACCCGTTGAGGGCGGTCAAAAAAGCCTTGATTTATGGGGGTCTGGAATATCCTAAAGCGTGACATTTATCCCTCTGTTTCCGCTTACGCTGTGCGGCTCTGATTCTTTTCATGCGTCCGGCGCAATCCGGGCAGTATTTCCCCCGGTTGGACTTGGGGAGAAAAAACCCGCCGCACTCGGTACAGCGTTTCCTGTCTGCCCGGTGGAGTAGGGCGGCTTCCAGTTTCCCGTCCAGCGGCAGAACGGCGGTAATGAACCAGCGGCATATGAGCGAATAGCTGATACTCTGCACACATACGCAAGGCTCGCCGTTATCCAGCAAGATACAGTTGCCGTTATCGTAGTTGCAACACTCATGCACAAGACGGCGGGCGGCTCTGTACTGCTGGTAGTCCATGTAGGGGCGTTTACCGTTCATTTTCCCGCCCCTTTCCCCGTTCCGGCTCCCGGCGCAATATTTTGTCAAGGTTGCCCTTTACGGTCTGCAATTCCCGGACGCTTGCTTTCTTCTCCCGGTACTCGTTGTAAAGGGCGTTTTTCTCTTTGGTAAGCTGCTCAATCTCGGTCTGTAATGCTTTGGTTGCTGGCAGCTTTTGGATTCCCTGTGCCTTGAAATACCGGGCGGCAGATTCGGAAATGATAAACTCGCTTTCGTGCTGCTCCCGGTAGGCTCTCCGGGCTTTCTCGGTTTTCTGCGCCCGCAATCCGTCACGGGCTGGCTTGGTCTTGATGTACGCCAATAGCTGTTTCTGCAAGTCCTTTTTCTCCCGCAAGGTGCTTTCCACGGCTTTCAGTTTCCCGGTGGTTTCATGCAATCCGGCACTGGCGGCGGCAAGGGCGGCTTCCAGTTCTTCCGGGGAAGTAAAGCCAGATTCCTCGTAAATGCTCACGGTAGCCGCCATTTGCTTTAGATTGTGAACAGCCGCCCAGCGGTCATATCCTATACCCTTTCCCTCGGCTCGTTTCGCTTCCCGGTCTACCATGCGTTGTACTCCGTCATTTTTCGGGGCGTTTACAGCGGCTTTGTTGCGCTGTAAACGGTCTTTTATGCTGCGGGGGTATTCCTGTTGGGGTAGGGGCGTTTCGGCGGCTCTGGCGGCGTTCTGTGCGTTTATGGTGAGTGCTTCCAGTACGGCGGTACGGTCAAAATCATCACCTAATTTCCGGGCGGTGATGGACTTCGTCCTGTCCGGCGTGAGATACGATAATCTCCCCCGGCTCTCCTTGACGGTCACGCCCTGTTGTAGCAGCTTCCCGGAAAAATCCTCAAAGGAAACGGCAGAGGACAGGGCGGCTCTGATTGTGCGCCGTAGCTTCTCCTTGTCGGTTTCAAACTTGGTTTGCTTGGGCGGCTCTCCTGTGGCGGCTTGGGAAGCGTTCTCTTTATCCAGTGCGGCTTGTCCTTTCCGTTTCGCCCAATACTCACGCTCGGTAACTCGGTTCTTGCTCCCGTTCAACAAGTCAATCTGATAGAGGTTTTCCCGGTGGCACATCTCCATGACTTCCGCTTTGAAGTATTCCATAGCTGCGTCTGTACAGCGGTGCTTGCAGCCCTCCCTTGTGTCGGCTGGTCTTTCCATGTAGGGCAATAGCGGCACTTCGGCAATCCGCAAGCTGTTTATGACGATATGCACATGAATGTTGCCGCTGTGGTTATGCCCGCCCGGGTGGGTGCAGACAAGAGCTTGGTGTCCGGGGAAATGTTCTCTGCAAAACTGCTCGCCTAACTGTTGCGCCCGGTCAACCGTCAAGCCGTTGTCAGGTGCGTCACGGGGGTCAAAGCTGATGATATAGTGGTGGCTCTTTACGTCCTCCCGTTTCTGGTTTTTGCCGTATTTGAGATTGGAGCGCATACAGGCGATTGCAAAATCTTCATCACCGCAATTCAAAGAGGAAATGCGGTAATCGTCACGGAGAACAAGCCGCCCATTTTTATCAAGCGTGGGCTTCATGGTAAATTCGTCATGCTCAAAGGTTAGGTACTGTTCAGCCGCCCCATAGTCGGCATTTTTAGAGCTGATATGTTTGAATGTTGCCAACGGCTTCACCTACTTTCTGCAAGACTTCAAACTTCAAAGCGGCAAGCCCGGATATGGCGGCTCGTACCTCTTGGGAGAGGGCGTTATAAAGTGCGCCGTACTCGTTCAGACAGCGGGCAATCTGGTTGAGATTGCCGCCTATCTTTCCATACTCGGCTGTGAGTTTCCCAACAGCAGAAAGCAGTTCATCATTGACCGGGGAAACGGTAATGACCGGGCGTATGCTTGACTTGATAAGGGCTTGCCGGATAAACTCGGCTTGGCTCATTTTGCAGAGGGTGACACGTTCGGAAAACTCGGCGTATTCTTCCTCGGTCAAGCGTGTCTTGATTACCCGGCGGCGGTGGGGCGTGTTGTATCTTTTCATGGCTGTGAACCTCCTTTCATGGGTGGATTTTTTCAAGCGGCGCAAGCCGCAAAAGGCGGGCTTGGGGTGGCAACCCCAACAAGATTCCCATAGGACAAAATGAGCCGGTAGGCGAAATTTGGTACTGTGGTAGAATCTTGCTCTAAGAAACTGTGCTGTGTGGTCTGTTTGCTTACTATCCGGCTATTGGCGGCTGGTTTGTTGCGTTCCGGCGAAAATATCTCATGGAATTTTCTGATACCCTCGACGGACGGGGCGGGAATTTTGCCAACTCTGCGGCGGCATTTCTCCCCCTATTACCTACAACACCACGCAAAGCAAAAATGACGGTGATTTGCGGAAATTTCCCCTCATTCCTTACAAAACCACACAAGCCCGGATAGGCGGGAATTTTGAAAAATTTCTTCATTTTCCTTTCATTCCCCACACTACCGAAAATTGAAAACTGCCAAACAAAGAGTGTGTCATGTTTCCCTTTTCGTGTGGCAATACGGCGGTTTTTCAAAAACGCCGAAAATAAACGCAAAAAAACAGGAAACCTTTTTATGATTTCCTGTCTTGGTGTGCCGTTCTATGTGGCGACGGTTATTCAGTTTTTTTGTATGGCTGTTCATCAAAATGGAACTGGAACAGGGCAGCGATAAGCCGCCGTTTAATGTTGTCCTCTGTGTCCTTGTTGACCTGTCCGTTTTCAAGGGAAGCAAGCCGGATTCTTTTGCCATAATGCCGTAAAACCTCGTCAATGGCTTCCGGTTCTCCGCTGGTTGCTCGGATAATCGTTTCATATGGCACAAGTTTAGGATTCCTCACGGAAAAGCACCTCCATTTCTTCATGCAGCATTTGCAAGGCACTGTGTATGTGATGCCACGCCGTACTCCGGCAGCGTCCGTACAGTTCCCCAATTTCCTGTTGTGTGTAACGCCCGAAAAAGTAAAGGTAAATGATTTCCCTCTTTTTCTCCGGCAGAGAGGACAGGGCTTCAGCAAGCTCCCCGTTTGTGAGGATAACCCTCTGACCGCATATCATAACCGGATATTGCTTGTAGGGGTCTATGAAATATGTGTCTGACGTACAGAATGGATAAAACTTTTCTTCTGTGAGGTATTCAAAAGATATTTCCCTTTGCCGCCGCTTATCCCTGTTACGCCATGCGTTGATAGCGGCATAGCGTATGACTACTCTGCAAAAGGCATTAAATGTGTATTCGATATGCTCCTTGTATGCTTCTGTGCAAGGCATAGAAATTTCCCCTTTCTCCCACATAATACATTTAGTTAGTATTCTTTTTTGTGATAAATACCCACGGTCAACGGATAGGATAAAGCGAACATTAACAAAGAACTTAAAAGCAAAATAGCCGCACTTAATAGAATTGTAGTTACGCCAGGGGCTAAATAAAGATTAAGCACACTAATAATTCCTAACACAACGCCAATTCCACAAAGCAAGCTGATTACTAAAAATACATCACTTCTTTCTTCGCCGCCCAGATAAAGCAATGGAAAGAAAAATGCACCTGTAAAAATACTTACACTGATTCCCAATGCAAATATTGAAACTACGTCAATGCTATTATCATAAGGGCAACCATGCAATGCCCATGATAAACTTATAACGATTCCTGCATATAGTATTCCAACAAGCAGCCATATTAGTTGACTGATAAAATAGCTTTTAACAATAGCAGCTCTCTTTACAGGCAAAGTTAATTTGTATTTTCCCCATTTTGAAATAAACTCTTTTTTTATGCTTGTAATTGCATTTACGGAAAAGCCAACCATGCTTAACAGAACGTAACCAATAAGAAGCGGCTGGCTGATAACTGCAACAACAAAAAGCCCCAATATAAGCATAAAAATCGAAAAAACTTTCGCATTAGAATAAACGGTTAAAAAATTATTTTTAAGTAATCCTTTCATACTCGTTCCCCCTTTACCAATAACAACATGATTTCATCAACTGAAACATGGTCTACAACAGAACCTTTATATTTTCGTTGTGCTTCTTTTCCGTTATTAACTAATACATCAATCTGAAAATCCCGTTTTCGGTAAGCGATAATATCACCAGGGTCTAATGCAAGGAACTGACTTTCCTTGCAACGCATAACGGCGTAATTATATACCAAATCATTTTTTGATGCGGTCATAATCAATTTCCCATTATGAATAAATGTAATATAATCTGCAACTTTTTCTAAATCGCTTGTAATATGAGAAGATAAAAGAATAGAATGGCTTTCCTCCTGCACAAATTCAAGAAAAACGTCCAGCATTTCATCACGCATAATGGGGTCTAAACCACTGGTTGCTTCGTCCAAAATCAATAATTGCGGGTGATGCGACAAGGCAACTGCAATAGCCAGCTTCATTGTCATTCCTCTGGAATAATTTTTGATTTTCTGTTTAACAGGTAAATGAAAATCCTCTAAATATTTTTGAAATAAGGCATTATCCCATTGTGTATAAATTCCCTCCATGACTTGAGATAATTGTTTCGCCGTCCAAAAACCCGGAAAATTATCTCCGTCATAAACCACACCAATTTTTTCTCGAATGTCTGTGTCAATATCCCGCATTTCTTTTCCAAATAGTTTTACCAAACCGCTGTCTTTTCTGACAGTGTTTAAAATACAGCCAATCGTGGTAGTTTTACCTGCGCCGTTTTCACCAACAAAGCCCAGAATAGCCCCATACGGTAATGAAAAAGAGAGTTTATCCAATATAAAGTTTGACTTTGGAAAAGACTTACATATTTGTTGCAATTCTAAAATGTTTTCCATGTTATTCGTCCTCCTGATAAAATAAAGTTAATAATTCCGTCAATTTTTCAAGAGAAATATTACTCATTCTCCCTATTTCGGCGGCTGCTTGTAAATGTTCTTCGGCTATACGCTGTTGTTCCTCTTGATAAAATTCTTTGTTCTGCGCCGACACAAAACTTCCTCTGCCAACTGTAGTTTCGATAAATCCGTCCCTTTGTAAATCCTCATAGGCTTTTTGGACTGTAATGACGCTTACATGGATTGATTTTGCCAAAGCTCGCATGGAAGGGATTGCGTCACCTGCCTGTAATTCTCCGCTCATTATCATTGCCTTGATTTGTGATGTGATTTGTTCATAAATCGGTTTATTGGCATTGTTGCTGATAATAATTTCCACTATTCACCACCTCTACTTTCTGAATGTACTTAATGTACAAGTACATTATATCACCTTTGCTATTATAGTCAATCCCCCAAATAAAAATAACAACAACTTAATCTGGTTGTTGTGTATCAAAAATATAGGTCAGTGTAAGGTGGGATTCCGTAGTAGTCGGCATTGTGGGAATGTGTATAACTGGCTGTCTTATGGAGTTGTGGGTAACTCTGTTTGCAGGATGTGGGAAAGCGGCTCTTTCGCTTTTCCATGTCCTGTGAATAGAGTTATCCATGACGGAATAGCCTGTTATGCACATTTGCACAATGCTTGTCTTTTGGTCTTTGGTTTCTTTGGTTCGGAATAGTGTGGTGCTGGCAGTCTATCTCTTGTTTTCGGTTACTTGCTTCTTTACCGTACATGAGCATTTGCACAAGGTATATAATCTTGCTAAAAAGCGGCAGTCCCTTTCATAAAAGGAAGCTGCCGCTTAATTATCTTTTTCAAAATATATTTTATATTGGTAATTGTCATTTCAAGGCTCTTTTAAAAATGGTGTAGTAGTGGTGTAGTAAGCACCTCATTGAGCCGCACAATCATTGATTTTATGGGCTTTTCTGGGATTCTTCAAGATACTGCCGTGGCATATAAATAATATTTTTATCATACTTCTCATAACTCCTTATATCTCGGTATAACCTCATTTTTTCCCTTGTTTTCAAGGTTTTCTCCATGACCTCAAAAACACTCTATCTCGTATATCTTACCATAACTCGGTATATCTTGTCCCCCAAAAAGAGTAAAAAAGAAGTAAAATGACCTCTTTTTTACTCTTTCCAGAGGTAAAACCACCCATGCCCCCTTACTCTCCAGACAACTTTTTCTCCAACTCCCTCACTTCCTTTTCCACGTCATTAAATTTATAATGCGTGTAATATCCCAGAGTTGTTGCAATATCCGAATGCCCCATGAGATATTGCAGTGACTTCGGACTGATGCCTGACTTTGCCATATTAGTACAGTATGTATGCCTGCAAATATGGGGAGTTATATTTGGTAACTCTTCCTTAAACGTCCGATTATATTTCCCCAGAGCATACCCAAACCTTTTTTCCCAATGGTTCGCAAGGTATGGCATACCGTTCTTATCCAGAACCAGAAAGCCTGCCTTACCATCTATCATAGGGTCTACTTTCCATTTCTTACGTTTTTTAATCAGCTTTTGGAAACACTGGTATACTCCTTCGCTCATTGGCAAAATCCTCTCCCCGTATGTCGTTTTAGTATCTTCAATCAGGTATACACCTTCCCTTGTCCTTTGTAACTGGTGGTCTATTTTTATTTTTCTATTCTCCATATCTATATCATCCAGAGTAAGGCCACAAAACTCTGAAATTCTCATGCCGGTCTTGAAGAGGATATACATCCCCTCATAATATTGTGAATAATGCTTATCCCCTTTTATAAAATCAAGGAATAAGCGTTCCTGTCTTGGGGCGACTGCTTCCCTCTTGGCACTGTCATTGACAATTACCGTAGACAATTCCCAGTCAAAAGGGTTCTTCCTGATTAAGTCATCCTCAACAGCCATACGGAAAGCTGGGCGAAGAACCCCACGGATAGTATGAATACTACTATAATGCTTTCCCCCCTGTTGCAGTTCAATCAGCCACTTCTTTGCATCTGACACTTTTACCTGGTCTATACGTTTACTGCCAAACGTGTCCTTTTTCAGCAAATTCAGGACTGTTTTGTAGCCTGCCATAGTATTATGACGTACCCCCGTTTTCAGAGAAACGTACCTTTCTGCCAACTCTGTTACCGTGACATCCCCTCCTTGGTATGCCACTTCCTCATTGAGGGATTTTTCAATCTCTTTTTCCAGTTCCCTCAATGATTTTCCTGAACGCTTACCCTCTGGCTGTTTGTCAGTCGGTTCCAATTTCCAACTGTAAACAAATTTATTTTTGCCGTCTTTTCCTTTGTACGTATATAAATACTGTCCATTACTCCGTTGTTGCTCCCCAGTACGCAGTATGCGCCCCTTGCTGTCTCTTCTCTTATTATCCTTGCTCATATCATTTACCTCCATATAATCAATTTTTTTACTGCCCCCTCTTTCGAGGGGGTCCATTCTATCGGAATTTTCCAAAAAGTGCAAGCACTTTCTTTATCAAAAAATGTATTTTAAATTGAAGAAGTATTATCTATAAACTCTTCAAACTTTCTTCTCTTTATTAAGTATTTTGTGCCATTTGTCATTATGTACTCGGCACTTTTATTTTCATCTATAAGCTTCCTTAACTTCTTATCGCCTATGTTGAAATACTCACAGGCTTCTGAAATTGTTAACGTGTATTTCTCTGCAATTCTTATTTTTTCCATGCTTACGAACCTCCAATACTATTTAATGTTGAATATTCTTTCAGACTAATATAATAGCCTGACCAAATCGGAAGTTCGTAATTGCACCAGACATATTCTGTTGCAATATCTCTTGTAGCTTTGTTTTGCGCTGATTTTGGAACATCCATCAGCTTGTAGCACTTCCACCCATAAGGCAGAAGATAGGCATCATAAAGGTCAATACCTTTCTCTTTCTTGTAACCGCACAACAATATCTTTGCTGTGGCAGTTCTGATAATTTTCAATAGTTTTATCTGTTGCGAATCAGACAATTCGCATTTGTACACCTTGTCTGCATTTCTTCCCCTTAAATCGTGTCGATAGGGCGGGTCAAGAAATGCAAACACTTCCTCATTATCAACGTAACATGGGAGCAAGTCCAATGCATCCACATTAAAAATCTGTACGTTCTCCAACCTCTCATACACTTTATATAAGTTGTTTTTCAAATCTCGCTGATATACGATACTACTTGCATATCCATCCTTTGAGAATGAACTTCTGGCGGCATTGAAACTCTGGCTTATCATTATGTAAGTCAAAACAGCTTTTTCAATGCTGTTGTACCCTATGAAATTGTGCTTTTGTTCTTCCCTTACGACATTGAATAGCTTCCTGTCGTAGGGAACGTTTAATAGTCTCCTTATCAGCTCCTTTCCCTTTTCTCTGTCTGCCATAACCGCAAACAGATTGGCTATATCCCCATCCAGATCGTTAATTATCTCCACTGGACTCCTGATGTGATTCAAAGCTAACGCTCCGGAGCCAACAAAAGGCTCCAGATAAATTTTATGTTCCGGAATGAGGGCTTCCAGTTTTTCCAACATACGGATTTTTCCCCCGTACCAACGAAAAAATCTGTTCATTTATATTACCTCCCTCTTATAATTCGTTGATATTGATACTTTCGTCGGCATCATCAATAATTACATTTCCATTTTCATCTAAAGGAATCCTTATCACATAATAGTTCGTAGGGATTCCATTGACTTTCACTTTCTTGTCATATGTTCTGCCCTTTCCATTTTCTAAAATCCCATTCCGCTTTAACATTTTCAAAACCTCAATGCGGCTCCAACCCATTTCCCTGTTTTCAGAAATGAATGAAGAAAATGAGGTTGTTCTGACATACACTTTATTCTCTTTCGTGAAACAGTCAGGAACTATAAACGTTCCTCCCTCTGTTTTTATCAATTCGTTTATGCGATTTTTCAAAAACTCCTGCAGCTTCTCAAAAACTTCGTCTTTCGTAACTTTGTCTGACGTTTCCAGTATATCTTCTGGTAGCTTTGTCAAAAGGCTTTCTATTTCTCGTTTTATGATTTTTAAATCCTCATCACAAAACGTTGCCGCATAGCCTTTAAGCCAGTCCAGCGCTCCTATTCCGTGATTCATAATTTTGCTTTTTTGAATCACGACACTATCAGAAACTCTGCCGTCTGGTATTTGCACTGCCACCAGCGCAGACAATCGCAAAGTTGCTTTATCCCTTTCAACACGTCCCAAAATCTGGTGTTGATTTTTTTCGTAAAGTATGCAATAATTGATGTCATCATTCATGTATATTTCCTCCTTGTTCTGCCATTATACTATCAAACTTTTATGGCATAAGCTATGTACACGATAGCAGAAATAAAGAGGCTGGATGGAAAATCAGGACAGTCCAAAAAGCCGGGTATACAGTCCCCTTTCTTTTTTATACATCCCATTTTATGATTTTCGGCAAATTGTCCATTGCAAAATTTTGTTTTGTATGATATT
Organism: Lachnospiraceae bacterium; assembly: GCA_910574805.1. Lineage (GTDB taxonomy): Bacteria > Bacillota > Clostridia > Lachnospirales > Lachnospiraceae > Hominiventricola. The sequence goes on along the minus strand of CAJTCV010000002.1, from coordinate 175,345 downwards.
GCCAATATTTTATATTCTATTTATGCATGATGCATAATTCGAGTCATTTCCATTGATTCTTATTTCTTCCTGATGCGATACTGTTTTCTCAACAAGACAGGATTTTGTATTTACTAAAATCTGTCAGATGTATCCAGTCCATACATATCATTGTACTTTTCATTTTCATTTGTATTGTTTCTCCCTTATATGCTGGCTCTGCCGACAGCTTTTTATATTATCTGCAAATTTATGTACATGACAGCAATAGATATGTATTTGTGCTGATGCTGGAATATCGCAAAAGTAATGTACCTGTTATTGTCACCGAAAAACAGTTCCCGTTTTAGTCTGAAAATTTTTCCAGACGTTCAGAATTGTAATTTCAGAAAATTTTACAAAGGCACCTTATTCAAAAACCCCTATCCGTTTATTTTCTTCAAACCTTTTGAAATCCCCTTGAAATCAATATATTTTAACTTTAATCTCTTTTTAATTCGGAAAGAAAATCAGCAGTTTTAGAAATTTATACAAATTTATGATTTCGCTTTTCAGAAATCCAATTATTTTCCAATTGAAAACAGTTCTTACTTTAAAAATCAAAACTGTATCTTGAAACGTCAACTGTATCAATCATTCTGACTTACTGATTATCAAAGCCTTAATTATTGTTTTTTTGATATAAATGCTCCATAACTGTATTAAAAATAAACAGCAAAAAAGACAGCCACCCTGTAAGCAACTGCCTTTTTGTATTCAGATACTTTTCCGCAACCGTTTTCTGTATGCGGTACATACCTCATTGGCAAGTTCCATATTGTCATTTAACTGGCAATCGTTAGGAACTTCCAGATATGCCACCTGTCGGCTCTGCCCCATAGATGGCACAACGAGGAAAATACCTATCTTGTTCCCCTCTATTTTGGGTACTAATCGAAATGATGTATTTCCCATCCATCAAGCCCTCCTTTCTCCGCTCCGTACTGCTCCGAGAGAATTTGCTGAAACTCCCTCCCGACCGCTTGCGACAGCCTGTATACTGGCAGGCAGTCGATATTTTCTACAAGTATGACCAACTGGTAAGTAACGGCTGTTCCACCCTCACCGCCTATTCTGAATCCTTGTTTAAACTCATGCTTCATATGTTTCTTTCTCCTTTCAAAATTTTTTAATTACACCCCCTTTTCACTTCCATGTATTCTGATATGACACTATGAATAATTTCCACTGAATACAGCCAGACATAAAAAATGGCTTATCCTTTTTATCAGATAAACCATTTTAGAAAATGACACCTTATTTATTCATCATCCTCTTCCAACTCTTTTAATGCCCTTGCCACCATCCACTTTATCAGACCTATAAACTCTTTGAATAACCAGATAATACAGCAGATACTCACAAGCACCAGACTGATTATTATAATTGAAATTTGACAATCCATGCACATACTCATTTCCCCTTTTTTTGAATAATTCTTTCTATGGTTTCCTTCGCTCCCAACAATGCGTTTTCCTCATAAAAATAAGGACTGCTTTCCATGATGCCCTCACCGTCCATACTGAAAACACAAAATACATATCCCTTTTCAATGTTGCTCCAGAATACCTTTATTTCATATCCTTTATACAGTTCAATCATTTCTCCATGCACCTCTCTAAATCCTCTCTGGAACCCTCTGGAACCTCTTTAAACCCCTTAATCAATCAGGCGCCCACTGTTTCCAATGGACGCCCCTGAACTCTTCCAGAACCCTTATTTCTTTTTCGCGCCACCCTCTTTTTTCTCTTCCTGCTTTGTTTCCTCTGCTTTCTCATATTCCAGAGGAGCCAGCTCAATCTTATCATCAGCCCCCAGCCTTGCACCGCCGGAAATAATTCCCAGTTTGATGTATGCTTTTACGTCCGATTCGTTGAATGAAGCCTGTTCAAATTTTGTTGAAATACAATCGAAAACTGTAACTCCCTTTTCCTCGTGGCTACCTGTTACAATGTAGAACACATTCGACATAACATTTTCACTTTCAATCATGGGTGTGAAGTTCCCACAATATCTGTGTTCCATGATATTTGTGGTGAAAAATCCCTCTGCATCCGGTACAAGTTCATTGTCTTTCATTGTCAGACCACAAACTTTCTGATCGGACTTTAACATGCCCTTAATCTGATTCCCAGTGTACTCCATGACCTCTTTACCGTTCCATACGCTCCATGCCTGCTCCCTTGCTCCCAGCATTTCCCTTCTTACTACAACTCTCATTTTACACATTTTGTTTTCCTCTCTTTCTTATGTTTTATTATTTATTTCCTTAACTTCAATTACATCTTAACGCTGATTACACGATAAATCTATTGACGGAATGCAAGGAGATAAACCACATGAAAACACTGATTTTCAGGGCATTTGTAGAGGATTTTTTGATTCCTGTTCCTCTTTCACCATCTGCACCATACAATCAAGACATGCAATATTTACATCTTTTGTAGCCCTCACAGAATTACCACATTTAGGACATATATATTTTCTTGTACTTGATTTCTTTTTAGGCTTTTTCCCTTTTGTTCCTGTTAAACCATTTCCATTATCTCCGTCACTTTCAGCATCCCCACCAGTCCACTCAAAGGCACCTTTACGCACATAATCTATTTGAGAATCCAGATTATATTTTTTTATTGTTTCTATCAGTTTTTCTGTTGGCTCCGTCACGCTCCAACCTGTACTCTCATGGTAACTAATTTTTAAATCTCTCTTTTCCGCAATCTCTTTAAACCTCTTATTATGATACCGATAATTATTTGACGTATCTTTTATATTGTTTTCCATAGCGTACAAATGACAGCACTCATGCAAAAGAGTAGCAATAATATTTTCAACTGGTCTGTTAAGGCATACACAGTTTCAAGACTTCCACAGCCCCTAAAAACCTTTCCCAAAACCGACACGTTTTCCATCTGCTTTTATTGCTTTCATTTTTATTTGGCACAACAAAGCGTAGATTATCCGCCAGCAAACCGAAAGCCAATGCTCCAAGTTCCAGCGGTCTGTCCTTAAATGTCATGGCAAAGGCATGAGCCTTATCATCACGCAGTTGCATTTCTGTGCGTTTCCAACTGCCGACTTCCTCAAGTGTCTTGTTGTATTTTGAACAAACTTCCTTGTCTTTGTCATAAAAACGGTAGGACAATCCCGACTTTCCAGCACCGATATAAACCGTCTTTGCGGTATCAAAATCATCAAACTTGCTTTCATCAAAGTGATAGCCCTCACTGTTTGCGATAAATTCCTCTTTTTCGCATTTCTTCTTTATCTGCTCTACGGTAAAGAATGGTATTTCGTTCTTATCATCTATGGCAACATCAAGCCTTGTGAAATGGAAATTATCCAGCCCGTATCTTAGTTCACAGCGTCGGAACATATCTCCAAAGGTTGCATTTCTGCTGTCGAGGATTTGAAAAATATCATCACACCCTCTGCCCGTCATCACAAGATAACAGCCAAGTCCTTTCGGGTTGTCCTCTGTCTTTTTTGCGTCGCCCGATACATAAATATCTCCAATCTCCCAACGTGTCTGATAGGTCTTGAATTTTACGGTTGCCGGATAAACATTGAAAATGTCAGGCGGTAAATCTAAAATGTGTGTGATTACATCTTCAGCGGTTGCAGTTTCAAATACAATGCTGATGTAATCAATCTTAACGGATAAATTTTCGTGTGTTGCGATACTGCATTACTCCTTTCGTACTTCCCGATTTTTTGCGGGGTGTAAATTGCAAATTTTCCTTTATTTATCACAGTTTCTAGGTATTATGACATGTATACGCAGGGCGGTGTTACATATACGCCCTTGCCCAACGCCTACGGCGTTGCCTTTCCAAAAGGAACTGTCTGTCCGAAACACGTCTGGGGGACGTGCCCCGTCCAGCCAGCCCTTTTTGGAAACCACGATTTTCAGTCTGACAGTCCATGCTCATTCATGCTGTCAAAGTGAAAATATCTTCTTTAAATGCTTACTCAAGCGTGTGATTGACCCTAGTGTGCTTAATCACTCTATCTGCTATGATAATAACGCCAATAGAATTACTTGTCAAGAACTTTTTCTTGACTTTTTCAAAAATAATAAGTATGATAGGCTTATAAAGCGATTGAAAGGAGAAGATATTCCATGAATTATAAGCATTTGGGACAAAATATACAGACGGTCAGAAAACTAAAGGGAATGAAACAGCAAGAACTTGCTGACGCTATCGGTATCAACCTACAAAGCCTTTCCAAGATTGAAAGAGGTGTGAATTATCCTACTTTTGAAACGCTGGAAAAGATAATGGCGGTGTTAGAAGTTGCACCGAATGAAATGCTGTCAGGCACATGGAAATTTGCTTCTCACATAGAGAAAGAAGTCTGTCAGTTTGTCAGAGGGGAAGAACGATTAAACGCTGAATTGAAACACGGTCATTATGATAACTTCTTTGACAGCGAGGAAGAATGGCTGGACTATGAATTAGAGCAGTTACGGGAGTATATCACGGATTACATCAATGGCAAAGACATCACAGCGTCTGACCTTTACCCAATCAAAGAGTTTGTCCAGCATTTGAAATTTCAGAAGATTTTAGACCGCTATGATGAGTTTTACAGCCTTGATATGTTCGGGGAAAGCACTGAGGGACACAAGCACATGAACCCTTATGTTCCATTCGGCAAAGGCAAGGTTATCGTAAATATGAATTTTGATGATGAAGATGAATAGCCTTTATCCTCTCACAGAAGATACAGCAAACAAAAAGTCCGATCAAGAGTGCAAGCACCACCTACGGTGGCAAGGCTCTTGACAGGACTTTTTCTTTACTGTTTTGAGGTAATCAAGAGGAATAAAGAATAAGAATGTTGCATTGAACAAAAAAATATTGACATACGTGCATACTGCATGATAATGTATACGTGTAAAGTGTATGTATGAGGAGGTGCAAGATTGCCACGTAATAAATATCCTGAAGAAACTATTCAAAAAATTTTAGATGCTTCTTTAAAATTGTTTTTAGAAAAAGGTTATGAAGAAACAACAGTATTAGACATTATAGCAGAAATGGGAGGCTTAACAAGAGGTGCTTTTTATCATCACTTTAAGTCCAAAGAGGAAGTATTTGAAGCGTTATGCGAAAAACTTTTTGATGAAATAAATCCTTTTGAAAAGGCAAAACAACATAAAGAGCTAAATGGTTTAGAAAAACTAAAATTTGTTATGAAGACATCTTTTGATGATACAGAACACCATAAATTAAGCATTGCTTCTATGCAGCTTATGGAAAGTCCTGCTTTTTTAAAGAAATTGATAGAAAGTAACAAAGAGCTAGTTCCTATGTATCAAGAACTAATAGAAGAAGGAATAAAAGACGGTTCTATACAAACAAAACATTCAAGACTATTAGCAGAGTTATTTGTCCTTTTAACTAACTTTTGGTCAATACCCACCATATATATGGTGACAGAAGATGAAGCATGGGAAAAATTTTTAATGATTAAAAAAATCATGGATAATTTGGGGCTTCCGATAATTGATGATGAAGTAGTTAGATTATGTAAGGAAAACGCTTAGCAAAAATAAGATTGTCGAAAGGCAATTTTATTTTTAGAATTATACATACATACACCATGTATAATTATGATTAAGGAGGATTTTATGAAAATATACATGAAACAAAACAAGGTATTACTTCTTTTCACTATTTTAACAAGCATAATTGCTTCCCTAGGGTATGTATTTATGGCTGTACTCTTACAGAAATTATTAGACATAGCTGTGGAAAAGAATATGCAACAATTTATTCCAATGGTTTTGTTCTCCATTTTTTATTTTGTTATGCTGGGAATTTTTCTATATCTTCAATCCTTGCTTAGCAAAAGGATTACTTGCAAAATCATTAAGCAAATTCGAACTGATGTATTTAAAGGGATAGTTAGTCAAAGTATGGGAGATTTCGGAAAAAGGAATACTGCAGATTATCTATCCATTATTACAAATGACGTAAAAATGATAGAAGATAACTTTTTACTCCCATTCTTTGAAGTAGTTCAATATACTGTTATTTTTATTTCTTCCTTTGTATTGATGATTTATTTTGATGTTATTGTAACTATCGTTGTATTTGTTGCAATTACTTTGATGTTTCTTGTTCCAAGTCTATTAGGTAAAGAGTTGGAAAAAAGGCAAAATACACTTTCTTCACAATTAGCAGATTTTACAACCAAATTAAAAGATATTTTATCTGGATTTGAAATTATTAAATCTTATTCGATGAAACAATATGTAATACAAAAATTCGATAAAGAAAATAGTGATACAATCCATACTAAATATAGTGTTGACAAATTATTTGCATTGAATGAGGGCTTATCTTCCTTTCTTGCACTCATGGTTCAAATAGTTGTTCTGTTTCTATCTGCCTATTTTATCATTACAGAGCGTATAACTGTGGGAACTCTGTTGGGTATGGTACAAGTAAGCAGTAATCTAGCTAATCCGTTGATTATGATATTTACGAATATACCAAAAATCAAAAGCATACAACCGATTATAGAAAAGCTTACAGTATTATCCAAATATGAATTGAATGAAGTACCAAAAAAGCAGTCAGCTACATTTAACAGCGTTGTTTCCATCAGCAATTTATCTTTTGCTTATGAGAAACAAAACAGAGTTTTAGACAAGATAAATCTTCATATTGAAAAAGGAAAAAAATATGTAATCGTAGGAAAAAGTGGTTGTGGGAAAACAACCTTAGTGAAACTCTTGGCTGGATATTACACCGAATATAGCGGAAAAATCCTTTATGACAATACCGACTTAAATATGATGAATGAAAATGATATTGTTCAACTATCTTCTATCATTCACCAAAATATCTATATGTTTAATGAGAGTGTCTACGATAATATTTGCCTACATGAAGACTATTCCAAAGAGTCCATAGATAAGGCTGTAAAAGCCAGTGGTTTAAATGACGTTATCGAAAAACTTCCAGAGGGGTTACTCTATGAAGCAGGAGAAAACGGCTCTAATCTTTCAGGAGGACAAAAGCAAAGGATTGCAGTAGCACGTGCTTTAATAAGAAACAAACCCATTCTGATATTAGATGAGGGTACTTCTGCTATTGATATGCAGACAGCCTATGACATTGAAAATCATTTGTTAAAGATAGAGGGCTTGACAATCATTACCATTACTCATAATTTGAAAAAAGAACTGTTAGAATTATACGATAATATTATTTATATGGAAAATGGAGAGATTATTGAACGAGGTACTTTTGAAGAACTTACAAGCGTACCGTCACGCTTTTTAAAATACCTTACAATAAAAAAAGAATAATGTAATAATGTGTTGCCCGTACAAACTATATGTTATGTTCGGGCTTTTTTCATAGCACCACTCTTTTCTATATATCCTCTAAAACGGTATAAACGGTATTTAATATTTTCCGTTTATATATTTAGGCTTTTGCGGAAAGGGGGTGAGATTATGGGAACATCTTCTTTTGAGAAAGCTGTTTGTTTACAGTTTAATGCTTTGATGATGATTTTGATAAAAGGTACATTATCAAGCCACAGAAGACAAATTGCAAGACGTTCTAGGCATGAAATTTTGTTTTGTGAATTGTCTGAAATGAAACGTGTTGAACATGGCATAAACGATGAATATTTTTTTGATTTTACATCATTTCAAGTTTTGAATTTTACAATTCGTGTATCTAATGAAGAGCTGGGTATAGCTTTACAAGAATTGACAGAAAAACAGCGTACTGCTATCTTGTTACATTTCTTTCAAGGCATGAATGACAGAGAAATTTCAGAATTGTATCATGTATCACGTTCTGCTATTAACAGCAGACGGGATAGAGGACTAAAGAAATTACAGAAGTTATTAAACGAAAGGAAATAGAACAAATGAAAAAAAATTATGGTTATCCCTCTTATAACCTCATTTGCAAAGCGACCAGCGGAGATGAAAAGGCAATCAGAGAAATATTAGATTTTTATAACGCTTATATCTCCAAAGTATGCTTACGACCATGCTATCACGCAAATAGTGCTCTACTTATGCAAGTTGATGAAGAATTAAAAGGAGAAATCCATGCGGAAATGATGAAAGCTATCTTGAAGTTTGAAATCAGAGTAAAGTAGTCATTTAGCATGAACAAAGGGAGATACACAGCTTTCATGTGCTATCTCCCTTATCAGTTTTATTGTCATATCAAGGCTCATTCAATCGTGGTAAATTCGTGGTAAAATGAATGTTTTTGCAATTATGAAATTGCTTATAAGTATAGTGTTTATGCGGATAATTCAAAAACTTATATAAAAATTGTGCGCAAACTTCATAATAAATTGTCATTCAGCTCTCATAATTCGTCCGAAATCCTTCTCCGATACAGAAAAAGCAGAAAAGAATATATTTTATCTGCCACATCAGATCTCTATGGCACTGCAAATACCCTCCGCAATGCCGTTAGTAAAATCCATGCCCTTCAAGTTTTAGTCTGGCATATATTGTACCGAAAAGAACATAACTAAGCCGGGCCTGCACTCATACAGTCCAGGCCCGGCCCCTTGCATCTGTTTTCGATTAAAGCTGCTTTTTTTGAAAGAGTTTTATTGCAACAAACAGCCCTGAGATTGATACAGCAACCGAAACAAACGCAGGTATAATAAAATCCGACGGTACTGTTTCACCAGAAATCAAATCTACATTTTTAGATGTTAAAATGAACGGGCTGAAACCGGCAATCGGTTCCATCATACCAGGCAGGGATATTACGGCAGCAATACCCCCGGTAAAAAGTATGCTTGTAAATGTCTGCCTGAAAATGACACAGCCGGTTATTAAAATACTTAAATAAAGAAATCCGACCAGCCAAAGGCCATACGCGGCAGGCGCAGTATTAGAAAGATCTGTATCATTCCATAAACAGGCTGTACAGCCATAAGCAGCAGCGTAGCTGATCCAATAGCAGATTGTCATCAACACAGCCGCCACTGTATATTTTGCAAGAATAACCGCTTTACGCGACAATCCTTTCGTTACCATCAGGACTAATGTACCTTTGGAATATTCACTTGATAAACAACTGCCATATAAAATAATAAATGCACTGAATCCAACGCCGGAAATATTTTTGTAAAACTGTTTCCATGCGTCCAGAGCAACTGGTTCGGAAGCCATTTCCATATCCGCGGCTAAAGCTGATAAAATCTCCGGTGTAAATTTTGCGAGAAAAGCGCTCATGGTACCAAGAATCAGAAAAACCGCAAGCAGAATAAAAAAACGATAATTCTTGATGTTTTCCATAAATTCTTTTTTCACAAATGCAATATACCCATTCATTTTACCACCTCCAAAAACAGACTTTCAAGGGACGGCTCCATAAGTTCTATTTTTATGGGGCAAATCCCCGTTTCTGCAAAAACACCGAACAGGGACTTTTGTATGCTTTCCATATTACTGCTGCGCAAAATAAGTTCCCTGTGATTTTCCTGAAAGAGAGACATCAATGGCGCTATAGATTTCTGCTTCTTGAAAAGCTGTAAATCTTTATCGGAAGCAAACTCCAAAAACAGACGGTCATGACCGTGCAGCGCCTTGATTTCTGCAAGGGTGCCGCAAACAGCAGTTTTCCCCTCATTCAGAAAAGCAACATGGTCGCAAATATGCTCCACATCTGAAAGAATATGAGTAGAAAACAGGACGGTTGTTGTACCGCTGATCCTGCGAAGGATGTCTAAAATTTCTTTTCTTCCTACCGGATCAAGTGCACTCGTCGGTTCATCGCAGATCAACAGTTTGGGCTGCGTCAACAAAGCCTGTGCAATTCCAAGGCGTTGTTTCATGCCGCGTGAGAAACCGCCGATTTTCTTTGCTGCTCCTTCCAGGCCTACAAGGGAAAGAAGCTCACGCCCTCTTCTCTCAACTTCGCCTTTTGATACTCCTGCAATCTCACCGCAGAGCCGGAGATACTGCAACGGTGTCATATAGTTATAAAATTCCGGTACATCCGGCAAATATCCAATATATCGATTTGTTTTTGTTTCTCCAAAACATACTAATTCATTGCAAACACGAATTTCTCCATGGTCGGACTGCAATAAACCAAGCACCATTTTCATCGTTGTTGTTTTTCCGGCTCCATTTTGTCCAATGAATCCAAAAATACTTCCCTCTGCTACAGACATACTCAGATCATTTATAATTTTCTGCTTTCCAAAACTCTTCGACAAGTTCTGTATCGTAAGAACGTTCATCCTTTTTTCCCCTTTCCTGAAATGAAATAAACAGCCAGACCCGACAGACGATCCATATTTTCCCTCCTGTTCTATAATTGAGATGGATTTACTATCATATCAATAATATTATCATATTGATAACGTTAAGTCAATAAAAACCGCTCCTCTTTTCAAAGAAGCGGTAAATTCTAATTTTCCGGCGGGGCAACGATGATCCCGAGCGTCCTTAATTTCCGTTCTGCTTTGGGCTCGTTCTTTTCTGCCGTCTTAATTATATTTGAAATTTGCTTCATAAGTTCCGTTAATTCTTCATCTGATAAATAAAGATGCGTGAGGGAAAATCCTGACATATCTTTCTTGATATTGATATTCGGCGATTTACAATACTCACGAAACTGTTTTGCAAATCCAAGAAAATACTGCATAAACACCTGCATATAAAGGGGACCGGAATTTTCGGCTAATATTGCCTCAAAATCACTGTTCAGATTAAATGCCGGCGCATAGGTTCTCTCTACGGTACCTCGTACCCGGGTTTCTTCAACTACTTTCAGGAGGCCGTCATTTAACATCTTTTTTAAATTACGATACAGGGTAGCCTGTGGAATGTCGCCAAGAACATCCGATAAATGTTTTGCGGTTGCCCGCTCCTGTGCATATATTTCAAGCAGCAGTTTACATTTTACCGGGTTTGTAATGCACTCCATAATTTTGTCGGTCATGTTTCATCCTCTCCTTTGTCTCTATGAAAATATTATCACTTTGACAATAAGAAGTCAACCAGCGAATTCCGGCCTTATGGCTGACCGCTGTTCCATTTGTCAGACTTCCGCTGAGAAAGACACGAAAGCCCCCTGAGCAGGATATATGACATTCATTTTCCGGTACCGACAAACACGACACAAAGCGAGAAATGCCGTTGCTTTTGCACCGGACATCAGTGTCGGTCACTCATCTGCTCATTTCTTATTACCTCATACGCCTCATACTCACTCTCCAGATGGTACCCGAGCTTCCCGGCCAGCGCCGCGGACCAGGGATTCTGCGCATCCCAGCCCGGGTACCAGTCCCGCGCGAGGCAATCCAGGATCAGCTTCGCACCGCACACAAAGGCAAGGCCTCTCCTCCTGTGATCCTCCCGGGTATCAATCTCAATCTCGATGCCGCTCCGGTAGCCGGAGTAGGAGGACGCTCCGGAGACCGGGTCTCCATCTTTCAAGATCACTGCTCCCAGTCCATATCTTTGATACATTGGATAATTCTCATACTGCGAAACCCAGTCCCTGCACCACTTTATTTCCTTACAGCGCCAGAACAGGGTTTCATCCATCCTCTGCAGATCGTAGTCTTTCGGCAGTCCGTCCACCGCCGCCTGCAGACGGGTCCGGTCAAATACCCCTGGTTCCTTTTTAAAGGCATAGCGGATCACCTTCTTTGCCGCTGAACCGTGACAGCGCTCGATCAGCTCTGCCCAGCCTCTGCTGCCGGGGACCATAATGAGAAAATCCCGTCCCTCTGGTCCGTACCGAACCAGTTCCCGGTTCGGCTCACCCACCAGAAAGCAGAAATCCCCCAGAAGCGCCATGGCGGAGGCCGGTCGATCCGGCGAATCCGCGAAAACCACACCCATCACACCCTGCAGACACGACCAGATCATGGTCTCCTGCCATCCTGCGAAGAGAGGCGCTGCTTTTTCTGTCTGTTTTAATCGGTAGACCATCTCTAACTCCCTGCATTATTCAAATCAAAGAGAACCTTCTCATAATCTTTTACATAGTATCGTATATTTTTGCGTCCTTTTTGAATGATGGTATGTCCCTCCGCTTCCAGCTTTGCTTTCTGTGCTTCAACACCGCCGGGATATTTTCTGTTCAGTTCTCCGTCTGCCTTCAGTGTTCTCCAGTAAGGCGTCTTATCGTTCGGGCGCTGATGGCTGGCCCATGCCGCGATCGAGACAAAGATCCCCGCTGTCACAGGTTCTGTGAAATCTGCACCGTTTCGTTCTGCAAAATATTCCCGTATTTTCCCAACCGTAATTACCCTGCCGTAAGGAATTCTCTTCATCACCCTGTCATAATCTGCCGGCGGAGCAAAGTACATGTTGCTTCCGCCATATTTCTCGATACTCTTCTGGTCCGTAATTGTCTGAAATTTCGGCATATCCTTACTGTCACGCAGCATGGCATTAAAATCCTTTTTATCTTCCTTTGCCATATCTTTCACCCTCTATCGTGAATTCCGTCTCTGCCCTCACTTCGCCCAGCGTCTGGAGGAATTTTCCCTCACTTTGTTCCGCAAAATCCTTCCGGGACTGCTTTCAAACAGATGCTGTTTTTCATAAACCGCCTGACACTCCCCTTGCCCTGTAAATCTCTATCTTGTCATCCAGATTCTTCCGATATTCCTCCCACTTCCTCTGCTGCTCTTCCACAAAGCTCCGATGTCGAAGCAGCAGTTCCATGCGCTCCGGCATGGTCTGGTCACCTGCATACCGCAGATCTGAATAATACTTAATATCCCGAAGAAGCATCCCTGTGTCCTTCAGCCTCTTGATAAATTTCACCCATTCCACATCCGCTTCCCTGTAATCGCGCCTCCCGCCCGGGTCTCTCTCCACCCGGATCAGTCCTTTCTTCTCATAATAACGAAGCGTATATGCACCGATTCCCGTGATTCTGGAAAATTCACCGATCTGCATTCTGTCTTCTCCCTTCCGAACCGCCTTATGCCTGATGCCGTGAAACGGCTGTCAGCCTAACCCTCCCTGATAAAATGCGATGACTCCCAGGACGGCGCCTGCGGCCGCTGCTGCTAATGTTGAAATTTCCGCTTGACTTCGACGATAGTCCAGGATCTATGCTTTTTATGGAATGACGCTGCAGCATTCATTACATCTATCATAACAAATATGGAGGAAAAAAGAAATGAAGAAATCAAGAATGGAAACCGGAATGGAACTTTTACAGAAGATCGACGGCAGAGGCGGCGAAGCCGTCCTGAAATCGCTGGAGGACATTGCCCCGGATCTGGGAACATACATCGTCGAATTTGCATTCGGCCATATCTACGCCAGAGACGGACTCACCCTCAGGGAACGGGAGATGGTTACGCTTGCCAGCCTGCTCACGGCCGGCGGATGCGAACCCCAGTTAAAGGTCCACATCCGGGGAGCGCTGCAGGTGGGAATCACTCCCGAAAAAATCATCGAGATTTTTCTGCAGTGCATCCCCTACACCGGATTCCCAAGAGTCCTGAACGCGGTCTTCGCCGCAAAGGAAATTTTTATTTCCGAGGGACTGTAAATCATCCCATCCTTTTTCCCGTATAATCAGAAGAAAACCTGTATGGGAGGAACGATCATGAAGGAGCACCAGATTTTCGGATACATCCGTGTATCCGCAAAAGATCAGAACGTTGACCGCCAGATAGATGCACTGGCGCCGCTTGGGATTCCGAAACGGAACCTGTATATCGATAAACAGAGCGGGAAAGATTTTGAACGCCCGGCATGGAGACGGCTGGTAAAACGCTTAAGGCCCGGCGACCTGCTCTGCGTCAAGTCCATCGACCGCCTGGGCCGGGACTACCAGGAGATCATAGAACAGTGGCGCAGCATCACGAAAGACAGACAGGCGGACATCCGTGTGATGGATATGCCCCTTTTGGATACCACCTATGGCAAAGATCTGTTGGGAACCTTTATCGCGGATCTGACTTTGCAGGTGCTTTCCTTTGCGGCTCAGCTGGAGCGGGAGAACATTCGCCAGCGCCAGGCGGAGGGAATCGCTTCCGCCAAAGCCCGCGGCGTTCGATTCGGCAGGAAGAAAAAGGAGCTGCCGGAGGATTTTGAGAACTGGTTTGCCCGCTGGCGCAGCGGGGAGATCACGGGGAAACAAATGGCGGACCACTGCGACATGGAGATCTCCGTGCTGTACCGCAAACTGCGGGAGGCGGGAATCCCTCTGGACTAAAACCTGGCGCGGCCGTTCAGACAGCCCGGAGTACCATGGCACAGGCGTGCAGCCAGTCTGCACACCGCCTCAGGAAAGCCGCAGATATACAGAGGATGAGAATACGGTATCCTCCGCCTCAAAACGGCACCCGCCGCCATACTTCTCTGCAATGGAGCGGACGGACAGAAGCCCGATGCCGCCGCCCGGTTTCCCGGACAGAAAGCCGCCCTCCGGCATCCTGCTGACGCTGGCGTACCGGTTATCCATGACGATGGTGAGTATCCCATCCGCAAGCCTGCCGCGCATACGGATAAAGGGCGCGTCTGCCCCAGTGCAGGCCGCCACCGCATTCTCCAGCAGGTTTCCGACCACGACACAGAGCGCATGGGCAGGGACGCTGCCGGTATCCTCCGGGATCTCCAGCCGGATGGAGCAGTCCGTGACGCCGGATCTGACCGCCATGTCCAGATAGTGGAGCGCCACCGCGTTGACAGTCTCGTTCTGACAGACAGGCGGGAGGCTTTCCCCTGCAGACGGCGCAATAAGAGCATCCAGATAGACTGCCGCCGCATGCGTCTCCCCCTTTTCCAGCAGCCTGCGCAGGGCGGCTGTGTGGTGCCGGAAGTCATGGCGCTGCTGCTTTTCCTGCAGAGAGGCTTCCGTGATCCGCCGGTAATGCTCCTCCTGCATCCTGGCCTGCCTTTCCAGAAGGGACAGCTCCTTTTCCAGCCTGTGGTTCTCCTCCAGCAGCGCCAGCGCCTCCGCCATGAAATACCCGCACTGGATGCTGACCATTGTCACAAAGACCAGGACGCCCACCTGGAAGAAAAAGGATTTCTGCACGTCCAGCCGGAACAGATAGTAATTTGCCACTTCCAGCAGGGCGAACAGAGCCAGGACCGCCATGGGCCAAAGGAGCCTGCGCGCCATCCGATTCTGAAACCGGATGCTCTCCCACAGAGCCGTCCCCGCCAGAATGCAGAGGCAGGCGGGCGTCAGAACATGAAACAGATACATGCTCCTCGACAGGGATACGACGCCAAAAAGCTGCAGCGCCGCCGCCCCGCAGACGCAGAGCACCATGAAAGCGCACAGAGCCTCAAGAAACGGCCCGGCATGGGGACGCAGCACCACCAGGATAAAGCGCAGAAGCGGAATGGCGAAAGTGAACAGCCCCAGGAAAGCCATCAGGTACAAAAGGGGTGCATTTCCTACGAGCAGCCCTGTCAGGTTGCACTCCCCGAAGGACCATGCGCCGGTACACAGGGAGAACAGTCCCAGCCAGAAAAAGGCCG
Source organism: Lachnospiraceae bacterium (assembly GCA_910574805.1). GTDB lineage: Bacteria > Bacillota > Clostridia > Lachnospirales > Lachnospiraceae > Hominiventricola. The sequence continues at coordinate 159,843 of CAJTCV010000002.1, read as the reverse complement.
TCCCGGAACTGCCGAAGCGGAGGAAAATCAGGGAAACCAGAACCATGATCAGTCCCAGCGCCAGAAGAAACACGGAAAAAAACAGGGAGAACCCCATTTCCGAGAACAGTCCTGCCACAATCTGATCCGGACTCCCCAACAGGAGGGGATGGAGCGCGGCAGCGTCCCGCTGGGACGGGGAAAGGTACTCCAGTGTGAGCGTCACCTCATGTCCGGTCTCCGGCAGGGGTACCAGCGCCGTCTTTGTGGGCGGGTCCAGCAGGAATGCCGGGAAGTCCCCGTGCCCGTATGCAAATATCAGCTTCCCGTCCGCGTAGAGCCTCACGGGTGTATAGACGGTCTTAAGATACAGGTAATCCCCCGGCTTTGGACAGATCCGGACGGTCAACGTCAGGGGTGTGCGGGAGGAAGGGCAGGGAAAGGTTTCGGGCAGCCGTATCTCTTCCCCGTCCATGTGCCAGTCGGAAACAGTCTCCACACCGTCATGTGTGTTCCTTTCCGGCCGGAACAGGAGCACTGCACCGAGCAGCAGCACAGTAAGCGCCAGAAAGAGCAGGAACAGCGCTGCCGCCGCAGGCCGCCTCGCTTTATGTATCTTCATAGTCTATCCCCTTTCCTGGCCTGGGCGAACAGCCAGTCCTCCCAGGCATCCTTTGCCTTTTTCAGAAGATCGCGCCGTATATAGACGCCCTGCCCGTCCTTCATGCGGAATACCATCAGTTCCTGGTCGATGCCCACCACATGGGAGAGGTTTGCCAGATAGCTCTTATGGCTGCGGAAAAAAGGAAAACCTGCAAGCTGGGGCGCCAGCTCGTCCAGCCTGCCCTTTACCTGCCTGGTCCCGCCTCCCTCGAACCAGAACAACAGGTAATGCACCCGCTGCTCCACGAAGGCAAGGCGGCAGGCAGGCAGCGACAGCTTTTTCCCCCGCAGGACCACTTCCACGGCCGCCTGCTCCCGCCACTGTGCCGCAAGGGAAACGGCGCCGTCCATATCCTCCTGGGTCACAGGCTTCTCGATGTACTTCGCCACCTTCAGGCGATAGCCGTCCAGGGCGTGGTCCTGACTGGAGGTGACAAAGGCCACCGGCAGTTCCGGCTCCTGCTCCCGCAGCCGCCGCACGGCCTCCACCCCGGAGATCCCGCCCATGTAGATATCCATGAACACCATGTCAAACCGTCCCGGCCGGTAATCTTCCAGGAACGCCTCGCCGTTTTCAAAGGCGGTGACGCTGACCGGGACCGGCCCCGCCTGTGCCAGACCTGTCAGCCGTTCCAGTTCCTCTTTATCGTCCTCACAAAGCGCAAGCTTTAATTCCTCCACGCGAAATCCCTCCCCGTTTCTGAACAGTATAGGGTAAAATCACAGAAATGTCAATTTGTCAAGTACGAGTTTTGAACGAAGCCGTGCATTTTTGGTACTGGAAAAAAAGATAAAAACTCATAAAATAGACTAAACAGACATGTGCGGGAGATTTTCAGGCCCGCAGGAATATCCGCCCGGAGAAGGATTGCGATTCGGCAGAGCAGGCGGATTGTCAGGACCGGGTAAAGAAAATTTTTGGCGAGTGGTTAAAGGTAGACTTAAAACCACAGCGTTCAGGACTGGAATGCAGATAAAATGACAGAAAGGAACAGATAAAACGCATAAAAAAAACGAGTGGTTTTGAGTCTACTTTACGCGAAACAGGAGGTAACACATACATGAGAAACACAGGAGAACCGAATGCAGGGAGGAAGGAGATCATATGAAACGTAGAATTTTGAGCATTATAATGACGCTGGCCCTGTGCGTGGGCGCATGCCCCACATGGGCACTGGCTGAAGAATCCGTATCCAGTCCCTGCACTCACCACAGGTCGCACACGCCGAACTGCGGATACATAGAGGCGGAACCGGGGCATGCGTGTACCCATGAGCATACGGAGGACTGTTACAGAACAGCGGAGGGAGAAGACGGCAGCGCCACAAAGGAGCTGGACTGCCATCATGAGCATGACGAATCCTGCGGCTTTCGGGAGGAAACACCGGGAAGCCCCTGCACCTTCGTGTGTGAAATATGCAATGAAGGGACAGACGGAACACCGAGAGATAAGACGGACGATAATGAGATAAATGATGGAGAACCCGAAAATCCGGGAACAGAAAACGAAGATGAAATAGAAGAACCGGATGACGGGCAGGAGGAATGTACCTGTGAGGAACTATGTACAGAGGGTAGTATCAATACAGACTGCCCCGTGTGCGGCGCGGAGGATGCCAGCCTGTCAGACTGCAAGGGGAAGGATGCGGAAGACAGCACGGAAGATGCGGAAGAAAACACAAAACAGCCGGAAGATGCCGGCCTCTGCAAGCACCACCCGGAACATGATGATACCTGCGGCTATCAGCCTGCATCGGAGGACAGTGAAGGAAGTCCGTGTACTTATGAGTGCCCTCCCTGCCCTGTTGAGGACTTGATTGCCGCCCTGCCGGATGAAGTCACGCCGGACAGCACGGACGAGGTGCGGGCGCGGCTTGGCGAAATCCTCGCCCTGTTTTCGGAGCTGACCGAGGACGAGCAGGAGCAGATTGACCTTTCTCTGTGCTGCGAACTGCAGGCAAAGCTGGATGCGGCCAATGTACCTGCTCCGGCGGAAGAGGGAACGCCTGATTTGGAGTTGTTTGGACAGAAGATCTGCAGCGGCGACAGCGGAGACGGCTGGAGCTATACAGACGGTGTTCTGACATTAGAGAATTATCATTCTGATAATTCCGGTGAGGTTTTTATTCACATCACCAATGCCGACCTGGAGTTTACGCTTTATCTAAAGGGGGATAATTCTGTAAAAACGAGTGAAAAACTCATTTATGGAAATGCGTTTGGAAATACAACAATTACAGGAGATCCGGGGGCTTCCCTCTCTTTGAACGGAAAAAGCTGGGCTGACCGTTATATTTTTATTCGCGGAGTAAATGTGGATGTCACCACGCAGGATATGATTTTTCTTTCCTATGACATGGAGATCGACAACGCAACCGTGAGCTTCAACATGAATGGGTCAAATGGCTATATTTACACTACGCACGGTGGTTTTACCATAAAAAATGGCAGCGATGTGACCATAACCAATTCGTCAGGCGCTGTTGATTACTGTGTTGCAACCAATAAAGCAGTGATCACCGACAGTGCATTGAAGATAACCAATCCCAGCGGTTTTGGAGTGTATGTGACGAAAATATCCACACAGGTATCAGAGTATAAGGCGTCTGTTACCAATTCCACTATATCAGCTTATGTTCCTGATGCAGGTATCCATTGTGAGGATGAGCTGTCTGTTACCAGTTCACAGATTACAAACAGCGGTCAGTTCCTGCTTCGCTCCAAGAAAGCGGTTACCGTAGATGGCAGCAGCACGATGAAGGGAATTATTTATGAATTTTTCAAATCCGATACGGGAGCAGCTTATCAGGTTTACGGCAGTCATACCCTTGCAGCGAATTTGACCGTAGCGGCAAACGATTCTTTTACGATTCCAGAGGGCGCTGCTCTGACGATTCCCGATGGCGTTACATTGGAAAACAACGGTACGATGCGTATTCATGAAAAGGATTCTCTGACCGGAACAGGCGCTTTGACAGGGAACGGAAAATTCCTGATCGATGTAAATGAGGATACGATTTCTGTTCCGGAAGGGCTGGTTTACACAGGGAAGGACTATGCAGACCAGATTATACTGGAAGAGAACGCTGCGGTTTGCGGGGTGGAGTTTACCGCAGATACGGAGGGGTGGACGCGTAACATCGAACCGACAGTTGTAAAAGATGCAGGAACGTATACAGTTACATTCACGAAAGGCGATAAGGAAATCAGCAGGACATTTACCGTAGCGCAGTCCGGCACACAGTTTGCAGGGGAAGGCGTTGTGAAAACCTGTAAAGACGGCGCAGAATGCAGCGACTTCACCGCCGATGATACCATCACCGTCAAGGCCACGCCTACCGCAACCGGGGCGGCTCCGGTAAAAGCGGCGGCTCGTCTGCGGGGAGTTTATGCCGCACCTGCTGCAGGTCAGATGGCAGTGTTTGTGGGTAATAATCAGGTGTCCGATGCGGTGGGGGCAGATGCGGACGGCAGCTACACCATGACAGTCAACGCCTCCGATGTACTGGAACAGGGGAATGTGGAACCGAACGGCGGCTCTGTCACCCTGATTGCAAAATTCGTAGGGAATGACAACATGGCGGACGCGTATGGGACGGTGGATGTCAAGATTTCTGCTGTTGCGAAGGTCGAAAAGGGCGGTACCACTACCTATGTAGGTAATTTGGACGATGCGTTCAAAGCGGAAAACAGCGGTGCAATCATTACACTGCTGCAAAATGTGGAAATAACGAAAAAGATAAAGATAGAAAACAGCAGCTTCATTTTGGATTTGAACGGCAAAAAAATAAGCTGTGGTGTTGTGGACAACCCATATGAAGTATATTTTTCTGTCTTGGACAATGTTACGCTCACCATCCGGGACAACAGCGCCAGTCAAACCGGTGCTTGCGAAGTGATGCTTGATATTGGAGGCAACAGCACTGCGGTGACGCTGGAAAGTGGTAGATTTTCTGCTTCGCCTTATGCCGTTCGAATCAACTGGGGCAAGTTGTCTGTGGGCAACAAAGTAAAACTCCATGCCACTGGTTCTTTCGGCAACGGTTTGAAAATCAGCGACGATCATGCGGAGGTGTTCCTGTCCGGCGGCACCTTCTCCGGCAGTGGTGGATGGGCAGCGATTCAGATCGGTGATCAAACTCTCGTTCACCCCCTCAACCTTACCCTCGGCGATTTACTGGACCAGACGGGCAATACCCGGTATGCCTATTTTGACGAGAGTGGTGCGCCTATCACAGGGAAACTGGATGAGCAGATGCTAACCGGCACAGTGACGGTGCAGAGGTGCGAACATACCGGCAATGGTGTCTGCGAGTACACCCATGCCACTGGCACCACCACCCACCAGCAAACCTGCCTTGCCTGCGGAGATACAAAAACCAGTGAAAATTGCAGCTTTGATGAAAATGGGAAATGCCCCTGCGGGGCTGTGCTGGCGGTCACGCTGCCCGATAATCTGAATTTGACCTACACTGGCATAGCGCAGACACCCGCCGTCACTGTTACGGTGGACGGGACGGAACTGGCGGCGAATCATTACACAGCGACCTACGCCAACAATACCAATGCTGGAACGGCAATGGTAACCGTTACTGGCGAAACCTATACAGGTAAGGTCACAAAGGAATTTACCATCCAACAGGCCACACCCACCCTTGTATGGGAAAGCACCACTCAGGAACTGACCTATACGGGCAAAGAGGCGAGGATTACTGCACCCAAAGCCACAGGGCCGAACGACATTCAGCTTGGCATCACCAACGACACAGGCCCCTGCCGTTTTTCCTATGCAGCGCAGGGCGACAGCATGTTTACGGACGGCCTGCCCATAGACGCCGGGACTTATACCATCAAGGCCAGCGTTGAGGCAAAGGGCAACTATACCGCCGCCGACAGCACAAACACACTGAAACTGACCATCAATAAGGCACCGGGGACGCTGACGGTTCCTGAAATACAGATCAGCAGGAAATATGGCGATGCGTCATTTTCGTTAAACTGCTCCACAAACGGGGATGGCAGAATATCCTATGAATCCTCCAATGAGGATGTGGCGTCAGTTTCGGCAGACGGTATGATTCTGATCACGGGGGCGGGAACTGCCGTGATTACGGTTTCCCTTGGGGAAGGTGCAAATTACAGTGCCGCTGGAAACAGGACCATCACCGTCAACGTGGACAAAAAAGACGGTTATGTGGTGGAGACTTTAAGCAGGAGCTACCTGTATTCCAGGGAGAACACGGACAGCATCGACCTTGCAACGCTGCTCCCCAAAGACTGCGGCGCTGCGGCCTACGGGACACCGGCGGTATCGGGGAACTTGACATACAGTACAGCCCCTGCCGTTACGGATGGGAAGCTGTCCTACACACTGGGAACCGGAAACAATAACGATGAGGGCAGCATTACCGTCACCGTAAGTACACGGAATTATGCGGATATCACGGTTACGGTGAAGGTGAAACTGACCGACCGGATACCCGTAGGACTGAAAGAAGGCACGGAAGTAACCCTGGCAGGTAATATCCTTACCTATGGGGAGAGCCTGTCAAAGCTGGAATTCAACAATGCCGTCTTTGTGGATGGTAATGGAAACACAGTGAAAGGCGCCCTTACATGGAAAGACGCTGCAGCCAGGCCAACTGCAGGAACTACAAGCGCAGTATGGGTATTTACCCCGACTGATCAGGCGTATCTTTGCGTGGAGGGGACGGCAGCGATCACGGTAAACAGGGCAGTCCCGGCTGTATCCGCAGCCCCCACAGTGGCGGACAGGATATATAACCCTTTGCGGGTATTAAGAAAGAGCGACCTGTCCGGGGGGACAGCAGGCGGCGTGGACGGAATGGAACTGGCGGGTGAGTGGAGCTGGCAGAGCGCAGATATTGTTCCGGCTGTGAATAACAGCGGATATGCGGCAGTCTTTACACCGGCAGATATAACGAATTATAAACCCGTCACCAGGACTATCACGGTGACAGTGGAAAAGGCAACGCCTTATATCGCCGTAATTCCTGCAGCGGCGGGAATCACCTATGGGGAGACCTTGAAAGATTCCTCCCTGACAGGAGGAGCCGTACAGTACGGCAACGGCGCAGGGCAGGCAGGAAACGGTGCCGAAAGCACGGAAGCCGTGGCAGGGACATTCACCTGGAAGGAACCTTCCGAGAAGCCCGCGGTGGCTGACAGCAGCATGACAGAGTATGCGGTAATATTTACGCCTTCCGATACGGCGGATTATCATCCTGTGGAAACGAAGGTAAAACTGACGGTAAATAAGGCCCAGTACGCCCCGAATATGCCGGGCAGCGCTATGGATGTATCGAACAGCATGGAAAAAGCAGGGGACGTACCGCTGCCGGAAGGCTGGGAGTGGCAGGCATCTGATAAAGACACAGCCCTTGTAACAGGGGCGGCGGTAAATGCCGTGGCCGTTTATACCGGAGCTGACAAAGGCAACTATGAGAAGGAAACGGTAACGGTTGCGATCACAAGGTCCGTCTTCGACCATCCATCGGGGCCGGAGTCTGGCAGGCCATTCCTCAAGGGCGAGGACGGAAGGATCGGCTGGGATATGATCCGGGCCGAGGAAGAACAGGCGCAGGAAGGCAGCACCATCAACGTGGATATGAACGGCTCCACAGTAGTTCCAGGGGATATTTTTGACCGTCTCAAGGGCAGGGACATCATCATCACCTTTGACATGGGAAACGGCATCCTCTGGAGCGTGGACGGAAAGAGCATCACGACAGACAGGGCGGGAGACATTGATTTTTCCGTTCAGACGGGCGTGAACACAGTGCCGGTAGACATCGTGAACCATGTCACCGGAGAGCGCTACAGCATCCAGATCAGCCTCGCCTATGAAGGGGAGTTCGGTTTTACCGCGGTGCTTTCCATAGGCCTTGGCAAAGAGAATGCCGGATACAGGGCAAACCTGTACTATTACAACAAAAGTGCCGGGGCACTGGAATTTATCTGTGCGGACGAGGTATCGGCAGACGGCACAGTATCCCTTGCCTTTACCCATGCGTCAGATTATGTGATCGTGATAGATAAGGATGGAAAAGACGGGGATAAGAAAAAAGGAAGCGGTGGCGCAGAGTCCGCACTGCCGGAAACACCGGGCGGGAACAGTACTGTGAAGGCTGTGAAAAGCCCTCAGACCGGAGAGCCGTGGAGACCATGGTGGGCTGTTGTAACCGGCATACTGGCGATAATTGTGAGCGCTGATGTATATTTCACAGCGCGGAAGAAAAAGAACAAGAAAAATGGATAAAGAACCGGCCGCAGGGAAGAACCCCTGCGGCACGGAAAACAGCCATCAGCCTCTGTCACCCCTCCGCCTTCAGCACAAAGATTCTGGAGTCAAAGTCGCAGCTGTGTTTTTTATCCAGGGCTCCATCCACGATCCGGGTGTCCGTGGTCACGATCCCTGCATTCATCAGTTCGTCTCCATAATAAACTCCGCTGCTCTCCCGGCCATATTCACAGAGCTTATAGGACAGACTTTCCTCCAGACCGTTCAGACGGAGCCTGGAAAGAGGCATGTTGGCGCCGTTTAATACCTTATACCAGCCGACGACCGCCTCTCTTTTGTCCCCGCTGACCACCATCCATGCGGTCACATTTTTTTCAAAAGGACTGCTCAGACGGTAGAAGTCGCCGAACTGAATCAGACCGCGGTAACGTTTCATAAATCTGATCTGTTCTTTTACCTGAGCGATCTCCTCCTCCGTCAGTTTATTCAGATCCAGTTCATAGCCAAACGTGCCGAAATATGCCACATTTGCCCTGGTGTAAAGGGGCGTATTCCGGTACACCTGATGATTCGGCGTCACGGACACATGGCTTCCGATGCTGCTGACGGGATAGCAGAAGGAAGTCCCATACTGGATCTTCAGCCGCTCCACGGCATCCGAATCATCACTCGCCCATGCCTGGGGCGCATAATACAGAAGTCCCGGATCGAACCGCCCGCCTCCGCTGGCACAGGATTCGAACAGCACCTCGGGAAACGCGGACGTCAGACGGTCATACAGCTCATAGACCCCCAGGATATAACGGTGGAACACCTCCCCCTGCCGGTCAGCGGGAAGCCCTTCGGAATAACACTCTGTAATACTCCGGTTCATATCCCATTTGATATAGGAGATCTTTGCCCCGGCCAGAAATTTCGCCATCATCTCATAGATCGCATCCACCACTTCCCGGCGGGAAAAATCCAGCACATGCTGATGCCTCCCCAGAGAGGCGTGTCTTCCCGGCGTCCTCAGAATCCAGTCCGGATGCGCCCGATACAGATCCGAATCGGGATTTACCATCTCCGGCTCGAACCACAGGCCGAATTTCATGCCAAGGGCTTCGATCCTGTCTGCCAGTCCTGCAATTCCGCCCGACAGCAGATCTTTGTTGGCCGTCCAGTCTCCGAGCCCCGCATGGTCATTTCTCCTGCCGCCGAACCAGCCATCGTCCAGCACAAACAGCTCCACTCCGCATTCCTTTGCTTTTTCTGCGATTTTCACCAGACGGTCCTCGGTAAAATCAAAATAAGTGGCTTCCCAGTTATTATTGAGGATCGGACGTTCCCGGTCTCTCCAGTATCCTCTGGCCAGACGGGTCCGGTACAGCCGGTGGAAAGTACGGCTCATATGTTCCAGCCCTCTGTGAGAATAGACCATCACAGCTTCCGGCGTCTGGAAAGATTCTCCCGGCTCCAGTTTCCACCTGAATCCAAAAGGATGAATGCCCAGGAGCACCCGGGTGGTATCCTGCGTATCCACCTGTGCCTGCGCCAGGAAATTGCCGCTGTAGACAAGGCTGAATCCGATCACTTCCCCCTGCGTCTCATCTGCGGTGGGACGCTTTAACACGATAAATGGATTCTGCTCGTGAGACGAATTCCCCCGGATGCTGTCCACTGCCTGGATCCCCTGTTCCAGTCTGCGTACCTTCAGATGCCGCTCCCTGGCCCAGGCGCCGGAAAACTGCAGCCACTCGTATTCACAGTCCAGCAGATCAAGACACAGACTCATGGCCCTGGTCAGATGCACCGCCTCCTTGCCCTCGTTCTGAAATTCCGCGCTGCGGGCGAGAATCCCTCCTTCTGCAAAAATCGTATAGAGAAGCGTGAGCACGATACCGGTCAGCGGATCCTGAAGCTTCACGGCCAGAGTCTCTGCTTCCCCCGGATCCTCCGTATAGGTCGCCGGAAGTCCCGAAAGCTTTGGCTTTCCCTGCAGGATCTCATGGCCTCTGTATACAAAATCCGATATGGCGCTCCCGTTCTTCTGCAGGATCGACACTGCCGGATGCCGGAAATCTGTAGTTCCGTATACGCCGTATTCCTGTCTGGTATGCTCCAGAGAAAAGGTATCGTCATCGTCGTACACATAAGACGTCATGGAACGGTGCACCCGCTCCTGCAGATAAGAAAAATCTTCTTTATGATGAATTCTCTTTCCAAAATACAGCTGTCCAAGATGGCCGTTCGGCAATACGGCCATAATGTAGCTCATCTCTTCATTATACAGATGAAATGTCTGTGTTCTCTCACTAAATAAGATGCTCATGGGATGTTCTCCTTTTGTTTTGTTGCCTTATTATGGCATAAAAGAAAACACGATAGATAGCCGTATTTGTTATAAAAAATATGCAGAATGTTAGATGTTGCAGGACGCCTCTTCTCACGTCCGGAAAGACATCTCCCTTCGCTTCTTCTGAAGTTCTGACTGCTCCGTCCGGTATTTCTTCCGGTACTGCAAGGGCGTGATCCCGTTCTTTTCTTTAAACGCCCTGCCGAACGCGGCCGGGTCCCGGTAGCCGCAGGAATAGGCCACACTCTCCACGGACAGTTCCATGCCTTTTAAAAATTCCTCCGCCCGGGCAAGGCGGTAGTCGGAAAGATACTCCTGGGGCGAGCTTCCCACATGTTCCCGGAACAGGGTATACAGATAGCTCCGATTGATGCACACATATTCTGCGATATCCGCCACCCGGATGGAATGTCCGTAATTATCCTGGATATACCCCAGCGCCTTTTTGATATACATGTTGTCCGCTCCGTGCTCCTGGGCCGGAGAGCGGGCCGTATCTTCTGCGAGAATGGATAAAAACAGATACAGACTGCCCTCCAGGAGGAACTGGTCCGTGGCGGTGATCGTGTAGTTTTTCAGCATCCGGACCACCAGCTTCTTCAGCTCCTCCCCCCGTTCGCTGCAGAAGATCAACCTTCCGTCCCCCAGTCCCGCATCCCTCAGATATTCCTCCGCACGCCGGCCGTGAAATCCGACCCACAGATACGTCCAGGGAGCCTCCTCGTCCGCCTCATAGAAAATCTTCGTTCCCGGTTCAATCAGGAAACCCTGTCCTGCCTGCAGGTTGTACCTTTTCCCGCCGGCCCGGTAATGCCCCTTTCCTTCCAGGATATAATGAATCAGGTAGTTGGACCGCACCGCCGGCCCGAAGCTGTGCAGCGGCTCGCATTTGGCATAACCGCAGTAGCACAGATACAGATCGGAAAATTTCCGGTCGGATAACTGCAGTACGTAAGCGTCTTCCATGAGGTTCTCCCTTCCTGTTACCGTGTCTGAACATATCTGAGCCTTTGAAAAACAGCAGCAAAATACCCGAGGCAAACGAGTCAAAACCATCCGCCCCGGGTTCCTTGATACAAATTTACTCTTCTTCCGACGCCGCGGCTCCGGAGCCGAAGTCGTTCGTCTCACAGGTCATTCCGCCCTCTTTGAAGCTGTCGATGGTGGACCAGAGGCTCAGATATCCTCCGTATGAGTTGACCCGGTCGCTGATCACGCCCAGATTCGCCAGCGCCGTGCTGCTGGCCTGATCAAAGTCCACGCCGAACCGAAGCTCCACGCTTCCGTCCTCCCTGAGGCTGGCTTTGGCCGCCACGCCGGTCATGGCCTGAAACCCGTCCTCATACGCCTGAACGTCTTCCTCCGTCAGTCCTTCCGTTCCTTCCGTCTGTACCGCCGTCTCCACCATACCGATGATGGAATCTCCCTGGGCCGCCACATAATAGGAATCGTTTTCCGCCGTGCAGGTAGTCATGGTCATGTCGATGTAATCATAAAAGCCGCCGGTGAGCTTCTCGTACATCTCCCGGCATGCGGACGAATCAATCCGGTCTCCGTCCGACCGGTGTGAAACATACACCGTAAGCTCTTCATCAATGGGATCTCCGGTCTGAAGCGCATCCCCCAGCCACCCCGGAAGATCGGCAAAGCTGTCGTCTCCATTCTCCGTCTGGGCCTGAATCGCCGACCACATGGCGTCGGGAATGCCGGATACGATCTCATTCGTCTGAAGATGCAGCGTTACCTCCCCCCACGCCTCTTTTCCCTCCACAGCCTCCGCCGTAAAGGTAAAGTCTTTCGTCAGCTCCCAGACCTTCCTGTACACCTCCGCCATCTCACCGCCGTTTTCCTGGCCCTGACAAAACAGACGCAGCAGATTATCTTCATCAAAATAAGGCTCCATAGCCTCAAAGTCCCCTTCCTGATAGGCCGTCAGAAAATCGCTGATGATCTGATCGTCCGTGCGCTTATCCTTCTCCGAAAGCCCCATCTGCTCCCTGGCAAGTTCCAGCTGCTCCGCACATCCTCCCAGAAGCATCGCCGGCAGCACCAGGGCCGCTACTGCATAGTTCCACTTTCTCATCACTTATACTCCTCTCTTTTATTTTTAAGTATGCCAAAGCTCAGCCGCCGAAAGGGAGCAGACGGCGGCATCACTTTTCACACTTTTATTTATCCGTAATCTCCGCATGGAACTCCTGCAGAGACTTCACCGGCAGTTTTCCGTCCCGCTTTGCGGAGCGGATACCCTCCACCGTCGCCTTTGCCATGGCCATGGTCGTCATGTACGGGATCTTGTTCTTCACCGCCGCCTTGCGGATATAGCTGTCGTCCACGGCGCCCTTCTTGCCGATGGGCGTGTTGACGATAAGCTGAATCTTGCCGTTGGTGATCTTATCCAGAATGTTGGGCCGCCCCTCATTGATCTTCCACACCTTCAGCGCCGGGATCCCTGCCGCCTCGATCATGTCGCAGGTCCGTCCGGTGGCCATGATGGAGAAACCGCACTCATGGAAGCCCTTTGCAACCTCCACAAGCTCCGCCTTATCCCGGTCGTTGACCGAGATCAGCACACAGCCCTCTGTGGGGATCTGGTTCTTGGTCGCCTCTTCCGCCTTGTAGAACGCGTCTCCAAAGTCTGCCGACAGCCCCAGCACCTCTCCGGTGGAACGCATCTCCGGCCCCAGGATCGGGTCCACCTCCGGGAACATATTGAACGGGAACACCGCTTCCTTCACACCGTAATGGGCGAATTTCTTCTCTTTCAGCGCCGGCACCGGGCTTTCATGCTTTGTAAAGGGCATGGTAATGATATCCGTGGCGATCTGCACCATGTTGATGCCGCATACCTTGGATACCAGCGGCACGGTCCGGGACGCCCGGGGATTGGCCTCGATGACAAATACTTTACCGTCCTCGATGGCATACTGCATGTTCATAAGCCCCACCACATGCATCTCGCTGGCGATCTTTCTCGTGTAATCCTTGATGGTCTCCACCTGCGCCTCTGTCAGACCTCTGGGCGGGATGATGCAGGCAGAATCTCCGGAATGGATGCCCGCCAGCTCGATATGCTCCATGACAGACGGAACAAACACATGTTCTCCATCGCTGATGGCGTCTGCCTCGCACTCCGTCGCATGATGCAGGAACCGGTCGATGAGAATCGGACGGTCCGGCGTCACGCCCACAGCCTGCTGCATGTAGAAAGTCAGTGCTTCATCGTCGTAGACCACTTCCATACCGCGTCCGCCCAGTACATAGGAGGGGCGCACCATGACCGGATAGCCGATCCGGTGAGCCGTGTCGAGGGCTTCCTCCACATCCACCGCCATGCCGGCCTCCGGCATGGGGATCTGCAGACGCTCCATCATCTCCCGGAACAGATCCCGGTCCTCGGCCAGATCGATGGTCTCCGGCGTGGTGCCCAGAATATTTACCCCGTATTTCTTCAGGTCCGCCGCCAGATTCAGGGGCGTCTGTCCTCCAAACTGGGCGATCACACCCACTGGCTGTTCCTTCTCGTAGATCGCCAGCACATCCTCCAGAGTCAGCGGCTCAAAATACAGCTTGTCCGACGTGTCGTAGTCCGTGGACACGGTCTCCGGGTTGCAGTTGACGATGATCGTGGAAAATCCCAGCTTCCGCAGGGCCTTTGCCGCATGGACGCAGCAGTAATCGAACTCAATGCCCTGTCCGATCCGGTTGGGCCCGCCGCCCAGGATCATGACCTTCGGCCGGTCCGTATCCACCGGACTTTCGTCCTTCATATGATAGCTGGAATAGTAGTAGGCGCTGTCTTTAGTGCCGCTCACATGGACGCCCTCCCAGGCTTCCACCACGCCGTTTGCCGTCCGCTCGTTCCGAATGGCCTCCTCAGAGACGCCCAGGATCTCGCTTAAATATTTATCCGAAAAGCCGTCAAGCTTTGCCTGCCGCAGATCTTCTGCTGACGGAAGCTTGCCTGTATATTTTTTAACAAGCGCCTCTTCCTCTTCCACCAGCTCCTTCATCTGCTGAATGAACCAGACCTTCACCTTTGTCAGGTTGTAGATCTCCTCCACGGAAGCGCCTTTTCTCAGTGCCTCATACATAATGAAATGGCGCTCGCTGCAGGGCGTCATCAGCATAGTGAGCAGCTCTTTCTTGCTCTTTTTATCCAGATCGCCCACATGTCCCAGCCCATAACGGCTCTTTTCCAGAGAACGAATGGCTTTCTGGAACGCCTCCTTATAGGTCTTGCCGATGCTCATGACCTCGCCCACGGCGCGCATCTGGGTGCCCAGCTTGTCCTCCACGCCCTTAAATTTCTCAAAAGCCCATCTTGCAAATTTGATAACCACGTATTCCCCGTCCGGCACGTATTTGTCCAGCGTGCCGTATTTGCCGCAGGGGATCTCGTCCAGGGTCAGGCCGCTGGCCAGCTTCGCGGAGATCAGTGCGATGGGGAAGCCCGTCGCCTTGCTCGCCAGCGCGGAGGAACGGGAGGTTCTGGGATTGATCTCGATGACCACGATCCGTCCGGATACCGGGTCATGGGCAAACTGCACGTTGGTGCCGCCGATGACCTGGATCGCATCCACGATCTTGTAAGCCTGCTCCTGCAGCTTTTTCTGCACCTCTTCCGAGATAGTCAGCATGGGCGCCGAGCAGAAGGAATCACCCGTGTGCACGCCCACCGGGTCGATATTCTCGATGAAGCAGACGGTGATCATATTGCCTTTGGCATCCCGGACCACTTCCAGCTCCAGCTCCTCCCAGCCCAGGATGGACTCTTCCACCAGCACCTGTCCCACCAGGCTGGCCTGCAGGCCTCTGGCACAAACTGTCTTTAACTCTTCCTTATTATATACCAGTCCGCCGCCGGCGCCGCCCATGGTATAGGCCGGGCGCAGCACCACCGGATAGCCCAGACGGTCCGCGATGGAGAGCGCCTCCTCCACAGAATAGGCCACGTCGCTTCTGGCCATCTCCACCTCGAGGGCATTCATGGTATTCTTGAACTCGATCCGGTCCTCTCCCCGCTCAATAGCATCCACCTGTACGCCGATCACCTTGACGCCGTATTTGTCCAGCACCCCGGCGCTCTGCAGTTCCGAACATAAGTTCAGGCCGGACTGACCGCCCAGGTTCGGAAGCAGCGCATCCGGACGCTCCTTGGCGATGATCTGCTCCAGCCTTTCCACGTTCAATGGTTCGATGTATGTGATATCCGCCGTATCCGGGTCGGTCATGATCGTCGCCGGATTGGAATTCACCAGTACGATCTCGTACCCAAGGCTCTTCAGCGCCTTGCATGCCTGTGTGCCGGAATAGTCAAATTCGCACGCCTGCCCGATGATGATGGGACCGGAACCGATGATCAGTACTTTGTGAATGTCTTCTCTCTTCATAAATGCACCCATTTATCCTTTCTTTGGCTTTGCTTTTTCAATATCCTTTTAAATCGTGTCTATTCTAGCACAATTCGCCTGTGAGGACAAGCACCACGCCGAATATTTTCATGCAAACCGCTCCGGCGTTACGGTTCCCGGGGCCTGGCTGCTCTTTGGACCTCTGTGATCTGCAGCGCTCTGGCCGGGTTACGTTTTGCATCCGTGCTGCCCGCTTTCTGCATCCGCGCTCACAGCCCAAATAAAAAAGAGGGAAAGTCCCTGGTACTCCAGGATAACCTTCCCCCTGCTCAATGGATTGTCTATACTGTTTCGGTGTTACTCTTTGATGCGGTCAAGTTCTGTCAGATTAATGCCAAAAGCGGTGAGTATCACTATACAGACCCATGATGTCCATATCAGGAAACCTTCACGATGCGTATTTCCTCCGCATGGAAGACGTCCTTTTCAAAATATCCTTTCAGTTCCACAGAAACTCCTTTCTCCAGATCGGAAAATCCGGCGTCGGTATCCTCATGGGATGCTCCGTCACCCTGAACGGTCCGCATATAAAAATACGTATCTTCGTCAAACACCACTTCGATCAGATCGGAATCCGGAATCTCTGCGTTGGAAGACGGACTGCTGCTGATAATGGATCCGTCTTCCTCCAGCATGACTTTCTCTTCCGCTATGTAGAAGGCGTCTTCTCCCATTTTCCACACCGTACCCGAAAAATCCGCGTCAATGGCAGCCGCCACCTCCGGCTCCAGGACGTGCCATCTGCCTTCCGGACTATCCTGCGCCTCTTCCGGCGCTTCCGTACCTGTTTCCGACGAAGCAGACGGCTCCTGTCCTTCCGTGTCTGCTGACGATGCTGCATCTGACCCTGCAGGCTCCTCTGCGGCAGCACCGCAGCCCGCAGCCATCAGGCTGAGTATGCACAGCAGGCAGAAAATTGCTGTCAATTTTTTTCCTTTGAGATTCATGAAATGTTCCTCCTTAAAACTTTCTGTTCCGGAATCGGCAGGCCTGCCCAAACGATGCCAAGCTTGAAAATCGCTTTTCAGACTTGCCTTTCCCATATGTTACGGGATT
This sequence comes from Lachnospiraceae bacterium, assembly GCA_910574805.1. Taxonomy (GTDB): domain Bacteria; phylum Bacillota; class Clostridia; order Lachnospirales; family Lachnospiraceae; genus Hominiventricola. The sequence continues at coordinate 143,135 of CAJTCV010000002.1, read as the reverse complement.
CAGCATATCATGATAATCTCTAAGTTTTCTCTAAAATGAGGGGAGGGGTTATTTCTTTTATCCGCACTGTCGTGGTGTATTTTGCACCCGTACAGGTTGTATCACCGCGAACCGGGTGGCCGATTGGGTGGCATTCCCCGCTGAGTATTCGTCAAACGGCACAACAATCATCCGCCAATCATCTCCATCGCCGCAACCATTCGCAGCTTTTCCGGTTCAATCCTGTCTCTCCCATACGCATCCATAAAACGATCTGTATACCTGGTCGTTCCAAGATTATAATTAAGCGTCCAGATTCCCCATAACACATCCATGTGCCGGTCTCCAATCCCGCTGCAGTCAAGATCGATGTAACCCGAAAATTCCCAGTTATTCAGGATGATATTGGGCAGGCAGTAATCGCCGTGAAGAAGAACTTCCTTTTTTAACAGCGGCAGCCCTTCTTCTGCCGCACGTTTTGCATCGGAAAAAGAATGAAATTCCCACATGCCTTTGAATAAATCAGGCTCATAGCTTCTCCTGTCAAACCCACGTTTTACCGTGTCCGTATAGGTCATGATTCTATCCTGCACCGGACAGTCTTTCCCATCCATTTCATGCAGTTTCCGAAGCAGCAACGCTGTGGTGTCGCAAAGTCTCTCTGGTTCCGATAAATAGTCCGGATGCGTACCATCTTCTCCCCGAATTTTCCTGCTTAAAAGATAATCCTTTCCATGAAAGGAACCATAATACAGCACTTCCCCGGACAGTCCCAGAGAATGCAGATACCCCATCATCAAAGCCTCTGTTTTCAGAGTTCCTTCAGCGGCCTCTTTTAAGAAATAACCCTCGTCTTTATTGATAAAAGTCACCGTGGCCTGAGGCGAACTGCTGCTGTCATAAAGTTCAGCGTCCTTCAGATAGTCCGCGATCGCCTCAGGATATGTTTCTATGTTTAACTTTATTGGCCTGCGATTCATGTTTCTCCCTCGATTTAATAGAGGATTCTTCAATTACATATGCATATGAAGAATAGTTTATCGTTGTCATTGCTTAAAATCATCTCAAGTCATCAATCCTGTAAATTCATCGTTATTCTATCCCTAATGCCTTCACTACAGCATCCTCCGGGCTGCTGTAGAATGAAATCTGAAACTTTGCAAATAATTCTGTCGGTACCGTCGGTATATCCGCCGCGCTGCTCATCGGGATCAGCACTCTCTTCGCACCGGCATCAAACGCCACCTGAAGCTTGGATGCCAGTTCTTCCACCCGGTTTATGGTTCCGCCAATACTCATAGATCCCAGCACACATAACTGCGGCAATACCGGTCTGTCCAGCGCCACGCTACAATATGACACCAATGCCGGAAGCGATATATTGCTATCCAGCCCTACTCCCTGACAATCCTGAATATGCATTAGATAATCCCTATTATCGGTAGATATCGAAGCACTTATCTGTTTGGCATTCGCCTTGAAGTAATTCTGTGCTGTCTTTACGGATTCCTTTGTTTCCTTTGCGCTCTGCATACCGATCACATCAAACTTGCCGCTGCCATTCGCCATGGTGCTTTCAAACTTAAACAAGCCCATCATTCCATTCGTTCCATTGGCAACCGTATATACATGCCCCGGCTTACCGATACCTTCAGGGATCAATTTACCGCCGCCCTGTTCCAGAACTGGTACGGATACTTCTTCCATATTGGAATTGCGGATAAAGGAAAACTGCACATCATAGAACTCCATACCACCGATTTTCTTCAACTGTTCTTTGACCCTTCGCCTACCCTCGATTGCATATCTCAGGATTTCCTCCATATCCTCTTCCGTGTACTTCTCATCCGGATAAATCAGCTTTGTCAGACCTGATACCATCTTTCTGACAGCGATGGTATCTCTCTGATTCAGGCATCTTCCCAGCTTGAAGAACTTGTCAAAAGCGTCAGTCTCCGGAACCTTCCTCATCTCACGCATGAACTCCGCAAGATAATCAGAAATGAAGCCATAGTTATCCGTAAAGTATTCCGGACGCATCTTCGGGATTTCCCATCCCGGAATATAACAATGCATTCTGTCGAAAAACGCGCTGTCGATCATTGCGTCCGGGAATGGCTCAAACAGATGGGAAGTCTTCAGAAGATAGTCTACGCTCTGATTGATATTGCCCACGAATACCATTGAAGCGTTCGCCTGGATAGCGTCCTTGCCTCTTGCAAAGGATCCGGAAGCCATATAGTCCTTCATGATCTGGACGCCATCCTTATCCTTGAAATGGATGCCGGCAACCTCATCAAATGCCACCAGGTCCCAAAGGCCTACCAGACCAACCTGCCGCCTTCCCATGTTATAGAAGAGATTGGCAACCGTTGTCTGTCCACCCGAAATAAGGATAGAATTTGGCGACAGCTCCTTATAAATATGAGACTTACCTGTTCCACGCGGTCCCAACTCACAGATATTCACATTGTTTTCTACCAACGGAACCAGTCTTGTCAGCAGATGCCATTTTACACGATAGTCAAATTGAGTCGGCTCCATGCCGCAGGAACGGAGAAGCAGATCTATCCACTCTTCCTTCGTGAACTGGCTTCTGGCCTCGATAATCTCATTCCTATCCAGATTCGGCATCTGAATTGGCGTGATCTCATTGATCACAAACGGGCTGTTTTTCTTCTCATCCTCGTTATAGAAATAAGTCAGGTCAACAATACACCAAATACCACCGGCAAGAAGCTTCTCATAAGACCTGATATACTTCGGATGCACATATATTCCTTTGATACCCAGGAATAGAAAATCCGCCTCATACTGATCCGTACGCTCATTCAGCTTAACGCTGATCTTGTCGATGACCGTATGTGCCCCTTCTTCCTTGATCCGTGCCTTGATCTGTTCTGCTTCATCCGGGCGCACATAGTTATCTGAAAGGATTCTCTTCACCTGTTCGATACCGGCTTCAACTTCGCTTTTCTCATCCGATGTGCAGTAATTCCCAAGCAAATATTCCAGCACATAGGTCGGAACATTTGCGCTGTCTTTGATCTTCTTTGTTGCCCCTTTCGGAACCACACGCCCCGAAAAGACCTCAAACACTTTCTTATCTAATTGATCCATGAACCTATGCCTCCTTTAGAACATCTTGAACTGCAGGATGTCTATCGTAAACTGTTCCCGTTCTATATATTCATCCGGCTTTGCGATATTCTTCAAAATCAAGTAATACCGTTTGCTGCGGTCAAACTCGATATTCATAAGGTTGAACCGGATCTTTGTGCTTCTTGAATCCACATCATCACTTTCCGATGCCGCCACAAAACGATATTCGCCTGATACCTTATTCCCATCTTCATCCACAAGATAGGTCTCACAAGTAATGGCCTGCTTACGTTCCTCCACCTTCTCATACTGTTCAAATTCAAGAGTAAAGCTTCGGTTTGTGATTTTCCTGGTAATACTCTTAAGACGGACACCAACCGGAGCAACGGCTTCTTTATTGCCTGCCGCTCTCAGTTCTCCCAGATGGATAACCGGAACGATTATTTCCTGCAATGAAGCTCCGCCATGCACATACTGAAGCCCGCCACCTTGCGTCTTAAACAGATCATATCCATAAGGAGAAATAACCTTATAAGCTCCATCCGAAACATTCTCCAGCGTAAACTCCACCGTATAAGGAATCTGAAGCGACTTATCATCTGTCAGGACAAAACGCTTTGACAACTCCGTCGGATGCAGAGAAACTACATTACTGTATTTCTGTGATTCCTCCACTTCATTCCGTCTGTACAGGAAGCCGTGATCTGCCGTCACATAGAAATTGGAGATCTGCAGGTTGTTATACAGCTTCCGAATCAGCGTCAGGATTTCATCTACGGCAGTCTGAGCCACATCAAAGACTTTGCTTTCACTATGCTCCCCGGCGTTATCTATGACATTGTGATAGATATAAACCAGCGACTTATCCGCCATATAGGAACGCAGTTCGTTCCTGGACATTTTATTAATGTCCTTGTACTGAATTGCCGCATACGATGGTTTTTTCCTCTTCAGGATCGCATCTCTTGCCGCTGTATCCACCGTAGACTGTTCATCGACAGTCACCAGCTTATTTACATATGCCATGAGCCTATGAGGAAGAAGTGAAGCCATTCCGAAACGTGTCTCTGACGGAAGCGGAGAAATCGCAAATTTGATTTCTTCATTCCCCTTCAGCACCGCATCAGTCTTCATCTTCTCATACAGTTCTCTTCCGATCTCATAGCGGAAACCGTCTGATATAATAACAAAGCATTTTTTATAATTCTTGCTCTGTACTTCCTGATAGAAGTTACGGGACATCTTTAATCCCGGGAAGTCCCAGTTGCCCTGTTCCTTCAGAGCATCACTGAATGCCCTGCCCAGCGGATCCAGGAACCTGCCCTGATATGCAGCTTCGACCATGCGTATCAGGTCTTCCATCTCAGGAATCGGATTCTCCAGCTTATTGAAGTTTGCACAGATCCGGCGATAATAGGTGTCCACCAGATAATAGCTCTCAGTATAATTCTGAACATAATCCGTTGCCCGTAGTCCTGTAGAAACCGGTATTTCCAGCTTTTTATAAAAAGCCATAACCGAACTTAAAATGGCATACTCCTGACTGTGCGCATCATACCACATCGAATTCAGCCGATCAGATATCACGCGCTCAAACGTGTTGTAATCCAGACTGCCGTTCACAAGACTTGCAGATATTTTTTTGATGATATCAATGTCAATGCATTCAAAAATATCCGCCGTCTGCACACAGGTAATATCCCTTGATACCAGAAGACCTTCAATTTTCAGATCTGTTGCAACATCCAGCTGCAGAGATTTATATCTTTTATCCGCCTTGATCTTATCCACAAAGAACTTTGCATCCATTAGCCCCGAATCCGTGATCTTATACTGCTCATAAAATGACGGAAGTGCATCAAACTCTGCTTTCTGCTCTAATAGCGCCGTGAACATAAAACGCTTGATCAGTGTTTCGATCTTCTGGTCGCCCTCATAGTTATAATAGCGGCAGATTTCATCCCATAGACACTCTTCAAAGCCAAACTTTTTAAGCTCCCTGTACTTACTGGATTCTGAATTATCAAATACCAGTTCAGTCAGAACACTTTCGATGGATCTGGATGAAGCCCTTACCAACGCACACATCATCGCCATACGCAGGTCTGCCGGTCTCATCTCATCGTTCACTGTCACATAATTTGCCAACCTCTTTGTTCTGCTCTCAGCATCAAAGAACTTTGAATGCCATTCGATTACACGACGGAGATCTGTATTGGTCAGATTCATTCGGCGCATGGTCAGCGCCACAGTGTCCGCATAATACTCTTCACTGTACATCAGAATATCCAGCAGCCAGTTCTCATTGTCTGCCGGTTTTTCTGATGGAATATATACCAAAAAATCAGATGTGATATCGTCGTGTTCTATTGTCTTCTTAATGGCAAATTCATTTTTATCACAGAACAGCACCTTGCAGCAGTCATAGCTGTCGCCCTCGATATCTTCTTTGAAATTTGCCGGAGGATCATACCAAAAAATGATCTTGCGACCGCTGGCCTGTTTCTGGCCAAACAGCCTGACGATTTCTTTTCTGGCCTCCTGATAGTCTATACTTGCCATACACAGTTACCTTTCGTTACTCTATTGCGTTTAAAATCTCCAGTTTCAGCTCTTCATCTGTCTCATAAGTACCATCCATAATAGCCGTCATAATGCAATGCAATAACTCCTTACTGATTTTTCCGGCAGCAACCTGATAGCTGATGTTTTCTGTCACTGAAAAAAAATTCTTCGCCACCGCCATGTATCCATTAAGAAGCAGGAAGTATGCGGATAGTGTAATAGCCAGACGTTTATTTCCATCCTGAAAGCAGTGAAATTCACAGGTGCAGTAAAATAAATGCGTTATCTTATCCACAAACGTTGGATAATAATCATCATTCTGGATATTTACCAGAACACTTTCCAAACGCCCCAGATCAAAATGTCCCAGTGTACCGCCGCCGCTGTATTGGATGGTTTTCGCATGTATATCCTTTGCCTGCTCAAGCGTTATATATACGATTCCCTCCATTTAACCACGCTCCTTCAGCCTCTTTAACACTTCCTTGTTTTCATCCATCAATCTCTCCAGTTCGTCTCCGGTAGCACCTAAGAATTTCTGATATTCTTCCTGATCCAACGGCTTAATGTATTCTGCAAGCTGATAATGAAATGCATCTCTCAGTGCCATATCTCTGCTGGCCATTTTGACTCTGCCACGCTGAATCAAAGGCTTCCATAAAGCCATCTCTTCAAAAGTCTTAAACAAGGCTTCTACTTCCTCAAAGGATAATATATGCCCAAGACGCTCATATTCCTTCTCTATAGCCTCGGCAAGCCCGCTTTCATAAGCCGCTATAATATCAAGAATCTCACTATAGAAGGTATCCCTTACCTTGTCATTGGCCTTCAGATCAAGGATTTTCTTATACTCTGCCGCTTTCTCCCTGAAAATACTTACATAGATCAAATCGGTAAAATGGGCATATTTATACCTATTGTCCACAACATATTTTTTAAGAGCATCCGTAAACTGGCGGCGGTAATTATCCTCTTGGATCTGGGCAAACACAAAATCCTTGTCTCTCTGATTGATATACTTTGTGCCGCCACCGGTCTTTCTATTTATTAGATCTATTACGACATCCAGCATCATCTGACGAAGAGCACGGGCTCTGTCGCTTTCTGAGATCAGCATTGCAAGGTTCAGAAATGCTCTGAAATCAAAGACTCCCAGTACCGTGGTTTTGGTAGGGACATATATGTCCTTACCAGAGCTGTGCACTGCAGCAATGAATTCCTTTAGCTTCTTTCCCTTCAGGACGACATATCCATTCCTCGTAAGTTCTTCATTGTTCTGCTCTATATATCTGCTGATGGTACGAATATCCACTTGGAAGAATTCAGCAGTCATCTCGCGGGTTACATACAGCTTGCCATCCCACTCAATTCCTTCTACTCCGGATTTTTCCTGCACCTCTTCGATGGCCAGTTCATTGTTAAGAATGTTCTGGCGATCCAGCTGAGAAGTTGTTAAATCTTTTGCCATAATCGCCACCTCACTTTAATGCAGCAAGTAAGTCTTTTTTAACCTTGCCGCCGCCGTCTGTAACAATCTCACCCCCCTGGAATTTAGCATAGTTTACCTTCACGCCATCATCCAGGTCGATGGGAATATACTGGTTCGCCATATGATCCAGAACTTGCCCGTATTCGATTGCCTCGTTATAGGCAGCCGCCAAGTTCTGGCGCTCTTTTTCAAGTTTCAGTTTGTCACGACCTTCTGCATGAGCAATCTGTCCGTTTAATTCTTCAAGTTCATTTTTCTTCCGAGTAGACTCCGGTAAGAAATACTTACCATTGATTCTGGCCAGCGTATCCTCATTGTATAGATGCATATATACTAAACACTTAAAGCCAGCATTATCACCACTTGTGAACATCCAATAAATCGGCTTTTTTTGATAAGTTTTAAGATGATTCTTATAAAACCCTTCGTTTAGATATCGATTCAGGGTTTCCTCTGAAGACTCATTATTCTTTTTCCCAAGAGCATCAGCGATAAAGTCAATATTCTGTCTATAGGTGTTCTCACCATAAATCTGCTTAATCAACCTAATCAACACCATCGTAAGACCGTCTTCCATGCCAATTCCATTATAGATAGGAATGATACCGTCATCATCCGGCTGATAGGTAACGTACTTCGATGCATCCCATTCACCACCTGCATAAGCCAGTCCTGAAACATCCAGAGAATATCTTCCCATCGCAACACCTATCAGATAAGAAACCAAAGAACGAATATCTCTTTCTTTATCTGCAAGACGAATTGTTACATCCTTATCTTCTACCTCAGGAGTAAGCTCATCTTGAAGCCCATAAATATCTATAAAGATCCGATTCAGTTCCTCTTCATTTTCCTTAAGGGCGCCAAAACGATCTTGACATTCATCAGCCCAACGATCATAATGCCATGATATCAATCCCAACTTCTCCATTCGACTTGCCGCAAATTGTGTAGCAAGCGCATCCTCTTTTTCCTTTGCGTTTAGAATTAGTGGATGAATCTTAAAGTCCCATGAGACTTCAAATGAATCCCAATCCGCACGTGAAATGCTATTATTATCAATGACTAATTCATCAATCCGATTTTTCAGTTCATTATCTACGATAATAGGGAACTGAAGAATATTCTCTACTTGACAACTCGGTGTAGAGTTATTGATGCGCAATAGTTTTATACCTATCTTACTTGAAATAAGACCTTCAAGATAATACAGCATATTTGACTTATCAAAGATACCAGAGCCTCTTACATCCCATAAGAAACCACAAGGATAGTAGCGTGTCGCTATTGTGTTAGAAACTGTATAAGACCACGCAACATATTCCCTAAGGTAATAATCTGAAAAGCCCTTTTTCCCTCTTGTTTTATCATCCGGTCCTTTTTTCCAATAAACTACATAGTCCTGAACGCCATACCACTTTCTAATTTCTCCACCCTTGTTGTACGGTATCCAATACTGCTTAGATAGATCAATATCATCCATACGAGACTGATGGAAGGGTATTTTAGTAGCAGCTACTTCATGCCAAAATCGAAGGAACTTAGGATTATCTCCGGTAATTATCCCCTGAAAGGTGTCTATATATTTGGTAATGCTTTCCCCTTTATCAAAGTCCTTCGCTAAAGCTGAAGAAATCCAATATGCGTATGGGCATCCTGGTAATTCCTTGAAATTACTTGCCGGAACTTCAAATCTTAACTCTCTTTTGTCTGTATCTCCATTCTTTATGAGAAAGAAATCTTTTTCCTTATCTGAGCTATCTACAAGATTATAATAAACACCATTGGCTTCACATGTACCTTTTCTCGCCACAAAAGCAGTTGTTTGAACAATCTCTCCACCTATGGCTTCAAACGCATGAGGACCAAGATGAGACATTACAATTATCTCATTATTCAATATAAAACTATTTCTTAATGCTTCATAACTTGATATTGTCATCCAGTTATGCATATTGACCATAGAGGTAAATCCATTTTGCTTTACAAACCCGGTCTCCATGAACATAGCAAACATATCCGTCTTACTATCAGGATAATTATTACTGACGTAAACACTAATGGCATCTTCCATTGTTGATATTGCGCGATATGGTGGATTCGTAATCATCACATCATATTTTGCGACCAGAACCTTTGCCAGATTTGAAAGCTCTTTCAACCGTTTCATCCCCTCGTTCAAAAATTCTATATTGAACAAGTTGGAAACTGTGTTCTTTGATATTTTATCCAACGCAGCATCAAGGCATGCAAAATCAACCGGCTTCACCTTAAGCAAGGAACCGATGGTCTTTCCATTCTCAAATGTTTCTACCAGATATGTAATCAACTTAATCTCTTCATCATTCAAGAGATTAAGATCCTTCAGCTGCTTCCGATAACCAATATCTTTCAGAAGCTTGGAATCCTGCAACTCGTATACATGGGGCGTTTCATAATACTGGTCTGTAAAGAAACGGTTATTAACACTTCTTGCCTTCATTATCAGGGAGAATGAAGCCAGCTGTGCAGCACGCTTGTCTACATCCAACCCTACCAGATTTTTCTTCAAGATCAGAGTGGGGATATCTCTCTTCTGATACCCACGCTCTTCATACATCTTATAGAGAAGATCAAATACATAGACAAGTATATGGCCGGATCCACAGCACGGCTCGATGATACGGATTTCTTCCGGATTCACATTTTTATACTTGATTTCGTCAATCTTCTTTTGTACTTCTGCGGTCTGCTCAGCATCCTCGACATAATATTTCATTTCTGATCGAAGCGTGGAATTCGGATAGCTTTCAATCCATAATCTTCCAACAGAGTTTTGCGCCATATAACGCACAATCCAGTCCGGAGTGAAAAGCTGAGTTACCGCCGGTAATGTATCTTTCGTGATGGTTTTCTTTGACGCATATACAGCATCCTTCTTAGAAGATATATAGAACTGATACATCCATCCTATGATCTCCACATCCTCCATGAAAGCAGCTTCCAGAATCTCATTCAGCCTGGTGATAACAGTATCCCCTTTAAGGAGATTCGTCGGCAGAAGCAATTCCAGATATCCCATATCAGAGCTGAAAAGCATCGGCAGGATTCCGGACAGAACATTACACTGTTTGATCAGAACATGGCGGAATAATTCTTCAATCTTACCCTGTTGCTTATATTCCGCACAGAGATCCATATCCAGCCTCAGATCATCCTTCACCAGATTCAGATTCTTAAGAATTTCCGGCTCAATACCGCCTGCCGGATTTGAAAGCACGCGGAAACCGTGCGGAAGGAAGCCATGCACTTCCATAAAGCGCAAAGCAACAAACCTGTTGAACCATGTATACGCAAATTCTTCTATTACGTTCTGATAACCCTGTCTTTTAACAAGATCAATCATACGCTCTCTCTTCCCGAAAAGATCAGCCGGATAAGATGTCGGATCACCCTCAATCGTAGTGACATCTCCCATCTTCTTTGCCTGCTTTATATTATTTTCATCATTGATTCCCAGAGCCTTCAGGGAAACCTCGATCTGATTTTCAAGGTTTTCCTTTGCCCACGTGGAATACGTTTGTAGGCCTCTTTTATCCATTTATCCGCTCCTTATCCAAGATCAATCTCATCATTGTTTTCAAGCTCAGCCAGCAGTCTTTCGCGAATCGCATTCAGCACCACGTCAACATCTGCAGCGGTCTTTACCTTCTTGTTTACAGTAGGTACATAATCAATGATGCGAACTCTTTTTGCTCTTACCGGATGATCATTTCCTTCGCTCATGATGGTTGATATGAAGCATCGGAACCCGGAAAGATTATTTGCACTGGCAGTCACATAAGAATCCATATTTGCAGTCTGACGGCTGAGGGAACCTATCCACTCGTCATACTGAGCCAATACTTCATCCGCTTTATCCTGAATACGGCTCTTCTGATCATCAGTGAGATCAGCGCCAAGCGCATCGGACAACTCATGGCTCACCGTATCCCGGTCGCTCTCCACTGCCTTCTTTATGCGATCCAGCTTTTCATCAAGGATTTTTTCCTTTGCGGCATTCGCCTGAAATACCAGATTGGCCAGCTCATTCATTCTGGTAAACGGCATGTCCAGAGAAATAATTTCATTCATCTGTCGGACGCTATCTGCAAGTCCCGAAAGATCCTGCAATGAGCAGTTCAGCCTATACCAGTTGCAGATATCCTTTGCATCCTGATAATTCTTCTGCTGATTGCTGCCGTCCTTATAAAACGCCTCCAGCTGTTCCAGCGTCTCCGCCTTGTCTTCCAGACTATCTTTTCTACTAACGATTTCCTGGAAGATGGAAAGTGTATCGGACGCCTGAAGAATCGCCTCAAAGTCCTTGTACACTTCTGCTGCCGCACTGCATCCGGCATAATCAAAACCATACTTTGTCTTCAGTCCGCTTAAGAACTCTTTTTTCCTGCTAAAGAAGGAAGCAACACCTTCCTTCAGCTTCGCCTCTTCCAGAGACAGATTCTCTGAATAAATGTCCGACATAATACGCTTCACAGCATACAGCACCTGTTCATCAATCTTCTCCTGCAGACGGATTACCATTGTGTCAGTATTATTCTTGCGTATCAGATCATTCTTAAACGATGTATTCCGCTCATCCACCTCATGATCATGAATGAGGATCTGGATCTTATGGTGCTTCCACAGCACACCGATCATTCCCTGAATATCCAACTCACGCCATCCATAAGGCTTCTTGGAGAAATGATCCAGAAGACTCTTCACCGTCACTTTCCTGTGAAGGCTCATATCATCCTTTACTTTGGTAGTGATTTCATCATATGCACAGAAGTTAGAGTCTCCGGACAGGTCATCCCCGTTTATGGTCATATTGTTATCATTCAACATGGAGAGAATACTTCTCTGATCCTGATAAAAATATGACACCAGCGGCAATTTAAAGTAATCATGTTTCACCATTTCTTTCAGAGCATCCTGCAGGCGGTCTTTTCCATCCTTCTGCTTAATATCCAGTTTGGTGCCGGACAGATAAATCGGTGCGGTCCTGAGAGAAGCCCTGATAATATCTTCCGCACGCTTTATGCGGTCGGACAGTTCTGCAGATTTCTTACTCATAATCTCGGTAAGAGCCGCAGACATGGATGCGCTGTTATTACGCTTAAAGGTGCCGATTTTATTTGCCCGGATCAGTTCATCAATAAATGTTCCCTCTGTCAGATCAACTACGATGGAATTGGAGCGAACAGATTCTGCCTGAAATTCCGTCTCCACGCGCATACCGGAGAATTGCGTGATTACCTTAATGGTAATGCTTTCCTGGCTGAATGAACCTTTGATCTCAGAATCCACATACCTGTTCAGACCAAAATCATAGCGTCCTTCATATCTATACTTATTGCTCTCCAATACCTTGTCATAAATGATATCGAAGATCGTGCGCTGCACTTCTCCCTCATTGTATGCAGAGTGATTGATCTGCTTATTCACATCCTGCTCAGCATTAGTAAGGAAGTCGTACTCTTCACCGTTCTTCTGGATCAGAGTCTCTTCCTCCAGCTGCTGAAGCGCTTCAAAAATCTTATTCTTAAGGGCCGCCTTGTCAGCGTTGATATTATCAACCATCAGCGTTGCAAGACGGTCAATCGTCGCCGGCATCTCCTTCACATGCTTGATCATAAACAGCACGCGAAGCACCCGGATTGCAAAGCCATCCAATCCGGCTCTTCTCTCAGCATTGGAGAAAACGGTCTTAATATCGTAATCAATAAATTCCTCAATGGTAGAATAGAAACTATCGAACGGAACCAGTATTCCAGATTCCAGATCAGCAGCCCTTTTCGCTGAATTTTGGAAAGCGGAAAGAAGGGATCTCTCATTCTGCGACAGGTGACGCCCTTCACTCATTCCATGCTCACGGATAGCTTCAAACACCTTCTGCAGAAGTTCAAACTGATAGGATACGAACGGATATACATTCTTAAAGTCATCAGCATCCTTATATCCTGACCATGTTGGTTTTGCCTGGAACAAGATCAGCTGTGACAGTTTATTGCTATTAGCATCATACAGTGCGCGAAGCGGAGTCTCTGCAATATCTTTCTTTTCAAGAATACGTCTCTTGATAACCTCATCCGCATTGGCGCCGCTAAGAAGCAGTCTGGTATCAAAACGCCCCTGAATCTTAGAGAAGTCCTGCTGCTTATCCCTGGTGCTGTCAATCATCGCCTTAAGTTCCTGCTGAGAAGTAACCACTACCCAAGCCTGGCCACGGCAGAACTTTCCAAGGTCTTCTACACAAGTCTGAAGGTTCAGCATCAGCTGTGTATTATCGCCGATAAACTGACCCACCTCATCCATAAGGAAGATAACGCGGGTTTTATTCTCCGTGCAGTATGTATCTACGATCTTTGCAAATTCCTCTGTGGTATTCGTGAAATTCTTTGTCTGATCCTCAATAAACTTCTTCACACTCTCTTCGCTCATATCACGGGAATCGACCAGAGCACGGATGATGTAATCACGGTTCAGGAGCGCCTTGGCTCTCGTCTGAACCCAGTTACGACCGGAATACTCTTCAAATTTTGAAATGAAATCCTGAAGCTTTCCCTCGTTATCCAGCGTGCGTTCCAGATCAGCAACCCACGGACTTGTACCACAATATCCTACAGACTCATTGAAGGCACGGAGCATGATATCCATGATAGCCTGCGTTCTGGTCTTAGAATCAGATTTTGCCTTGCTGTCGATATTGAAAAGAACAACCTTATTATTTGCTTTGGCGCAGGCCTTGATATCAGCCAGCACCATCTGGTCTTTAATTTTATCCTCGAAATATTTAACAGCGTCCCATCCTGCCACTTCTTCATTCTCCAGGATATACCCCAGAATCTTCAGGAAGTGCGATTTACCGGATCCAAAGAAACCGGTAATCCATACGCCGATCTTCTCTGTCGGATTATTGATGGACTCGCGATATCTGCGGAAAAATGTACGGAAAGATTTTGTGATCTCATCAGTGCAGACATACTCTTCCAGTTCCTGCCACTTCTGTTCTTCATTCTCATTTCCTATTGTTACCACACCCTGGATAGGACGGGTAATATCCTTCTTAAAGAGATCTTTAATAATCATTTCCAATTCTCCTTTCAACCAGCGGGAATGCCCTGTAATAATTGTCATCGTCAAGCCGCTCAAACAGCCTGAGCGTCATCTTCTCTTTGACCGCATACCTGCCCGGATACATCATCACCACTGGATTTCTTCGGAATATACTCTGCAGGTTATTCAGGATTGTATAACTTCTGACTATTGGAAATGCTTTTCCTACGCCTGTAATAAGAACAATACTGTTCGCATCATCAGCAATATCCTCTTTGAATTTATTCAGAAAAGCATTCTCTTCTTCCTCTACGGAAAGGAGCGTCTGAAAAACCTCCCTAAGAAGCAGATCCTTATTATAATCCTTTTCCAGCCGAAGCACATCTTCCATATATCCCTCATCCTCGATAATCTGTAACATCATCTCATACAAATCAAATTCTACAATGGCAGGATTTCGGTCCTTCAGCTTCTTTGTTTCTCTTCGAACCAACAGTTCATCCGCTGGCGCATAATCAAAAATGTAGAAGCGAAGATCATTAGCCGTTCCATACCTTGTCAATGCTTCCACACTGATCATCCTGTCTTCCAGATCAATAAATCTTTCGTTCAGTGGTCTCTCTGCCATATCAATCACCGCCTAACATTGCTTTCAGGTAATTTTTGTCACCTATAAGCTCTATATGTTCTTCTACTGCCGGATGAATCATCACGCGTTCTACTATAATCGTTTTTCTCTCACGTCTGCCAAGCCCGGACTCTACAAGGATATTACGATATCCTTTGGTCAGACACTGCAATGTGAAGTCGCCCCATTTTGCGACGATCAAATCCACCTGTTTCTTGCTCTCGAAGAAACTATCGAAATCATCGATTGACAGATAATGCCGCTCCGGATTCAGGAGCGCATCTCTGTATTTTTCAAACAGGAAATCAAAAAACAAAGTATCTGTCTTTGCTATTGCATAAACCAGTATGAATTTAGACGTAGCCACATCTCCGTTATAAAACTCCCTCAGAAGATAATCATCCAATGAGCAGAGGCGGTTATATACCACATTGGTCACTTCGCGTCTTCGCTCCAAGGATTCTATCTCCACATAGTTTTCATCAAAACATTTCTGGTAAATCTCGTCTCGGTCAAGTCCGTCCAGCATAAGTTTGGCGATTTTCTTTGCAATCGGATACTTAAACGGAGTTTTCTTAATGGCCGACGAGTATGGTTTTCTATTCATCAATCGTCCTCTTTTCTTAGATCACCCGCATTCCTCGCAGAGGTAATCACACATATATAGTCAGTACTCTGCATACAATATAGCATTTTAACGACATAAAGTCAACTAAAAGCGTTCCTTTTCAGATGGCAATATGAAGCAATATGCAAAACGGCGCGACCAAAGGATTTGAAACACCTTCCCACAATGACTGCGCCGTCGATTTTAAAAAAACGCCTGCTGCAAAGTGTTCGCCCTGCCGTGCTGGTAATACGGATGGGAAGCCTTATCCTGATCCGTCCTGTCCTTTGCCTTCAGACCGGAGAAATACTTTTCTTCCGCCGGTATTTTCACGCTCACCATCCTCGCCCGAGCAGGCACCTTAACCGGATACAGGATTTTCTCCTTCGATTGTCTGTAATATGGATTCTGCCTGCATCCGGTCGCCTTGAAAAAAAGGCCTGGGTCCGTCTGGGAGCAGACTACTCCCACGGACCAAAGCCCTATTTGCTATGATAAATCTCAACCACTCTTCCAGCAGGTCAAAAAACAAGACTTGATCAGGAAGCCCGTACTGTCTTCTCCTTTGTGACGCTCTCACCCGGCCAGCTCCATATACCTCCCCATCACCACTGCTTTCGAGTCCTCCCCGTGCCCAACCTCCTGGGTCTTCGCCACGGGAATCTCTGACCCTGCAAAGTATCGGACCAGCTGGCAGACTGCTTCTGCACTTTCTTCCTTCTCCATGGCGGTAAAAGTTCCCAGCAGGATTCCCGCCGCCTGTTCAAATGCGCCCAGCTGTTTTAGCTGGCTCAGATAAGTAATCAGCTGTTCCCGCTTTCCGCCCAGCGCCTCCAGGATGAGAATCTTTCCCCGAAGATCCGGCCAGTACGCCGTCCCCGCCAGCTTCAGAAGGCAGCGGATATTTCCTCCCGCCGTCACTCCCTCCATGGAACTTTTCTGTACAAATTGATACGAAAACCGTGTCAATTCTTCCGACTCCTGAAACAAATATGTTTCAAAAGCGTTCTGCTGCGTCTCACCATGCGCGCCCACCAGATGTTTCACCTGATACAATACCGACTCCTTCCCTGACTTCCTGCCAATCGCATTGATCACCGTAGTCAGATCGCTGTAACCCCAGAACCGTTTGCCGGAGCCGGCGATCGCCTCATAGTCCAGATACGGCAGGATCTCATTGGCGATATCGCCGCCGGAGATATCGAAGATCTCCCGGATACTGTCGTCCTGATAAAATTTCATCAGCTCTCCCGCCCGCTCTTTCCCTGTGGGCCTTCTTTCCTCCGGATCTTTGTAGATCCGATCACTGAAGACCGGGATCACTCCCATGCTCCGCAGCACTTGATCCAGTCTTTTCAGCGTCTCCCTCTCGCTCTGGGGGCGCTGATTGGAGCAGCATACAATAGCCGCCTTTTCTCCCTTTTTCATACTCCTGCTTTCCCCCATTCCCAAATAAATGTCTTTCTGCTGCGCAGTCTTCACCGAGAGCCTCCTGTACTCCTTCCCTCATCCTTGTTGTTACAGCCTCAGTCGGCACTGTATACTTCTTTGTCATCCTGGGCCACAGGTGATAAACAATGATACAGTTATGTTAAAAAATCAACATTCACTCTCGGAATATAACCATAATACCGGCAAACGATCATCTCCAAAGCTTCAAAACTAAATTCATCAAAAGACATCTTTTCCTCTTCATACTGGCTTAAGATAAAATCTGTTCTTTGCTTAAAATCTGCGTAGCTTTTTCCGACTGTCAGATCTATGCCTTCTCCCGCCAGATTCATGGCAAATGGCTCATAATACATCTCTTCTTCATCTCTCCGCAAAAACCATACGCATTTCGTCACCTGTTCCAAATCGTCCTTCAGAAAATCTCTCAATTCACGATACAGGCTTTCAAAATCCAGGCATGCAATGCATAAAAGAGTATAACCCCAAAATGCCGAGCACTTATATTCTTCAGCCGGACCGCCGGATTCTATATTTACAGCTTCTTCAAACGAGTCTGAGGGTGCAGGATACTTATGCTGTCCTCTGTAATAATTTACCAGGATACGGCTCTGGTCTTTCAGATTGATCCTCATCTCTTCCGTCCTGCCGCACTTTGCAAGCAACCGATAGAAACATAATTTGATTCCTATATCAGAATCAAAGGACGCATACATCATATTTGGATAATGATTGATCAGATTTATAATATCATCCAGAACCCCTGCCATCTTCTCATTCTTATAACCGCATAAAAATGCTGCATATGCTGTCAGATATCCCAATATTTCATATAAACGAATTCTGTTTTCCACCACATTATATTCCGGAAACAACGTCGGATCCTGGCAGATTCCGCGAATCTTCTGATAATACATGTCGTTCCATCTTTCGTAATCCCTGCAGAATTTCAACAGCCATTCAATCCATTTTTTCTTTTCAAAATAGTTGTTCTTCCGTAAAAATTTCCAGTACTGTATCAGTAAATACTCAGACACATTGATGGCAATTCTGCAGTTTCCTGTATCATTCGCATATTGGCATATCATTTCACAGGCCAGATGCAGGCTTGTCAGTATTTTTTTTATTTCCTTTTCACTTTTTGCTGCTGTCATTTTTTCAATCAGGCTCTTGATGATGGTTTCATAATACTCTCTTTTGTAATCGGTCTCTTCTACAAAATACAATGCCTTTCTCATAGCGCTTTGCAGAGATCGCTCGAATATGTGTTCGTTTAAATAGTCTGTCTGTATCCGTCCGACAATATCATCGATCCCCCAAAATTCTATCTCAATTTCTTTTCCGTTCCATATTTTATTATGCTCCACATATCCTTTCCAATTGACTCTGATGGACTCTTCCTTTACCCCGTTCGTCGCAACTATAACTTTTATCTTCTTGTTTTTTTCCTTTTCCGTAAGCAGCTCCATATATGCGTCTTTGATCTCGTCCAGACTCTGCCTGACCGCATTGGGACAGGAATCCCACACAGTTCTGTCAATATTTCCCTGCTTCACCACCATCAGCAACAGTTCCTCTTCGTTATGCAGTTGGATATCCACTCCATACTGCCGGTTTCCTGATCTGGGTATATGATCTGCCGTATAGCCGTCTTGAACCAGCAATTCCATCAGCAGCAGATCCAGTTCATCTTTTTCTTTTAACTGTGATATATATTCTTTAATAATCAGCCTCATTACCACACCTGCGTATCAGATATTTTTTTCTTTTTTGGTTCAGTTCATAAGGATTATTCAGAAATGCCCGGGGTAATTCTCTGGAAATCTTTATTTCCGCATACTCACTGACCTTATATGTCATCTCTCCTTTAAGGCCATATTCAACATATGCGATTCTTTTCCCATATTTCATAAATCTGTCAGGAAACAGTTTTGCAAATACTGATTTTTGTTTTGACTCCTCATTCATTCTTTTATTCCGTTCCATCTGAAATCTTCGGTATTCATATTCCCTCCGGGCAGACGGCCAAAGGTCCTTATTCTCATAGCTTCTTTTTACACGATCTGAATGTTCCTCATTCATCTGAAGCAGACGGCAGGCAATACCTGCCTGTTTTTCATGGAAACCTTGCCTGTATTTCGTTGCGGCCTTCACTAAATTACCGGCATAATTGGGATAAATATCTTCACATATCAGATTCCATACACGTTCAACCCTGTCAAAATGCGGAATCATCAAGAATAGAAATTCGCATATTTTTTCAGCATCAATCGAGAAATAAATGATCCCCTGCAGGATCAATATCATTTGTTCATCGTCATATGTATTATTTTCAAACCAGCTTTCAGCTCCTGCAAGACTGACTAACGACTCAAAAAGGTCCAACCCCCAGAGTAATTCCTGTATACTGCCTTTCCATATCTTATCAAAACAGCTTCTGCAAACATCTGCCTGATCATCTCTTAATTCGCTGCAGGTCAGCGAAAGACTGTTCCAGAACATATCCCCAAGGTTATAATGATTGATTGTATGGATTTTTTCCAGTTGTTCTAATGCCGTGTATTTGTCCTCTTTAACCCTCTCGGAAAAGTAAAAGTCCAGGCTGTGTAAAATCTCTGCGTCTTTTTGAAACGGAGCATCTATGATACGCCGAATCAGCGACGAAGTCCTATCATTGAAGTCTGTCCTGTATTCCATATGATGCAGAAACACTTTTTTGGCCTCTGCGGAACCTTTGATTATTTCCGTCAAATATTGATATATCTCAGAATCATATTTACCGCTCTCCCCACACCCTAAATAATTTGCAAATATTCTTATTAACCATAGTTTACATTCGTCGTTTTTCATCAGGCAGATACAGTCTTCCATGTATTTGTCCGTATACTCTGTCCTGCCATAGGAAAGCAGCTCCAGCAAGTCCAATGCGCTGAAGCTGCACAGCCGGTTATTCTGCCGGAATAATAATAAAAGCATCCTGTCTGCCTGTTCAACACGCTCATATACGAGTTTTCTGCCAATCTGAAGAATCAAGCTGCTGTATATCTCCGTACCAGATACCAGATAACCGTTTAATACATCCTCCTCTTTTCCATGTTTAATGATTAAACCCGCATAATTCCTGACCGCGCACTCCAACAAAGGATTGTCCTTATTTTCTTCAAAAACATTCAAAACAGATGCGAGCTCATCGATATCTAATATTTCATCATATAATATATTAGCGCTTGTATAAGAAAACATATTTCTGTGTCTGCTATGTCCTTCTATCAAAAGCCTTACCATACGAATGCCATATTGTGTCTGCAGGACATATCCTGTATATTCAGCCATCAGGCTGTTATCCCCCGTGTCCGGAAGGTACTCGATGATGCCGGAATAACTGAAATCTGTCAGATTTTTCATATTTGCACGTACCATCACGCCCCATCGCAGGCGGCGCATCTCGCTTGTTCCGTCATCCAGCTCATTGAAAATCTCATTTGTTGATTTCTCTAAAATCTCCGGGGTATTTTTAATGTACTCATCAGACCACCGAAATACATGCTCGATTTTCTTTCTGTCCATTCCACCGTCTTCCTTCTTAATTCCATCAGCTGCGTCTTACATTATAATTCTCCTGCACTCAGATGAGCGATCTCTTCCACAAGCGCCTCATAAAACTGCCCCACATGATACCCGTCCGTAAACCGGTGGTTCAGTTCCAGGGACATGCCCAGTTTTTTCCTGCCCTGTTGCTCTGTGTACTTCCCCCAGGCGATCCGCGGCACACTGTCATCGGGATCAAAATCCCGTTCATTGGTCAGACCCGTCAGCTCCAGCCATGGAAGGCAGGAAAAATAAATCAGCTCATCCGTCTCCGAAGAGGCGTCCACAAAAGACGTCTGCGCCGCGCTTTTCGCCTTCGCCCCGCGGCAGAACGCCGCCAGATCTTCTCCGCCGGGCATGGTCACGATATGGAACTGCGTCGCGCCCTTTTTCAAGTCCGTAAAACTGGGAATCCGCTCGTCCAGAAGCCACACTTCCTTCTCCCGGACCGCATAGCGGAAATTCTCCACCTGATTGCATGCTTTCGTGCAGAGCCAGACCAGCGCATAATAGAAGGACAGCCCTTCCCGCTTCGCATACTGGTACACTTCCGTGACATCCACCTGAAATGTCACACTGTAAAAAGGCCAGGACATGCCGGAGAAGAATTCATACAACTCCCTTCTCTCCCAGCTTTTCATATCAATTTTCTTCATACGCTCCTCCTTCTGGAACTGTCCGGCGCAGCCGGACTATCATCCCATCTCCTCTTTCATCCGTCTCAGCACATGGGAAATCGCGAACATCAGCGTCTCATAGTGCATAAAATCCAGTATATTTTTATCCACGAGGATCTGCAGGCTGGCCGGAAACTCATCATCCGATTCCCAGAAGCGCAGAATCATGGGAAGAAAAGGGAACAACCGCAGTTCATAAGCCGCATCTCCTTTTTCCAGCTTTTTTCCCTGAAGCTTTTCACAGGCGCGGATCAGCGCGTCCGTCTTTCCGTCAAAACAGGCTCCGGCATTCTGAAAGAAGTCGCTTCCTTTCTCCAGCGTGCCGCCCCGGACGCCGGAGAGACTTTTTACATTTACCCATTCATGAGCCAGACGGCAGCCCTCTCTGGAATAACAGAGCACATCGTATATGGTCATGGCCTCGTTGTAGTCCGCCGTCTCTTCTGATCGGAACGCATCCTCCGACCAGCTTACCCGGCCGCTTGTGCGGCTGATCCGGTAATTCCGTTCCAGACAGCGGATATACAGATACTCCGGATCCTGCTCCAGTCCGAATTTTTGGATCATCCTCTCCTGGTCATACTGCAAAAATACAGCAGCCATGTCGTTTTTCATCTTTTCATAATTGGAACTGCTCTGTCTGTCCTTCATCTCATATAACACCCTCCGCCTTCTGTTTTCTCCCACCCTGACGCATCTCATAAAAAGATATATCCGCCCTATATATATTTAATATATGCGCTGTAATAATTGTGTAACTGTAAGAGTTAATCGTTATTTTAATATTATCAATTTCGCAATACCAGTTCTTTCCCCGCTTATAAATATTGCACCCCTCATCTAACACCTTTTTCCTGCACCATTCAACCACGTCATCGGTATCTAATCTCAGATTTTTCTTTATCCTGTCAATTCCCATTTCCGTAGTATGGACTTTGTCTATATTAGATAACAGAATTTCTTTATTCATATACCATTGCCTCCGTAAATTCCAGATCTCCTGAGTTCTGCCATCTTCCATCATGCCTGGCTTTTTGAAGCGTTAAAATTCTCACCTTTAAAAATTTGCTTGCCAATTTATAAACCTGATGTATTTCTTTTGATGATAAATCCCATGTACTTAATTCTGCAGAAACTAACTTGCTGTGTTTCTTGCTTATATCCCGTATAGCATTGCCGATTGACTTACAGGGCATCTGCATTTTCGTGAGCCGCATATCCAGGCATTTGTTTCTCCGGTAAAAGGATGATTTCACATTTTTATTTTCTGCTGTATTTCATCAGGTGCCTGTCCATCATGGGCGGGCCATCTGCATTCTGTCATTTCCATATGGCTGAATGTGGCTTTGAAAGAGGAATCCTCCGGGCTGCAGGCATATATTCCAAATTTAATCCGGTCAGTTACATTCCACATATGGCATATTCTCATTTGTCTGAAAACCGTGCCGTCTTCAGAACATTCTATGCGGAAATCGCTTTCCCTGCGGCTTAACCTGTACCACATGGACTTTATGGAGGCATCTATTTCTGTTGTCGCCCAGTCGGAATAGCCGTTGTTTGTAACAACGCTTCCCAAATGCTGGAACATGTCGTTTTCATATTCGACGGAACCTTTTAACCAGTTTTCGCTGTTCATGTATAAGACAATCCCGCACTGGTCAAAACGGTGGTGGCTCTGTGCAAATTCTGTTTTCACAACAAAGGAAAAATACGGATCTTCCGTTTCCATTTGCAGCACGGGCGCGTTGTCATTCCTGAAATGATAGTATGTACGCTGCCATAAATCTGTGTGCGGCTTTGTTTCTATTTCAATTTTTTCAGGTGTAATCAGATACGATCCAGGTTCTCTCGTCCATTGTAATTGCTTCACATCAAATTTCATTTCCAGTCCTCCAGTATGTTTTCTTATTTATAAACGAATTTTCTGTTCCTAAATTATAAGGGCAAATATCTCTGCATTTGTGGCAACTTATTACCCAGCTTTGTATTGTTTTATCATTGCCAAAAGCATAATTCCAACATGTCTGTTGTTTCAGCTCTAAATGCTCTAATGCATTTACCGGGCATATGTTTACGCAGGCGTTACAATTTCCAAAAGAAATAACCGATCTGCAGGTTGGCAAAACATCTGTAGGATGATATCCTTCAGGAGCGTCAATAAACCTGTCTATACCTGCTATTCCACATAAATCTGCTCCTAATCCCAGGAGAATTTCTTTGACCTGTTTATTGTCAATCATAATATATCCTTTCGTTATATCAATCCTGATTTTTCTTTAATATTCATCCCATTCAGTCCGGCTGAATATATCCGAAATTAATGTTTTGTCTTCGCATGCTTTCTTAAAAAGAGGGATAAAGCAGTTCCCGCTCAAATGGAATTTATTAAAAAGCCATTCTTTATGCTTGATAACTGATCATCTTAAATTTTCTTCCGCATTTTATCTGTTCACCAACATATCCCAATTCTTTCCCTTAAAGTTCCCCTTGTATTATATCTTTCCATAGGGCATCACAAACTTTGATAAGGGAAACAAAATCATATAAAATATTGTAGAGAAAATTATTGGTAAAATTAGATTATCTCTTTAGAAATTCTTATATGTCGGAATAGCCTGTATTTCTGGGCTTTTCCGGCAGTTTAGATATGGGGAGAAGTTCGCATATACCCTCATAAACCTTTAGGTTTTCCCTCTGGGCGGTAGTAAAAAAGTAATAAATTCTGCCCGTACCTATGCGGCAATCAGTCTTTCCATTTCAGCCTTTGCGGAAGCGAAAGTTGCGTGTGCGTAATAGTTCAGCGTCATAGTGATGTTGGAATGTCCCATGATATACTGTAACGCTTTCGGGTTCATGCCCGCATTGGCTAAGTTGGTGCAGAACGTATGGCGCAGGGTGTGGGGTGTCATTACTTTGGGTAAGGCTTCCTCATGGCACTTGTTGTACTTCTTCGCAAGCCCCCGGAACATGGTAGCATAGTTCACATTCGTTTTCGGGCATCCGTCCCGGTTGAGGAAAAGAAAATTGCTGTACCCGTTAATGGTGATCTGCTTCGCGTAAAGCTCGCAGACGATCATTTTCTTTCCGATTGTGTCTATCCCGTCGTCAAGGTCTTTCTGTATCTCTTTTTCCTTTTCCCTAATGGATATGTCGTCACGCTTCCCGGCTGGGGTCTTGTCCGTAGGCACTAACTTCCACGCATAGACAAATTGCACTTTACCAAAAGTATCGGTATATTTGTAAGCATATCTCCTGTCTTTTCTCTGGCTCTCTCCCGAACGCAAAATGCGGTTTCTGTTATCACGTCTTTTCTCCGACATTGTTTTGCTCCTTTCCGTATCGGAAAGAGCCTTGATATGCCTATATCTATTATAGCAGATTCATGGCGGTTTTTCACTATCTTTTTCGGCAAATCAGCGATTCGCCCGGCGTATCTATAAAAATTTCTGTTACGCTTTAGAACACCATTTTGGAGAGTGGGAATATAAAAAACTATCCCTTAGCAATTCCATGTCTGCAAGCCACCAAAATCAAGCTGAAAAGGCTTCCTACTGCGTAACAAGCCCATAATAAATTGAGGGCGAAAGCAGTTTACTGATTTCACCCTCTTGACTGCCCATTAGCAAAGACGGGAAAGCTGTCAAGGGCGCGAAGCGCGAAGTTTACCCTTGACAGCTTTTTCCGTCTTTGCCACTCCCTAACGGTCGAAACAGAATTTCAATATGGATTCTGTTAATCTTGCTTTTAGCCTGTCCTGTATATCGTCATTGATATGCCCTTTATACATAGACAGATATTTGATATGTGCGGTGTAGTGCCGTAATACTACGTCTACCGCTTCCGGCTCTCCGACAATGGCTCTTTGAATCACTTCAAAAGGTATCAGCTTCTTATTCCTCATGTTCCAATTCCTCCCATTCTTTCCGTAACTGTTTCAGTGCAACATTTCTCCGGCGGTTTATCGAACTCCTGCAACGCCCATACAATCTGCCGATTGCTTCATCACGATAGCCGACAAAGTAATAAAGCAGCAGGACTTCCCGGCGCAATTCCGGCAATCTTGATAATGCCTTTGCTAACTGTTCATCATCAACTATCACTTCTTTTCCCAGCAGGGGGGTATTACAACAAATACCCCTACGGCAGAAAGCGCAAAGGCATTTGAGTAATGTGAGTTATTAGGATATACTAAATGATATGTGTGTTCATACTCATAGGCAAAAAATCCCGTTTCAAAAGACAGAATTTTTTTAACAAATCAATGACCAATGAATTTTGTTGATACAGTTTGCATTTCATGGCGGCTAACTCCTTTAGCCGCCATATCTTTAGGCAAAGATTCTCGCTTCTTTAATAAAAGAAACGACGGCTTTTTTTCTTTTGCCGTCGTGCGGCAGATTAAGGCGATTGTATTTTTATTTGGTGATTTCTGCTCCGGCATTGTGAATTTCAATCATATAAATGTCACAAGGCGATAGTTTCATATTTTCGGTAGACAAGCTATTTGCAAGTTCAGTGGACTTGTCTATGAGCATTTTTTTAATATCGCCGCCCGCAATTTCTTCTTCGCTTAGACCATTCAAGTAATTTTGCATTTCCTCTTTGAATGTCAGCAACGCCTTATCCCGTTCTGCTACCGATACAAGTTTCGGGGCGTTGATAGAATAAGCAACATCCGCTTCAACGAAACAGGAAAAATCATATACTGTTTCCCCGTCCTCGTCCAGATAGTCGCATGGTCTGCTTTGTTTGGAGATTGGTATATTAAATGTAACTTCTTCCCCCATATGCTCGCAGTATAATTCATGGGACGAAAAGGTTATTGTGGTTGTGAAAAATTCATAGTTTTCGTCATCAGAGGATATGGTGTTGCTTACATCAGCTACTGCTGCAAGAAGCTCTGTCAATTCATCGGGTGTCGGTGCAAGAGTCGCGTTAAAATCGGCTATACTCTGCTCCCCGTAACTCTCGGTCTTGTATGCAATCAGCTTTTCATATGCAGCAGACGCAGTAGGGGAAACGGTCGGGCTTGAAGCCCCGGTTGTTGACGTTACAGGTTGGCTAATAGAGGTTTCGCCACTCGGTGCAGTAGCATTGTTTTGTTCGGGCGAAGAATTTTGCCCTGCCAAACTTGTTTGGCTTGCGCACCCTGTTAGCGCACTTACCATGAAGAGGGCGGCAAAGATGATGGGTAAACATTTTTTCATAGTAGAATCTCCTTTCTGTGAACAACGGTTTTTTTGTTACCTTTTCCGGGTACAGTTAAAGAATATCGTCCTAACTTGAATCTACTTTGAATTGAGTATGTTTTTTATGTGGAGATAGAAAAAGCGGCAAGCTAACTGCTCGCCGCCTTTGAAATATAAGTGCTAAAACTGTACGGAAACGATAACGCCTTGAATAGTATTAGTAATTTCAATTTTCGCACCATGCAAATCAAAAATTGTTTTTACAATATACAATCCTAAACCTGTGCCGCCTGTTTGCCTGTTTCTTGACTGGTCTACCCTGTAAAATGGTTCAAACAGTTTGGAAATAGCTTCGTCGGGGATATGTGCGCCTGTATTCTCAATCGTAAGGGTGGTTGTTTCAGTATCTTTCCATAACTTTATCAATACTTGATTTCCGGCTCCCGAATACGCCGCCGCATTTCCTAAAAGATTATCCAATGCTTTTTGAAGTAGCTGCATATCGCCTAAAATATAAATCTCTGGGGATATGGATTGTTCAACCGTCAAATCCTTTTGCATGAATAAATCTTCAAACGCTGTAACGCGGTCAATTATGAAATTGCTAAGATTAAGATTACTTTTTTTGCAAGTATAACCCAGAGTATCTAATCGGGATATTGTTAAAAGCTCCTGTACCATTTTTCCTAAAGTGTCCGTAATTTCCAAAGACTGTGCAAGATATGTTTCCCGGTCTTTATAGCGTCCCACTTGATAGAGCATACCTTGAAGCTGTCCTTTGATAATGGTAATAGGTGTTTTTAATTCATGGGAAGCTGCTGCAAAAAATTCTACCCGCTGTTTTTCAAGCCGCCTTTCCATGTCAATATCAGCTTGCAGCTTTTGGTTGGCTTCCTGCAATTCTGAAAGAGCCACCTCCAATTTCCGGGAGAGTGTATTTAGGCTGTCAGATAACACGCCTATTTCATCAGTGCGCCCGGCAGAACAAAATCCGCTAAAATCCATATCTGCCATTTGCTTTGAAAGTTTACTCACTTTCTTGATGGGGGCAGTTATGTACCATGAATAAAAGAAAGCGGAAATGATTGAGCCAAATAATACGACAGTACAAAGCACCGGAAGCGTTCCTTGTATAGCTTCTTCTGTCTGGGTATGTTTTGCAGTATTCCTTGTCACCAATAACGTATAAATCGAATCACTGTCAGCAAATGAAGCGGTGTAGGTTTTTGTTTTTTCAACTTTATCAAAATCCGTAATCTGCCCACCGACAAGTTGGTTAATATCATGTAAACTCACTTCTTGTCCGTCAGACTGAAAGAAATGCAGTTCAAATTCATTTTCGTATTGTTTCCCTATCCGTTCAGACTCAGCTTCAAGAAACATATAAACGTATTCTTTTTCGGTTCTCGATAATTCATTGGGCAAAAAGCTAAGCTCCAAATCGACATCTTCTATGTCATGTTGATAATTTTTTGGGGCTGCCTGTAAAATGAAACTATATGTTGTAAAACAACACATCGCAATCAACAACAATGTCAGCAAAAAAACTTTAACAGATAATCGACTTTTAATCTTCTTTATCAATTCTATATCCCACCCCTCTAATCGTTTCTATGTAGTCAGCAGCACCAAGTTTTTTCCGCAAGTTTTTTATATGGGTATCAACAATTCGTTCTTCTCCGAAAAACTCATATTTCCAAAGTGTTTGTAACAGGTTTTGCCGCGTTAAAATTCTACCCTTGTGTATCAGCAGTTCCCGCAGTATTTCAAACTCGCGGGGCGTTAAATCAATGCTTTCTTCCTTTGTATAAACCTTGTACCCCTCTAAATCCAGTGTTAAATCCTTATAGCTCATAGTCTGCGGAATATCATTCTGCTTTGATGATCGGCGTAGGACAGCGGCAATTTTCCGCAATAGTACAGGCATAGAAAACGGCTTCGTGATATAATCGTCAGCTTGCAAATCCAAGCCTTTAAGCTGGTTTCCCTCGTCGTCTAATGCCGTAAGCATGATAATAGGCACATCTGATTTTTGCCGGATAACTTCGCAAACCCCAAACCCGTCAATTTTGGGAAGCATAATATCAAGTAGTATTAAATCAAAGCTCTGCTCGGAATACTTCGCAAGGGCTTCCACACCGTCAGCCGCCAGTACAACACTATACCCGGCTTCCTGTATAAAATCATGCAGCAAAGCCTGTATAGATAAATCGTCCTCAACAATTAAGATTTTACTCATAGCGCACCTCCTAACCATAATTGTAACAGGGTAATTTGAATCTATTGTGTAGATTTGAATTTTTTTCGTCTTTTATCTGTCGGTTTCTCCGCGTCCTTTGGTATCAGCCACATACGGCTGAATTTTGCCACGCCGGGTATGCGGTTTTCCTCGCATAGCTTTTGTACCCGTCTTTCTGAAATGCCCCATTTCTTCGCCGCTTCCGGGGCAGAAATATACTCTAACATTTTCATTCACCCTTTCTATAAGTTCTATCGCCATAATTATATACGGTTATCCGAACAAATTCAAGAAATTAAATAGTACATGATATTTCTCTCACTACCTACTACACCGCACTATGCGATTTTGCCAAAGTTTTTTATAAATTTCTTAAAAAGTTTTTCTTACTTCCTACTACAGAAAATAAGTTGGAAATGCCATAAATTTTAAAAATCAAGATTGATATAGGCTTGAGAATATGTTAGACTGTATTCGTTTCAAATCAATGTGTCAGACATAGAGAAAGAAGTGATTTGTATGTGTATCAACACCAATAAAAGAAACAAAGCATTTCTCCATGCAAAGCCAGTAAATTGCGACAGTTGCATGGAGTAAAAGAGAGTCGCAAAATAAAAATGCTGGCTTTGCAACTTGACTATCATATCAAGGAGGAAGCCCACATGAAATATCTTAATGCACAAGTTATTCTTCCAGACGCATTGGTAAAGGAACTGCAAACCTATGTTCAAGGAGAATATATCTATGTCCCTGTCGAACAGAAGCAACAAAAGCGTTGGGGAGAAGTTTCAGGTTATCGGCAAGAACTAAAGCAACGCAATCAGCAGATAAAAGAGGAGTATCAAAACGGTATTTCTTTGGAGTGCCTATCTGAAAAATATTGCTTATCTGTATATGCTGTCCGGAAAATCATATATCAAAAGTAACCGTAAGGGGCTGCCAAGTTGCAGCCTCTTATTTTATACAAATTGTTTCGGTATTGTACGGTGTATAGAATATTTCTATGAATGGCGGTAAGATAAGAGCGAAGTATATAAATATTTTGCGAAAGGCGGCTATTATGTGTACCAGATTTGTTTATCGTGGAAATGACATGATAACAGGCTTTAATTTTGACATTGACCTTTCTGTATGGAAGCATAAAGTGATTGAAGAACGAGAACGCTTCTATATCGGGATTTTACGACCAGACGGGGTATATCATTCTTATCATGGAGTGAATCAAAATGGGAATGTCGGAACACTGTTATATGTGCATGGCAATCCTGCCGGAGCATATCAAAAAGGCAGAGAATTTATGACGATTGCAGATTTAACAGAACAGTTTATTAAAGCGCAAATTTCCTTTGATGATGTTCTTCAAATTGCCAAGTCAAAGAAAATTGTTTATGCGCCAGATGCGACTATGCAGACAATGCTGTCCGATGTTCAAGGGCGTACATTAGTAATTGAACCGGGAATTGGGTATCGGGAAGAACAAAGTAAGTATTCATTGATAACAAACTATTCCTTGATGAAACCAGAAAGCACAAAAGATTTTATTGTGTCTGGCGACGACAGATATGAACGGGCATTGCCATTATTGGATAATTACAAAAACAAGTTTTCGCTTTCCAAGGCTTTTGAATTGCTTTATACTGTCCGTCAAGAAGGCGAATGGGCGACCAGAGTTTCTTTTGTGTATTCAGCAAATGACCAGACAGTATATTATGTAGAAAATAACAACTTTGAACATATCAGAAAATTCAAATTTTTGCCGGTATAACAAGAAAGGAATCGTCATGCCACAGAAGATTTATCCCCGTTCAAAAGACAGGGAAACAATTTATTTAAAAAGCGTTATCAGCAACCCCAATATTATAGTTGGCGATTATACAATATATAATGATTTTGTCAGAGAGCCAAGAGAATTTGAAAAGAATAATGTTTTGTATCAATACCCAATCAATCAGGATAAGCTGATAATTGGTAAGTTTTGTTCGATTGCCTGCGGGGCAAAGTTTATATTTAACAGTGCAAATCACAGGTTATCTTCTCTATCCACCTATCCATTTCCCATATTTTTTGAGGAATGGAATTTAGATGTAAAAGATATTAAAAATGCGTGGGATAATAAAGGTGATATAGTAATCGGAAATGATGTTTGGATTGGTTATGAAGCAGTCATTTTAGCAGGTGTTACGATTGGAGATGGTGCTGTTATCGGAGCACGAGCTGTCGTTACCAAAGACATTCCTCCATATACAATCGTTGGCGGTGTTCCGGCAAAGCCTATAAGAAAGCGTTTTACCCAAGAAACGATAGATTTTCTGCTTAAAATAAAATGGTGGAATTGGTCTGAAGAACATATCCGACAGCATATAACCGAGATACAGTTAGGAAATATCGAATATTTGCGTTAAATTGCCGCACGACGGAAAAAGAAAAAAGCCGTCGTACAGCAATCATTACTCATGCATAAAAGTATTTTATGGACGGCTTTGAAATTCAGAGCCGCCTATTTTATTATGTGGATAAAAATGTTTATGGCGGTATCAAGGAGGTATCGCCATGTTTCGGCTAACAGACAGTTATTAAAAAAATCCTGCTTCATACAGCGGAGTATTCCGCCCATGAATATGAACTATTTACTCATTTAGTATGTTCTAATAACTCATATTACTCAAATACCTATGCGGATATATTCTGCATGGGTTTTTGTTGTAATAGCCCCCTACTGGGAAGAAAGGGGGTGAGAGAAATTGAGATATTCTGAACAATTCATGGAACATATCGAATATGCTTTCCATGCGTTCTGCGAGGTTGTTCTGCGCCATGAAGCCATAAACGCATGGCGGGATTTGAAGCGGAAAATGGAACGGGAAATATCCCTTGACTATCTGATGTCAGAACAATATTTTGAACCGTCTGCTATGGACAGCTACTTTGAAAAGCAGGATAAGCCGACCATATTTCTTGTGTTGGGAAAGGAAGTTATCGTTGATGATGGACGGTTAGCGGCGGCATTATCAAAATTGCCAGAGTTAAGGCAGGAAGTTTTGTTGCTTTATTACTTCATCGGTTATCGTGATGAAGCAATCAGCAGACTGCTTTCACTCGCAATTTATTATGGGGATTGTTACGCAGTAACGGTCATTCTGTCCTTGATTGATGCGACTTTGCGGGCGTTGAAATGACGGGGTAAGGGTTTTTATATGTCTGTCCTCAAAAACAGCGTTCTATTGCGTAACAGAAAAGCAGAGAACCGACCACTAATGAAAGCGATATGTTCTCTGCTCTTGCTTGCCCGCTGTCTGCGCTTCGCACCAGCCATTACTGACTGCCACACAAGACTCGCTACTGCTGGTTGGCCAGACCTTCGCAGACAGGATTCGCTCCTGTTAGGTTAATTGCCCTTTGCTGGGCGCACAACTTTCTTTTGCAATGATAAGGCTTGTTAAACCTGTCCCACACCCCAAATCAAGAACTTCATCTTTTTCGGTAAGATGTAAAGGGTACTTCGTGAATAGTTCTTCCAAAATCCTTGCACTATTGGGTCCCATCATTGTCTTTGCAGAAAAATACATTGAATAATCACTGCTGTTCATACATTTGCCTCTCAAATTACAATTTCGATTTGCTGTAAAGTCCACCTTCTTGAACTTACGTTCAAGAAGTATCCCTCGCTTTGCTCGGTCAATTTCGGTTTGCTCGGTCAATTTCGGTTTATACATCTCATTATACAGGACATGCTGACAAAAAGCACCTGCTATTTCACTTTAAAATTCTTTCAGCACCCTCCCTTTTCCTTAAAATGCGGAAACGCCGGCTGCAAAGGATACGCGGGCAAAGGGACGACCATCAATTTATAACCCTGTTATACCCATACAAAATTCGCTTTTCCCGCGCCAAGCTCAAAGTGGTACTTCACCAGCCCGGTATCAACACCGGAAAAAATGCCGTTATCACATCTGATCGACACTTTATTCCCCGAACCTGTTATCATAAATGCCTGTTTAGCCAGCGCTGTCGGTGCCAGAAGCGCAGCCTCGATCCCCCGCCTGAACCATTCAGGCTCATCTCCGCTGTAGCTGCCCACCTGCTCTGGTCTCCTGGTCTTATGAGGGACTCCCTGTGTCTGCCCATATCCCACAGTCACCACGCCCGCTACCCGGTTACCATGAGATATTTCTGTCATGCGCTTTCTGTTAAATGTACCTCCTACCCACCATGTATTCAGCCCCAGCGTCTGCGCATACAGCATCAGGCCGGCCCCGCAGTATCCAAGCCTCTCATCCAGATCTGGTGCATCCTTTCCAGCCATGACAAAAAAGTTCCGGACCCCCTTTGCCAGAACCAGTTTTATGACCGCGTTGAACGCGCTGCTGTCTTCCGTCTTAAGTTCTACAGCCAGGCCATAAGACTGATTCATTTTGTCAACATATCTGTCCAGTTCCTTCACGGTTTCTGCCGGCAGCGGCCGGTCCATATACCTGCGGACCATATGCCTCTGGCGCATAGCCTCCTTGAAATCCATGTTATCCCTCCTTCAGATTCTGATTGATATTCTTGATCATGCCGACCATAAATGAAACCGTCTCCTCGATCTCCTGCTGTTTCTGCCCATCCAGCATATCCCCCGCAGCCTCGATGTATTTCTTCTGGATAGACTCGGCAAGTTTTTCATAGCCGCGGGCTTTCTCCGTAAGATAGATCCGGCGCTCCCGCCCGTCCTCTCTGGATCTTACCCTGTCCACAAATCCTTTCTCTTCCATATTTTTCAATGTGCGGGTTATTGCAGCCCTGTCCACAAGAAATTCTTTTGCAAGCTCATCCTGCATAATGCCGTCATTTTGATACAGATATCCAATATACATAAATTCCGTGGCATTGAGTTCTGTACCGGCAAGCTCACGGTTTAAAAAAATATTAAACTGCCGATTCAGTATACCTATGTTCTTTCCGATCGAATACATAATATCTCTCCTGTCACTGTTATCATATCTTTCAAGTTCCCCGATCACAGCATCTATATTATTTTCGACGCCATGTTTCCAGGCATAATCCCCGACAAGCCCATCCACCATGGCCGGACGGAGAGCCTTGGGCATCTTCCTTGCCATTTCCAACGCGCTGCCAATCGATTTCCCCCAACTGATGTTTCCGGGATTTGCGATGCACAATTTGATCCTTTTTTCAAAAGCTGCCGCCCTGGGCACAAGATAGCCCCCAAAGCTGATCCCCATAAGCGCGATCCTGTCCATATCGATGCCGGAAATCCCCACAGCATAATCTATAATCGGGGACACTACTTTTTCCCAGTCTTTTCTGAATGGTATCTTTTTAAGTCTCAGCACCGCGCCCTGCCCGGGCCCTTCCACCACGATACAGTGTATCCCTCTTTTAAGGGCTTCGTCATACACCCACACTGTATCCTCTCCAAGAGTGTCACGGCCAGGGGTAAGGATCATAAGGGGCGCTTTTTCCCCCGCCACAGGCGAACGGTAAAAATATCCCGATAAAACAGTATTCTCGTAGGGAATCTCGATCACTTCTCCAGGATACCCCGACAATCCAAGGTATTTCCGATAACAGGAAATACTCTCCCTTGTATATTCTTCAATGATTGGATCGTCTGCATCAGAAAATGACGCAAGGGCAAACCGGTAATAAGAAGCCGCCCTCAGATATGCGCTTGACGCCGACACATTCTTACCATTGCTCTCTGACGCAGCGGCGTTCCTTTTAAGCCTTTCAGCCATGCCGCCCCATGCAAGCGCCCAGTCCTTTTCATCCGCGCTCTTCATCTGCCCCATTACCTCAAATACCTCTCCGGCATCAGACATGCCATATCTGGATATGCCAAGAACGTGCTTAATCAGAGCGTCCGTCATCATATGGTCATAAAACTTTAATTCTGACCAGTGCTTCCCGGAATAAATATATTTATCCATATACATTTTCTTTTTCATCTGCTTCATGGGATTTTCTTTTGCCATTGTCCTGACCTCCTCTTATTTAATTGACATATCAACTATATCACATATATGATTGATATGTCAATTACTTTGGAGGCAATCTGTCAATTTGGTAAAACAAAAATTCCACAACCCATTGATTTTACTGGATTCCACTAACTTGTCCCTGTTACAACACGGTCACCGGCCGGAGACTGTGCCGTAACAAAAGTGGTACTGTGCCGGGCGTTCCTGTTTGAGATATTCCCGGTGCAGCCGCCCATAGCGTCCGATGAGGCTCTTCCTGTCCATGCAAGTCTTGATACTGCCATGCGGTATGTGGACATAACAGCGGATGATAAACAGAAAGACAACCGTGGCTCACTGGCTGACTTCTGCGGACTGAAACACTGAAATCATCAAAACAAAATCCAAACTTTTGGATTTTTCAATGATGTATTTGGCACAGATTGTCTGGAAACTTCTTTCCAAATGTTGTTTTCCGTTATCAACCTGCCAAATATGAACCTGGGGCAGCTTCAGATTGTTCTGGCATTGGCCGGACTGATTTCCGTATTCGCAGTCGTCAGCTGTATCTGTTTCCTGTCCGCCAGAAGTAAGGATTCCTTAACGGTGCTGTTGATTTCTATGGTGATCTTGATGCTGCCTGTATTCGCTTACGGGGTTTTGGGCGATACATGGATTGGGGGGATTCTGCCGTCCGCAGGTATTGGTATGAAAAATAATTTTCTTTATCAGCTCTGCGATTTTCATTTTCTGCATATTGGGGAAATGAGTTTTTGGACACCCTATGTCATTCTCCTGTCGGCAGCGGTTGAAATCAGTCATATGCCCCGGTATCGACCTGTTCCCATCTTTTCCTGCGCTGCTTTTCATGAAGGAGCAGGGACCATGTTGCTGTTCACGGCCTGGGAGGCCGCTCACACCTGAATCATATTCTTACGGAATGCGCAGCCAGTGCGCATTCCAAAGCCATGAGCAGTCCCGGCATGGAAAATCGCTTCGCAAGGCCGGAACTGCCGTCTGAATCACGTTTTCCCACAGCTTGTGCGAGTTAAGTTTCTCTCGGATTAAACGCATTATCTTTGATGGTCTCAATGATAATATAGCTCTCGATCACACTGCAGGTATACAGCGTGTTGATCAGCTCCTGATATTCCTGCATGTCCACGCAGCTCACCTGCAGAAGAAGGGCGTGCCGTCCCGCCAGGGTGTAAGCGGC
This sequence comes from Lachnospiraceae bacterium, assembly GCA_910574805.1. Taxonomy (GTDB): domain Bacteria; phylum Bacillota; class Clostridia; order Lachnospirales; family Lachnospiraceae; genus Hominiventricola. The sequence continues at coordinate 107,364 of CAJTCV010000002.1, read as the reverse complement.
GACGATCTGAGGCTGCTTTTTTGCCCAGCGGATGTTGGACTCAAGCTCTCCGATCCGCAGGGAGCAGACGATAAACGCATTCACGGTATTTCCGAGCTTTGCCTGATTGACTTTCACCGTATATCCGGTAATAATGCCGGAGTCCTCCAGCTTGCGGACGCGCTCGCAGGTGGCAGGGACACTCATGGGAATCTCTTTTGCCAGATTGCGCATGGAAATCCGCGCGTCCTGCTGCAGAATTGATAAGATTTTTTCATCTATAGAATCCATTTAAAAACTCTCCTTTCCAACAATTAAGTTTTTAACAGAATAAATTTCCAAAGATAAATTACTGACCGATTATTGCTTTCTTTTGTCATTGTAATTACACAGAATAAAGTCTATGCTTATACTCGGAAAGCGATAACATAACATATTATCATCAGAAGGAAGGTATATCTTTATGAAATTTATGGTTAATGGACAGCCGTTCTCCGGACTGGTCACGGCACTTGTCACTCCCTTTACCAAAGACAACACCATCGACGACGAAAAACTGGAAAAACTCATCAACTGGCAGATTGAAAACGGTGTCAAAGGCGTCCTGGTCCTCGGCGGCAGCGGAGAATACGTCTCTCTCACCATGAAAGAACGCGTCCGCGCCATCAAAACTGCTGTAAAAGCAGCTGCCGGGCGTATTCCTGTGATCGCAGGCGTCCTGGAACCCGGAATCGGCGACGCCATAGAAGCAGCCGGACTGTTCCGCGAAGCCGGAGCTGCGATTCCCCTGGTTCTGACTCCCTATTATGTCAACCCAACTCAGGAAGGAATTTATGAGTTTTTCAAAAAGTTTGATGAAGGTTTTCAGGATCCGTTTCTGATTTACAATATTCCCTATAAGAATGTCACGAACATCAAACCTGCCACCTTTGCAAAAATTGTGGAGGATATGCCCAACTGCGCAGGCATCAAAGAATGCTCTGTGGCTTTTGCCGACTGTGTCGATATTGTCCATCGGGTCGGAGACAAATGCACCGTTTTCAGCGGAGAAGACCTGATGATGGGCGGGCATGTCCTCTTCGGAGCCGAGGCGGCCATCATCGCAAGCGCCAACCTGATCCCCGCTGCATGGTCCCGGATGTTCGAAGACGCCAAAGCCGGGAACCTTCAGGCTGTGACTGATTTCCAGAAAACCTATTACCCGCTGTTTGATTTACTGTTTGCAGAGATTAATCCGGCGCCTCTGAAATATGCCATGAGACAGATCGGAATGGATGCAGGGGAAGTAAGTCTTCCGCTCCTTCCCTGTTCGCAGGCTTTACAGGCAAAACTGGATCATATGATAAAAGAAATGAAGATTCATTGTTAAAAAATATCAGGAATTCCATTGATGCCACACAACCCCTCGGGATTGTGTGGCATCATTTAAAAATACCCCGGTTCCTATACAATTTCCATATTCGGACTGGCAAGCGCTTCCTCAAGCAGCGCCTCGCTGATCTCAAACTCGTCCAGATGAAGCGTACTGCGCAGCCGGACGATCTTCGGATGTTCCGGATCGATAAAACGGCAGGTTTTCACCGCCATGGCAATCGCTTCCTCCTCCGTCTCCATGATCACCGGGATCTGGCAGGCTTTTGGATTACAGCAGGCCAGCCCGTTGGCATACATCGCCTTCAAATCCAGCTTGTCAAAAAATTTACGGGTAATAAAATCTGCAACATTGACCGCGACTCCGTTGCCGTGGCTTGCATCGGTCAGATCACAGACCACGATGCGCTGAATCCCGGGACCTTTATAATGTTCCACAGGTCCGACACTGCTTCGGCCGGTAAGATTGGGGTCCATACCGGCTCCGCTGATGTCTTTTCCGAATTGTTCAATCACCAGCACATCCACCGTCTGAAAGGGGATCCTCGGAAAAAGTTTTCTGGACAGTTCCAGCAGCTTTGGTTCCCGGTCAAACAGCGCGTTTCCTTCGATGGCTTCGATAACCGCCGTATGGTCGTATGCATTTTCCACAATACCGATTCCAAAACGCATATCCACACAGGACAGAATCTTCTCTCCCGCTTCCGGAATGATCCGGGCGAAGTTGACCGTCCCCTGGCGGTGAAGGGAAGTACAGCCCTTTTCTTTTCCGAACCCAATGGACATCATCTTGACCAGACCGCTCTCAATGGGACCGGAAAAGTCGGTGTGCAGCTTGATCCGGTTGATCGGAAGGACCCAGTCCGCCTCATAAGCCGGTCTGGAGAAAAAGATCGGAATGCCGCTTTTTGTCTCCCCCAGAGACACCGTCTCCATGGTGTCCGCAACAGGCACCCCCATGGTCTCCTCGGTAATACCGTAGGATGCTAAAATCTGTCTCTGGCCTCTGGCCGTCGCGCCTCCGTGGCTGCCCATGGCCGGAACGATAAAGGGCTTTGCCTTAAGCTCCCGAAGGCTGTCGATCACCTCTTTTGCAATCTCATCCATACGATGGATTCCCCGGCTCCCGCAGCCCACCGCCACCCGGTCTCCCGGATGGACCAGGCTTCTGATCCCGGGCCTTGCAAACTGTTCCCGGACTGCCGCGCGGACATCCGCAATCTCTGTCTGATCAAATTTCTGACGAATGCGTATCATCCCGAAACTCCTCCTGTCTTCTTGTCACGCGTCCAGCTCCGCAAGGGATTTCTGCATGCCTTCCTCTTCCTCGATCTTCTTCATCTCCTCTGCCTGCTGTTCATCCGTCAGATTGAACATTCCGATATTGAAGACCGCAAGCAAAAGAGCGATCAGCGGACAAAGGTAACTGAGAGTCAGATATTTAAAGAAACCATTGGCGCCGTAGATGCTCACACCCAGAGTCGCCATGTAAAATGCGCCGGACTGCCCCCAGGGGAACAGGCAGGACACGGTAGTGCCCACGTCCTCCAGCGTCCGGGAGAGTGCGGGAAGACCGCATTTATTTTTTACGTAGCATTTTTTCCAGGCAGAACCCACGAACACGGAACTCAGATAAGAGATCCCGGCAATGGCGTGTACTACAAAGATCGCGATCTCTGCGGTAAACACCGCCTTGACCCGGGTATTGGCAAAGTTCATCAGCGGTTCCACCGCTTTATCCAGGATCCCGCAGCGGATCAGGATGGCTGTGAGCGCAAAGCCCGTATAGCAGATCATGACCACGTTGGCCATGGCAATCATACCGCCCCGGTTCAGAAGGTAAGAGACATTGGGCAGGATCTCCATCCCTTCCGGCGCGATGGATGCGACGGTAAAGCCTTTGATCGCCGCATTGGTGGAAGCTGCCAGAGTGAATTTATCTCCTTGGGTAAAGACGCCCAGAAGCATGGCTGTCACACCGGAGACCAGAAGCGACGGTATGGTCGGTTTTTGCAGCACTGCCAGAATCAAAAGCAGAATCACGGGAATCAAAAGAATCGGCGTCAGATTGTAGATTTCGCCAAGCTGGCTGACGATCTCCGTCGCAGACTCGGGAATCTCCGTGATGCCGCCGGAACGCAGTCCCAGAACGGTGTAAAAGATAATGGCCAGCACATATGCCGGAACCGTCGTGTAAAGCTGGGCATGAATATGACTCCACAGGGTATTGCCCACACAGGCCGGTGCAAGATTGGTCGTCTCCGACATGGGAGAGATCTTGTCTCCGAAGATGGCGCCGGAGATCACGGCCGCCGCCATGATGGCATTGTTGGCCCCGAGCATCTGGCAGATGGTCATGCAGGCGATCCCGCCCGTGGAGACCGAGGTCCAGGAAGAGCCGGTCATGATGGACAGCACCGAGCACACCAGCAGGGCGCTGACATATAAAAACTTCGGGCTGATCATTTTAAAACCATAGACTACCAAAAGCGGAAGCGTGCCGCTGAACAAAATGGCGCCCAGAAACATACCGATCAGCCATAAGATGCAGACCGTCGGCGCCAGCTGCCCCAGCTTGTCCGCAATCGCTTTTTCAAGCTCCGGCCAGGTATATCCAAGACGAATGGCAAAGATCACGGCGACGATGGAGGCAAGAAGCATGGTCGCCTGAACGGCCACCCCCAGAACCATCGCTCCCACCACGAGGCCAAAAACAAGTATAACACAAAAGTACGCTTCTGCGGAAGTTGGTTTTCGGTGTTTCTCTGATGTATTGTTTGACATATCCTTTCCTCCTCTTAAGTTCCGCATCTGCCCTCACTCCGCCCCCGCGTCTGGAAGCATTTTCCCTCACTTCGTTCTGTAAAATCCTTCCGGGGGCTGCTTTCGGACAGATGCTGTTTTTTACAAGCTTTATTTTACGACTTCATTCATACGGTCCACGGCGTCGATAACTGCGTCGATGCAGGCAGCGCGGAATCCGCTGCGCTCCAGAGATACCGTTCCACCGATGGTCCCGCCGCCGGGAGAACATACATTGTCTTTTAGAATCTCCGGATGAATGCCCTGTTCCAGCACCATCTTCCCGGTGCCCACCAGCGTCTGCGCCGCGATCTTGATGGCGTCATCCCTGGTCAGTCCAAGATAGACGCCTCCGTCGGCCAGCGCCTGGATCATGATGCCGCAGAAGGCCGGACCGCAGCCGGAGATGCCGGTCAGCGGATCAATCTGCGGCTCCGGAAGAAGCAATCCCAGTCCGATCCGGTTAAAGATCTCCAGAGCCATCTCTTTGTGCTCCAGTTTGCAGTTTTTGCCGGGAACGATTCCGGCGCAGCCTTCGCATACGCTCATGGGCGTATTCGGCATGATCCGGACCAGGGAGGCGCTCTTGATCTCCTGCTCAATGGTGGTGGTCAGGACGCCGCCCATGATGGAAAATACATAATGTCTGTCATCGTCCAGACATTCATTGATAAAGGGCAGCAGTCTGGGGGCCACCTGAGGCAGAATCGCCAGGAACACCACATCGACACTGTCAATCAGCGTTTTCAGTCCGTCGTTTGTGGACGAATTGATGACATTCATGCCGTACTGTTTCCTCAGATCCTCCAGGTGTTCCTCTCTTATATCCGCCACATACAGATCCTGCGGCGGAATCAGCCCCGCTTTTAAAATGCCGCTGAAGATCCCCTCCCCCATGCGGCCGCCTCCGATGAAGCCGATCTTTTTGCCAGTTACCATACTCATTTTTTCAACCTCCTAATTAAAGTACCGCTCCGGCCCCTTCCTCACACCGCCTGCAGATCAATTCCTGCTCGCCTTCGGCTCTCACTCATTGATCTGTGTGACTCATGGGCCTTCGCTGTTTTTTAGTTCCGCATCTGTCCTCACTTCGTCCCGAAAAATCCTTCCGGGGCTGCTTTCGGACAGATGCTGTTTTATATTTGTTTTTTATAGTCCTGATACATGCGGATATCCGTCCGCAGAATAAAGACATACATCACGTAGACAAGCAGACCGCCGATATTCATAATGTAGTTCATCAACGTGCGGTACGGGACAAAAAGCGTGATGACGATCCCTGCCGCGCCCAGGATCACGGCGAGGATTTTAGAATTTTTGCTTCCGTCCTCTGTGAAACGCGATACCGGGGTCCACAGAAGGGGAACGGCTGTGGTGTAGCTGCCCCCGATGACAATGACCGCAAAAGCGGACGCCAGGGGCTTCCAGAGATTTCCCGCCATAAGGACGCTTGGAACTTCGCTGGCCCCCACAAGGTCGATGACCGAGATCATGGCAAAAGCCACCACAAGAAGCGCTGCCATAAAAAGTACCGAACCTGCGACGCTGCCCGCCTTGATTTCCATTTTCCGCTCGCTCTGCACAGCCATCATGGTGATAAACGTGGTGAACCAGATGATGACCGTCCCCATATAATTCAGCGCGTTCATAAACGCGTTGGGGGCAATGGATTTCTCTATGCCGAAAGCTTCCGGCCCCAGAGTGTTGATGGCGGCAAAATTCGGAACGACCTGGTCCATGTTCATCAGAAGATTGCCGATGGAGATCAGACCGATGACCACCAGCAGGATAGAGCCAAGGCAGCCCAGGATATCCGTGATCTTTGACAGGCCGAGGGTGACGGTCAGGACCGCCGCCGCGCTCAGTCCTGCGATGCCCAGAATCCCGGGTATGCCGAACTGCTCTTTCATGGTGCTCCCCACGCCGCCCACCATGAACAGATAACAGGCATAGCTGAACACCACCGTAAAGTAGTCATAGAATTTCCCGAAATATTTTCCGCAGAAAAACTGAAAGATCTCTTCGTTTTTTTCAAAATGATATCTTGATCCTGCGACCGCGAAGCTTAAAGATACCCAGATAATCACTGCCAGTATGATGCCGATGATCAAAAACATCTGGTCTCCCCAGGCCACGAAATACATCAGTACCTCCTGGCCTGTGGCAAACGCCGCACCGATCAGAAGCGACATGACGGCGCCGGCATAGATCATCATTCGGCCAAATCTCATGCCTGTCCCCTTTGGATTGTGGTGCATAATAAATGCCTCCCTGAAAATTAAATAAGCTTAAGCTCTTCCATGGCCTTCTTCATCCGTCCGGCCGCCGTGTCGGATACGGGAGTCAGAGGAATCGCTGTGGAACCGCAGGGAACGCCGATCAGCTCCATGCCGTATTTGAGCGGCCCCGGGTTCGTCTCGGAAAACATGGCCGCAATCAGCTCCGTATAATTTCCGAACAGATCCATGGCCTCCTGGGTCTTATGCTCCGTGACAAGACGGTGGATGCTGACCCATACGTCCGGAATCAGGTTGGCAGAGGCCATAACCGCGCCTTTGGCACCGAGCGCCATCAGCATGACGGAAAGGAACTCTTCCCCGCTTAAGAAATTGATTTTGCCGCCCACTTTGCGGATCATGTCGATGGCCTGAGCCGGGCTGTTGTTGCACTCCTTGATTCCCGCCAGATTTTTCATATGATCGGCCAGATACGCAAGGGTGTCCGCCGTCATGTTCACGCAGGTCCGGTAAGGAATGTTGTAGACAAGAAGCGGGATATCCACGCTCTGGTCCAGTTCCATGTAGAAGTCGATCAGCCCCTGCTGAGAAGCATGGACGTAATAGGGTGTCATGACCATGACCGCGTCGGCGCCTGCATCGGCGCAGTATCTGGTAAATGCGATGCTTTCGCCGATTCCGGTCTCCAGGTTGCCGATGACCACCGGTATCCGCCCGTTCACAAATCTCACGGCCGCGTCTACGGTCTGTCTGCGGACTTCTGCCGAAAGGGCCGTATACTCGCCGGTGCCGCCCAGTACAAGAATGCTCTGGACCTTATGGTCAATCTGAAAATCAATCAGTTTGTGAAGCTGCTCCTCGTTAAGACTCCGGTCCGCGTTCAGAGGCGTCACAATGGCTGTCATAATTCCGCTAAGATCAATCATACTAATCTCTCCTTTATCATTAAAATTTGTTGACCCAGTTGTAGGTTTCTTCCCCGTCAAGGGCTTTTAGGACGGTCGTGGCGAGGATTTCGGAACACCGCATGGAAGCTTCGATGGTGTTGCCTGCGATGTGGGGCGTGAACAGTACATTATCAAACCGGAAAAGAGGATTGTCCGCTTCCGGCGGTTCCTGTTCCAGACAGTCCAGCCCTGCTCCGGCAATCTTATGCTCCTGCAGCGCTTTGATCAGGGCCTTTTCGTCACACACCGGACCACGGCCGCAGTTGATAAAATATGCGCTGTCTTTCATGGCCTCAAACTGTGCGTCCGAGAACATGCCTTTTGTCTCCGGAGTCAAAGGGGTATGCAAAGACACAAAGTCTGCCCTGCCAAGAGCCTCCTCCAGGTTGTCGATCATCTCCACGCCGATCTGGGTTCCGACGCCGGAGGGTACATAGGTGTCATAGGCGATGACTTCCATATCAAATGCCTGCGCCCGTACCGCCAGCGCCCGGCCGATCCGCCCAAGGCCGACGATCAGCAAAGTCTTGCCCATGACATCGTGGGTCTGCCGCTGGTCTTTGGTGGCCCACGTATTGTCCCGTACGCTCTTGTCGTTGATCTTCAGAGAACGGCTGCAGGCCAGCACAAAGGTGAACGCGTGTTCTGCCACAGTGATGTGGCTGCTGTCCGGGACATTGAGTACTTTTACCTGATGTGCCGTCGCGGCGGGAAGGTCGATGTTGTCCAGACCGATGCCGTGCTGCCCGATCACTTTTAAGGTGGGGCATGCGCCGATCACTTCCGCCGTCATCTGCTCCACCCGGGTGCAGATTGCCTCGCACTGGTGTTCGTTGATACAGCGGATCAAAGTTTCCGGTTTCCCGTCAGGCGCCATAAAGACATTACTCTGATCCGTAAGGATTTTCACGCCGTTTGGTTTGATGGTGGGTTCCACCAGAAGAACGTTGTGCTTCATTTTTTCAGCTCCTTTCAGTGCTAAATGTTCGTTTTGGAAAGCGATTCTTTTGATGTGTTTATTATAAAAAAAATGAAAAACGTCCACCATTTTTTAAATTATCTTTTTTCCCCATGGGACCTAACATTTGTAAAGTAAATAGTTTTCTTTCCAAACACCTCCAGTTATACAAACGTACGTTCTTGATATACTGACGGAAATAAAGAAAATTTTTCGAAAAAATTGGTCGAATGACCGGAAAAAGAGCGTAAAACACCGGCCAGGATTGTTCCTGGCCGGTCCATGCGCCCGTGTCTGTACCGGGCAGAATCTATTTTCAAACCCTATTCATACCGCAGCGCCTCGATCGGGTTCATCTTCGCTGCCTTGTTCGCCGGATAATATCCGAAGAAGACGCCGATAAAGACGGAAAAGCTGACGGACAGCAGGATGCCCGGTACGGAAGGACTCACCGCATATCCCATGAGGCTTGTGGCCGCGGCCGCGATGCCGATGCCAAGGAGAATGCCGATGGCGCCTCCGATCAGGCAGATCACCACCGCCTCCATGATAAACTGAAGCCTTATGGAACCGTTGGCCGCCCCCAGCGCCTTGCGCGTGCCGATCTCCCTGGTGCGCTCCGTGATGGAGACCAGCATAATGTTCATCACTCCGATCCCGCCCACCAGCAGGGAGATCCCGGCGATGGCGGCGATGGCCAGGGATACGGTGGACAGCATCTCCGTCATGCTCTCGATGACCGATTCCATACTCATGGCATTGATCTCAAAGCTTTCGTTGCTGCCGTACCAGCGGCGGTTCATATACTCCTGTACCTCCTCCCCAAAATCCGACGCACTTACACCGGAAGCCGTCAGGATCGTGAGCTGACGGTAACCTGAGGTGTTGTGGGTCTGATTTCTGGCGGCCTGAAGGGGCAGGTAAAGGGTCGTCTCCGTATCCTCATCCGAACTGCTGGAAAATCCCATATCGGACGCCTCGTATTCATAGACGCCCACAATCGTGTAGCTGTAATACCGGTCGTCAAACAGCACATCCAGCGTCTTTCCGATGGCGCCGGAGTTGTCGCCGTCGAACATCTGTTCAACCAGCAGATCCGAAGCCAGCGCCACCTTTCTGCCTTCCTGCTGATCCCTTTCGGTGAGCAGACGGCCTGAAAGCAGCGTAAGGTCCGTATTCTCCAGGCTGACCTCATTGACGCCCACCGCACTGACGTAAGCGTACAGGGCGCCCTGTCTGGCCGTCCCGCTGCCCACCATCTCCTGCAGGGAAAATCCTTCGATCGCCTCCTCATAGCGGGAGGAAAGGTCGTAAAGCATCTCCTCCGTGATATAGTCCTCCTCCGTCGGCTGCGCCATCCGCGGTCCGAAGGAAAAGGTCATGCCGCTGTCCGTCGTCTCCGTGGCGGAACTCTTCTGCCTCACTCCCATGGTGATATTGTTGGCGCCCATGGAAGCCATGGAGTCGGTCACGGAACTGCTGATGGAATCGCCCAGGGTCATGATCGCGATGACGGACGCGATCCCGATGATGATCCCCAGCATGGTCAGAAGGGAACGCATCTTATTGGCCCGCAGGCTGTGAAAGGCCAGCAGAATATTTTCCCATACTAACAACCGTTTCCCCTCCTTTCTCCCACGACCTCCCCATCCTTTAGCGTCACGATCCGCCCGGTCTCCTCCGCCAGCTCCTGGGAATGGGTGATGAGGACGATGGTCTTTTTCTGTTCCTGATTCAGTCTGTGGAAAATATCCATGATCATCCGCCCGGTCCGGGAATCCAGCGCCCCGGTAGGCTCGTCGGCCAGGATGATGGACGGATCGTTTGCCATGGCCCGGGCAATGGCGACCCGCTGCTTCTGCCCTCCGGACAGTTCATCCGGATTGTGGTCAAAGCGGCTCTCCATTCCCACCATCTCAAGCAATTCCTTTCCTCTCTCGCTGCGCTCCCTTTTTCCAAGCCCTGCATAGAGCATGGGAAGCTCTACATTTTTCAGAGCGCTGGTCCGGCCGATCAGATTGTAGGTCTGGAATACAAAACCGATCTTCTGGTTCCGGATCAGCGACAGCTCCCGGTCCTTTGCACGGGCGACGTCCACGCCATCCAGCGTATAGTTCCCTTCCGTGGGCCGGTCCAACACTCCTATAATATTCATCATCGTGGTCTTCCCGGAGCCGGAAGCTCCTACGATGGAGACAAATTCTCCCTCATGGACCTGCAGGTCGATGCCGTGGAGGATCTCCAGTTCATTGGACATTCCCACATAGAACCGTTTTATGATTCCCTTCAGGTCGATGACCGTTTTTGACTTCATAAACTACCTCCTCCGTCTTAAAAACCTCCTCCGGGACCTCCGCCGGGCATTCCTCCGCCCGGACCTCCGACGGAACTTCCTCCCATGCCGCCGGGCATCGGAAACGATGAATCACCCTCCGGCAGCTCCCCGCCGGAGGCAGCGCCGGTCATGGGATTCGTATAGCAGACCATCATGCCTTCCTCCAGCCCCTCACCGGACACCTCCACATAATAGTCTCCTTGCATACCAACGGTTACCGGAACTTCCGTCCGTTCTCCGTTCTGGTCCACGGTCACCGAAGCATTTCCTTCCTCATCGGTTGTCACGCAGTCGTAGGGCACGGTCAGCACGTCATAGACCGCATCCAGTACGATACTGGCCTTTGCCGTCATACCGATCCGAAGATCCGTATTGGCCTCATCCAGCGCGATCTCCACCCCGTAGGAAGAGCTCCCCATGCTGGACTCCGTCACCGTCGGCGACACAAAAGAAACCGTCGCCGGAAGTTCCTCATCGCCCAGCGCTTCCACGATGACTGCCGCCGATATATCTTTGGAAATGCTGCTGATGTCATACTCATCCACACTGGCCGACACGATGAAATGTTCCTGATCCGCCACGCTGAACAGGACATTTCCCTCTCCCTGATACGTATCTCCTTCCGCCGCATGCATGGCCGTGATCACGCCGGAGATCGGCGCCGTCACCGTGCAGCTTCGGATCTGTTCCTCATAGTTTTCGATGGTCTTCTGGCTGCTGTCGTTGGAATAAGCGTGCTCCATCTGCGCCTGTTCCAGAGAGTCCGCCGCGCTGGTGATATTCCGGTCGTTCTTTCTGGAGGCGTCCGACAGATTTTCCGAAGCCTTCTCGTAGGCGTCCGCCGCTTTCTCCTCCGCTTCCGCAGCCGCGTTGTATGCCTGGTGCCTGGACGTATATTCCGCCTGAGCTTCCGATACCGCCCGCTCTGCCGCCGCAACCGCATCCTGATACGCCTGAGACTCCGCCCCGCCTTCATACTGCTCCGGAAGGATGGCCGCCAGCGCCTCCTTCGCCTCTCCCAGCCGCTCTTCCTGTCTCTTGAGGGAGTCAGCGGTCTCATTCACATCCGCTCCGGCCTCCTGCAGCGCTTCTTTGGCGTCCGCCTCCTCCCTGACGGCGGTCTCATACTCATCCGTACCGTCCTCCACCGCCTCTGAGTAACTTCTGGAAGCCGTCTCAATGGATTTATTTTCCTTATATTCACTTAGCGCCTGACTGTTCCGGGCCTGTGAAAGGCTCCGCTCCAGATCCGACGAGTCCAGGACTACGATCACGTCTCCCGCATTCACGTAGTCTCCCTCCTCATAATTGACCTGAAGCACCTTGACGTCCTTTGCGCTGGCCGATACGTCCCGGGCATCCGCGCTGGCGATTGTCCCGGTCACGCTGATGGACTCGATCAGATTCTGCCGGACCGCCTGGACTGTCTCCACCGTATTCATGGCTTCCCGCACCGCCTGCGCGTTCCTGCGCAGACGGATCATACGATATCCGATAAAAACCGCGGCGGCCGCGATCACCAGCACTGCCGCCAGCAGCCATCTGTTCTTTCCTTTTAATAATGCCGTCTTCATATTCTGTCTCCTTCTATAGAACCACTTTGAAAATGATGATCCTGCCGTCTCTGCTTTCCGCCGTGATCTTCCCTCCATGGGCCTCTGCGATGGCTCTGGCCATGGACAGACCGATCCCCGTCCCGCCGGCGTCCGAAGAACGGGCTTCATCCGGGCGGTAGAACCGGTCGAACAGGCGGTTCAGATCCGGAATTTTCTCTACGTCGCACGGATTGGACACCATAAGATAAATCCGGTTATGCCTGCGGAAGACTTCCAGACGGATCTCGCCGCCCTCTGCCCCATAACGGACCGCATTGTCCAGCAGGATCGACAGCAGGCGCTGGATCGCAGCCCGGTCTCCCGTAAATCTCAGATTTTCCTCAATCTGCTGCATACAGGTCTTCCCCTTTGCCTGAGCCGCTGCTCCAAAAGCCTCCGCCGTCTCCCAGGCCGCGTCGCTTATGGAGAACTCCGCCTTCTCAGGAAACGGCGTCTCCTCATCCAGCCTTGACAGCGCCACCAGGTCGCTGACCAGACGCGTCATCCTGGCCGTCTGCTTCTTGATATTTTCAACCCACTCGTCTCCCTCCAGCTCCATCTCGAGGATATCCGCGCTGGTGGAGATCGACGTAAGGGGCGTCTTCAGTTCATGCCCGGCGTCGGTGATAAACCGCTTCTGCCGTTCGATATTTCGAAGATAAGGACGGATCGCCCTGCCGGAAAAGAACACGGTCAACGCCAGGACAACACAGAAACTGAGAAGTGCCGTCACGACGGATACCCAGAACAGCGACCGGATCAGGCGCTGCTCGCGGAATACATTCAAAAAGATGATCGTAACTCCGGCGTCCTCCTGCCTTACCATATACCGGTAGTCCTTCCAGTAACCCTTTTCCCGGTGCCCGGACAGGATCCGCTCCGCCTCCTGCCGAATCTCTTCCTGATCCACCGAAGAGATATGCTCATGGAAAATGTCCATAAGCTGTCCCTCCCCGTTGCAGTGCACAACAAAAAAACGCGTCGTAAAGTCCGCCTCCGGACCATCTGCCCAGGGCATATCGGAGATCATCGGCGGCTTGTCCCCGGGCGGCCTGGATTCCCTGATCTGTTCATATTCCATGATCCCGGCCAGCATGTCATCCTGCCGGTCCACCGTCACTTTATAATTGAGCGCGTTGATCCCGGCCACCAGCATGAGCATCACGATCCCAAAAGCCGCCATCGCCGAGAGAATAAATCGTTCCCTTAGTTTTCTCAGCATGTCTGTTCCTCCAGACAATAGCCCGCTCCCCGGACGGTCCGAATCTCAATATTGCCGTCCAGCTGCTTTAATTTCCTGCGCAGGAAGCCGATGTAGGTCCACACCACATCCACGCCCGCCTCGGAATCTCTCCCCCAGATCCGGTCCATCAGATGTTCTGTGGAAAAAACCAGGCGGGGGTGCCGGAAAAACAGCTCCATCAGCTGATATTCCTTATTGTTGAGCCGCACGGAAGCAGTATCGGTCAAAAGCTCATAACATCTGCAGTCCAGCCGTACGTTTCCAAAAGACAGCACGGTATTGACATAACCGGCGTTTCTGCGGACCAATGCCCGGACCCTCGCGACAAACTCCCGGGTGGAAAAGGGCTTGGGAAGATAGTCGTCCGCTCCGGCTTCCAGACCCTCCACCCGGTCCTCGATCTCCCCTTTGGCCGTGAGCATCATGACCGGAACGCCGGAACCCTCTTTCCGGATCTTCCTTAATACTTCCAGACCGTTTAGCTCCGGCATCATGATGTCCAGCACCACCGCGTCATACTCCGCCGTATGAAAATAATCCAGCGCGTCCCTTCCGTTATGTACCGCATCCACCGAAAATTTATGTTTTTCCAGCAGAAATTTCAGGCCTTTGGCCAACTCCGCCTCATCTTCCGCTATCAGAATACGCATTCTCTTTTCTCCCTCCATGAACGCTCACACGCTCCGGTCCACACGCACGGCTGACGGGTACGTCTGTCCCTTCACAGACCATGCCAGCGCCGGGTCGTCCTCCACCGTCTCATAGACACCCTTCCCGTGTCTTTGTCGGATCTGTGTAAGCGCCTGATCTCCTTCCTGAAAATCAATCCGATCCAGGTCCGCCTCTGTTTCCTCTGTTTTTACTTCCTGTAATATCGTGTCTTCCCCATCTGGTTCCTCCTGCTGCATCTCATACTGCATGCTCCGCATCCAGGCGACGGTGTTCGTGACGTTATTTATCTCCATACTGCCCTCCACTGCTGACGATTATCTTCCGATGACTGTTTCATACCATGATGCCATTATAGGTGTACTTCCTGAAATGTACCTGAAAGAAACTGTGTATGATCTGTGAAAAAAGGAACCATTTTAACAACAGTTCCCTCTTCGCCGGATGCAGCAATCCCTCCTATGGCTCCTGCGCTGCCAGTCGGATGAATTCCTCCATCTCCCTGGTTTTCCATTTATCTTTGTGATAGAAGATCTGGCGGTACATAAAGACATGAAAGTCCGTCACATTCAACAGCTTTAATTCTCCCTTTTCCACATTTTCCCTGACTGCAAAATACGGCAGAAACGAGACGCCGCGGCCGCCCCGGAGCATCTTTATGATAAACTCCGTATTGCTGATCTCCAGGGCCGGAGTCAGCACCAGATTTTTGGAAGCGAGGAACCGGTCCAGAGACCTCCGGTAATTGGCATTTTTTTCTGTGAGAAAGAAAGGTTCTGTCAGAAGGTCTTCCACGCACAGCGCCTTTTCGGAAGCCGGTGAAGCGTCCGGGGACGTGACAAATACCATCTCCTCCCGGCTCTCCATGACCTTGTTCCAGTTGTTATGATAACGCGGCTCGTCCAGTATGTAGATCAGGTCCAGACGGTTTTTCTCCATCATCTCGATCAGCTCCTCCGGCGACGACGTCGTAATACGGACCGATACCCCGGGATAATGCTCCTGAAAATAACGAAGGATCAGCGGAAGCCTGGAAAAGCACAGAGACTCGATGGTGCCGATATGAAGCGGATTGACCAGCTCTCCCTCGTCTGTCAGAGAAAGCTTTGCCCGGTTCACCTCCTGAAGAATATTATGGGCATAGCCAAGGAACCGCTTTCCCTGTCCTGTCAGCTCCACCTGCTTTCCGATCCGGTCAAACAGGCGGATATTCAGCTCCTGCTCCAGCAGACGGATCTGCACGGTCACTGCCGACTGGGAATAGCCCAGATCAGCCGCCGCTCTGGAAAAGCTCTTCATCTGAACGATCTTCACAAAGGTAATCAGCTGTCTGATTTCCATAAAATTCCCCCTTTTCCTCCGCTTTATTATGAAAATTTTTCAATGATATTATAAAAACAGTGAATTTGATTTATATATACTGTCATGATACAATAAGAATACAAAAACGTCAATCGTTGAAAGATAATGGAAAAGAGATTGATGTACAGGAGGGAATTTACAAATGAAAGAAAGAACATGGAAACTGGGACTTGTTCCAAAACTGATCATTGCGATCATCATCGGTATCCTCATCGGACAGTTTCTGCCGGAGCCTGTCTGCCGTCTGGTTGTCACCCTGTCCGGCATATTCAGTACGTTTCTGAAATTTATCATACCGCTCATGATCCTCGCGTATGTAACCATGGGAATTGCAGATCTGTCTCAGGGCGCAGGAAAGCTTCTGATCGTCACCGTTCTTCTGGCCTATCTGTCCACGCTGATCGCAGGATCCGGCTCCTATCTCGTATCCTCTTCGCTGTTTCCGCATTTCATGAGCGCCGAAGCGCTGGAACAGATTGCGGCAACTGCGGGCGTCTCCGTAGAGTCCTATTTCAGCCTGACCATCACGCCGGTCATGGATACCCTGTCCGCTGTTGTGCTGGCTTTTGTCCTGGGGCTCTGTCTGTCCGCTATGAAAGGAAAAGAAATCGGCAATACTCTTTATGACGCGTTCAAAGATTTCTCCGGAATCATCGACAAGGTTCTGCATACAGTCATCATCCCGCTGCTTCCGCTCTACATCTGCGGAACCTTTGCCGATATGACCAGATCCGGCAAGACCTTTGCGATTCTTGGAATCTTATGGAAAGTATTTGTGGTCGTGATCCTCATGCACATGGTCTGCATCGTGATCCAGTTCTGTATCGCCGGCGCGGTCAGCAGGAAGAATCCGCTGGCACTGATCAAAAACCAGATTCCCGGTTATACGACTGCCCTTGGAACCCAGTCTTCCGCCGCTACGATCCCGGTCAATCTTCAGTGCGCAGCCGCCGACGGCGTCTGTGAACAGATCCGCAACTTTGTGGTGCCGCTCTGCGCCAACATCCATATGGCAGGCTCCATGATCACCATCTGTGCCTGCGCGACCGCCGTATGCCTGATGAATCATCTGCCCATCAGCCTGATGACCGTCGTTCCCTTTATCATGACCCTGGGCGTGGCGATGGTCGCCTCTCCGGGCGCTCCGGGCGGTTCCATCATGACCGCACTGCCTTTCCTCTACATGATCTTTGGACCGGAGGCAGGCAATCCGGACGGGCCGATCTGTGCCATTATGGTGGCGCTCTACATCACGCAGGACTCCTTCGGCACTGCCTGCAACGTGTCCGGAGACAATGCTATCGGCGTTATCGTCAATACCATTTATCAGAAATTCATTTTGAAGAATGCCTGAAGCAAAACTTTTACAGGAGGAGAATCATGTCATTTATCAGCGTATTTGATGTCCTGGGCCCCAACATGATCGGACCGTCCAGCTCCCATACGGCCGGAGCCTGCGCCATCGCCTACCTCGCCCAGAAGATGAAAAGCGGAGTCCTCCAGGAAGTGGAATTCACCCTGTATGGCTCCTTCGCCAAGACCTGCAGAGGGCACGGTACCGACCGGGCACTGCTGGGCGGAATTATGGGATTTGCCACGGATGACGTGCGGATCCGCGATTCCTTTGAGATCGCAGAGGAACGGGGAATTACATTTCGCTTTATACCGGATGAAAAAGAGACCGATATCCATCCCAACACGGTGGATATCCGGATGGTAAATGACTCCGGCGCCGTCATGACGGTCCGGGGAGAATCCCTGGGCGGCGGAAAAGTGAAGATCGTACGGATCAATCAGGTTCAGGTGGATTTCACAGGTGAGTACAACGCCGTCATTATCATCCAGAAGGACCGGCCCGGAGTGGCGGCCCACATTACCCGGATCTTAAGCGACCGGAACGTGAACATCGCCTTCATGCGTCTGTTCCGGGAATCCAGAGGAGAAAAGGCATATACGATCGTGGAATCCGACAACCGCCTTCCGGAAGACATTACGGAAAAGCTTCTGGAAAATCCCAACGTCCAGGACGTGATGCTGATTCAGCCATAATTACAGGAATGAAAGGCCGATAGAAATGATGGAAACAATTGATTTTAAAAATGCAGCGGAACTGTTGGAGCTTTGCAGCCGGCATCAGTGGATGATCTCCGATGTCATGAAGCAGCGGGAATGTGATCTGTCTGAAGTCCCCATGGACCAGATCTGCCACCAGATGAAACATGTGCTGGACATTATGAAACAGTCTGCGGCAGCTCCTCTGAAAACGCCTGTAAAGTCCATGGGCGGACTGATCGGAGGAGAAGCCAGAAAGCTGGAACTGCACAGGAACAGAGGGAAAAGCATATGCGGCAGCGTACTTGGACGCGGTATTGCCTGCGCTATGGCCGTACTGGAAGTAAACGCTTCCATGGGAGTGATCGTAGCCGCGCCCACCGCCGGCTCTGCCGGGATCGTCCCGGGACTTCTGCTGGCTCTGCAGCAGGAATATCACATATCCGACGACCGGATGGTGGATGCGCTGTTCAATGCCGGAGCCGTCGGCTATCTCGCCATGCGCAATGCAACGGTGGCGGGAGCCGTAGGAGGCTGTCAGGCAGAGACCGGCGTCGCTGCCGCCATGGCCGCCTCCGCCGCCGTGGAACTCATGGGCGGGGAACCATGCCAGAGCCTTTCCGCCGCCTCCACTGTCCTTATGAACATGCTGGGACTGGTGTGCGACCCGGTAGGGGGACTGGTGGAATATCCATGCCAGAACCGAAATGCCTCGGGCGTCGCCAACGCTCTGATCGCCGCCGAGATCGCCCTGTCGGGAATCCGTCAGCTCATCCCCTTTGACGAGATGCTTGATACCATGTATCAGGTGGGAAAAAGAATCCCCTATGAACTGCGCGAGACCGCCCTGGGCGGATGCGCCGCCTCACCGTCCGGCTGCCGGTTCTGCCGCTGACATACGGCAGTCCGGCAACGAAGACATCTGCTGCCGGACGCTCGGCCTTTTTCTACTGTTTCGCCCTCCAGCTCCGGTAGCAGAACACAAGCGCTCCGGACCGGGTGCCGAACAAAAGGCTGCAGGGACAGCCCTTCATGAATTCCTTCCGGAATTTATCCCGGTCCAGCAGGTTTTCCATGCCGAATTCCGGTTCCGTCTCCACTTTAAAAAGTCTGCCCATCTTCTCAAAAAGCTGCGCAAAAACATGCAGAGTATCCCGCTCGGTCATCTCTCTTTTCCGGATCCCCGGGATCCTTTCGATCCCTCTGAGGAACAGAATATCCTCCACTCCCAGGAGAAGCTGCAGCATGACGCCGCCGCCCATATCATAATACTGGCAGCAGTAATACCCGTTGCCGATATTCTGGCCTTTATAATCATCACTGACCAGTTTCGTCTCCGCCTGCAGAACATCCTGCACCGCCCGGTTAACAGTTCGGGAAATAATCTCGATCTGTGAGGAACGGTCTCTCTTTTTCTGACGGACCGCCTTACCAACGATCGCCTGATCCTCCAGCATGATATGTTCTGACAGCCAGCGGTTCAGAGTCCCCACAAAACGCTCCACCGCCGCCCCGGAAAAGCTGGATAATTCCAGATCTCTTTTCAGAGAGATCAGCGTCTTATTTCTGAAATTGTCATGAATCCGTTTATGCTCCGCATATCCATTGTACCGGATCGAACGCATGTACGCTTCCTCTTCTGAAAAGTGTGTCATTGTATAAGCTTCCAGATATTTGATCCCTTCACGGTATGCCGCATGACTGGCTGATGTATCCTGAGAAAGATCCGACAGCTTGTTAATGATCCGAAAAAGTTTGGCATGCGCCCGGTCCACGACCTCCACCCCGATTTTGAACCTGTCATCCCACACAATCTTTTCCATAAAAAGTTCCGCCTCCTGAAGTATGTATTATCATACTTCTAATTATAGGTTTCCTTTTTTCTTTTGTCTACTTCTGACCGGAAAAATACAGAAAAATCGCAGGCATAACAGCCTGCGACCTTCATTTTCCGAACAGGAACTCTGTCTGTTCCTCACAGTTCCTCTCCATTGGACGAGATAACTTTCTTATACCAGTCAAAGGACTGCTTTTTATACCGTTTCCCGCTGCCGGTCCCGTCATCATTTTTATCCACATAGATAAATCCGTACCGCTTGCGCAATTCTCCGGTGGTAAAGGACACCAGATCGATACAGCCCCATGGCGTATAACCCATCAGATCCACCCCGTCCTCTTCCACGGCTTTTTTCATCTCTTCGATATGCGCCCTCAGGTACGCGATCCGGGCCGGATCCTCACAGGTCCCGTCCGCTTTCAGCTCATCAATGGCTCCAAACCCGTTTTCCACAATGAACAATGGCTTCTCATAGCGCTCATAGAACACATTCAGCGCATAGCGAAGGCCCTCCGGATCGATGGTCCAGCCCCATTCGGTCGCTTTGGCGTAGGGATTATCCACCGTATGGGGGCTGCTGGCCTCCACCCTCTCCGATACATCCACAAAGGCCTGCGAATCTACTACGTTGGTCATATAGTAGGAAAATCCGATATAATCCACCGTACCTTCCGCCAAGATCTTCTCATCTTCCGGTCCCATCTGGATCTCGTAACCCTTCCGCTCCAGAAGCTTCTTCGCATAAGCCGGATAATGACCTCTGCAGTGAATATCCGAGAAGAAATAACGCATATGCATCTCCTGCACCGAAAGAATCATATCCGCCGGGCGACAGGAATAGGGGTAGATCGGGACCATGGAGATCATGCAGCCGATCTGAAAATCCGGATTGATCTCATGTCCCAGCTTCACGGCAAGGGCAGAAGCCACCAGCCCGTTGTGAGCCGACTGGTACATGGCCTGTTCCGGTTTCTCATATTGAGAAAAACGCACCCCGGAGTTGGTCCAACCATAAATATCATTTTTATAGTTCATCTGGTTATTGATCTCGTTAAAGGTCATCCAGTATTTTACCTTGTCCTTATAACGCCGGAAACACGTCTCTGCGAATTTCACAAAGAAATCGATTACCTTCCGGTTCATCCAGCCTCCGTATTCCTTTGCCAGATGCAGGGGCATCTCGAAATGGCTCAGGGTAATGACCGGTTCAATGCCGTATTTCAGCAGCTCGTCAAACATATCGTCATAAAACTGCAGCCCCTCTTCATTGGGTTTTGCCTCATCGCCCTTCGGGAAAATACGCGTCCAGGCGATACTGGTCCGGAAACACTTAAAACCCATTTCCGCAAACAGTGCAATATCGCCCTTATAGTTGTGGTAAAAATCAATGGCGTCATGATTCGGATAACGTTCGCCCTCCAGCACCGTATCCGTAATCCGGCGGGGAACCCCATGTGCGCCGGCCGTCAGGACATCGCATACATTGGGTCCCTTGCCTCCGCAGTCCCAGCCCCCTTCCAGCTGATGGGCCGCCACTGCGCCGCCCCAGAGAAAATCCTTTGGTAAACTCATAATCGAACACCTCCTGTTGTTTTATCGTTTTACAGTCAGCAGAGGATCCCCCGCTGCCACCGCACCGGAAGTCCGCTCCGCCTCAATCTCTGCAAAGTCATCCGCATTACTGATGATCACCGGCGTGATCGTGTCAAAGCCTTCCCGGGAAATGGCTTCCAGATCAAATTCAATAAGCAGATCTCCCTTTTTGATCCGGTCTCCCGCCTTTATCTTTGCCTCAAAATACTTTCCCTCCAGAGAGACGGTCTCAAGCCCGATATGGATCAGCATCTCCACATCATCTCTGATCAGGCCAATCGCATGTTTTGTCTCAAATACCATGGATACCTCGCCGTCAAAGGGCGCATACAGCTTTCCCTCTGAAGGAAGAACTGCCACTCCTTTGCCGAGAATCTCCCCTGAGAAGGTCGGATCACTGACTTCTCCAAGCGGCTTCAGTTCTCCGTTCAGTGGACAGAACACATCCTCCCTGCTTCCGCGGGAGTTCTGCCTGTTTTCTGTCTGTGCAGATGTATCCTTTTGCTCCGTCTCCTCCGGCTCCTTTTCGTCACAGCCAATGATCTGTACCAGCAGAACGGTCACGACGATGGTCGCCGCCACACCAATCATCATTCCCATAAAGGAACGGGGATTTTCGCCCATGGCATTGACGGTGGTCAAAAGTCCCGGAAGTCCTGCATAGACGTAGTATGCCGTGTCAAAAAAGCTGATGATGACCGCTCCCACAGCTCCGCCGATACAGCCTGCGATAAAAGGCTTCTTCAGGCGCAGCGTGACGCCGTAGATGGCCGGCTCCGTGATACCGAAAATACCGGTCAGACCGGCGGAAAACGCCACATTTTTAATATCGCTTTTCTTCGTCTTGATAAAGACTCCCAGGCAGGCCGCCGCCTGTGCCACTACCGCGCAGGTCTGGAATGCCTGGAAGGTGTCGCAGCCGTTATTGGCAAAATTCGCCAGAACCATGGGCGTAACGCCCCAGTGTACGCCAAAGATGACGAATACCTGCCAGATACCCCCGACCACAACAGCCGCCAGTGCCGGAACCGTATTCACAAGGGAATTATACCCCAGAGCGATGGCATTGGCCAGCCCGTCTGATACGGGACCAATGACCAGAATCGTGGCCGGCACCATGACAATCGCACAGATAAACGGAACCACCAGCGCCTTGATCACGTCCGGAACATGCTTTTCCAGAAAATGTTCCAGATAAGAAAGAATCAGGACCAGAAACAGAGGCGGCAGAACCGTGGAAGTATACGTTGTCTGCGCCATGTCAAAGAACAGGAATCTGACAGTCTCACCGTCCGCAATGCGGGCCGCGATCTCTCCCCAGCTGCTGTTGACCAGCGCCAGACAGCACCACATGGCGATGAAGGTATTACATTTAAAATGTTTGGAAGCCGTCACCGCGATCAGTACCGGCAAAAAGGTGAAGGGTGTCCAGGAAATAAAGCTCAGCACCTCATATGTCCCGGTCTGTGCAAAGGCCGGAGCAAACTGCGTCAAAATGATAAGGGCGCCCTGTACCAGTCCGGCCGCCGCCAGTACATAGACAAAGGGGGCGAATACGGCAGACATGGTGGCGATCACCCGGTTGGCAAGGCTCTGTCTGATCTCCGGCTGCGCACTCTCATCCAGGTCCAGAATCTGAACCAGCTCATTGTATACATCCTTCGCATGGGTACCGATCACGATCTGATACTGCCCTCCTTTTTCCACCACCTGGATCACGGCGGGCATACCGGAGATCTCCTTTGTAACCTCCGCAGACGGTGATTCTTTCAATACCAGACGCAGTCTGGTGGCGCAGTGCGCTGCACTGACAATGTTGGATTCTCCCACCGCGTCCCTGATGTCGCGGGCGAGCTTTCCGTAATCTCTTACTTTTCCAGCCATAACGTTTCTCCTTTTCATTATAGTTCTGCTGTTTTTTGTAAAAGTTCCAAATGCTGCGCAGCAATCCGGAAATTTATGCAATGAAAAACCCGAACGCGCTCCCCAAAAGCGGCCCGTACTGCCGGGCTGCTTCCATGAGAACACATTCGGGTTTTGCCTGCCGTACAGTAACAAGCCCTCTCTGTGTGGCTTATGATATTTTCATAATAACTCTTCTATAATTTTGCCGTTACGCGGACAATATGTACCGTGAGAAAAGTAAGCTCCTCCGCGCTCAGCTTACACTGATACTGCTTTTTCATATAACTCTTAATTTTTTCCGCACAGCGAAACTGCTTCGGATGCTTGCTGTGCATCAGCTCATACATCTCATCCGGTCCGCCGGACATCAGCCTCCCGTCCAGCGCACGCTGGGCAAAGAACAGAAGATGAGTCGTAAACCGCTGATAGTCCAGGGACTGCTCGTCAAACTCCACATGAAACATATAGCGCACAATATTGAGAGAATTCTGGATAATCTCCGTCATCTGCTGTGTGTAATTCATGTTGCAGTCATATTCTGCATTGACCAGATGCAGAGCGATGGAGCCCGCCTCGTCTTTGGGAAATTCAATTCCCATGACCTCTTTGATCCTGTCAATGGCATGCAGACCCAGGCCGTATTCCGCCGGATACAGCTTACTGGTCTCCCATTGCAGTGCATTGCGGAGCGTAACCCCCTGCTTCATACGCTCAATGGCGAAGCTGATATGATCCGTCAGCGTTATATATACATTTTTATTTAACTTTTTCTTTAAAACCTCCCGGGCATGATCGATGATCTGCGCAGAAAGCTCGATGACTTCCACATCCACTTCCAGAAAAAGCTGCTTAAGCTTCTCTGTGGAAGCACTGGTATCCATACGAAAGATCTTATCGATCTTCTTACGTTCTACCGTCTCTCCCGGTTTTGCCTGCCAGCCCAGCCCGCGTCCCACCAGAAGAACCTCCCGTCCCCGCTCATCCAGAGAACTCACGATATTATTATTTAGCACCTTATGAACAACCATAACACCGCATCCTCCCTGATTCGGACATAAAAAAACACCAAACCCAAAGTATACACTGTGCCCCCGGCACGGAATACCTGACGTTTGGTTTTGCCTGATCGAACAGTAACAAGCCAGTCAACTTCTGTATTTCACTGGATGCATCTTAACAGATGATCTGTGAATTGTCAATATATAATTATAATATCCTGCAAAAACCATTATTTTACACAAAAAAATATAATTCATTTTGTATATAATATACAAAATCAGGTTCCTGTGCTGTACCTCCGGATATACTTTTAAAAAAAGCAAAGGCTTTCAACCCCATTCCCGGCGCCAAAAACCTCTGCCCTCTGTTCTGTCTGATCAATAATCCTTGTCGATATCCATCTCCACTTCCACTTCTTCTACGATCCCGTTATCATCCAGATCAAAGCGGTAGGTATATTTCCCGTCCTGATAGGACAGATAATCGCTGTCCTCCGAGAGCGCCTTGAATTCCGTCATGGTCTCTTTAACGTCGTCTGCATTCATCCCGAAGTAATTGACTCCGTTGACCAGTACATTATCCTCCGCCCAGTAGCTTGACTCCGTATCCTCTGCGTGCATGCTGAAAGAAAGCTTATAGATTGTGGCAGATGTGACAAACACCTCATCCCGTCCCGGATTGTACACGTACAGATATGCATAGGAGCTGCCGTCTTTTTTCAGAGTCATAAACGTGGACAGCCAGCTCTTGCCCGGCATCTTCCCTATGGGAGTTCCTTCACTTGGGATCGCCATCTCAAACTCCGTCAGGGAGAACACGCCTGCCCCTGTCTCTCCCAGAGTTACCTCCTGCCCTGCCACCGTCAGCACCGGCGCCGTCCCACCGCCGGACGAACACGCACTCAGGCTCAGCGCCATTGCCGCCACAAGAATAGTCCCCGCAAGTCTCTTTTTCATTCGTCTCATTTTCCATAACCTCCTGATCATTGCTTTGCTTTTCCACCCTCCAAAACAGCGGGAAAGACTGTTTACATTATACCACAAAACCCGGATGCTGTACAGAGTATTCCTCTTAAATCTGCGCTAAAATCTGCGCTAAATCAGCGTTAAAATCATAACGAATTTCCATTGCGCATTTTCCCGCTCCCCTGTTATACTGTTGCTGAGGTAGTGTCAAATAGTTTATGAAAAACAGCATCTGTCCGAAAGCAGTCCCGGAAGGATTTTACGGAACGAAGTGAGGGAAAATTCTTCCAGACGCTGGGCAAAGTGAGGACAGATGCGGAACTAAAGGAGGGGATCCTCATGAAACAGATTCTGCTCGTGGAAGACGACGAGCTTCTAAATAAAACCCTCGCCTATAACCTGACTCTGGACGGTTACGGACTCACCTGTGCCCTGACCTTCCGGGAAGCGGAAGAAAAACTCCCGGCCAACCTCTATGACCTGGTGCTTCTGGACATCCACCTCCCGGACGGCAGCGGCCTTGATCTGTGCCCTCTGATCAAGGCGTCCCATCCGGATACGCTGATCATCTTCCTGACCGCCGACGACCAAGAATGGGAGCAGGTCAGAGGTTACGAGGCCGGGGCTGTAGACTACATCACAAAGCCCTTCTCCATCCTGGCCCTGCAGCGGAAACTGAAAGCCATGTTTCAGATGCTTAGCCGCCGGATGCCGGAAAGAGAGATCTACGACGACGGCGCCTTATACCTGGATTTTACCGGTCAGACCGCTTAT
This sequence comes from Lachnospiraceae bacterium, assembly GCA_910574805.1. Taxonomy (GTDB): domain Bacteria; phylum Bacillota; class Clostridia; order Lachnospirales; family Lachnospiraceae; genus Hominiventricola. The sequence goes on along the minus strand of CAJTCV010000002.1, from coordinate 81,741 downwards.
CTGAAAGGAGAACCTCTGGTCCTGTCCGCTCTGGAATTCAGGATGCTGCAGCTCTTCTGCCGCAATTCCGGGCGGGTGCTGACCAGACAGGAGCTTCTGCAAAAGCTCTGGGATGCGGATGAAAAGTACGTAGACACCCATACCCTCACCACCTCCGTAAGCCGGCTGCGGAGCAAGATCGAGCCGGCCGGCCGCGCCCGAATCCGGACCGTCTACGGCATGGGATATAAATGGACAGGAGGCGAACCAGAATGAAAGAATCCCGTCTTTATCTCAGAGAACTCTGCCTGCTGCCGCTGTGCGGCATGCTTCTGTCCATGTGGCTCTGCATCCTGTTCTTCTGCATCCGGACCGCTTACAGCCGGCCCCTTCTCTCCATGGGACTTGCGCTGTCCCTGCTGGCCCTTGGCTGGACGCTGTTTTTTCTGTGGCTTTTAGATGAGAAGCTGACCGCTTTTACTTCCGACCTGTGCCAGACCATCGACCGGATGACCGAAGGCGGCGCATGCCCGGATGCCGATTACGACCAGGAGACGCTTCAGTCCCGCATCAACTGCCGGCTTCTGCGCCTGTACCAGATCATGCAGACCCAAAGGCATGACGCCGAGACGGAACATCAAAAATTGCAGCAGCTGATCACCGATATTTCCCATCAGGTCCGGACCCCGGTCAGCAATCTGAGACTGGTGACCGACACCCTGCTGACCCGTCCGGGTTCTTACGAGGAACAGACTGCATTTCTGGAAGGACTGAGAGCCCAGACGGACAAGCTTCATTTTCTCTTTCAGGCCCTTCTTAAAACCTCCCGGCTGGAAACCGGCGCGATCCAGCTCCGAAAAAGCGACGCCTCCTTATACGCGACCATCGCCCAATCCCTCAGCGGGATTCTCGCCAAGGCAGAGCAGAAGCGCCTGTCCGTGGCCGTGGACTGCCCTGAAGAGCTTATCCTTCCCCACGACAGCAGGTGGACGGCAGAGGCCCTCTTTAACCTGCTGGACAACGCGGTCAAATACACGCCGGAAGGAGGAAGCATCCGTGTAGCCGTCGAACTGTGGGAGATGTACGCGAAAATCGATATCACCGACACCGGCATCGGCATCCCGGAGAGCAGCCACGCCGCCATCTTCCGGCGCTTCTACCGGGAAGCAGCGGTACACCGCATCCCCGGCATCGGCATCGGACTCTACCTGACCCGGGAGATCATCACCCTCCAGGGCGGGTACCTCATGGTCGCCTCCGCTCCGGGAAAGGGTTCCACCTTCTCGGTCTTTCTGCCGCGGCATTTTTAAGAAAACCTTCATTCTTTTCGGACATTTCTGAGACCTTTTTATTTTATAATAATTCCAACAGCAGGCGCACCCGCCTGGAAAGGAGTTATTTTCGCATGAGTATCCTGCAGACAATCGACCTGAAAAAATATTACGGCGCCGAACCGAACCTGACCAGAGCCCTGGACGGGGTCAGCCTCACGGTGGAGCAGGGGGAATTCGTCGCCATTGTGGGCACCTCCGGCAGCGGCAAGTCCACCCTGCTCCATATGATGGGAGGGCTGGATGTGCCCACCTCCGGCAGCGTGCTGGTCCGGGGGGAAGAGCTTTCACAGAAAAATGAAGAGGAACTGACCATCTTCCGCCGCCGCAGTATCGGCTTTATCTTCCAGAACTACAATCTGGTCCCCATCCTGAATGTATATGAAAATATCATCCTGCCCATGGAACTGGACGGCGGCCAGGCGGACCGGGAATTTGTGGAAGAGGTCATCGGGATGCTGGCCCTAAAAGAACGTCTGCGCAACATGCCCAACCAGTTATCCGGCGGGCAGCAGCAGCGGGTGGCCATCGCCCGGGCACTGATCACCAAACCGGCCATCGTCCTGGCGGACGAACCCACCGGCAACCTGGACAGCCGGACCAGCGCCGACGTGCTGGGCCTCCTTCGGCGTACCAGCACGGAGTTCAACCAGACCATCGTCATGATCACCCACAACAACGAGATCGCGCAGCTGGCGGACCGGATCGTGCGGATCGAAGACGGCAGAATATCCGCTTAGGGAGGTGATAACCATGACTTATCCATTTGAAAATAAAACAGCCCCTGTCATCCGCCGCCTGGCCAAAAGAAGTCTGCAGGCGGACCGTCGGAGAAATTTCTTCGTCCTTCTGACCGTCACTCTCACCACCGCCCTTCTGTCCGGAAGCCTCTTTCTTCTGTCCGCCGGACAGCGGGAAGTGGAAGACGAGATCCGGGGACAGTATCAGGCCGTCGTGGTGAACCTTTCCCCGGCCCGGATCGACGAGCTCTGTACCCTGCCGGAAGTGGAGCGCTACGGGATCTCTCAGACCTTCGGCACCTGCCGATATGAAGACACGGTGCTGTCCGTCAACTACTCCGATCCCAACTGGATGGAACTGGGCAAGAAGCCGGAAGTCCTGGGCGAACTGCCGGAAGGAGAAAATGAGATCCTTGTGGAACGGGCCTTCCTGGACTATTTCGGACTGCCTCAAAAGACCGGACAGATCCTGCGCCTGAACCTTGACGGACAGGAACGGGAGTATACCGTCACCGGCATCCTGCAGGCGGAAAATTCCTCCCGGTATTTCCAGATGGAAGTGTCCCGGGCCTATGCAGAAGCCCGCATGGGAGAGGAACCTTTGTTCGAGTTCCGGCTCCGCTACCGGGATGCGGACCAGATGGAGCTGCACGCTCTGAAAGAGGAGATCGCCGCCTTTCTGACGCGCAACGGCATTTCCGACGACCAGGTCTTCTACAGCTCCAACTATTTTGACATGGCGGGCTTCCAGGCCACAAACCTCGGCACCTTCTACCCCATCGGCCTTCTGATCCTCCTGGGATGCAGCCTGGTCATATACAGCATCTTCTATATCTCGGTCAAGGGCAAGATCCGGGAATACGGCAGGCTGAAGGTTATCGGCGCCACTCCCCGGCAGATCCGGCGGATCGTGCGCAGGGAAGGATGGATGCTCTCCCTTTACGGTATCCCCTCCGGACTCCTCCTGGGCGCTATCGGCAGCGCTCTGGGTTCACCTGCTTACTTCAGCTTCCCGGCCAACCTTCCCCATGCCCTGCTGGTAACCTGCGCCGTGGAGCTTATGATCCTTCTCTCCATCCATACGCCGGTACGTATGGCGGCATCCGTCTCTCCCATCGAAGCGGTACGCATGACCGCCTACCAGATGGAAACCGGTCTCAAAAATACAAGGCAGATGGCCCGCCCCATCACGCCTGCTTCTCTGGCGCGGATGAATTTTGACCGCAGCAGGAAGAAGACGGTCCTGACCCTCATCTCTCTGGGACTAACCGGCATCCTGCTCCTTGCAGCAGCCACGGTGCTGCATTCCATCGACCCGTACCATATGGCCACGGCCGTCATGGGAGACGGCTGCAGCTACTGCGTCTCCTGGGAGGATTCCGTCGATGTTTCCGGCATCCCTGACGCTGCCAGAAGCAATCCTCTGACTCCCGCGCTGAAGGATCAGCTGCTTGCCCTTGAGGAGATCCGGGACATCACTGCCTACTCCATGATCTCCGCAGAGGTCGCCCTTCCGTCAAAACCGGATGCATTTGCCATCAACGTCCTGGACCGGGATGCCTTTTCAAGGCTCCTTCCTCCGGAAGCCATGGAAGAAGGAACCTCCGACTATGACCGGCTGACGGCCGAAAACGGCGTCGTCATCACAGACAACACGGAACAGTTTCTGAAGCTGTACTGGGACTATGTCCCCGGAATCGGAGACACGCTGGAACTGAAGACTTACGGCGGAGAAGACCTGACTGTGACAGTCATGGGAATCGCCAAAAAGGATGCTCTCCTTCCCACCGGTATCGGCGCCACCATGTTCACGGTGACAGAGGACATGGCCAGGAAGCTCTACCCGGACATTGAAAATATGGAGAACCGCTGGAATATACGCACGGCAGAGGACCACGACGATCTGAGAAAGACGCTGTTTTCCATCCTGCAGGATCCCATGCTTGTGATCACCACCCGGCAGGACGCAGCGGACGCCTACAAAGATTTTCTGAAGGGCACTGCTTCCATCGCCTATCTGCTGCTGGGATTTTTCTTCCTGTTCTCTCTGGTCAGCCTCATCAACACCCTGATGACCGGGCTCTTATCCAGGCAGCAGGAATTCGGCATCCTGCAGTCTGTGGGCATGACCGGGCGGCAGTTATCCTCCATGCTCTCCATGGAGTGCCTGTGGTACATCCTGTCCACCCTGGCCGTCACCCTGACCGCCGGGACCGCCGCCGGCGCCCTGCTGGTCCGCCTGATGTCCGGCTTCCGGATCTTCGGCACGCTGGTCTACCGTTTTCCGGTGCTGCCGGTTCTGGTGTTTGCGGCGGCCCTGTTCGCCATCCAGTTTGCCTATTCTTCCGCGGCGGCCCGGTATGTGAGAAGACTGCCGCTGGCGGAACGGATCCGAATGATGGATTAACTTGTTTTTTTCTTCTTCGGCTTCGGCTCCGGAAGGGCCTTTACCGTCTCCTGAATAAACCGCGTCAGAAGCTCCCGGTCATCCAGCTCTTCCACCAGAAAATACGGCTTTGCCCCCTCATAGGGCGGCGCCTGCGCAAGGTCCGGACAGACCTTGCGCCCCGCCTCCGTGATCTTCACAAACAGCTGGTTGTCACAGATCAGTCCGAAGATCTTCCCGTCGCAATACACGCCGTACTCTCCGAACATCTTCCTGCAGGTGATCTGCCCCGCCTCCTTCATCTGCTCTGCTGCGTATGTTACAAATTCTGCTTTTGATGCCATATCGTATTTCCTCTCTTCCTCTGTCTCCCTTTTTCAGGCTTTCGGTCACCCGGCCTTTTTCAGCGCTGCTCTGGTCTTTGTGCCGCAGATCCCGTCCGGCTCACTGCCGGAATAAGTCCCCGGATGATTTTTCTGAAATGCCCGCAGCGCCAGATCCGTGGCGGGACCGAATTTCCCATCCACCAGAATCTCATAGCCTGCTTCCCTCAGCTCCCACTGGAGCCACTTTACATCCTCCCGTACTCTTCCCACCAGAAGACGCTGATACCGTAGGGCCTTCACCGGTTCCCTGTAGGGATTTCCCTTTTTTAATGCCATGTCCGCATACCAGATATCCAGATCCACATATCCGGTGATCCCGGGCAGCTTTCCCCTGCTGGAATACTGCCAGCCTGCCTCTCCCACACGCGGCCGCAGGTTCTCTCTCAGGATACCATTGTCAGGCGCCGGATACCGGGCAATCCAGTATTTCGTATCCAGTCCTCCGCAGACGTTCAAAAACCAGTCTTTATTGCAGTAGATACCGCAGTCGTATCCGCCGTCCCGGATGGTTTTCATCCAGACCTCAGCCAGTTTCTTTACCTTTCGTTTCCCAAGGGCCCGCTGCCGGTTCCACTCCAGATCCAGCCAGACGCCCATCTCCAGCTTCCGCCCGGCCAGAGCTGTCAGGACGCCTTTCGCCTCTGCCCTTGCCTGCGCTTCTGTCAGCGCGTAGCTGAAGCGGTATACACCTCTTAAGATTTCGGCTGTTCCGCAGCCATTGTAATTATACTCAAAAGAAGTATCCTTTCCCTTACTGTCCATGATCCGAAGGATGGCAAAACGCACGCCGTGCTCCTTCACCGCTGTCCAGTCCGGTTTTTTCTGATAGCTGGATACATCGATCCCCTGCATACTCATAATCCTCAGTTTCTCCTTTTCTCCGGCATAATCCGCCGGCATCAGACGGAAAGTTTTTACTTTCTCTGATTTATAAATACGCAGGGAAATCAAATTTTGTGAACCGCTGTCAGAGATTTCCCTTCCGGATATTTTCCTGGATAATTCTGTCGGTCACCTCGTACAGGATCTTGGATCCCTCCTTTGTCTTTTCCTGCCGGCCGTAAACCTGTTCTGCTCTGACCTGATGTGCTCTCCAGTCCCCTCCGTTGTTGCTGTTGTTCAGAAGCAGCGGCTGCAGATTATCCATGGCCCGCGCAAATTTCGCTTCTGCCGTCCGGCATTCCTCAAATTCGTCAAACAGCGCGATCAGCTCCTGCTTCTGATCCTCCGGCAGGAGAGAATAGATCTTTTCCTTGGCAGCATCCTCCCTGAGCTTCTGAGTCTTCTTGTTCTCGGTGTCATAGGCATACGTATCCCCGGCCTCAATCTCCACGATATCGTGGATCAGACACATGAGCATGACTCTGGTAATATCCACCTCCTCGTTGGAGTATTCCCGAAGGAGATATGCCATGATCGCCATATGCCACGCATGCTCCGCATCATTTTCTCTTCTTCCATGTCCCGACAGATGCGTCTGGCGCAGCACATTTTTCTCCTTATCAATCTCCAGCGCAAAATCCAGCTGTTTCTTTAACCTTTCGTTCAATTTTCTGTTCCTCCTTCTATCGTTCTCTCCCGCACCTCAGCCGGTTCATAACCCGGAACATTTTCCTGATATCCACCGGCTTCGCCAGATGCTCATTCATTCCGGCTGCTTTTGCCATTGCAACATCTTCTTCAAATGCGTTCGCTGACAAGGCTATGATGGGCACTGTTCCGGCATCCGGACGGTCCAGACTGCGAATCACGCGCGCCGCCTCGTATCCGCTCATAACCGGCATCATCAGGTCCATAAGCACACAGTCAAACGTTCCCGGAGCGGATGCCGTGAACACATCCACAGCAGCCTTTCCGTCATTGGCGGTCATAACTCCGGCCCCTGCCTCCTTCAGCATGAACTCCACGATCTCGCAGTTGATCTCATTATCCTCCACCAGAAGAACCTGCATTCCCGCAATGTGTTCCTGTGCCTCCTGTCCGTTGGACGCCGGCTGCGTACACTGCGCTTCGTCAATCTGCAGAGGCAGGGTAATCTGAAACACACTGCCCTCTCCGATCCGGCTGTCCACCTCAATGGTCCCCTTCATCTGATCCACCAGTTTTTTCACAGCAGACATACCAAGTCCAACACCGTTATAGTGAGTCCTTGCACCCTGATGTTCCTGAGTAAACGGTTCAAAAATATGTTCCTTGAAATCTTCACCGATACCGATTCCCGTATCTTCAATCACAAACCGGTAGTCGGCTGTCCGCCCCTGACGGACAGATTCCCTTACCTGAATAAATACTGATCCATGAGGCCGGTTATATTTCAGAGCATTATCCATAACATTTATCAGAATCTGTTTCAGGTACATGGGACTCCCGATCAGTCTGTCATGCTGCACATCCATCTCTTTCAGCACCAGCCGGATCCCTTTCGCCTCCGCCTGGGCGGACAGGACCGCAACACAGCTTTCCAGTACCTCCTGAAGAGAAAAAGGCTCCACTACCGCCGCCGGCCTTCCGCTCTCCAGTTTGCTGACCTGAAGAACGTCGTTCACCAGAGATAAAAGATGCTCTGTCGACACGCGGATTTTCTTTCGGCACTCTCTCTGCCGCCCGGGATCATCCCCGCTTTTCTCCATGACAGCCAGCATCCCCAGAATCCCGTTGATGGGTGTACGCAGGTCGTGGGACATATGGGAAAGAAACTCGCTCTTAGCCGAATTTGCCCGTCTGACCTTTTCCAGCAGCTCCATGATGGCCTGCTCCTGTTTTTTCCTCGTCACCATCGTATCCGTGATATCCTGATGATATCCGTTCAGGCAGGCCCCCGGTTTTCTGAATGTCCTGTCCGGTACCCCTCCGCAGCGGACATAGATTTTCCCAAGTTCCGGATGATTCCAGGGATAGATCACCTCACAGCGCCCGGTCTCCAGTATCTCCTGCACCGCTTCCTGTACCATGTCCGCATAATCCGGCTCAATATTCGCAAACCAGTGCTCATAACACGCCTCCGGTCCGATCTCGTCCGGCACTCCCAAAAGGAGCCGCATGGTCCGGTCCGCGTACATCCTCGGCGGACGGCCTTCCTCCAGTTCAATGGTCCAGATGCCGGTCCTGGCTCCCTCCAGGATGTCCTCCAGGCTCTGTCTTGCCTCCAGTTTGTATTTTTCTTCCTGCTCCACTACCGCATTGACATCCCGCTGAGCAAAAATCGCCCAGTGCTCCTCCTCTGTCTTCTCTGTGGCCGAAAAATGAAGCTCCAGATATTTCAGGCCGCAGGAACTGTCTTTCACCTGATACCGGACATAGAATTTCTTCTTCGTCTTAAGCTGAGCAAGCACATAGTCTTTTTTCGTCACTGCGCGGAGCCGCTCCTGGTCCCGGGAAACCACATACCGGGAAATATACCATTCCATGGCCGCCTCATATCCGTCTTTAAAATGAACCGCCCAATCCATGCCGTTTCGTTCGGTGTCCCGGTATGTTTCGCATTCCCCTGTGTCAAGATTCACCTCATAAATGCCCAGATAGTCCACGCTGAGGGCATGGAGCACCTTATAGCTCCTCTTTTGAAGCTCCCGGACCAGGTTACGCCGTTTGAGAGAGGATACGATAAAGTACGCCGCAGTCTGGAGCATATTGGTGGCATATTCCAGCGACTTCACCGGCGGATTGTCCACACCGTAAAAGCCGATCAGACTTTTGCCGTCATAAAGGGGAACCACCACAAGCGCATGAACCCCCTGCCGCTTCAGGTTCTCATACGGAAGGGGATCCGTCTCCCGGATCTCCTCCAGGTCTTCAATGACAATATGCCTGCCAACGCTGAAATTCTGATACCACCCGGCGCATACTTCACCGGGTACATTTTGAAGATTCTCTTTTTCCGGCTCCACTCCGTCTGCCACCCATTCATAAGTATTATCATCTCCGCCGGATTCATTCTGCTCAAAGATATAGGTCCGTTCTCCGTTCAGCGCTTTTCCCAGATATTTGAGCAATACCTGAAGCGACTGGTCCGGCGTCTCTTCCATCAGGGCAACGCGCAGCCCCTCATTGATGATCGCCTCCAGATTCTGAACATTTCGCATATCACTCTGCTGCCCGCCGCCCTCGCCGGCCTGTCCAGGCTTCTTTGAATAATTCATGCATTCTCCCTCCATACAGGCCGTCCGGCCATCGCCGCCCCAGGCCGCTTCCATACAAAAACAAACGCCGGAATTGTCCGCTCAGATGTTCCCGTTCAAATCATCGTTATTCCGTTCGTTCGCATCTGCTTTCCAAGCCGGAACAGCTTCACATCTGCGCCTTCATGCAAAAGCGCATTTACCAGATGCATCAGTTTCTCTCTCTTCCCCAGATCATCACAGCCCTCTGCCCAAAAAGAAAATCCGTTCCGGAGCAGCTGCTTTTTGATATCGCCCATTTGAAAAGAACTGTCATACCGATGGATCAGCCATGCACACGAAAAAACATCTGACTGTTTTACAATGTCAACCATAACCCGATTGCTGTACCTCCGCCACCATTTAAGATAATTCTTTCGATATTCCTGATACCTGTTCTCTCGTTGAAATTCTGTTGCTCTCGCTCTATTTTAACATATGTATTTACAATAAGCTATCCATTTCCTTTTGTAATCAATCTCAATCCTCAACATTCGCCGTTATAAAAATCCTGTTTGAAAATGCCAGATGTCTCCAGCCGTCCCAGCGCCGCCTCATCCCTTACCACGAACCAGAACGTACCTTCTTCGCTGTCATACAGCCCAACGGCCTGCCCATCCATGGCCTGGTAAAGCCTCCGGGTATTGCCTGCGGCGATCTGATCCGTAATGCCTGCAATGGAAGACAGGTATGGACTCAACTTCCCGCCTTCAGACAACATTGATGGCTCAAAATCTGGAAGCTCCCAAAGGATCAGATTCAATTTTTCATCACAAGCCAGCGCCCACAAAAATTCCGCCGCAAGAAAACCGTCTAAAATACCATATACGTTCCATTCGCCAACGCCGTCATTGGCACGGCGGTATAGAAACGGGCTGTTCAATTCCGCCGCCCAGTGATACACCGCCTGATTTTCTGTGAGAAAGTTCAGTTTGCCATCCTTTGTCTGCTTCAATCCGGAAAGAGGACGAACCACGTTATAACTGTGATAAAATCTACTTGGCAGACAACGATAAAATTCTTCCAATGGCAGTGGAAGTGAACCCCCCAGACGGGCTTCTGCCCGCCGGATACTTTCCTCTTTCGCCCCCTTTCCCTCAATCCCGGCAAATTTGCAGAGAAACTGTAATACCGGGGCAATGGATTTCAGTTCCCGTTCCTGCGGCGGCTGGGGTGGAGCCGAATTAAAAACAAGATGCCCGTCCTGGCTTTTCATCCAGACATATTTGAATCCCATCTGTTTCATAAGCTGTTCCAGTTCCTTATCGGACCTGCCAGCAAAATAGGCCGTCCCTGAATAAAGAATACTTCCGCATAAAAACCTGGATGGTTCCTCCACAAAGTTTACGCTAAAATTTGTTCTGTGGCTGGAAAGCTGCTCCAGAGGAACATGATAAAACGTATTCGGAAGATGCTCCCACATTTTTTTCCAATAATTTTTCGCCTTATCCTTGTTGACGGCTACCACGCTGGGCTGCGCCAGGGTCTGCTGGTATCCTAACCATTCCATGATCCACTGAGAAAGTTTTGACTGATTGCACGGCACTTCACGGCCCTCCAGATGCTTTTCTTCCTTGCGTGTTTCCGGCAGCACATAAAGCCCCCACATCTGCGGATCTTCCGGATCATTGCGGCTCATAGTACCCTTGCTTTTGTGATACCGGCTTACTTCAAAGCCATAGCCGTACCGTTCATGCCGGCAAAAAGGCAGGATAGTAATGATGGTATCTGTCCAATAGACACGTTTGTAAATTTTTAATTCCTCAAGTGGAATCAGATTTCCCTTTTCCGTAAAAGCAGGATCATCTGGATGAAAGATTAGATATAATTCCTGCAGAGCCTGGGGCAGCGTAAATCCCAGTTCCTTTTCTTTGTCTGCAATATCCCCCAATGTAACCGTACTTTTCATATCGCTGCCAAAAGACTTTATCCTATATAATTCCGCCTGTATCACCGCAATGTACCTCCATCTGTTCCTGAAAAATATTTTAAAAGCATTTCTATGTCAGCCAACTCAACTTTATTTTAGTGACTTTCTCCAGATTCCGCAGCGGTTCTCCACCAACAGCTGCTGCATACAGGGTTTTCAACTGCTTATCATAGAGAACAATGATATCATTTTCAGGAGAGCAATACAGCTGCTGCATATTCTCCCTTGTCAAATCCTGAAAGTAGGGTACTAAAACTTTCCCTAATGCTCCCCTTGTACTTAAAGATTGTTTTGAATATTCCGGGACTTCTGCCAAAACAATGCCCAGATCTTCTCTGTTCATAATGTTCCAGGCTAATTGCGTTATAACAAATCCATCTATCATGCCATATTCGCTCCACGAACCATCCATTTCCGAACGATAAACAATCGGCGATAAATGCTCAAAGGCATAATCAAATACGCCCTGACCGCCTGATAAAAACGGTATTTTTCCCTCTTCATTTTTAAGGCGCCCCGGTAAAATAAAGCAATTCGGGGCATTCAGATAATTTCCCGGAATGCGGCGGTACAATTCTTTCAGCGGTTCAGGTATGGCAGCTCTGATCCGCTGTTCCGCCTCCACAATTTCCTGCTCCTGCGATTGCAAATCTATCATATCTATGAAATGATTCAGTGTTTCCATGGCTGGTTCTATACTCAAAAGCGCCCTCTTCCTGATTGATTTATGTGGGGCCGGTGTTTTCTCAATAAATTTCCCATCCAGTTTATACCATTCAAATCCCACATGGATATTCTCCATAAAGTCTTTAACCAGGCCGGAACTGCCCGCAGATACAAATACACACCGCATTCCAAAATCAATAAACCCATAGAGAGCAGAATCCTTCGTTGAACAGGCCCTCCCTATATTGTTTTCTGCCTGTCCAATGGGTAACATATGAAAAATTTTTAAGACAGCGTTCCGGTCATTGTATGCAAGTCCTTTGGGATCGATCCTGCCAATACTGTTTTGGCTGAAAAGTTGTTGTGCGCTAACCCACCCCATTAGAGAGGAAGATAACCGATAACCCGATCTGCATATAGATGCCTGTTTCTGTTTCTGGTTTTTCGGATTGTTGTAATATGTATAGGTATAAGGATCATGGATGTCCTGGGCATTGGTTTCCTTCCTGATTCCAACTCCCCAGATCCCGTAAGTATAGAATGTAATTACTTCAACATCTTGAGAACCGATAAGGTGACGCTTCGTTCTTTTCAGCTCATGCAAAGGAATAAACCGGTTCTTTGCCGAAAAAACTGGATCATTTTCATGAAAGGTAAAATAAAAATCCTGCAGAGCCTGGGGCAACATAACCCCCAGTTCTTTTTCCTTGTCCGCAATATCCTCCGGTGTCACGGAGCTTTCCATGTTGCTGCCAAACGATTTGATTTTTTTCAGTTCTTCTGATATCATGGCGCCGCCTTCCTATTTTTTATAATAAATCACGGGGACTCCTTCAAACGCCAGTCCTTCCTTCCTGCACAACTCGTAAAAATCGCCGTTCCTGTTATTGTTCTGCCATTCAAAATAGATTTGATACAATTTCATGTAATACTCAAACTCTTCCACAAGCTGCGGATCTACTGTTTTTTCTGAAAGGATTTTCTTTGCTACACCTACAATATTTTCAAATTCCTCTTTTGTAATGCGGATGCTCTCCGGAAAATGATGCTGCCCCCACCATAAGGAATCAAGCTGCTCCCTGAAATAGAGCTGAACCGTCTGCGGATCACATTTTTCATGCATGTATGCACGCTCCAGGATGGGATAAAAATCATGTTCCAGCTTTGGATCGTGGGGATTGTAAATGTTTCCAAAAATCTGGTATGCCCACCGCATCTGCGGCATCTGATTCTTCTCACATTCACGGCTTAAATAATCGTCAAGCAGCTTTGTTAATTGAAATGGCAGGTGGCGTCTGGGCAACGCATCCCCCGGAAATTTCATCTCGTCCAGGTATTCTCTGCAAAACTGAAACAAAACAGCTTCTGCATCCGCATCCGGCACATTTTCTTTAAAAGATTTTGTAAATGAGAACAGAAAGCTGTTTGCCTGCTTTTTCAGTCCCTTTTTACGCAGATCCCAATATTTCTGTATCTCTGTGATAAACTGCTCATAATCCATGTCCTAACTCCTTTGGAAGATTCTTTCCGAACAATTCCCGGATCAGAAATTCCGGAACTAATTTGTTTGTCGTCCGCAGGAAAAAATCTATTTGCGGTTTTCCTGGAATGATCAGTGGCATGCCGAAGTTCTCCAATCTGTTAACAGGAATAATCCTGCTCTAATTCCTCCTGTGTGGGGAATCTTGCTTCATCCTCGTCAAGAAAGTCACCAGTACAGGCAAAACGGAGAAAATCATGAAAGTCCTTACAGATATAAAGTTCCCGTGTTTCCATATACTTCCTTACTTCCGATTTGCTGTTCCATTTTACCCCGGCGCCCATCATGTCATATACGCCCTCTTCATGTATCGTGACAACGCCGCCGTTTACCACATCCAGATACACCAGATATCCGTAAACCTTTCCAAGCCCGATAAATCCTGCCTCCAAAAAGCAAGGGCAATCATCCTGTGTTTTCTGTTCTTGCTGGAGGTTCTTCAAAAATTCTGTTCCGCTGTTTCCCTGAATATTATGCCACTCGAACTCAACCGTTGGGCCAATGTCAAATTCGGGCCGGGGAACATAGCCATTTTTCTCCCGTGAAAAGGTTTTGCTCCATGAACAGGCAAAGGAATCTCCGCAAAAAGAAACAAGTACAGTAATGTCACCTGGCATTTTATAGCTTAACAAAAATTCACGGTAAGGCGCTGGCAGCTTATATCCAAGTCCTTTCTCAATCTCTGATAAATCACTCTCCGTAAGGACAGATTCTTTTAATGGTTCTTCCCATAATTGCGGTTCACGTTCTCTCAATGTCTCCAAATACTTTTTTGCTGCTGTCATAAAAGCCTCCTTTGATAAATCATAGTTACCAACTATCCCAGTAACTGGGGTTTATTGGATCAAATTCATCCTCCCAATAGCGGTATAAGTCATATATTCGGTTCTTGTCACGGTCTTTTCCGGATTTTATCATACACACAAATACAGTCTGGCTGGGAGGAAAATACTTTAGCTTGCTTTTCAACTTCATTATCACAGGTTTATTGACAAAGAGTTCCCGCTTCGGCCTCGCAAAATGCCCCCAATACAGATTGGGATAATTCTTTATGACTGTTTCCCCAAGATAGATAGAAATATCCAGCGCAAGGGATAATGTTTCATCTGTATATTTCATGGTTATTTTTCGGACATTTTCCTCCATCCACTTCGGATATCTTGAAACATTGTACTCAATTTCTTTCCTCGTCTGGGGAATCTGTTTGATTTTTGTTTCATACCAATCCCATAACGGAATCAACGATTCCGGCGAATAATCAAAAGGCTGGCTTTCCGGACGTTCCTCTTTCATATATTCCCAGAGCATAGTGATACGGTTAGGGATTTCATTCTTAAACCACAAAAAATATTCCTTAGCTCGTTTGGGTGTCAGCTCAAAAAATGCGTAATTATCAAAAAACTGTTGCGCTGCAATTTTATTATGGTTAGCAAAATCGAAAGGCGCAATCATTAAGGAATAGCTCATGGACAATCCGCCTCCTTTTCTAAATGTTCTTATTTTCTCCGCCAGACTCCAAACAGGCTTTTCTTGTAATGTTTCAGCGCCTCGATTGCCGGCCCGTAATTTCCTGCCGCCTTCAGATACTCAACACCTTTTTCTATATCCTCCCGTACGCCGATTCCCTCAGCATACATCATTCCCAGACCATAGCTTTTGTAGGGTGAATCCCGACTTTTCTCCAAAAATGCTTTTCCCCGCGCCGGGTTCTGCTGGCAGCCGCGCCCCAGCAGATAGCAGATTCCCAGCAGATCATATTTGATACCTTCCGGCTCCTTATCTCTCTCCAGCCATTGAACCGCCTGCGCATAGTCCACAGCCGTACCCCAGCCGTTGAAATACAAACGTCCCAACTGTCGGCAGGCATAGCTGTCGTTACCATAGCTGGCAGTCTTTTTGTAGCACTCCAGGGCATAGGGCAAACTGCGCTCCACCACCCTGCCGTTCCAGTAAATATCCCCTATGATATGCCAACTCCAGAGATGTCCTGCCTCTGCCGCTTTCAGCGCCCAGGGAAGAGCGTCTTTATCGTTATCCTCTGTATAGGCCAGATAATGGGCGTAGGCATACATACACTCCGGGTAGCCCCTTTCTGCGCCCTGGCGTGTGATAGAAACTGCCTTTTCTGGCTCCGGCGGAATGTATTCTCCCCGGCCATACTGATAATAGTGGCAGTAATTCCGCCCCGCCAGAATCATGCCTCCGGAAAATGACTTTTCAAACCAGGGCAGGCACTGTTTTATCTGCTGCTGTTTCCATGCATTCCAGGCTCCCTTATTTGCGAAGTCACTTTCCTTATGATCTTCAATCTCTATAATGTCCAGATAATAATAGGTGTTCCCAATCATGTACTGGCAGAATGCGCATCCGTTCTCGGCTTTTTCATAGATTACATCCCATGCTTCTTTTATACTGTCAAAGGGCATAATCTCCTTAAACTCCGGTGTCAGCAAATCCATACGCAGCGCTCCCAGAACCGCAGCGGCGCTGCCCAGGGAGATAGCCTGATGGAGCATGGCATAGGCCGCCGCCTCATTTTCTTCAAAGGGGTGGTATTCCCAGCTGTAACAGGGGCCGGAAAAACAGCGGGAGAGGAAATAGCAGGCGTCCCCATCCCCGTCCTTTGCCGCAGACAATAATGCGTCCGCCGCCGCTTTTGCCTTATCATTATCACAACAATAATAGAGATCTTCAATGGCCTTATCCACCACATCGCTAAAATACTTTCCCATGTTTCTTTTTGCCCTTTCTATTTGCTTTTTCTATCTGGGCAGTAACATCAGCCCAACCGCTCATTTCTTCAAAAACACCGGACTTCAAATAATTAACCAGCCAGAATTTCACCTGCGTCACGGTTCCTTCTTTCGCCAGAAACCTGGTATTCCCTTTTCCTGTGTTATTGGTGCACCAGATCACCATCAGGTCATTCTGAACGCCGGGAAAGAAATCAAGCACCTGTGTTCCCCATTCCAGAAATACCTTTGTGTATTTCCCCTCATGGATGCCGTCAATGGCCAGTTCCACATCCCTGGCGGAGAAAAAGGTGTGTTCATCATGCCAGCTCTCCCCAAAAATCACCAGAAGCTGACGCCAGTTCCGCATTTGGCCTTTCTGTTCCCTTTGAAGCTGCTGCCAGAAAGATTTTATGTATTCCTCAGTCTGCCGGATATCGGCCTCGCTTTTCCTCGCCCCAATCTCTTCTGTATTTCTCAAAGAGTCCGGTTTGTTAAAATCAGCAGCCGGTTCTGCTGCCTCATCTGTATCTTCCAAGCTGTCCTCCGTTTCGCCTAGACAGATGCTGTTTTCCTCCCATTCGGTGTCATCTTCCCCGCTGCTTTCCTCTTCATCGTCATATCCATTCTCAATTTTTTTCCACCCCGAAAGATCAGCGCTGCCAGTCAGGAGTTTTTCAAACCAGTCCTTCGCCTCGTCAAACTCTGCGCTTTTATGGTACGATTCATATCCGCCTTTCGATTCGTCCAAAAATACTGTTAATCTAAAAAGTTGGTGATACATGCAGAAAATCTGGCTTATGTTCCCTATTTCCTGTACGGCAAAAGGAGGCAGAATCTGGAGTCTGAAAATGCCCCCTTTATCACTTCCCATCAGGCTTTCCATCTGTTTTTGTAAAACCTCCGCCGTAACATTGGACGTCCTGTTTCCGGATGTGTCCGTAAGGATAAACTGGCTGTCCGGTGCCTGCTCCGTTTTTTTATCCGGCTCCACCAGATCTCGTACCCCATCCCATATCCCCAGCAAGCCGAAGCCCGCCATGCCAGTCCCAATCAGGAGCCGGACAATGCCGATCCCTTCTTTCATTTCAGCAAATCCGATCACGATCAGACCAAAACCCAGGAATGCAGCATAGCCTCCCAATATCAGAGGTGTCAGCCGCAGCCGTTTTCCTGTTTTGTTATTTTTTTTCATCATCTGCTCCCTGCCAGCTTTCTCATTTTCCTGTCCTGTCGGCTTGTTCCTAAAATCCCACATGAAAAGCCAGACCAGTCTGTTCCTGAACCTTTTCAAGCAAGGCGCTCCCTGCGGCCGTCTTTGTCAGCAGCATTAAGCAGACCGGTTCCTGCCCCAGAATCAGCAAGGCTTCCTGATTTTTGTGGACATATGCCATTTGCAAAGGAAAGTCGCCCAGACTGGTCAGTTCTGGATGGTCTGAAAGGGGCTTAAAATCATCTTTAATCCGGTCAGCTATCCTTTGGAAATACTCCATCGAAAACTCTCCAGGGAAAAAATCACTGAACAGGCAGGTTCGATCATCGGCATGCTCACGCCATGACATCTCCTCCCATTCACGGATGGCATGGATCACCAGAAACAGCCCATATGCGTCCAGGGCATAGTTAAACCTGGGTTCATGCTCCAGCTTATGAATGTTCAGGGGAGCGTGGAGCAAAGGGATATTCCGTTTTTTCCAGTATTTCTGATAAGCTGCCACAGCCTTTTGCTTTCCCTCCTCATCCCCCTCCTCACAGGCAGTTTCCCACTCATCCTCATATTCCCAGGCCATTTCTTCGGGGTCATTCTCTTCCCATGTGTATAAATCACCGGAGGTTTTGCCTTTCTTTATCCCGATAATATCGCCTTCTCCAGGAGCAAGAAAAAATCCCAGATATTTTCCCTCGCAGTGGAGAAGTTCCAATGGGCGCAGATAACCGCTGGTGACCAACAGGTCTGCCATGTGCCGATAAATGTCCCGGACAGGAACGGGGAGCTTTACATGGAGCCGCTTCTCTGCCGCCAGGATTTCATCCTCTGAATAACATTTCCATTTTTTCAGATCATCCATAAGTTTCGGGCTGATGAACTGCCTTAGTATCTTTAGTCCTTTTTCGATTGAATACATATTTTTCACCTTTTAAAATTCTATTCTTTTTTACGAAAATTTGTCTATTTCAACGTCTCAATCAAAAGATTTAATGCTACCGCTATTTCTTCATTTAATTTCTTTTTACCTTCGCACTTTTCCTGCCCTAAAAGTGAAATAAGCGATTGATACCATACACCCCAATTCTGCACGGAATCCAGTCCACCGGTTCTCCTTTTCCTTCGATCTGACGTGCAAATTCCGTCACTTCGCAAAACTCGTTTTCCAGCAGTCCCCTATCGTTGAATCTGGCATCCGGCAGGTCTCTCTGCAGGGCGTTACAGAGAAACGAATGAAAACCGCCGATGTCCCATCCGAGGATATCGTTCCCGATCCACTGTCCGATCTCGGTCTCCCCATACGTCGCCTTGCAGCTGCTGCTCTTCCATTCCTCCGCAAAGATTTCAAAATGTTCCGGAAGCACGGCGACGCTTACCACATGGCAGGGAACCGCCCGGCAGATTCTGCGGTAAAAAGACTGAGCATCTGATAAATACCGAAATCTGCAGTCCACATCCATTCGTCCGCATGCAAACAGCCGCTTCGCCTCTTCAGTAAATTCCATGTACTGCTCTTCATCCATCTTAAGCTTTTTCCGGTACTTCTCACTTTCCCCTTTCCGCCATCTGCCCAGAAAACATTCCTGCCTGGGATGCTGCTCTCCCAGACAGGTGCTGACCGACAGCATCCGCCTGCCGATTCCGGACAGCCACTTTGGAGTATCCGTTATTTCGCACAGATAATATCCGATTATTTTGAACTGCTCCATAGATTCCTCCCTCCATGCTTTTGCCGAGAAAATGTTGATCGGTTATAGATCAGGAAACAGGCAACACTGCACCCCAGATGCACCACCATTCCAAAACCGAACATCCTGCAGATAAACTTTATGTCGGGCGTAAATACACCCTTTAACACAAGTCCGTATACAGCCGGATAATAGATCAGATTCACAATCATGGATATCACAAAGCAATACTGTGTTTTCCCATAACCAATTAATAAATTGTCAAAGAGTACAGTATAATTGTACGCCAGATAAAATGGTATTAATGTTACCAGTATTGCCTTGATTGCTTCATGGTTTTCGATTCCCATCACATTTTTTAAGAATGGATTCAGCATGGGAATGAAACACAGCCACACAAGAAATACCGCAATTATGATCCTGTTGTAATCCCTTATTTTTCTTAAGGTCTCTCCTCCCCTGCATTCTTTCTTGATCATTTCCGCCAGAGCTGATATGGGAATCAGCAGCAATCCCCATATCATATTATTGGCCACCCAGTAATTTCCCTGCTCCGCTGCCTGATTCACCATTTTACAGACGATGAGCGCATAAATCAGATTATCCAGCAGGACCTGAGCGCCGCCAAACAGTCCAATAAATGCATACTTTTTCAAAAAAGGGTTCTCAAACCGAAAAGAAACCGCAAGCAACTGTTCTCTGTATACGGCAATCAGACACCATACAACACATATCGTATTTACGGAAATGTTGGAAATGGCGGCGCCGTTCACCCCAAACGCAGGAATGAAAAACAAATCTCCGATGATTGTAACTATTGTTTTCAAAAAGACCATCATATAGATGTAACATGGCCTTTCCAGCACGACAAACAATACATTTACGAAGCTGACTGCATTTCCCACAATAAACCCGATCGTCTCCAGCCTGAGGTAGACGGTCACTTCCCTGACCGGACCGGACGCCATTTCCGACACCATCCGGCCGCAGTATCCAAGAACAAACAGGGAAAACAGGATATAAATCACATTTACGATCAAAAACGTCTGGAAGATCCGTTCTTTCCATTTATGCTTGTCTTCTGCACACTGATTCAGCAGGGCAAACAAAGGCACAATCAAAAATGCCTGTATCGTCTCGTTGATCAGATCGAACCATTCCATATGGCCGGCAATGCCCAGTCCGTCCGCCGACGGTCCGCCCGCGATTAAATTTGTTCTCACAATTGTATACAGAAACGGAATAAAGCTCATCAGCATCAGGCTGCAGTACAGATTTACCGGAAATCTGCGGTCTCTTTTACCTGTCTTCCTGCTCCCATTACAAATATTTCCTGCTTTCAACACTTCGTATCCCTTTTATTTCTCATTTACTTTTCATCAGGTTCTTTAACAACCGGATTTTCCTTCGCAGTCTCATTTTTTTCATTATACAGAATTTCCCACAAAAAATCATCCATTATCTGCGCAAATAAAAAACACCTAAAATGAAAATTTAAATTCTTAAATAATTTCAATGAGCAGAATAGACAAATATACTTCCATAAGTATATAATGGAATCATCGTAACTGTGAAGGTACTGAACCGTTACGAACCATCAAACGAAAAAGGGTATGGCAAACATGGAAATCAGGTATGATAAAGCAGCGGTGAAATTCCTGCAGGGGCTTCCGCAGAAATTAAGGGATTCCATAAGGGAAGCCATTAAAGGGCTGACACAGAAGCCGCCCAAAGGCGATATAAAGCCTGTGCAGGGCTACAAAGATGGCAGACACCGTTTAAGGGTTGGGAAATACCGTGTGATCTATCGGTATACGCAGGATGGAGAAGTGGAAATACTGATCGTTATGGAGATCGGAAGCCGCGGAGATATTTATAAATAGAATGGAGGTTGAGAGTATGACACAGGTTGTTCAAGAATCAGTCAAAATGTTGGAAATGCTGCCGGAGAGCGAACAGGAACTTGCAAGCCAGCTGATCAAGCGGCTGGTGCTTGCCTGGGACCCGGATTTCACAAAGCTGACGCCGGAAGAGCGGAAGCGGCTGGAAGCGGCGGAGCAGAGAATAGACAGCGGAGAGTATGTAAAAGACAGTGAAATCAACTGGTAAAGGTACTATGCAAAAAATCATGATCATCGAGGACGACCCGGCCATCCGGGATGAGCTGGCGCTGATTCTGGAGAACGAGGGGTACACATCCCTGCCGGTGACAGACTTTGACGGCATTCCGGAACAGGCAATGCGGGAGCGCCCGGATCTGATCCTCCTGGATATCGGCCTGCCCGGGCGCGATGGGTTTTCCCTGTGCGCCGCTCTGCGAAAAGCCGTTGCCGCACCGGTGATTTTTGTCACCAGCCGGGATGCCAGCGTCGATGAGGTGCGGGCCTTAAGCCTGGGCGGAGACGACTACATCACAAAGCCCTACAGCGTCCCCGTCCTGCTGGCCCGGATCAAGGCGGTTCTGCGCCGGACCGGAGGCGGACCGGCGCCGGTGGATGTTCTGGAAGCCGGAGGGCTGCGCCTGAGCCTGACAAAAGGAGCGGTGTCGGCCAATGGAAAAACGGCGGAGCTGACCCGGAATGAACTGCAAATACTATCCTATCTGATGATCCATGCAGGTCAGATCGTTTCCAGGGCTGATCTGATCGATACGCTGTGGGACCATCAGATTTACATTGACGACAACACCCTCAGCGTCAACATGACCCGGCTGCGGGGAAAACTGGCGGACATCGGCTTTCCGGACGCCGTCAAAACCCGCCGCGGAATGGGGTATCAGCTATGACCCTGAGGGAATATTTATCGGACCGGTTCGTCCGGATTACCCTGCAGCTGATCGGCGCCGGACTGGCGGCGCTGTTCCTCCTTGCCACGGGAACACAGCCGGGGGTTCTGATTATTTTACTGATCGCATTTCTTCTGGTTTTTCTCATCGTACATTTGTTCGACTTCTTTCGGCTGCGCTCCCGGCTTCTGGAGCTGGAAACGATCCTGGAGGGACTGGACCAGAAATACCTGTTTGCGGAATGTGCTCCGCCGCCCGGAGGACTCTACGAGCGGCGTCTTTTTGACCTGACCCGCCGGGCGGGGCGGGCCATGACCGGCGCGGTATCCGACGCCCAGGCCCGCCAGCGGGAATACCGGGAATATGTGGAACGCTGGGTGCATGAAATCAAGGCCCCCATCACCGCCGCCCGGCTGATCTGCCGGGAACTGGACGGGGAAACCCGCCGGAAGCTTACGGCAGAGCTGGCGCAGATCGAAGCCAATATCGAGCGGGCTCTGTTCTACGCCCGTGCGCAGAATCCGGAACAGGACTGCCTGTTTCGACAGGCGGACCTGGGGAAAATTGCTGCCCAGGCCATTGAAAATCACCGCGCCCTGCTGATTCAAAGCGGCGTCCGGGTGGAAACAGAGAAGCTGAACGGCGTCGTCTATACGGATGAAAAGTGGGCGGTCTTTCTCCTGGGCCAGCTCCTTCAGAATGCCGCCCGCTATCGGGGAGCAGCACCCGTGATCACTCTTTTTTCAAAACCTCTTGGGAAACAAATACAGCTTGTGGTACAGGATAACGGCATCGGCATCCCGGCTCATGAACTGCCCCGGGTGTTTGACCGGGGATTTACCGGCAGCAACGGACGGGCCAGGGGCGGGTCCACCGGCATGGGGCTGTACCTGTGCCGGAAGCTGGCCGGTTTTCTGGAGCTGGGGCTTCATATCACATCGGAGGAAGGGAAAGGGACGGTTGTGACCCTGACGTTTCCGGCAAAAGAAACTCTTACAAAATTGTAAGGAAAATCCATATCCATTCGATACAACATCCTTTGCTTCTGGTGTACCATAGAGCCGTAAGTCGGCAGCGACAGGCAATCTATGAAACACAGCATCTGTCCGAACGAAACCCCCGGAAGGATTTTGGGTCACGGAACGAGGCCCAAAATTCTTCCAGACCATGGGGTGAAGAGAGCGGCAGATGCGGAACTTAAAAGGAGGCAAACGGTATGCTGCAAGTACAGAACATCGAAAAATACTATGGGGACAAAAACAACGTCACCAAAGCGCTGGACCGGGTGAGTTTTGACGTGGAGCCCGGAGAGTTCCTGGCCATCATGGGAGCGTCCGGCTCGGGCAAGACTACCCTGCTCAACTGCATCTCCACCATCGACACCATCAGCGCAGGCAAAATTTTTCTGGACGGAATGAGTATCGACGATCTTGGTGAGAAAGAACTGGCGAAATTCCGACGGGAGCGGCTGGGCTTTGTGTTCCAGGATTCCAATCTGCTGGATACCCTGACCATTGAGGAAAATATCGGGCTGGCCCTCTCGCTGAATCATAAGGAACCAAAAAAAGTCCAAGACCAGGTACGCAAAATTGCCCGGAAGCTTGGGATCACTGACGTCCTGCCCAAATTCCCCTACCAGGTCTCCGGCGGGCAGAAGCAGCGGGCCGCCTGCGCGCGGGCGCTGGTGGCCGGACAGTCTCTCCTTCTGGCTGACGAACCAACCGGGGCGCTGGACTCCAGGGCGTCCAGGAATCTGCTGGAAGTCCTGTCCGCCATGAATCAGGACACCGGCGCCACCATCCTCATGGTCACCCATGACGCATACAGCGCCAGCTACGCAAAACGGGTGCTGTTCCTGAAGGACGGACAGGTGTTCAACGAACTTCTGAAAGGAGAACGGGGACGGCCCGTATTCTACCACGAAATTCTGGACGTTCTTGCCGCGCTGGGAGGTGATATCAGTGACGTTATCTGAACTGTCTCTCCGAAATGCCAGACGGCAGGCCAAAGATTATCTGGTGTATTTTGTCACGGTCGTGATGGCCGCGGCGCTGCTGTATTCTTTCAACGGACTGGTATTCTCCCGTGAGATCAACACCCTGTCCATCAGCATGTCCACGCTTCCCATGATGATTGCGATGGCCAGCGTGGTGGTGGTATGCGTCTTCGGCTGGCTGGTAGCCTACGCCACAAGGTTCATGCTCCTGCGCCGGGGGCGGGAGCTGGGAACCTATCTGCTCATCGGCCTGGAGAACCGGCAGGTGGCCCGTCTGTTCTTTCTGGAAAACCTGACGGTGGGGGGCTTTGCCCTTTTGCTTGGGACCGCCCTGGGCGGACTGCTCTATCAGGCGCTTCGGGCCATCGTGCTGACGCTGTTCGGCCTGCCCTACACCTTCGCCTTCAGCTTCTCACTCCCCGCCCTGGGACTGACGGCCGCCTGTTTTGCCCTGATCTACCTCTTCGCCCTGCACCGGAGCCGCAGATATATCCGCAGAGCCAGAATCCACGATCTGATCTACGTCGACCGGGTCAACGAGGGTGCGGTCGTCCGAACCGGCAGAAAACGCCGCCGGGCCTTTGCTGTATCCATCATCCTGGGTGTTATCGGAACCCTTTTACTGATGGCGGGAAGCTCCATTCCCGGCGTCATCGGGGCGGGATGCGTGATTGTATTTTTGTTCGGCTTCTTCCACTCTTTCGCCTCCGGAGTGCCTGACTTCTTTGACAGACAGCCCGCCCGGAAATACCGGGGACAGAATCTGCTGGTTTTCCGCACGCTCACCTCCAAGCTGGCTACCATGGGGACGCTTATGGCCGTTCTCTCCATGATCTTCACCGCCACCCTCATGTCCGAGGGAGCAGGAATGGTGTTCCGGGGACTCTTTGCGGGCCGGGCGGCAGAAAACGCCTGCTTCGACCTGTATATCGGCACCGCCGATGACGAGCCCTTAAGCCAGGATTATCTGGACTACATCCAGGAGAATCTCCCCGTGGAACAGGCGCTTTGCTACAGCATCTATCAGAGGGAAGACAGCCTGGTTATGGATTATGTGGAAAGCAGCGGAGAAGATTATTACCGCTATTTTGACCGGGACCCGGTACTTCGATACAGCGACTACGCCGCTCTTCGGGCGATCGCCGGCTACCCGCCGGTGGAATTGCAGCAGGGAGAATATCTCATCCACTGCAGGGCCTATCTGGAAGAACATCTGGCCGACTACACCCGGCCCATTTCCTGCGGACGCGCTCATCTGACCCTTGGCGGAGTCTATACGGAACACCTGCTGCAAAACTACGCCACGAGCAACGGAGCCCGGTATATCCTTGTGGTTCCCGACGAGGCGGCGGAGGGCCTGCCGGTATTCCATCACGCCTATGCAGCCAGGACTGCTTCTCCGGTGACGGAAGCACAGTTCTATGACCTGTATGACATCCATTACCGGCTGGAGGAACAGAATCTCACGCGAAGCTATGACGAGATCCACACCAAAGCCATGGAGGAAGAAGATGCAGCGGCCTGGACAGCCGTCACTGTGTTCCCTCTCTTTTTCCTGGCGCTGTCCCTTACCATGACCGCCGCTACGATCCTGACCATTCAGCAGCTCAGTGAATCGGAGCGGTACCGGCGTCAGTTCGCCCTGCTACAGAAGCTGGGCATGGACCACCGGGAGATGGCAAAGGCCCTGCGAACCCAGTTCGCCATCTATTACGCCCTGCCCGCCGTTCCCCCGGTACTCATCAGCGTTCCCGTCCTTTTGAAGCTGGCCCACGCCCCCGAGCCGGGGGTAATGGTGGGAATAAACAGTCCCGGCGCCATCGTGATGATTTCACTTGGAATCTTCTTCCTGATCTATGCGGTCTACATCCTGCTGGCTTACACCAGCCTGAAGCGGAATGTACTGCCGAAATAATGTGTACATTTTCCGGATGAATTTACAGCCCGCAGAATACCCAGCGCCCCTCCCGGCACTGCTGGGCATTGTCGATCATCCACCGGCCCTCCGTCAGGCGCAGCAAAAAACGATAGTAAAAAATCCCGTTTTCTGCATAAATCCAGCATTTATTTTTTGTGACCTGCTCTCCCGCAGTCAGGCGGTGCCCGGTATAAGTTCCGCCATGTCTCCAGGAAAGATGGACCGGTCGCCAGCCGGGACGGGGAGACAGACTTACCCGTCTGGAGAACAGATCATCAATATCCGCCTGGTCGCCGCGCCCTCTCTGCTCTGCTGACCGCTCCCAACGGTTCATTTCTTCAAAAAATGCCTGCAGAGCGGTGATGGGCGCCTGCAGCCCGGGGCTGTCCAATGGGATCTGATTTTTCATGGACTTATAGGTTCGGGCGTCCTCATAGGCTTTGTACTGCTCTTTTGTAAACAGCCCGGCCCGCCCTTCATCGTCATGTTCGTCGGTGTCGCTGACCCGCAGTTTATCCCTCCAGGATATGGACATCAATCCCTCAAACGTGACGTGGGGGCAGGCCGCGATGTAGAGACGCTCCAGTTTTTTGATCTGTGCCGCCTGAGACAGTCCCTCATCATCCAGAGCCGTCCGCTGCAAAAACAGATCCTTCAGCGGCAAATCCGCTAACAGTTTCAGTCCATGCCCGGTGATCTGTCTGCCCCGCAGCAGGGCCAGCATATTTAATTTTGGAATCTGCGCCAGAATCGGAAAGCACTGGTCTCCGAACGGAACGTCATCCAGTGAGACCGCCTGCAGTTTCGGACATTGTCTGACCGCTGCCTCCAGGGTCTCCAGATTCAGCGGCGCTTCCACTCTCTTCTTCCCGTCGCAGACATATGCGCCGTCCTTATATTCCAGCAAATATGTATTCGGGGCAAACGCTAACATAAAAAATCCTTCCTCCAGTTCCGGTATTCCTGCTCTATTTTTTCGGCATACGGATCCTCTGCGGCCTTTGCAGCGGCAATTACTTTTGTATAAAGATTTCCGTACCAGCCGGACCGGGGTTTATTTTCCAGCTCTTCTTTTATCCGCTTCCATAATTCCAGGTTTCCTCCCGGATCTTGGGTGACGACCTCGCAGCATTCCTCCAGAATATCCCCGAACAGGCGGATTCCCCTGATCTGTCCGTAATCCGTCGTCTCCAGAACAGTCCTGCAGTACCCGGCCGCCTTCCCGTAATCGCCCATATCCAGATAACAGCGAATCAGATCCCGATATCCGGAAATCAGATCCCTTACCTTCCCGGATCCTGCTTCCATAGTCTCTTTCAGCTGTTGTTGATAAAGCTTCTCATTTTCCATATGTCTGCCAAGGCAGGTGTTAAACCTGATCAGGGTACTTCGGTTGGAGCGATTCCATCCGGCAGCATCTTCTGTCTCCTTTTTCCATGCGTCCACCAGAAGGCCCATCACATCTTTGTAATCCAGCTCCTGACTGATATAAATGCAGTCCAGAAAATCATTGTTCTCAAAATCCTCCTCCACCGGATCTTCCGCATCATATCCGCAGGCGCAGTCAAAATTGGCATTCTTTGCCCGTTCCAGCAGATGATCATACGAATGCCCGCCGTTATATTTCCCAAGCAGCCACGTCAGAATGCGAAGCGTACTCCCGATCCCCTGAAAGGAATTCGTTTCCCTGTCCTTCAGCTCCTCCTGGAACAGATACACAACCGTGCGCTCATCGTCAATCCTGTTGTATAAAAGATAATATGCCAGCCGCAGACGGTTCGTATAATTGGCGTCGTCCGTGCCCCATTCTCCATTTTGAAATTCCCGATAGCAGACCTGACCGGCATCCCCTGCGCTCAGCGCTTCGTATACGTTCTGCTGTTCGTTTATTTTTTCCCTTAATTTATTCCTTATCATTCTGATCTGCCTTATCTCTCATTTTATTTACGCAGTATCTTGTCCATGGCCTTCCCCCTGGCAAGCTCGTCTATCAGCTTATCCAGATAACGGATCTCCCGCATCAGAGGCTCTTCAATCTCTTCCACCCTGACGCCGCAGACCACGCCTTTGATCAGCCTCCTGTTTTCATTCAGCTGCGGAGCATCCCGGAAGAAATCCCCATAAGGCACCGGCCGCTCCAGCATCCCCTCCAGTTCCGGCTGACTGTACCCGGTAAGCCAACGGATCACCTCGTCAACCTCCTGCCTTGTCCGCCCCTTTCTCTCTACCTTATTGACAAGCAGATGATAAACTTTCGAAAAGTCCATCTGATAGATTTTCTCATTTCCCATAAAATACACTCCTTTGCAGCGGCTCAGTCCCGTATGCTGACGCAAACTGCTTTCAGCGTTTGCCCGCCGAGAAGACAGCCGCTTCTTTCACCCATCCCAGCAGCTCATCATCAATCTCCTCTGTCCCGGAGAGCAGGACATGGTGGGTAAAACGCCCGGGATACGGCTCCACCGCCCCATCGATGCGCGGGGACTCCAAACGGTATCCCAGCCCGAAAGTCACGACAATATAAACCTCCGGCCGCTCCTTTGCTTTCCGCACCGGCAGGAAGGAAACGAAAGCAAAATTATGCCGGTTGGAAAAAGCGATCTGCGTTTTCTGCACCTTTACCTTCACACCGTCCACCACCGAAAAAACTTTTTCTCTAAAAGCCTCATACAAAGGCAGCGCTTCCGGTTTTCCGTCAAAAAAATATAATACGTCCTGCTCCATTTCCCGCTCCTTCCAAATACATTCTTACTCCTGTGGATGGTTCCCCGTCTCATAACACCACCTGGCAATATCGGAAATCAATTCCGCCGGAACCGGCCTGCTGTATGGAAGCTGTATGGTCCCCTTGCTGGTCTTGTAGTCTTTCAGACGTTCGGAAAACTCCCGGACAGCCTCCGGCCCCGGATACAGGCCCACATGATTTTTAAAACCGGCAAACTGGATAATATTATGCTTCTTCCAATAAGTCGGCATGCTCCATGAAATCCGTTCCTCCGTCTCCGGCAGAGCCGTACGCAGAGCTTTCCTTATTTCCTTCAGATATTCCCGCACCTCTTCCGG
Source organism: Lachnospiraceae bacterium (assembly GCA_910574805.1). GTDB lineage: Bacteria > Bacillota > Clostridia > Lachnospirales > Lachnospiraceae > Hominiventricola. The sequence continues at coordinate 53,237 of CAJTCV010000002.1, read as the reverse complement.
CTGCGCCGCAATATACTCATCCACCGTTTCCGGCGCTTTCCCGCAGTAATGACTCTGCCCCTGCCTCTTAAAAGTACGCCCGCACTTCGGACATGTCCACATCTTTCTCCCTCCTGTCTCATTCCCATTCCCTGACCGTCACCAGAACTCTGTCTTCCCTGCCTCATAAAACGGAGACTCATACTCATACACTCTACTGTCCAATACCTGCACCTCATCCAATCCTTTCACCCAGTATACCAGAAAACCGCCGGCATTAACAAGGGCAAAATCCCCTCTCTCACATAACATCCAATATCCCCTGCTCCACAGCCCATTCCATTAAAATGGAAGTCGACGGAACGATCGTATTTTTTAATGAAGCAGAAGCAGTCGCAGCACTTACAGAAGACGGGGAACCAGAGCCTCCAAAGGCCAGACCAAAAAAGACCAGGGGAAAACGGGAACAGAACATAGGGGAACTGAAAACCCTTATCTGGAGATACTTCATCAGTTATTGGAACAATAGGAGGATATGCTCTGCGAATGAGGGGCTCCCTCCTATGGTCAAACGACAGAGATATTATGAATCTCTGGATGCTGCAGCTTAGGCATGAATATCCTTGTAAAAAAAGTGTCAACCAATATTGACAATATCAGGGATTGACGGGGAGTGCGGACGCTACCTTTGTCCTGCAACAGGAAAGCCGTGCGTCCAATGCCGCAAAGCTGTATGTGACGGGCAGGGAGGAATGGACTGGCACAGCCACGGAGTTATTGGACGCTCTGGGGGAAACGGAAACAGCGGCGAATGTCTTGACAAAGTGGAGGAACGAGTACCGCCTTGGCTTCCTGCTTGAAAACCATATCCGTTATGATTTCAGCCGCAGGAGCAGCGGGCGGATGATTTCCCTTGCCGTTGCCACCGACATTTAAACCTATGTGACATCGGCGGCTTTAACTTATGCGTGACGGTCATGACGATGATGACGGTGTTTTTGGGATACCCCCTGCCATCGTCACCGTCATAGCGGACGTATGTAAAATCGGCGGCTCTGCCCTTCGGGAGAACACCCCGTAAACGTAAAGTGCAGGCGTGGGCATTACTCGCCCTTTTCGGCTCGTAAAGCCACCCCTGCGGTCGGAAAAATCTACCGATTTTTCCGACTGCGTTTACAGGGTGTAACACACTACACTTTGCTCCGCAAAGTCGTGTGCCAGACGTTCCCTCTGGACTCCCTTAAAGCAGGGCTTACGCCCTGCCCATCCTCTGCCTTGCGGCTTCGGATGGAAGAATACCGGCGTGACAGTGACGGCTATGACTGGCAATAGGGGGTATCCCAAAATCACCGTCATCATCGTCATGACCGTCACGCATACAGAGTACCCGCCGAAGAAAGGAGGAATCCTGCCATGCCCTATGCAATTCTGCGTTTCCAGAAACGCAAGGCAGGCGGCGTTGCGGCTTGTGAACGCCACAACGAGCGGAAGAAAGAAGCCTATAAAAGCAACCCAGACATTGACGTGGGACGCTCCAAAGATAACTACCATCTTGTGAAGCCGCCCCGCTACACCTACAAGAAAGAGATAAACCGAATGGTAAAAGAAGCGGGCTGTAAGGTAAGGAAAGACAGCGTGATGATGGTGGAAACGCTCATCACCGCTTCGCCAGAATTCATGAACAGCTTACCGCCCGAAGAACAAAAAGCCTATTTCCAGACGGCTCTTGACTTCATTTCGGAGCGTGTGGGAAAGCAGAATATCCTCTCCACAGTCGTCCACATGGACGAAAGGACGCCCCATATGCACCTATGCTTTGTGCCGCTTACGCCCGACAACAAGCTGTCAGCGAAGTCCATTTTAGGCAACCAAAAGAGCCTTTCCGAGTGGCAGACCGCCTACCATGAGCGGATGTCCGCACGGTGGAGCGAATTGGAAAGAGGTCAGTCCTCAATGGAAACGAAGCGGAAACACATCCCCACATGGCTCTATAAGTTGGGCGGCAGGCTGGATAAACAGTATGCGGAAATCGTGTCTGCCCTCTCCGACATCAACGCCTTTAACGCAGGCAAGAAAAGAGATAAGGCGTTAGAACTGCTCTCCGCATGGCTTCCAGACGTGGAGAAATTCTCTAAGGAAATCGGGAAACAGCAGGCGTATATTGACAGCTTGAAAGAGAGAATCGGGCGGGAATCCGACTATGCGGGGCGTATGCGTGATGAGAAGTACGAGCAGGAATTAAAGGTACAGAAAGCCAACCAGAGGATATTTGAGTTGCAGAGAACCAATCAGCAGATGGAACGGTTATTGAAAAAGATACCGCCAGAAGTGATAGAGGAATTACAGAAAAGTAATCGGAACAGAGCGAAAGAAAGGTAGGAATGTGAATGAAGAAACAGGATTTTAAGGTATTAAAGACCGCAGATTTATACCCGTTTCCCGACAACCCGTTTCATGTAGTGGAGGATGAAATGTTATCAGAATTAGCGGAAAGCATTAAGGAGTTTGGAATCGTAACGCCGATAATCACACGTCCGAAAGAGGACGGGGACGGCTATGAAATCATTGCGGGACAGCGGCGTGTCCGTGCTTCGGAGCTTGCAGGGATAAACACAGTCCCCGCTTTTGTCCTGCCCTTAGACCGTGACCGAGCCATCATCACCCTTGTTGACAGCAACTTACAGCGTGAAAATATCCTGCCATCGGAGCGGGCATTTGCCTACAAGATGAAATCCGAAGCCATGAAGCGGCAGGGCTTCCGCACGGATTTAACTTCGTCACAAGTTCGAGCTGTTGACAAACCTCTTGCCAAAAAGATTTGCATATAAGAAAATATATGTGTAGATGAATCCTTGAGGTGATACATTATGATGACGAAAAGAGAAAACCAACAGATAGAAATGCATTTGATAACCATTGAAGATTTAGTCCCTATGGATCATCTGCTTCGGAAAGTAAATGATATCATTGATTTTTCATTCATATATAACGAAGTAGAAAATATGTACTGTCATAACAATGGGCGTCCATCCATTGATCCGGTGGTCTTAATCAAGTTTCTTCTCATCGGTTTTCTTTATGGCATCAATTCCGAAAGAAGAATATCAGAAGAGATTCAGGTGAACATGGCATACCGTTGGTTTCTTGGTCTTGATATCATGGATAAAGTTCCAGACCATTCTACGGTTTCCCAGAACAGACGCCGCCGTTTCAACGGCAGCGGTCTTTTTCGGAATATCTTTCAGAAAATTGTTTCCATATGCATAGAAAAGGGCCTGGCAGACGGCAGGCTGGTTTTTACGGATTCGACACACATGAAAGCAAACGCATCCCGGAAAACAGAATACATTAAGCAAACAGAAGAAGTCACAAATGAATACCTCAAAGAATTAGACCAGTATGAAGAAACGGTACGGGCCCAGTTGGAAACGGAAGGAAAAATCAAGCCCGTCAGATGCAAAAAACGGAAGGAAAAAACGGAAATCATTAGCCGACGAGAAAGCAGAACCGACCCCGAATCTGGATTTTACAGGAGGAAAGGGAAAGCGGAGGGGATGCACTACCTGTCGCATGAAACCGTGGACTCTAAAAACGGAATCATAATCGACGTGGCAGCTACAGCCGGCAATGTGCCTGACAGCCAGCCGTATATCAAAAGGATTGATTATATTGAGAAAAATCTGGGTTTGAAAATACAGGAAGCATGTGCCGACAGTGGCTATGACACAAACCTTATCAACCAACAGTTATCAGAAAGAGGCATAAATTTTTATACGCCTGAAAGAACGGAACGAAAAAGAGGAACTACAGAATTTCAAAGGAAGGATTTTCAGTATAATGAAAAGGATGACAGATTCATCTGTCCCGGAGGAAAAGCACTTCCGCTGCACCGGCTTAATAGAACAATAAATACAGTAACAAAAGAGTACCGCTGTCCAAAGGCTGAATGTAAAGACTGTCCGTTCCGTAGCAGGTGCATAGGAGAAAAAGGTTCTGATAAAAGAATCCAGGTAAATATTTTTGAAGACATTGTAAAAAAGAATCATGAAAAAGATGGTACGGAAAGACACACCAGGGTTTTGCTTCTGCGGCAGATATGGAGCGAAGGAAGCTTTGCGGCGCAAAAGTCAAGACATAATTTGAAATTCTTATACAGAAGAGGATTAGAGGCGGCTGAACAGCAGTGCCTCTTATCGTCAACGGCATTAAATCTTAAAAGGATGATAAAGGCCATGGCATAGGGAACCATGACCTTTTTCTTTGGAATATTTCTGCTATTTTTGCTGGATTTTTATCATGATATCTTGTGACATTTACGAAATTAGGGGGTTTGTCAACAGCTCGAAGTTGGGACGAAGTTGCGGACGGACGATAAAGTGGCGCAGGGCTTCGGCGTTGGCAGGATGACCGTGCAGAGATTTATCCGATTGACGGAGCTGATACCGTCAATTTTGCAGATGGTGGACGAGGGGAAAATCGCCCTCACGCCTGCGGTGGAACTGTCCTTTTTGAAGAAAGGCGAGCAGGAAAACCTATTCGCCACGATGGAAAGCGAGGAAGCAACGCCCTCACTCTCACAGGCACAGCGGATGAAAACCTTGAGCCAGAGCGGGCGGCTTGACATGGATACCATCTTTGCAATTATGACGGAGGAAAAGGGAAACCAGAAAGAAACCGTAAAAATCGGCATGGAGCGGTTAAAGAAATACTTCCCGAAAGGAACAACGCCGAAGCAGATGGAGGACACCATCATCAAACTTTTGGAGCGTGAATTGCAGAGGAAACGGGGCAGGGACAGCCGCTAATCTTCTCTTTTCGGATAGTAAATGCACAAAGTATCCAAGCAAAGAAAAAGTAGAATCGAGGTAGGAAATGAAAGAAATACAGTATGAGATTGTAAAGGAAATCGCCGTATTGTCTACGAGCGACAGCGGCTATACAAAGGAAATCAATTTAATCTCAGGGAACGGGAAAGAGCCGAAATACGACATCCGCAGCTTTTCCCCCAGCCGTGAGAAGTGCGGAAAGGGAATCACGTTGACCGCCGATGAAGCGGCGGCTCTCCTTAAAGCATTGCAGGAAGAATCGAACAGCGGGGATTGATTGTATCTGATAGGCAGGGCGGGGACGTTTCCAGACGTTTCCAGACGCTCCCCCTGTCCTGTCTGGAAAGGAAGATTTGAATATGGGCGAGGATAAGACAGCGAACAAAAAGAGAAAACGTATTGTGGCAAGACAGCCAGTGCAGATGATTGTCAGCCGTGAATATGTCGGCACACAGACCGTTGCCGAGGCGTTCATCCCAATTATCTCCGAAGATATACGGAGGAAGATTGCCGAGGATGACACCTTCGACAATGAGGGTATGTCCGCTTAGAATGTACGCAATGGAACATGAAAACAGTTAGGGCAGATACGGAGGTTTTACAGTATGGCAGGAATCAAAGAAGAAAAGAAAATCTATTCAGTCGGCATTTACTGCCGGTTATCTAAGGATGATGGCACGGAAAATGAGAGTGCGAGCATTGCCACGCAGAAATCCATCCTTACGGATTATGTGAAAAAGCAGGGCTGGCACTTAGCAAAAACGTATGTGGACGACGGTTATTCTGGTACGAATTTCCAAAGACCGAGCTTCCAGAACATGATTAAGGACATTGAAAACGGGCTGATAAATTGCGTGATTACGAAAGATTTATCAAGGTTAGGGAGGAATTATCTTGACTGCGGATTATATCTGGAAGTCTTTTTTCCCGAAAATAACGTGCGGTATATAGCGGTCAATGACGGTGTGGACACACTCAATAAATCAGTGATGGACATTACGCCGTTCCGCAATATCCTAAATGAAATGTATGCCGCCGACATATCAGTTAAGATAAAATCGGCGTACCGAGCGAAGTTTCAACAGGGGAAATTCATGGGGACGTATGCGCCCTATGGGTATATCAAAGACCCCGCCGACCACAACCATTTGTTGATAGATGATAAGGTGGCGCACGTTGTAAGGGAGATATTCGACCTTGCGCTTGCGGGAAATGGAATCTCCAAAATCCGCAAACACATCAATAAACAGCACGTCTTGCGCCCTGCCGCTTATGCGGCGGAGCAGGGGGCGGCAGGCTATGAACGGTACTTTGAGGATAACGAGGAAAACCGCTATATTTGGAGCGAGAACAGCGTGAGGGGCATTTTAAGAAGCCCTATCTATGCGGGAAACCTTGCAGGCTACAAGCGGATTGCCGCCAACATGAAAAGCAAGAAACGCCCCTCTAAGCTGCCCGAAGAATGGGAAGTGATACCTGACACCCATGAGGGGATAGTCACGCAGGAGGAATTTGACACCATACAGCAGCTTATGACGAGCCGCAGGCGGGAACAGAACGCAGGGGGATTTGAGAATATCTTTGCAGGCGTTATCAAGTGTGCGGACTGCGGCTATGCTCTGCGGGCTATGAGTGCAAACAGGAGGAAACGCCTCGACATTATCGACTGCGTACAATACACCTGTAATAATTATGGCAGGTACGGCAACGTCATGTGTACTGCACACGCCATTGAAGCGAGGGATTTATTTAACGCTGTCCTTGCCGACATCAACCGCTTTGCGGATATGGCGGTGAATGACGAGCGGGCGGTGAGGGCGATTGAGAAGCGGCTCACGGAAACAGACCAGAGCAAGGCAAAGGCGATGGAGAAAGAACAAAAGAAGCTGAACAAACGCCTTGCGGAGCTTGACAGGCTGTTTTCTTCTCTCTATGAGGATAAGGTCATGGAGCGTATCACCGAGCGGAATTTCGAGATGATGTCGGGGAAATACCAGAAAGAACAGCTTGAAACCGAAGCACGGTTGAGGGAAGTAACGGAAACGCTCAACGAAAGCTACGAGAAGTCGCAGGGAATCCGTGACTTCCTCTCCCTTATCCGCAACTATCAAGGCTTAAAGGAACTGGACGCAACGGTTGTAAACGCCTTGATAGACAAGATACTTGTTTCGGAGCGTGAGAAGTCAGCGGACGGAACGATTAGACAGGAAATCAAGATATACTATAAATTCATCGGCTTTGTCGGTGAATTACATATCACACCCACAAAGCGGTGGACGGCATTACCGCCTAAGAATTGTACGGTGTGTGGTGTGGAATACATCCCCGGCTCTGGCATATCGAAGTATTGTCCCGTTTGTGCTAAGAAGATACAGAGGGAGAAGTCAAACGAGAGCAAACGCAGGAACAGGGAACATAAAAGGATGGCATGTATTGAACTGTCTGAGAAAAGTAATTTATTTGATAGTTAATTGAAAGAGTCTTAGTTTTCGAGTATAATATAGGTGGTTTTTAATGCTGATAATATTTTAGAGAAAAATTTTAGAAAGGTTTTTTACGAATATGGAAAGAAATTGTTTGGTAATTAGTGATGCGGTTCTTTTAGATAAGCTTGAATATTTTCTATATGACTATTCAGGGGTTGAATATAATAATTTGGATATTATAGTAAATCATTTTATTGGCAACAAAAACGATGAAGAAAGAATAAAGAGCAAAGATAATATATATGAATTAAGAAAAATACTTTCGTATTATAGTACAGATACACAATTAGAAGAAAAAACACTTGACAAGGCAGTTGATTTATTTTTGCTATTTTTACGTACATATAGCATTGAAGCAACTATGGGGTTAAATGGTTTATTGGATACTATATGGAAATCAGGTAAAGTGGGTAATGAATGGAATTGTGTTAAAAGAATAACAGGTATATTAGCAGCTGTATATTTATTATATTTTGTTCATGAAGCTAAAATATATGATAAAAATGAAACTGAAAAAAACATGAGAGAGATTTTCCGAAAAAATATCAGTTTCTATACTATGGAAGATAAAAGGTTCTTAACTCAGATTTTTATGCTTGAAAATCAAAATGATTGTTTGACCTATTTATTGCATTCTAATTTGAAATGCTGTGATAAAAGTGAGAAATATACAGTTGATTCAGAGCGCATTATGGCAAAAGAATTTTTTAGAATATTGAAAAAATTTAAAAACGCAGAGAGATATAAAGATGCTATGTCTTTTTTAGAAGAAAGTGAACATTTATTTAGAAGGGTATCGGATTTAGAAATTAGAGGATTTTGGGAAAAGCAAAAGGCGGAACTTTTATTTAATTTAGGGAAATATGAAGAAGCAAAAAATATTCAAAATAAATATATTAATAAATTTGGAGAATCCCAAAATGTTTTCGATTTATATAATGGAGCAATATATTATGCTTGGGCGGCGAATTATAAAGAAAAAGATGATGTAAACTGGGAAATTTACATTGAAGAGGCATATAAATTAATAATTCAGGCTGAGCAACATATTTCACAAGCAAAAGTGTTACAGAAAACGGAGTATAAAGAATTTCTGTATCATGTAATTTTAGAAAAATCTTTTTTACTTTCAGAAAAAAGTGATTATAATGGAGCATTTGAATGTTTTGAAGAAGCATTTAATGAAGCAGATGAGGAAACAAAAAAAGACTCAAATTTTAATACACATTTATGGATATTAATGAAATACATGTGTTTAAACCCAGAAAAACATGAGCTAGTAATTGATTGGATTGAGTATTTTTACAATAATTTTAGTCATAAGAAATTGAAAGAGTATGAAGTAATTGTGGATTTTGTACACTCAAATGAGTATTTAAAAAATAATTCAGAGGCATATAAAAAGATTTATGAGAGTTTAATTCAATTGCTGTTCCATGCTTTAGAAATTCGGCATGAAACCAAAATACGTGATATATCTCAATATGATGTTCTTTATTACACAAAGGCTGAACATCTTAGGCTTTTATTAGAGGATGAAACTTCTGAAAATTGTAATTATCGTTTACCAATGTTTCATGTTTACCACATGAACGACCCACAGGAGGGAAAAATTCTTCGAGGTTTATTGGAAAATGATAAGTTTGCTTCTGTTGATACAGAGGACTTTTCAGATTCTAGAAATCAGTATGAAGAAAACTATGTTTTTTTAAAATCATTTTTTTGTTATCCTAAAAAAAGTAAAGAAAATTCTATGAAAGAATTTTTGCCAATGTGGGTACAGTATGGGGATGATGCTAAAGGATGTTGTATAGTATTAAATAATAAAACTTTTGAAAATAGTTCTTTGCGGAGGATAATATATTTAACGGATGATGGAAAATGTGATAAAAAGGATGAAAAGGTAAAAATATTTCTGGATGAATTTTTATTTACATATCGAGATTTAGTTTCTTTCTGCAATCATAAAATTGATTTGAATTCAGAAGAAGGAAAAGAATGTTTTCTTGAAATTAAATCTCTAGCAAAATATATCATTTCGCAGATTTCATATTTATTTAAGAATCAGTCATATAAGCATGAAAATGAAATTCGATTAATAGCTAATCGAACAAGTGCGGAACTTGATGATGTGAAAGTGATTTCTGGCAGTATACCTAAAATATATATTTATAATGATTCTAAGACATATATTAATGAGGTTATATTAGGAGCAAAAATAGAAAATCCTGAAGATTATGTATCTTTTATTTACAAACAAGGAAATAAAATGTGGAAAGATGATAAACAGTCACAGATAAAAGTTACTCAATCAACGATACAATATAGATGATATTTGGGATTGTTTATTGTTTGATATGTATTGAACTGTCCGCAAAAAATGACCGACTTGGCCTGGACAGCCTCGTGGTCGCTCATGTCCCGGACGATAAAGGGCATTTCCAAAAGCCCGGCCAGTTCACTGCCACGACAGCGGCGGTGGCCCGCCACAATCTCATAGCCCTTTCCGTCCTTTTCCGGGCGGGCAAGGCCCGGCACCATCACGCCGTTTGCCTTAATGGATGCCACCGTCTCCTGCATTTTGGCATCGTCCCGCACCTTGAACGGATGGGGCCGGAATGTATGGAACGGATGCATCTCGGAAAGTTTCAGATACATGAGCTTGCCTTCCTCCACCGGGCGGGGAGGGGCGGCTGGCCCGGGCGAAGCCTGCTCCTGGGCGGCCTCCTTTTCGTTAAAGTTGCACAAATTTCAGGCTTAAATTTCTGTAATTATTTTTTTGCCTCCTTCCCGTCTATCCACGCAAAAAAGCCGCCCGGTTTTGATGGCCGGACGGCCTTTCAGCGTAATGTGATAGATCAAATATTATTTTTGTTGTTGGTAGGCTCCGAAAAGCCTTGTATTTGCGGTTTTCCTAATTTATATGGTCCTTAATCATGTATGATCTCGTATTCCTCTGCATTTATCTCAACATCTTCTCTGAAAAACCGTATGTTCTTAATTTCTTTTCTTGTTTCTTCCAACAAGTCATAATGAAAATCCATGTCTTTTCCTCCGCAGTCCTCAAATCACATTGTCCATTTTATTTTTTAACAGTTCCCAAAATTCTTCTTATCTCCGGCAAGTACTTATTGGAAATATCTCTGTAAACTTTATCTCCTGGTCCGTCCAGCTGTCCTTTCCTCCTTTCCGGCAGCTTTGCAAGTTCTTCTTCAATCTCTCTCATCATATTTGCAGTCAATGTATCATATTCTTTCCGTTTCTCTTCACTCAATTCTTCTCTTAACATATTCATAATCCCTCAACGCAGACCTTCCTTTATGGCGCTGCAGATCATACTCAACGGTTCTGTATAGCCTCCTGTCAGATTCCTGTCCTCTTCTGTTGCAGTCTTTAAAAATTCCCATACCTCTTTTTGCAGATCCAGCCATTCCTGATTCGTTTTCCTGTTTTTATTGCCCGCTGTTTCATATACCAGCCTTTCTGCTTCTGTCTGCGGATTGTCCCATCTTTCATTATATCTTTTGCAATACATGGCAAACTCGTGCGCATCCATTTCGCTTACGTTTCCATCATTCATCTCTCCCATTCCATCCTTTCTGAATCAATGCCATCCATGAAGAGTCACGCTTATAAAATCGCAGAACCATTCAAAATTATTATTCCAATTAAAATTGCCATTCTCTCTCGCTTCATTTCTAAGTTTCTCAGCTTGTCCAAGCAATTCTCCTTGCAACAAATCCGCCTGACCTCTTTTCGGAACCAATTCTTTCCATATTCTCTTACATGTTTCAATGTGCGATGCTTTATAGTTTCTTATTCCAAGTCTCTTAACAACCGTGTACATTGATTCAAAATCGATCAAGTCATCTTGTTTCATCTTCTTTTCTCTCATAACACCTCTATGATCGGCAAGCCAGGCAGACAGTCACCTCACGATACCATCCCCTTACAAAACCGTGCATGCGGCTCTCCCGCACTATGAACAAATCGTTATCCACCCTTCCTTTCCGTCAGCCATGCCATTCCCGGATAAAGCTCACCTGTCCGCGCAAAATACTCCACGCATTTTGCGGCAAGTTTGGGATCCTGCATGGTATAACGCATCTGCATAAAGCTTCCATAAATTGTGTTTGTATCGGATTCCTCGTCAGAATCCAGATAATCCGGGTTAAAGCTGGAATAAAATGCCTCGTCTTCCATACCATTATTGACAACATATTCGAAAGCAATCCAACTGGGGTTTACCTCAATCTCAAAATAATCCTCATTCCTGTCCGGAAAAGCCAGCGAAGCTCCCAGCGTTTTCCTTTTATATATTTTCCTGATCAGCCGCTTTAAATTGTTCTCCGTAAGCCTTTGATGGCAGATTGGCGGCTGACCGTTTTCACACACACTCAGATATAATCCCTGTAGTCGGGACGGAAATTTTTTCACAGGATTTCCTGCCGGAATAATGAATTCATGATTATCTGACATAAAACGTCCTCCTTTCGCTGTTTTCCATTCCTGCCCTCTATAGTTGATAATCACTATATGTAAATCTTCTCTGATACATACTTTCAAACAGAATCTACCCGGCGATATAGGCGTCCTCCATCCCGCCGTCCACGCTGCCGCTTACAATAATCACATGGCCCCAGAACATATCGTCATCATCATAGTAGACTTCATAATCGCCTTCTGCGTCTATGCTGAGTTCACTGATTACGATCCGCCCAGCGAAGGACTCTTCCGTAATTGCAGCTAAGTCTTCGCCGTCCTCGTCATCATATCCTTCGTCCTGCCAGTCGTTGGCAAGTTCTGTCAGCTTTTCGGCAGCAAATACACGGAATTTTTGATCCCATTCCTTAAAATTGGCATAAATTTTCTTAAACTGCGCCAGTGCCTGGTCTGCTGTCGTTCCATTTTCCTCGTCGCACTCAAGGGTCACATGACAATCCTCTCCCAGCCAGTCGACGGTGCCCGCAAACCAGTTAAAATGCCGTTCCAGCGTAAAGGTTCCGCAGTCTCCGTCCTCAATAACAACAACCTCTTTATATTTTTCCAATAACTTTGACAGTGTCGGATTCTCTACCTCTCGTTCCACGACTTCCGTCAGCATAAAATGATTGAAGAAGCGGGGCTGCGCATTCTTCATCACCTCTTCCCGCTTAATTTTGCGGCATTTGATATGATAAATGGTCAAGTCTTTGAGATAATAAATCCATCCATCCTTGTCCTCCTCACGCGCAAGCCAGCTTAAGTAGCCCTCGCTTTCCACCGTTTCTCCAGTCTCCAGATCCACATAACCCAAAATATCTGCACTTGGAGACCAGAGACCCTCTGCGACTCTGCCCGCACCCCTAACATATTCCCCAGTCAGAACAAGCAGCTCCCGCATCTGCTCCTCGTAGCGCTTTTCGTATTTACTCTTTTCTTTTTCATAATTCATTATGTAAATTCACCTTCCTATTGTTCTGAATTTTAGGCGTTTACAAAACGCCTAAATCCGCATAAACTTATTGTTAAAAAATAAATTTCCCCGTGTCAACGCAAACGCCCTCATTTTATCAGCCCCATGTACCTTTTTGTCTGCTCTGTCGTATCCATATGCGGTATCTGTTCCAGAAAAGACTCATAGTGCCCATTGCTGTAATACGCCCTCACTGCCGCTCTGAGCATCTCCAGCGAGATCACTTCGCATGCCGGAACTTCAGACTTGTCAAGCATTGTGTGGACTGTAATCTTGTCCATCGCTTGTTTTCTTTCCTTATTGATAATAGAATACGTGCGAAAGTCTCCATCCGGCAAATTGACTCGCGTTTCCGCAACAAACTTATCATTCATGCCAAAAAACTGCAGAAATCCATCCCTGGAGCGAAGAATCATGTACTCTTCCTCTCAGTTTACAACTGTCAGTAAAAGCGTCTCAATATCTTCATATAATACATTTTTTTCATGATACTCGGCTTCAACCAGTTCCACATCCACTACGCGCTCCGCAGAAAATGGTGCCTGGTCAGCTGTCCAGACTGCCCTCTGATAAAATGTACTAATATCAAATGCACAGCCATACCGGATTCGAATGCATGCCTGGTAAATGGGTTCTAATCTGTCATTACCCCTTTGAAGCATGGGCATCTCTCCGTTCAACGCCCATGCAAATCCTTTCTCCGACAAATGCACGCGCAGCAGCGTCTCCCCGATATAAACACCAAAACACGCTGCCCATTCTGCTAGAATCTCATCACCTTCTTCTTCGCTGCACTGATTGACCCTCTCGTGAAAGGTCTCCATGATTTCATCGAGAACCTCAATACTCTGTGCGGTGTAATCCAGCACGACATGATGCGCCTTTGCATAGTCTGAAATCTGCTGTTCCATTTCTTCAAAATTCATCTGACTCCTCCTTTGAAATCTGCGTCCCCAATCTATTTCCTATTCCAGCTCCTTCCACACTGTCACTTTATTACCATTCCTCTTTCCTTGAAAATTCATTCCCTCCAGAAACGGATTGCTTCGTTACATATATGCTGCTTCTAATTCGTCTTTTAAAATCCGGGCTGTCCCATTATGGTATATTATGAGTGTATTAGGGTGATGTGTGCAATACTCTTTAATGGCGAGACCTTTTTTTGAACTCTGTATACCGGATTTACCGCAGTAAGGGCAAATTCCAGCACAGAAAAGCCTGTAATCATGCCCCGGGCATATGGCATTTATTCTTTTATCAAAATATCCTGCCTGTCCATTATAAAATTCTTCTGCTGTCAATGGGGCAATTACTAATTGTTTCTTCTTTGATGAATAGACGCTGCTGCAAAAACAGCTTACCATATCTGTATCCGCGGTTTCCGCTGCATAGTCAAATGCGTTATTACAACATCTGCACTGGGCAGAATAAACCTTTAAGAGTTCAGCCGCTGATTTTACGATTTTACTTTGTTTATTATCCATCTTTTCTATCTATGCAACCTCAAAACTTACTTTCTCTCCTTCCAGAATGTAATTAAAACAGTTTTTTAATACTCCAGCATCCGCGCGGCATACTGCTCCGGAATGATCGTATATTGTCCGTATTCCTTCCGCAGCGCTTCATACTCCGTCGGCGCGGCCAAAAGAGCTGTCTGCAGATCGTTCTGAACATGCATGACAATTTCCTGAAATAATGAAGTTTTGCGTACCTGTGTCATCGCCTTCTCCAAATCAGTTCCCCTGTTTGATACAACTGGTGTATCAGTAAGCCCGATACAGACATCCTCCATCATGTCAAGCATACACAGCGGCCCATAAAAATCAAGCTTCTCACACTCCTCAAAATCTTCGTGATCCACACGTCCGCCCTCTATGGAAACCAACTGCATCAACAGACCGCAACTCCACTCAACCGCAAACCATTCATAAGCATCCGGACACGAATCCGCAAAGTATTCTGCAAAATGCTCTGAGCAAAAGCCTTCGGGGCCTACATTGTGTTCTAACAACCATGCATAATAATCATTTGCAAAGTCCTGAAAATCCGCCGCCGCGGCACGTCCGCCCAGATAATCCCAGAGAAGCCCCTGCGCATACCGCAGGCATACACAAAGCTGTGCCTTGTCCGCGGTCAGCCCCTGCTGCACCGTATTGCAATAGCGCTCCAGAACCAGCAGGTTCCCCAACAGACGCGGGCGGCTGTCACTGTGTGCAAACGCTTTCTCAACAATATTCCTAAAATCTATTAGATATTCATTTGCATATGGTTCCACCAATGCCGTAAAATTCGTTTTTAACGTGTACTCTTCCATAAAACCTTTTCCCTTTCTTCCTCCTCTTGTTCTAATGACAGGTTACACAATGCACAAATAAATGGAAATAAAGGGCTGTCTTCATGCACTTCGTAATAATCACCGACAGAATATTCGATGTCTATATGCCGGTCAATGACAGAAGCATCATCGCACTCAAACACATCTACACGGTACACAATTTCAAATACATCTTCGCTTAAATCATTTTCCGATATGCCATTTTCCAAAGATATTATTTTGCTTATTTGTTTGACGTCATTTATTGTAATCATAATATCTATCCTTCAAATAAGAATCAGAATGACGAAATCCCCTGCATTTTCCCCATCCATTCCCGAACCTCTTCCCTTGACAATTCCCGTTTGATTTCTGCCAAAGGCTTAAGATAAGGATGGCAGCTTACAGCGAAGAATAAATCCCAGCTTCGTGGAAATTTTTCAGGACAAATCAATACCACAGGCATTTGCTCCACACAGGGAATCGTATCTGGCCCCATCTCTCCCCAGAGCATCTGACCATCACAGGAATAATAGGCGGCATGTGCATAAACCGAACCATTCTGCCTTGCCGTCTCTTCCCCCGATGCACAGGCAAATACTTTTAGGCTTTCCGGTGATTTCACATCTGCGGATAAGCCAAAACGCCGGTCCCATTCTTTCTGATAAAGTGCCCTTTCCAGCAAGGTCATCAAGTGGAAATTTGTCCCCACATCCTGAACCTTTATTAACGCTCCCTGCTCCTTTTTTGGTGCTAAAACAAGCACATCCATAGGTCCGCAGACAGGATAAATCCGAAGCAAATATGAGCCATTTTTCACAAAAGGCTCAATGCGCTCCAGATTATCATATAAATCCTTTTTACGCAGATACTCCCTGCTCTCCGGTGATTTTGCCAGTAAATCCATAATTGCCATCATCAGTGGCGCACTTCCCCGGAAAGCCCGAACCTTATCCGGCGACGTCAAAAACAGCTTGTCCAACATCTCATCCTCAGGATCACTTTCCCCTGTTTTATCCAGCTCATCCAGCAACCCGCAGAGATGGGAAACCACCTTAATAAAGAAATTCACAAGTCCCTCTCCTGCACCTCCAGGCCCACATTCTCCCATCAGCACACCACAGAAAAATGCGCAGCAGCAGCCCTTGTACAAATCCATAGAATCCAGCTTTCCAGCCAACTCATCCAGTATTTGTTTCTGGGCTTTTAGATCTTTTCTTCGGTATTGATCCAGGGCAATAAACCTGTCCGAATGTCCTAATAAATTGGCAATTTTCGTTTCCTCTAATGTCGAGGGCTGCTGAAATTCCTCAACAAACAGGCGAATTAATTCTTCCATAACCGTATTCTCTCCTTTTCCTGTCAGAATCCATATTGAAATAGTTTTTTAATACTCCCACATCCACGCGGCATACTGCTCCGGAATGATCGTATATTGTGCGTATTCCTTCCGCAGCGCCTCATACTCCGCCGGCGCAGCCAAAAGAGCCGTCTGCAGATCGTTCTGAACATACATGACAATTTCCCAAGCTAACGAATTGTGTACCTGTGTCATCGACTTTTCCAAATCAACTCCCCTGTTTGATGCAACAATTGCACTGGCAAGCCGTTCACAGACAGCCACCAGTATTATCTCAAGCACATACGGCACCCAATCTAAATCAAGCTTTCCGCACTCCTCAAAATTCTCGTAATCCACACGTCCGCCCAAATAATCTCGGAGAAGTCAAAATCCATCAAGTATTCATTTGCCTGCGGTACCTTCAATGCCGCAAAATTCTTCCATTGCGCACAGGCTGCCATAACCGATCCATGACAGCATCCAGTGTTCCCTGATAAAACTCTATGATTCGAATCATCCTTCATAGTAACTCAGCATATGCTCGTATATGTCTCTGGTCTGTTTTTCATCTCCCCATGATAAAGGGTCATCGGCATAACATAGAGTCCAAAACGGTTCTATATTCTGAATATTTACAGGAAGGCTTTCCCATAAGCGATACATATGACTTGCAAAATATTTTATATTCGGACAATTTTTATAAACTACCTTTAATTTACTCATCAAAATCCTTCCAAACTGTTCAAGGTTAAGATTTTTGTAGTCAATATGTGTCCTTACATAAATAATCGCTTTACTGATGTCTGTTTCCCATTCCAAATAGAGCAAATCATCATTTTCAGGAGTAGTGAGAAATAATTCGTCAAGCCGTTTATTGTACTCGTTTTCTGTTACTAATCCCTCATAAAGCAAAATAGCAGAAACCAATAATTCTTCCATGATATCACTCCATTCTGATTGAAATACTTGAAAATCCCGCATCAGGAAATGAATCATCTGTCGCTCCTAAAAGCATATCATCCGCCGCACCATCCATATCCGATGAACTTCGCCAGCCAATCCCAGTAAGCCGCTCTTTTTCCGCAGTCGGGGCAGACGCACGTTCCGTATGCAAAAGGCAGAAACCGGATCGTTTCTTCATCTCCCATCCGGTGAAGCAAGCCCTGAAACCACACAGGCTCGTCCTCTATGGATTTGTCGTCCCATGGAACAATCGAAACCGGTTCCATGCAAAAATAATCCTTGTCTGTGCGAAAAGAGATCACTTCCTCTTTCCAGCCGCACAGGCAGGCGCCGATGCAATATTCCCAATCATTGCCAAATAAATTCCACATCCCATATGCATGCGTCCGGTTTCCAAGGGTTCCGTTTTCCGGTCATGCAAAACAGTTGTGCATGACCAATCGTCTATCTGCAGCTCCTTACCACCGGAAAGCTATAATCCTGTTTTTTCCGATATGATCTGCAGCCATTTCTTTCTTTTCCCCAGCGAGATCTTCTCTGTCACGATTTCCCCGCTTTCCCTGTTTTCATAAGTAATTACCATCCCTATCGGAAAAAATCCCTGATTACATTTTCCCAGTTCCTTAATACAACTGTAAGGAATATGGATGTATTCGCATGAAAATCCCTTGGTGAGAATGACCTTCCGGTCCGTAAAGATTGCCACGCCGCCCTGCTTCCATGTCTCGATTCTTCCGACCAGCTTCTCCGTATAATTGATCGTAGCTGAGCCATATAATTTTTCATCCGGCGATAACACGCCCCTGTCCACAAGATTCCGCCTCTGCTTTTCCAACTTTTGTCCATTCATTTCCTGAATCCTCCATATCTGCATAATCGCCCGGAATCTCCCTTGAGACTCCGGGCACCTATATGCCTGATTATAACACAGACAGACTGCCACGCAAAAGCACCCCGTCCAAATCGGCACGTAAATCGGCATTTCGGGGCGGTCATTGTCATCTCACGTGTCATTTCGCATCGCTGTATATCTGTGTATCCTGTCCACGGAACTGTTTTCGTTATTATTCTACAGTTCCATTGTATCTGGCAAGACAGGATTTTGCGATGGTAAGTATTGCGGTAAAACGGTTCCCGTTCTGTTCTATATAAAGCAGCCCTCCGTATTTTTGCGCGGTATCCCGCGCGTTTGTAATTCCAAAACCATGATTTTCAGCGTCCAGCTTTGTAGAAGCAGGCAGGATATGTTTTACTTTTCCATTGGCAGCAGGTGTGTTGATACATGTATTTTCCACCTCCATCACCAGAAAATGCTCCTGCGCATGCATCGCCGCATGGACGCTGCCATGGGCGCACTGCCTTGCCGCCTCAATGGCATTGTCCAAAAGGTTGCCTGCCATGACGATCAGATCCTTCCCCGCGATGCAGGCCCATCCGGGATTTTCCTCCGCCGCGATATCCATCCGGACGCCCTGTCTGTCAGCCAGCACGGACTTTTCCCAGAGAATGGCGTTCAGGACAGGATTGGATGTATAGCGCTTTCCAGTCAGGGTATCCAGTTCCACTTCCATATCCCCCAGCAGACTTAAAATCTCCTCGTTTCCGCCGTCGGCGGCCAGCGCGGCTATGGAAACCATGCAGTTTTTCAGGTCGTGGGCATACCGCCTGTGTCCCAGGTCGATTTCTTCCAGATGCTTATAGTACCTTTGCTGCAGCGCGGCCTGCTGCCTGGCAAGCTGCTACTCCCTGCTTTTCTCGCTGACAAAAAACAGTTTGTTGATGGTGTAAAAAAGCAGTACATTTGCCAGCGGCAGAATGAAAAGCCCGAATTTCAGACTGCACTGCGCCCATACGGCGCCATCATTTCCAAAGGCAATCCCAGGATAGATCAGCGCCGTGGAAAACGGCAGAATCACAAAAGACAGCGGAAAATGCTCCCGCATCTTATACTGTGTGCCGAGGAAACAGATTTTCAGTCCATGCAGCACAAACCAGCACAGTATGCAGGAAAGGGTTCCCATCGTATATTTTTCCGCTTCCCGTGTGTAATGAAGCTCTTCCCTGATCAGCTGCCAGAACGGGATTTTGGCAAAGAAAAGCTCAATTACAAGCTCTGAGAACAATGCTACCGCCGATCAGGAGCAGAAATGCCTCTTTCCTGTGGTCGTCCTTAAAAATCAACAAAACCGGCATCAACAGAATCGGCAATCCAAAGAGCAGGTTTATCAGCCTGCTGTCAAAGACTTTTGCCGGCTTCTACGGTGAGCCGGCTTCCCCTCTTTGTCTTTTCAATGTAAAGAATACTTCCGACAGGAACACGCCGCGCCTCCCCGTCGCTGGCCACTTCCGCCATCTCCCTACGGCTGCGCCGTTTCGTTTCCAGCAGAAGCTCCCCGATATCCCGCATTCTCTCGTCTATGTCTGCGCTTTTTAACAGGTAGCGGTAGGGCTGCACCCGGAAATGCTCCGGCTCTGGCAGAACCACCCCGGATACAAAGGCAATCACGGCATTCTCATTAAAGTATAGCACAAAGCCAACCAGCGTTCAACTTACCTGACTTTCCCTTTTCCTGCTTTTCTTCGTATACAGGAACATATCAACAATTTACTTTTATGTTAGTTTCATTTGGGGAACATATCTATTCGCATGATACCAAAAGTTATCTTACTCAAACTTCCCACATCAAAAAAGGGATTCTCACATTGAAAAATCAATATATTTTTAGGGGAGATTGCAGGAGCGTTAATTCAGAAAAAGGAGGCAAAATGAAATATTCCACACGATTGAGCGACGCTGTACACATTATGATCTTTATCCACCAGCATGACAGTAATACGATTACGAGCGCTGATATTTCAAAAAGCATCCAGACAAATCCATCCTGCGTGCGCCAGATTATGGCACAGCTAAAAGCTGTCTGTATACTCCTAAGCTCCAGAGGGCAGGCAACCCCGCAGCTTGCAAAAGCAACTTCGGAAATCACTCTGCCAGAGGTCTATAAAGCCGTGGAAAAAGAAAAGCCGCTATTGCACCTGGATACCCACACCAACCCGGAATGCGGAGTCGGTGTCAACATCCGGCTTGCTTTATCAGACTTTTATGCACAGATTCAGAAGGACTCAAAGGAAAACTTCCTGCATAAAAACGCTACAAAATTGCCAAAGCCAGAGACTGACTTTCTGCCGGTCCCTGGCTGTGGCTTATCCGGATATCATTCTTCCGGAAAAATTATTTTGAATACAAAGAAGAAAATGACCATGGATACGCCGCCTGTAATGACTGTCACTAGGATGTTATAGACAGCCGGCCCAACATAGGCCGCCGCAATGGGCATCCACAGATTGTTAAATCCATTACACATCAGGGATATGACTACCCAGGCAATCAGATACCACGCCGCCTGATACACCACATTTCCATGACTTTTGAACGTGATATTTCTCTGTAACGGAAAATTGATGCACTGAGCCAGGAAGGAGCCTGTTTCATAGCTGATAAAATAGCCCAGGCCGCCTCCGATCTTCACTGCCCCTGCAGCATCTTTCAATACCTGATATCCCAGAAGGCTCCAGGTAAATTCCACTCCCAAAATTTTCACTGGTATCCGGGGCCACATAAATTCCACAGCAGCAAATTTCATTCCCAAAATTCCCGGCATAAAAGTAAATACCAAATACTGAAATACCGTCACTCCCATACTGAATATAAGAAAATAAAAAATCTGATACAGCCATTTTGCCAGTCCTGGATGCTTACCTGCAAAACCGCCCCAGATACTGTTCCCTTTTCCTGCAATTCCTTCCATTTTTCCACCCGCCTTCTGCTTTTCCTCTATTCTGTCTTTAACCTTTTCTCATATGCTCTGTTGGCTCTGGCGTTTCGGAAATAACCGCCTATGATTTTTCCAAGTCCCCGGAAAAGATGCCCGTTGACTGCCAGTACCATTCCATCCACCATTTCCATGCTGACCGCTCCGTTTGTCATCTTTGCGATGCCCCTAAAAGGCATATTGTAAATAAACAGGATATTCAGATCCGGCTTTCCCTTTGCTTCACTTTTTTTCTTCATGGCAGTCAACCGACGGTATATCGCTCTGGCCAGCCAGCTTTTTGCGTAATACATCTGACAGATGGCGTCATTTCGTCCCAGTTCTCCGCTCCAGCTTCCGTCCGGAATGGGACGCCCTAAGAGCTTTGTATATTCTGCATCTTCTACCTGACGAATTTTTCCGGTATAGTAAGAAGGCAGTTCTTCCTTTGTGCATGGGTTCGTTTTAGTTGTGCCTGTTATGCTGACGCTCCCGGTCAGACGGATATCCATTACGCTGGCTCCCACCATAATGCGGTAAGAACCGCCCTCCGTCTCCCATCCGCCGGTCTTCTCATTCCAGTAACGAAAGGTTTTGTTATCAAAGGAGATGGAAACTTCCCGGCTTTCTCCCTTTTTCAAAAAGATCTTGACAAATCCCTTCAATTCCTTCTCCGGGCGGAATACTTCTGCCCCCGGCAGTCCCACATACACCTGTACCACCTCGGCTCCGTCCATCTCCCCGGTATTTGTGACAGTGAGCGTGACGCCTTCTGCCGTTACCTTCAGATTGGAATATGCAAATTCTGTATAAGAAAGTCCATGACCAAAGGGATATTGTACCGCTGCCTTTGCCGTATCGTAATAACGATATCCCACATAGATACTTTCCCTGTACTCCGCAGTACGCTCCTTACTGGGGAAATAGTGGAAAGCCGGCGTATCTTCATAGCGCAGCGGATAGGTTTCATTTAAGCGCCCGGATGGATTGGCTTTTCCTGTCAGCAGATCCAAAAGAGCGCCTGCGCCTGCCTGACCGGTGAGATATCCGTGCAGGATTGCTTTACAGCAGGTATGCCAGGGCATTTCTACTGCGGAACCTCCGCTTAAAATCCCCACAATATTGGGATTTACCTGATACAGTTCTTTTAAAAGCCGGATCTGATTTTCCGGTATTCGCATATGGCTCCGGTCCAGTCCCTCGGATTCGCTGAGCTCATCCAGCCCAAAGGCATAAATGACCACATCCGCCTTTTTTGCCAGCTCTACCGCTTCTTTCAACTGTTCTTCATCCGGTTCGCCGTTTCGCTGGCAGCCCCTGGCCATGCCGACCACCTGCAGATGATAATTCTCTACAGTCTGTGCCAGTGCCTCTACTTTCGTAGGATTCACCATAGAAGAACCGGCGCCCTGGTATCTGGGCGTAAATACAAAGTCGCCAATCAGAGCTGTCTTTGTCTTTGATTTCAAAGGAAGAATATTCCCCTCATTCTTCAGAAGCACCGCACTTTCCACGGCTGCTTTTTTTGCCAGTCTGTGATGAGCTTCCTGGTCAAAACCGGCATCCGGCAGAGCCGATTTTTTCAACGTCAGAATGGCGTCCAGCAGATCGTCCACACACGCATCCAATTCTTCCGTATCCAGTGTTTGATTCTCCACTGCCCGCAGAATCTCCCTGGCGGAGTCCAGGCCGGGGGCGGGCATCTCCAGATTGGAGCCGGCTTCCACACCTTTTACATGGTCATTGCTCCCGCCCCAGTCTGTCACCACGAAACCGTCAAATCCCCACTCGTCACGAAGGATCTCTTTCAGCAGATGCCGGTCTTCATTGGCATAGACGCCGTTGATCTTATTGTAACTGCTCATAATGGATTTGGCATGGCCTTCTTTGACAGCAATCTCAAATCCGGTGAGATAAATCTCCCGCAGCGCCCGCTCATCCACCACAGAATCCATGGACATACGCCGCAGTTCCTGGCTGTTGGCCGCAAAATGCTTCAGGCAGGCATAGACGCCCTTTTTCTGGATTCCTCTTACATAGGCGGCTGCCATCTTGCCGGACAGATAAGGATCTTCGGAAAAATACTCAAAATTACGTCCGCACAAAGGACTTCTTTTGATATTTAATCCCGGACCAAGAAGTACATTCACCTCCATGGCTTGGGCCTCCTCTCCCAGAGCTTCCCCGATCTCTTCTCCCAGCTGTTCATTCCAACTGTTGGCCACCGTCGCCGCCGTGGGAAAACAGGTTGCTTCCAGAGAAGCATTCAGCCCCAGGTGATCGCCGGCTCCCGCCTGCTTGCGGATTCCGTGCGGCCCGTCAGACAGGAAAATGGAAGAGATTCCAAGACGTTTCACTTCCCGTGTTTCCCAGACCGTCCGGCCGCTTAAAATTGCAGCTTTTTCTTCCAGTGTCATCTGATCGATAAGCTCTTTGTGTTTCATCTTCCTCTCCCCTTCTCTCATCACCTGGGACTGCGGGCAGGCGTACCCGCCCGCAGAATCCATTTTACATTTCTTTTTTCCGTTTTTGATATCCTTTTATGATAACAATTTCCAGAGCCAGCAGTCCCAGAGCCAGAACTGCATCCACAGCGATTGCCGCCTTTTTCCAGCCTTCCATGCTCACATTTACGTTATCGCCGTCATAGGCCCAGCTGCTTACTACCGTATACATGACATTTTTGCAGGCGCCTCGCATCTGAAGAACCGAAGTGGGATGGCTGGGGTCTGCCACATTGTTTTCCTCTCCGTCAAAGGTAGAGAGCATGGCATCCACGCCGTTTGCCAAAGCAGCATCTGCGTTCATAAAACCATGTCCGTTGTTGCGGAAGAAATCGGTCAGCGCCATTCCGCGGAATCCCCATTCATCCCGGAGAACCGTATTTAAAAGGCCGCTGTTTTCTCCAGTCCACTTATGTCCCAGAAAACTCCAGGAAACCATAACGGCATTAGCTCCGCCCTCTTTTACAGAAATCTCAAAAGGCTTTAAGTAAATCTCACGGATAGCCTGCTCGTTGGACCACACGCTTACCATTTTTCCGTTGCCTTCATACAGGGCGTAATGCTTGATGTAAGAATATACTCCATATTCCATAGCTCCGGCCACGGCGTTTGCACCCATCTGTCCGGCCAGTACGCCGTCCTCGGAAAAATACTCATAATTGCGGGCGCCAAAGGGCGTTCTGTGGGTATTCATGCCTGGTGCATACCAGCCGTGGGCGCCCATTTCCTGACTCATCTTGCCCATGCTCTCTCCCCATGCCTTTGCCATCTCCTTGTTCCAGGTCGAGGCAATCACTACCTCAATGGGGAATCCCATGGAACCCACACCGGTAAAATTATTGTTGATGGCCGCCGGTCCGTCAAAATCCAGGGTTCCCACTTTCCCTACCGACTCCATGGCTCCGGTCTGATATCCTGCCATGGCGATCATCTCCGCCATCTCGTCTACTGTCAGCTGATCCAGAAGCGTTTCCCACCTTGGATCGTCATAATCCGCTCCTCTCAGGTCAGCCAGTTTCATACCGTTTTTCGCGCCGGTAACAGGCATAGTGTCATTGTCATTCAGATACGTCCGTTTATCAAAATTGCTGTTCAGATGGTATTCTGACACATAAGGTTCTTCCAACTCTGTTGTAACCGGAGCTTTCGTTGCTTCTGCCAGATTTGCGAATCCATCTGCTCTGGACAGGTAGGTCACATCGCCTGCCGCATCTTCAAATACATTCACTGCCGCTATTTCGTCAGATGCTCTTTTGTTATCTCCATGATAGACGATTGTCTGGTCAACCGTATAGGTTTTCTGATCCAGAATGGTATGGGAATCGCTGTTGACAGACAACAGATATTCTCCTTCTTCCAACACATAGGCTTTTTCTTTCTGGTAATCATAGGAAGCCATATCTTCGATGGCAACCGTCACGGTTATTGTCTGGGACTCGCCCGGCTCCAGCAGATCGGTCTTTGCAAAATCTGCCAGATTCACGGACGCCTTTTCAATTCCCCCATTGGTATAAGGCGGATGGTAATAAAGTTCCACCACATCCTTGCCTGCAGTATTTCCGGTGTTGGTCACGGTTACATCTACGGAAAGCTCTCCGTCCTGTTCTTTCAGTTCTCCCATCTTCTGTTCAAATGTAGTATAACTTAAGCCATAGCCAAAGGGATACTGCACAGCCTTGTCGTAGTCCAGGATGCCTTCTTCCGCCGCAGTTTCATAAAAACGATAGCCTACATAGATTCCTTCTACATAATTCGTGAAAGAGGGTGCATATATCTGGGGCGTTCCGGCGTTCATGCCCTCCACCGCCAAGTCTGCCAGATTAGAATAATCTCTTTTCTCTCCATTGTTCCACCAGGGCGCTGCAGTCATATCGTACATAAAGGTATCCGGCGTCCTTCCGGATGGACTGATCTCTCCACGGAAGATCTTCCCCAGGGCATTGAATCCCACATTTCCGGTTCCGGGGCACCACACCACTGCTTTGATGGATTCATATTCGTCCACAAACCCAAGTTCAAACTGGTTGGCGCCGTTATAAAGAACGACAACCTCTTCAAAATTGGAGCAGACCAGTTCCACCATATCTTTTTCTGTTTGAGAGAGAGTCAGATAATGCTCTCCATCTGGAAAATCTTTGTATTCTGTTGAATTATCGTCATAAGATGCCCTGCTTACATCCATAGGAATGTCATTATGGCCTTCTCCCGCTTTTCGGGAAAGCACAATGACTGCCACATCGGAAAAATCTCTGGCGTTCTGCAGTAATTCTTCACTGTAAGAAGTCGCTGTCGGCTCCGGCAGTGTCCAGCTTTGCTTCTGGATCGACATCTCCGGCTTGTCGGAACCATAACTGTTATAGAAATCAACCAACTCCTGGTTCACTGCAAATCCTGCATTTTCCAATCCTTTTGTCAGACTCACGATTTCGTACAGATCATTGATGCCGCCGGAGCCGGCTCCCCCATAGGCCGGATTGATGGATTCCCAACCAAACAGGTTCAGGTTCTCTACTCCGTCCAAAGGAAGAAGTCCGTCATTTTCCAGAAGGACAATTCCCTCTTCCATAATCTCTTCTGCTGTTTTTGCAGCTTCTGCATTCGTTTCCTCGTTTAGAGTTCCATTACCCATGGCCAGGCCAATCAGTGTAGACATCGGCCCAAAACAGATCATATTTACGCAAATCACGATTGCCAGCAGCACGGACACTGCGGCTTCTCCTCTCACCAGAAATTTCCGGCTTTTAGACATGTTACGGCTTGTAACCATTGCTGCGATGCCAACCACCAGTGCGGTTATGATTCCTATAATATAGGGTTTGCACAGCTGAAGGACGGCAAGGACATCTTCCATTTCAACACTGATCATTTCTTCTCCTCCTGATCTCATTTCTTTTCGTTTTCATCCGCATCCGTCTGGCCAGTTCCCGGCTGCTTTTTATTCAGTGAAGTTACTATATCACTTATTCCTGTTTTGTGCGTGCTTTGGCATAAGATGCAGATATACGGCATGAAATGCAGCTCTCTTTTTCTCTGCAGGCCGGATGAAAACAAAAACCCAGAGGCTGCATCAGTCTCTGGGCATTAAAATCTTTAATTCAAACCAGTTATTTTCCTGTGAAATATCCGCACTGCCTCCATATTTTTCAGCTGCAGCATAGATGCTGCGAAGCCCAAAACCATGATTTTTTCTGTCCGCTTTTGTAGTAGCAATCAGCCGGTTTTCGTCTTTTACGATTTCTTCTTCACAATAATTTTCTATTTTTATAAAAACAAAACTCTTTTTTGCGGAAACCGACACATGAATCAGCCTTTTTTCTTCTTCTGGAAGCATAATTACATGCTCAATGGCATTATCCAGGGCATTGCCGAACATGGAGCAGATATCGGTCACATGCATGAAATCCAGCAGTTTTCCATCTGCGACACAGGTAATCTGTATGTTGTGCTTTCTGCAGTGAAAGGCTTTTGCGGCAAGAAGCGTGTCCAGTACCTGGTTTCCGGTTTTATTCATGGTTTCAAAGGCATGGACCTCTTCCTCCATGGCATCCAGCCATTTCCTGCGCCGTTCCTCGTCCGTTTCCGCCCGAAGCGCAGTAATCTGATGTTTCAGATCATGATATTTCAGATGAATCAAATCCAGGCTGTCCTGAAAATTGCGGTACTGGTCATACTGACTCTTCAGAACTGCATTCATGGAAGACAATTCATGTTCTGCGATATATTCACAAATCCGGCTCTGATACACATACAGAACCATCATTCCCCCAAAATCAACCAGCGTCCGGATGGTAAAAATGTCTGCCCGGAAATCACTGGTAAAAGGGATGCCGCTGTATATAAAGCTCAGATTGCTGAAAGCAAAAATACAAACTACAATGCCCGTTGCCGCCAGCCCCTCTTTTACGGTCAGCTGCCGGATATATTCCTGCGTCAGAAACGGACGTTCCAGGCGGATCGTAAGCCAAAAACAGGCAAAATAGATGAGCGCAAACAGGAGAATCTGCAGCCAAAGACACCCATAGCCGCCTGCCTGGAAGAAGGTGAATATCTGCCAGTCCAAAGAAGCCGTAAATTCCGCCAGCAAAAAAGCTCTCGCACAGCAGTACCATGCGCCATACAGAGACATCTCCCCGCCCCACAGCAGATAGAAAAACATAATGCCTGCGGCTGCGGCCATACAGGGGTTCCAGAAAATAATCGGAACGTTGGCAGTAGCCACCAAAAATACAATCTGAACCGCCAGAACAAGGCTGCTGACCAACCAAAAAGAAACGGACTTCATTTTTTCTATTTTGAGCAGATACAAATATGCCGCGCAGGCTCCCCACTCGGCAATCGCCGTACAGATCCTTGGTATATCCTGATAGAATTCCATCTCCTTACCCCTCATTCATGTACCGGATCAGACATTCCATAAACGCCTTTTTCTTCATCCGACTGATCGGAATCTTCTCTCCAAATACGACGCAGTCATTCCCGGAAACACCGTCTACCCGGCGCATATTGACCAGATAGCCTTTCCCACAGCGGAAAAATCCATGTTTTTCTACGGATCCCTCCAGTTCTTTCAGCGCTGCCCTCGACAGAAAATCCCCCTTTGTCGTCCGGTATCTGGCATTGTGTCCCTGGCTTTCGATGTAGTAGATATCAGATACCATTAACTTCTGAACCCCGTCTGCGGTCGGAACCATGATGCAGGGTTCCTCCTGTTTTTTCAGCCGTCCTATGGCTTTATCCAGCTTTTGGGAAAATGCAAAATACTCTACCGGTTTTAACACATAATCCATGGCGTCTACTTCATACCCTTTTACTGCGTATTGGGTCATGTTGGTGATGAACATGATGATTACTTCATGATCCAGTGCCCGTATTTTCTCCGCCGCAGTCATACCATCCATAAACCGCATCTGGATGTCCATAAGAATGATATCAAAATCTCCCTTATAATTTTCTGTAATGTCTTCCCCGTCTGAAAAGATGGTTATCTTTATCTGTTTCTTCCGTTCTTCTTCATAATGTTTGACAAACTGCTGAAGCTGCTGCACATACAATGGCTCGTCTTCCACTATAGCAATATGTATCATATCCTGTGCACCTTCTCTCTTTATTACTGCCTGTAATTATAATATCTCTTTCCATAATAACATATCATGTACTTTATATAACTGCAATTACAATATAAAGATATCATGAATATGTTCTATTTAACCTGGACAGCAAAGCCTTTTACCTTTCATTTTTTTCCCAAAAATCAGCAGGTTCAGTAATATGTTCAAAAAGCTCCCTGTCTCTAATCCTGCGGCTGCAATACTCCTTTCTGCAGGTATCTCACATATAATGGCCCTTTGGGAACCGTTTGCACGTCATTTGCCACCCATATGTCAAGCACAAGACCAAAGTTTTTCAAGAAAATTCCAACCTCCCCAGCTGCCGCAGCATTGTAGAAGCCCAGGGCGCCAGTTCATCTTCCCGCAACACGATGGGGTGTTCACCGTCGTGCTTTTTTCTGGTAGGACAGCGATAATAAATATACTTTTTGCTCTTGACCGCACCGCAGACCGGGACATTCCAGGCTGCTCCGCCAGATCACGGACATTCGCATCCTGCCCCATTAAAAGAAGCAGGATACGAATATGGGCAGGGTTCCCCAGCATCTTAAAAAATTCCGTAAGAATGTATAAATCACTTTCTTTCAGCCCTTCATAAATTTGACCGACCTGATATTCCGCCAAAGGAACCCCTCCTTTCTTACAGCTTTTTCACAAACAGACAACGGATTGCGTTCAGCACAGCAAGAATCATAACGCCTACGTCTGCGAAAATCGCCAGATACATATTTGCAATGCCCACAGCTCCTAATGCAAGGCAGGAAAATTTTACAACAAGCGCTATCGTAATATTCTGATAAACAATCCGCAGACACTTTCTTGAAATCTTGATTGCTTTTGCAATCTTAATCGGGTCATCATCCATCAGTACAATATCCGCCGCTTCGATTGCCGCATCGGAACCCATTGCTCCCATAGCGATACCAATATCCGCTCTGGAAAGCACCGGCGCGTCATTGATACCGTCACCCACAAATGCCAGCTTTGCCTTGCCCAGTTTCACCCGCAGAAGTTCTTCCACTTTTTCAACCTTATCTGCTGGCAGAAGTTCGCTGTAAACCTCGTCAATCCCAAGAGAGGAAGCAACCTGATTTGCCACTTTCTTTGCATCGCCCGTCAGCATGACGCATTTTTCTACGCCTGCTTTCTTTAATTCCGCAATCGCCGCCTTGGAATGAGGTTTGATAATATCGGAAATCACGATATGACCGGCATATTTCCCACCCACTGCCATGTGTATAATCGTTCCGGTCTGGTGACAATCCCGATAAGGAATATTCAAGTGTTTCATCAGTTTGTCATTCCCGGCTGCAACCTCCATACCATCTACTTTTGCAGTTACGCCGTTTCCGCTGATTTCCTGTATATCTGATACACGGGTTCTGTCAATCTCTTTCCCATATGCCCGCTGTAAACTCTTGCTGATGGGGTGGGAAGATGCACTCTCTGCAAGAGCCGCATATTCCAATAGTTTTTCATTCTCTATGGTAGAATGGTGAATCCCGTTTACTTCAAAGACACCTTTTGTCATGGTTCCGGTTTTATCAAAAACAACATACTTGGTCTGGGAAAGGATTTCCAGATAATTGGAGCCTTTCACCAAAACCCCCTCCTTGCTTGCTCCTCCGATACCTGCAAAGAAACTTAAAGGAATACTGATAACAAGCGCACAAGGGCAGCTGATAACAAGGAATGTCAATGCCCGGTAAATCCAGACTCCCCAATCGGCAGACAGCCCCATAAAAAGCATACGGACAACAGGCGGAAGGAATGCCAGCGCCAATGCTGCATAGCAGACAGCCGGAGTATAGATTTTTGCAAACTTCGAGATAAAATCCTCTGATTTTGATTTGCGGGAGCTTGCATTTTCCACTAAATCCAAAATTTTAGAAACCGTAGATTCTCCAAACTCCTTTGTGGTCTGTATCTTTAATACGCCGGTCATGCTGATACATCCGCTGATTACTTCGTCGCCAACCTTTGCCTCCCTCGGCAGACTTTCCCCGGTCAGCGCACTGGTATTCAGGCTGGAATTACCCTCAACAATGATACCGTCAATCGGCACTTTCTCTCCCGGCTGTACAACAATCACGCTGCCAATCCCTACTTCATCCGGGTCTACCTGCTCTAACTTCCCATTCCTCTCTACATTCGCATAATCGGGACGGATATCCATCAGGCTGCTGATATTGCGGCGGCTCTTTCCAACCGCATATCCCTGGAACCACTCCCCGATCTGGTAAAACAGCATGACGGCAATGGCTTCCAGATATTCTCCATTCTCATAAATAGCCAGGGCCATTGCCCCAATCGTAGCCACTGCCATCAGAAAACTCTCGTCAAATACCTGGCGGTTTTTAATGCCCTTTGCAGCTTTCTTAAGAATGTCATATCCGATAATCAGATAGTCAACCAGATAACACCCAAAACGAAGCCATCTTCCTGCGGAGGGGAATAAATACACATCAACCGTATCAAACATCTCTGCGGAAATAAGCTGGAGCGCCAGTAAGATTCCGGCACTGATTAAAATCCGAATCATCATAACCCGTTGCTTTCTTGTCATGCCGTCTTTGCGGCTGCCGACAAAAAGAAGAAGCGCCGCAGCCATTATGATAACCACAGTAAGCAGTATGCTTATCACTAATTCCTGCATCGTAAAACTCCTTTCAAGATATGCTTAATTGTTTAATTGTTATTGTTAAAAATGACACCCCTAAACTGCAGCGGTGCATTTTAAGGGTGTCATTCCATCACTGGCAGCTGCCGCTTACAGGAAAATCTCGCAGTCCGGCTCCACTTTCTTGCAGGCATCCAACACATTCTTCATAACATCCTTCGGCTCCTGTCCCTCGCCAAATTCCACAATCATCTTCTGTGTCATAAAATTGACGGTTGCGCTCTGCACACCGGCGGTCTTGCGGGCCGCATCCTCCATCAGGTTCGCACAGTTGGCGCAGTCTACCTCAATCTTGTAAGTCTTCTTCATTGGAAAAGTCCTCCTTGCTATTTTCTATTTTTAAAATTTAATGATTAAGTACTTGTTTAATCATTATGATTGCAGTATAATACACAAAAAGGCACCCGTCAATCCCTCTGAGGCATTCCCTCCCAAACGGGCGAAAAGTATTTCCATTTGGGCGAAATGCAAGCGAAAAAGAAAGGAAAATAATATGGAACACGCAAAATTGCCACACCAACACGGAGAAGGGCAGCAAACAGAATTGGTACAGGAACAGCTGAATCATATAGATTATTTTCAAACGGTAGCCGAGGTTTTCAAGCAGCTTGGCGATACTACCAGAATCCGCATTTTCTGGCTTCTCTGCCACCAGGAGGAATGTGTCCTCAACATTTCTGCTATGTTGGATATGTCAAGCCCTGCTGTATCCCACCACCTCCGGCCATTGAAGAACAGCGGCCTGATCGTCTGCCGCCGGGAGGGAAAAGAAGTTTACTACCATGCTGCTGATACGGAACAGGGACGCCTGCTGCACCAGATGATTGAGCAGGTTATGGAAATCACCTGCCCCAAATTGTGAGGTCTGTCCTATGAATGAAGAATTGCTGAAAATACGAAAAAATGTGGAACGGCTTCACCCATCAAGTGCAAACCAAATCATTCCACTTTATCCTGGTATAGAATTATGTTATCTGACCTTATCATCCGATCCGCTTTCCGTGCAGCATAAAGCCATGCCGCATATCATTCAGATTAACTATTGTAAAGCCGGTCAGATGGTATGGGAAATGAAAAACGGGAACCGTATTTATCTGAATCCGGGTGATTTTTCCCTTCATACCATGAAAGCCTGTACGGATTCCGTGCTTCGCTTTCCGGGCGGTATCTACCAGGGGCTTACGATCTGCATAGATTTACAGGAAACCGTCAAAAATCCTCCGGAACTGTTGAGAGACAGCCGTATTTTTGAAACCATATTGCCGGAAAAATTCTGTCAGAATGACAGTCCGATTTTTCTTGCGGGGAATGAGCAGACGGAACCTATTTTTTCTGCATTTTATAACCAGCCGGAAGAATGGAAGCTGTTCTATCAGAAAATAAAGACCCTGGAATTGCTTCTTTATCTTGGTAAAGCAAAACTCACGCCAAAGCAGCAATTATCCGAATATCAATCCGAACAGATAAACATTGTCCGGAAAATCCATGAACAGCTGACACAGCATATAGAGCAGCGAATCACAATAGATGAACTTTCCAGACAATATTTAATCAATCCAACTACTTTAAAAGCCTCCTTTAAAGCCATTTATGGAACTTCCATCGCCGCCCACATCAAAGAGCACCGCATGGAAGAAGCCGCCAGAATGCTGCGGAAATCAGGAATGAGCATAGCCGAAATCGCAAAGGCTGTCGGTTATGACAGCCAGAGCAAATTCACCTCAACGTTTAAGGCATTTTTTCAATGTCTCCCAACCGAATACCGAAAGCGGCATCTTTGACCGGAACTCCTTATGTTTTATCAAAAATGCCTTTCAGCTTTGAGAGCAGAAGCTCTCCCACTGTCACCGCATCCTCAATGGTCAGATAATGCTCTGCGCTTTTGCTTAACAGAAACTTTCCGGATGCCTCAAACTCATCATCCGCAAACCAGACCTTCAGCCAGATGGGATAGCGGGGAAGAAAAGGAATTACAGCGCACAAATCTGCCCGTTCTTCTACAAGCTGCGCTCCAAGCCCTTCGCATACCCTGCAAAGCTGCTCCTGGGTCATTCCTGCCAGAAAGCCTCCAAGCGCCCTTTCCATATCATGGTCAAATTTCGTTCCTCGGATAAACCCATCCTTTAATGCTCCAAAGGAAACCATTTCCGGGGAGACTTCCGTTCCATCCGCCAGGTCCAAATAATGCAGGATCACCAGCTGCTGCCACTCATCAATCCACGGTTGGAATTTACACTCCGGAAAAGTAATCTGAATCCTCTGATTTAAGCTCTGCAATTCAAAAAAAGACTTGTCCTTATAAAATACTGCACCGCTCTTCTGCGCAATCTCCTCCGGTGCATGAACGCATATGCGTTCTTTTGCAGATAGCAGCATCTGCTGAAATGCCCGGTTATCCTGCATGAGCCGGCGCCTCCTTTCCCCTGCCGCATTTTTCCAGAAAATCAGCCAGACGGATTATTGCCGGATAGCCGTTTGAAAGTTCTGTTCCCTGCAATCCTGCAGATGCAATACTCTTTTCTGCAGGTATCTCACATAGAATCTCCACACGTTCACATACATTCTTCTTCATCCATTCCCGATTTTCCCCATCCACTTTGTTGAACACCAGATAGACAGGTTTCCCGATGCTTGTGCCCAGTTCAGAAACTTTCCCTGTCAATGCCAGCGATTCATAGGAAGGCTCTACCACCATAAGGATCAAATCCACACCGTTATCAATTCCCCGGCCAAAATGTTCAATCCCGGCCTCCATATCGATCAGAGCATATTCCCCTTTGGAAAGTACTAAATGTTCTATGAACTGGGTGAGTACATTCCCCATCGTACAGGCGCATCCCTCATTGGCTGTATGGATCTTCCCACTGGACATCAGCTTTACACCGTCCTTTTCAGAATAATATCCTTCCGGTATGTCCTGAATCTCCCATGTTTCATGAAAAAACCGGTGCGTAAAATTGGACAGCATCATATCCTGCATCGCTTTTTGTTTCCCGCCAAAATAAGCGGTAAAATCCAAAGGCAGGTCCACGCCCAGTTGCCTGCTCAATCCATAATTGGATTCATCTGAATCAATGACAAGAACCTTTCTGCCTCTCCCTGCTAATTCTTTTGCCAGCAAAGTTGTAACTGTACTTTTCCCACTTCCACCTTTTCCACATACTGCTACTTTCATCTTCATTCCTCCTATAAAAGTCGCTGCACGACAGCACTAAAGGGTAAAGCTGCTTCGACACACCGGTAATGAGAGAAACTTTTTGTGTAATATTCATAGGGCATCCGCTCCATGTTATCTTTCGCATATGCTATTTTCTTTCCATGTTCTCCAGGGACAGTTTGCACATCATCTGCCATATTTACATCTCCATCCGTTTTATAATTTCTTTTACTTCCTGTATCAGTTCTCTGCTGCAATCGTATGGAGACAAACCCATACGGTCTGCACGGAGGATATCCGGATTATAATGAATAAAGCCCAGGAAATCTTCCGCCGGTATTTTTTCCCGGATGAAAATTTCATCCTGTTCATCCCTTACCTTACTGGCAACCACTCTCACCTGCTGCACGCCCAGTCCAAGGGCAAGACGCTTTACATTGCGGTAAGTCTGAATACTCCGGGCGCCAGGCTCAATTACAACAATAAACTGCTCCATACCGGATGTTGTCCCGCGGGCCAGATGCTCCAGTCCTGCTTCCATGTCAAGAATCACCACGTCCTTCCGGTGCAGCACCAGATTGCTGATAATCCGTTTTAATATCACATTTTCGGGACACACACAGCCACCACCGGCTGTGTCCACCGTACCAAGAAGCAAAAGCCGGACACCGTTATACAGCTTTCCGTACTTATCCGGAATGTCACTGACTTTGGGGTTCAGAACATAAAACGTATTATCTTTATCTGCCCCTGTCCGTTCTTCAATCATTTTTCTCATTTTGGAAATCGGAATAATCGAATCAACGACCTCTTCCGGAAAGCCAAGAGCCAGCCCCAGATTTGCGTCCGGATCTGCGTCGGCAGCCAGTACATTTCTTCCCTCTTCCGCAAAAATCCTTGCCAGTGTTGCTGCAAAAGAAGTTTTCCCAACACCGCCTTTTCCTGTTACTGCTATTTTCATCTCAAACTCCTTTTATTCTTCCAAAAACTGTTCCAGATTCACACCCTCCGGTATAACATATCCGCATGCGGTGCAGGTGCTTTCTCCTACCGTTACCCCATCTTTTAAAAACACTTCCAGTCCGTCTCCCTCCTTACACTCTGGACAGTCGATTTCTATAATTGTTTTTTTATTTCTTTCGTCCTGACAGTCTGCAAATACACTCATTTTTACTTACTCCTTTTGTAACTGTTCAGTGCCTTCACAATTACAGTGCAAAATCCATTTAAAATCGCCTTCGGCGATGGGATTTTGCACTCCTAAATCATGTTCTTACGGTCTCAGCAGCAAGTGCTTCGACCTGTGCTGAACAGTTACCTTTTCTACTCTTCTTCCAGTTGTCTGCACAGATAGGCTCCTGCAACACGGGAAAAATTACGGATATCCCTGATATAGGCGAAATCCTTTCCAAATATTCTCTTCTCTGCAGCGGTATCTTCATAGTTCCCGGCAAAAATACCAAGAACAGAGATGCCAAGCGTCCTTGCCCTTCGTACCTCAAATGCCGTATCTTTCACCGCCTTTTCTCCTGTGTAATCCGCAGGCCGCCGGATGCCCGGACGCCTGACACTGATGTCACAGGGTTTTCCGTCGCCAAGCAGGATCAGAATCTTGTGGTTCTCCGGTCGGTCCAACAGGGAATCATACGCAGCTTTTACTGCCAGTCCGTCCCGATTATCTCCCGATGCACGGAATTCAAAAATTCTCTCATTTTTTTCTTTTCCGTCATCATAATCCCGAAAGCGGTGCATGACGGTATGATTCCAGAAAGTACAGTAGCTCACTACCCGGTGGGGGATTTCCACAAAGCTTAACGCTTCGCTGAGGATATACCCCTGTACCGCCACCTGCGACTGCCTTATCGCCTGTGAACCGCTAGAATCCAGCAGAATATCAACTACAAATTCCGATGAACCGGAAGAAATCCTTTTGTCAAAAAGCTTTTCATCTTCCGTTCTCCCCAGCTTCCAGAGTCTTGCCGGCGCCAGCTGTCCGCTGATGGAACGACAAAGGTCCTCCTGGCTTCTAAGAACCAACGTCTTTTTCAGCGTGTCTGCCAGAGCCTTGATGTTCCGTTTGATGATCCGGCTGTTGCTGTAATAATACATCCTGTTTTTTTCAAACTGAAGCTGGTTGAAGCGATACTGGTTATTTACGATTACCGGGTCCTGCAGGATCCCCTTTGTATCATGCAGCAGACAGTTGGCGTGTATCCCGGTACAGAGCCGGTTCCGCCTCTTTTCCTGTTCCAACGGAGACAAATAATTTTTCCCGTAGTTTAACGCCACATATTCCTGCATCTTCTGCAGCGAAGCTTCATCTTCGATTTCGGAGTCTTCCTCTTCCTGCCTTACGGATTCGGCCGGATGCATCCGCTTTTTCGGCTGTTTATCCCTGATCTGCAGGCTCATCATATCCTTGCCAAGTCCGGCCAGATACTTTTTAAGGATTTCCTCCATCTGCTCATCTGTCAGACATTCCTGCCATGCCGCGCTTGCCAGAGCATTTGGCGGAACACGAAGCACCGTTTCCAGATTTCCATGCTGCTCTTCAAATTTTGTGTCAACGATCGTATTATAGATTTCTTCAATCTTGTTTATGATATCCGCCGTATCTTTGGCATGTTCCAGAACTGCAATCTCCTTTGCCGTCTGTCTGACCGCATCCGGTATCGGACCCGATTGCCTTCCCAGATAATCTTTCATGATAAAAACCTTGACCTGGCCAAAAAAAGTCTTACATAAAACACGTTCTTCCTGCCTTAACAGATCTTCAAAGGCATTTTTTCGAATGTCCGCTGTCCCCGGACGCTCCTTTGCAGTCCTTGGATAAACTGCGGCGTCCACACAGAGCTGGGCCAGTTCCATAAGAGGTCTCTCCTGTGCCGACAGACAGGTCTTTTTCATCATATACAGCGCCAGTTCTTCGGAGTTAAAATACCGGGCAAACGCTCCCTGCTTCATGGCATCGTAAAGCACTGCAGATCTGGATCTTACAAACGCCTTCACATCCGGTTTTACATCCAGCGTATAATCTCCGCTGATGGTCCAGAACAGATTCCGGATTCTGTTCTCAATCTCCAGACGGTGCTCTTCTGCCTCTTTCTCCGAAAACCGGTAAGATTGCTCTTTCATACCGTCACCCCTCGAAGATCTCCGCCCTGGTCCAGGAGGACGGAATCCGGGTCGCAATCACATCTTCCAGCATTTCTTTTTCAAATACGTCAAAGCTCTTATTCACAATTCCCATACGAATTGCCGAAAGGGGCGACAGATTGGAACGGATTGCTTTCATGGAAGCGATCAGGCCGCGCAGATCCAGCGACCGGGCGGAAGCCTCTCCATTGTAAACCTTTTCCTGCAGATCCAGAAACAACCCGGTGAACTGCTTAAGTGCCTGCTCCTTTACATCTGCAAAATGTTTTTTGAGCAGAAAGCGAATGGTCTCTTCCGAAAGCGGCGGCATATCCACTACCATAAACCGGGATACCAGAGCTTCATTCAGCTCTTTCGTTCCGGCATATCCGTAATTCATTGTCCCGATAAACCGCGTGGCCGGATGCAGCTTAACCCTTGCGTACCCTGGAACATCGATGCGTCTGCGGTGGTCCAGCGTGGCATGGAGCACAGAAACCGCATCATTTTTGGCCATATTGACTTCATCCAGGATTCCAAAGCCGCCAAATTCCGCACATTGATAAACCGGACCTTTGCGGAGCTGAACTTCATTATGGATAAACGTATCGGTCCCAATTAAGGAAGCGCTGTCTGTATTGACATGAAAAGAAATATCATAGGAAGGTCTCCCAAAGATCCACGCAAGCGTCTCGCACAGTACATTTTTTCCGGTTGCCTTCGCCCCGGAAAGCAGAAGATTTTCTCCCTGCAGAAGCGCCGCTGCCGACATTTCCAGAATGTCTTTTCCATAAAAAAGCATATCCGGAATATAGACCCGTTCCCGCACTTCCTCCGCTGTTTCGTATTTCTCTCTGAATTCCACTACGTCATGAATCAGACTGTCATCCATTTTCTGCTGCTCCAGATAGGAAATCAGCAAACTTTTATCCTCTCTCATCTACAATCCCATCCCTTCCAGAATCTTGTACAAAGCCTTTTTGACCGGCGTCTCTTCCGGCAGTTCCACAAGCGGTTTTCCGTCGCAGTCATAACGGTAGACCATTTCATCCTGCGGAATCACTCCCAGCAGCGTCAGCCCCTGCTTCTCAATCTCTTTCTTTGTGCCCTCATCCAGCCTGCCCTCTGGGGCACGGTTGATGATTACTCCTGTTTTTTCCGGCTTCATCCCCAGTTCCTTCATCAATTCCGCAATCCTTCCGGCTGCCTGTACGCCTCTTCTGGAGCAGTCGCTGACCAGAACCGCTGTCTTCATGGAAGGGAGCAGGCCTCTGCTAACATGCTCCATGCCTGCCTCATTGTCCACCACCACGTAAGGGTAATGGCTCTGGAGCTTCTGAATCTGTGTCTGCACCAGACCGTTGACAAAACAGTAACATCCCTGTCCCTGGGTGCGCCCCATAACCATAAAGTCAAAATCATCTTCTTCGATAATGGCGTCTGCCATCCGAATCTCCAGCCATGCCTGTTTTGTCATCCCGGACGGAATCTGATAGCGGTCATCCATTCCCGCCCGCTCAATTTCTTCCCGCAGCTCTCCAAGGGTAGCGCCGATTTCCACGCCGAGCACTTCATTCAGATTGGAATTGGCATCCGCATCCACAGCCAGCACCGGCTTTTTCCCATGCTCACACAGATACTGAATCATCAGTCCGCACAAAGTCGTCTTACCCACACCGCCTTTTCCGGCCACTGCAATAATATGTCCCATATTGTTACCTCCAATATTTTTTGAACAACGTGTTGATTATTTTTATACGATACAGTATAATGGCTCTTATCAAAAAGACAAGAAACAATATGGAAAATCTGTACGGTTACTGAACAGATCCGGGAAATTGTTGAGTGACAGAGGGGAAGATCATGGCTGAAAAAACCAAAAAAGAAGACCGGCGTATTCGATATACGAAGCAGGTCATAAAAGATACTTTATTACAACTGCTGGAAAAAAATCATTTTGCAAAAATTACGGTTACCGAGCTGTGCCGCAGGGCTGAGATCAACCGGGGTACTTTTTATCTGCATTATTATGATATGAATGATGTTCTGGATGATATACTGGATGACATGCTCTCTGACACCTCCAGCGTCATGGAGCATGTCCTGTCTCAGAAATGCGATTCTCCAAACTGTTCTTATCCGTTCTGTGATAAAATTCACAGCAATAACATGTTCCGTTATCTGCTCCTGGATGATACCATCTTTTCAAAAATTATTGACAAAATGGCGGATCATAAGGAACAATATATTACCTGGCTCATGTCTCACAGCATCCTTACGTTTGAAGAGGCTGAGGCGGTCTTTTACTTTCAGATGAATGGCTGCCTGGCAATCAATAAACTTATGTCCCGCAATCACTGCAGCGACTGGAAGAAAATACAGAAAACGATTGACGCTTTTATCAAAGCAGGGCTGGAGAGTTTCCTGATTCATGACCAGAGAAAATAAAAGCCCTTTTCTAAGAACCGAATCTAAAGTTTCTCCGCCTTTTCAGCTCCTGATTTGTTTTCATACCGCAGGGGCATGCCCTTGACAGCCGCCCAGAGGGATGTTACATTCCCATGGCCGACGGCGGATGTACAAGAAAGTCTGTTCCTGAGTTCATCGCCGTCGGCAGGTATCTGACGACATCCCTTTGGGCGGCTGTCAAGGGTGGCGGAAACTGCATCCATCCTAACGGTAAGCGACATGATTTTTTTAGCCACAAATGTTACAAAAAAGCTTGACCACTACACCTTATAATCCATCATTTCATCAGCTGCTTCCTGTAAAACCGGCTCCGGCAAAACAGCCGGGCCAGCAGAAAAATTGTAGATATTCCTCATTGAAATTACCTCCACATTCCATTTAGTTTATGCTCCAAACTGCTGCCGTACAATCTTTATGACGCGCCGCATATCTTCCTCTGTATTCTTGATATCACTCGGCAGACAACTTTTCCGCAAAATTCTCTAATTTCTATCATCCCAAAAATCCCAAAATGACACCCCAGAAACACAAAAAACGCTGGCAACCTGTCGGGTTTCCAGCGTCTTGCTTCATCTTATCAAATTGAAATTACATTCCCATCTGTTTTGCGAACTTTTAGCAGAAGCCCTGGATTTATGCTGGTTTGAGCGATATCCGCATTTGAGTTTACCAGACCTTTGGTTGGTAAAAGTTTTTTGCCTCTGATTTTGGTATCAAAATTGAGGAATTTTGAAAGTTGGTAAAATGGTTTGGGGAATTGGTAAAACTGCTCTAATTCCTTTAGTTCCTCTTCTGTAAATGCCAGTTCTTTTTTCATCTCTTCAGTCATGATATTCATATTTACCATAATAAATTTCTCTCTCAAAATCCATCATTGATATTAAGCACCGTCCTGCTAATTCCAGTAAGCCATCTCTTTTGCTGCAGAATCAATCCTTATAGTGCCCCTTACAGGATTTCACAATAATTTGGTTATCTGAAACCTCATAAACTAAACGATTGGCCTCATCGATTCGCCTGCTAAATGAACCGAATTTTCCATATTTCAGCGGCTCAGGCTTTCCAATTCCATGTAATACTCCATCTCTCTCTATGCTTTGCAATAACTGATTGATCCTTTTTAATATCTTTTATCCTGTGTCTGCCAATAAAGATATTCACTCCATCCTTCTTCTGCAAAAGTGATTTTCATAAACTATTCCTCCATGGCCAGAAGTTCATCCATGGTTTTTGTTACCACCTGCCCGTTTTTGACCTGTTCATCTGCCCTGTTTAATTTTGCCAAATACTCAACATTCTTTTTGGCCTTTTCTAATTCATTGTACTCTGATTCTGATATAATAACCACATTCTTATTCTCTTTACGAGATACGATTACCGTCTCCCCGCTAAAAGCCATATCAAAATATTTTTTTATATTTGCTCTTACATCCATCTGTTTTGTCGCGATCATAGCGCACCCCTTCCAGTACTTAAAACCGTACTATTTATTGTACTAAATATTATATGTTAATTGGTACATATTAGTCAATAAAATATATATTTTTCTTTATTCCCCCATTTGCTTCAACTTTCTTCTGGCTGTTCTCCGATTTCTCCTCTTAGTTTTCATAGGATTGATTTACATATTCCGTCGTGAATACTGGATATTTTTAATTTCATACTACTTCACTGTTTATTTTTCGGTCAAAATAATTTGTTTTTGAACTATTTTTCACAAATATTTTCTTGTGCTACAATCCAAATTCCAGTTTCATAAAAGAAAAGAGCCCCAGATCTCTCTGAAGCCCTTCAATCTTTACTATTAGATCCAAACAGACTATCTTACATAGCCCCCATCTGCTTTGCGAACTTTTTGACGGAGTGCTTGATTTATGCGAGGTTGAGGGGGACTCTGTCTCTTGTTTACCAGTTTTTTAGTTGGTAAAGATTTTTTGCCTTTTGTTTTCTTCTTCAAATTAGATAAATTTTGAGCTTGGTAAAGCGGTTTTAAAAGTTGGTAAAATGCCGTTTCTTCTATATGGAGAAGAAGGAAGCGAAGTTTTCCTTCCCAGTGATCGCAGGATAAATCACACGTGATCACGCGAAATTCTTATTTTAAAACAGTTTCAGTAACTGAATATACCTCGTCTGATCCACCTCAGAGTATCTCTCCCCAAAAATCTTAAACCGATTTTTGTCATTCTGGTAAAATTCCAAAAGCTTCGGTCGATCCTCGCATTCCAAATACACGATTCCCCCACCTATGTCTCTCTGGACTCGCCCCAATATTTCAAACGCATCATCCATCAAAGCATTTCCGGACAATTCCAGATTCCCTTTAAATCCATAATTTTTTCCAAACTGCGCGATTAAAAAAGCGGACACTGTGTAGGAATTTGTATTTCCATCCAACTGTGCATATCTGGACAGTTTTCTTCTCATCGTCGAAGAAATATCTGCATTTCCAATTTCTACTGCCTTATGGGTTAAAGTAAAGATTGCTGTAATCTCGCCTTCTGCATCCATAAGGAAATATGTAATGGACATTTTCTTTTTTGCAAATTCAATCGCATTATGCCATACAAAATTTTCAATTTCTTTATTGATCGGACAAGAAAAATCGGAGAGAATTGCACTTAAGTTCTCCTCTCCGATTGCTTCCAACATATCCAATATATTGACTACTGTATATTCCTTCATTTTATCGAACCCTCTTGGACATCAATCTCCGTATCTCGTCTATATTTGTCATCTGGCGGCTCACCGGTGCGGATGGCTCTCTTTTGGGATCATCTGCCGAAGCATCAAGAGCCTTGATAAAGGATTCAATTTTTTTCGGATCAGTAATCTTTACATTGGTCAGTATACTGGATGTAGCCATTCTGTCGCCTCCTCTTCAACAAAACACTTGTTTTCCTGTTCTTATTTTTATCTTATCATCTCCGGACCCTTTTTTCAATCAGTTTATTCAATTTTCAGATTCTGAGTCATTTGCTGTCACTTTACTATTATTTACTATTTTAATATATGCACCTTACTGAAGCGTCTGCACCATTCCAGAATTGTCCGTTTTTCCCAATTCAGCAACCTCCATAGCCTTTCCAAACTTCCCAATTTCCCCCCGATACTTCTCATCCGCCACATGAGTATCAATGTCAATCGTTATACTGTAATGTTGATCTCCATGATGCTCTTCACCACCTTCGGCTGCATATCTGCCCCAAAGCATCAGCTGCAGAATATGTGACATATGGTCGGGAAATATAAATCCTCAAAATACAATGTTATCATAGTATTGATTTACATGTTCCATTGTGAATACTAATATTTTTAATTTCATGTTGCCTCACCGTTTATATTTCAATCAAAACAGTTTGTTTTGAAACTACTTTTCAAAAACATATCCATATGTTACAATCCAAATTCCCTGTTTCAGAAAAGAAAAAGAGCCCCAGATCTCTCTGAAGCTCTTCAAAACTTGCCATAAAATTTGGTGTTAGTCAATAACTGTGTTGGTTTCCTGGTTTTGGCTGTATCAGAATACTGTGTTTATGGCACTTTCAGGCTGCACCGACACATATGTTGACTAACGCCTAAAATTTTAACTGGCTATACTACATAGCCCCCATCTGTTTTGCGAACTTTTTGACGGAATGCTGGATTTATGCGGGATTGAGAGGGGAACTGTTTTGGGTTTACCAGTTTTTGAGATGGTAAAGAATTTTTGCCTCTTATTTTCTTCCCTAAATCCAATGGTTTTAAAAATTGGTAAATCCGTTTTGGAAGTTGGTAAAATGCTGTTTCTTCTATAATACAGAAGAAACAAGCGAAGTTTTCATCCTTTATATTCTTCTTATTTCCAACCTCATTTTTTCTGTTTCTTTCTGTTTAGGTTGAATTCTTCTTCTGCTAATTCGATACGCTGCTGAATCTCTTTCTCGGTAGGAAGTTGCCTCTTAATCTCTTCCAGTTTAATATTGTCATAAGAAGCGACTCCCATCGGCGTCTGAATTCCCTGAAATGCCCATTGCACTTCTGTCTGATCTTTATCTTTACAAATCAACAACCCTATCGTAGGATTTTCCTCAGAAGTCCGGATAAGTTCGTTCACTGCATTCACATAAAAGTTTAATTTTCCGGCAAATTCTGGTTCAAAGGAAACTGCTTTCAATTCGACTACTACATAACATTTGAGACGGATATGATAGAACAGCATATCAATCTTTCGCGTTTTTCCTGAAACCACAATTTCTTTCTGCCTTCCGATAAACGCAAATCCCG
Source organism: Lachnospiraceae bacterium (assembly GCA_910574805.1). Taxonomy (GTDB): domain Bacteria; phylum Bacillota; class Clostridia; order Lachnospirales; family Lachnospiraceae; genus Hominiventricola. Next base: position 8,747 of record CAJTCV010000002.1, on the reverse strand, counting down.
TTCCAAGTTCTAGTAAAAATCTGGTAATGTTCTGTTCTAATGCCTCTTCCAGTGCTGTCTCATCATATCCTCTTGGCAAAGAAATAAAGCTGAAATCATAGGTATCTTTTACGATCTCCTGTGCTAACTTCCCCTGTATTTCGGGGAGTTTTTCCGCAAAATTTGTATTTGCCATTCCTGTATTATGGTATAACCCAGCTTTTATACAATCAATTAAGGTGTTCCGGCTCCAACCTTCTTCAATTGTTCCCTGAAGGTAAAACAATGCCTCTTCCACGGAATTACATCTTGAAACAATTTCTACATGATGACGCCAGGGAACAAAGCCGAAAAAGAGGGAACTGATATTTCTGCACCAACTTGGTGCAGTTTTTCTGTCTCGCTATTTTCTAGAATTTCTGCACCAATCTGCTGCAGTTTTATACTGTCGAGTTTTAATTTATCATCCATTGCACAAATTAAATCAACAGAAGTTCTCGCCAATGCATAGAACGAATACCATTTTTTCATATTCCAAAGGTTTCTGACTGAAAACCCTTTCACATCTGGAAATTCATGCTGTAAATCAAGACTTAACTGTTCAACAATACCTTGTCCCCATTTTTCCTCTGATTTTCGCAAAACAAGATCCCGTCCCAACTGCCAATTGAACAACAACTGTTCTGAGTTTACTTTCACAGCTGCTTTTATCTGCGCTCCTCTAAAGCGCGCTTTTATATCGTGTATCCACTGTACATAATCAGAATCCAAATGTACATTATGGGAGCTTACAACGATTGGAGTGTTATTCTTTTTATTTTGTATTGGTTTCACCATCTTTTTAGCTAATACCCTTCTTCATTTTACATGACTATAATATTTTTTCCAAAAATCTTAAAAACTGAAGGTTTCAAAAATATATTTCTTGGTAGTACTGCACAAATTGAACATTTACAGATGACTGTATATCATGCCAAACTTTTGCTGGTCAATCTATGTGGCGGATTCACTCTACGAAATTTGATCGCTCTTTCAGCATATTTAATAAACCAACTATCATTGACCTTTACTATACTATTTCTTACTACATGTTGCCGATCAAAAAATATACTTCATTAATATTGACATGGGCAAAATATCCCCACTAAGATACGGGCTTCATTGTAGTTATATCATTCCTGCAGCACTTTTTATACTTCATTCCGCTTCCACACGGACATTTATCATATGATCACACTCTCTTGTAGAACCTCGGATGAATGGTACTATGCATATCTTCGGCTCACAATTCCTGTCCAAGAATAAAAAGCACTACTTCCCCAAGAATAACAGATGCCTTTGCAAGACCAATACAATCAAGTGCCACATCCATCAAGCTCTCCTGCAGTTTTATTCTATTTCCTCGCCTATAATCAAATGTTGTTATGGTTTGCATCAAACCATCATATTTATAATTATTATGCCCTATACCATTTCTCAAATCCTTATTCACTGGTATTTGTAAAACCTTTTGAATAGGTTCAGAAAGATTAATGAGATCTGCCTTCTTCCCATTATCTATTCCAAAATACTTAGCATAGCCTGTACCGCATACTCCTCTAAATTCAACTGCACCAGAAGATACCTCTACTTGCTTAGGATTACAAATTATAATATTTTCGATTATACTTTCTGTTACCATTTCAACACTTTTTCTGCCCCAAAACGCATTTCTTACTTGATAAAGCAGATTCCTTTCAGCATAAACTACCCCTTTAACATTCCTGCATACTTAACCTTTTCCTCATCCGGTACTTTCAACGCTTCCATTGCCTGATCAGCAGTTAGCTTCAAAGTTTCCATCAAATTTCGGATTGCATTTAATGTTCCTGTCTCCAAACCATATTCTATACCGCGCTCCAGACCCTGCTCCAGGCCAATTGCAATCCCTCTCTCTTCCACACCTTTGCTCAGGTTACACATAGCTGATACCTCGCCTTCCAATGTCGTTTTCATCGCTTTGCGAACTTTTTGATAGAATCCTGGATATATGCGGAGTTGAAGGGGATACTGTCTTTGGGTTACCAGTTTTTGGGTTGGTAAAGATTTTTTGTTTCTTCATTTTCCTTTCAGATCGAGTGATCTTGAAAATTGGTAAAGCTGTATCGGAAGTTTGTAAAATATAATTTTTTCTATATAGAGAAGAAAGAAGTAAACTTTTCTTCTGATAATCTCAGGATGAATATAATCAAGTCTTCAATTAGTCCCTCTATAAATTTCTTCTTAGTAATAGGTGGCTTCCATTTAAACAGTGATATTTTCTATTTAATCATCAAGTTCCTCTTTATAATTTTATATAATAGTTAACACTCATAATCCACCATATTTTTCCATTATAATTCTTCCTATCATTTCTGTTTCTTTAATTGTTCTTCCTGTGGTTTTCACTACCACACCATATCCTTTATCTGTCCATGGTAAAACAATTTCAATCAATCCCTCTTCTCGTATCCTTTTGATAAACTTACGTTCATGAGAATTAAATGGCAAAGAATTAATCACACCTACTACATAGGGACATCTTATCAAACGTTTTGAAAAATCCATCAATACATCTACTCCATGGTCATCTCTTAATGAAATTTTTTTATCTTCAATTTGAAGATCACTCTCTAATAATTTCGTTTCTTCACTTGTTTGTATTTGTGGAATATGTATATCGACATGCTGTTCTACACTAATATTTCTAACGGCATCTGATTCCCCATCTTTTGTAATGTAAACAAATGCAGCACTCCAGTCAGATTCATGGATACTTAGAGCAGCTGCTTTTAATATAATGGCTAATGGTAAGCCGATACACGTCTTACCATCATAAAGCCATTCATGTTCCAAATACTCATTTTGTTCTTTTTCTACGTTTTCAGTCTCATACGGAGATCGAAAAAAAGAAAAATAAAAATTTCTTATATTCCAATAATCTGGCATACTCCGAATCATCTGATGCAATTTTTGATGATCTTCGGAAGCAATTCTACACGTTGTTATTTCATACCGTCTCAACGAACGATAAACGCTAGCTAGAGCTATCACAGAATCCTTATTTATACTCATTTTCCCTTCTATCGAAAGCTCATTAAAAAACAATTCCAATTTTTCTTATTTCCTTCCTTTAACTAATCATACGTAAAAGTTCCACTATGCTAAATTAATTCCGTCATAAGAATTCCCCATTCATCCAATAGCCCAGATGGATAATCACTTAAATTTCCTTTTTCATCCATATAAATATTAGACACTTTTGTTTCTTGTTCTTTGTTTTTTGAAAAAAAAGAAACTCCTACCTTTTTATTACTTATATATCCATTCTTTACAGCAACTCTTACTCCATTAATCACATGGTCACTATGAGATTCACATATAATCTGGCATCCATGATTAGCTGCTAATGATATCAATCTTGCTATCATAGTCTGCCCTTTTGGATGAAGATGTGATTCAGGATTCTCGATTAACAAAAGACTTTCTTTCCCCGAAATAAGTAATTCTACAATAAGAGGCAGAACATATGGAATCCCAAATCCAACATTAATAGGCAAAAATGCATCGGAAACTAATCTATCTCCACTATAACTGATTGCCAGTTTGGCCTTTTCAATTATTGGAAGCAGTTCTGCAGATATCCGTATCCCTGGTGATATTTCAGCCATCCACGCAGATACCTGATCAATCAAACGACTTGTTTTTCCAGTTTTCAAGCACATCTCATCAGGAATTCGGATTTTCTCTCCTTCAAGTGCTAAAAAAGGGACTACAAATTCTCCCATTGTTCCTAATCGCGCAACACCATTCTTTTTCCAATTTTCAGTACTATACTGTTTTCTCGGTCCGATATGTTCTGCGCTCAAATATGAAAATCGATCAGAAAACAAAGGAACCGTATAATTCTCACTTTTTTCTGTTTCGGTCCTCATCAATTGATCACTGTCCAGTTTATCAGGTTCATATTTATAGCAACAATCATAAGTTATATCCCTGCTTAACTGAACATAAAATCTTATAATATCAGAATCCGCATTTTGACAAAAGATATCTTTACTCGTTCCCAATTGTATCATTTCACCATTCGTATACAAGCAATCTAGACTTGATTTATAGTTTTCCCAAAAACTTTGTCTCAAAAGTAACAGCACCTGTATCACAGAAGACTTCCCCATACCGTTCATTCCAAAAAATAGATTCAAGTTTTCCAATGGCAACGCCAATTTCTTTATTGATTTAAAATTTTCTATCTGCACATAATTAATCATCCTCTAGCACCTCTTGAAATAATTTACAAATTTCACTATGTCTATACTTGACATTATCTATAGCAGCAGTTCCACTCGTAATAATACTTGCAAACTTTTTATTCTTTAATAAATGAATATATTTCTCCATCACTTTATCTTTCTTTTTCAATAATCTTTCGCAATCTTGTATACTTAATTTTGCCAGATTGACTGTTATTGTATCATAAAGTGGCTTGTTAATCATTCCATATCGTCCATTTGCAGTAATTTTCCTAAAAGCTTTATCTTCAAAAATACACGCAGAGTATTTCATTGCCTTTAAAAAATCAATGCGGCATTTCTCAATTGTACATTTTGATTCCTTCTGCAATTGAATCATTACATCATTCAAATAGTCTTCCAAATTACCTGAATATTTATTTGTTCCCAACAAATAAAAAGCCAAAAAACGATTCACAAATTCACAGTCTAACATTCTCTTGGAATCTATTTTATTCCTTGTTGCCCTTTTAAATTCATCGGAACATGCCAATTCCTTTAATAGATTAGCCGCCTGGCCTCTATAAACAGAATTCTTAATTTCTGCTGGTTCCAGAGTCAGCCCTCCAGTATTAATCCTTGTAAAAATGCTTGTTCGTACTTTATCCGGAGTTCCAGGTCTGATAACATAAGTAATTAATGTCTGTGTTTTTATACGTCTCTGCATACTAGGGGGAAGTTCTTCAAATTTTTTACCTTCATACTCTTTTAAGTATTCCAAATCCGTGAGTTTGAGACGCTTCTTATCATCTTCACTAAGTACCATAAATCTTTTAATAGCATATAATCTTTGCAATCCATCTACCACTATCAATTTGTCATCATCCGTACTATCGAAATAGAACGTTGGTAACGGAATACGAATCATCAACGATTCAATCAATCTGCTCTGTTTCTTATCATCCCATAAATCAGGATGTCGCTGAAAATCTGGTTCCAATAGAATATCTCCACATTCTAACTGATCAATGATATTAGAGATTACCATTGGTTGAGAAATAATATCCACATCTTTCGGATTAAATGGTTCAGTTATTTCTTTCTCATAAATTCCAGAATACAATTGTTCTTCTTCTATCTCATTTTTTTCAATATTCATAAAATTAGCTCTCCATAGATATTCATCATAATATATTCTCAACCATCTTACTTCTCTGTATACCATGCAAAACTGTGTTTTTTATTTACCTTCTGTTCTGAAATGATAAATAACATTTTACGCCAACCTGCTACACCCTTTTGCCATTCAACTTTCTTCTGTAATTTCTCCGAGAGTCATCTGAAATATAACACAAGGAATTGTATGTCCGGTTCCTAGAATATCTTTTAAATTGAAACTCCTGCTAACTGCTAATTTCACCAAATGAGTCACAAGTACAGATAGCATTCCGCAAAATCTATCCTTTCAACATCCCTACATACTTAGCCTTTTCCTCTTTTGGTACCTTCAATGCCTCCATTGCCTGCTCTGCCGTCAGCTTCAAAGTTTCCATCAAATTCCGGATCGCATTTAATGTTGTTGTTTCTATACCTCGCTCCAGGCCAATCGCAATTCCTCTCTCCTCTACCCCTTTACTCAGATTACACATAACTACTGGTTTCTCGCTTTCCAATTAGTTCTTCAACATGCCTGCATACTTAACCTTTTCCTCTTCTGGTACCTTCAACGCCTCCATCGCCTGCTCTGCTGTCAGCTTCATAGTTTCCATCAAATTCCGAATCGCATTTAATGTTCCTGTCTCCAGACCACGTTCCAAGCCCTGTGCCAGACCGCGTGCAATTCCTCTCTCTTCCACACCTTTACTCAAGTTACACATAACTGACACCTTAATATAAAAATCATTCCTTCAGCATCCCCGCGTACTTCGCTTTTTCCGCTTCTGGTATTTTCAATGCCTCCATCGCCTGTTCTGCTGTCAGTTTCAAAGTTTCCATCAAATTCCGGATTGCATTTAATGTTCCTGTCTCCAAGCCGCGTGCAATTCCTCTCTCTTCCACACCTTTACTCAGGTTACACATAACCGATACCTCACTTTCCAACGTCTTCGTCATCGCAATATCAAAATCTTCCTGCAGGATTTTCTTCTTCTCTTCCGCTTCTTTATCTGAAGGCAAAAGCACATCCAGCAGCTTTAATATCCCTGTATAATTATCATCTCCTGCATGACCCAGGCAGATCATGACCACAGTTAACAGATCATAATTTTCTTTCTGTTCTAACACCTGGCCTACCAGATTTTCTTCCTGAACACAGTATCTGGTGATCGTATTCTCTCTCTTCTTCGGCGGATTGGGACATATCCATATGGAATATACCTTCCTTATCTTCTCATAATGGGTTTCCGTAAATTCCGAACCGTACTGGGAAGAGATCATCCGGCTGCAATAATACAATGCTCTCTTAATGATCGGATATCCTGGATAAAAATCATTTTGCGCTTCTACGTTGATGATCAGACGGATCATCTCTCCGGTTCCCGGAACGATTGCCAGAAAACGGATATCATAAGTAATCGTTCCTTCCTGTATTGTACTGTCCTCGTTCTTCGCTCCCCGGATCTGTTCACTGCCCTCATATCCATCTTCATCCGGATTGACAGCTGCCTCTGCAATCTGAGGGATTCCCTCTATATATCTTTCCGCTATCTCATTGATACTATGGGCCTTATACTCTTCCATACAGCTTTTCATGATCCACGCCAGAATGACCTTATTGGCCAGGAGCCGTTTACATGCTGCATCATAAGCGGCCTTTTCCCCAGCCGCTGTAATATTTTTTGCCAGTGTATTCTCAATTTCCATAAAAAAGGCTTTTTCCTCCTCTGATCTCTATTTTAACATATCTGCCTCTGATAAGCTATATTTTTCGATAAAACAGATGGAAACAGGTTCAAAGAGAGCGGCTGCTTTCTATATTATCCGGATGTCGCTGTCCATGCATCCGCTCTCCTTCTCCTTTCACTTCCACACCAGTCATAACTTATTTCTCACTTTTGTTTCTTTAGTATATGCGATCCGTCCCCAAAAGCAATATAGATCCTTTACCCAAATGTCTGTATCATTCCAGTATCCGTTCCCTTTTCTGGGCCTTTTATGCTGCCACCCTCTTCCGGTTCCACCGCCCTTCCAAATTTTTCAATCTCTTCCTGGTACTTACTCTCCGACACATGGGTATAGATATCAATGGTTGTGCTGTAATGCTGATGGCCCATGATGCTCTGTACCACTTTAGGCTGCATCCCTGCTTCAAAGCATCGACTGCAGAAGGTATGGCGGATCGCATGCGGATACATGTCCTCAAAATAATGGGGTTCTCTCTGCTCCTGCACAGATTCAAACGCCTCCTGCTCATTGATCTCCTTCACCACCTTTTTGATTTCCTTTTCTGCATGATAACGGAGTACCGGACTTCCCATGGTGGTGACAAACACCAAGTCCGCATACTCGCCGATTGCCCTGAAACGGTTTCCCAGTGTTTTTTTCAGGCTGTCTGTCTTTGCCTTCTGCTGCAGGAGCATTTCCTCCGCTTCCCCGAAAAACGGGATCTTTCGATAGGAGTTATGGGTCTTGGGAGCCAAGAGACGCAGCATCTTTTTTCCATATTCGTACTGGCAGGAAAGGGATCGATTGATACGGAGGCATTTTTCATTAAAATCTACATCTTTCCACATCAGGCCCCCTACCTCTCCGATCCTCATCCCTGTCAGAAACATCAGATAAAACATTTCCTTATACCAGCTATGCTCTACCGTCTTTAAAAATGTATTCTATTCCTCCCTGGACAGAAAGCGGCGTGTCACCTGCCTGTTTTCCCATGGAACACTGATCTCAAAGCAAGGATTGATCGAAAGGATCTGGTTATTCCTGGCAGATTCCATACATTCCCGCATTCTTCCAAGCGCCTCCCTCATGGACGAAACTGCCCGTCCATCGCTGCTCATTTGATTGATGACACTCTGAATGTCGATATTGGTGATGTCACACAGCTTTCTTTCTCCCAGATATTTGCCGAATGAACCGTAAAATTTATTTTTCATGGGATAAACACTGGTTTCTTTAACTACCGGAAGCTTATATGTCTGAAACCATTCTTCAAACCATTCATTCAGCGTTATATGTTTCCTTCTAAAATCAATGCTGTTCTGTGCCTCTTCCTTTAATTCCTGAAATTCTTTTTTCAGCTCCCGCAGATTAAAACCATAGATGCTGACATCACTTCCATTTATCTTTGTTCTGGCCTCATATCTTCCATCCTTTCGCTGATACAGGCCCTTTCCTAGTGTACTGACCTGTTGATATTTAGCAATACTACCACCTCGTTAAGAGGCAGTAGTAAATGTGGGATACAACGAGCTAAGCTTCGTTCTGGCATCGCTGGTTCTAAAATGCCAGTTGACCTTCGCTGCCAGTGTATTCCGTTCCGTTTCCCATGCGGATAGTTCCCTGCGTAATAGCCCT
>CAJTCV010000001.1:375053-432963 GCA_910574805.1 Lachnospiraceae bacterium | reverse complement strand
GAACTGCACAGAAAAGAAGCAGACGGATACAGATAAAACAGGAAAAAAATACCGGACGAATGCCCGGAGATAAAAAGATCTTTCTCAAAAAGTGTACCTTTTGGATATATAGGTATATCGGCACGACCATGAAAAACTTTAGCATATTTTTGTCAAAAAATCAAGAACAGGAAACCATGTTTTCAGGAGAATCTTACATATTGGGAAGAATGCCCAAAAGGTACACTTTTTGAGAAAGATCTTTTTATCTCCGGGCATTCGTCCGGTATTTTTTTCCTGTTTTATCTGTATCCGTCTGCTTCTTTTCTGTGCAGTTCCGCTTTCCGGTAAAATGTCGGAGAAGGCATCCCGCACAGCTTTGCAGCTCTGGTCCCGCTGATCTCCCCCTGGAACCAGCGCTCACAGACCTGTGCGAAATTCTCCGGCAGCGGCTTGGGCGGTCTGCCGAACCGGACGCCTCTGCGCTTTGCCGCTTCGATCCCTTCCCGCTGTCTCTGCCGGATATTTCCCCGCTCATTTTCCGCCACAAAGGACAATACCTGAAGCACGATATCGCTTAAAAAGGTTCCCATCAGATCCTTTCCCCTTCTGGTATCCAGAAGCGGCATGTCCAGGACGACGATATCCGCCTTTTTATCCTTCGTGATGATTCTCCACTGCTCCAGGATCTCTTCGTAATTTCTTCCCAGACGGTCGATGCTCTTTATATAAAGAAGCGTTCCCGCCCGCAGCTTCTTCAGAAGCTTCTGATACATGGGCCGGTGGAAATCCTTGCCCGACAGTTTATCCATATAGATATTCTCCCCCGGCACCTGCGCTCTGCGGAGCGCCAGGACCTGTCTGTCTTCATTCTGTTCCTTTGTACTGACACGCACATAACCATACACTTCCTTCATTTTCTTCCTCCTTACGTTCTCTGCGGGCCTCCTGACCCTTCCTTGTCGCTTTCCTGTCCTACAGTCTGCCCGGTTTTATGTCATTTTACCTGCATCTGCCGGAGCTCTGCATAAAATTTACAGATCTTTGAAAAAAATGATTGACAGAACAGGGATTTCTGTATATAGTTAATTCGTTTAGTGTTAGTAAACTTTTTGTTTATCAGACGGAGGACTTTCATACCATGAATATTGGACCAAAGATCAAAGAACTCCGTGTCATGAAAGGACTGACCCAGGAAGAGCTGGCAGACCGCAGTGAACTGTCCAAGGGCTTTATCTCCCAGCTGGAACGGGACCTGACTTCCCCGTCCATCGCCACGCTGGTGGATATCCTCAACAGCCTCGGGACGAATCTGAAGGAATTCTTCAGCGACAGCAGCGATGAGCAGATCGTCTTTCATGATGCAGACTACTGCGAGAAATACGACGCGGAGCTGAAGAACCGGATCGAATGGATCATTCCCAACGCACAGAAAAATGCCATGGAACCCATACGGGTCACGCTGGAGCCCGGCGGCTCCACCTATCCGGACACCCCCCACGAGGGTGAGGAATTCGGCTATGTGCTCCAGGGCACTGTTACGATCCATCTGGGCGGAAAGCTTTTCAAGGCAAAAAAAGGGGAATCTTTTTATTTTACCCCCTCTGCCAGCCACTACATCACAGCAGGCGAAAAAAGCGGCGCTGTATTCCTCTGGATCAGCACCCCGCCGAATTTTTAATGAAAAACAGCATCTGTTCAGGCTCTGGGCAGCAGCGGACTGACGGGGCAGATGCGGAACTACCATAGGAGACAGGCACAATGGGCAACAGACTGATCGAACTGCAGAACATTACCAAGATCTACGACGGACACAAGGTTCTGGACGACCTGAACCTGTATTTTAATGAAAATAAATTTCTGACGCTCCTGGGCCCCAGCGGATGCGGGAAGACGACCACCCTGCGGATCCTGGGCGGATTCGAGACTCCGGATGAGGGCCGCGTGATCTTCGGAGGCGAAGACATCACTTCCCTTCCGCCGAACAAACGGCAGCTGAACACCGTATTTCAGAAATACGCCCTGTTCACCCACATGAACATCGCCGAGAATATCGCCTTCGGCCTGAAGATCAGCGGCAAGAGCAAAGCCTATATCGATGACAAGATCAAATATGCACTGAAGCTGGTCAATCTGGAGGGCTATGAGAAGCGCATGCCCGATTCTCTGAGCGGCGGGCAGCAGCAGCGGATCGCCATCGCCCGGGCCATCGTCAACGAGCCGAAGATCCTGCTTCTGGACGAACCACTGGGCGCCCTGGATCTGAAACTCCGGCAGGAAATGCAGTACGAGCTGATCCGCATGAAGAATGAGCTTGGCATCACCTTCATCTATGTGACCCATGATCAGGAAGAAGCGCTGACCATGTCCGATACCATCGTAGTCATGAACCAGGGCTACATCCAGCAGATCGGGACACCGGAAGATATCTACAACGAGCCCACCAACGCCTTTGTTGCTGATTTTATCGGTGACAGCAACATCTTCCCCGGCACCATGCTGGAGGATAAAGTAGTGGACATCTTCGGCATCATCTTCCCCTGCGTGGACACAGGCTTTGGCAGAAACCGCCCGGTGGATGTGGTCATCCGTCCGGAAGATGTGGAGCTGGGAGAGCCCGGGTGCGGCACCCTGGACGGCGTGGTATCCCACCTGATCTTCAAAGGCGTCCACTATGAGATGGAAGTCACCGCCTGCGGACAGGAGTGGCTGGTGCAGAGTACAAAGATGCACCCCGTAGGACAGAAAGTCAGTATCCGGGTGGATCCTTTCAACATACAGATCATGAACAAACCGGAATCAGAAGATGAGGAGGCTGTTGTACTGGATGTATAGAAAATCGCTCTCTTACCCTTATCTTTTATGGGCAGCGGCATTTATCATCATTCCGCTCCTGTTCATCGTATACTACGGACTGACGGACCGCACTGGCGCATTCACTCTGGAAAATCTGGCTGCCATCGCCACGGCGGAGCATTCCAAGGCGCTGTTCCTCTCTCTGGGACTGTCCTTCCTGAGCACTGCCATCTGTCTGCTGCTGGCCTATCCGCTGGCGCTGATCCTGTCCGGCAGCAGACTGGGAAGATCCGGCTTCGTAATCTTCCTGTTCATCCTCCCCATGTGGATGAACTTTCTGCTGCGCACTCTGGCATGGGTGGTTCTTCTGGACACCAACGGCGTGCTGGACAGTTTATTTAAGCTGATGGGACTTCCCCGGTTTAAAATTATCAACACGCCGGCTGCCATCGTATTCGGCATGGTCTATGACTTCCTGCCGTTTATGATCCTTCCTATTTATAATGTCATCTCGAAGATTGACAAAAATGTAGTCAATGCAGCAAGAGACCTGGGCGCCAGCAGCTTCCAGACCCTTTACAAGATCATTTTCCCCTTAAGCCTTCCGGGAGTGATCAGCGGGATCACCATGGTATTCATCCCGTCTCTGACCACCTTCGTCATCTCCACCCTGCTGGGCGGAGGCAAAATCCTGCTCATTGGAAATGTCATCGAACAGGAGTTCATGAAAGGAACGAGCTGGCATGTGGGAAGCGGTCTGTCTCTGGTGCTTATGCTCTTCATCATCGGCAGCATGGTCCTGTCTTCCAAATACGACAACGGGGAGGGCAACGTCTTATGATAAAAAAATGGTCCAGCCGCGCTTATCTGTTTCTGATCGTGCTTTTCCTCTATGCGCCCATCGTGACGCTCATGGTCCTGTCTTTCAATGATTCCAGGACCTCGGTAAAATGGGGAGGATTTTCCCTGAAATGGTATCAGCGGCTCTTTGAAAACCGGACGATTCTGGCAGCCCTGGGCAATACGCTGCTGCTGGCAGTGCTTTCCGCAGCGATTGCAACCCTCCTTGGCACCACTGCCGCCATCGCCATCCATCACATGAAAAAGCGCCGGCAGAATATCTGCATGAGCATTGTAAATATCCCCATGCTGAACGCAGAAATTGTCACAGGCATTGCCTTCATGCTGCTTTTCATCACTCTGGGGAATCTGCTCTCTGTTGTGGGCATTCATTTTGAAATGGGATTCGGAACGGTCCTCATCGGGCATATCACCTTTAATCTGCCTTATGTGGTACTGAGCGTAATGCCCAAACTTAAGCAGCTCAATCTGTCCATGTACGAAGCCGCCCTGGATCTGGGGGCCGGTGAGCGGCAGGCATTTTTCCGCATCGTACTGCCGGACATCATGCCGGGCGTTATGTCCGGATTCCTGCTGTCCTTTACCATGTCCCTGGACGACTTCGTCATCACCCACTTTGTCAAGGGGCTTGGGGCCGACACCCTTTCCACGCTTATCTACTCTGAGCTGCGAAAAGGGATCAAACCGGAGATGTACGCCCTCTCCACGATCATGTTCCTGGCAGTCTTCCTCGTTCTGATCTTCGTAAACCTGAAGCCCCGGGAACCACTCGCCGCCGAACGGCACTGAATATAAATAAAATCAGCATCTGGATGGGAAAGCCCCGGAAGGATGACAGCTCACCCTGTGAGATGGCATTCTTCCAGACACCGGGGGTTTTCCGTCCAGATGCGGAACTTAAATAAGGAGTATATTTTATTATGAAAAAGAAAATCTTACCTGTATGCGGCTGCCTGCTGGCAGCAACCATTTTCACCGGCTGCGGGGGTTCTTCCGCAGGGGAAAACGGAGAAGTGAATGTTTACAACTGGGGAGAATATATCGATGAAGATGTCATCGGTATGTTTGAAGAAGAGACCGGCATCAAGGTCAACTACAAGACCTATGACACCAACGAAGACATGTATCCCATCATCGCCAACGGCGCCGCCGACTGGGATGTGGTCTGTCCGTCTGAATATATGATCCAGAAGATGCTGGACAACGACCTTCTGCTGGAGCTGGACTATGAAAACATCCCCAACATTTCCAATATCGACCCGGCATATACGGAGACTGTAAAAGGGTTTGATCCTGATGCATCCCACGCGGTCCCCTATCTGTGGGGTACGGTAGGCATTCTTTACAACAAGACCATGGTGGAAGAACCCATCACCAGCTGGAACTGCCTGTGGGATGAAACATACGCGGACAATATTGTCATGATGAACAATCCACGGGATGTTTTCGCCCCGGCGCTGATCTCCTGCGGTTATTCCCTGAACTCCACCGATGATGCAGAGCTTCAGGAGGCTGCCGCTCTTCTGACGGAACAGAAACCGCTGGTACTGAAGTATACGACTGATGAAGTACGGGATATGATGATCGGAGAAAAAGCCGCCATCGGCGTCATCTATTCCGGCGAGGCCACCATCTGCAAGCAGGAAAACGAAAATCTGCAGTATGTGGTTCCGGAAGAGGGCTCCAACGTCTGGCTGGACTGCTGGGTCATCCCCACCACCTGCAAGAATAAAGAAAATGCAGAGAAATGGATTGATTTTCTCTGCCGTCCGGATATCGCACTGAAAAACTTTGAGTACATCTACTACTCCATCCCCAACTCTGCCGCCATCGAGCTGATCGAGGATGAGGAAACCCTGAACAACGAAGCGCTGTTCCCGGGAAATGATGTCCTCTCCCGCTGTGAGACCTTCCACTATCTGGGAGAAGAGGCGGAGGAAAAATATAACGAGCTGTGGAAACAGGTGCTGTCGGAATAGACAGCATCCGGAAATCCCGGAAGCCAGGGGCGGTCAGCCCCCGGGCTTCCAGGGGATCAGCTTTTTATCAGAACTTCTTTCCCTTCAAATGCGAAACCGTATTTCCGGATCCGTTTACCGGGAATTCCTCTGTGCTCCAGAATCACTTCATACTGTTTCTCTTCCATCTGCTTCAACGCTGCATCTGCAGTGTCTTCCAGAGACGCCTCATCCTGCGCATCCCTGATCTTAAATTCCATGATCACTGCATCATCTGTCTCCTTCCTCGGCTCCATCATCACATCATATCTTCCAAAACCGCTTTCCCGATTGGATGTAATAATATAACGGCCGGACAGTTCCACCACCAGTCCCAGCACAAAGCCATGGTAGAACCGTTCCGGCTGCGTCTCCGCAGAAGGCTTTTTTCCACAGTCAAAACAGCTGAACATAGCCAGAGCCACCCGGTTCATATATGCATTCATGGACTTTACATCATCCTGCAGCAACGCCCTGATAAAGCCGTTGCAGGATGATTCTGAACCGGAAAACCATTTCCGGATCATCTTTCGGAACATAATCTCCACTTCTTTGTTCGTCAGAGCCAGTTCGTACAACGCTTCTCCTGTATCCTCATTTAGTGCATATTTTACCACCTTCAGATATCCGCTGGCCAGGAACAGACTCCAGATGGCATTTTCGTCCGCGTCCATCTGATCAAAAATAATCTGTTCATCTATTTCTCTGCGAAGATGCCCTCCGTTCAGAAGATCTTCCATGGAAATTTTTATTTCTGTACTTCCTTCCCGGATCAGCTTGTCCACCAGACCATTACTGCTGGTATTGGCCCAGTAAGCGGAACGTATCCCTGTTTTCAGAAAATTTATGATGGACCAGGGATTGTAAATATCCCTGCATTTTCCAAAAGTAAAACCGTCATACCATTTTTTTACCCCGGTACATTTATCCTGCATCCCATATTCAGCCAGTGCAGCAAATACTTCTTCCTCTGTAAAGCCAAAGCAGTCGGCATACATCCTGGAGGTCGATGTCACAACTGTCAGATGATTCAGATCTGAGAAAATGGATTCTTTGCTGATCCTCGTAATCCCGGTCATGACCGCCCGCTCCAGGTATGGGTTTGTCTTAAACGTGGAGTTGAGCAGACCCTTATAGAAACAATTCCCCAGTCACCGGATCATCCGACCGTGTCAAAATCCCCAGTCGATTCCCAGATAATGAGCAAATCTCACCTCTTCCACGATTCCGTTTTCTGTTATCAGCGTGATATATTTATAGCCGTTGGGGAACTCCGGTTCCGTCCTCGGAATCATATAGTATCCGTTTTCCGGCAGGATCCCCTGTCTCTCCAGTATCGACGCCGCATCTGCCTCCGTCATGCCCGGTTCAACACCGTAAATGCGGAAGCCCTCTACCGGCCGGTACATCCAGACCATACAGCCGTCATTGTTGCCCGAAGCTCCGACCTCCATATCATAATCACCGAGTACATACATCATACCGTCGTCTGATTCGGTATAGGTCGGATTCTCCGGATACAGAAGCGCTGCCAGCGTTCCGGCCAGATTACCTCCCAGATCTTCCGTCAGGAGATTCGCATAATCTCTCAGATCACTGGTATAGTCATCTGACAGCGGTCCCTCTTCCGGAATCGCCGCTTCTTCCTGTGCTTCCGGCTCTTCTTCTGCATCTTCCGGTTCTGTGTTTTCTTCCGGTTCTTCTGTTACCTCCTCCGGAGATTCCGGAACTTCTTCTGCCGTCCGCTCTGCCTGGATCTGCTGCTCCAGCGCGCTGTATGTGTCGTCCCGCAGAGATTCCGGTATCCTCTCAAGAAATGCTTCTGCTGTATCGTATTCTCCCCGGTCAAAATAATACTGTGCTGCTTCCCGGCACACTTCCGCCAGCCTGTTCTCAAGCTCTGCATCCGCCGTCTGCCCGTAACCTCTTTCCAGCACTGCCGCTGCACCGGTATAATCTTCCATGGCAGCATACGCTGATGCTTCTCCCAGATATGCCGGCACCTGCTTTGCATCGATCTCGATTACCTTCTCAAATGCCACCACAGCTTCTTCATACTGCTCGTTTTCCAGATACCGGTAACCAAGCTCCAGCTGCCTGGCCATGCGGTTCGCCGGCATATAATAAAAGCAAATACCGAGCACCACTGCCATCACCACTGCAGCTGCTCCCATCATAAACAACTGTTTCCGAGAAAATCTTTCCAACAAAACTGTCCCTCCTCTTGTATTTCTCCCTCATCCGTTCTTCCATCTTCCGCCATATTTGTGTCTTCTGCTCCTTTATTCCCGCGGGCAGCGAGCCAGTCGGCTGCCTGCAGCGGGGTATTTGATTTACGGAAGATACTGGAAACTGACCAGGGTATAGCCATCCAGGTATTGGGAATCCGACTTTTCAAGAAGCGCCTCAAAAGCTGCTTCCTCGGTCACTGTGAATCCGTTCCCTGTATCATCGCTCTCTCCCATCCAGCCCACCGTTCCGGTCAGGACGATCCTGCCGTCTTCCGCCGAAGCTGTCTCCTCGATCCGGGAAAACGGATATGCCGTCCCCCAGTCTGCGCCTGGAAATGCCAGCAGTCCGCCTTCCCGGATCAGAGGCGCAGGCCCGTCATAGGCATATCCCGTCAGATCCGTTCCGATACAGTCTCTGAGAAAGAGATTTGCATTTTCCTCTGAGGCAGCGGGAAGCCCGTTCTCTGAATATTCCGGCTGTTCAAGCCGCTCCGTACAAAGGCCATAGACATCTTCCGACATGCAAAGAGCAAGCAGCAGCGCTTTTTCATCCGATGCCAGCTCATGTACAGGGTACGCAGACCCGGAACCGATCTCTTCATAGTATAAAAACTTTAAAAGTGTCTCGATTTTCTCCTTTGAAGAATCCGACAGCTCTGTCGGTTCCTCCGATACATCCGGCTGCGTTGTTTCTTCGTTCTGTTCTTCCGGCTGCACGGCTCCTTCTGTCTCATCTTCGGACAGCTCCAGCTGCGCCGCTGCTTCCGCCCTGTTCCTGATCTGTTCCAGATAAGGTGCAAATATTTCCGTATTTCCTGTTTCTGCCTGCCCCTTCTGGATGACCTCCAGAGCCTTTTCGTCCTCGCCCAGCAGCAGATAGACCTCAGCCAGCCCCGTATAGGCTTCCACACACCTGGGATCTGTCTCAATGGCTTCTGTAAATGCAACGATCGCTGCTTCATAATCTTCGTCCAGAAGAAACTGTTCGGCAAGCTCCAGATTCTCTGTCAGAATACGATGCCGGTTCCATTTCGGAAAAAATATCCCAAGACCTGTCAGAATACCCAGCAGAATGAGCCCTGTACAGATCATTCCGGTTTTCTTTTTATTCATATACACTCCCTTCTCTGTAGCATGAAAAAGAGCTGCCGCAGGTTATCCTCCGCGACAGCCCTTCTGTTCATTACCTATTTATTCATGACAGATTCCTCTTTTTCTTCTCCAGTACATGCCGATTCCCAGCAGCATACAGCCAGCCAGCATGGACAGGAGCAGCCAGACCCCGGGATCGGAAGCATCACCGGTTCCGGCAGGAACTACCTGATACGGATCTCCTTCCTGGAGAGTCTGGAAGATCAGTTCATTGCCGCTCAGCTGGATATTCATGGTAGACGGCACGCCTGCTTTCACTGTGATCTGCCCTCCGTTGATGGACGCGGCGTCTCCAAACACCAGTTCAAAGCTTCTGGTCGCCAGCACGACACCGGATCCGTTTTTCACATACAGCGTATGCGCGCCGCTCTCCACTCCGGTGAACACCGCGATTCCGTTCTGATTCGTCCGGGCGGTCTTCGGCGTGGAATGAAGCTCCACATTGAGACCCGGCAGCGGATTGCCCGCGGTATCCACAAAACGCATTACCAGCGTGGCCAGACTGCTTCCTGCAGCCCCTGCGCCTGCTCCGCCTCCGCCGGAGGTGCTTTCCTCCGAGGAACCGCCGGAACCGTGGCTTTTGGAACCTCCGCCGGAAAATTCGATCTGGAAGTTCTGGGCCGTACGTTTCAGGTCGTTATTCCGGTCGCCGTCCACACGGAACTCGGCCGCGATGGTGTTCGTTCCGGACTGGTCCGCCTTATTTTCAAAGGTCTGCCGGCGGATCGTGATCCTTGTACTGCCGCTTTCTTTCGTGTAGTCTTCTCCTTCCACCAGCTTCTCACCGTTTAACCAGAAGCCGACGAACTCTTCCATGACACCGGTGGAGACGAACAGCTGATCCTCCCTGCTGGTCAGGACATAATGATAGGTGCCAATCTGCGGATCCGGTCTCTGCGTACCTACGTGTTCCTGGATCTCGTAACCTGGGTCGGTCGCCCCGTATACGTTGTCATCCGTATTTTCGTTGACCTTCAGCGTGAAGGATGCATAGGAAGGTTCGAATTCCTTTCGGTTGAAGGAGGCCATAACTCTTATTGGAAATTCTCCTGTTTCTTTCGGCACGCCGTAGATCTCGCCCGTCGTCTCGTTCAGCGTCACGCCCTCCGGCAGACTTCCGCTCTCCAGAGAGATTTTCACCTTGATCCAGTCGTGCATATTATTCGTTGCAATATGCCAGGAATACGGCACGTATTTAACGCCTTCTCCCAGACTCTCGGTAATGATCTTCGGATTTCCGGCAAAACCTTTCAGTTTGATCAGCACCGGCTCCTGACCGTCCGCGGAGATCTTCAGCGTGCCGGTGATCTCGCCCTCTCCGTCCGGGAGCAGGCGGACCTTCGCCAGATTGAACAGATGCCCATCCTGCACATAATTGCCGTTCTTGTCCTCCTCATTGATGGTCGTAAACGGGGACAGCGTATCATTTCCGGCTCCGCCAAGGGTCCAGTAATCGTCCAGCTTCACGTGCGTCGCCCCAATAAGCTCCGCTTTCAGTCCGGTCAGTTCCTTCTCGCCCACATTGGCAACCACAATGTCATGATTTTTGTAATCGCCGGCTCCGGTCAGGAAGACCTCCCGCTCGTCCGGTCCGTTGACAAATAATTTTGCCTCCGTATCCTTCTTTACAAAAGCAACCACATACTGTTTGGGGTTGTCGTCCACATAAACGCTGTAGGTGACCGGTCCTTTGGAGAAATCCTGTACCGACACTCCGGATTCCTGTTTCTCACCTACCATGACCTTTACCTGGTCACTGGAGGTCTGGAAGGTCGGCTTCAGACTGGACAGATCCGCATCCGCATCATTGATCAGGATCATCTGATATCTGTTCTGGTAATAAGAATCTTCGGAACTGACTGCGCTGTATATCTTTCCTTCATAGCCCACTGCACCGGTTATCCAAAAATCCACGCTGTAGCTGGTTGCAGTTCTGGAGAGATATACAAAATAATGAATCACGCTTCCGTCCTTGAAGAAAACTGTGAAGTTGCGGCTCCCCGAGGCCCCCATCTTATAACCGTACGGCGCCGTATTCCGGTCTGCCGGCATAAGCTGCGCGGTCACATCCTCAGCACCTTTTTGCTCCGCCTCTTCCCGCGTATCATAATATCCCCGGACGATCTTCTCTACCCGGTCGTCTGTATTCAGCACATGGTAATACTCTCCGTCGGAAGCATATCCCTCAGACAGCTGATACTGGTTCGTCCATTCATTATATTCTACAATCATGGAACCGTTCTTGTCAAGCTTCCATTCCGCATCATCCCATTTGCCCGGACTCGTATAGGTCAGCTTCGCCGCATCCTTCATCTGGCCATTTTCATAAGCATAGATGCCGCCGGTCAGCGCTTCCGGTTCTCCGGAACGTACAATAAAGATCAGGCCGCGGGCTGCGATCACCCTGCCGGTTCCTTCCTCCGCATATACGATGCAGAATACATTATCGGACGACAGCGGATCAACACTGCCCGGAACCGCATAGACTCCTTTATGTCCGCCCGTCTGATACATATCCGTCTGATTCAGGATATCGGTGATCTCCCCGGTCAGCGCCGCCTGCTGCCGATGATAAGCCAGGAAATTCTCCATGGGATAGACTTTCACATCGATATTCCGGTTTTTGTCATCTGCCAGAGAAGACTCGATATTCAAATAGCACTCTTTTCCAGCCTGGAAGGAGGAAGATCCATCTACATAATATGATACCTCCGTCACCGGAATCCCAATATCTCCAAGAAGCGAAGACTCTTTGGACCAGATCGCCTTCTGAGAGATCTGACTTCTCCAGCCGGAACCATTGTCCGCATAAATATAATAGTCCAAATTCTCTCTGATCAGATTGATGTATACCGTTACAATGTAACGGACATTGTCCTTTGCAAGCTGATTTTCATCTCCGATGATCAGCCGCATCTGATAAGATGAACTGCTGTCGTATTTATAAGAAAGATCGACGGTCCCACCGCGCTCAACCTTCTTGTACGAATCCATGTCCAGCACATCTCCGTCTTCATCCTTCTGATAACCGCAGAGGATTTCCGCATCTGCCGGAACCGTGATCTTGTTCCCGTCGCGGTCCAGAAGCATATCCAGAAGCGTGTCCACAGGCATCGCCGCAAGCTGCTCTTTGGAATAATCATTCAGATAGACGGATACCCGTTTTTCTTCATACGGGAACAGAGACATGACCGTCGGCACATCCACCTGTTCTTCCTGAATCAGGCTATCGGTCTCATTGTCCGCATCCTCCGGCGGCAGCACTGCGTCCGGTGCTGTATCAGCGGGAGTTATCGTGTCCGGCGCTGCCTCCGGTGGCGTGGTTGTGTCCGGCGCCGCATCTGTTCCCGGCGTTGCATCCGGCGTCGCATTTGTTCCCGGTGCAGCCGTTCCCGGCGTCACATCCACTCCCGGTTCGGTCGTTCCCGGCGTTGTATCAGCTCCCGGTTCGGTCGTTCCCGGCGTTGTATCAGCTCCCGGTTCGGTCGTTTCCGGTGTTGTACCCGGCGTTACATCCGCTCCCGGCGTCGTTGTCTCCGGCAATGTGTCCGCTCCCGGAGTTGCCGCTCCTGGTGTGGTTTCTGCCGGAGTTGTCACAGTTGGCACCGTTTCCTCCGGCACCGCCGCCTCGTCTTCCGGATCCGCCGGCGTCTCTTCCGGGTCCGGTACATTTTCATCCACTGTCTCCGTACCTGACGGTTCCGTGGCAAATGCCGTCATATCAGACCGCTGTGCCAGTGACACCATCAGCGCCAGGGCCAGAAACAGGGATAACCATTTTCTCAGTTTCATCACTCTTTCTCCTTCGTTTTATTTTCTGGAGAGATCTGTATGAGATCCTTCCTATGTAAATGCGTGAAAATACGCATATTACCGGATTAATATATTTCTATTCAATTCTTCTCTCCCGCGCCATCTCTACCAGTTCCTCGATTTCATAGATCCGCGTCTCCCTGAGATCCCCAGTCGGGTAATCGAAGATCAGCCGGTCGCCGATCACGTCGCTCAGATACGGCAGTTCCGCCAGCACCCCGCACCGGCTGTCCAGAAGCTGTCCGTAACAGCAGCCGTCCGCCGTAACGAACTGAACAACTACATAGTCTCCCGCCTGCGTCACATAGGTGAGATAGGTATCCTTCTCCAGCTCCCGCACCAGCCTGCCGGACTTGAGATCATATGCCGCGGGCGTTCCGTGCAGGGGGGATTCGATCCGCAGGGTATCTGTGACAAATTCCTCATACATCTCCTTGTCCGGTTTCTCTGCCTTCTTTTCATACAGAAGGGTCCCGTCTGCGGCGCTGTAGGCCGCGACCGTTCCGTCGTTGTAGATCACTTCCAGCCGGGAGCTTTCCTCGTCCCGGATATACTGCTGGTCGTAGACCTGAGCGGCGTCCGGGATCTCCGTCTCTGACAGAAGCGTTCCGTCCATGGCATACAGCCGAAATTCATTATAGGAAAAAAGCATGACTGTCTTCTCATCTGCGCTGATCCGGGCCTCATCGTGTTCATAGAGCGGATCATAGGAAAAGAGCTCGGTTTCCGGATAATTTTCATACCGCATGATCCGGATGACCGGGGAATCGCTGCTCCCGATGAGCGCCGTCCCTTCCGCAATCTGGACAAAATCGCTCTCGTATTCCTTCTCATGGCGGGAAGTCAGCCCCGCATTCTGGTCAAAGAAGAAAAATTCCTCCACCGAGGTGATCAGAGTGTGGCTTTCACTTGTGGCATAGCTTAAGATCTGTTCGGAAGTCGTCACCAGCGGCGTCTGATCGCCGGTCTCCGGATGAATCCGCACGAGCAGGTTCTCACTCTGGAGGCAGATCCCGCTGTCATCCGCCTGAACGCTGTAAGCCGTCCCCTGAGCCTCAAAGCCTCCCGTCTGAACCTTCTCCTCCGTATCGATCACCGCAAAGATCGACCCCGATCCATCAGAAGCCGAGAATGCAAAATATTTCTCATAAAAGCCGCCCTCAAAATGGACATACCCGGAGGTCTCATCAAAAATCTCCAGATCCCCGCCCGGATGCTCCAGGTCATACACCTTCAGAGAACCATCGGCAAAGCTGACGCCCAGCAGGGTGCCGTCGCGGTTCAGGGCGAACAGGTTGTCATTGGGATCGGCAAAACTGTCATTGACCGTCACCTTCTGATGCCTCTCTTCAAAATCCACCGTATACAGGATCCGGCCGGCCGCCGTATCATACACGACTGCAGTCGTTTCCTCCTTATAGACTGCCGCCGCACGCTTTCCGTCTCCGGAGATACTGATCGAGGTAGCCGGCTCTCCACTCCACAATACGGTCCCTGTCTCGATATCGTATGCCTGCAGAGAACCCTTTCCCGCATAAATCATGACATGATTATTTAAAAATTCCGCATCCGACAGGGCGGATTCCTCCGCCGGAAGCTCCGCCAGAATCTCCCCGGTATCCGTATCGAAGACCGCCGCCGTATACGCATAGACGGCGCATGCCGTCCGGCCGTCCGGAGAGAGCTTCATGCACAGGGGCGCAGCGGGAAGCTCTGCCGTCCCATGGGATTTGTATCCGTCCGACAGATCATATACGCCCAGCGCGTCGGTCAGAGCTTTCCCGGCCTCCGCAGGATATGCCGGCGTCAGGACACCGGTTTTCCCGGGGATCGCCTGCAGCGCATAGTCCATCGCCGCGTCCAGATCCCCCGCTGCCCGGGCATTCTGAGCATACTCGGCAAACTTCAGGAAGCGTTCTGCCGCCTGCATCCGTTTCAGACCTGTAAAAGAGACCGCCACGCCTGACAGAAGAAAAACTGACAGAATCGACAGGCTGATCCGCCGGTTTCTCAGAAAACGCCGCGTTCTTGGATCATTTTCATGCAGATGATTCAGCGCATCCAGCATCTCATCCGCGGTCTGGTACCGGAGATTCGGATTCGGGTTCATGGCCTTTGTCAGAATTTTCACAAGCTGGGGGCTGAATTCTTCCTCCGAAAGGGGCACGACCTCTTTGGCATTTCCCGCCGGACGGACGCCGCCAAGCAGATGGTAGAGCGTAGCGCCCACGCTGTAAATATCAGAGCGCACATCCGGAAGGATCGTCTTCATCCTCACGGTGCCCGACATGGAATTTCCCGGCATGGTCACTGTGGCCGACCCGGAGTTCCCCGGCATAAGCCGGGTCCCGCCCTCTCCTCCCGCCTCGGGCTTTTTCGTCTTCGTATCCTCATCCGTGGAGAAATCCAGACCATAGTGCTCCGGGGAAGCGTATCCGGCACTGCAGCCGATGACATTTTCCTCCCCCAGAGCGAGTGCGATATTGAAGTCAATGAGACAGATGTCGTTATTGGGCCTGCGCATCAGATTGGCAGGCTTGATATCGCTGTGCACATAACCCCTTGGCGGATCCCCGTGAATGGGGCTGTGAAGATATTGAAGCGCCTCCAGAAGCTGCCTGGCCCATTTGATCACCAAGGGCTGGGGAAACCGCTCTCCCCGCTTCAGCGGCCGGTCCAGACTCTCTCCCTCAATATAATCCATGGCCGTATAGACGACCTCATTTTCCACAAAAAAATCATAGACCTGAGGGATATAAGGATGGCTCAGGTCTTTCAGAACGTCCACCTCCCGGCGGAGCAGATCCGGCCGCGTGGTGATCTTTCTTTTGTCCGCTTTCAGAATAACGCGCTTATTCAGGCGCAGATGGTGAGCCAGGTAGACGACTCCACCGCCCCCGGCGCCGATTTTCTCCATCAGTTCATAGGTTGATGCGATGATCTCTGACATGCTGCTCTCTCCTGTATTTCTCTTCTCTTATTTCTTCTTCCGCTCACCGTACTCGGCATCCAGCCGGGCGTTCAAACGCACTTTCCTGATCTGCGACATGCACAGGCAGAGGATCATCGCCAGCAGCGAACATCCGGCCACCGCCATTCCTCCGTAAAATAACAGTTCATCACTTATCCATCCCATCCTGTATCTCCTTCTTCCTCCTGCATGATCCGGCCCTCCGCGGCCATACAGGTAATATCCTCCAGAACCTGGAAACCATAATGCTCCAGATAAATATCCTGAAATGCCGGCATGTCCGCCGTGTCACCGGTCACCGGTCCGACCTCGGACTTTCTCCCCCTCTTCCGGCATACCAGCAGAAGCAGCAGAAATGCCAGCAGCACACCCGCCCCTGCCAGAAGCAGCCAAAGTTCATCCTTCTGTGTGAATTGTGATGACAGAAATATTATCTGTCTCTCCCCGCTGCTTATTAAGCTCAATGAGATATTCCTCCTGACGCTTCATTTGTAAAGAGCCTTCTGCAGGCCGACGCAGATATTTCTGCATCTCATCTTCTGTGATCCGGTGCCGGAAGCCGTCCGAGCACAGCATATAGACCGCATCTCTCTGCACCTCTCCAAAGAAAAGATCCGGATAGACCTCCTCCTGCACGCCGACGCACCGGGTCAGCACATTCTGGATGGAGGAATGATCCGCCTGCTCCTTCGTCAGATTTCCCAGACGGACCTCATTGGCCACGACAGTATGGTCCTCCGTCAGCTGCCGGACCTGTCCCATGATCTCATATGCCCGGGAATCCCCGATGTTCAGCAGATAATACCTGTGTTCCGTCAGCAGCAGCGCAGTCACCGTAGAACCGGTCAGACAGTGATAACGTTCCCCACAGGCACGGATCCTGCGGTTCTCCGCTGCAATCAGACCGCTCCACTGCCTGCGGATCGTATGATCTTCCAGCGGATAACAGGACAATGCAGAAAGATCCCGGTACATCCATTCTGTAAAAGCCGAAACAATGGACGCACTGGCCAGTTCCCCGAAATTCAGGCCGCCCATGCCGTCGCACAAGACCGCCAGCACCATCTGCCCGGTCCGCGTCTCCAGTCTGCGGACGGACAGACTGTCCTGGTTGATCTTCCGCCTGATCCCGATATCCGTAGTCGCTGATATGTAAAATTCCATGGGAAGCCCTCTAGCCAAACAGCCGGAATTCAAATTCTTCGTCTGCCAGCGTCACTGTCTGTCCGTGCATAAGTTTCACTTCTGTACCGGGCATGACCATGACTCCATTGACGAACGTGTGATTTTTGGAATTGTCATCCACGACAAAGTATTCCTCTCCCCTGACCAGAATATGACAGTGGGTATTTCCCACAAACTCATTTCCCAGCACCACATAATCATTAAAATCCTGATTTCGGCCCAGCCGGAAGAGGTTCTGGCTGATGGGAATCCGCTCGTTGTTTCTCCGGCGGATCAGATGGGGCTGGATCTGCGGTCCTGCGGAACCCATGCCGGCACCCATGATCACTGTCGCTCCGCCGTCGTCATCCTCAGCGCCTCCCATGAATACGGTGTTGCCAAAATCTGCTCCCGGGGTTCCCATTCCCCCCGCAGGCTGCGGGAAGGGCGGAGCCGAAGCCGTTGGCATTCCCGGAACCGGACCCTGCGGCGGCACCGTTCCGGCGCCCGGCAGAACCCCTCCGGGTGCCGGCGGAACCGGTGGCGTCATCTGACCGGGGATCGCAAAACCCGTGCCCTTTTTCGCTTTTCCTTTTTTCTCTTTTACTGGCTTTTCTTTTTTCTTCGGCTCTCTGGCGGCTTTCTGCTGCTTCTTCTCTTCCTTCTGCGCCTTATAAATACCTGCGTTCTCTTTATCATAATGACGAAGCAGATAGAAGAGGCTCATTCCCTTTTCTTTCCCGCCCGTCTCTGCTCCGGTCTCCGGCTGTGGGACAGGCGGAGTCTCAAGCCCCGTTCCCATTCCGGACCCCTGACCGGGGATCGGCGGAATCGGGTCCGGATATCCGGACGGACCCGATGCGGCAGGGCCGGCTTGGGGATATCCGGACGGAATGCCTCCACTGGGGACGCCTCCGGCATATCCGGACGAAATACCTCCACCGGGGATGCCTCCGGCATATCCAGAGACCGGTCCCGCCCCAATGGAACCGGTCCCATCAGGACTTCCTCCCGGAATCCCTCCCCTGTGTTCTGACGAAACACTTCCGCCGGAACTGTTCTTTACAGATCCAGAGGCACCGTTTGTATTTAAGCCGCCTCCCGCATATCCCGACGGAACCCCGACCCCTCCTTCCCGAAGCCCCCGGATGAGTTCTTTAAAATCCGTCAGGGAAAAGATATATGCACTGTTCAGGTAATTGATGATCTTCGTCACATGATCACAGTTTTCTGTCTGATCAAACTGCGTCCGGAACATGATCTCTTTAAAAAACAGGCAAAGATCTGTCTTTTCCCGCCCGAATCCTGCGGCGGGCAGGCAGATCAGCACCGCGTCGCAGGCGGACACATCCGCATAGATATAATTCAGATCCATCAGAACCGTATCTGTATCGATCATATATTCCTCTGCCGCCAGCAGCCCGCTGACGATCCCGTCAAATACTCCCAGCAGCCTTCTCCTGTTCACCGGTCCGGAGAAAAACTGGCTGACCGGTATTCTGGAAGATATGTTGTATTTTATATATCTGACTGCATTCATCTGCATGAACATTGTACCGGCAAGACCAGGAATCGTATTGTTGGTGATCATCCCAAGGCTCATGGAATCCACCGCTTCCCCATCCGCCAGCGTATATACAAGATACGTACTGGCCCCCTGATTTTCATAAGAAAAACTACCCATAGAAACGCATCCTCCCTTTATTTTTTAATCAATCTTATCAAAGAGATCCATTCCGGCCAGCTGTGCGAGAATCTGGCCGGTGCCCGCATGCTCATACCTGGGCGCTCCGCCGATATTTTTCAGCCCGATCTCATCGATGATCTTTCCGGTCTTATTGCTGAATTTATTGTAAATCAGAGCGACCCGGTTAAAAAGCGGCATATCTGCATTCCGCTCCAGCGTCAGGAGCGCCATGTATGCTCTGGCAATCTTGGCATTGGACGGTTCAGAACCGTCGCCCACCCACAGAATCACCGGGATCTGGCGATAGACCGGAAGGAACTCCCTGTCCATCCCGAAATCCGCATCGACGATCACATAGTCATACGCTCCCGATGTCTTCAGTTCCGAAATCAGACGGATCATCTCCTCCGGCTTCAGCTCCAGCATATCCAGAGCAAGCTTTGACTGCGCATAAAAGAAGACGCCTCTTGGGTCCTGCTTCACACAGCTCTCCAGCTTCAGGGAGAGATTGGCCTTCCGGCTCTTCAGGGCATAGATCACATCGCTGATATCGAACTGCCCTTCCGCGGAAAAGAACACGTCCGAAGAGCCGAATTTTTCCAGATTCAGATACAGAACCCTTTTCTGACGCGCCGCAAAATGAAGTGCACACGCCGCCGCCATGGAAGACGCGCCTGCGCCCCCGCTGACGGAGTCGAACAGAAATACCCGGGCATTTCCCCCGTCTTCTGCTCTCACTCCAAAGAGGCTCCCCGCCTTTTCCGAATAAATACTCAGGATCTGCTTGTAGATAAGCTCTGCTTTCTGGAATTTGCAGATCGACTTCTGATCGTGAACCATATCCACATCCGCCGAATCCACAAAATACGCAAACCCGCATCTGGCGGGCAGTGTGGACGCATCGATCTCAAACCCGTCGCCGGCGATGAAGACGTCGATCTTCGCACGGTCCAGCACGGCCGTCGCCGCCTCCTGCTCTGTAAAAGAATAAATCTCAAATTTATCTGCATATTTCGTGCTGAATACAGAGATGATCCGCTCCAGATAGCTTTCATCCTGCTCCAGTATGGCCAGTTTAATCTTCATATCAACACCCTTTCTTCCCGGTCACCGGAAGAGCTCCAGCTGGATCAGCATCCACTCTCCCTGCTTCACCGACGCAGTCCCGATCTCGGAGATCGGAGTCACCTCTTCAAATTTTGGCTCTACAATCTGATTGCCGTTCTCATCGATATAGCCCCATTTTCCGCCCACGCATACGGCCGCAAATCCGTTGCTGAAAGAGCAGGCATCCTCATACTGACATTCAATGACCAGCCTTCCTTTTGCATCCGCAAATCCCCATTTTCCGCCCATGCATACCGCCGCATACCCTTCTTCCGGGAAGATCTGCGCATCCTCAAAGGTCAGATCACCCACCGGCGAGCCTTTTTTGTCCACCAGATGATAGCTCCCGTTCTCTTTCACGAAGATCCGTTTCTGTCCGGCGCAGTAGCCGAACGCATCCCGGATCACGTCCTCATATACATATTCCGTCTTTTCTTTGCCGTTTTTACCGATCAGCGCCCATTTTCCATTCTGCGCGCAGGCGCCCACGGAATCCGAGATCTGCGTCAGATCATCCCATGCAAATTCCGTCAGGGGCTGAAGGCTCTCGTCCAGCAGACCGTATTTTCCGTTCACGGACGCCACAGTCCGGCCGGAGGACATCATCCCCAGATTCTCATAGGAGGCGTCCGGAACCAGCCTGGTCTGGGCATCCCGGTCTATGTAAATATAAGCTCCGTCCTTCCGGATCAGCGCCATATCATCCTGAGAATACGGATGTACTTCTTCGTATTCCGGTTCCAGAAGCTCTCCGCCAAGACCGTCCGCCAGACCGTATTTTCCTTCCCGGCTGACGACCATGCTGTTATGGACCACAGGCCCCGGTTCTTCATAGTTGAAAAAGAGCTCCTCATAGCTTCCCTTCAGCCGTACCAGCCAGCTCAGGGCATTCTCATTTTTCGGATATTCCTCCGTAAATTCGCTTAAATAACGGACCGCCGACGCCTCGTCATTTCTCTCCACATAGTAATTCATCAGACGGTCCATGGCAGCCGCGTCCTTCTGATTCTGTTCCGCCGCGTCTTTGCAGATGTTGACGAACTTCTTGCTGTTTCCGGTCTGAAGCTGCGCCTCCGCCATTTTCAGGGAGATCGCCGTGTCTCCGGGCACATAAGTCAGCGCCTGTTCATACTCTGTCACTGCATCCACATAGACCCCCTGAGCTTCCAGTTCTGCAGCTCTGGTCAGATGCTCCTGCACCTTTTTCGGATTATTGACTGCTTCCGAGATCGCCGTAAACCAGGAGAGCCCCAGCAGAACGCAAAATACCAAAATCAACTTTATCTTCATTAATCCAACCTCTATACTCCCAACATCATCGTCAATATAGTTCCCGCCAGTACAAAAGGAGCGAACGGCATTTCCTGCTTTAAGCTGACTTTCCGGAACAGCAGGCCCATGCCGCCGCCAAGGGCCGCCGACAGAACGGTCAGGAAGATCACCGTAAAGATGGCTCCGCCTCCCATCCAGTATCCAAGCACTGCCAGAAGCTTCACATCCCCTGCGCCGATGCCTCCTCTGGTGATTCCATAGCAGATCAGAAACATACCGCCGCTTAAAATCATACCTGCCACCGCGCTGATTCCGATGCTCATCCAGTATTCCGGATAAACCAGACATTCCAGCACCAGAAGAACCGTCCGGACCGCCAGCAGAACCAGCAGCGCCCGATTGGAGATCCGCCTGCTCCTTAGATCCACCCAGGCGATCAGCCCCAGAGACCAGAACAGGATCAGATAACGAATGCTTTTCAGCCATCCATACCGGAACAGATAAAATTCAGCTCCCATCACCGGAGTAAGGACCAGGAAAATAATCAGCAGCACCCGAAATGCCTTCCGTGCCCACTGCTCCTGAAACCATGTTATGATTTTCTGCATCTTCTCTCCCATCACCAGGTCAGCGTGGACACGCACTGACAGAACTCCCGTTCCCCAAAGTCAAAATCCGGGAACAGCAGATTCTTCAGTTTATATGTCACGACGATCTCCACGTTTCCTCTTCCGCCTGCGGCGCTGCTGTCATTGGTCATCCATTTGGAGCCGGAGAAATCCAGCCCCGCCAGACCATCCACCACACCGATGGTCCGAAGATACTGGTCCGGATCATCTGACAGCTCCGCGAGAGACTGCCGGATGCTGCTTCTGGCAAGGCTGCCTGCCACCTGTGTCATGGCCATTCCCCGAACCCCGCTCTTTGCCGCCGCCAGCGCCCCGTACATGATCGCCTTCGGGTCGCTCAGATACGTACTCACCGCATCGACGGCAGTATCTCCCTTGTTGATCACATCCTGAATACCGGTACTGACGTCTTCGCCGCTTCCCAGGCCACCTACGGAATTGAAAAAATCCGTCACGGAATCCACGGTCTTTTTCGTATTCGTTTTAAATTTGTTGCTCTTGGCGTTAGTGTCCTGCATCATGGCAGTGATACCGGTCTTCGTCATCACATAACTGTAGGTGGAGATCTGTTTCGCCGTCTGGGTGATCGCATGATGGATCACCACCTCTGCCTGCACAAACCTCGCCATATTGACCAGTGTCAGGAACGCGCACATAAACGGGATCAGAAAGAGGATCGCCTCCACAGTCAGAGAACCTCTCTCCTGTCCTGTTTTGGATTTTATCTTCATTGCCTCCGCTCCTTGCTGTTTTTTGTGAACATATGTTCTTCTATCTCAATATCCCAGAATACTCTGATAAGTGACATCATAGGAGTTCCCCGGCTGATTCCAGCCGCCGGAGGTCAGATCAGACACCTTTTTCATAAAAGTTGTCTTCACCGCCACCTTTGCCTCCACCGCCAGCATGGTATAGCCTTTCAGGATGTCAAAATCTGTATTGACCTGAATACAGTCCGCGATCCTTGCGAGCTTAACGTCTCCCTTTCCCGCCAGCATGTTGATGTTCAGAAAGAGACGGAGATATTCGGAATAATCCATGCCGAATTCCAATGTATTATTTCCATTGAACGGGAACGTCGCCCAGCTCTTATCTGATTTTATAATTGTCACGGCATAACCGTTCTTGATCTTCGACATATCATTGGCCGTCTCGATCCCCGCATAGGCCAGTTGAACGATCACCTGCACCACCGGAATCAAATACGGCGCTGCCCCGGCAATCGCCGCTGCCGTGGCCTTCGCAGTCGTTGCGATTTTCTGATTCGTAAATGCGAATAGAGAATTAAACAGCATTCGGATCGCAAAGATCGTGGCAACGGTACACCGGACATTCGTGGCGGAAGACGTATTTCCCCACAGAATGTACTCCACCTCCGCCTTATACGGCTTGTGCTCCGACAGCTTGTAACCGCTGATCCCTATGATATCCTCCGCATTCCGCGCGCTTCCGTTCTCTTTGTCCACCGTATAATAGGAAAAGAGCTGCATGGAATATTCCGCAATATAGAGATTCTCCAGATTGTCCGCCAGAAGCCGGTCAAGGGCGTTTAAGAAGGAGGACGCCTGCTGTATAGAACTCTTGAAGCTGGAGAGAGCACTCTTTCTTCCCTTTTTATCGTTTACATTTCCATCCAGCCCCGTAGCTTTGGCGCTCTCATCTTCCGCAGACACAAGTCCCAGCGCCACGGAGGGCATGGAAGCATTCATTTCCCATTTGTAATCCGGATAGCCCTCCTCGCTGGCGGCAGCTTCTCCGGCCTCCTTACTCTGATCCAACTGCCCGTTTACTTCATTTTTCTTTCCCTCATCCTCGCTGGCCGTATTGCAGTATTCTCTCAGCCTTTCATAAAAGTCATAATTGTAGATCCGCTCCATGGGACAGGAGGTGGATATGGTCGTATGCCGGTAATTGGGGACAAATTCCTGCTGGCGCCGGTCTTCGATCTGGCTGAACTGATCCACGTCCGCCCCCATGACGCCGTCCGCCCGGCTCATGCCGGTCTTGTACTGCGTATCCCGGTCTCTGGAAGCAATGGACAGGCCGAAGAACTGCTCTTCATTGAGAATGTCTCTCATCTCGTTAAAATAGATCTGATTTGACTTCACCGCCTCCATCAGAAGACCCAGGTTATTCTGATCGTTGGCCGGATTCCCCTCCGCAAAGAATTTGCCGTAGTCTTTTACGGATTCTTTCATATCCCCTGCTTTTTCTCCGGCCGCTTCGGTCTTATCCGACCAGGTCTGCCATTTCTCCCCGGCCTCCTTCAGCTCCTTCTGCACCTTTTCCAGCTTTTTATACGCCTCGTCGGACAGCTTCTTTCCCTCAATCGCCCGGTCCCGGTAATCGTGCAGGGTATCCGTATGAGTGGTGATCAGGGAACTGGCAATGGACCGGAGCTCATTCGGATAGCCTTCCACGGATTTTTTCGCCTTGCTGTAATCCTCACTCAGCTCGTCCAGTTCTTCCATCCGTTCCTTCCATGCGGCATACTCCGAAGAATCCTCATCCGGTTCCTGCTCCGCATGCTCCTTCAGCACCTTGTCAAGACCTCCGGCCTTTCCCTCTCCCGCCTGATAATACATACAGTTTAGATAGCTCTCAAATCTGCCCGAATCGTCCGCCGGCTGTCCGCTGCCCACTCCGGCCGCCGCCCCGATATAGCTTTTGGCGCTGGCTTCCGCGTCTCCCCGTTCATCCGCCTTCGTATAATGGGAAATGGCTGACAGCATCAGAAGACAGCGGGCCACCCGGATTGTGTAATCCTCTTCGGCCGCATGCAGTTCCGCCTCAATCTGATTCTGATCCGGATATCCGTTGATCAGATCGTTCAGCCTGTCCAGCGCAAGTTTGGCGTCCTCCATGGCGTCCTGACAGTCTTCCATTTTCTCGCCGAAATCCATCTGGGCTTCCATGGCTTCCGTGACCTTCTTCGTGTCCTTCAGCATGTCCAGCTTCTTAAGAATCAGCTCCGTCAGGCAGACGGGAGCACGGTATTTCATATATTCCACAATCTGCTGCCGCTCCGCCTCCGACTGATAGATCTGAGAGCCCTCCAGATTAACGGCGTCAAACTGCCTGCTGACCAGATCCAGAACCTTCCCGTAATCCTCCGCTCCCGGAACCCCTTTCCCGTTCAGGGATTTTTCAAAATAAGAACCCAGCTCGGCCTCCATGCTCTCCGGA
Organism: Lachnospiraceae bacterium; assembly: GCA_910574805.1. Taxonomy (GTDB): domain Bacteria; phylum Bacillota; class Clostridia; order Lachnospirales; family Lachnospiraceae; genus Hominiventricola. Next base: position 408,118 of record CAJTCV010000001.1, on the reverse strand, counting down.
TCTTTGGCCATGACAAGCAGGCCGTACTCATCATGCAGCCTGTTTTCATACTGGGCAAGCCCGGCGTTCATGGCCATCTCTCCGGCATCCGATATGACCACCTTCGCTCCGTAGATCCTGGCCGCGTCCGTGGTCAGACCGCCCAGCAGCAGGACCGGCAGCAGAATGATCGTCAAAAAGACAGAGATCGCGCCCTTTTTCTCATAACAAAACTTCAGCATCTCATCCTCCCGTTACAGTATCTTCCCCAGTACTTCTGCCGTCTTCGACTTAAAATTTTCATAATCTTTACTCATACCCAGCTTGTCGAAGATATAGGCCGTCAGGTCAAAGGCCAGATCCACATTTCTCACGAAGCTGGACGGATTGACCGCATAGGTATACGCCCGTTCATACAGAGTCAGGCCGTCCGGCAGTCCCAGATAGCGGATCACTCCCGGCGTGGGGACGCTGTGGGTGATCTCCACGGTGATCCCGGTCCCCAGAAGTCCGTAGTCAATGTCGATGTCCGGTCGGCTGACCGTGCCCAGCGCCAGCAGGGAGGCATCGATGGCCGCATTGCCGAACCGTCCCATATAACGGCCCGGATCCGCGCCGGGAACACCCACCGCGTGCAGGAAGGAACCGGCCTCCCGGTACATCTTCCCCACCGTCTCATGATGCGCCGCATAGTACCGGTCGATCTCATCGCCGGAAGGATAATTCCCCGGCCCCCAGTCAAAATCGATCTCATTGTCGGCGCCCATACCGAAGACTTCATATCCAATACAGGCTTCCTCTCTGGCAACGACCGCCGCCACCCGCTGGGCCTGATACATCATCATATATTCCTGCATATTGAACAGCGCAAGATAAATGAGCGCCATCACGGTACAGAGCACCAGCGGAACATAGATCGCTGCCTCTACCATAACCGCGCCCTTTTCCGGATCTTTTCCATTCATCAATCCACCTCATAAAAGCAGGGACTGCCGCAGCATGACAGAGCTGCCATGTCTGTTCCTGCGGCAGTGCCTCTCCAGTCGATTATAATCCAAGCGCTTCCATAAGCTGCTCGAATACCCCGGTCACCGCTGCCAGAAGCTGCGTACGGAACACGGCCGCCACTGCGATGAGGATTACGATCACCAGCATGATTGCCACGATATCGGAGGCTCCCTTTTCTTCCTTTGCGAAATCCTCCAGCGCCCTTTCACATGCCAGCCTGCGTCTTAAATACCCCGCAATGATTCTTTCTCTCATAACTTTTATCTCCTTTGTATTGAAATAATTTATTCAGCAAATATGGTCGCCCATATGCCTTACATGTTCACAAATGCCGGGACCATGATCATCACCAGGATCCCGATGAAGATCATGCCGATGGGCAGGAGCAGTTTGGAATTGGCTGCCTCGCCCTTGCGCTTCACCAGATGCTTCTTCTCCTCCCACATCTCGTCCGACATCTCTTTCAGGAAGAAAGAGATCTCTGCATTTCCCTTCTGCAGGTTCTGGATCATGGTGGAGGAAAACCTCCGGATCTCCTTGATCCCGCAGCGCTCTGCAAAATTCCGGTACGCTTCCAGATCCGACAGGCCGTTGTTCATCTCCTGCACGGTCATCTGCATCTCCCTGTACAGCTGCCGTTCTCCGCCGTATGCCACCTTGGACCAGGCCTCCCGGACGATCATTCCGGAATTTACCAGAAGGGTCAGCTTGGAGAGCATCTGGGGCATGTCCGCCAGCAGCTCGTCCCTTCGTTCATTCAGCTGGTCGTTCATCAGCTCCTCCAGATACCACATGATCATACCTGCCAAAATCACGCCGAAGAACAGCGCCAGCGCAGAATTTCCCATGGCACCCAGCACGGCGAAGAACACAAGAACCGTAAACCCATAGGTCCACTTGGCGCCGTTGATGATGTAGTAATAATATTCCGCGTATTTCTTTCCCTGGATCTCCGAGATCTCCCGGATCCGTTTCCTGGCCCGTTTGCTCCTGGTGCTGATGTGCAGGAAATTCATGATTCCGAAGCCCACGCAGAAAAGCTCCGGATAACGGTATTTTTCCGGATCGATGGAAGAAGTGACCGATTCATAAGTATCCGCATACCGAACCGCCATCATGCTCCACAGCGCCACCGCCAGTGTCGCAACCACCAGTAAAATCATTCTTGCTGCAGTCATTGTCGTTCTCCCTCTTCTAAATCTTGATGTTTACGATCTTTCTCCCGATCAGATATGCCGCCCCGAAAATCCCCAGACAGATCAGCTTGATGATCAGGTTGACCGGCGCGTTGGACACCACGGTGCCTGTTCCCATGGTGCTCAGGCTGAGTACCACGATGACCGGCATGGCCATCATCACATTCAGCTCGTTTTTATTTCCCGACAGCATCGTCTCGATCTCCATCTCGATCTCGATTTTGTCATTGATAATATCCCTTGTATCCGATACGATCCTTTTCAGATCGCTTCCCTGCCGGTTGCATACTTCAAATACATTGGCAAAGCTCATCACATCGTCCAGCCCCGAGCGGTCTGCAAAATCCAGCAGAAGCTGTTCGATATTGATATTGTTGCCAAGCCCGGCACAGATGATCTGCAGCTCCTGCACGATATCCGCATCCTCTCCATAGATGGAAGTCATGTCATCGGACGCGTCCTTGAAGGCATCCGGAGTATTCCGTCCGGCAGAATAGGAGGCGGTCAGTGATTCCAGCAGATCCTTGAACTGTTCCCGCAGACGCTTCAGCCTGGACTCTTTTTTATACTCGTTATAATAAGGCAGCACGATGCGGGCGCACGCGATCCCGCCGATCAGGGAAAAGACAGGATTTCTGAAAAAAGCGAAGATCACCGCCGTACCCACCACAAATCCCAGCAGATATGCCGCCAGATGATCCACCTTCGTCATATGATAGACATGATAATCGACTGCGTTTCCAAACAGTCCTTTTAACTCTGTATATTCTTCTTTTTCTTTTGTTTTCTTCACCATCGCCTATATTACCTCCTGGACTCCAAAAGCCCGCAGCTTGTAATATTTCTGAAACGGATTCTCCGTCCTGGTCAGCTTTCCCGACACCTTTTCCACCGTACTGTTTTCATCTTCCACAAATTCATAGATCCGGTTCACCTGGATCTTCCCGTCCTTATAACCGGTGATCTCACTGATCTCCATGGTCTTTCTGCTCTTGTCTCTGAGTCTGGACAGATGGATGATCACATCCACCGCCGACGCGATCTGCTGCCGGATGGCTTCCAGCGGAAGCCCGTCCGCCCCCTGCAGCACCATGGTCTCCAGACGGCTCAGCATATCCGCTGTACTGTTGGCATGTCCCGTACTCAAGGATCCGTCGTGTCCTGTATTCATGGCCTGCAGCATGTCCAGTGCTTCACCGCCGCGGACCTCGCCCACCACGATCCGCTCCGGACGCATACGCAGAGAAGACTTGATCAGGTCCCGGATGGTGATGGCGCCGCTGCCCGACGCATTGGCATTCCTCGTCTCCATGGACACCAGATTCTCCACTCCCGCGATCTGAAGCTCTGCGGAGTCTTCAATTGTAATCACTCTCTCATCCTTTGGGATAAAATTGGACAGTGCATTTAAAAAGGTGGTTTTCCCGGAACCGGTTCCCCCTGAGATAAAGATGTTATACTTCGCCTTCACCAGAAGCTCCAGCACATGGGCCACTTCCGGCGTGATAGAACCATATTTCAGAAGCTGCTCAATGGTCATGGGCGTCTTTGAAAATTTACGGATCGTGACCGTGGCGCCTTTCATGGAGATGGGCGGCAGCACCACGTTGACGCGGGAGCCGTCCGGCAGTCTGGTATCCACGATGGGATTCGCCTGATTGACCTCCCGCCCCGCCTGTCCGACGATCTTCTGGATGATATCCTCCAGCTGCCGTTCGCTCTCGAATCTCTGCTGCAGCCTGTACAGCTTTCCTGCTTTCTCGATAAAAATATCCTCCGGTCCGTTGATCATGACCTCTGTGACCTGCTCATCTTTGATAATCGTATCCAGAAGCCCCAGACCCCGGATGGAGCTGAAGACCCGTTCGCTGATGTCCACTCTCTCCGCAATAGATACATACTCTCCCTGGAGCCAGGCAGCCAGCAGCTCCTCGATCGCCTGCTCCAGCTGCTCATCGTTCATGGTATTCAGGTTGTAACGGTCAAAGATCTGTCCCTTGATCCCGTTGACGATCTCCTGTATCTTTTCATCTGTCATCATTTGTCGTATCCTGTCCTGCGCTTCGTTTTTTTAATATTACCATTCTTTTTAAATCATTTCAAGTATTTTTATCGCTATTAGCGAATATTATAAACCAACGAATTATTTCATTATTTATGTCAATAAAATAGAATAAAGGGTAACGGCGATCATGGAGGTAGAAGCATTGGCAAATGACAGGGCAGAGACTGGTAAGCGCATCCGGGACTTCAGGATTCAGAATCATATGACACAGGCACAGTTTGCGGAAAATCTGGATGTATCTACCAATTTCATATCAGAAATCGAGACCGGCAAAAAGGGAGTCTCTTTGGAAATGCTGCATCGGCTGCACCAACAGTATCATCTGTCTGCTGATTATCTTCTCTTCGGCAGGGAATGCACTGCTCCCTTTGAATATACGTTATCTGAGTTTCTTTCTTCCCTTTCTGCAGAGGATATCCCTGTGGTGATCGAATATCTGGAAGCGACGCTGAAACTTAAGAAGATTGAAAAAAAAGAAACGCTCAGAAACCGGACACTCTGAGCGTTCCCATCCTGCATGGAGCTTCTGCATAAAAGCCCCTGCAGAACTATGATAATTCATACATTCTTCGGGCATACTACTCCTGAGGTGATGTTTATGGAAAAACTTTCTGAAGATTACAGAGAAAATGTCTCTGCCATGCGCCGGCTTCTTCATGCAGAGCAGAATTTTGACATTCTGGAAAAACAGCTGCTTATCGCAGGGCACTCTGCCAGTCTGTTCTTTATCGACGGACTGGTCAAGGATGACATTCTGGAAAAGCTGCTGGAGTATTTCTACAGCCTGAATCCTGAGGATCTGCCGGATTCTCCGGAGCAGTTTCAGCTTCAGAATCTTCCTTATATAGAGACAGAAGTGCTGACCGGCACAGAAGAGGTGCTGAAGAATCTGCTCTCCGGCGTCCCCTGCCTGTTCATAAACGGGATGCCGGACTGTCTCGCCATTGACTGCAGGACCTATCCCGCCAGAAGCGTGGAGGAACCGCTGAAGGACCGGACCCTCAGAGGCTCCCGGGACGGCTTTGTGGAAACGGTCGTCTTCAATACTGCGCTGATCCGGCGGCGGATCCGGTCTCCGAAGCTCTGCATGGAGATGCAGACGGTCGGGCAGAGCACGCTTACGGATGTCGTATTGTGTTATATGGAGGACCGGGTGGACCGGGCCTGTCTGACACGGCTGAAAGAACGGATCGGATCGATCCGCGTGGATTCCCTGACCATGAATCAGGAAAGCCTGACAGAACTTCTCCTGCCAGGCCGCTGGTTCAACCCTTTTCCCAAATATCATCTGACGGAACGGCCGGATACGGCAGCCGCCTCCATTCTGGAAGGAAACATCATCATGCTGGTGGACAATTCTCCTTCTGCAGTCATACTGCCCACCACGCTCTTCTCCATTATGGAAGAGGCAAACGATTATTATTTTCCTCCCATCACCGGCACATATCTGCGGCTGTCCCGGTCTGTGATCATGATCCTGTCCCTCCTGCTCACCCCTTTGTTCCTTCTGCTCATGCAGCATCCGGAATGGATCCCGGAGAGCTTTCAGTTCATCCGCATAAAAGACACGGTCAATATCCCCCTGATCTGGCAGTTTCTCCTGCTGGAGCTGGCCATCGACGGGCTACGGCTGGCCGCCATCCATACACCGGATATGCTCAGTACCCCTTTGTCTGTGATCGCCGGCCTGGTCATTGGAGAATTTGCCGTCAATTCCGGCTGGTTCAACGCCGAAGTCATGCTCTATATGGCCTTCGTGACCATCGCCAACTATTCACAGTCCAATGTGGAACTGAACTACGCGGTCAAATTCATGCGGATTCTGCTCCTGCTTCTGACCTGCTGGTTCGGACTCTTCGGTCTGATCGCCGGTATCCTGATCGTCTTTGCCGCCCTCCTGGGATGCAGGACTTTCTCCGGCAAAGGTTATCTGTACCCTCTGATCCCCTTTCACTGGGAGACGCTGAAACGGCAGCTGTTCCGGGTCAGACTGTAGCCCCCGCTAAAGACTTTTCATACTTCCTGTATGTCCGGTATACGTTTACTCCATGGCGTTCATAGAACCTTCTGCCCGGCGTATCCGTACTGAGAAAATACAGATGGTAGATCCCTTTGCTGCACATTTCCTGCTGCTTAACCTGGAACAGGATCCCTCCGATCCCTGCGTTTCGTACCTTCTCACATACACCGACAGGACCGAAACGCATGGGATTCCCGTCAATCTTCCGCATGGCAAATCCAACAATTTCATCCTGCAAAAGCACAACTGTGACCACATCCTCTGCCTCGCCTGCCCGCATGGAAAGCAGCAGATTTCTTTTCCAGCCGCCCCCGAAATTCGTCTTTGCAAATTCCAGAAGCTCCAGCGCATCCTTCCACTGAAAGTTTCGGAATACAAACCCCTTTCTCTCGGCCTCTTCTTTTTTCTTCCTCCATTCAGGCGATATGACAAATCCATGGAGATCCTTGCACATGGAACAGGATCTTTCTGTCTCCGTATACCCCCTTGCCTCGAAAAACGCTGCTGCTTCCGGATACGCCTGGAGATCTACGCCCGGGAAAAAATAATTTGGCGAGTAGGCTGCCAGTGTAATCGTCTTTGCCCCCATATCGGACAGTCTCTTTTCCACCTCATCAGCCAGACAGGTCCCGATCCCCTGACGTCTGTATTCTTCAGCTACAAACATCAGGCTGATCCAGCCCCGATCCGGTTCCAGTCCCCGTTCCAGATAGGGAAACCTCCGCTTTATCCCGAGAATAAATCCTGTGATTCGGCCTTCTGTCAAAGCAAGCAGACAAAGATTCCGGTCAAAATTTTCATCAAACAGAACCTGGTTTCGGAATCTGCTGATACTGACCGGATCGGCAATCATGGTCCGGTTCCAGAGTTCTATCAATTCTTCTTCGTACTTCTGTTCAAAACATATGAGCTCCATAGAACCTCACTGACTCCTTTTCTATTCTTCCGGATCGTCAAATCCCAGTGCCGCGCAGATAAAAAAGCCTGCTGCGTAGGAGATGGCGATACCCAACAGATATTTTATGGGCGAATTTGTGATCAGGGACAGCTGCAGGCCGGAAAGCTCCGGTATTCTTGCTGCCACCTTCATCATGGCAACGGCACTTCCGCCTACAGCACCTCCCAGACAGGACGCGAGGAACGGTTTTCCAAGAGGCACTGTTACTCCCCACATGAGGGGTTCCCCGATCCCGAGCATTCCCACAGGCAGCGCATTTTTACAAACCTTTTTCAAACGGGCATTTTTCGTCTTCATCAGTACATAAAATGCTGCGCCTACCTGTCCTGCGCCTGCCATACATGTAACCGGCAGCAGATAGGTCACTCCATAATCCGCAATCAGTGCCGCATTCACAGCAATCAGGCCATGATGCATCCCACTCATAACCAGGGGCAGATAGACAAGTGTTGCAAGCCCTGCAAGGAACGGCACATTATAGATAATATAATTTACAAAGTTTCCGATGGCTGTTGATACGAATCCTCCAATGGGCTGGAATACCATAAGTCCTAAAAATGTCATAATGAAAATCGTCAGCAGCGGCGTCACAAAGCTGTCCAGAAAATCCGGAATATATTTCCGAAGACATCGCTCCAGATAAGCTGCAAGGATCGCTACGATCAGCACTGAAAATACGCCACCCCGTCCTGCAAGAAATTCAATTCCCAGAAGGTTGACACCGGTTATGGATGCCGAATTCAGGATCGATGCAAGAACTGCTCCCAGGATCGGAGAACCGCCGAATTCTTTCATGGCATTATAACCCACGATAATCGGCAGGATGCTGAAGACAGAATATGCAATGGCAGACAGGATCCTGCCAAAATCTATCTCTTCAAATCCTGGAAAAAATACATAACCAGATTCATAGATGGCCACCATAAGGCCGCAGCCGATAAAGGCAGGAATGATCGGAATGAAAATATTTGCGATCTTTTTCAGAAGCACTTTTCCGGGCGTCTGGTTTTTCGCCCTGTTCTCTGCCTTTCGTACCTCTGCCTCATCATATTCTTTTCTCTGAAGTTCTGCCAGTTCAGAAATCGCTCCTGCCAGCTTCGCGCTCTTTCCAGGGCCCACTACAATCTGGACCTGATTTCCTTCCGTGACCACACCCAGAGAGACTTCCAGCTTTTTCAGTTCCTCGATCCGGCATTTTCCCGTATCCTCCACCTCGGTTCTCACGCGCGTATAGCAGTTGCCAATGGTTCTTATATTTTTCTTACCCCCAAGTAGTTCCAATATTTCTTTTGCAATTTGCTGATTATCCATAAAAGTTCTCCCTTCTTTTATGTGCTGTCCGTTTTAAACAGACTCCAAAGCCTTTCGTATATGCCCGTCCGCTTTTTCCAGAGCTTTGTCCGCTTCTCTGGAATCACATTCGAGCAGAATCATAAGGATAGCTTTCTTTACATATCCACCCGCAGCCTTCAGCACCCTTTCAGCCTCTTCAGCGGTACATCCGGTCGCTTCCATCGTAATATTCCGGGCCCTGATCATCAGTTTTTCATTGGACTGCTGTACATCTACCATCAGATTCTGATAAACCTTTCCAATTCCTGCCATACTTCCCGTTGAGATCATGTTCAGTATCATTTTCTGGGCAGTCCCTGCTTTCAAACGCGTAGACCCCGTTAAAACCTCCGGTCCCGTCACCACCTCGATGGCAAGACCGGCCTCTTCAGAGATCCAGGCATCCGCATTGCAGCTGATTCCCACCGTCCGACAGCCCATCTGCCCTGCATAGCGAAGTCCATATACGACATACGGTGTCCGTCCGCTGGTGGCAAGACCGATAACCAGGTCCTTTTCAGAAAGCCGGATCTTTTTCAGATCTTCTTCACACAGCCTGTTACTGTCCTCTGCTTTTTCCACTGCTTTTGTCAGAGCTTCGGTTCCCCCTGCAATGACCCCGACCACCATGTCCGATGATACTCCAAAGGTCGGAGGACATTCTGCGGCATCCAGAATTCCCAGCCTTCCACTGGTCCCCGCACCCACATAAATGATACGTCCTCCTTTTTTCAGAGCTTCAACAGCCCAGGTGATCGTCTGCGCGATCTGCGGAAGAACTTTTTCCACGGCTTCTGCAACCTTATGGTCTTCACGGTTCATAACCCTGACAAATTCCTCCGGTGTCATACGATCCAGATCCATCGTATCAACATTTCTTGTTTCTGTTGTCAATGTTGCCAAATCCAGCATTGTCTTACTCCTTATCCTCTTTGTCAATATGTGTCTTCGGAAAGCGCTGCATACATCGGTCATAATGCTGATTTACATACGCAACATACAGAATATCAATCATATTCAACTGTGAGATCCGCGACGACATGGCACCGCTTCTTACGATCAGTTCTGTGGCCGCCACATGCAGCACACAGTCTGCCATTTCCGCGAGCCTGGAATCGGATGCCCGTGTGATCACGATCACCTTTGCGCCATTTTTCTTCGCTGTTCCTGCACATGTGATCATTTCCTCCGTCATTCCGGAATAACTGATTACAATCGCCAGATCATTTTCCTGCATGGTCCTTGCGGATAACAACTGTGAATGCCAGTCATCACAGATATTACAGCTTTTCTCCACACGCAAAAGCTTCAGATAAAGATCTCTTGCCACCAGCAGCGAAGAACCAAGTCCAAACAGCTGAACTGTTCTGCACTCATCGACCAGCTTCACACACCGGTCAACCAGTTCTGCTTCCACCAGCCGCCTTGATATCTCCAGTGCTTCCACATTTTTCTGTGTCACCTTATGAATGATATCCTCAGTCGAGGCAGTCGGAATGATATCTCTCATGGATACTTCTCTGCTGTCCTTCAGAAGCGCCGTCTCATAGACCAGCGTCTGCTGAAATTCCCGGTATCCGCTGCAGCCCAGCTTTTTGCATAATCTGATAATAGTCGCCGGCGATGCATATGTCAGTTCTGCAAGCTGATAGATGCTTTTGCCAATCACCTGATCAGGATGACCGGTCAAGAGCTCCAGCAGTTTTTTCTCTGCAGCACTTGCGTGCTTTTGATAATCTTCCAACCGTAACAATAATCCCTTTATCGCCATGTTCCTCTCCTTGTTCCCATCATAACACACGAAACTTTATTGTCAATATATCCGCAAAACAACGAAACTATGTTTCATATTTTGAATCTTTTGCACAAGAAGCGCAGAAAAAGGACCGGTTTTTCATATATTTTCCACAGAAAATTTCATATGAAAAACCGGTCCACTCCATACACCTGCGCTTTACAGCATAAACCGCTCCACAATCTCCGCCACGGCCGAATGATTGTTGTCACGTTCTGTCACATAATCTGCCGCCGCCCTGATCACTTCCTGGGCATTGGCGACGGCGCACCCCGTCCCTGCCGCCTGAATCATGGACAGATCATTGCCCTCATCCCCCGCCGCAATGGTCTGTTCCACAGGGATATCCATCATCTCGCAGAACATCCGGAGCGCCGCTCCTTTGCAGACTCCCTCCGGAACCACCTCCAGATACTCCCGGCAGCTGAAATACATGTCTACCTTTCCCCTGGTCCACGAAAGCTGTTTCTCCTGGAAGACGTGAAGCCTGTCCGGATCGCGTACTTCCACGGCCAGCAGCTTGTAAGGCGGCTGCTCCAGCGCCGCCTTAAGGTCCGGTACCAGCCGGGCTTTCATACTGGTCCGCTTCAGATACACCGCCAGATTCTCATCCTCCCGTTCGGTCAGGACGTGATCTCCTGTATAGCTGTGGAGATAGATTCCCTCCTGTCTGGCCGCGTCGATCATCCTCGCCGCATATTCCAGAGGAATCGTCCTGGAGTACAGAAGCTTCCCCTTCTCACAGTCCAGGATCGCCGCCCCGTTATACACGATCATATAGCGGCATCCCACCTGATCCAGGCCGTAGTGTTCTCTCAGATAACCGGCACTGGCATGCGTCCGTCCCGTGGTGATCACCAGCTCATGACCCTCCCTGGCCGCCCTTCTCAGAGCTTCCAGATTTTCCCCCGACAACTGCTTTTCATCATCCAGCGTTGTCCCGTCCATATCCAGAAAAAGTACTTTTTTATTCTTCATCATCCGGATCCTCCATGGGCTCTGCCGGGATGAATACCCGGTCATGCATCACGTCCTCCTGAGGTCTGTTGAGCCCTTTTGCATATTCCATAAAATAGATCTGGGCGCAGAGCGCCGCCTTTCCTCTCCGGTCTACTTTTTCGTAAGTGCCGTCCGGCTGCTTGATCTGCGCCTTGATCGTATCCTGAAGCTGAATCTCCAGCACATGCAGGACTTCTTTTTTCAGTAGCTCGTTTTCAATGGGGAAGAGGATCTCCACCCGGCGGTCCAGATTCCTGGGCATCCAGTCCGCGCTGGCAAGATATACTTCCTCCTGGCCGCCGTTCAGGAAATAATAGATCCGGCTGTGTTCCAGGAAGGTTCCCACGATGGAACGCACGCTGATATTCTCACTGATCCCCGGTATCCCCACCCGCAGGGAACAGATCCCCCGGATGATCAGCTCGATCTTCACTCCGGCTGCACTGGCCTCATAGAGCGCGGCAATCATCTCCGGATCACAGAGGGAATTCATCTTCGCAATGATATGCGCCGGTTCCCCGTTTTTCGCATATTCCATCTCTCTGCGGATCATGGCAAGAAAACGCTCCCGAAGCCACAGGGGGGCCAGAGACAGCTTGTTCCAGTTCGCCGGTTCTGAGTAGCCGGAGAGCATATTGAAGACCGCTGTCGCATCCTCTCCAATGGGCTCTGAACAGGTCAGAAGCCCCATATCTGTATACAGCTTCGCTGTGGAATCATTATAATTACCGGTGCCCAGATGCACATACCGACGGATGCCGTCTTCCTCCCGGCGGACCACCAGCGTAATCTTACTGTGCGTCTTCAGTCCCACCAGACCATAGATTACATGACATCCTGCACGCTCCAGCATCTTCGCCCAGACAATATTGTGTTCCTCGTCAAACCGTGCCTTCAGCTCCACCAGAACAGACACCTGTTTGCCGTTCTCCGCCGCCTGCGCCAGCGCAGCGATGATGGGCGAGTTGCCGCTGACCCGGTACAGCGTCTGCTTGATCGCCAGCACCTGGGGATCTTTCGCCGCCTTCCGCACAAAGTCCACTACCGGATCAAAGGTCTGATAGGGATGATGCAGCAGAATATCCCTGGCACGGATCTCTTCAAAGATATCTCTCTTTCCCGTCAGCTCCGGTACCGGCTGCGGCGTATAACGCGGCTCCTTATAGTCTTCAAACCCGTCAAGCCCATACATCTTCATCAGAAATGTAAGATCCAGAGGCCCGGAAGTCCGGTAGATGGCGTCCTCCTTAATCTCAAACTCTCTCTTCAGAATCTTCAGAAGCCGTTTGTCGATCTTCTCATCCACTTCCAGCCGGATGACCTCTCCCCACTGGCGTTTCTTCAGCTGCTTCTGGATCTCCTTGAGAAGGTCCGACGCCTCATCCTCATCAATGGTCAGATCCGCATTCCGCATGATCCGGTACGGATGGACGCAGAGCACATCATAGCTCAGGAAGAGCTGGGACATGTTCCTGGCGATCATGTCCTCCAGAAGGATCACGGAAGTCCCGTCCTTCTGAGCAGGCGGAATGAGAATGATCCGTGGAAGCACGGCCGGCACCTGTACTGTGGCAAATTCCAGCTCTGCATCTGCTTCATTTTTCTTCTTCAGAAGCGCGCCAAGATTCAGTGTTTTGTTCACAATCAACGGGAACGGGCGGGAAGAATCCACTGCCATGGGCGTCAGCACCGGATAGACATTTTCCACAAAATACTGATCTACATACTTCGCCTGCTCCGGATTCAGCTCCTCATGCTCCTCGATCACCTGCAAGCCGCACTGACGAAGTCCCGGCAAAAGCGAACGCTGCCACGTGGAATACTGAGAGCTGACAAAATCGTGTACCCGGTCATGAATCGCATTCAGCTGCTGCTGGGGTGTCATACCGGAATAATCTTTTTTGGAGTACTCTGCATTCACCATATCCTTCAGCGAGGCCACACGGACCATGAAAAATTCATCCAGATTGGAGGCGGTGATGCTCAGAAATTTCAGACGCTCAAACAGCGGATTTTTCTTATCTCTGGCCTCTCCAAGAATCCGTTCGTTAAATCCCAGCCAGCTCAGCTCCCGGTTCTCATAATACTCTGATTTCATATATTCTTTCTTCACGATGCACGCTCCTAACCCAGTCTCTTCGCCTTCAATACCGGCCTTAAGCTGTATACTTCTTCAAATAACTCCGCCTTTTCCGGAAACAGTGCCTGCTCCAGCGTCAGGTCTTCGGTCGTATCCACAAGTATCTGCATGGTATGATTGTCCTTGATATTTACCTTGATATCTTTGATCTTCTGCTTATGGCTGCGGTCCATGGCATTGGCCAGCCGCAGGATCGCTGTCAGCTTGATGATCGTAATATATTCGCTCCGTTCCAGAAGCGAAGCCGCCGCCAGTTCTTCAAAAGGAAGGATGCTCCCGCTGTTGAACCGGACAATATTGGCCACAATCTCCCGCTCCATATGGGACAGGCCGATCACCTCCGTAGCCATGATGATATTATAAGAGCACTGAGACGGCTGAGACATATTGATGTATTTTCCGCAGTCGTGCAGAAGCACGGAGATCTGCAGAAGCAGCCGTTCCCTCTTCCCAAGCCCATGGACCGCCTTGATCTTGTCATAGATGGTCAGCGCCAGCCGTTCCATGACCTGGGTATGATTCCGGTTGGTATGATAGCGTTTGGCGATGTTCCTTGCCGCCTCCAGAATATCATTCTCAAAATTATGCCCGGGTTTCAGGATCTTCCTGCGCTCCGCGTAGTCGAAGGCAAGTCCGTCTCCCAGATCCATGCCAAGGATCACCACATTCTCTGCCCCGGTCTCTTCCAGAAGCCGCTTGTAGATGACCAGGGTCGGCAGAAGAAGGGTGCTGTTCTCATTGGAAATTCCCAGTTTCTCCGCCATGGCAGGCTGCCCGCTCTGAATAAATTCATCATAAAAGGTGATAAATTCATCCTTTGTGATCTGATTGATCTCCCGGTCCTTATGGATATACTGATTGATATACTGGATATAATTGCCCACCAGCAGCATATAGCGGATATTCCGGTCTTTCAGATAAAGCTTCCGGTAGGTCCGCATCTCGTTATTCAGAAGCTCTTCGATAACTGCCGCATAGCGGACTGTCCGCTCTGCCACATCTGCCAGACGCTCTCTCAGACGCAGTGTTCCCAGACGGATATTCTGCGTTGTCACCAGATTGTCCTTGTCATACAGCGAAAGCTGGATACTTCCTCCGCCCACATCCACGATGGCAGTCCCTTTCTCGATGATCTCCTGAAACCGCTCGGAACTGGACGCGATGGATTTATACCCCAGAAACCGCTGCTCCGAATTGCTCAGCACCTCCAGCCGGATCCCGGTCTTTAAAAAGATCCGGTCCAGAAGCATTACCTGATTGCTGGATTCCCGGACCGCACTGGTGGCACAGGCACGGTAATCCTCTACCCCGAATTCTTTCATGATCCTTCTGAAATCCAAGAACACTTCACAGAGCTCATCTACCAGCGGCGTTCCGATCCTGCCGGTGGCATAAGTATCCTTTCCCAGCTCCATCCGGTGGCGGACATGATTCACCACATGAATCCCCTTCCTGGCAGAAAGCTCATAGATTTTCAGATTTACTTCATAGCTTCCAACGTCGATCGCCGCAAACATCGTGCATGCCATCTTTGTTTCCTCCCTGTCTGCTTCAAAATATATATGTACTCAGCACCTTCCTGTGCTTCCAAATCCGCCCCGGTCCTCTCCCGAAAGCGTCTCTGTCTCTTCAAATACCACTGCCGGCTGATGCTCCATGATCCGGAACTGACAGATGCGGTCATTTACATGGATCACCGTATCTCTCACAGCCAGCGCCGGGAAAAACCACTGATCGTTGTCCCCGCAGTAACTCTCGTCAATGAGTCCGCAGCTGTTGGTCTGAAGGATCCCGAAATTCTTGTATGTACTGCTTCTTGGGATCACATGGGCTTCATAACCTTTGGGGAGCTCCATGGCGACCCCCAGGGGGATCAGCGCATATTCTCCTTTTTTAAGTTCTATTTCCTTCGCCGCCCGCAGATCGATCCAGTCTGATTTACCTGCCGTATACGTAAGCCGCCGGATCTCATCCGAGAAATATTTTATTTTGATGGTCTCCATTCCATGTCTCCTTTTTTCATATTTTAAAAATTCCCCGGTCAGAGCATGGAGCCTCTAGCTGTACAGCACCGTCTTCCCAAGTCTCAGCGTCGTCTGCACATCGATCACTCTCTGATTGGAGCTTCCTTTCCATGGAAGGTTGTTGTCCTTCAGTTCTTCTACAAATCTTCCGTCTACCACCACGTCCAGATAAGGGATCAGCTCCAGGTGGCAGATCTCTTCCCACAGATATCCGGTATAGAGCCAGATGGTCTTTCTGGGATATCGGCCGCGGATCTCCTGGATCAGCTCAAAAAGTCCTTCTCTTGTACCCACATAGAGCGGATCGCCCCCGCTGAATGTAATGCCGCTGATGTAGTCCTTTTCCAGTTCTTCGAAGATCTCCTGTCTGGCTGATTCGTCAAAGGGCAGACCGCCCTCCGGATCCCAGGTGATGGGGTTCTGGCAGTTCTTACAGTGGTGGGCGCATCCGGCAAACCAGAGGACCACCCGAAGCCCGTCTCCGTTCAGCATGTCTTCCTTGGTGATATTGTGATATCTCATACAGTCTGTCTCCCCTCAGGCTCTTTCCTATATCTGATAATTCTCCAGGATACATCTGCGCAGCAGCGTGAGCGCATGTACCGTCGCCAGCTCCCGGATGGTCCTTCTGTCACCGGTAAAATGAAATTTCTGCACTGCAATCTTCCCTTTTACATTACACCCGATATAGACCAGTCCTGCAGGCTGTCCGTCTTCTCCGCTTTCCGGCCCTGCATATCCGGTGACGCTGATGCACACATCCGCTCCCGTGAGCACAGCTCCGCCTCTGGCCATCTCCCAGGCTGTCTGCTCGCTGACCGCCGTATATTTTTTCAGAGTCATCTTCTTCACACCGATCATTTTTCTCTTTGCCTTATTGGAATAGGTGACAAATCCCTGCTTAAACACCTCAGAAACTCCTGCCACATCCGTAAGTCTGGCGCTGACCATGCCGCCGGTACAGGATTCCACCGTGGTAATTGTCATCTTCTGTTCCTTTAAGAGCTGTACGATCGTCTCTGCCAGCGTTACCCTGGGGTCCGTAGTAAAGATACAGCTTCCAAGCCGGATCTTCAGTTCCCGCACCACCCTTTTTACCCGGCTTTTGGCATCTTCCTCCTGCTCTGCCTCCGCTCTGACGCAGATATCCACCTCTCCGGGAGTGGAATCGAACACAAAGACCAGTTTTTCATCTGTACTTAGAAGATCATGAATCTTCTCCCGTACTTCCTCTTCCTCCAGTCCGCAGATCTTCACCGTCTTTTCATAAGAACCGTTCTGTACTTCTTTTCCCATCTCTAAATGCTCCCCTCCAGAATCACATGCCTGTTTTTTATAAGGTAATCCACCAGCGACACCACCGTCAGAATCAGGGCGATCCAGGTCAGCACCTGCCCGATTACATCAAAGACTCCGCCAAGATCCAGAAGCAGCACGATAATCATAAGCATCTGGAACGTCGTCTTGAATTTTCCCCAGTAGCTCGCCGCGATCACCACGCCGTTATCTGATGCCACCAGCCGGAATCCGCTGATGATAAATTCCCGGCTGATGATAATGATCACCATCCAGGCGGGAACCATCCCGGAGGCAGAAAGACAGATCAGCGCCGCACACACCAGCAGCTTGTCCGCCAGCGGGTCCATAAATTTTCCGAAATTGGTCACCAGATGATACTTTCTTGCGATCTTCCCATCCAGAAGATCCGTCAGGCTCGCTACTACAAAAATCAGGACCGCGATATACTTACTGTATCCGGGAACCAGATCCACCAGTGCAAACCATACAAAAAACGGAATCAGTAATACACGCAGCACTGTCAGTTTATTTGGTAAATTCATCCGCAATCTCTCCTATCAGATCATATTCCTCTGCTCCGGTCACACGCACATGCACAAAATCTCCGGACATCAGCTCCGCTGCCGTCTGAATAAAGAGATAACCGTCCACGTCCGGCGCATCCATATACGTCCGCGCCACATAAGCGCATTCATCTGCAACCTTTCCCTCCACCATGCACCAGAGCTCTCTTCCGATCATCGTCTCTGCCTTCTCAAAAGAGATTTCCTGCTGCAGCTCCATGATCTCGTCCCGGCGTGCTTCTTTTATCTCATCCGGAATCTGATCTTCCATGGAAGCTGCCGGCGTATCCTCCTCTGCAGAATAGGCAAACACACCCAGCCGGTCAAATTCCATCTCGTCCACAAACTTCAGAAGCTCTTCATGGTCTTCTTCTGTCTCACCCGGGAATCCGCTGATCAGCGTCGTCCGAAGACAGATATCCGGTATTGCCTCCCGAAGACCTGTCAGGATCCGGCGCAGATCCTTCTGACTCGTCCGCCTTCCCATGCGTCTCAGGATCCGGTCCGAAGCATGCTGAATCGGCAGATCCAGATAATGACAGATCTTCGGTTCTTCCCGGATCGTCTGGATCAGTCCCTCATAAATCTCTTCCGGATAACAGTACTGCAGCCGGATCCACCGGATTCCCCCGATCCGGCACAGCTCCCGGAGCAGAATGTGAAGACGCTTCTCTCCATAGAGATCCGTTCCGTACATCGTGGTTTCCTGTGCCACCAGAATCAGTTCCTTTACCCCCTGTGCCGCCAGTTCCTCTGCTTCTTTCAGCAGCCGCTCCATGGGAACGCTCCGGTATGACCCTCTGAGTCTGGGGATGATACAGTACGTACAGTGTTTGTCACACCCCTCGGCAATCTTCAGATGAGCATAATGCCCCCCTGTGGTCAGAATCCTTTTTGCATCTGTGAGAACCAGCCGGTCGATATCTCCCCACAGAAGCTTCTGTTCCCCTGACAATGCCTGTTCTACCACCTCTGCGATATGATCATAGCCGGCAGTTCCAAGGACAGCATCCACCTCCGGTATTTCCTCTGTGATTTCCTGACGGTATCTCTCCGCCAGGCATCCGGTCACGATCAGTGCCTTTAACCTCCCGGCTTTTTTGTACTCTGCCATGGCAAGAAGAGTATTGACACTCTCTTCCTTGGCATCACCGATAAAGCAGCAGGTGTTTACAATAATAATATCCGCTTCCGCCTCATCATCTGTAAATGTATACCCCTTTTCTGCGAGAAGTCCAAGCATGACCTCTGAATCCACCAGATTCTTATCGCACCCCAGAGATACAAACAGTATCTTCTTCATACGTGATATGGTCTCCTTTTCCAGTATCAGACTGCACCTTTACTTATTATAATACCGACCGGGAGGAAAAACAATGCTTATTTCCGCTGCAGCCTCTTCCTCCGGAAGAGGATATGCCATGTTCCCGCCCAGAGAACCACCATCCCTCCCATGGAACCATAGAACAGCTTCTTATCCATGAAAAACTGTACCAGCAGATCCGGTGTAATCAGAAATCTCCCCGTCTCCAGCTGGCCTTTGTTGCCTGCCGCATCGTAAGCGGTCACCCGGATGTTCTGCCATCTGCGGTCATTTCCCACCATCAGCCGGATCCTGCCGTCCTCCCGGGCCACTTCCGAGGCATGGTAGGTACACTCGACGCCGTTGATCTCCACCTTCACCTCTGCAGTTTTCACATTGTCCTTTATATCCAGCGTCACCTCCCTGCTGCGCTCCCGATACCGTCCTCCGTCCTCCACGCCGGAGAGCAGAATACTGGGACTGGTTTTATCCACCACAAATTCGATCTTCTTTCCCTTTGTATGATTGTCTGAAACGTTGGCTGCCCGGTCCTCGGAACAGATCGTCAGGATATAAGTGCCCTCCTTCTCAAAATTCTTCCCGGGAATCGTATAGACATACTGTTTCCAGCTCTCTTTTGTCCCGCTGGGCTGTACAGAATAATCAGCCCCTTCCTCCAGCACGGACAGCTTTCCGTTCAGGCTCAGTGTGATCTCCCGAAATTCCAGGGTATCCACATTGGTCTCCGTCACGATAATATCCTGTTCCTGACGGGTATAGTACATCCCCCTTCTGCCCGCCAGCAGCTCGGTTCTGTCCTCCAGCGTATAGACGGATCCGAAACGGTTGACGGAGAACACCACCTCCGCCGCGCTCTCATTTCCTGCCAGATCGCGGACTCTTGCTGTCAGCCTGTACAGGTCATCTGCCTCCGGCTCACGGGGAAAATCCTCCATCTGAAAAATCTCCCCGTTTCTGGTCCTCATCCTGCTCCCTTTTGGATCCAGCCCGCCCCGCAGAGCGCCCTCCAGCTGTATCTCCATATATTCTGCACCGTAATTCTCATCTGCGCACCAGATCCTCGGCATGACTTCTCCGTTGTTCGCCGAATGATCCTCCACCCCCTGAATGACAAGCTCCGGCGGCGTCTGATCGATGATAAAATGATCCGGTCCGTATGCCGCCAGCTCATTTCCCGCCAGATCCGTACCGGTAATCCCGAAACTGTACGCTCCGTCCGACGCAAAGACAACAGAAGCTCTGTGATGGTCCCCTTCTCTGGTCCATCCGGATACAGCAGGCGTCTGAACCCCCTCAGATGTCTCCAGGGCCACCTGTACCAGCAACGGATCAAAATGACGTTCCAGAATATCAACCACAGCTGTGCGGCTTCTGCTGTAATACAGCCTGTCTCCGCCTGCACCGTCTTCATAGCTCACCGTCAGCACCGGTCCGGTCTGGTCAATGGTGAATGCATCTGTTCTCCCGTATTCTGCCCGGTTTCCTGCCAGATCCGTAACATTTACGGAAAATGTATAGTCTCCGTCCTCTGCAAAGAGAACGCGGCATACGTGAAGACTGGCATCTCCTTCGCCGGTGCTCTCCCATTCTCCTGTCCGGGGCATGTTTCCATCCGTACCGGTAATCAGAAATTCCACATCCGCCGGGTCAAAATTCCGTTCCTGTATGGTGACCACTGCTGTCCGACTTCTGTTATACAGTCCTCCCGCGGAAGGCTCCTCATTGTCATAGACCACCTCCAGCACCGGTGGGGTAATATCAATATGGTAGAACTGCTCTGTCACCCCTGTATGCCCCGCAAGATCCTCATATTCTGCCCGCACCTGCACCTCGTTTTCATTATTTCCGACTGCCTCCAGAAGCAGCTCCTGAGAATGTGCATAGAGAATCCCTCTCTCCTGAAGTCCGGACTCTTCTGCAAGATGCTCCTGAAAGTCTATGGTCGTGCCTCCTGTGCAGGACAGATTTTTCAGCCCGGACCAGGCGTCTTCCACCATCAGACGGAACCTGACATCTGTATTGTAATAGTCTGTCCCCTGTACCGTCCTTCCCGGAGCACTGTCTGTCTCGATCCATATCCGCCCGGTGTCTCTGTGTTTTTTCCGGCTCTCCACAGTCTGTCTCCATTCCCGGGAAATACAATTACCTGTCCAGTCCCATACCTCCACCATCACAGTTCCTCTGTAATCCGCTGCCTGCGCAGGGATCATGAATTCCCAGGTTCTTCTGTCCGCAGGCTCATAAAGGATCTCCTTCTCCTGTATGGTGCCGTCCTCTTCCTGAAGCGTACAGCGTATTCTTTCGATACCTGACACTGCATCCTCTGCCTCCAGACGCACGGTCACCCGGCTGTCCGCAAACAGATATTTCACATCTCCGAAGCGAAATGCATCCATATATCCGGACGGTTCCACCGCGCAGGACATCTGAAGCCCGGGACAGGTCCTGTCCACAACAATCTTCTTCTCCCCGCCGGACATCTGATTTCCCGCCAGATCTTCACACCTCACAGGCAGCTCGTAGACCGCCTCTGTGAAAAGAGGAATGTAGAGCGTATAACTCCCCTCTGTCAGCTTTGCCCGGTCCATCCCTTCCAGAAACCGCGTCACGCTGTTATCCTCTATTGGTTCTTTTATGCCGTTTGTAACCCGGATCCCTTCCAGCAGCTTCACAAGCTCGTGCATGCGCAGGTTCTGATCCTCTGCTTCCAGCTTCAGATATACCGGTTCTGAAAAATATGCACACAGATCCTCCTCCCGGATCCGGTCCGGCCGCTGCTCCTTTCCGAAACGGTCCACACAGGACATCCGAAGCACAGGAGCAGTCCTGTCCACCACCAGCAGGACACTTTCATAGATTCCGTCCTCCGACACCGGCATATCCTGCCTGCTTCCGTCCGCACCGCCGGATACCATTGCATTTCCCGCCAGATCTCTGTAGGATATGGATATCCGGTATCTGCCTTCCTCTGTCAGGGAGAAGCTTCCCCCGCAGACATCTCCCTGCTTCCTCCAGACCACCTCCGGCTTCTGGTCTCTTCCATCCTCTCCGGTCACGGTCAGGCACAGATCCCTGATGCCCCTGAGTACCGTTCCCTGATACACGGGCTCCATACACCGCTCTGTGAGGGAAAAGCGAACCTCTGCCGCTTCCCTGTAATATGCAGTATATCCTGTTTCCGGTACAGATGCCGTCAGATCATGGGAGGGATCTGTGTTTTCTTCAAAGACCAGACGATTCGCTTCACTCAGCGAAAGAGTAAAGACCGGCGCCTCATGGTCCAGCAGGAACGGTCCACCTGTAAAGACGCCGTCTGTCACATATTCCGTCCATGCTTCGCTTCCTGTCAGCAGATTGCCTGCCCGGTCCTCATAGGACACCCTTGCCTCATAGCAGCCGATCCCCTGATCCTCCCTGCCGTCAAATGCATATTCTCCGCGGTGTTCCCGTCCCTCTGACTCCCAGACAAGCATTCCTCCCTGCACCGCCGCTGCTGTCTCCCCGGTATCCCGGTCAACGATACGCAGAAACACCCGGTCCGGATCCCAGTAAGCTGCATGGTCATCTATGGTAAAGGAAAGAACCACATCATTACCTTCCACACTCTGATACAGATCCGCCCCGCCGACTCTGCCTCCGTAAATTCCACTGATGGAAAAGTCTGTCAGCACAGGCGGCCTGTTGTCAATTACCACCGGACAGCTGGTGTAGATTCCCTGCTCCGTGCTCCCCATACAGGTATGGTCCGTTTCCAGCAGATTCCCGGAACCATCCTCATATTCCACCCTGAAACTGTATTTCGTCTCTCCTGCCTCTGCAGAAGCAGGGAAAGAAAGCTCTGTGTGTGCTCCATACCCGTCTGCCGTCCATTCTGCCGCTCTTTCCTCAAAACCGCCGCTGCCCTCCGTATGGACACGGGGCGCGACCGGCCGGTTGTCCTGCTGCACAAAATCTCCGTAGTTGCTTTCATCCAGAGCCAGTCTGACCAGCGCATCCTCCCGGTAAAATATGCACCCGCACTCTTTATCCGCGATCCCGGCTCCCCAGTCTGTCAGGAGGACCGGAGGCGTCCGGTCAAAGTACAGGACTGTTGTCCCTGTGACAGGCTCCGCCTGAATCCCCCCTGTAATATTTCCTGCCAG
Organism: Lachnospiraceae bacterium; assembly: GCA_910574805.1. Lineage (GTDB taxonomy): Bacteria > Bacillota > Clostridia > Lachnospirales > Lachnospiraceae > Hominiventricola. The sequence goes on along the minus strand of CAJTCV010000001.1, from coordinate 385,274 downwards.
ATCTTTCAGACGTCCGATGCAGAGGCGCTCTTTCGCATCCTGATGATCCGCAGGCAGAACAAGTGTTCCTTTCAGATGTACATACCCCTCCTGCCAGACCCCGTCACAGGAAAAAGAAGCCAGACCTTCTTCTGCTCTTTGAACCTCCTGCACTGTCGTTTTTCCTTCTGCTGCCGTGATCTGTCCCAGCAGATCCTCCACATCGATCCCGGAAGACGCCTCTTCCCTGCCGGGCAGTATCCCGTCCCTTACATACAGGTCAAAACCAATCCTGGATCTCCCGAACAATTTATCCCTGAATGCCCGGGCAAGCTCCATGATCCCCGTATGCGGCGGATCTCCCCCACCGGTCCCGTCCGAATGATAAGACACAAAAGCTTTCCCATCCGGCGCTGTCCGGTCCACGATAAATGCAGCCTCCTCCTCCGCCGTTCCTCCCAGCACATCTGTCACCCGGAATTTCCAGCGGTATACGCCGTCTTCCATATCTGCGGACAGCTCCGGAAAAGCTTCCGCCCCGTTCAGCAGAATCTCACATTCCGTATGCTCTCCATACAGAATCTCCCCCTCTCCCGATAAGACCTCCAGGACGCTCTCCGGTCCTCCCTCTGTATCATATTCGACTCTGGCGACCCCGGCCGGCGCCTCTGCACGAAGGCAGATCTCCGGCACCTCCTGTACATAGCGCCTTCCGCGGATCTCCGCCGGCTCCGGCGTATACCGGATCTGCAGGCCCGGCCCCTCATTCACCTTCCCGGCTGCGACGGTCACTGTTACCGGGTTCTTACTTCCGTCCTCCGCCTCCATGGTATAGACATATACACCGCTGTCATACAGAATATCGGTAAAATATCCCTCATGCAAAGGGAGCTTTGTTCCGTCTCTCTGAATGAACACCGGACCCGCCGTACTCTCTTCCTCACTCTCAGGCTCTATCTGAAAGAGCACCTCCAGGCAGCCGCGAAAATAATAAGTACCCGCTTCATTTCTCACGGTATTTCCAGCATCATTTACCGCTGATTTCAGTGTCCATCCGGGAAATATCTTCTCCGTCGGTTCAGGCGTTTCTTCCGGTTCTGTCTCTGTTTCCTTTTCCGTTTCTTCCGACGTTTCCCCCGGCTCTTCCGGCACGCAGGAAACTGCCCCGGTATCTTCCGCACATCCGCTGTCGGCTGTTTTTTCTTCCCCCGCATCCGCTCCTTCTGCATGCTCCAGCGCACACACCGGCAGACCGTCCGACAGACATCCCTGAAACAGCAGGATCAGGGCCAGTGCCATGGCTGCATATTTTCTTCCTTTTCTTTCGCTCATTTTTTTCTCCTGATTACAGTTCCGCATCTGCCCTCTCAAGGCCGCGGCAGACGCTGTTTTACAGTTCCCCACACCTCTGTCTGTTCTGCATGGGTTACCATCACTTCCCGCTCCACATGGAATCCTGACTCCCCCCGATTCAGAACAACTGTTCCCTGTTCCTCAGCTGTCCTGTTTCTGCATCTGCGGACAGCCATTTCTTTTTTCTTTATCCTTTCCTTTGCCGGAGCACCTGCCAGCACCCTTAATACGCTCCGGATATCCAGTCTGACGAACAGGACCGCTGACACCGCGGCGCATACCCCCATGCCCCACAGACACACCAGGTACAGTCTGTGATACAGCTCCATCCTACTCCTCCTGCCCGTACGCTGCCAGGACGATCCGCTCTGCCGTCCTGATATGACCGCTCAGCGCGGTCAGCTCTTCCTCAATCTGCCGGTATCTGCTCTCTCCCAACGACGTAAAATCTGTTTCCAGATGCTCTGCTGTCTCTCTTAACTGCCTAAGCATCTCATCCGCCCCTATACCGTCTGCCTGGAATTCTTCCGCACGGGACAGGATCTGATTCACCAGCTCTCCGTACATGACAAGTGCCGTGCGCTCGTTGTCCGCCTCCACCAGATTCCCGGCAGACAGCACTTTCAGATCTTCCCAGTAATCCCTGCTGGTCACCATGGCATCTCCCGCCTCATCCACCATACCCACGCGGGCGTAGTAGCCTGCGATGGCGGCCAGGCGTCCGGCGCGCTCCGCCTTCCCGTCCTCCAGACTTTCCGAAGCGGCAGCAGCCTCCAGATATATTTTCGCATGCCTTTTATTTTCTCTGTCTTCATATTTGTAATAATAGGCAATCCCGGCCGCATATGCAAATTCACTGTACCCTGCTTCATTTCTCCGGAAGATCTCCTCATTCGTCTCCCGACGGTCCCCGTAGTCGATCAGTATGGAGCGCAGCTTTTCACTCTCTTCCCTGGTCAGCACATGATCCACCAGAAAAGTCTCCTCCAGAAGACTCAGATACGCCTCCCGGCGCCAGGGATCCAGATCTATGGCCCTGCAGTATTCCAGGATCTCGTCCTCCTTTGACACCGCATTTCCCGCCGCCAGCAGGCAGGCATCGTAATCATGCGCTCTGATATCCGTTTCCCTCCATCCAAAAAAGCACGCCCCCGCCCCAAGACATACTGCCGCACCTGCCGGCGCCAGAAAGGAATACAGCTTTTTCTTCTGCTCTCTCCGGTAAGAGGCATCCCACTCCCAGTAATGCTCCAGCGCATAGAGCAGTTCCCGGCAGGACTGATACCGGTCCTCCTTCCTGATCCGGGTGCATTTCAGAAGGATCGCCTCAAGTCCGGGCGAAAAGGACGAATCGACGCTGCAGATGGGACGCAGGGCGTGGGGGCTTTCCCCTGTGAACAGTTGAAACAGCATGACCCCCAGACAGTAGATATCTGTCCGCGCATCGCTGTGTCCCTCTCTGTCATACTGCTCCGGCGCAGCATAGCCTCTGGTCCCCAGAGAAATGGTATCCTTTCCCTCTCCAGCCCTGTATTCCCTCGCAGCCCCAAAGTCAATCAGCATTACATTGCCGTCCGGCTTCAGCATCACATTGGACGGCTTCATATCCCGATAGATGATCGCAGGCTTCCTCCCGTGCAGATAAGCCAGCGTATCACAGAGCTGTTTCGCCCACATAAGGACTTTCTCCCGGGGCTGCGCCCCGTATTCATCCAGAAGATCCTGCAGAGAACGTCCTTCGATATAATCCATTACGATCAGCAGGGCGTCTCTGTTCTCGATCACATCCACAATCCCCGGAAGATGAGGATGGTTCAGCTTCTTCATCATCTCGATCTCTCTCTTATTGGCATACAGGTGATATGCGTCCTGCTTTCGGATCTCCTTGACTGCCCACTGCCGGTTGACCCGCTCATTCATGGCCAGATAGACCACACTCATGCCTCCTCTCCCGATCACGTTCAGGATCTTGTATTTTCCATCCACTACGGAACCATTCTCAAGCATTCTCATATCCTCCCGGAGGACGCACCGCCAGTGCGGTGATATCGTCCTGACCGCCTCTCTTCCTGCCCAGCACCGCCATATCCCGCAGCCGCTTCTCCATCAGTCTCTCTTCCTTCACGGCATGCGGCTGCAGCGCACGGTACATCTCTCTTTCACGGACTGTATGCCAGAATCCGTCGCAGCAAAGCAGATAGACCGCATCCTTCGGGATCCTTCCCTGTGTGTATGCCGGCCGGATCCCGCCGGAAGCTCCCACACACTGCAGGAGTACATGACTCCTTCTGTCATATGCTGCTTCCCTCCTGGTCAGGCGCCCCTCCTCCACCTCCCGCCCTGCCAGCGTCTGGTCCTTCGTAAGCGGTCTGATCCGGCGGGTGATCTCATAAGCTCTGCAGTCTCCCACATGGACTGCGTAATACATCCCCCGGCAAAAAAGCAGGGCAGTCACCGTCGTCCCCGTCTGCACTCCAAAACTGCGCCCCAGGTCCCCAAGCCTCTCGTTTTCTTCCAGAAGAAGCCGGTTCCAGGACTCCTCCGGCGTCCGGCCTGCCGAAAGCTCTGGCAGGAGCGCCGGCAGCTCCTGCTCTGACCATCCGGCAAATGCCCGGACCAGAGACGCACTCGCCTCTTCCCCCATTTGCAGGCCTCCCATTCCGTCGCAGAGTACGGCCAGCGCCGCACGCTCTCCCCTGCATACCATCTGCCGGAACAGAAGCGAATCCTGATTACAGTCCCTGCGCGTTCCCCGGTCCGTACAGTACGCAAATAAACAGTTCACAAAAATATCCTCCTTCCCCCGGAAAAGAGCACTGCAAGCCACACAAAGGGCGCCAGTGGGATCTTCTGCCCGGGTGCTGTCCTTCCTGTGACAAGCCCGGCGATGCAGACGCCTCCCGCCAGCAGCATGGCACCTGCAAAGACCTCCAGGATCCCTACGGCTCCAAGATAGATCCCTGCCACTGCCAGAAGCTTCACATCCCCTGCCCCTATGCCTCTTCGGGTCAGCAGACGGCACGAGAATCCCGTTCCGCCTCCGGCAAAAAAGCCTGCAGCTGCTCCGGCCAGACTGGAAGCCCCCTGCCCTGCACACCCCGCAGCCGCCAGAAAAAGCCCTGTCCAGAACAAAAACAGCAGATACTCATTGGACAGCCGCTTTTCCTTCAGATCTGTCCATACAGGAACCAGCAGTCCGGCCAGTAAAAGGATCCGCAAAAACAGATCGTATCCTCCCAATGCCATCTCCTTCCATCCTTTATTCAGTTATTTGGGAATCTTTTGGGCGAATGCCCATGATTTTCTTTCGTATGAAGCCATCATACTACAGGTCTCGGCAAAATGCAACAAAAAAATCAAATGTCTGCCGGCAGCCGCCCGCAGAGATAAGGGGGATTACTCCCCCTGCTCCATGGACAGTAAAATCCGGTCGTTGTCCAGCTCTTTCCCCGCTCTGGTGCGGAATTTATCCAGAAGTCCGGCAACGGTCATCTTCTTACGTTCCTCTCCTTCGATGTCCAGTACGATCCTGCCGTCATCCATCATCAGCGTCCGGTTCCCCAGCTCCAGCGCCTGGTGCATGTTATGCGTCACCATCAGACAGGTGGTATGGTTTTTCTCAATGATCTTCCTGGTCAGCTCCAGCACCTTGTCCGCCGTCCCCGGATCCAGCGCCGCCGTATGCTCATCCAGGAGCAGTACCTGGGGCGGCACCATCGTGGCCATCAGAAGCGTCAGCGCCTGCCGCTGTCCTCCGGAGAGCAGTCCCACCGGCTGCCGCATGCGGTCCTCCAGTCCCATATCCAGAAGTGCCAGCTGTTCCCGGAAAAATTCCTTGTCTTTTCTGGAGATCCGGCTGAAGGGGACGCTCCCCTCTGATGCCCGGAGAAAGGACAGCGCCAGATTCTCCTCGATGGTCATATGGGGCGCGGTCCCTTTCAGCGGATCCTGAAACAGCCGGCCCAGCACCCGGCTCCTCCTGTATTCCCGGGTAAATGTGATATTTTTCCCGTTCAGATAAATGGAACCCTCATCCACATAGAAATTTCCTGAAATGGCATTCAGCATGGTGGACTTTCCGGCACCGTTGGATCCGATTACCGTGGCAAAATCTCCCGGCTTCAGATGCAGGGACAGATCCCGGATCGCACGCTTTTCATTGACCGTACCCGGATGGAAGGTCTTACTGATATGTTCCAGCCTCAGCAATTCTGACGCCCCCCTTTCTGCATGGAGCCAATTTTTCTCTTCTCCAGTGCCCCCCATTCCTTCAGGGCCGGGGATGCGATGGCCAGCGCCACTACAATGGCCGTCACCAGCTTCAGACACTCGATGGGCACAACGGCCGTCTTCAGTATGACTGCGTACAGGAAACGGTATACAATGCTTCCTGCCACTGCCGCCGCCACATTGCGCCCCACAGAACGCCGGCCGATGACCGTCTCTCCGATGATCAGACAGGCGAGGCCGATGACCACGATACCGGTCCCGCTGTTGATGTCGGCTGATTTCTGATACTGCCCCACCACAGCGCCGGACAGAGCAGTCAGGGCATTGGACACGCACAGCCCCACGGAGATCGTGAACACCGGGTTGATGGAGGAAGCGCTCACCATCTCCCGGTTGTCTCCGGTGGCCCGGATGCTGAGTCCCAGCCTGGTCCCCAGAAACCATACCAGAAAGACCGCTGCCAGAATGGTGATGCCTGCTGCCAGAATAAGCTTATACCAGCTCCCGCCGATGCCCGTATCCCGCAGCATGGTAAAAAGTGTCTCCTGTTTTAAAAGACTCACATTGGAGCTCCAGCCCATGACCATAAGGTTCACTGTGTAAAGTCCCGTATTGGTTACGATCCCTGCCAGAATGGAGGGAACTCCAAGCCTCGTCTGGAGAAATGCCGTAACATATCCGGCGCCGGCGCCGGCAGCCATGGCCGCCGGTATCGCCAGAAACGGGTGTCCGGCCGCCGCCGCCGTAACCGACACCGCCGCACCCAGCACAAAACCGCTGTCCGTAGTCAGATCCGCGATGTCCAGGACCCGGTAGCTTAAGAAAAGCGCCATTGCCACCAGTGCATACATAAAGCCCAGCTCCAGCGCTGTCTGAATCACATAAAGCATACTTGTTTCTTCCTTTCACCAAAGGGGTGCGTCCTGCGGCAGCCCCGCTCTCTTTTCAGTCCTCGGTCGTCGTCACTTCCACGACTTCCCCCATGGAGGCAAATGCCGAATAATCGGCTCCCAGCGCATCGGCAGTCTCCGTATTGACGGTGATAATGCCGCCTTCCATCAAATAGTAGTCCTCCAGGTCTTCCATGCCCCCTGTTACTGCCCTGTACGCCAGATCTGCCGTCTCATGCCCAAGGTCCGTATAATTTACGCCGCAGGTGGCAAACGCCCCGTTGCGGACGAAAGAATCCGCTCCGGTATAATGAGGGATGCCCGCCGCTGCCAGATCCTCATAGATCGCAAGCTCCGCCGACATGATCACGTTGTCCGTGGGGGTAAAGATCGCATCCACCTTCTCCCCGATCAGGGCGCTGGCCGCTATGATGACTTCATCGTTGGTGTTCGCTGTCTTCTCCACATAAGCGATCCCTTTCTCATCCAGGTATGCCTTTGCCTCTGCAATGGGCGTCGCCGAATTATCCTCGGACAGAGAGTACAGAAGCCCGACTTTTTTTACCTCCGGATTCTGCGTCAGCATCATATCCATGATAAAAGAAGTATTCAGCGCATCGGATGTGCCGGTCACATAGTCGATCCCTGTCATGTCCGCACTCTCCGGATCGGAGATCGCCGCATATACCACCGGCGTCTTCGTCTCTTCCGCACATGTGGCCATCACCTGAGCTGCCAGCGTCGCAATGGGGATCACCACATCCACCTCGTCCGAGATCACCTGGGTGCCGATCTGCATCAGCACGGACTGGTCTCCCTGCCCGGAATGGACTTCATATTCAATGGTCCTGCCGGTATCCGCCATGATCTGATCCAGCTCCTCGCAGACCGCATTCGCGATCTCATCCAGAGAAGCATGGTCCATCTGTTTGACCACCGCAACCCTGCAGACGTCGTCTTCCTGGCCTTCCGCCGCTGTCTCCTCCTGATTTTCCGTACCGGCACCGTTCTCTGCTTCCCCGCCCGCCGCATCTGCAGCCGGAGCCGTATTCTCCCTGTCTGTGCCGCCGCATCCTGCTGCTGCCGCTGCCACCATCGCCGCTGCCAGTAATACACTCACTGCTCTTTTTTTCATGTTCTTTTCCTCCAAAATCTTTAAAATAATATTTTTCAGAAATGAAGAAACCCTGTTCCGGATGGTCCTCCTGTCACGCTTTCAAGCAAAAAAGAAAACCGCCCCAGGCCTTCGCCTGAGACGGTCATAACCTGATTATGATCGCGGTACCACTCAACTTGACATAAAAGTCCACTCTTAATGTACTATCATACATTCCTCATTGATAACGGGTTTGGTTCCCGGCAGATCCTACTCTTTTCATTTCGGGGCTGCCCTCGAAAGTCCATTCAGCCATCCATTCCGTACTGCGATCCCACCATCCGCAGCTCTCTGCAACTTCCTGATGAAAGCCTACTCCTCTTTCTCAACGGTTTCTCTTATTTCTGTCTTGCATTCTATACCAGTTTTTCCGGATTGTCAATCCCTTTTTTGAAAACTGCCATGAAAATGCGGCAGTGGTTATTTTTCACACCTGTGCCAGCTCCAGCGCGATCTCCATCATCTTTCCGAAGCCCACCTGGCGGTCTTCGGCACTCAGAGCTTCTCCGGTATAGATATGATCGGAGATGGTCAGCATGCACAGCGCCTTCTTTCCGGCCTTTGCCGCGTTCATATAGAGCGCCGCCGCCTCCATCTCCACTGCCAGCACGCCCATGCTTCTCCACAGATCATTGACGTCTTCCCGCTGATTGTAGAAAATGTCAGACGACAGCACATTGCCCACAACCACATTCGTTCCCTGCTCTTTCGCCGCAGCGATGGCACGGCTCATAAGCTCATAATCCGCAATGGGAGCAAAGGTGCCCGGAAGCCCGTACTGATATGCATAATTGGAATCCGTACAGGCGCCCATGCCGATGACCACATCCATCAGTTTGATATGATCCTGCAGCGCCCCTGCAGAACCGATGCGGATGATCTGATCCACATCATAAAAATGGAACAGCTCATAGGAATAGATCCCAACGGACGGCATTCCCATTCCGCCGCCCATGACGGAGATCTCCTTTCCGTGATAAGTTCCGGTATAACCGAACATGTTCCGCACAGACGTCACCTGCCGTGGATTCTCCAGATAGGTTTCTGCAATATATTTTGCCCGCAGAGGATCTCCCGGCATGAGCACTGTCCGGGCAAAATCTCCTTTACCGGCGCTGTTGTGTGCAGTTGGTGTCTTTGACATACTTATCTCTCCTTTTCTTCTGGCTTCACCCAGTACGTTTTTAAAAGGCCGGAGAAAAACTGAATCACCGGCCCCACCGCGAATGCAGTGATGACAGTCACAAGCCCCAGCTTTCCGCCCAGGGCCGTTCCCACCACGATCATGGTCACATCAAATCCGATTTTCACATAACGGTATTCTTTTTTCAGCCTGTCCCGGAGCACCAGAACGATACCGGTAAATGGATCCACGCCGATGTCCACCGTGATATAGATGGCGACTCCCAGACATACCAGTGAGCACCCGATGACGCTGAACAGGATCCTCGCACCGGTCCCCTCTGACCAGGCCAGCTGACGGTACAGAAGATTTCCGGCGTCCACACAGAAACCATACGGCAGCAGATAGACAAAGGTGCCCACACTCAGATAATGTCTGCCGATGAAAAACAGCAGTACCAGCAGCGACAGGTTCACCACATTGGAAGCCATGCCAAGCTGTGCCTGGTCCATGCCGCCGGCATTGCGGATCCCGTCGTAGACGATTCCGATGGGGTCATTTCCAAACCCGGCGCAGTTGTTGAACGCCACTCCAATCCCCACCAGCAGGACCCCGAATGCTGCGGCAAGAATATTTTTTCCTGTAATCTCTCCCTGTTTCATAAGCTTTTTGATGAAAGTTCCTCCGGCAAAGACTGTTTTTATCTGGATTTTACAAAGATCTTTCCGTTGGCTGCCGGCGTGTGCGCTTTCCCCACGAACAGCACCAGCGCCAGAATCGTCACAATGTACGGGATCATGGAGATCAGGTTCGGCGAGACCGTGTTGCTCTGTCCGGCCAGTGTCTTGATCCCGCTGCACAGGCCGAACAGCAGGCATGCCTTCGTCGCTCCCTCCGGCGAGAACTTCCCGAAGATCACCGCCGCAATCGCGATAAAGCCCTGTCCCACGATCACGCTGGGTCGAAACTGATTGATCGTCGCCAGCGTCACAAACGCTCCTCCAAGGCCTGCCAGAAAGCCCGACAGGATCACGCAGCCGTAACGCACCTTATACACGTCAATGCCCAGAGATTCGCATGCCTCCGGATGCTCTCCCACCGCACGCAGATGCGCTCCGAACTTCGTCTTATAGAAGACGAACCAGCAGACGAAGGCCAGTACGAATACCAGATACGCCACCGCATATACGTTCAGTACATTGCTCCAGAAAGAGCCCGCCGGAAAGACGCCCTCGAACAGCTTCGGCAGCTTGCTGCCCGGGTCCATGGCCGGGGTGTCCGACGAATTGTTGTACATGGCCTTGCACAGGAACACCGCAAGGCCCGGGCCGAGGAAATTGATGGCGGTCCCGGCAATGGTCTGGTCCGCGTGGAAGGAGATGCATGCCACGGCATGGATCACTCCGAACAGCGCGCCTGCCAGCCCTGCGCAGAAGAACGCGATCCACCCGTTCCCGGTGGTGAGCCCCATGACGGCCCCTGTGAAGGCT
>CAJTCV010000001.1:0-374972 GCA_910574805.1 Lachnospiraceae bacterium | reverse complement strand
GGATCTGATGGGAACCTTTTTAAGCGATATCGTGCTTCAGGTATTGTCCTTTGTGGCGGAAAATGAGCGGGGAAATATCCGGCAGAGACAGCGGGAAGGGATCGAAGCGGCAAAGCGCAGAGGCGTCCGGTTCGGCAGACCGCCCAAGCCGCTGCCGGAGAATTTCGCACAGGTCTGTGAGCGCTGGTTCCAGGGGGAGATCAGCGGGACCAGAGCTGCAAAGCTGTGCGGGATGCCTTCTCCGACATTTTACCGGAAAGCGGAACTGCACAGAAAAGAAGCAGACGGATACAGATAAAACAGGAAAAAAATACCGGACGAATGCCCGGAGATAAAAAGATCTTTCTCAAAAAGTGTACCTTTTGGATATATAGGTATATCGGCACGACCATGAAAAACTTTAGCATATTTTTGTCAAAAAATCAAGAACAGGAAACCATGTTTTCAGGAGAATCTTACATATTGGGAAGAATGCCCAAAAGGTACACTTTTTGGAAAAACGGCAGGAGTTGATGGAGGGACTATGGCAGCAGACGGGGAATCTGGGAAGGATAAGAAGAAAGATCTGCCTGCTGCCACCATATGCAGGACGGTCCGGCAGTACAGTCGGATGCCGGTGCCGGCAGAAAACATGAGGAAGCTTCAGGAAGTTGCAGAGGATTACCGCAGGGTCAAAAATTATGTGTATGCCCGTTACGGCGGAATCGGCAGCCTGTCAAAGATCTATCCGGGCTATACCGTCCAGAACGAGATGACCAGGAGCGGGCTGAGAGATTCCATGGGCATGCCGTCGGTGTATTTCTATCTGGCGGTCTTTGATGCCCTGGGGGATATCAAGAGTCAGTGGACGAGGACAAGAGCGAAGCTTTTGGAGCTGGTGGGAAAGCATGAGGGCTTCTCGCGGGAAGAGAAGCATTATCTCTGTTTTCTCCTGAAGGTGAGCAATGCGTTTGAGGCGGTACTGAACAGGAAGCCGGTGACTTTGCCCGGAGATATCCGGAAGCGCTACGAGGAGCTGGCGGCGCAGACGGATGCGGAGCGTCTGGACCGCTATCTGTGCCGGCAGGTGAGAAAATATCATGGAAAACAGCATACCGAACAGGCAGCAGGTTTTTCTCTGGCGGAGCGGGCTTACCGATACGGAGATCACGGCATCTACATATCCGTCAAGGAAAAGAGAAAACGGGTCTTCATTCCGCTGACCGACAACAACCGCTACCGGCGGCAGATCTATCTGAGGCTGTATCCGGAGAGAGACCGTGTGGAGATCCATGTGCCGGTGGATGTGACGGTGAGAGAACATGAGGACTACATAAATCATACAGGAATATCCATGGGTTATCACGTCATGCTGACCACGGACAGAGGGAACTGCTACGGGGAAGAGCTGGGGAGATACCAGACGGAATATGCCGACTGGATCCGCGAGCAGACGAGGAAATATAACGAGAACCGTACCGATAATCCGGGGCGCAGGAAATACAGCGATCAGAAGCGGCGCTACAAGGAGCGGATGCACAGCTATATCAATCATGAACTGAACCGTTTTCTGGAGACGGAAAAGCCGGGAACCGTTTACATGGTGAAGCTGCCGGGCTCCAGAGGCGGAGGTGTCAGCCGGAGGATCAATCACTGCATCAGTCTGTGGCAGAGGGGTTACATCCGAAGCCGCCTGGTGCAGAAATGCAGAGAGCAGTCCGTGGAGCTGGTGGAGGTGCCGGGAAAGGGCGTCGCCGTTGAGTGCAGCGTCTGCGGCGGAGCGGGCAGCCGGAAGGAAGGGATCTTTATCTGCAGCGCCTGCGGATACCGGGAGGCAGAGAAGAAGAATACGGCAAGAAATGTATTAAAACGCGGGCAGGAGGGGCGGATCGTGAGAGGAAGCATCCCGCCCGGCGGCACTGTAGAGTGCAGGGCTGTGAGATCATAAGAACAGCGCTCCGGATAAATAGCTGTGATGAGCAGAGATTTTACCGGAAGGACCGGAGTGGCTGTTCCTGATATAAAAACAGATACGGCATTAGAAGGCAGAGAAGTTCTGCGCATTGGGTATGCCAGGACCCTGGGAACACGGACCACGCACGGGCTGTGACGTACCGGGGAGCGAAGCGGGTCCGTCCGCAGCATCCAGTGAACGATAACGTACATAATGGATGTCCAATATGTCTTATTTTATAAAAAGACAATGCAGACAATGAGGAGGAACCGGTAAGAAATGAATAAGTCAAAGAAAAAAGCAGGGATCATTCTGGTGATCGTGCTGCTGCTGGCGGTCATTGCAGGGCTTGGAATAACGATCTATATGCTGCTTCACAGGCCGGAGGAGTCGCAGCCGGAGCGGGCTGTTTCGGAAGGACTCGTAGTGGATGGCAATGTGGATGAGAAGGCATCCAACGCCCGATTTACCACGGACATGAACATGATCTGGACATTTCCGTCAGGAAGTGCGGTGTCCAGCAATGCGGTCATCGGGAATTCCGCCAGCAATCAGTATGAGTGTTATTTTGAAGTGTATCTGGACGATGAAGAGCAGACGCTGCTCTACAGCTCGCCGGTGCTGCCAACAGGAAAGCGGCTGGATGAGCTGAAGCTGGATCAGGTACTGCCGGACGGGACCTGGGATGCCATCTGCACCTATCATATCCTGGACGACGAGGATCCGGACAAAGAACTGGGGACGGTGTCTTTTGCGGTAAGCCTGATGGTGGTCCAGTAGGCAGGGCCGGAAGAGACGGCCCATGAAGATCTGTTATGTATATCCGCCGGACACACCGATAAGATGGTAGATATTGTCGGAGCGTCCAGGGATTATATATAAAACCTGATTAATTTATTCCTAAAAAATAAGGAGGCATGATTCTTATGAAATCTCAATTCACGAAAATCGCAGCAGCAGCTCTGGCCATGAGCATGTGTGTTCCGACGGCAGCTTTTGCTGCAGGGACTACGCCGCCGGCAATCAACGGAGAGACCAGCGGTTCCTTTGATACATCCTTTGATGTCTACTCACCGGCGCTTCATATCAGTGTTCCGCTGAAGGCAGATGTTGAGGTCAATCCCATGGCAGATGCCAGTAACACAGGCGTGAAGCAGTTCACAGTCGCATCCAACAGCATCGATATCATCAATGCATCGGTGGATACGGAAGCAGATGCAGCGATTCCGGTCAATGTGACGGTCAAAGCAACCATCGCATCTACGGCAGAGGGTGTCGTGACAGAGTATAATACCTTTACGGCAGACAATACTTCTACCAGAAAGAAGATTAATCTGAACCTTACAGAGGCAGCTACGGCGGCCACTCTGGATATTGCAAATGCAGCGGCTGATGCTGCAGATACCAAGCTGACGGATCTTTCCAAGATTACGATTGATAACGCAGCAGTATATGCAGGTGCTACGAATAAGACGGCTGTTACCAAATATGGCTCTCTGCTTTCTGTGGATATTGCAGGCCCGACATCAACAGAGACCAGTGGCTCCTTTACGACAGATGTTACCAAAGTAACACCTGGGGTAGGTTCCTTTGCAGTTACCGGTGTGGCCAACACCAATGCAGACTGGAAAGCGGACGACGTAAAAGTGGCGATTACATACAATGTAAAAGCAAGTCAGGCTCTGAGCATTACGACGCCGGCAATTGCAACTGCACCGACCTTCACTTCCGGCGCATCTGCGGCAGATCTGACCATCGTGGTTCCGAATGTGGGAGAGGCAGAAGTATTTGCAGTAGGCTGCCATAATGACAACTTCTACAAAGATTACAACTGGGATCCGGAAGCGTATACGGTAACCTATGCACCCAATGCAACCACAACTACCCAGACTGATGCAACGATCACATTCAAGAAAGATGATGCAGGTCTTGCATTCCTGACAGCAGATGAATACAGCGGAAAAGCACAGGATCTGGTGATCGGACTGACTGACGGACGTATGGTGACATCAACATTAACTGTAACAAAAGGAAACTAAGCGTCGCAGAAGCCGGAGTTCCGGCGTAAGAGATCGTTTGTTATGATGAATCAGGGATATTTCTACCATATCCTGCCTTGACAACCCACCTGAAAGGGTGGGTTGGACTTTAGGCTGATGCAGGGGGAAGATCATGAAGAGAAGGATTGCTTTGGTACTGGCTTTTATTTTGTTGAATATCGGTGCACATGTGTATGCCGCGGAGCCGGACACGGCAGGCCCCGGGACAGAAGGAACAGAGGAAGAGCCCGGTTCGGAGATGGATACGGATCCGGCAGGTAAATCCGGTCCAGAAGCAAATGAGACAGAAGGGACAGAAGAAGAGCCTGTTCCGGAAGCGGATCCGGCGGAGAAAGCGGATGAGGAACCGGCCCCGGAGTCTCATGAGATTATAGTTCAGGTCGCGATGCCTGCAGACAGTAAGGCGTGTCTGGATCCGGGGAATCTAAGCGGCAGGGGACAGATATTTTCAGATTCATACCGGGTGGAGAATCACGGGAATACGGATATTGTCATACAGATAAAAAATATAGACGTATATTATCTGGCTTCAGAAGATGTCTATGAATTGTCCAGGGAAGAGGTGACGGACGGTCCGCCAACGGTCAAAAGACTGCATGTGGACATGATCTGGAAAAATGAAAATGAAGATACAGAGAAGATCCTTAATATATCGGAAGGCGTGGCAGACCAGGAGGTATTGTGTCTGAAGGCGGCAGAATATGATGAAAACGGAGAATTTGTCAGAATCAGTGACGGAGGGGCCGGCTTTTTTCGATTTACCGGGACAGTGAATCCTGATCCGCGCCTGGTGTGGGAGGATGGAGAGATCACAGTGCGATTCAACTATGAACTTATTCCGGTGGAGAGCGAAAAGACAGCGGAAGAGGGGGAAAGGGAGAAGGATACAGAGGAAAAGACGGATATACCGGAAGCGGTCCGGATTCCGGCTGAGGACAGTCTTTTGGGAAAAGAAGAACCAGCAGTAGATGTAAAAGATACAAGTGATGGAAAATACACAGAGGAAATGACGGATAAAGAGAATCCAGGAAACATGGATGGCCCGGAACCGGCAGACGGTGGGGGATCTGGAGAAAATACAGAAGGGACAGATCATACAGACGAGGCAGAATCAGCAGACGACGGGGAACCTGGGGAGAATGCGGAAAATATGGACAGTACGGAATATACAGACGAGACAGGATCTGCAGATAACGGGGAAGTGACAGATGATACAGCAGATACAGATGGAGAAAAACAGGCAGAGGACACAGAATCGGCAGGTGATCCGGAATATACAGATCATTTAGATTACACAGAAAACGGAACAGAGGAAGCAGGCGGCCTCGGATTGCAAAAGCGTGAAGACACCGGGACGTCTGAGGATGGTCAGGAAACAGCGGACGATGAGAGAGAGACAGAAAAATCAGATACAGAACAGGATCCGGCAGCTTGATAAAGTTCATAAAGAGATCAAAAGGCGTCTGGAAGAGTGTGATACAGACCGGGTAAAGGAGCTGCTGGAGCAGTGCCAGCAGTCTGCCGTCATCCTGGGCCAGACGATCGAAGTGGAAGAAGGGGAGGGCACGGCGGCTGTCCATGTACTGGAGGAATACTGTGAACAGGTCTATCAGATTTATGTGACCGCAGATATGGTTCGTACACGGGGCAATATAAAGCATATATACAAGGTTCTGGATGGCTTTCTGGCGCGTCTGGAGGATGCGGTCAGGGATATCCGGGTGCGCAGGGAAGCCGTGTTCCTTCCATATAAGGCTTCCATGTGGGACTCTCTGGAGAGTATCTGGCTGGCGGCTGCTGAAGATCCGGACTGTGACGCATATGTAATTCCCATTCCTTATTTTGACAGAAAATCAGATGGGACTGTGGGAGAAATACATGAAGAAGCAGATCTGTATCCGGATTACGTGAAAGTGACAGATTACAGAGCCTATGATTTTCAGAGCCGTCGTCCGGATCTGATCTTTATCCATAATCCTTACGATCACTGCAATTTCGTGACCAGTGTGCATCCGTTTTTTTATGCAAAGAATCTGAAGCAGTTTACAGACAGACTGGTCTATGTTCCGTATTTTGTTCTGGAGGAAATACGGCCGGATGATCAGAGTGCAGTCAAAGCCATGGAACATTTCTGCATGGTTCCAGGGGTTCTTCTGGCAGACCGGGTGATCGTGCAGTCAGAGGCCATGCGTCGGGTTTATATGGAAGTTCTGACAAGGTACATGGCTGATTCCGGTCACAGCGCCACAGACTGGGAAAACAGGATCCTTGGTCTTGGCTCCCCCAAGTTCGACCGGCTCCGATTCATGAAAAAAGAAAAGCCGGAGATACCGGAGAAATGGAAGCAGTATCTTGGGAAACCGGATGGAGACCGGAAGAAAATCGTGCTCTATAATGCCGGTCTGAGTATATTGCTGCAGTATGAAGAAAAAATGCTGGAAAAGATGGAGTCTGTGTTTTTGCTGTTTCAAAAATACAGTGCAGAATACACCCTTCTCTGGAGACCGCATCCATTGACAGAAGCCACCCTGCGGTCCATGAAACCGTCCTTATGGGAGCGTTACGAAAAGCTTCAGGAGCGGTATCGAAGGGGAGAATGGGGAATCTATGATGACACGGCAGAGATCGACCGGGCGGTCCTGCTGTGTGATGCATATTATGGAGATCCCAGCAGTGTGGTTCAGATGTGCCGGCAGGTCGGGAAGATCGTACTGATTCAGGATGTGGAGACAGAAGTTACGGAGAAGGAGCAGTTTTTGACAAAACCGCTGACCTTTGAGGCTCTGTATGATGATGGTGATTGTTTCTGGTTCAGCTCTTTTGACTATAACGCGTTGTTTCAGATGGATAAAACAGGTCGCGGCGTCCGGCTGGCCGGAAGCTTTCCGGGAGAGGCGTTTATACAGCCGAGAGCTTATGTCTCTATGATAAAATGCAATGAAAAATTTTATTTTGCGCCTTTTTCTGCCGGGGAGATCGCGGAATATGATCCTCAAAACAGGGCTTTTCGTAAGCTGGCAGAGAATTTTCCTTTGAAGGATACCGGCCGGAAATGGGACAGCTCCAGATTCTTCCGGGCAGCGGCTGTTGGGGAAAAGGTGTATTTTCTTCCCTGTGACTATCCGGGGATCCTGTGTTATGACACAGAGAAGGATATACTGCGGTGTTTTGATGACTGGGTGGACGAGGTAGAGGCGCTTCGGGCGAGTGAATGGGGATATTTTGCAGAATATGAGGTGTACAAAGACCGGCTGATACTGCCCTGCGTCTGTGCTGATGCAGTCGTTGTCTTTGACACGGCTCTGGAGACTTCCAGGGTTATACCGATGCCGAAGACCGGATATTCCTGCAAATACTGCGGGATCTGCCGTGCGGGTGATTCTTACTTTCTGGCGGCGGCAGACGGGACCGTATGGAAACGGAATGAAGATATGGAAGAGGAAGCCTGTATCCGGCTGCCGGCAGCAGGAATTGATGAGATGGAATACTATCCGGTACGATGCACGGGGGAATGGATCTGGCTGTTTCCCTTTCGGTCCGGTAAAGGTATGAGAATTCATGCCATGACCGGACAGATGGAGGAAGAAACATGGCTGAATGATGAAAGAGAATATGAGGGAGAGCATTTTAATTTTCCTGCCTGTGCAGTGGATGGGAAAAAACTGTATGCCGTTACAGGAAACAGCCGGAGATTTATAAAATATGATCCTTTGAGCAGAGAGAAGCAGGAGACGAAGCTTTTTCTGCCAGAAAGAGACAGACGCATCCTGGAAGGGAAGAAAAGAGAAGCGTTTATTACACAGAGCTACAGCGGGTCGGTGAGGGAAGACGCGATATTTTCAGTGGTATTCCTGCTGGAAGTGCTGAGATACCCGGAGTGTTTTGAGAAAATGGATGATGGCGGGGAGAACCCTTCCGCAGGAAAGAGGATTTATGAAACACTCATTTCAGAATAGAGGAGAGACTGTTGTATGACGGATAATCCTGTGGTTGGATTTGAAAAAAGAACAATTGCGCTGACAGGCGATCCGTGGATGTGCAGACATTTTTATCTGCAGTTTTCCATGGTTCTGGATATCAGATACTTTTTTATCCTGGGTGTGGATACCGTATGGGATTCTGAATATGGATTTTTTGAAAAAGATCCGAAAATCACAGTGATGTCTTTCAGAGCATCCATGATCCTGGAGCAGAAGCTGATGCTTGTTCTCTGCTGTAAACATACAGAACGGCAGCCCTGTGACATTCTGTTTTTTAACAGAGGTCTGGAATGGGGGAAGGAGTATGTGGATGAGCTCTATGTGCTTCAGTATTTCCGGCATCAGTCTCATATAGTACTGGAAGAAAAAGAACTGTGGATCTTTGGCGCCGGGAATAACGGAAGATATTTTTATGAGAAATATAAAAATATCTTTCATATTGGAGGATTTATTTCCAATTTTGAAGAAGAACAACAGTGTCAGGGCCTTCCGGTCATCCGACCGTCTGCCGTCCTGCAGAAAAAAGACTCTTATGTCGTGATCTGCAGCGACGCGGATGAGGTGATGGCAGAGCAGCTTGGGCGGCTTGGGCTGAAGGGGGGCAGGGATTTCTCTTTTGCAGAGTTGCTCCCCATCCGGCTTTTTATTGCCGTGGGAATCTGTCAGATCATAAAAACAGCAGAGACGTTGGGGATGAATGAGGAATTTTCCCTTCGGTATCATTCTGCTTTTTTTCTGGAAAATGCATATGAGTCCTACCACGATGCGGATAACCGGAGACTGAAGGGATATGGCTGTTTCTGTGATGCGGTTCTGTACAATATTGCCAACGCAGGGATGACAGAGCTGAGGAATTATGAACCTCTGCTTGACCGGTATTATAAGAAGGCGGTCAGGTTCCATCTGCCGTTTTACAGCTTTAAAGGTCAGCTCCCCCAGGCGACGGACGATGTGAATCCTTATGCGCTCAGAGAGATAAAGGCTTATGCGGGCAGGCATTTCTGGTTTCGCGGAGATCAGGAGATCAATCGCATGGCGGAACAGGGCTGTACAGAAGAAGAGATTCTGGATCAGATTCTGAGTGACGACTACTGGTCAGACCAGGAGATCAGAGAAAATTTTTCCCGGGAAATGAAAAAGATCGGACTTCTGGACCGTTTTTCCTCTTTTCCTGTCCGGCCGTTTGTGGAAGAACATTATCAGAGTATCCTGATTTTTCTGGACGGAACACATTTCAGCGGTCAGCTTTGCCGGTATCTGGCCAATGAGATTGCCGTTGCGCTCCATATCCCGCCGTCAGGTGCGTCGGAGACGGAAAATGAAGGGGAGAACAGCAGAACTGGCGTTATGCCGGTCTATCCGTGCGTCAGACGGGTGCTGGGCATAAACCGAGGAGATACCTATCAGTTTTATGATCCGGAACATGACCGGATGGAATATCTGGATGTAAAGACTTATGCGGCAAAATATATACGATACACCGCAGGCGCCCGGAGTATTCAGGAAGAACTGGGAACGATCATGGCGTATTAGGAGGAGAAAATGAGGACAGTGATCAGAGATGAGGTGCTGCTGTCAGATAATACGGCAATAGCAGATGATCAGGGAAATAAGAGATCCTACAGGGAACTGTCGGAAGGAGCAGAGGATCTGAGGCTGTGTGTGGAGAAACGAAGCCTTCTCTTTCTGCTCTGCGACCATCAGACAGAGACAGCAGAATTTATCTATGAGATACTGTATATTCATGCGGTGCCTCTGCTGTTGCCGGGTGAGATCGATGAGGAACTGCTGGAGCAGCTGATGCAGATCTATCAGCCGGGGTACCTGTACTGTCAGAACTCCCGGAAGACAGCTGGTACTGAGCGCAGAGTGAAAGAATGGAAGAACCATACACTGTGGAAAACAGGGGCACCGGAGGTTTCCATTCATCCGGATGTGGCATTGCTTCTGTCTACCAGCGGGACGACAGGCAGCTCGAAGCTGGTGAAACTGACTTACGATAACCTGTATGACAATGCTGCGTACGGCTGCCGACACCTGCAGATAGAGGTCGGGCAGAAAGGCCTGAGTCCTCTGCCTCTTCACTATGCCTTTGGACTTTCTTTCTGTCTTTGGCACTGGCACTGCGGCGCTACGGTGCTGCTCACAGAAGAATCCGTATTTGGACGCGGCTTCCAGGAATTTTATATGAAAGAAAAGGCAGTTAATTTTGCAGCAACT
Organism: Lachnospiraceae bacterium; assembly: GCA_910574805.1. Lineage (GTDB taxonomy): Bacteria > Bacillota > Clostridia > Lachnospirales > Lachnospiraceae > Hominiventricola. The sequence continues at coordinate 364,779 of CAJTCV010000001.1, read as the reverse complement.
CCCTATACTTATCGTATGCTGCAGAAGATCCGGTTCTGGGATCAGGAAAAAGCGGCTTTTCTGAATTTTGCCATATCCAGCGGCGCACAGATTACAGAGCAGGAACATCTGGAACTGGTGTCTGTTCTGAAGGAGAAGTTCTGGGTGGGATACGGCCAGACTGAATGTATCGGCATCGTTCTGGCCGCCAGCTTTGACGAAAGACATGTTCGGACCGGCACAGTGGGAAGAGCCTTTGACAATGCAGAAGTTACGATGGATCCAAAGACCGGTGAGATGCTGATTCGAAGCAGAAGTGTCTGTATGGGATATGCCGTGAGCAGGGAGGATCTGGAAACAGGCGATGTAAATCATGGAATTCTGCACACCGGAGATGTGGTAAAGATTGAGGATGGATATATTTATCTTCAGGGACGTCTGAAACGATTTGTAAAAATTCTGGGAAAACGGGTGAGCCTTGATGATATCGGAAATTATCTGGAAAATAAATACCAGAATGCAGAGTTTGCCTGTACCGGAACAGATGATCATATTGAGATTTATCATACAGATCCGGGAAGCTGTGCGGAGGAAGAGATCCGGGAACTGCTGTACCGGAATATGAAGATACCCGCCGAATTTATTACCTGCTTCTGCCTTGAGAAAATGCCGAGGAACAGCTCCGGCAAGATCGCATATGCCGGTCTTGGAGGACCTGCTTATAAAAAAGACGGGGGCGTATCATGAAAGAAAAAATACAGAAGATTTGTGAAGAAATATGCAAAAGGGATGTTACGGATGAGCAGCTTCTGATCACCGGGAAGATTCTTGATTCCTTTCAGCTGATGGAGCTGATCTGCAGTCTGGAGGAAGAGTTTCAAGTACAGTTCCTTCCGGAAGAAATCATGGAACTGGATCATTTTGAGTGTATCGATCATATGACAGATCTGGTGAGAGATAAGACCGCAGAGAAGACGGCATGACAGAAAAGGATCAGGAGGACTTAAAGATCATGGAATACATCATCGTCCAGGCAGGAGGAAAAGGAACAAGGCTTCAGTATCTTACGAGGAACAGACCGAAAGCACTGGTGCCGGTTGATAATCTTCCGATGCTTTACCATCTGTTTCGAAAATATCCGGATAAGCGCTTTATCATTATTGCAGACTACCGGAAGGAAGTCCTGCGCAGGTATCTGTCGGCTTTTCCGGAAGTTAAGTACATAGTGGTAGATGCAGAAGGAACAGGTACCTGCGGCGGCGTGAGACAGGCAACGGAGCTGATACCCAGGGGGCAGCCTTTTCTGCTGATCTGGTCTGATCTGATCCTGCCGGAGGGGTTCCTTTTGCCGGAATCCTGTGAAGGTGCAGAAGAAGTGCAGAAAGATTATATTGGAATATCAGAAACATTTCCCTGCAGGTGGAGCTATGAAGATGGTATTTTTAAAGAAGAGCATTCATTAAGACATGGAGTGGCCGGCTTTTTTCTGTTTACAGAAAAAGAGAAGCTGAAGAATGTTCCGGAATGCGGAGAACTGGTCCGGTGGATGCAGAAGGAACAGATGAGGTTTCAGGAATGGAGTCTTGCCGGGACAAAAGAATTCGGGCGGCTGGAAGATTATGAGGCGCAGGAACAGATGTGCTGCCGTCCTTTTAACCGGATCACGGTAGACGGGGAAGTGCTGACCAAGGAGCCGGTGGATGCACAGGGAAGGATGCTCGCCAAAAGAGAATATGCATGGTATGAGAGAGTCGCCGGGAGCCGTCTGAAAGCTCTGCCGGTGATCTATGGAAAAGATCCTTTAAGAATGGAATACATCCGGGGAAAAAACATCTATGAATATGATCTTTCCCGGGAAGAGAAAAAAGAGATTCTTAAAAAGCTGGTCACAGCCCTGCAGGAACTGCATCAGCTGCAGCACGTATCTGCAGACTCGTTCAGTATGAAGGAAGCCTATTTTTATAAGACCATGGACCGGCTGTCGAGAATCGAGGATCTGGTTCCGTTCGGCCGGGATCGTAAGATTGTTGTCAATGGAAAACCGTGCCGGAATATATATTATCACAAACGGGAACTGGAGAAGAGGCTGGACCGGCTTTCCTGTGAGGATTTCTGCCTGCTTCATGGGGACTGCACTTTTTCCAATCTTATGCTCAGGGAAGATAAGAGTCCGGTATTTATCGATCCCAGAGGATATTTTGGATATACCGATCTCTATGGGGATGTTCGATATGACTGGGCCAAACTGTACTATTCCATCGTGGGAAATTATGACCAGTTTAACCGGAAAAATTTTCGTTTCATGGCAGGAGACTCTCCGGAAGAAGGAGTTACGCTCAGAATCGCATCGAATGGATGGGAGGATATGGAAGCATATTTTTTTGAACTGACAGGTGCCGACCGGCAGGAGATCCGCCTGCTGCATGCAGTAATCTGGCTTTCCCTGACCACCTATGCCTGGCAGGATTACGATTCTGTATGCGGAGCGTTCTATAACGGTCTGTATTATCTGGAGGATGTATGGTGAGCAGGCATCAGAGGAATAAAATATATGATTTAGGTGAAAGTGATGGAAAATGAGAGAAAAATATATCATCTGATTAATGATCTTCCCCATATCTATGAACTGGAGGATATGATCCGGTTTTGCAGAAAACATGGAAAGATCTATATTTACGGACGCGGAGGACAGCAGGAGCTTCTTTTGAAATATCTTGATATGTGCAGGATTTCTGTTTCGGGTTATGTGGTGACTGTGAAAAAAGAAACAGATGATACGGATTTTCATTATCGAAAGATGCCGGTACATACGTTTGAGTCGGTAAAGGATGATTCTGAGACCGGCCTGCTTCTGGCGCTTCCGGATCGGTATTATGGTCAGATCATTCCCATGTTCCGTAAAAACCGGTTTGAAAATTATTTTATAATGACGGAATTTAATAAGCGTTCGATTGCCTGTCAGGTCCGTCCGCGTAAAAAAGAAGAGTTGACATTTGAAGTAAGCCTGGTGGACCACTGTAATCTTTCCTGTCAGATGTGCGATCATTATTCTCAGTTGTCAGATCCCTGGTTTGTGGATATGGATCAGTTTGAAAGAGACATGATCCGTATGGGCAGTCTGTGTGAGCACAGACTTGCCTGTATCAGTCTGCTGGGCGGAGAGCCGACCCTTCATCCTCATATCATGGACTGTATGAGAATTACAAGAGAACAGTTTCCGGACACAGAGATCATCGTACTTACCAACGGGACGCTTCTTGTTTCTCTGGAGGAATCTGAGCAGGGGAATTTCTGGCAGGTCTGTCGGAAGTATGATATCCATATCACAGTGACCGTCTATCCGATCCGGCTTGATTATGAAGCAATTGAGAGGAAGGCAGCAGAATATGGTGTGACGCTGGCCCTGTCTTCAGATGTTCATGCAAAGGCCCTGACCAGAGATGTGAAAATATCGGATAAACATACGCTGGATCTGTCAGGATCTGTAGAACGGTTCTACTGTATCAACTGTTTATATTTTAACAAATTTTGTGTGCTGAAGGATGGAAAAATCTACATGTGTCCGGTGGCAGCGCACAGCGATATTTTTAATAAACATTTCGGGCAGCATCTGGAACTGGCAGAGGAGGATTATCTGGATATCTATCAGATTGACAGCTGGAGACAGATTGCAGAATTCAGCTGTCAGTATGTGCCGTTTTGCAGTTACTGCGATCTGAAACACTGGGGACATCATTCAGAATGGAAAGCCAGTTCCCGGGAAATAGACGAATATATAGGAGGGCCGGATCATGGAGTATCTTGTTCTGAACAACGGCGTTAAGATCCCGCAGCTTGGCATCGGAGGGTTTGGACAGGGAGCGGATGCGATCACAGATGCTCTGCACATGGGTTATCGGCTGATCGATACTGCGGCTCAGTATGGCAATGAGGAACAGGTGGGCGAGGGGATCAGGGCGAGTGGTATTCCAAGAAGCGAGATTTTTCTCACCACAAAGCTGTGGACAGACGATATACGAAGAGGACGGACCTGTCAGGCATTTTTTGAAAGTCTGGACCGGCTGCATGTAAAATATGTGGATCTTTATCTGATCCACTGGCCGGCAAAAGGATTCGTGGAGGCGTGGCTTGAGATGGAAAGGCTGTATAAGGAAGGATATATCAGGGCGATCGGAGTGAGCAACTGCCACAGAGTCCATCTGGAACAGCTGGAAAGCTTCGCCTCTGTCCGGCCTGTGGTGAATCAGATCGAATCTCATCCAGCGTTTCAAAATCAGGAACTGGTGGACTGGTGTATGGATAAGGGAATGCAGATGGAGGCCTGGTGTCCTCTGGGGGGAACATACGGACATGTGCTTGAGAATCAGGAGATCTGCAGACTGGCGGAGGAACGTGGAAAGACTCCTGCTCAGATCGTTCTTCGGTGGCATATGCAGAGAGGGATGATTACATTTCCGAAATCTTCACATAAGGAGAGAATGGAGTCAAATCTGGATATATTCTCTTTTATGCTGACAGAGGAAGAGATGGAACGGATCCATGCGCTGGATACAGGACATCGGATGGGAGCTGATCCGGAACATTTTGATTTCTGACAGGAAAAAGCGGGACACGAAAGGAACAGTTATGATTTGTTATTTTGAAAAACAGATGAGAGAGCTGGAGCGGTCGATCCATTCGCTGGACGAAGTGATGTTCCGGAGAATGGTGGAAAGAGCGGCCGGGACGATTTGTGCGGGGCACAAAATCATAGTCTCCGGTCTGGGGAAAAATGTTCCGATTTGTGAAAAATTTGTCGGCTCCATGATCTCCATGGGACTGGATGCGTATTTTCTGCATACAAATTCGGCGATCCATGGTGATATGGGACTGGTAAAAGAAGGGGATATGGTCATACTGCTGACCAAAAGCGGGGAGACAGAGGAATCTGTCCGTCTGGCCCGGCTTTTAAAAGAGAGGGATGCACAGCTGTGGCTTTTGACTTTCAGCCGGAACAGTACACTTACAGATGAGATTAAAGACTGTATTATACTGGATCTGGAGGATGAAGGAGATCCGTGGAATATCATGCCCAATAATTCCACGACTGTGAATCTGATCATCCTGCAGGGGCTTGCCATGATGGTTGCAAAGGAGCTGGAACTGGATGTGGAACAGTTTCGAAGAAATCACCCCGGAGGGCATATCGGGGAGCTGTTAAGGATAAAAAATGACCCGTAAGGAGACTGTATGTTCCGACAGATCTGTCACATAGTACATGGCCGTCTGGTCTGGCTGAAATGGAAACGGAGGTTTCGGCTGGATCATCGGAAGGTTCTTCTGGTGCTGACCGGAGAAAATGAGCAAATTGACAAGTATGCGCTGCTCCATCTGAAAGATTACATGAGACGCAAGGTGGCGGACCGGGCGGTGATTCTTGCTTCGGACCGGAAAATATGGAAGCAGGCAGCTGCATTTGCCAGTTGCTTTCCGGTGAAAGCGTATCTGGTGAAGGAACAGGAGTTGCTGCTTTTGTACGATTATTACTGTTTTGAAGAATATTTTGACAATGTAGTGTTTACCTTCGTCAGCAGGCCGAAAGATAATCTGCTGGAGAGAGTCCTGAGGGAAACGGATGTGGACGAAGAAGAGGCCGTATGCCTTGGTCTCTATTGTCTTCGCAGCGCAGACAGAGAAGGCAGAGGATAATGTGACAGATCTATGTATAACAGTGAGCAGAAGCGTGTGGCAAAATTATTGAAAAAAATGTATCGGAAAGGAATCCTGACGGAGAAGAGCATCTGGATTTTCGGTGTCAGTGATAATACCAGGCAGATCATTCAGATGCTTCGGGATCTTGGGGTAGAACCTGCGGGCATTCTGGACAATGATCCGGCAAAGCAGGACAGCTTTTGTGCCAGGATCAGGGTATATCCTGTAGATTTTCAAAAGGTCCATCTGGAAAAATCACATATTTTTCTTGTCTATTCTTTCTTCTGGAAGGAGATGGTTCGGCAGCTTCAGAGTCTGATGGTGTCCAGAGAGAATATCTGTTGTCTGTATCAGAAGAAAAAGGGTCTGCCGAGGCAGTTCTGGATGGCCTGGCGCGGAAGACGGATCTGTCACAGGCTGTTCCGGATTTATGGGGAGCTGCCGGTCTTTTTGTGTCCATATACCGGGACCGGAGATATCTATCTGATTGGGACATTCTGGAAACAGTATCTGCGGGCCGCAGGGATCGAAAATTATATATTCCTGGTCATCAGCAGTGCATGTAAAAAGACGGCCGGGATCTTCGACATCCGGAATGTGGAATTATTGAGGACACAGGAGGAAGGGGAATATCTGATTAAATATTACATGCTCTGTCCGGATGAGATCTGCCTGAAGCTTCTGAATGACAGTTGGGGACAGATCCGGGGGAATCCGCTGCAGTGGTTTCGTGGGTACAGGGGTCTGTACTTCATGGAACTGTTCCGGACATTTGTTTTCAATCTGCCGGATGATGCTCTGCCGGAGAGACCGGTCCTGAAGGATGCAGGAGATGAACTGGATCATATCTTTGAGAAATATCAGCTGCCCGAAGGGAAGACCGTTCTCCTTTCTCCGTATGCCAACACACTGGCGGATCTGCCGGACGATTTCTGGGTGCTGCTTGCAAAGAAGCTGATGGAAAGGGGATACCGTGTGTGCACCAACAGCAGCGGAGAAAAGGAACCGGCGGTGAAAGGGACTGTGCCCGTTTTCTTTCCTCTGAATATTGCACCGCAGTTTGTGGAAAGGGCGGGATATTTCATTGGCGTGCGCAGTGGATTCTGTGATGTGATCAGCGCGGCAGAAGCCAGAAAGATTATTTTATATGACAGGGAAAACCGGTTTTTCAACAGCAGCGCATATGCATATTTCAGCCTGAACCATATGGGATTGTGCCATGATGCTGTGGAGATTGAATTTGAAAACAGGACTCCGTATATTTATATAGAAATGATTCTGCATGCGTTAACGGGAACAGAAGACTGAGAGATGAGGAAATGAATAAACTGGATATCAGAAATGACCTGGAAGAGAAGCTGGCGGCTTATGACCGTGTTTTCCTTATCAGCAGTGATGTACAGTGGTTTGAGGCTGTATTTGCAGAATCTGAGGCGCTGAGAGACTTTGGAGGCCGCATCTGGATTTACTCCGGCAGTGAGACTGCATATCCGGCGTCTGTCTCCTGCGGCAGAATCAGTCCGAAGGAGGAAGAAGAGATTCGGAAACTGTATCATACCTATGAGTTTTCAGATCGGTTTTATGTGATTTCACGAAGCAGGATCCATGGTACTTTATTTGATTATATGGATCAGGGAATCCTTTCAGCAGAAGAACTGACAGCTGTATGGATGCGGTGAGGAACAAATATGGACAGTGAACAATACAGGGAAATGAGGGAGAATTTTCAGGCCGCGGCAGAAGCATGCAGTCTTAGGGACAGAAAAATATATCTGTTTGGGCATTGCGGGGCCACAGAAGAGCTGGCAGACCTGATTTTGAATCAGGGATATGGGATTGAAGCAATCCTGGATAACAGCCGTACAAAGCAGGGAAGACAATATCGGGGAATTGTGATCCGGGAGCCGTCTGCTGTACTGGAACATGATTCCCGAAAATCGGTTGTCTTTCTTGTGACGCGTTTTTATGAAGCCATGTATGCGCAGTTGAGAAAGCTTGGATTTGACGGTAAAGTGCAGAAGCTTGTGGAATATGACACCGGAGCAGAGTATTCTCTTTCACCGGAGACTGTGAAAAGAAAAAATGATCGTGTGGCAGGAGGTATGAAAACAGTCAGAGAGCTGGAAGAAAAGCATCCAGGTATGTTTCGGATCTACTGTCCGTTTCCCGCTCTGGGTGATGTCTGTTTTTGCATGTCATATCTGCCGTATTTTCAGAAGCGTCGGGGATTCTCTGAATATGTAATCTGTGTTTCCAGAGAGTCATGTGCACAGGGAGCAGTTTTATTCGGTGCTGTTCATGTGGAGGTTCTGAAGCAGGAGTGTCTGGATGCGGCTGTACAGGCGGAACTATATATGCAGGATGAACATGCATTTATTGCTCATCAGGACAGGCCTTATGCAATAGATCTGTGTCGGGCTCTGCATGTGAAAAAAATAACACTGGAAAAAATGTACTGCTGCGGAGTGTTTGGCCTCCCGGGAGAGACGAAGCCGGTGCCGCCTACGGCATGGCTTCCATACCGCGGATCGGGGCGGATAGAAGCACATCATGCTGTGATCTTTGCTCCTTATGCAAAATCAGTACCTCTGCTTCCGAAACGTGTATGGGAGGATATCGTGGCGGATTATGGAGCCCGGGGCTGTCAGCTCTTTACCAATGTGGCAGAGGGAGAAGAGCCGCTGAAAGGAACGGAGCCGATTTGTCCCGGGATCAGAGAAATGAAGTCTGTGGTGGAGCGGGCAGGAACCTTTATCGGGATCCGCAGCGGTCTTTGTGATGTGATTCGGACGGCAGACTGTCATAAAATTGCGTTATATCCGGACTATCATTACTGTGGTACCAGATGGACGGCGGCAGAAATCTATGCGATAGAAGGTTTTGAAAATATTGTGGTGAATGGGGATTTTCAATGGTTGAGAAGATGATTCTGTCCACGCTTCCAAAGACGTGGATTTTTGATCTTGACGGAACTTTGGTAAAACATAATGGTTACCTGCTGGATGGAGCCGATACACTTCTGGATGGTGTGAAAGAATATATGGGCGGACTTCCCCCGGAGGACAGAATCCTGATCCTGACATCAAGGAAAGAAACATACAAAACATCGACGGTCAGGTTTCTGGATGAAAACGGCATAAGATATGATGCAGTACTTTTTGATATGCCTGTGGGAGAACGTATTGTGGTGAACGACCGGAAGCCGTCGGGGATCCGTATGGCGGTTGCGGTCAACTGTACAAGAGACCGGTTCGAGCTGCCGGTGATTATAAGAGAAACATAGGAAATGGTATCATATGGGAAAGGGAATGGACAGTATGCAATTTGATCTCATGGCCTCCATGATGTGCGCCGACTACGGACATCTGGAACGGGAAGTGAAGGAACTGGAAGAGGGCGGCATCGACTCTTTCCATATTGATATCATGGACGGGCGCTATGTTCCGAATTTTGCCATGTCTTTAAACGACCTGAGATACATAGCCTGCGCCACGGCGAAACCTCTGGATGTGCATCTGATGATAGAACACCCCAACAACCGGATCGGTCTGTTTCTTGGCTGTCTGCGGAAGGGGGACACGGTCTATATCCATCCAGAAGCGGAATACCATCCGTCTACGACGCTGCAGAGCATCATAGATGCGGGCATGGTGCCGGGGATTGCGGTCAATCCGGGTACTTCCGTGGAGACCGTGATGGAGATGCTGCGCATTGTGAAGAAGGTGCTGGTCATGTCCGTGAATCCGGGGAATGCCGGACAGATGTATCTTCCTTATGTGGGTAAGAAGATTACCAGACTACTGTCTCTGAAGGATGATATGGATTTTGAACTCTACTGGGACGGGGCCTGCAGTGCGGACAAGATCCTGGAATATGCGCCGAAAGGGGTAAAAGGATTTGTACTGGGGACGACGCTTCTGTTTGGACGGGACAGATCCTACGGCGAGACACTGCAGGCGATTCGGGAACTGCGGTTTTAGGAGAAGGAGTAGATCTTGAACATTGCATTGCTGCTGTCCGGCGGAGTGGGTACGAGGCTTGGGATAGATATTCCGAAACAATATGTGAAAGTGGGGGGCAGGCCGGTCTTCTTTTACTGTCTGGAGACCTTATGTGCGCATGACCGCATCGATGCGGTCCATATCGTCGCGGCTCCGGCCTGGCAGGAATTTATTCTGGAATGGCTTCACAGGGCGGACAGAGAGAAGCGGTTCCGGGGCTTTTCGAAGCCCGGGAAGAATCGCCAGCTGTCCATCCTGCACGGACTGGAAGACATCCGGACCTGTGCCGGAGACGGGGATTATGTGTTTATTCATGATGCGGCAAGACCGCTGCTGTCGCCGAAGCAGATCACAGACTGCCTGGACGGGGTAAGAGGCCATGACGGGCTGATGCCGGTTCTTCCCATGAAGGATACGGTCTATACGAGTGTGGACGGCGGCAGGAGCGTGGCGGCGCTTCTGGACCGCAGGACCGTCTATGCAGGGCAGGCGCCGGAGGTGTTCCGGCTCGGCAGATATTATGAGGCCAGCCGGAAGCTTCTGCCTGACCGGATCCTGTCCATCAACGGGTCTGCAGAGCCGGCAGTTCTGGACGGGATGGATATCGTCATGATCCCGGGAGACGAGGGGAATTTTAAGATCACGACCAGAGAGGATCTGGAACGGTTCTGCCGTCTGGTGGAAGAGAGAGAATCGCAGAGAGAGGGACCGGCGGCGGCCGGGAGAGCGGAAAGGAGAGCTCCATGAAAGCATGGGTGTTACACGGCATCGGGGATCTGCGTCCGGAGGAAGTGGAAAAGCCGGTGCCCGCAAAGGGCGAGGTCCTGATCCGGGTGAAGGCGGCGGGCATCTGCGGATCGGATATCCCGCGGATCTGTCAGAACGGTGCCTGGTCCCATCCTCTGATCCCGGGGCATGAATTTTCCGGGGTGGTGGCGGAGGTGGGGGATGCTGCAGATGCGTCCTGGCTTGGGCGGCGGGCCGGTATCTATCCGCTGATCCCCTGCGGCAGCTGCATGACCTGTCGTAGGGGATATTATGAGATGTGCCGGAATTACAGCTATATCGGGTCCCGGAGAGACGGCGCTTTTGCGGAATATGTAACCGTTCCCACAGGGAATCTGCTGCCTTTGCCGGACCGTATTGCCTTTGAGGAAGCAGCCATGCTGGAGCCTCTGGCGGTGGCGGTCCATGCCATGAGGCGGGGCGGCCTGTCTGCAGAAGATACGGCAGTCATATGCGGGGCCGGCACGGTCGGGCTGCTGCTGGCGATGGTTCTTCTGGAGGCAGGGGTCAGGAGACTTCTGGTGATCGGCAGAAAAGAGGCCCAGAGGCAGGCGGTCCGGAAGCTGGGGCTGCCGGCTGATTCTTACTGTGACAGCGGGAGAGAAGATGCCGCCGGATGGATTCTGGACCATACAGACGGGCGTGGCGGGGATCTTTTCTTTGAGTGCGTGGGAAGGAACGAGACTTATGCTCTGGCGATACAGAGTACGGCCCCTTTCGGGAAGGTGGTGCTGGTGGGAAATCCCTTTACGGATATGGGGCTTTCCAGAGAGGTCTACTGGAAGATCCTGAGAAATCAGCTGACGGTCACGGGTTCGTGGAATTCATCTTTTCTCAGGGAGGCGGAGGATGACTGGAATTATGCCCTGAAACGGCTGGCGGAGAAGCGGGTCCGGCCGGCAGAGCTGATCACGCACCGGTTATCGCTGGGAGAGCTGGGAAGAGGAGTTGAGATCATGAGAGACAGGACAGAGGACTATATAAAAGTGATGGGGATTTTTGAGTGATCCGTCAATGATCCTGCTGTAGGGAAGAAAGCGAGAGCTGACAGACTTACAGCAGGATCTTTTTTTGTTTTGATGATATTTGGTGATTATCAAATGAGGCCATAAGGTGTATAATGAAAAATGATGAAAAGATCTGTCCGGGAAATGAGGTACAGGAAGGGACCGGAGGAATGTTATGGAGGAGGAAGGATGGCAAAGAGATTTCCGATATTTCTGGATCTGGCAGACAGAGAGATCCATGTGTACGGGGGCGGCAGGATCGCATCCAGGCGGGTGGAGACGCTGCTGCCCTTTTCCCCGCGTCTGACGGTCCATGCGCCGAGGGTCACGGCACAGCTTCAGAAGGCGGCTCTGGAAGGGCGGCTTTCCCTTCAGAGGGAGCGGTATGAGGCTGGAAGCATCGGGCTGGAGACGTTCCTGGTGCTGGCCGCCACAGACGATCCGGCTGTCAATGAGACGATCTGTGAGGAGTGCAGGCGAAAGGGAATCCTGGTCAATGCGTGCAGTGACCAGAGTCTTTGTGACTTTCATTTTCCGGGAATCGCTTCAAAGGGCGATCTGGTGATCGGCGTCAACGCCGGGGGACAGGATCATCACCTTGCGAAGAGATGGACAGACAGAATACGAAAAGAGGTAGAAGAAGATGGATTTGACGATCAGACCAAGACGGCTTCGGACAACGGCGAAGCTTCGGAAGATGGTACGTGAGACACGTATGGATAAGAGTTCCCTTGTATATCCCATGTTTGTGAGAGAGGGAGAGAACATAAAGGAAGAGATCCCCACCATGCCCGGGCAGTTTCGCTACAGCGTGGACCGGATGCCGGAGATTCTGAATGAGATGGCGGATGCGGGGGTGGGCAGCGTCATGCTGTTCGGAATCCCGGATCACAAGGATGAGACGGGGAGTGGCGCTTACGCCTGCGACGGGATTATTCAGAGAGCTCTGGAGAGGGCGAAAAAGGAAGTCCCGGATCTGTTTTACATCGGGGATGTGTGCATGTGCGAGTACACCAGCCACGGACACTGCGGGATCCTGAAGGGGGAATATGTGGACAATGACCTGACTCTGGAGAAGCTGGCGAAGATCGCAGTCTCCCAGGTGCAGGCGGGAGCGGATATGGTGGCGCCCTCCGACATGATGGACGGCCATATCGCGGCGATCCGGGAAGGACTGGATCAAAACGGCTTTCTGACCACGCCGATTATGTCCTATGCGGTGAAATATGCTTCGGCATTCTACGGACCGTTCCGGGATGCGGCGGGGAGCGCTCCGGCTTTTGGAGACCGCAGAAGCTACCAGATGGATTATCACAACCGCAGAGAGGGCATGAAGGAAGCACTTCTGGACATCGAGGAAGGCGCGGATATCATCATGGTGAAGCCGGCCATGTCCTATCTGGATATGGTGCGGGAGATCAAGGATGCCACGGATGTGCCCATGGCGGCCTACAGCGTCAGCGGAGAGTATGCCATGGTGAAGGCGGGCGCGAAGCTCGGATATGTGGATGAGGCGGCGATTCTCTGCGAGATGGCGGCCTGTGCATATCGGGCAGGCGTGGATATCTATATGAGCTATCATGCCGGAGAGATCGCTCATTATATGGACGAAGGGAGGATTGGCTGATGACCAGATCGGAGAGTCTTTTTCAGGAGGCTGTGAAACAGATACCGGGCGGCGTGAATTCCCCGGTGCGCGCTTTTGGATCCGTGGGGATGACGCCCCGGTTCATTGCTTCGGCCAAAGGCGCTTATCTGACGGATGTGGACGGGAACCGCTATCTGGATTATATCGGTTCCTGGGGGCCCATGATCCTGGGACACGCCCGGGAAGAGGTACTGGAGAAGGTGGAGGAAGCCTGCAGGAAGGGCCTGAGCTTCGGCGCGGCCACAGAAGCGGAAGTGGATATGGCGCAGCTGATCTGCAGCATGGTCCCCTCGGTGGAGATGGTCCGCATGGTAAATTCGGGCACGGAGGCTGTCATGAGTGCGGTCCGTGCGGCGCGGGGCTATACCGGCAGGGACAAAATCATAAAATTTGAAGGCTGCTACCACGGGCACAGCGATGCCATGCTGGTGAAGGCGGGCTCCGGCGTCATGACGGCGGGTGTGCCGGACAGCTCCGGCGTGCCGGAGGGCTGCACGCAGGACACGCTTCTGGCGGTCTATAATGATACGGAGGGCGTGGAGAAGCTGTTTGACGCGTTCGGGGCGGAGATTGCTGCGGTGATCATCGAGCCGGTGGGCGCCAATATGGGCGTGGTTCTTCCGGAGGACGGTTTTCTGCAGAGGCTCCGGGAGCTGTGCACGGAAAATGGGAGCGTGCTGATCTTCGATGAGGTCATCACCGGTTTTCGTCTGGCACAGGCCGGGGCGCAGGAATATTTCGGTGTCCAGGCGGATCTGACCACCTACGGCAAGATCATCGGCGGCGGCATGCCGGTGGGAGCGTATGGGGGGAAACGGGAGATCATGGAAGTGGTCGCTCCGGTGGGCAGCGTCTATCAGGCGGGAACACTGAGCGGCAATCCTGTGGCAATGGCGGCAGGCATCGCACAGCTTTCATACCTGAAGGAGCATCCGGAGGTGTACGCCATGCTGGAAGAGAAGGGAGAACAGCTCTACGGCGGCATGAGGTCCATGTGCCGGGATCTGGGACTTGCATATACGGTGAATGCCGCCGGATCTCTGGGCTGCATGTTCTTTACGCCGGGGCCGGTGGCGGACTATACCGGCGCAAAGCGTTCGGATACGAAGGCATTCGGCGGATATTTCCGCCATATGCTGGAACACGGGATTTACATTGCGCCGTCTCAATTTGAGGCCATGTTCCTCTCTCTGGCGCATACGGAAGAGGATATCTGCCGTACGTTGGATATTATGCACAGATATTTTGAAAAAACAAAAGAAAAGTATTAACAAATATCCACATTTGTGGTAAAATTTTTATAGCTGTGAGCAGGACTTTCATGAGAGGAGTATCTTTTCGATGGACCAGAAGAAATACGTGGCATATGTGGGGACCTATACCCACGGAAGCAGCAAGGGCATCCATATCTATGATCTGGATGTGGAGAATGGAAGGGCTGTGGAGCGTAAAGTCGTTCCCATCAATAATCCTTCCTACATAAAGAAATCACATAACGAGAAATATCTGTACTCGATCTCGGATGAAGGAGTCCAGTCCTTCCGGATTCTTCCGGACGGAGATCTGGATCCTATGAACAGTGCATCCATCCGGGGGATGAGAGGCTGTTATCTGTCTACGGACAGGGAAGACAGGTTCTTATTCGTGGGCGGCTGGCATGACGGCAAGGTGACGGTTATGCGGCTGAACGAAGACGGAACCATCGGTGAGATGACGGATGAGATCTTTCATAAAGGACTTGGCAGCGTGGCGGAGCGGAATTTCCGTCCCCATGTAAACTGCGTAAACATTACGCCTGACCAGAAATATCTGTGTGCAGTGGATCTGGGCGTGGATCAGGTGAAGATCTATAAATTCGATCGGGAAACCGGCAGGATCAAACTTATCGATATCCTGCGCTGCGAGCAGGAGAGCGCACCGCGCATTATCAAGTTCAGTCCGGACGGAAGATTTGCCTATCTGATCTGCGAGCTGAAGAATTATATCAGTGTCTACTCCTACCGGGATTCGTCCAAAGGCCCGGTATTTGAACTGGTGCAGACCATGCCCACCAGGAGCAAATACCATTCTCAGGTGAGCGCTGCCTGTGTTCTGCGCTTCAGCAAAGACTGGAAATATGTGCTCTGTTCCAACGCCGGAGACAATACCATGGGCATTTTCAAGGTGGACAATGAGACGGGTATGCTGGAGAAGATCTGTATCCTTCCCATCAGCGGGGACTACCCGAAGGCGGGAGATTTCTTCCCGGACCATCGCCATTTTATGTCGCTGAACCATGAGACCAATTCCATGACGATCTTCCGTATTAATTATGAAGAGAAATATTTCAGCATGTGGGGCAGGCCCATCAAGGTGGAGACGCCCAACTGTATCCTGGTATCGGAGATCCAGGGATAAACATTATTTCAGAAAGTAAAGCTGTTACAGCATTACGACTATATACAAGAAAAGGAGAAGGATGATATGAATTTTATCGTTGAGACATCGGCTCGCCATGTGCATGTATCTCAGGAGGATCTGGAGATCTTATTCGGCAAGGGCTATGAGCTGACCAAGAAGAAGGATCTCTCCCAGCCGGGACAGTATGCATGCAATGAGAAGGTTACCATCGTAGGCAGCAAAAAGGAGATGGCTGCTTCGATCCTTGGACCGGTCCGCCCCGCAAGCCAGGTGGAGATCTCTCTGACGGACGCACGTTCCATCGGCGTGGATGCACCCGTTCGCGAGTCCGGCGACGTGGCAGGCAGCGGCGCATGCAAACTGGTAGGACCCTGCGGCGAAGTAGAGCTGAAAGAGGGCGTGATCGCTGCGAAGCGTCACATCCATGCGACGCCGGAAGACGCAGAGAAGCTCGGAGTCAAGGACAAGGATGTGGTATCCGTGAAGATCGATACTGACGGCAGAAGCCTGGTATTTGGCGATGTGGTAGTACGTGTGAGCCCGAAATTCGCTCTGGCAATGCACATCGACACCGATGAGTCCAACGCGGCAGGCTGCGGAAGAGAAGTATACGGCGAGATCGTTAAATAATTACGGAAAACATCAGGAATTTTGACAGGAGAATAAGTATGAAAATTTTAGTCATCAACTGCGGAAGCTCTTCTCTGAAATATCAGCTGATCGATATGACCGATGAGAGTGTAGTGGCAAAAGGTCTGTGCGAGAGGATCGGTATCGAAGGCTCTGTTCTGACGCATCAGCCCACAGGCAAGGATAAATATGTGACAGAGCAGCCCATGCCGGATCACAAGGTAGCCATCGGACTGGTACTGGATGCGCTTCAGGATCCGGAGCACGGCGTGGTAAAGAGTACCGACGAGATCGCTGCAGTGGGTCACCGCGTCCTTCATGCAGGAACCAAATACTGCGAATCCATCGTTGTGGACGAGGATGTGAAGCAGGTAGTCAGAGAGTGCTTCGACCTTGGACCGCTGCACAATCCGGCGAACCTGATGGGTATCGAGGCATGCGAAGCAGTTATGCCGGGCAAGAAGAATGTGGCAGTGTGGGATACCGGCTTTGGTATGTCCATGCCGGAAAAGGCATATCTCTATGCGATTCCGTACGAGTATTTTGAGAAATATGAGATCCGCAGATACGGCTTCCACGGTACCAGTCATATGTTCGTATCCGGTGAGGCGATCAAGTTCGGAGGACTGGATCCCGAGAAGGCAAAGGTGATCGTATGTCATCTGGGCAACGGCGCCAGCATCTCCGCTTCCATCGGCGGCAAATGTGTGGATACCAGTATGGGACTGACCCCGCTGGAGGGCCTGATCATGGGCACCAGAAGCGGTGATATCGATCCGGCTGTCTGCCAGTTCATCTGTAACAAAGAGGGAATTGATATCAATGAGATGCTGAATATCCTGAACAAGAAGTCCGGCGTGCTGGGCATCAGCGGAGTATCCAGCGATTTCCGTGACATCGAAGCTGCACGGGCAGCCGGCAACGAGAGAGCGGCTGCAGCACTGGAAGCATTCATCTACCGTGTAGTGAAATACATTGGCGCTTATACTGCAGCCATGAATGGTGTGGATGCCATCGCGTTTACCGCCGGCGTAGGCGAGAACGATATCAAGACCAGAAAAGCAATCTGCGAATATCTGGGCTACCTTGGAGTGAAGATCGATGACGAGGCAAATAACGTCCGCGGTGAGAGAAGAGTAATTTCTGCTGCAGATTCCAAAGTAAAAGTCATGCTGATCCCCACCAACGAAGAGCTTGCGATCGCAAGAGAGACTCTGAGACTGACAAAATAATCACAGGAATGACGAATGGGCAGGTGCATACGCATCTGCCCGTTTTTGACATGTGCGGCTGTATTTCTTCCTTTTCCTCTCTGTTCTGATATGCTATAATGCAACTTAAGAAAATAAAAATACAGTCTGCAGGATAAAAGGAGAGTCATGCTATGAATCTGGGTGAAGAACGCAGCCGCCAGAAGCTGTCAGAGGTACTGGAGCTTCTGGGACTGTCAGAGAAAAATCTGAAGATCGCGGAGCGGTATCTGGATCCGGAGTGCGGAGAGGAACGGGACCTGCTTCTGGAAGCAGAGCTGCAGGATCTGTCGGGACTGGATGAAAATGCCAGGAGAAAATGCAGGGATTATGTAGAGCATTGTCTGAAACGGGACCGGCGAGAGGAGTTTGGACGGTTTGTACGCTTCAGCGCTGCAGTGGGAGGGTCCACAGCGTATTATGTGCTGGTCGGCTATGGCTGGCATCTGAACCGCATCCTGGAATATCTGAGCCGGGAACAGGCGGCGGCCATCCGGTCGGAAGGGATCGTATGGAACCCATATGGGCTCAAAAGTGTCTGTTCTTCTATGGAGCAGAAGTCGCCGGAGGTGCTCCGGGAGGCCATGAAGCTCTGCTGCCATAAAAGTGACAATGCCAGAGTCCTGCTGGCGGCGCTGTCTCTGTATTATACCAGACCGGCGGGGAGTACCGCGGCAGAGCCTGCTGCCGGGGTGCAGGATGGGACACAGATCCGGGTGCAGGAGACGGTGGACTTTCTGGAAGCGAATCTGCTGGACAGCATGGACAATCTTTTCACAGGAGCGCTTCCTTCCGATGAAGAACTGGGGAAAATGAAAGATTTTGTCAGACATGCATCTGTCAGAGAGCCTTTTCCAGGGGAATTGTTTACTGTACTTGGAGGGAAAATGGTCTCGGATTACCTTTTGACCATGCTGGCGGCTGCCGCATTTCTGGCAGTGGAGCATTCTCCTCTGTGCGGGGCCTTTATCCGGCTGGCCATTGCCATGGACCATCTGCAGAATCGTACAGGTGTGCTGGAGATGTGTCTGAATGTGGGCGGGACTTCCTGGTTCTTTTCTCACATCAGGGAGCTGGAGGAAGAGATGCCCATGCCCAGGGAAGACTATATGGTCTGGTGCCTGAAGAACTGCAAATACGGCAGTCCGGTGAAACGTATGGTAAAGGATCATCCGGAGGTGGTCCGAAGCCTTATTTCCAAAGTATCTTCGGAGGAATACCAGCATCTTCTTGCCATGACGAGGGATATGAACCCCATGCTGTACCGGGAGCTTGTGAGCCTGGGTTCCGGAGAATTCAGCCGCAGGCTGGCGGAGGAGCTGACGGAGCACTATGGAAAGGGCAGGCCGGAAGCTGTCCGGTATCTTCTGGGAGAGGCGGAGCTGGACGTTGTGTATCCTTATGTAAAGGAATGGCGGGGAGGCTGGGATTACGGCACCAGACGATGCGGAAAGATCCATGCCCTGAAGAAGAACGGTCAGAATGTACAGATGTACCAGAGAGCGGTGGTGCTGGAAGGCATATGTATGCGGGCGATGTATTTCACCTCCTACTGGCGTGGAAAATATGAGAAGATCGACCGGGGAACGATCGCGGAGATCACGGAGGTGTTCGAGGCGGAGGAGATGCCGGTGGGATATCAGCTGGAGGCTTTCAGCGGGATCTATGACAGCTTCTACTCAGAGTCGGACAAGACGAATTTTATCAATGAATGCGTCATGGTCATGCGCCTGAAGAAAAAGAAATGGGGAGAGGACATCGTCCGCCTGTCCAGAGAGGGGAATGCCATCGTACGTTTTCTGTGTATTCGTATGATGGAAGTATACTGGCAGGAGTATAAGGAAGCGCTCCTTGGCTGTGCCACGGACAGTTCCAAACAGGTGCGGGAGCTTCTGGTGGCTGTCTATGAGGGGATCAGGGACTGGGAGCCGGAGATCACAGGAATGCTTTCTTCACGCAGATCACAGGAACGGGAGATGGCAGTTCAGGTACTGAAGCGCTGGGGCGTACAGGAGCATGAAGAGGCGCTCAGGGAAGCATATGAAAAGGAGAAGAGCAAAAAGATAAAAGACCTGCTGGCAGAATGTCTTGGCATGGAAAAGGAAGAGACAGAGGAACAGACGGGACAGACGGCAGGTACGCTCATAAAGGAAATCTTAAAAGGCGGGAAAAAGAGAAAGATTTCCTGGGTCTATGAAGGGGAGCATGCTTTCCCGCAGGTGAACAAGAAGAACGGAACACCTGTGGATGAGGAATATATGGCAGCGGTGCTGGTGTGTTACGCGGATATGGGCGTGCCCGGCGTCAGCAGGGAGGCGGCGGTGCTGGCGGAGGACCTGGATTCGGAAGGGCTGTCTCTGTATGCGGAGACACTGTTTGACCGCTTTATGGAAACCGGTGCGGAGGCGAAGAAAAAATGGGTGCTTTACGCGGCTGCCATTCACGGAGGCGAGCGGATCATTCCGATACTGCATGCACAGATTCAGGAATGGCCCAGAGTGTCCAGGGGTGCCATGGCGTCAGAGGCAGTAAAGGCGCTGGCGCTGAACGGGAGTTCTTCCGCGCTGCTTCTGGTGGATCAGATCTCCCGCAAATTCAAATTCCGGCAGGTAAAAAATGCGGCGGCAGAGGCGCTCTCCTGTGCAGCGGAACAGCTTGGGATCACCAGGGCGGAGCTGGAAGACCGGATCGTACCCAGCCTTGGATTCAATGAACAGATGGAACAGATGTTCGATTATGGAACCAGACATTTCCAGGTGCTGCTGACTCCGTCTCTGGAGCTGGAGGTATACGACGAAAATGGAAAAAGGCTTAAAAACCTGCCGGCTCCGGGCAAAAAGGATGAGCCGGAGAAGGCCAGGGCAGCGAACGATGCCTGGAAGCTGCTGAAAAAACAGCTGAAGACGGTGATCTCCAACCAGAAGCTGCGTCTGGAGCAGGCGCTCAGCACAGAACGGCTGTGGGAGATATCAAAGTGGCAGGAGTTGTTTGTGAAAAATCCGGTTATGCATCAGTTTGCCACAGGACTGATCTGGGGATGCTATGAAGGCGGAAAGTTGAAAGATACGTTTCGTTATATGGAAGACGGAAGCTTTAATACGGTGGAGGAAGAGGAATATGAGATGCCCTCTGACGGGCGGATCGGTCTCGTTCATCCCATTGAGCTTGATGAGGATACTCTGTCAGCCTGGAAGGAGCAGCTGTCTGATTATGAGGTGATTCAGCCGCTGGACCAGCTTTGCCGTCCGATCTGCCGTCCCACGGAGGAAGAGAAGGAGCAGACGGAGCTGACCCGGTTTGGAGGTAAGCTGTTAAACGGGCTCTCTCTGTCCGGCAGGCTTCAGAACATGGGCTGGTATCGGGGAAGCGTACAGGATGCAGGCGGATACTATACGTTCTACCGGGAGGATGGAGATCTGGGCGTGGAACTGGAGTTTTCCGGCTGTTTTGTGGGAGACGAGAACGAAGAGGTGACAGTATACGGAGCGCAGTTCTACCGGGCGGGCACGGTAAAGAGGGGCAGTTATGTGTATGATACCGTGAAGCCGGAGAATCTGTACTGTCTGGGAGAGATCAGCCCCCGGTATTTCAGCGAGATTGTGCTGCAGCTTGAGAAGGCGACAGCTTCCAGCCAGGAGCAGCTTTCCTATCCGCAATGTAAGGAGAGATGATGAAAAGGATATTACTGATCGCCACCGGGGGAACCATTGCCTCCCGGCATCTGGCGGAGGGACTGAGCCCGCAGATCACGGCGGAGGAACTTATGGCCTATGTACCGGAGGCGGGAGCATTCTGTCAGGTGACGGCGCTGCAGTCCTTCAGCCTGGACAGCACCAATGTGTGTCAGGAGCACTGGCTGGTGCTGGCGCGTCTGGTGGAAGAGCACTATGACGCCTATGACGGCTTTGTGATCTGTCATGGTACCGATACCATGGCATATACGGCAGCGGCTCTTTCCTATCTGATTCAGAATAATCTGAAGCCGGTGGTCATCACAGGAGCTCAGAAGCCGGTGGATCTGGAGATCACGGACGCCAGACTGAATCTGCGGGACAGCCTCCGGTTTGCTTCCGATGACCGGGCCCACGGGGTAAATATTGTCTTCGGCGGACGGGCCATCGCCGGTACAAGGGCCAAGAAGGAGCGCTCCAAGAGCTACAATGCATTTTCCAGTATCAATTATCCGGACATTGCCGTGATCCAGGACCGGCGGATCATCTTTTACATCGACGACCGGAATCAGGTCAGGGAGCGGGTGCGGTTCTATCACGGCATGGATTCCAGGGTATTTCTTCTGAAGCTGATCCCGGGTATGGACGGGCGGATCCTGAACCGGATGGCGGAGGATTACGACGCGGTGATCATTGAATCTTTCGGAGTGGGCGGGTTGCCTTCCTACGGAGAGCAGAGCTTTCAGGATGCTATAGACAACTGGTGCCGGAGGGGGAAGAAAGTCATTATGGCGACCCAGGTGACCCACGAAGGCAGCGATATGGAGGTCTATCAGGTGGGAAGGTCCATCAAGGAGCGCTTTCCGGTGGTGGAGGCTTTTGACATGACCCTGGAAGCGACGGTGACCAAGACCATGTGGCTTCTGGGCACCGGGATCAAAGGAGAGGCCTTTGACGCAGGTTTTTACCGGACCGTCAATCATGATATCCTGCTGGCGGAGTGAAACAGGGTAATACTTTAAAACAGCGGAAGCCCGCGAGAGGGCTGAAGCGGAACTGTAATCGAGGTGAATATGGACATTTATCTGATACGTCATGGAGAGACGGATTATAATAAGGGAAGGCGGCTGCAGGGGGTGACGGACATTCCCCTTAATGCGCGGGGGATCGAGCTGGCGGAAAAGACGGCGGAGGGACTGCGGGACATCGCCTTCGACCGGATCTATACGAGCCCCCTGATTCGGGCGCGGAAAACGGCGGAGATCATCCGGGGCAGCCGGGACATTGAAATCATACCGACGGACGGTCTGAAAGAGATCAGCTTCGGAGATTATGAAGGCCTGACGGTGCTGACAGAGAGCTATAATATTCCGGATCCGGATTTCTGCGATTTTTTCAATGCGCCGGAGCGGTATCATACGCCGCCTGGCGGAGAGAGCATCGAAGCACTCAGGCAGCGGACGACTTCCTTTATCAGGGAAATTATGAGCGATCCCGCCAACGAGGGGAAGACGCTTCTGATGGCTTCCCACGGTGCGGCGATCCGGGGGATGCTGTCGGGACTGCAGGGACTTCCGGTGGCACAGTTCTGGAACGGAGGAGTTCATAAGAACTGTGCAGTGACGCTGCTGCGGGCAGAACAGGGAAAATTCGAGATTATTTTTGAAAACAGGGTGTATTATTGACAGCATGAGGGGGAGAGGCGGGGGCCGCCCCGTAAAGGGGTGCGTAAAGCCTGTATGGAGGAGATCCTACCGACGGCGGGATTTGTATGTCTCATTCGGATTTTGGGAAAGTCCGTCTGAGCCACACAAAGCCCGCCGTCGGTCTGTATCGGTCCGCCGGCAGGGTTACGGCCTCCCTGCGCGGGGTGTCCGGAGAGATTTTACATAAAACAGAAGGGATGGGCACGAAAAGGACATAATCGGGTGATAAAGTAGGAAACAGAAAGTGAGGTGAGAGATATGAAAAAGCAGCTTTTGGTAGTGGAGAATGATACACTGATGGCAGAGGCGGTGGCGGATTATTTTACGGGGAAGGGCTGGGAGGTGCAGGCGGCCGGTCAGGGATTATCTGACCGAAGAAGAGACAGAGGAGCTGGCAAAATATGTCGAACTGGCATACAAAGAGCTTCATAAGAGCGTGAAAGCCTGGAACGGACAGGAGCCGCCGGATGAGACGGTTCAATATCGATTTACCATATATGTTTCTTCCAGATACAGGGAACCTTACGGGATCTTCGTACAGAAGCTGCGGTTTGAGAGACAGGAAGAGGCGGAACAGGAACCGGTGAAGGACTTGCTCACCGGAGTCGCTGTCAGTTCTTTGACTACCGGGGATGGCTCTGGAAAAATGCATCATTATTATATGACAGACGAGAAGATCATGTGGCAGTGGGGGAATACGGAGGCGCCGGAAGGGTCCGGCTGGATCCGGACGGAGCCTGATATGGGAAATATGTTCCCGTATCTTGCCGGCGGATATGGCGTCTGGAAGCGATGGGAGGAAAATGCGTATCTGCATGGATTTCCGGAAGAGACAAAGGATGCAGATCTGAAAGTCTGCGAAAATGGCCGGGGGCTGCTGCCGGGGGCTGAGGGCAGAGGCCGGACCCGGATCTCTCTGCCGCTGAATGAGGCGCCGTCCGGTTACTCCCTGCTCCTTGCGTATGACAGTCATCCGTGGATGGCAGCAGTGGATGACATGAAATATATCTATCTGATCTGTCTCGGTCTGATGGGCGTCTGTATGTGTGCGACGATCCGCAAAGCAGAGAAACTCTACAGGCAGCAGATTCGCCTGGAGGAAAACAGGCGGGATTTTACCAATGCCATGGCGCATGAACTGAAGACGCCTCTGGGAGTGATCCGGGGATTTGCGGAAAACCTGCTGGAGAAGATTCATGAGGAAAAGAGAGAATATTATCTGCGGCAGATCATCGGGCAGACCGATGAGATGGACCGGCTGGCGGAGGAGATGATCACCATCTCCCGGATGGATTCGGATCAGATGGTGCTTCAGAAGGAGCTTCTGTCTTTTGGGGAACTGGTCAGGGAAGAACTGGAGCGAATCCGGGTCGTGACCGAAGAACATTCCATCCGGGTGGAAATCGCTGCAGAGGAAGAATGGATGTTCGAGGGTGACAGAAGTTTTCTGTCCAGAGCAGTCCGGAATCTGGTGTCCAATGCTGTGGACCATAACGTGCCGGGCGGGAATATATGGGTCCATGTGGAACCGGGAGTATGTTCGATTGAAAATTCCGGGGAGCCGCTGACAGAAGAGCAGCTTGCCCATGCCTTTGAACTGTTCTACAAAGGAGAGGAAAGCCGGAGGCATATGGGGCTTGGCCTGTATCTCGCCAGGCGGATTCTGAAGCTTCACGGACTGACGCTGGAGATCGGAAATACAAAGAGAGGCGTAAAAGTTGTAATCAGAAGCTGATACAGGGCGGCAGCCTGCCCGGGAAGCAGGCTGCCGCTCCGTGTGCTGTGCGGCGGCTGGATGGACAGACCGCACCGCCGGAATATTTTGTCAGTATGCCTGTTCGATTCGTTCCAGCAGCCCCTGGATGCGTTCTGTGGGGTCGTTTACATGCTCCGTGGACACATCATGGTTGATGCAGTCGATGATGGCAGCCAGGAATTTGGTCATATTAGCTTCCACGTAGTAAGGCTTTGCCAGAAGTTCCGGCGAACGGTAGTTCAGGTTCGTGGTCACCACGTGGCTGATATAACCCTGTTCGTAATATTCGTCGAACTTGTCCAGTCCGTCTGTGAACAGTCCGAAGGTAGCGCAGACGAAGACCCGTTTTGCCCCCCGCTCCCGGATCTGTCTCGCCACATCCAGCATGCTTTCGCCGGAGGAGATCATGTCGTCGATGATGATCACGTCCTTGCCGGACAGGTCATCGCCCAGAAATTCATGGGCCACGATGGGATTTTTGCCCCCTATGATGACGGAATAATCCCTCCGCTTGTAGAACATGCCCATATCCACCCCCAGGACGCCTGCAAAATAGACCGCGCGTTCCATGGCGCCCTCATCCGGGCTGATGACCATGAGATGTTCCTTATCGATCTTCAGGTCCGGTTCGGCTTTCAGGAGGCCTTTGATGAACTGATAGGGCGGGTTAAAGCTGTCAAAGCCATAGAGCGGCACCGCATTGCAGACTCTCGGGTCATGGGCGTCGAAGGTGATGATGTTGGAGACCCCCATGTCCACCAGCTCCTGCAGGGCGAAAGCGCAGTCCAGGGATTCCCGCTGGCTCCTTTTGTGCTGGCGCCCCTCGTACAGGAAAGGCATGATCACATTGATCCGGTGTGCTTTTCCGTTGGTGGCGGAGATGATCCGTTTCAGATCCTGATAATGATCATCCGGAGACATATGGTTCCTGTGGCCGCAGACTGTATAGGACAGGCTGTGGTTCAGGACGTCTGCCATGATAAAAAGGTCGACGCCGCGGACAGAATCATAGAGGATTCCTTTGGCTTCCCCGGTCCCGAAACGGGGGCAGGAGCTGCGGATGATGTAGGAGTCCTCGTGGTAGCCCTGAAAATTGGGAGTTCCCTGGAGCTTCTGGTTGGTCGATTCACGGAACCTGACCAGATAGTCATCCACCCCGCGGGCCAGATCGAGACATCCTTCCAGGGCCGCGATCTTCAGCGGCGCGATGGGAAGGACATTTTCATAAGAAGTAATATCAGACATAGAACCCTCCTGTCTTTTGTGTATATTCTTTCACCTGTAAGTCCGGCGTTTGAAATCCGTATCAAAGTCTAATATATTTATATCATTTTTCTATATAGGGAGTCAACCCATATGGAGGAAATTGGGAGGGGGAAAAGCCAGGGTGTGAGGTCCTGATCGGGAGATCAAGGCTTTACACCCTGCCTGATTTCTAGTATAGTTTAAGAAAAAGAAAGAACAGGGATGAAAGCATATGGAACATGTGATACGTGCGGTTGCTCCCGGGAGCATTGCGCAGGAGCTGGAGATCCGGCCGGGGGACGTGCTTCTGTCCGTCAACGGGCAGGTGCCGGAGGATGTATTTGACTATCGTTATCTGATGAATGAGGAAGAGGTTCTGGTTCTGATCCGTAAGCCGGACGGAGAGGAATGGGAGCTGGAGATTGAGAAAGAGTACGAAGAAGATCTGGGGCTGGAATTTGAAAACGGTCTCATGGACGACTATCGGTCCTGCAGGAATAAATGTATCTTCTGCTTTATCGATCAGCTTCCCGGAGGAATGCGGGATACCCTGTATTTTAAGGATGATGATTCCCGGCTGTCCTTCCTGCAGGGAAATTATCTGACGCTGACCAATATGAGCGACAGGGATCTTGACCGTATCATCTATTATAAATTATCGCCCATCAATATTTCTTTCCAGGCGACGAATCCGGAGCTTCGCTGCCGGATGCTGAACAACCGTTTTGCCGGAGATATTCTGAAAAAAGCAAAAAAGCTGAAGGATGCGGGCATCCGCATGAACGGGCAGATCGTCCTGTGCAAAGGTGTCAACGACGGGGAAGAGCTGGAGCGCTCCATTCGGGATCTGACCGGGTTCCTGCCGGAACTTGAGAGCGTATCGGTGGTTCCGGTGGGGCTGACCCGCTACCGGGAGGGGCTGTATCCGCTCACCCCTTTCACAAAGGAGGACGCACGCCGGGTTCTCTCCTGTATCCACAGATGGCAGAGAAAGCTGTATGAGGAATACGGGACTCATTTTATCCATGGGGGAGACGAGTGGTATATTCTGGCAGGAGAGCCCGTCCCCGGGGAAGATACGTACGACGGCTATCTGCAGCTGGAAAATGGAGTCGGTATGGTGAGGCTTCTGGAGGAAGAGGTCCTCGAGGCGCTGGAGTGCCGTACCGGGGATGACAGGCGCCGGGAGGTATCCATTGCCACCGGAGTGCTGGCAGCGCCGTATCTTCAGGAACATGCAGAGCGGATCCGGGAAAAATATCCCAATGTCCGCATAAAAATATTTCCCATTAAAAATGATTTCTTCGGGGAGAAAATCACAGTGGCGGGACTGCTCACGGGGCAGGATCTGATCCGCCAGCTCACGGGACAGGCTCTGGGGGAACGGCTTTTGCTGACCGGGCACATGCTGAAAAGCGGGGAACCGGTTTTTCTGGATGACGTGACCGTGGAAGAAGTGGAAAATGCTTTACAAATCAAAATATCCATAGTAGAATCAAGCGGAAATGATCTGGTAGAGAAGATCACAGGATACTGAAAAACAGCATCCTCCTGGAATCGGCAGGAAATGCTTCCAGACGCCGGGGATTTACCGGGAGGATGCGGAACTCTAAACAAACAGCATCCTCGCGGAAAAGCCCCGGAAGCGTTTCATGGCGCAAAGCGGCAGGAAATGCTTCCAGACGCTGGGGATTTACCGGGAGGATGCGGAACTCTAATCAGGAGGTAAATCATGAGCAAACCGATCGTAGCCATCGTGGGGCGCCCCAATGTGGGAAAATCGACGCTGTTCAATGCTCTGGCAGGAGAGAACATCTCCATTGTAAAAGATACGCCGGGCGTGACCAGGGACCGGATCTATGCGGACGTCACGTGGCTGAATCACCATTTTACCATGATAGATACGGGAGGGATTGAGCCGGACAGCAGCGATATTATCCTTTCTCAGATGCGGGAGCAGGCACAGATTGCCATCGACACGGCGGATGTGATTCTGTTTCTGGTGGATGTGCGCCAGGGGCTTCAGGATGCAGATTCCAAGGTGGCGGATATGCTGCGGCGGTCGCAGAAGCCGGTGCTTCTGGTGGTGAATAAAGTAGACAGTTTTCAGAAATTCATGGCGGATATATATGAATTTTACAATCTGGGGATCGGAGACCCCATTCCGGTGTCTGCGGCTTCCCGACTGGGTATCGGGGATATGCTGGATGCAGTGATCGCCCACTTTCCGGAGCATGCGGAGGGAGAGGATGACGATGACCGTCCCAAGATCGCCATTGTGGGCAAGCCCAATGTGGGGAAATCTTCCATTATCAATAAACTGACCGGTAAAAACCGGGTGATCGTGTCCGACATTGCGGGTACTACCCGGGACGCCATCGACACGGACATCCGTTTCAACGGGAAAGAATACGTGTTCATTGATACGGCGGGACTGCGCCGGAAAAGCAGAATCAAGGAAGAGCTGGAGCGTTACAGCATTATCCGCACCGTGACGGCCGTGGAGCGGGCGGATGTGGTCGTGGTGGTCATCGACGCCAAAGAAGGGGTGACGGAGCAGGATGCGAAGATCGCCGGCATCGCTCATGAGCGGGGCAAGGGCGTGATCATCGCGGTCAACAAGTGGGACGCCATCGAAAAAAACGACAAGACGATTTATGAATTTACGCGCAGGGTCCGGGAGGTTCTGTCCTTTATGATGTATGCGGAGATCCTGTTCATATCCGCAGAAACCGGGCAGCGGCTGCCGAAACTCTTTGAGACCATCGATATGGTCATTGAAAATCAGACCCTTCGGATCCAGACGGGGGTGATTAATGAGATTATTACAGAGGCCACCGCCATGCAGCAGCCTCCTTCGGACCGGGGACGCAGGCTGAAGATCTTCTATGTGACGCAGGTGTCGGTGAAGCCGCCCACCTTTGTGATCTTCGTCAATGACAGGGAGCTGATGCATTTTTCCTATACCAGATATCTGGAAAACAAGATCCGGGAAACGTTTGGATTCAAGGGAACTTCATTAAAATTCATCATACGGGAGAGAAAGGAACAGGGATGACATGGAACGCTTGATCAGTCTGGCGATCGGTTATCTGTTCGGGATATTTCAGACCGCCTATATTTATGGAAGGTTAAACGGGATCGACATCCGGGAGCATGGCAGCGGCAATGCCGGAACGACCAATGCGCTTCGGGTGCTGGGTAAGAAAGCAGGAGTGATTGTACTTCTGGGAGATGTGGCGAAGACGGTGCTGGCTGTGGTGGCTGTCCGGCTGCTTTTTGGCCGGCAGGATGCGGACTGGCTTCCACTTCTTGGTATGTATGCGGCGGCGGGTGCGATTCTGGGACATAATTTTCCAGTGCAACTGGGCTTCAAAGGCGGCAAAGGGATCGCCTGCACTGCAGGGCTTGTGCTGACCCTGGGACCCGTTGTGACGGCTCTGGAGGCCTCTACCTTCCTGCTGACGGTCTTTTTGACCCGGTATGTGTCACTGGGCTCCATCCTGGTGGTTATCGAGCTGGTGATCAGCCTGGTGGTGCTGGGAGAGCGGGGCTATTACGGCATGGACCCGGCGCACCGGATGGAATTCTATATCGTATGTGCAGTGCTGTCCGCCATGGCCGTCTACCGCCACCGGGCCAATATCGTGCGGCTGCTGCACGGAACGGAAAGCAAAATCTTTCAGAAGAAAACAGATACGGAACTTTGACAGTATCTGCGCTGGCAATGCCCGGAAGGATTTCATGACGGGAGGGCGTCAGGAAGTCCTTCCAGATGCAGGGGATTGTCAGTGCAGATACGGAACTTTGACAGTATCTGCGTTGGCAATGCCGGAAGGATTTCATGACGGGAGGGCGTCAGGAAATCCTTCCAGATGCAGGGGATTGTCAGTGCAGATACGGAACTTTGACAGTATCTGCGCAGGCAATGCCGGAAGGATTTCATGACGGGAGGGCGTCAGGAAATCCTTCCAGATGCAGGGGATTGTCAGTGCAGATACGGAACTTTAATGGGAGAATATCATTATGGCAAAAGTTAGTGTAATCGGAGCGGGAAGCTGGGGGATGGCCATTGCGAAGGTGCTCGATCTCAACGGGCATGAGGTGACTGTCTGGTCTCACAGGAAAGAGGAAGCCGAAAGGCTTGGAGAGAAAAGGGAAAATGAATCAAAGCTGCCGGGTGTGAGGCTTTCGGAGGGGACACAGTTTACTTCGGACCCTGGAGCGGCGGTGAGAGAGAAGGATATGCTGGTGCTGGCAGTTCCCTCCACAGCGGTCAGGGGTACGGCGCACAAAATGGCTCCTTATGTGGAGCCCGGGAAGATCGTGGTGAACCTGGCCAAGGGGATCGAAGAGAGCACGCTGATGATCCTGACAGATATTATTGAGCAGGAGATTCCGGGAGTGAATGCAGCGGTTCTGTCGGGTCCAAGCCATGCGGAGGAAGTAGGGCACGGGATCCCTACCACTGTGGTGGCCAGTGCGAAGGACCAGAAGACGGCGGAATACATTCAGAATATTTTTATGAACGAAGTGTTCCGGGTCTATACGAGTCCGGATATGCTGGGGATTGAACTGGGCGGAGCGCTGAAAAATGTCATCGCTCTGGCGGCAGGCGTGGCGGACGGACTGGGCTGCGGGGACAATACCAAGGCGGCTCTGATCACCCGGGGTATCGCAGAGATGAGCCGGCTGGGAGTGGCCATGGGAGGCCGCATGGAGACCTTCAACGGCCTGACAGGGATCGGTGACCTGATCGTGACCTGCGCGTCGGTGCACAGCCGGAACCGGAAGGCCGGCTATCTGATCGGGCAGGGCAGGACCATGCAGGAGGCCATGGACGAGGTGAAGATGGTGGTGGAAGGCGTGTACTCTGCGAAAGCGGCCAGAGTCCTTGCCGGGAAATATGGTGTGGATATGCCCATTGTGGAAGAAGTGAACCACGTACTTTTTGGAAATAAATCCGCAAAAGAGGCAATGGTGGACCTGATGCTCCGGGACAAGAAGATCGAGAACCCGGAGCTGCCCTGGAGATAGATCCAGGTCACAGTCTGCGGCCCCGGCCGCCGTGGGTCCTTCCGCTTCGGGAACGGTGGGTGGTCGTACGGCTTCCGGAGGAGCTTCTGCCGGAAGAAGGAGGGTTTTTCGGGATCTTCCGGTGGGTGACAAACTGATTGACGAGAACATTTTCGGACCGGGTCAGCTGCAGACGGCTCTTTTCCGACAGGGGATAGCGGTACGTCTCCCAGGTGAGGCGGTAGCTGCTCCGGACCGTGAAGAAGGTGATCAGGGCGGTGGCGGTTCCCACGGTCATCCCGAAGAGAAGCGCCATGACCGGAAAGCCCTTCTGACGGTACGGATCCTTTTCGCCGGTCTCTGAGGAATAGTTGTACTGATCCTCCGGTATGCCTTCCAGAATAAAGGACTGTGCATCCTGAAGGACGGTGAGGGCGCTGTCGGCATAGTTGCCGGCGCTTGCATCCTCATAGGCACGGTCCAGGATCCGGTCCAGACGGTCGTCTGTCAGAGGGCGCAGCGCCGCTCCTTCTGTGGAGATGTAGATCTCTCCATTGTCCAGATCAATCAGGTAGAGAAGGCCGTCATGGGAATCCCCTGTGCCGATTCCCTGCTGTTCGTACAGGTCATCGGCGTAATCCCGGGCGGATTTCCCGCCGGCGTCGTCGGTAGTGGCTACAGCGCAGTCCATGCCGGTTGCAGCCCGAAAGTCCCCGATCTGTTCTGCGATCCGGGACAGATCCGCCTCCTGGAACAGACCGGCGTCGTCATAGATCCGTGCCTCATTTTCTTCCGGAAGCAGTCCGGCATCTCCTGCCCGCACATCCGCTGCAAAAAGGGGGAAGACGAGCAGGACAGACAGAAGGACTTTTTTCCAGACAGTTCTTTTTTGAAGCTTCATAACAGCAATCCTCCCAGTAAGGTGATCAGTGCGGTGACTGCGGCAAAGATGCCTGTGCAGGTGAGCGTAAGCTTTCGGTAATCCAGGGGCAGCCGCCCGCAGATCTCACCGGTCTGGCCGTTCATGGCAAAATAATATAATTCTTCTTTTTTTCGATAAGTCAGAATCCACACGGGCAGAAGGACATAATGCCAGTCTGCTTTCTGCTGGCTGGTATAAAAGGAGTCGGCAGAAAATCCGGTGTGTCCGCTGACGGTATCCATCAGAAGCTTTTTCGTGTGCTCTTCTGCTTCTTTTCTTACATCCGCTTCAAAATTTACCCGTTCCATATCCTGGACCTCGGCCTGGAAGCCGGACAGATATCCGGAATGGAAAGGCTCTGCCTTTTTCAGGTTAAAGGGCAGGATTCCTTCCAGCATCCGTACCTGCGCCCGCTGCAGGGCATTTCTGGTCAGTTCGGTAAACACCGCCTGTCCCTGACGGCGGATGGAGTAGACACGGGTCTCGGTGTATTCTGTGTCCCCGGAACGCCAGACGCGGATATTTCTTGCAGTGCCGTTCAAAGAGGCTTCCATGATGCAGTCGCAGATCCAGTATGGAAAATAGACGCCGGACAGCTTCTCCAGCTGACTTTGGGAGAAAAAGTCAGCAGGAATATATTTTTTCTTTCCGATCCAGGAAAGAAAGCGCTCCTTTGCCTCGTCCCTGGAAAACTGAAAGGGAACCACCAGAGAAGGGGTACGGTCGCCGGACAGTCTGCCGGACAGAACGATGGGATTGTGACAGTAGTAGCAGAAGTCCGCCGCTTTTGTCTCTCCCATGGCAAGTTCGGCTCCGTAGCTGGGGCAGGTGTAGAGAAGCGCTTCTTCACAGTTCTGTGAAGGGTCCGGCGGAAGCGTATCCAGTTCCGTCCGGGTAAATGCGGACAGACAGTATTCGCAGACGAAGCGCTGCCTGTCCGGGTCAAAGACCATGGAGCCGCCGCAGTTGGGACATTTGTATGTATGTGCTGCCATGTGATTACCTCGCAGATCTTTTTAAACACGTGTCTTTCCGCAGTTCTGGCAGAATTTTCCGGAGTTTACTGTGCCGCAGGAACAGGTCCAGGATCCGGTATCGGGCTTCGGACTGCCGCACTGGGAACAGAATTTTCCGGAGTTTATGGCACCGCAGGAGCAGGTCCAGGATCCGGTATCGGGCTTCGGGCTGCCGCACTGGGAGCAGAATTTTCCGGAGTTTACTGTGCCGCAGGAGCAGGTCCAGGATCCGGTATCGGGCTTTGGACTGCCGCACTGGGAACAGAACTTTCCGGAGTTAAGGGCGCCGCAGGAGCAGGTCCAGCTTCCGGATGGAGTCCGGGGTGCGGATGTCCCGTGGTTCTGCTGCGCCTGCATCTGAGCGGCATTGGCCTGGGAAGCCGCGGCCATAAAGCCTCCGCCGGTGTGCATCCCCATGCCCATTCCCATAAATCCGGTCATGGATCCGTTTCGGTTGGAACCTGCCGCTTCCATGCCTCTGGCCAGCGCGCCCTGTACATAGCCTTCCCGTACGGCGGCATTCCCCAGCATGGCTCCCTGATTGCGCATATTAATGAGTTTTTTGGATTCCTCGTCATAGGAGACGCTGGCGATGCCTACCGACTGGATCTCCATGCCGCGGTTCAGGTTCCAGTCATCATCCAGCACATGGGCCATATACTGTCCCAGCTCCCGGCTTTTTGAGGTGACATGAGAGATGCGGATCCCGTCTGCAGACATCTGGTTCAGAGCGGACTGCAGCGCTTCCAGAAATTCATTGAGATATTGTTCGTTGATTCTGGAGATGGTTACGCGGCTCTCGTTTTTCGGCAGGACTTCTGCATAGAATTTCAGCGGATTGGTGATTTTGACGGAATAGGTTCCGTGAGCCCTGAGGAATAACTCTGCATTGTAAAAGTTGTCGAAATAGTTGACCGGATTGCGGGTGCCGAACTTGATCCCCTTGATCTCCTGCAGGTTGATGAAACAGACTTTCTGGCTGGACGGTGTCTGTCCGCCGAAACGGATCCGGTTGAAGATATCGTCCAGAGTATCTTTGAACTGTCCGTTGAACAGAGAGGGCAGGGAGGAGTCGTCCACCTCATAATAACCTTCCTCGGCCGTGTAATCCACGATTTTTCCACCGTCTACCAGCATCATGAACTGGTTGGGACAGACGTGGATGACGGATCCGTTGGATACGGTATCCCTGCTCCCCTTTTTATTTTCCCCCCGGCGGACGGGGACACCTCTGGTAAACAGGGTCTGATCGTCCATGTTGTCTGCTTCATAGACCTCCAGCCAGCTGTCGGAGAGTGTGCCCTTTACGGCCTCTGCTGTCGCTTTGATGATTCCCATGATCTCTTCCTCCATAAAATATAAACTTGTGTCTATTATATATAAAATATGCAAAATGTGCAATCACTGAGAGAGCTGCGGAGGAAATCAGGTTGAGAAACCGGGCGGATTAGTGTAGAATAACAGGCAGGAGAGATGTACGATGGAGATTAAAAAACTTCGCCTGGGGGAGCTTCTGCTTCCGTCCAATGTGCTGATGGCGCCCCTTGCCGGCTATACCTGCTATCCGTTCCGGATGCTGGCCCAGGAGCTGGGAGCGGGGCTCTGTTTTACAGAGATGGTCAGTGCCAACGGACTGAAGTTCAAGGACCGGGCCACCAGGCGTCTGTTATTTACCACAGAAGATGAGAAGATCCGGGCGGTTCAGCTCCTGGGCGGCGATCCGGCGGTGATGGAGCGGATGGCGGGGAGCGGGCTTCTGGAGGATGCGGATATCATAGACATCAATATGGGGTGTCCGGTTCCCAATGTATTCAAAAGCGGGGAGGGAAGCGCCCTGATGCTGGATCAGAAGCGGGCTTCTGCCATCATAAGAGGCTGCAGGAAGAGCGGAAAGATCATCACCGTCAAGTGCCGCACCGGGATCCGGGAGGATGAGATGTTTGCGGCGGAATTTGCCCGGATGTGCGAGGCGTCCGGAGCGGATATGATTACGATTCACGGACGGAGCCGGAGCATGATGTACGACGGGGCGCCTGCCTACCGGGAGATCGAACAGGCGAAGGCGGCGGTGGGGATCCCTGTTATCGCCAACGGCGGGATTTTCTCGGTGGAAGATGCGGACAAAATGATGGAAAGGACCGGTGCGGACGGAGTGATGATCGCCCGCTATGGGCTGGAGCATCCCTTTATTTTCAGCGAGCTGACGAAAAAGCCCTGCAAAAAGACGGCTTATGAGATTCTGGCCGGACAGATGGATCTCTGCTGCCGGTATTATGATGAGACTTTTACGCTGTCCTATATGAAAAAACTTTCCGCCTATATGATGAAAAAGCGGAAGGGGACCAAGCGGTATAAGGAACGGCTGTATCAGAGCGGAAGTCCGGAGGAGCTTCTGGAAGTGATCGGGCTGATCTTCGGGGCGGATACGGGACATCCGGGGGCAGAGTGTTGAGAGAAGCGGGGCAGGACATCACAGGAGAAGGAGCAGGATGGGAGAATTTATCATTAAAGACGGGATACTGGAAGCCTATACCGGGAGAGAACAGGAAATCTGTGTCCCGGAAGGGGTCCATACCATCGGGGAAGGGGCTTTTAAAGCCTGTGTTTCCCTGGAGCGTGTGGTGCTGCCGGAGAGTCTTACCTGTATCGGAGACCATGCGTTCAAGGGATGCCGGCGCCTTGCCGGGATCCGGATTCCGGAGGGGGTATCAAGGATCGGCTGCTATGCTTTTCACCGCTGCCATGCGCTGCAGAAGATTGCGCTGCCGTCTCTGGTGGAAGAGCTGGGAGACTGTGTGTTTTTATACTGCGACAGCCTGACAGAGATCCGGATGCCGGGGGTCAGGCGGTTTGGCAGACAGGTGTTTGTCAATGACGTGCTGCTGGATACAGTGGAGCTCTCCAGAGAGCTGGAGGAGGACAGTATCTGCGACGTGTTCACCGGCTGCGGCAGGATCCGGACGTTCCGGTTTGCAGACGGGGAATGCGTGCAGATCCCCAATGCGGTGGAGGCGGTGGCCGGGGAGCCTGCGATTCCTTCGGTCGTCCGGACGATTGCGGTGGATATTCTGCGGATGATGGAGCTGGACGGCAGATGTCTGATCCGGTTTCTGACCAATCTGAAGCATGTGGAGATTCCGGAAGGGATCGAGAGCCTGGCCAGAAGCAGCTTTTTTGACAGGAGAGGGATCCTCTCTGTCCGTTTCCCCGTTTCCCTGAAGGAGATCGGAAGCCGTGCATTCCGCAACTGCATCGGCCTTGAGCGGGTGGAATTTGCAGGCGGACAGGTGCAGATCCATGAGGATGCTTTTAAAAACTGCACCTCATTGAAACAGGTTGAAACCTGTGACGGGGCCGTGTATGAATTTACCGGCATACAGGGAATCCGGAACGCAGAGGTTCCAAAGCTGGTTCGTGCGATACAGAAACAGGTGCTGGGGAATTTCCGGATCAGCGGGACCATACTGCTGAAATATCTGGGGGCGGAATCCCGGGTGGT
This sequence comes from Lachnospiraceae bacterium, assembly GCA_910574805.1. Lineage (GTDB taxonomy): Bacteria > Bacillota > Clostridia > Lachnospirales > Lachnospiraceae > Hominiventricola. The sequence continues at coordinate 328,556 of CAJTCV010000001.1, read as the reverse complement.
GGTTCCGGAGGGAGTTACAAGGATCGCGGAGGAGGCGTTTGCCGGAAATGAGGCCGTTGACCGGGTACTTCTGCCGGAAAGTGTCCGTGAGATCGGAGCAGAGGCTTTCCGGGACTGTCTGCTTCTGCAGACGATCCGTCTCCCGGAGGGACTCATGCGTATCGGACCGGGGGCTTTTGAGAACTGCGTGAAGCTGATCCGGATCCATCTTCCCGCGGGGGTCACCCGGCTGGAGGAAAGGACCTTCCGGCGCTGCCAGGTACTGCGGGAGATCAGCTTTCCGGAGGGCTTTCGGGAGATCAGAGAGAGTGCGTTCTACGGCTGCCCGGCGCTGGGAAAGGTGGCATTTCCGGAAAGCCTTGTATCCATCGGGCGGATGGCTTTTTTCCGGTGCGGCAGTCTGAAGGAGGTACGGCTCCCTGCGGGGACAGAACAGGTGGGGAGTCTGGCATTTGCCGGGAGCGGTGTCCGGAGAGTCCGGGTATGCGGAAGCGGCAGGGGCTTCGGGACAGATGTCTTTGGGGGCTGTGAGCGGCTGGGGACAGTGGTGCTGGAGGAAGGTTTTTTGCACCTTTCGGATAAATTTGCCTTTGGCTGCACTGCGCTGACACGGGCAGTCCTGCCGAAGTCCTTAAGCTCGGCCGGGAGGCATGTGTGGGAAGGAACCCCGTATCTTGCCGCCTGTGAGGACGGGCAGGAAGGAGCTGTCTTCTGGGACGGGCGCAGGCTGGAGGGAGAGGTGCGTCTTCCGGCGCATATCCGGATCGTCGCCGGAGGTGCTTTTTACGGAAATGACCGGGTGACTGCGGTGTTCCTGCCGGAGAGTGTCACCTGGATCGGTCCGGCGGCGTTTAAGGGCTGCAGCAGGCTCAGGAAGGCATTTTTGCCGTCCGGCATGAAGAAACTGGAGGCGGAGGTGTTTTCCGGCTGCAGAAGCCTGGAGGAGGTGGCGGCCGGGGAAAATAAGGTGTACGGCACCCCTGGGGTGCCGGCGTGGGAGACCGTCGGCGAGCGTGCCTTTTATCAGTGTGAGAACCTGAAGCACATCTCATGGGAGGATCTGCGGGAGGCCGGCAGAGAAGCCTTTGCGGGCTGCAGGAGTCTTAAATGCGGGGAATGGAAGAAGGCGGTCAGGATCGGAGAGCGCGCGCTGGAAGGCACAGGCTTTCTGCAGGATGAGACAGGGTGTCCGTCTATTGCAGGGACGATCGTCGTCTCAGGAGCCGGGTGCGTGGGAGTGGTACAGGTGCCGGAGGGTGTGACGGGCATCGCGCCTTATGCATTTGCCGGCAACCGCCGGATCACCGGGGTGCTGTTGCCGGAGAGTCTTGCTGCGGTGGGTGAGGGGGCGTTTTTCGGGTGCAGCCGGCTGCGGTCGGTCCGGTTTCCTGCCGGACTTCAGCGGATCGGCAGCCGGGCTTTTGAACGGTGCATTTCCCTGCAGGAAATAGAGACTTCGGTTCGACAGGCGGGGGCATATGCCTTTGCGGGCTGCAGATCTTTAAGAAAAGCAGTCCTTCCCGGCGTGTCCATCCTGGGAGCATATATGTTCGCATACTGCGGGGAGCTGCAGGAATGCGTCTGTGGGCAGGCAAAGGCGGTGCAGTCCTTCTGTTTCAGCGGCTGCGGGAAGCTTCAGGGCTTTTCCGCCGGCGGGCTCTCTGTCATAAGAGCATATGCTTTTGAAGGCTGTGAGAGCCTCCGGCAGGTGGAGCTTAAGGATGGTGTATATGTGGGGGCTCATGCCTTTGAAGACTGCAGCGGGATCACGGATATCCGGCTGACGGGCGAAGAGGGGAAGGTCTGCCTGGCAGAATATGCCTTTTCCGGCTGTACGGCTCTTCAGAGGGCAGTGCTTCAGGGGCGGACATGGACTTATCAAGGCTATGGGGATATTCTGTCGGAGACGCTGCCGGAGACGGCCAGGCTGCTGCTGCACAGCGCGTACAGCTGCTTTGAGGTGGAACAGGAGGAAGAGCTGTGCGGCTACCGGGGAGCGGGGCGGAGGGTAAAGATCCCTCATGGCATCCGGCGGATCCGTGCTGAGGTGTTCCGGGACCGTCTGATGCTTCGGGATGTGGACATCCCGGAGAGTGTGGAATACATTGGGGCCAGGGCCTTTCACGGAACGGCGTGGATGGAGCAGAGGAAGAAGGAAAATCCGCTGGTGTCGGTGAACCATATGCTGCTGGACGGCTCTGCCTGTCAGGGGGAGGTGACAGTGCCGGAGGATATCCGTCTGGTCTGCGGCTGGGCATTTGCGAATGGGATGGAGATCCGACGGATCCGTTTCCTGTCCGATCAGGTACGGGTGGAGGAATATGCCTTCAGAAACTGTATTTTTTTAGAAGAAATGCTTCTGGCGGATGGCACGCTGGTGACTTTTACGGGGCTCGGTGACCGGAACAGGGAACTGCCGCCTCCGGCAGCTCAGGCGGCGGCGGACAGTATGAACTGTTTTAAAACCAATGAGGACGGAGTGCTTCTTCTGTGTACGGGAAATATCTCCAGGCTTCGGCTGGCTTATGGGATCACTGCCATAGGGGAAGGTGCATTTCAGGACGGAAATCTCCTGACGGAGGTTATGCTGCCGGAAACGGTGAGATCCATTGGAAAATGTGCTTTTTCCGGCTGCAGATGGCTGGAGGAAGTCCGGGGCGCCCGGGCGGTGGAACAGATTGGTGACCGGGCATTCTCCGGCTGCAGCGTTCTCCGGAGGGTGGAACTGTCAGAAAAATTAAGAAGGATCGGGGCCAGGGCCTTTGAGAACTGCACTGCTCTGGAGGAGATCCTGCTGCCGGAGGGTGTGGAAGAGATCCCGGCGAAGGCGTTTTACCGGTGCCGCAGCCTGAGACGGGTCGAGCTTCCGTCTACTCTGAAACGCATCGGCAGGGAGGCGTTTGCTTTCTGCAGGGAACTTTCCTGGATCGGGGTCCCGGACGGAGCGGCAGTGGAGGAACGGGCGTTTGCGGGATGCAGAGTCCGGGTCAGGAGGGCGGATGAAGTATCGGAGACTGGGAAAAACAGGACTTGAAGTATCGGAGATCGGCTTTGGAACCATCCCCATCCTGAAGGGAAATGTTCCGGTGCTTCCGGATTATTATGATCTGGAAGAGGAAGAGGCACTGGCTGTTATGGAACATGCTTTCCGTCTGGGATGTAATCTGTATGATACGGCCATCGTGCCGGAATACGGCGATGCAGAGCTGAAGCTTGGAAAATTTGCCGCCCGGGTGGGCCGAGAGAAGCTGATCATCTCTGACAAAGCGCGTTTTTTTGGTGGTAATGAGATGTATCAGGCAGTGTTGACCTCCTGTGAGAATCTGGGGACTTCTGCGGACCTGTATTTTGTCCATCAGGTGGATGGGGACCATGAGGAGGAGGTCTTTCGGCCGGGCGGGGCGCTGGACGCCCTCACGGAGCTGAAAGCGGAGGGGCGGATCCGGTATGCCGGGATCGCCTCTCATTATTATGATATTCTTTTTCGGGGGGCCCGGGACAGTCGGGTGGATGTGCTGCAGGGGAGCGGAAATCTGCTGGAGCGGGGGATGCTGGACCGGATGAGAGAGGAACCGCTTTTCCGGGAAAAGGGGATTCTGATCAATAAGGTCTGTGCGGCGGGGATCCTCACGGATTTTTTTCCGGTCCGGACACTGCTTCATACGGTGCTGTCCTGCCCGGTGTCCTGCGCGCTGATCGGACTTGGCACGCCCGGACAGGTGGATGCGGCCATGGGCCGGTATGCCGGGGACGGACCGGAAAGTGTTCCTTCTTTTGATGAGGTGCTGTCGGTGCTGGAGAGAGATTATGAGCCGATCCCCTGTGACCGGTGCCAGAGGTGCCGGTGTCCTTACGGGACGGAGATCCATACCGTGTTCCGTCAGTATCAGTATTATTTTCTGGGAAAAGAATACTGGGCGCTGAAGAAGCTGGATCTGGGGATCGAACAAAGTGCGGAACTGTGCCGGAAGTGCGGGGAGATGCCCTGTATGGAGATGTGTCCCAGGGGGATACGGATACCGGAGATGATGGAGCGGGTGCGGAGACTGGTAAAAGAACACAGATAGAGACGCCGGGAAGAGAAGAAAAGGGCGCGGGTTGTCATATGACAGCAGAGAAATATGGGGAGCGGTGGAGAGAATTACAGAAGAAAGAAGAATATTTTCGGAATATGGGATAAGAACGCTCTGGGAAAGTCTGCATAATCTATGTAGTGAAAATGATCATATAGGAGACAAACGATTATGGATATTTTCCGAAGATGTGAGAACAATTCCTGTAATTGTCATGGGCAGTCAAATGTCAGATGTTGTCCGGGCCCGACAGGACCCATGGGTCCGAGAGGATGTCAGGGACCGGAAGGCCCCCGGGGACCGAGAGGATATCCCGGGCCTACGGGACCGCAGGGCCCGCAGGGAGCAGGCGGGTCCGCGGGGCCGCAGGGCCCGGAAGGACCGCAGGGTCTGCAGGGTATTCCGGGACCGGCAGGGCCTACGGGACCGCAGGGTTCTGTGGGTGCGACTGGTCCGCAGGGCCCGACGGGGCCTGCAGGTGCAGCCGGGGTAACAGGTCCGCAGGGTCCCCAGGGATTTCAGGGACCGCAGGGTCCTGCCGGACCCACCGGAGCGGCAGGGCCGGTGGGAGCAGCCGGCCCCACAGGGCCTGAGGGTCCTCAGGGAGCACAGGGGTTTCCCGGCCCCGCAGGTGTCACCGGAGCGACCGGTCCTGCGGGTGCCACCGGAGCGACCGGCCCCGCGGGTGCCACTGGAGCAGCCGGTCCTGCGGGTGCCACCGGAGCGACCGGCCCTGCAGGTGCCACCGGAGCCGCTGGTCCTGCGGGTGCCACCGGAGCAGCCGGTCCTGCGGGTGTCACCGGAGCGACCGGCCCTGCAGGTGCCACCGGAGCAGCTGGTCCTGCGGGTGCCACCGGAGCGACCGGCCCTGCGGGAGCAACGGGTCCCGCCGGTCCAGCCGGAATGCCCGGGGCAACCGGTCCGCAGGGCCCGGAAGGACCTCAGGGGCTTCAGGGAGTTCCGGGACCTGTCGGAGAAGCCGGAGCAACCGGTCCTGCGGGTGCTGTCGGTCCGGTCGGACCTGCCGGACCTACCGGAGCAATTGGCCCGACGGGTCCTCAGGGCCCCCAGGGTCTGCAGGGGATTCAGGGTCCGACCGGAGCCACTGGTTCCATTGGAGCGACTGGTCCTGCTGGTCCCGCCGGAGCGACGGGGGCCACCGGTCCTGCGGGGGCAATTGGAGCGACTGGCCCGACCGGAGCAACGGGTCCCACAGGCGCCACCGGTCCGGCCAATGGGCTGGCAGCTTATGGAGGAGTCTACAATACAGCGCCCCAGACACTGAATCTGACCCTTGGAGGAACCACACAGATCCCGATGCCTTCTACAATGCCGGCCAATTCGGTGACTTATACACCAGCTAACAGTATTACGATCACCGTACCAGGAGTGTATGAGATTAATTATGAAACTACAATGTCGGCAGCCCTTGGAACTACAGTGACTACGGCAGTACGGCAGAATGGAACGAACATTCCCGGTGCAACGACGTCCAGACTGCTCTCGGTCGGAGTAAATTCACTGTTCAGCGGCAGCACGATTGTTACGCTGGCAGCGGGAGACGTCATTGACATGGCTGTTTCCGCACTGATTGCAGTAGGGGTAACCCTGGGCGGCGGGACCAGTGCCGTTCTCACCGTAAAGAAACTCAACTAGAGAAAATGATGCATTTCTGATGACCTTTTGATGTTCTTCTGATGCCTGGATCCTGTAGTATTTTCAAAAAGAGAGACTGATGAAATCAGTGCTTTTCAGAGAAAATACTGCAGGATTCATATCAGAAGGACAGAAAGAGGTGTATGATGAAAATCAGAAAATGGCGGTGTTTGTTTTTGGCAGTCTGTATGTTTACAGCATGCAGTTCTGCCGTACATGCGGAGACGGGAGAGAGGGATGATGACGTAACCTCTGCTCCGTATTTCTTTATTCAGGACGGTGATCCGTCCATTGACCGGCTTCCGCTGAAGGGAACGGAAGTAAGGACCAGTATTAACGGCATCATTGCGGAAACTTATGTGACCCAGACCTATGCCAATGAAGGGGAACATCCCATCAGCGCCAGTTATGTCTTTCCCGCCTCCACCAGAGTGTCCGTGCATGGAATGACCATGGAGATCGGCGGACAGAGGATCAAGGCGGTTATCAAGGAGAAGGAAGAGGCTGAACAGGATTATGAGGAAGCCAGAAGTGAGGGAAAGAGCGCGTCCCTTCTGGAGGAAAAACGGTCCAATGTATTTACCATGGATGTGGCAAATATCATGCCGGGGGATACGGTGCGGATCGAACTCCACTATACAGAGATGGTGGAATCAACAGACGGGGTCTGTCAGTTTGTATTTCCTACGGTTGTGGGGCCCCGTTATGCGGGAGTTCTGGATACGGAAGACGCAGAAGAGGCAGAATGGGTGGAAACTCCGTATCTGGAGGAAGGCGTGGACCCTGAGAGTACTTACGACATTATGGTAAATGTTTCCACGGGTGTTCCCATAACGGATCTTTCCTGTACGACCCATGACGTGGATGTGGAATGGAAGAAAAATTCGGAGGCGAAGGTCACGCTGTCTGATCCGGGAGACTTTGCAGGGGACAGAGATTTTATTCTGGAATATCAGATGACCGGGGAGGAGCTGGAGTCGGGGCTGATGCTTTATGAGGGGGAGGAGGAGAACTATTTCCTTCTGACCATGCAGCCGCCGGCCCGGTATGAGCCAACGGACATTGTGCCCAGAGAATATATTTTCGTGCTGGATGTATCCGGTTCCATGAACGGGTATCCGCTGGATACTGCCAGGGAGCTGATCCGGAACATGGTCCGGAATTTAAGGAGTACGGACCGGTTCAATCTGTTTCTCTTTTCGGATATTGTATCGGAGATGTCTCTTCAGTCGGTGGAAGCTACAGAGGAAAATATCGACTGTGCCCTGAAACTCATCGATATGCAGGAAGGGGGCGGGGGCACCGAGCTTGCAGCGGCGCTGGATGATGTGCTTGCCGTGCCTGCCAGGGAAGATGCAGCCCGGAGTGTGGTGGTGATTACGGACGGATACATTTATGATGAAGAAGAAGTTTTTCAGAAAATCCGGGATCATCTGGGAGAGACGGATTTCTTTTCCTTCGGAATCGGCAGCTCTGTCAACCGTTCTTTGATGGAAGGGATCGCAGGCATCGGCATGGGAGAAGCATTTATCGTAACGGAGGAAGCGGAAGCAGAAGAGACCGCAGAGCGGTTCCGCACCTATGTGGAGGCACCGATTCTGACGGATATTCAGGTATCCTTTGAAGGATTTGATGCCTATGATACGGAGCCGTCCAGTGTGCCGACTCTTTTTGCCAGCAGACCAGTGGTGCTTTTTGGAAAATGGCGCGGGGAGCCCGGCGGATCCATCCGCATATCTGGAAAGGCCGGGAACGAGGAATATACGCAGGAGATCCAGGTGTCCGGTACGGAACCCTCCGCGGAACATGAAGCGATCCGTTATCTGTGGGCGAGAAAAAAAGTGGAAGCACTGACAGCCTGTGGTTTTGCAACAGAAGATGAGGAGACCAGGGAAGAGATCACAGCCATCGGGCTTGCACACAGTATGGTGACGCCTTATACGTCCTTCGTGGCAGTGCTGGATGAAGTGCGGAATCCGGAAGGGGAAAGCATGGATGTGGATCAGCCGTCGCCTCTGCCTCAGGGAGTGTCCGGATATGCCGTAGGCGGGTATCTCTTCGGTGCGGAGCCGGAGGATCTGGTTCTGGCGGTTCTGGCAGTGCTGGCGGTCGTAACCGGTGTCTGCGGAAGGCGGAGAAGGAAAAGATGGCTGTAAGATTCAGAAAATACGGAATGTTTTATATGCTGGGGGGCTTTGCCGCCCTCTGGCTGAAATACCGGTACAGTCACGCCGGCAGTGAAGAGCTCCTGTGGCTCCTGGCACCTGTGGCGTGGTGGGCCGGGAGCCTTGGCGGACTTTCCTTTGTCCATGAGCAGGGAGTAGGGTATGTGGAGCATGCGGCCCGTTTTATCATCGCTCCGTCCTGCTCCGGCGTTCAGTTCCTGATCATTGCCCTGGCTGTATTTTTGTTTTCTTTTGTACACCGTGCCGGGACATGGAAAAGGGGGGCAGTATGGACACTGTTCAGTCTGGCCGGGGCGTATGGATATACCATCCTTGTGAACGGGGTGCGGATCGTGCTGGCGGTGTGGATCCCGGGGGCCATGAGGCAAAAGGAGATCCGTCTGGAGTGGCTGACGCAGGAGCGTCTTCACACGGTCATCGGAGTGACGGTGTATTTTGCGGCGCTGCTTCTTCTGTACCGGAGTGCGGACATGCTTATGTGCCGTCTGGAGAGCCGGAGCGGGATTTCCAGGCAGAGAGCAGGGGAGAAAAGTGCTGTTTTGGGAACCGGGAGATATGCTGTGCCGATATTCTGGTATCTTTTTATTGTGCTGGGAGTTCCATTTCTGAATCATGCCATGGATAAGGATCCGGCAGGGTATCTGGAATATGCATTCCTGACCGGAAGCGTATGTCTGGGGATCACTGTTCTGGCGGGGCTGATCCGTCTCTTCCGGCGCCGCATCTGAGAAAACAGATAAAATGTCCCTGCGTAAAAGATTGTTTCTCCGGGGCAGGTGTGCTATACTGTGATGTCAGAAGGACAAAATCGGTGAATGGAGAAAGACAGATGACAAGAGAAGAATTTCGTTTGCTGACAGAGGAAGGACCGGTGCTCCTGGATGGGGGGACCGGTTCCTGTCTGCGCAGTATGGGGATGCCGGCAGGCGTGTGTACAGAGCAGTGGGTATATGAACACCCGGAGGTGATCGGAAGGCTGCAGCGGGAATATGCAGATGCCGGATCCAGGATCCTGTACGCTCCTACTTTTGGAGCAAACCGGATCTCTCTGGGAAATATGGGGCTTTCAGAACAGACAGAGGAGTATAATCGTACACTGGCGGGAAGGACGCTGGAAAATGTGGGGGACAGAGTGCTGGTGGCGGGAGATCTGTCCACTACGGGACAGCCCATGGAGCCGTACGGTCCCATGACCTACGGCGGGCTGATGGAGATTTACAAGGAGCAGATCCGCTGTCTGGCGGAGGCAGGGGTGGAGCTGCTGGGGGCGGAGACGCTTCTGTCTCTGGATGAGGCGTTGGTGATCTGCGATGCGGCAAGAGAGGTCTGCGATCTGCCTCTGATGATCTCCTTCAGCTGCGAGGGAGACGGGAAGCTGTATTTTGGAGGGACAGTGGCGGAAGCCGCCGCTTCTCTGGAAGCCATGGGCGTGGATGCCGTGGGCGTGAACTGTTCTGTGGGCCCGGACCAGCTGGAGGCGGTGATCCGGCAGCTGAAAGAGACCGTGTCCATTCCGGTGCTGGCAAAGCCCAATGCGGGGATGCCGGTGATCACACAGACAGGAGAAGCAGTCTACAGCATGGGAGCGGAGGATTTTGCGGAACATGTGCTGAAGCTCCGGGCCTGCGGCGCGTCTGTGATCGGCGGATGCTGCGGGACGACGCCGGAATACATCCGCAGGATAAAAGCGCTTTTGTAAATGCAGTGACAGGCGGTTCGGGCCGGAATTCTGCTGTTGACAAAGATCTGGTTCGTTGATACAATATTTTGGTATATGAGACTGTACTTTACTAAAGTGGATTTTAATGTAGGAAAGCAGGGGAAGAATGGACAAAGTAGTATTTTCAATGCTGGTGGAGAATTCCTCAGGTGTTCTGAGCCGTATTGCAGGACTTTACAGCCGCAGAGGTTATAATATCGACAGCATCACTGCAGGTGTGACCGCAGACCCGAAATTTACCAGGATCACCATCGTGGCCAGAGGGGATGAGATCATTCTGGAGCAGATTGAGAAGCAGCTTTTGAAGCTGGTGGATGTGGTGGATATCAAGAGACTGGATCCGGACAGCTCCGTATGCCGGGAGCTGGTCCTTCTGAAAGTGCTCTGCAACGAGCAGAACCGTCAGAATATCATATCCATCGCAGATATTTTCAGAGCGAAGATCGTAGACGTATCCATAGAGTCGCTGGTGATTGAGCTGGTGGGAAGCCAGACGAAGATCGAAGCATTTATCCGCATGCTGCAGGGAGTGGAGATCCTGGAGCTGGCCAGAACCGGCATCACCGGGCTGTCCAGAGGTACTTTCGATGTGAAAATACCGGATCAGGACGGCCGGCTCGTGGACTACGATGATATAAAAGCAGACACATTTTAGACAAATGGAGGAGAAAACAATGGCAAAGATCTATTATCAGGAAGACTGCAACCTGTCCATGCTGGAGGGCAAGACCATTGCGGTCATCGGTTACGGCAGCCAGGGACATGCACATGCCCTGAATGCAAAGGAGTCCGGATGCCACGTCATCATCGGGCTCTATGAGGGAAGCAGATCCTGGAAGCGTGCACAGGAGCAGGGCTTCGAGGTGTATACGGCTGCAGAGGCTGCAAAGAAGGCGGATATCATCATGATCCTGATCAATGATGAGCTGCAGGCTTCCATGTATAAAAAGGATATCGAGCCCAATCTGGAAGAGGGCAATATGCTCATGTTCGCTCATGGCTTCAATATCCATTTCAATCAGATCGTGCCGCCGAAGAACGTGGATGTGACGATGATCGCACCCAAGGGACCGGGACATACGGTCAGAAGCGAATATCAGGCAGGAAAGGGCGTTCCGTGTCTGGTAGCAGTCCATCAGGATGCGACCGGCAGGGCGCTGGAGACGGCACTGGCTTACGCGCTTGCCATCGGCGGTGCAAGAGCGGGTGTTCTGGAGACTACCTTCCGGACGGAGACCGAGACGGACCTGTTCGGCGAGCAGGCGGTTCTGTGCGGCGGTGTGTGCGCGCTGATGCAGGCGGGCTATGAGGTGCTGACTGAGGCAGGGTATGATCCGAGAAATGCTTATTTTGAGTGTATCCATGAGATGAAGCTGATCGTGGATCTGATCTATCAGTCCGGTTTTGAGGGTATGAGATATTCCATCTCCAATACGGCAGAGTACGGAGATTACATCACCGGTCCGAAGCTGATCACGGAGGAGACCAAAGCTACCATGAAGAAGATCCTGAAGGATATTCAGGATGGTTCTTTTGCGAAGGAATTCCTTCTGGATATGTCCGCAGCAGGCGGACAGGCACACTTCAAGGCCATGAGAAAGCTGGCTGCGGAGCATCCGTCAGAGAAAGTTGGAAAAGAGATCCGGAAGCTGTACAGCTGGAACGGCGAAGATAAGCTTCTGGACAACTAACAGGATATGATCTGGAAGGGGCTGTCGTGAAACGCATCCCTGCCTGTATGCTCTGCATCTTTATGGAAGGGATCGGAGGGAAAACAGGCAGGAGCACCCTTTGCGGCGGCCTCTTCTTTTTTGAAAATGCGGCACAAGAAGGAGCGGACAGTGGACAGAGGAAAGCATTCCGGCAGGCAGATGCAGTGCCTGTTTTTGATATTTCATGCGCTGGTCGTCGTGTATGCGGCGGTGTTTCTGCATCCGTTTTACGGATCCAATGATGAATTTACCCTGGCGGCCATCGCGTCAGGCGCCTATGGGGAGTATACACAGTATTTTATCTATCTGCACAGCGGCTTTGGGTGGATCTTGAAGCTGTTCTATTCGCTTGTACCGGCGGTGAACTGGTATACGCTGATCATGTACGGACTGATTTTCGTATCTCTTTCCGCGGTGGGATGGATCTGGATCGGCCGGTCCCCGCGGGTGGGAGGGATTCTGGCGGTGATGCTGGTGCTGGCGTGTGCACAGCCTCTGTATGTGGAATTTCAGTATACGAAGACGGCAGCGGCAGTGACGGCCGCAGGGTATGTACTCCTGTCCGGTGTTTTCCGCAGGGGGACAGAAGCTCCGGCTGCCGGAACAGGGTCAGGACGAGTCCGGATATCAGAAGCCATGGGTGTTCTGCTTTTGCTTCTGGGGAGCTGGATCCGTTTTCACGCCTTTGGCATGGTGAGCCTGATGGCCTTTGGCATGTGGCTTGCCTGTGCGGTAAGGGCGTGGAAGGAGAGGAACTGGAAAAGCTTTGTCCTTCTGGACTGCATGCCCTGTGTGCTGGCGTTCGTACTGGTGTTCGGCAGTATTCTTCTGGAAAATATGCTGGTGTATTCCCCGGGAAGCAGGGAAGCCCATTACCGGGAGTATGACCGGGCAAGGCAGAGGCTCCTGGATTACGGGGTGCCGGAGTGGGACGAGTACCAGGCGGATTATGAAGCGCTGGGGCTCTCCCGTACGGACTGCATCAATCTGGAGAACTGGCTGATTGCGGATCACGACCGGTATACGGCAGAGGTCTTCCGGTCCATCGTGGATTTTCGGAAGGACAGGCCTTTTCAGTGGGAATATCTGGCGGATTATCTGGTGATCCTCGGGAAAAAACCATTGTTTCTGCTGGGGGCTCTGGTGACGCTCATCTGGCTTCTCACGTTTTCCGGCGTCGGGAGGAAAAGAGGCCGGATTGCTGTATGTTATCCATATGTCGCTCTGCTGGGCATCTATCTGTATTTTATCAAGATCTACCGGGTACTGCCTATTGTGGTGACTGCCTGCCTGATGAGCTTTGTGATCTTTGTCTGGTCCGGTGCACTGGAAGAGCTGTCGGCCCGGTGGGAAGAGAGACTGGATGGAAAAAGATTTCCGGCGGCCTGCCTTGCAGGGGCACTGCTGACGGTGGGAATCTGTGTCCGGATGCTGGTGACGCCGGTATTTCAGCCTCCTGTTCAGAGCTCGGAGCCCAGCCAGGCGTTCCGCGGTCTGTATGATACCATCAGCAGGAAAAAAGAAATCTATTATGCATTTGATCCTTTTACCAATAACGGGGTGGAACTGGGCTATTCCATTTTTGAAAAATTGCCGGAAGATTATCTGATCAATATTTTTACCCTGGGAGGATGGGAGACCGAGTCGCCGCAGACGGTGATGAATCTGGAAGCATATGAACAGAAGAACCTTCTGACCTCACTCTATCAGAGCGACCGGGCAGTGCTGATCTCCAGTACGCTGATGGAGCATATTATGCTGCATCTGCAGGATACGTATGACGGTATTTTTATCACTTATTCCAAGGTAAATCAGGTGGGGAGCTTTGATCTGTTTGCGCTGAACTACAAGATGTCCGGACTGAAGGAGAGCGATGGAGATACGGCTGTGCTGGACAGAACGTACAGGGCGGAGAATGACCGGTATGACGTCTTTGAGGGGACAGTGAACATGGAGCCGGAGGAACTGGAAGGGAAGAGTGTATTTCTCTGGATGGAGAGTGTGGAGAGCGGAAAACGCAGGATGTATCAGGGAACCTGGCAGCAGCAGGACGAGGACGGGCTGTATTCCATGCTCTATGATACCGGTCTGGCACCCACAGATCAGGTGAGGTTTATGATTCCCAGGCTCAGTTATCCTCTGGACGACCGGTATGAGGTCCATGTGGTGGTGCGGGACGGGGACAAGGGCGTTCTGCTGAAGACGGAAAATAATCTGTATCCGTAAAATGTATCTGCCGGGGACAGGAAAGGAGGCTGTCATGAAGAAAAGACAGGTGAATTTTGAACTTCTCAGGATTCTGTGCATGTATATGATCGTGGTCGGGCATTGTCTGTTTCACGGGAGAGTGACGGCAAAGCTGGGATACGGAACAGTGAATTATTTTCTCTCCTATCTGATTCAGTCTTTTTCCGTTGTGCATGTGAACTGCTTTGTGATGCTTGCCGGATATTTTGCCATTGACCGGGAGTTTCAGTCTGGGAGGATCCTGCGGCTGTGGAGACAGGTGGCCTTTTACTCTATGATGATCTGCCTGGTATGGGGATGCTGGAAAGGAGTGACGGGCCGGGATGTACTGACGGCGGTCCTGCCCATATCGTCGCGTAACTACTGGTTTGCCTCTGTCTATATGGGACTGGTGCTTCTGATGCCTTTTGCCGGGATGCTGACGGCCAGACTTTCCAGGAGACAGTATCGGTACCTGCTGATACTTCTGGGACTTTTCTTCAGCGTGAATCACATGATCTTTCGTGCAGATACGTATGGCATATTTACAGGTCGGGACCTGTCCTGGTTTTTGTTTCTTGCGCTGCTGGCCGGTTATGTGAAGCTGCACACCCGGCAGGAGAGAAGGTATTTCTGGTATGGGCTGGGGGGATATGTGCTGGCTTCCCTTGGCGTGCTGGCCAGTGTCTATCTGTCTGTGGAGCTGCATCTTGAAGATATGGGGTATTTTCTGAACTATAATTCACCTCTGGCACTGGCAGCAACCGTTTCTCTGTTTGTGTGTGTAAAAAACATGCCATGGAGAGAGGGGTGTCTGGACAACGTGATCCGGAAGACAGCAGGCGCAGCGTTCGGCGTCTATCTGATCCATGACAACTATCTGATCCGCTATGCGGTGTGGGACCTGTTTCGTGCCAGCAGGGTGGCGAGAACCCACTGGGCGGTGATTTATGCAGCGATGGCGGGAGCAGTGGTATATGGGGTGTGTACCTGTGTGGAACTGGCAAGACAATGGCTGTTTCAGGAGGCAGGCCGCCGGTATGAAAGGACCGCATTATATAAGAAAGAACAGGAGTTATTAAAGAAGGCAGATGAGCTGTTCCTTCCTGGAGAGCACGAGATTCCCGGAGAGGAATAAAATGTCGGAAGATGCCGGAAAATGTAAATATTTGTTGTGTATCCTATGCTTATGGTATATAATGAAGAAGCAGGAGGATAATAAAAAGACAACCAGAAACGGGAGGTGTCCACATGCTGGATGAGAGAGATCTGCGGGCAGTCCGTGAGATCGCAGAAGAAGTTACAACTAATGTTGTCGTAAGACTCATGCCCGATATTGTCGCGAAGGTCACGACCAGGATTATCGATGAGAGAGTGCCTGAAATTATCGACGAGCGTGTGCCGAAGATTATCGACGAGCGCGTGCCGAAGATCATCGACCGGCTGGTACCGGGCATGATCAAGAAATCGGTCCATGATTCGGAAGTCATGCTTCTGGACGAGATGGAGCGTTTTGACAAGAAGAACGAAAGGAAATTTGCAGAGATCCAGAAGGATCAGAGGGAACTGAAGGAGCTTTATCGGATGATAAAGAATGAGCAGGAGACCATCACCATGATGCTGAAGCAGTTGCAGGATCATGAGGTGCGGATTACAAGGCTGGAGACACAGACCGCTTAAGATGGGACTGTGAAAATACAAAAGACAGTTTACAAAAGATAAAAAACTCCTGCTTGACAACTACGGGGGTTTTTGTTATGATACAGATCAGTGAAATAAGTAAATGCGTGGATGGGGAATAGTACATTCGGACTTGATTACAGAGAGCTGCCGGCTGGTGGGAGGCAGCAGAGAGGATGTATGGAACTCGCCCCGGAGCGGCTGTCCCAAATCTTTCCTGTATGATCATGGAAGAGAGTAGATGCAGACGGGTCCCTGCCGTTACAGAGGGAAGGATATAGCCTATGTATCCGTAAAGTGTGTGAGATCATTCATGAAATCAGAGTGGTACCGCGTAGGACAGTTTGTCTTTCGTCTCTGGGTCGTCAGAACCCCGGATGAAAGGCTTTTTTTATTTCTGAAAAATATGAAACAGCAGGACAGGAGAATGAACATGATGGATTACAGGAAGTATACCAGACAGTATTTTATGCCCCCTGAGAAATGTATGGAATGGGCACAGAAGGAGTATGTGGACCGTGCCCCCATATGGTGCAGCGTGGATTTGAGAGACGGCAATCAGGCGCTGGTGGTTCCCATGACACTGGAGCAGAAGCTGGATTTCTTCCGTCTTCTGGTGAAAATCGGCTTTAAGGAGATCGAGGTGGGTTTTCCGGCAGCATCCGAGACAGAGTATGAGTTTCTGCGGGCGCTTATCGAGCAGGGTCTGATTCCGGATGATGTGACGGTTCAGGTGCTGACGCAGGCAAGAGAACATATCATCCGGAAGACGTTTGAGGCGTTAAAGGGTGCGAAGAACGCCATTGTACATGTATATAATTCCACTTCCCTGTCTCAGAGAGAACAGGTGTTCCATAAATCAAAAGAAGAGATTCTCGCCATCGCTGTGGAAGGGGCAAAGCTTTTGAAGGAGCTGACGGAGGAAGAGGGGGCAGATTACCGCTTTGAGTACAGTCCGGAAAGCTTCACCGGGACGGAACCGGAATATGCTCTGGAGGTATGCAATGCAGTTCTGGATGTATGGAAGCCCACAGCAGACAGAAAGGCCATCATCAATCTTCCGGTGACGGTGCAGCATTCCATGCCCCATGTGTATGCCCAGCAGATCGAGTATATGAGCAGACATTTAAAATACAGAGAAAATGTTCTGCTCTCCCTTCATCCACACAATGACCGGGGCTGCGGAGTGGCAGATACAGAGATGGGACTTCTGGCAGGGGCGGACCGGGTGGAAGGCACGCTGTTCGGCAACGGGGAGCGCACCGGAAACGTGGATATCGTCACTGTGGCAATGAACATGTATTCTCAGGGCGTGGATCCGGGTCTGGATTTTACGGACATGAACGGAATCTGCGAGGGCTATGAACAGTATACCGGCATGAAGGTCAACGAGCGCAATCCCTACAGCGGTGCGCTGGTATTTGCGGCGTTCTCCGGTTCTCATCAGGATGCCATCGCCAAGGGTATGAAATGGATCGACGAGAAGCATCCGGAGCACTGGACGGTTCCGTATCTTCCCATTGATCCTCAGGATGTGGGCAGGAGCTATGACGCGGATGTGATCCGGATCAACAGTCAGTCCGGCAAGGGCGGCGTGGGCTATATTCTGGAGAGAAATTACGGGATCGTCATGCCGCCGAAGATGCGCGAAGCTATGGGTTATGCGGCAAAAGCCGTCTCTGATGAGCAGAACAAGGAACTGCAGCCGGCAGAAATCTATCAGGTATTCGAGGCAAAATTTGTCGGTATTAAGACGCCCTATCAGATTCTGGAAGTACATTTCAAACAGGTAAACGGGATTACTACAGAGATCACCACATTTTATGAGGGTGAGAAAATGGTGACCACCGCCACTGGAAATGGTCGTCTGAATGCGGTGAGCAACGCTCTGAAAAAAGCATACGGATTTGATTATAAGCTGGTGACTTATCAGGAGCACGCACTCACCGTAAGCTCCAGCTCCAGCGCCATCGCCTATGTGGGGATCCAGACACCGGACGGAAAGATCCACTGGGGCGCTGCCATCGATCCGGATATCATCCATGCCTCCATCGATGCGCTGCTGACGGCGATCAACCATTCCGTACAGTAATAGAAATCCTCCATAAGTTATGACAGAAAACGGGAACGTTTTTCACAATTTTTTGTGGAAAGCGTTCTTTTTTTCATATTCTGTCATAAAAATGAAAAAAATTGTTCATAATAGTTAACAAAATCGTAACATTTATATTGACATTACAAGTTGTCCAGGGCTATAATGCCAACTTGTAACCGGCAGGGCAGAAGATGCCCGTCCGGAAAACCGGCGGATTTGCCGGACAATGAAAAAGTAAAGGAGAGTATGTATGCGTAGATGCTGCCGGGGTGCAGCGCTTGCCCTTGGAGGAGTCCTCATGACAAGCCTGACATCCCTGAACTCCTGCAGCTTCGGGTCCATGACCGTGTATGCTGCAGAGGACGCACTGACCGAAGAGCTCAAGACCGCTTTTCAGGAGGACGTTCTGACAGGGGAAGGAAACGTCGAAGCAGATATACCAGCGGAAGAGACGGCTGTAGAGCCGGAGCCGGAAGAGCCGGAAGCCGCAGAGCCTGCGGTGGAGGAAGAACCGGCTGCTGAGACTGCGTCTGTGCCGGCACAGATCACAGGAAGCAGCTTTAGTCTGGAAGCTCAGGAGTATCAGGTGCTCCTAAAGATAGTAGAGGCAGAAGCCGGAGGCGAGGACCAGACCGGCAGGCTGCTGGTGGCCAATGTGGTCATGAACCGTGTGAGGAGCGACCGTTTCCCCAATACCGTGTCTCAGGTGGTATATCAAAGAGACGGCGGCAGAGCACAGTTTTCCCCCATATCGGATGGAAGGATCGACCGGGTCAGTATCTCTCAGGATACCGTGGAAGCGGTATCGAGAGCCATGAACGGTGAGGATGCCTCCGCAGGCGCTCTGTATTTCCGGGCTGTGAACAGCAGCAGCGGATGGTTTGACCAGTCCCTGAACCGGGTGCTGGAATATGGGAATCATATTTTTTATACGATGTAAAAGAAGAAAGAGGCAGGAAGCCTCTTTCTTTTTTTTGTATGGTATGGTACAATGTCGGGAGAAAAAGTAAAGGAATGAGTTGTCATGGAATTGTTATATAAGAGTACAAGAGGCGGGCAGTCCGGGGTGAGTGCTTCCCGTGCGATCCTTCAGGGACTTGCCTGCGACGGCGGACTGTTCGTACCGGAGCGGATTCCGGCGCTTGAGCTGTCTCTCGGAGCATTTGCACAGATGTCTTATCAGGAGACCGCATATGAAGTGATGAAGCTTTTTTTCACGGATTTTACGGAAGAGGAACTGAAAAACTGTATTAAAAATGCCTATGATGAGAAATTTGATACAGACGTTATCGCACCGCTTTCCAGGGTGGAGGGCGCTTATTATCTGGAACTGTTTCACGGCGCCACCATCGCATTTAAGGATATGGCTCTTTCGATCCTGCCCCATCTGATGACTGCGGCGGCCGGTAAGAACCAGATCAAAAATGAGATCGTGATTCTCACGGCCACTTCGGGCGATACAGGGAAGGCGGCGCTGGCCGGCTTTGCAGATGTGCCGGGGACGAGGATCATCGTCTTCTACCCCAAAGACGGCGTCAGCCCGATTCAGGAGAAGCAGATGGTGACGCAGAAGGGAGACAACACGCTGGTGGTGGGGATCCGCGGGAACTTTGACGATGCCCAGAGCGGTGTCAAGGCGATTTTCGGAGATCAAGAGCTGCAGGAGAAGCTTGCTCGGGCAGGATTTCAGTTTTCCAGCGCCAATTCCATCAACATCGGACGCCTGGTGCCCCAGATTGTCTATTATGTCCATGCGTATGCAAGACTTCTGGAGAATGGGGAGCTGTCGGAGGGCGAGCCCATAAACGTGGTCGTACCTACGGGGAATTTCGGCAATATCCTCGCTGCTTATTATGCGAAACAGATGGGAGTGCCGGTGGCGAAGCTGATCTGCGCCTCCAATGAGAACCGGGTGCTGTACGATTTCTTCCGTACCGGTGCTTATGACAGGAACCGTCCGTTTATCCTGACTACCTCGCCTTCCATGGACATCCTGATCTCCAGCAATCTGGAGCGGCTCCTGTATCAGATCGCAGGATCGGATGCAGGGAAGGATGTGGAACTTATGGATGCTCTGGCAGCGGAGGGGAGATATGAGATTACTTCGCAGATGAAGGAGCGGCTGAAAGATTTCCGGGGATATTATGCCACAGAGGAAGAGACGGCCAGGACCATTGCTTCCGTGTATGAGGATACCGGGTATGTGATGGATACCCATACGGCAGTGGCTGCCTGCGCGTATGAGAAGTATACAGCGGAGACAGGAGACCGGACGAAGACGGTGATCGCTTCTACCGCAAGCCCCTATAAATTCACCAGAAGCGTTATGGAAGCCATCGATCAGGACCGCTGCGCCGGAATGACGGATCTGGAACTTGTCGACGAACTGTCGGCGCTTTCCGGGACGGGGATTCCAAAAGCGATCCAGGAGATCCGTACGGCGCCGGTGCGCCATAAGACGGTCTGCGGGGTAAGCGCCATGAAGGAGACAGTCCTTGCATTTCTGGGCGCAGAACAGGAGTAGAGGATGGGATTTGACGGAATATTCAATCTGCTGGACTGGATGGTGCTGGGCTTCGGATTCTATGCCATGTACAGCGCCTGGGTGCTGAAACGGGAAGGGAAGATCATCCGTACGTTTCTGATCCTCAGGGATACGGATCCGGATTCCTGCAGGGATCTGCAGGGATACGCCAACTGTATGTCACCCAGACTCTGGACACTGGGAGGTGTCATGGCAGCGTACAGCATAGTTTCGCTGATTAATACATACATGGTATCAGTAAATACGCTTTTCTGGCTGATGATGGCGGTATTTCTGGCCGTGCTGTTCTGGTACGGGCTGGAGGTCAGAAAGGCGATGAATAAATACTTTTAACTTGACTTTTTTTTCACAATAGGTATAATGGAATCTGACAGTCTGTTTAAAGGGCTGTCAGATTATCTATATGGGGTATTTATACCCGGTCATAAAATGAGGAGGACACGATTATGTCAACAAAAGCGTATTACCCGCTCAGTGAAATTGGCAAAGGTAAGCCAGGTTTCTCTAAAACCCGTTCCATCATCGAGGCTGCTTTCTACGGCAATAACGTAGTAAAAGTGAATACTTTGAAGGAAGCGTACGAGTTAGCAAAGAATTCTCCCGGAACCATCGTAACTGACATGCCCGTATACAAAGGCGAAGAATTTGGTCTTGAAAAAGACGCAAAGGTTCTTCTGTTCAACGACGGTGCAGTGACCGGACGTTATGCAACAGCACGCCGGATCAAGGGCGAGCCCGGTGTAGATGAAGAGAAGCTTGATAAAATTGTCATGGATGCGGTTTATGAGACCCGCTGGAAAACCATGTATCACGCAGAGTGTTTCGCAGGCCTGGACCCGGAGTTTATGGCAAAGATCCATCTGCTGATCCCGGAAGGAGAAGAGAACCTTCTCTATAACTGGATGATCAATTTCCAGTACATGTCTGATGAATATGTAAAAATGTATAAGAAATCCAGGCCCATCGGCGATGGGAAAGAGCCGGATATTTACATCTTCTCCGATCCCCAGTGGGTACCGGTGGAGCGTCCGGACCTTGATTTCAGCTGCCTGAGCGATCCGCTGACTCTGTGCTACTTCGATACGGATCAGAACTGCGCGGCGATCCTTGGTATGAAATATTTCGGCGAGCACAAGAAGGGTACTCTGACCATGGCATGGGCGCTGGCCAACAGAAACGGTTATGCAAGCTGCCATGGCGGACAGAAGGAGTACACGCTGCCGGACGGAAGCAAATATGTGGCATCCGTATTCGGTCTGTCCGGCTCCGGAAAATCCACGCTGACTCACGCAAAGCACGGCGGAAAATATCCGATTACCGTATTGCACGATGATGCGTTCATCATCAATACGGAGACCTGCTCCTCTGTTGCCATCGAGCCGACCTATTTTGACAAGACTGCAGATTATCCCACCGGCTGCCCGGACAACAAATATCTGCTGACGGCTCAGAACTGTTCCGCGACCATGGATGAGGACGGCAAGATCCAGCTTGTGACGGAGGACATACGGAACGGCAACGGCCGTGCCATCAAGTCCAAGCTCTGGTCTCCCAACCGGGTTGACAAGATCGATGCGCCGGTTAACGCGATCTTCTGGATCATGAAAGACCCGACCATTCCGCCGGTGGTAAAACTGAAAGGTTCCGCACTGGCATCTGTCATGGGTGCAACGCTGGCGACCAAGACTTCCACCGCAGAGCGTGTGGCAGCAGGTACCGACCTGAACGCACTCCGCATTGTGCCCTATGCAAATCCGTTCCGTACCTATCCGCTGGTGCATGACTACGAGAAGTTCAAAAAACTTGTGGAAGAGAAGAATGTGGACTGCTATATCGTAAATACCGGAGATTTCATGGGCAAGAAGGTAAAACCGGCCGACACGCTGGGTATCCTGGAGACCATCGTGGAGAAGAGGGCGACCTTTGAGAAATGGGGGCCGTTTGAGGATA
Organism: Lachnospiraceae bacterium; assembly: GCA_910574805.1. Classification (GTDB taxonomy): domain Bacteria; phylum Bacillota; class Clostridia; order Lachnospirales; family Lachnospiraceae; genus Hominiventricola. Next base: position 306,713 of record CAJTCV010000001.1, on the reverse strand, counting down.
TCGAGATCATGACTGACTGGTCCGGCAAGACCGGAGACTTCACACCGAATCTTCAGGATCCGGATTATGTGGCAGCTCTGAAGAATGCAATGCAGAATCGTGTGGATGCGGTAGCGAAATTCGCGACTGCAAAGGGCGGTTACGACAAGCTTCCGGATGAGGCGCTTGATGCATTGAAGAAGCTGGTAGACGAGCTGGCATAATGATTATATGGTGATAACAGAAAGGGACATCGCTTTGCGGTGTCTCTTTTGTCGTGCACATGTTTTCGGGTATAAATCCCGGCCGGGGGACATAGAATGAAGCATGGAAAAGCATACATAAGGTCCCTTTTGTCGTATTTTCCAGAAAATTGAAAAATTGGAACAAGTTTTTGTGCACTGTGGTTGTCAAACTCGAAAAAATAGGTTATACTAGAGTTACAGATTTCCTGGGGTGTTCGAGAGCCCTGTCATTTTGAACCTACATTTACGTTTATGGGATTCCGATATCTCAAGCTGGATGTCATGCCTCCGTCTTAAGGAGACGCCAGTGGAAGGCTGAACGCTTGATGAGGTTACCCACCTGGCTTTTGAGCTAGGCGTCAAAATACAGGGAACGGCACTTTGGGAAATGAAAGATACCGGGTATTGCAAGAGACTTGCAGTACCCGTTTTTTAGCGGGAGCAGGATTTGGGGAGGGATGGGATGTATAGAAAGAGATTGCAGCAGAAGGCGATGCTTCTTGTGGTGCTTCTGGGATTTCTGATCCTGCTGATTATGCCGGAGAGCAGGAGGGAGCCGGAAGAAGAGGCGCCGGTGGAAGGAGAAGAGCTGGTGATTCCCGAAGAGGATGAGGAATATACAGTGACGCCGGAGGAGGTATGGAAGATGCCGGGGGCGGACGCCAGAATCCGCGTGCTGATTCTGGCAGAGGACGGCAGCATCTGGCACAGGGAGAAGGAGCTGCCCCGGGACTATCCGGGGGAACTGATCTACTATGAAGAAGAAGAAGGCTGGGTGATCGTCAATGAGGTGCCGCTGGAGGAATATCTGCGCAGGGTGGTGCCCAGCGAGATGCCGTCCGCCTATGCGAAGGAGGCTCTGAAGGCGCAGGCGGTCTGTGCACGGACGTATGCGGTATGGCAGATGAGGGAATATGCATATCCGGAGTATGAGGCACATGTGAATGACAGCGTCTCTTATCAGGTCTACAATCATATTGACAGCCAGGAGACGACGGATCAGGCGGTAGAGGCGACAGCCGGGCAGATCATGCTCTATGGAGACGGCCCGGTGAAGGCCTATTACTTTGCGGCATCCTGCGGAAGCACCACAGATGAAAATATATGGGAGAAGGGAGATCGGGAACAGACTCCGTACATAGCCGGCAGGCGGACAGGTACTTCGGAAAATATATACGATCTGACAGAAGAAGAGGCGTTTTCTGAATTTATCCAGAAAAAACATCCGGGAGATCTGGAGATTTCGGAGCCCTGGTACCGATGGAACTGCTATGTGTCTCTGGAACAGATCCGGCAGAATGTGGAGAACTGGGCGAAGGCGAGAGTGCAGCACTCTCAGGACGGGATTCTGATAAAGGACGGGGAGGATTATGTTCTGCGGGAGGTGGACGGGATCGGAGAGATTCAGAACGCGGAAATTATCACCCGGAATACCGGCGGTGCCGTGCATGAGCTTCTGCTGGCCGGCAGTGAAGGGGTACTGAAAGTCAAATACGAGTACAACATCCGCCTGATGCTGGGGATTCCCGGGGGAGAGGTGTATAAAAATGACGGGAGCATCGGCGAAGGAGGAAATCTGCTGCCCAGCGGCTATTTTGTCATGGAGCCGGTGGAGGAAGAAGGAAGGCTGGCCGGCTATCAGATCTGCGGCGGTGGTCTGGGACACGGGGCCGGCATGAGTCAGGTGGGCGCCCGCATCCTGGCGGAAGAGGGTTATGGATATGATGAGATCCTGCAGTATTTTTATCATGAGATCCGCCTTGCAAGATTGGAATAGATAGGGTATGATAGTCACACGATATAAAAGGAACGGCGGGAAACAGTGATGGTACGAATGGTGGAAATGATCCTGGACATGAAAAAGGAGATGGAGGAAAGTCATGTGGGCGCATACGCCGCACAGTCGGCTTATTTTATCATTCTGTCCTTTCTGCCTCTGATTATCCTGCTCCTGTCTGTGATTCAGTTCACTGGTGTGGGCAAATCAGATCTCTACCATCTGATCCAGGAGGTGGTGCCGCCGGGTTTCCAGAGCTGGCTTTTCGGGATTATCGATGAGATGTACAGCCGTACCGTGGCAACAGTGTCCATATCGGCTCTGGTGACCGTGTGGTCCGCAGGAAAGAGCTTTATGGCGCTTAACAGAGGAATGAATGCCATCTGTCATGTGGAGAAGAAGCAGAACTATATTCAGATGCGCATCCGGGGCGCAGTATTTGCTCTTCTGTTTGTACTTCTGGTAGCGGTGACGCTGCTGCTGATCGTGTTCGGTACATCCATTCATGCACTGTTTGCCCTGTATTTTCCCTTTCTGGCGATCTTTACCCGGATCATCCTGTCCTTCCGGATGGTGGTGATGCTGGCGCTTTTTATGTTCTTTTTTGCGCTGCTGTATGCGGTGCTCCCCAGCCGGCGGGCGGGATTCATCGATCAGCTTCCCGGAGCGCTTTTTGCGGCAGCGGGCTGGTATCTGTTCTCCTATGGTTTTTCCATCTATATTGAGTACAGCCATGCCTTCAATATGTACGGAAGCCTGACCACTCTGGTGCTGCTCATGTTCTGGCTCTATTCGGTCATGTATATTGTGCTCATCGGGCTGGAGCTGAACCACTGGAGAGAAGAGCGGACATCGGAGATCCACTGGTAGGAAGTGCAAAAAGGGGCTTGACTTTCCGGAATTCTGTGTTATAGTAGACTTTGATATGAAAAATGCATGGAAGGTGTCAGTAGCGACCTGTTTTCCGGCAGAGAGGAGGGGCCACCGGCTGTAAGCCCGTCCAGGTTCAGACAGGATCGTGAATTTCCCACTGGAGCAGCATTCCTGAAGTCGGCAGTAAGGAATGACGTTGTGCTGCACGTTACGCAGAATGAGTGCCCGGCCGTATCCGGGAATCAGGGTGGTACCACGGAGCAGAAGTTTCGTCCCTATGCGGGGCGGGACTTTTTTTGTTTCATAGAACTTTTCGCAGCTAATGGATCAGTGCCATGTCTGCGGGGGGATCTGATTTACGCATTTGACAGGAAGGAGTATAGAGATGAAAGAGAGACTGCAGAAGATCAGAGAGGAAGCGATCGCCAGGATCCGGGTCTCAAAGGATCTGGATGCGCTGAACGATGTGCGTGTATCCGTACTTGGCAGGAAAGGAGAGCTGACAGCTCTTCTGAAGAGTATGAAAGAAGTGGCGCCGGAGGATCGTCCGGCCTTCGGGCAGCTGGTCAATGACACCAGAGCGGAGATTGAGCGGGTCATGGAGGAGGCGAAGAAGCAGATGGAGCAGATGCTCCTGGAGCTGAAGCTGAAAACGGAGGTTATTGATGTGACGCTTCCGGCAAAGAAAAACAGTGTAGGGCACCGTCATCCCAATACCATCGCACTGGAAGAGGTGGAGCGGATCTTTATCGGCATGGGGTATGAAGTGATCGAGGGACCCGAAGTAGAGTATGACCTGTATAATTTTGAAAAATTGAATATCCCGGCTGATCATCCGGCGAAGGATGAGCAGGATACCTTCTATATAAATAAAGAGATCGTGCTGCGGACCCAGACCTCTCCGGTGCAGGCACGCACCATGGAAAAAGGAAAGCTTCCGATTCGTATGATCTCCCCGGGACGTGTGTTCCGTTCCGACGAGGTGGACGCGACCCATTCGCCGTCCTTCCATCAGATTGAGGGACTGGTGATTGATAAAAATATCACATTTGCGGATCTGAAGGGGACGCTGGAAGAATTTGCAAGGGAGCTGTTCGGCCCTGATACGAAGACCAAATTCCGCCCGCATCATTTCCCGTTCACGGAGCCCAGTGCGGAGGTGGACGTCTCCTGTTTCAAATGCGGCGGAAAAGGATGCCGGTTCTGCAAGGGCTCCGGCTGGATCGAGATTCTCGGATGCGGCATGGTTCATCCTCACGTGCTGGAGATGTGCGGTATCGATCCGGAGGAATATACAGGCTTTGCCTTCGGCGTGGGCCTGGAGCGGATTGCGCTGCTGAAATACGAGATTGATGACATGAGACTTTTGTACGAAAATGATATCCGCTTCCTGCGCCAGTTCTGAAAAACAGCGGGCAGGTTAGAGCAGTAAAAAACAGTATCGAACCGGAAATACTTCCAGATATCGGGGGAAGGCCGGGGAGATGCGGAACTCCCAAAACAGCATCGAACCGGAATTCCCCCGGAAGGATTTCAGGGCGCGAAGGCGGCCGGAAATGCTTTCAGATATCGGGGGAAGGCCGGGGAGATGTGGAACTCCAATAAGAAAGAGAGAGAATTTATGAATACATCATTATCATGGATCAAAGCATACGTGCCGGAGCTTCATGTGACGGCACAGGAATTTACAGATGCCATGACGCTCTCAGGATCCAAGGTGGAGGGATTCACCAGAATGGACGAGGATCTTGAGCATATTGTCATCGGGCAGATCGAGAAGATTGAGCGCCATCCGGATGCAGACAAACTGATCGTATGTCAGGTGTCCGTCGGCGGCGGACAGACGCTCCAGATCGTGACGGGTGCGCCCAATGTAAAAGAAGGAGACAAAGTTCCCGTAGTTCTGGACGGCGGGCGCGTGGCGGGCGGTCATGACGGTAAGATGACGCCCGGCGGTATCCGGATCAAAAAAGGAAAACTGAGAGGGATCGAGTCCAACGGCATGATGTGCTCCATTGAGGAGCTGGGTTCAAGCCGGGATATGTATCCGGAAGCACCGGAGATGGGCATCTATATCTTCCCGGAAAATGCGCAGGTGGGAGCGGATGCCATTGAAGCGCTGGGACTTCGGGACGTGGTATTTGAATTTGAGATCACTTCCAACCGTGTAGACTGCTACAGCATCCTGGGACTTGCGAGAGAAGCGGCGGCTACTTTCCGAAAGGAGTACAGACCGCCGGCGGTGCAGGTGAAGGGCAGCGGCGGGGATGTTCACGATTATATAGAGGTGGAAGTAAAGGATGCGGAGCTCTGTCCCAGATACTGTGCAAGAGTGGTGAAAAATATCCGTCTCGCACCGTCGCCGGAGTGGATGCAGAGACGTCTTGCTTCCGTGGGGATCCGCCCCATCAACAATGTGGTGGATATTACCAACTATGTGATGGAGGAGTACGGACAGCCCATGCACGCATATGATCTGGATACCATAGCAGGACATAAGATCGTGGTACGCCGGGCAGAGAAGGACGAGCATTTCGTGACGCTGGACGGTCAGGAGCGCGTCATGGACGATTCGGTCCTGATGATCTGCGACGGGGAGAAGGCAGTGGGCATGGCAGGAATCATGGGCGGTGAAAATTCCATGATCACCGACGATGTGCATACCATGCTGTTTGAGGCGGCATGCTTCAACGGGACCAATATCCGTCTCTCCAGCAAGAAGGTGGGGCTGCGGACAGAAGCTTCGGGCAAATTTGAAAAAGGACTGGATCCGGAAAATGCAAAGGCGGCCATTGACCGTGCCTGCCAGCTGATCGAGGAGCTGGGAGCCGGCGAGGTGGTGGACGGCATCGTGGATGTGTATGCGGGGGCGAAGGAGCCGGTGCGTATCCCCTTTGAGCCGGAACGTATCAATGCACTGCTGGGAACGGATCTGAGCGAGGAACAGATGCTCTCTTATTTTGGTCCGCTGGGGCTTCAGTATGAGGAAACATCCCGGGAACTGGTGATTCCCGGTTTCCGTCAGGATCTGCTTCGTACAGCGGATATTGCGGAAGAAGTGGCGCGTTTTTACGGATATGACAATATTCCCACATCGCTCCCGAAAGGAGAAGCGACCACAGGAAAGCTTCCGTTCTATCTGAGGGTGGAAGCTGTGGCAAGAGAAATCGCAGAGTTCTGCGGCTTCTCACAGGGGATGCATTACAGCTTTGAGAGTCCGAAGGTCTTTGACCGGCTGCTCCTGCCTGCGGATGCGAAGGAACGGCAGGCGGTGGTGATCTCCAATCCGCTGGGAGAGGATTTCTCCATCATGCGGACTGTCCCCCTGAACGGGATGCTGACTTCTCTGGCGACTAATTATAACCGGAGAAATAAAAATGTGCGCCTGTATGAGCTGGGTAATATCTATCTTCCCAAACGTCTTCCGCTGGAAGAGCTTCCGGACGAGCGGATGCAGTTTACTCTGGGCATGTACGGAGACGGGGATTTCTTTACCATGAAAGGTGTAGTGGAAGAATTTCTGGATAAGGTGGGCCTGCATAAGAAGGAGACTTACGATCCGGGATCCGGCAGACCGTATCTGCATCCGGGCCGGCAGGCGGATATCTGTTATGACGGGAAGGTCATTGGATATATGGGAGAGGTCCATCCCACAGTGGCGGCTTCCTACGGGATTGGCGAGCGGGCTTATGTGGCGGTTCTGGATATGCCGTCCATTGTGGAGCGGGCTACCTTTGACCGGAAATACGAAGGAATCGCACGATTCCCGGCGGTGACACGGGACATTTCCATGGTCGTTCCCAGGGAGGTCATGGTGGGACAGATCGAGGAGATCATCGCGGTCCGGGGCGGAAAGATCCTGGAGAGCTATGAGCTTTTCGATGTCTATGAGGGATCTCAGATCCAGGAGGGCTGTAAGTCTGTGGCATATTCCATTGTATTCCGTGCAAAGGACAAGACGCTGGAGGAGGCAGAGATTACAGCGGCCATGAAGAAGATTCTGGATGGTCTGAAGGGTCTCGGTGCGGAGCTCAGACAGTAATGAACAGAAAGAAGCTCTTATGGATACTGCCCATGCTGGCAGTATCCGCTGTTCTTCTGGCAGGAACCTGTCTCTGGCATCGGGAAGCAGCGGAGCGGGAAGGAGAAGACGATATTCTGGTGTCCGAGGAGGGCTCCTTTCATGCAGGAGATCTGGAGCTTGTGCTGTCCAACGAAAGCGGAGCGCCGATCTATTATACGCTGGACGGAAGCGTCCCGTCGCTGGAGAGTGCCAGATATACAGAGCCCCTGCTCTTTCCGGCTTCGGATATCGTATCCAGCTGTGTGCTCCGCGCCTGTTCCTTTGATGAGGCGGCAGGGACATGGGGGAGACTCTTTACGCGGACGTATTTTTATGCAGAAGAGGAAGAGGCGTTCCAGAGGCGTTTCAGTACCCGGATCGTCTGTGTGACCAGTGACCCTGCGGGTCTGTATGACCATGAATACGGGATTCTGGTGGAGGGCAGAGTGCGGGAGGAATATCAGAACAGTGAGGCCTATGATCCGGAGCTTCTGACCCAGCCTGCCAATTTTACCCAGAAGGGACGTGACTGGGAACGGGAGGCGCACATTGAGATCCTGACAGCGGATGGACAGCGTGTGATCGATCAGGACGCAGGGATCCGGGTGTTCGGACATGCCAGCAGACAGTCATACCGCAAGTCTCTGAAGCTGTATGCCAGGGAAGAATACGGCGCGGCGGAATTTGCCTGCCCCCTGTTTCCGGACAATGTGTCCGGACAGAGCGGGCGGGTTCAGGAGGCCTATGAGCGGCTGGTTCTTCGGAATCATGGGACGGACAAGTCTGTGACACTGTTCCGGGAGGAGCTTTTTCAGACCCTCTGCGCCCGGATCCAGGGGGTGGATCACAAGTCGGTGGCGCCTGTGGCGGTATATCTGAACGGAGAATATTATAATTTTGAATGGATCCAGGAAGTCTATGACGACCGGTATATGGAAGAAAATTACGGCGGTTCTGACAGAGGGCATTATGAGATCGTGACGGCTTCCGGGGATGTGGAAGAAGAAGATCTGACGCGGGAGGAATTAAGAGCGCAGGAGGACTATCGTCTTCTGAAATCCTACGGAGAGAAAGATCTGACGGATGAACGTACGTTCGGTGAACTGTGCGCACTCGTGGATATAGAAAATCTGTTGCAGTATTTTGCCATCGAGACTTATATTGCCAACTGGGACTGGCCTCAGAACAACATCAAGCTGTATCGGTACTATGCCGCGGGAGATGCTTATGGAGAGGGCAGGCAGGACGGCAGATGGCGGTATCTGTATTATGATATGGAGGCGGGATTCAATCTCTACAATGACCCCAGGGAGGATTTAAGAAGCATCAGGGATGCCATGGAGGAAAACAGCCTTTTCGGTGCGGTCATGAAGCGCAGAGACATGCAGGAGCGGTTTGCGTTCTATCTGGATCAGTGCATACAGGAATATTTTACAGAGGAACGGGTGAGAGAGGCGGTGAGGGCGCTGCAGGAGCTGCGGGATCAGGAACTCTCTGAGAGCATCGCTTTCAAGAAGAGCCAGGATGAGACTTATGCTCTGACCATGGAAGAGATCGGGAACAATATAGAAATCATCTATGATTTTGTAGAGACAAGGCCGGAGGATATAAGGGAACAGATGGAGACACTGTTCGGTATCCGGATGGAAGAAAGGCGGTGAAGGCGAAACGATGGATTTACATGATTTTTATTATGAGCTGCCCAGGGAGCTCATAGCACAGGATCCGCTGGAGGACCGGTCCGGCTCCAGACTGCTGGTTCTCAATCGAAGCACCGGAGAGACGGAGCATCATATCTTTCGGGAGATCAGGGAGTATCTGCGCCCGGGTGACTGTCTGGTGGTCAATGATACGAAGGTGATCCCCGCCCGTCTGATCGGCAGCAGGGAGGGAACCGGTGCAAAGATCGAGGTGTTGCTTCTGAAGCGCAGAGCAGATGATGTATGGGAGACTCTGGTGAAGCCGGGAAAGAAGGCGCGGCCCGGAGTAAGGCTCTGTTTCGGTGACGGACTTCTGAGGGGAGAGGTGCTGGAGGTGGTGGAGGAGGGCAACCGGCTGATCCGGTTCACTTATGAGGGAATCTTTGAAGAGATTCTGGACCGGCTGGGACAGATGCCGCTTCCGCCGTATATCACGCATCAGCTTAAGGACAGGAACCGCTATCAGACGGTGTATGCGAAGCATGACGGTTCTGCGGCGGCACCTACGGCAGGGCTTCATTTCACGCCGGAGCTTCTGGATGAGATCCGAAAGAAGGGTGTGCAGATCGCTCATGTGACGCTCCACGTGGGGCTTGGGACCTTTCGACCGGTAAAGGTGGAAGCGATCGAGGATCATCATATGCATTCGGAATTCTACGTGGTGGAGGAAGAGCAGGCGAGGATCATCAATGAGACGAGGGCAGGCGGCGGAAGGATCATTGCCGTGGGCACCACAAGCTGCAGGACTCTGGAATCTGCAGCGGATGAGGACGGGGTTCTGAGAGCCGGCAGCGGGTGGACGGATATCTTTATCTATCCGGGGTATGAGTTCCGGCTGACCGACTGCCTGATCACCAATTTTCATCTGCCGGAGTCCACCCTTCTGATGCTGGTGTCGGCGCTGGCCGGCCGGGAGAGGATCCTGAAAGCATATGAGGCGGCGGTAAAAGAGCGATACCGGTTCTTTAGTTTTGGGGATGCCATGTTTATAATTTGACACAAAATGTTACAGAATGAAAAACGGATCCTTCGACTGCGTTGCTGTACAGTCCAGGGATCCGTTCTTTTTTTACTCACCGAAAAAGCAGCGCGGCCTTATCCGGGGATCTCCATATCCGCAGAGAATTCAAAGTCTTCTTCCTCCAGCATGAGCTGGATTCTGGAGCGGACGATGTCAAATGCCACATTGTTCATGCCGCTGTTGATGACAATATCTGCCAGGGCCCGGGTGGGCTCCACATAGAGATAGTGCATGGGCTTTACCGTGGTCAGGTACTGCTCCACGATATTGTCGATATCCCGTCCGCGTTCCTTGACGTCCCGGACGATTCTGCGCAGAATCCGTTCGTCCGCGTCGGCTTCCACATAGATCTTGATGTCCAGCAGGTCCCGGATCCTTTTGTCGGCCAGCAGCAGGATCCCTTCCACGATGATAATCTTCCTGGGTTCGATATGCAGCAGCTGGTCAGACCGGTTGTGCAGGCTGTAATCATAGACCGGGCACTGGATCGGCCTGCCGTCCTTCAACATGTGCAGATGTTCCAGCAGAAGCTGGGTCTCCAGTGAATCCGGATGGTCATAATTCACCTTCTTACGCTCTTCAAACGGGACTTCGTCCTGTCTGCGGTAATAGTTGTCATGATAGATGACGGCCACATCCTCCTTGAATTCGTCCTTCAGCCGTTTGGTAAATGTAGATTTTCCGGATCCGGTTCCGCCGGCGATTCCGATGATGATACAATTCATGACTGTTCCCTTTCCCCGTGTGGTTATCAAATGTACTTTCGTCTATTTTACACTGATTCCGGGAAAATTTCCAGAGAAATATGTGGAATTTTGTAAAACCGGTGCCCGGCGTTCAGCCGGCCCTTTGTTTTCCTGCAAAGGAATGCAGGGGCAGGACTTCGGGCCTGGGAAAGGAATGGCCGGGAGTCAGCAGGAGGAGTGGCAGAGCCTGTGAAGGTCTTCATAAAATCCGGGATAGCTGATGCGCACGCAGTCGGCGCCCTGGATGTGCGTCTCTCCGTCAGCGGCAAGGGCTGCGACAGCGAAGGTCATGGCGATGCGGTGGTCGAGGCGGCTGTCGATCACCGCTCCGTGCAGAGGAGCTCCTCCTTCGATGATCATGCCGTCCTTTGTGGCGGTGATCTGAGCTCCCATGGCGCTCAGATTCTTCACCATGACGTCGATCCGGTTGGATTCCTTTACTTTCAGTTCCTGGGCATCCCGGATGACGGTCGTGCCCCGGGCAAAACATGCCAGAGCAGCCACCACCGGGAGCTCGTCAATCAGCGTGGGAATCAGAGCCCCCTCCACCGTAGTGCCGTGCAGACTGCTGTGGCGGACGAGCAGATCAGCCGTCGGTTCTCCCTGGCTTCGGTCTTCATTCAGGAGCGTGATGTCTGCTCCCATATCCCGGCAGACCCGCAGAAGTCCGTCCCGGGTGGGATTGATACCTACGTTCCGGATGAGGATCTCGGATCCTTGTACCAGAAGCCCTGCAGCAATAAAATAGGCGGCGGAAGAAATATCGCCGGGTACGCGGATCTCCTGTGCATGGAGCGCCGGTTCCGGCTCTATGGAGGCGGTGGTGCCTTCCGTTTTTACCGAGGCGCCGAAATGCCTCAGGAGGATCTCGGAGTGGTCCCTTGACCGGCAGGGTTCCGTCACGCTGGTGGGACTGTCTGCATAGAGTCCTGCCAGCAGGATACAGGATTTCACCTGGGCAGATGCCACAGGGGACTGGTAATGGATTCCGTGCAGGGGGCTTCCACTGATCAGCAACGGAGCGCAGTCGTTGTGCCTCAGGCTCTCGATCCGGGCGCCCATCCGGGACAGAGGATCCATGACCCGTTTCATGGGGCGGGACTGAATGGAGGCGTCTCCGTTCAGGCTGGTGGTAAAATCCTGTCCGGCAAGGATCCCGCAGATGAGCCGGGTGGTGGTCCCGCTGTTGCCTGTGTCCAGAGGACCGCCTGGAGCGGTGAGTCCGTGCAGCCCTTTTCCGTGAATCAGGATCTCGTCTGCGGTATCGTCGATTCGGATTCCCAGCTTCCGGAAGCATTGGATGGTGGAGAGACAGTCCGCCCCTTTCAGAAAATTGGTTACCCGGGTGGTGCCGTCGGAAAGCGCCCCGAACATAATACAGCGGTGGGAGATACTCTTGTCTCCCGGGACCGTGACAGTCCCTTTCAGTGCTTCTGCTCTTGTGAATTTCATGGTGAAATACTCCTTATGACAGTCTGGTGTGGCTCCGGTGTCGGGACAGCGGGGCCGTTTTTCATATGTATCAGCGCTCATAGATCACATAGCGGTATTTTCTGAGGATGTCAATGGCCTGTCTTAGGGCGTGCTCATCGTAAAATTCGATGCGCAGGACGGCCTCGATGAACTCCCGGCTGTGGACAATGCCGATATTTTTCAGGTTGATCTGGTTGCTGGCCAGGATCGTGGCAAGGGTGGCGATGCCGCCGGCTTCATCCACCATATCACAGTAGATCTCATAGGCGGGCTGGATTGGTCCGCTGCCCTTTGCAGGGAGGCTGTCCCGGTAGTCCCGGGAGCTTTCAAACAGACGGTAAACAGCCCCTGCCTCCCCGCAGTCCAGCTGCTGCCGGATCCGGGTCAGGGACTGGATATAGTCGTTTAATATGGAAGAAATATTTTTCCGGTTGGCCATGCAGATCTGCTCCCACATCTCCGGGGAGGAGGAGGCGATCCGGGTGATATCCTTGAAACCTCCGGCAGCCACCAGTTTCATGATCCCGTCCTCGGTATCCGAATCCCGCACCAGGTTCACCAGAGAGGATGCGATGATGTGGGGCAGATGGCTGATCCCGGCAGTCACATAATCATGAGTCCGGTAATCCAGTACCAGTGGCAGCGCTTTGAGGCTGGCGATAAAATCCCGGTAGCGTTCCACCGCCTCTTTGGAGATCCGGGAGGTGGGGGTGAGAACATAGTAGGCATTTTCAATAAGAATTCGTCTGGAATGGGCGTAGCCCGTCTTCTCAGAGCCTGTCATGGGATGTCCTCCGATAAAATTTTCCTCCAGCCCCAGCTCCGTTACCTTTTCATGAATATCGCATTTGGTGCTGCCCACGTCCGTGAGGATGCAGGAGGATCGGATGACGGGCTTCAATGCCTTCAGATATTCGGTATTGTCTGCCACGGGTGCGCACAGAAACACGTAGTCGCAGTCTGCAAAGTCCTCTGTCACACCCGGGAGGATCCGGTTCACAACACCGTCTTTTACCGCCTGCTCCAGAGGCGCACGGGTGCGGGAAGCTGCCACGATCTCGGCTTCCGGATAAAAATAACGGACTGCTCTGGCGATGGAACCGCCTATAAGCCCAAGTCCGATAAAACCAGTTTTCATAAAATCAGGTCTCCTTTAATGCGTTAATGCATTAAGTATAGCACGGTTTCCAGAAAATGAAAAGGAAAAGTGCCGGTAAAGATTCAAGTGGCGGAACCGCCGCCTTCATGATACAATAAAAAAAGCTATGACAATCAGGAAAGGAACAGGGTAAATACGATGAAGACCAGGATACTTTTGCGAAGATTTCTTCCCTATTACCGGAAATACAGATGGATTATGCTGATGGACCTGCTGTGTGCCGCGCTTACCACGGTCTGTGAACTGGTATTACCTCTGATTCTCCGGTATATCACCCATGTGGGGATGAACGATCTGCAGGCGCTCACCCTGCGGATGATCGCAACGATCGGAGGCGTGTATCTCGCTTTGCGGATTGTGGACGGCATGGCAAGCTTTTATATGGCCTATACCGGGCATGTGATGGGCGCTGCCATCGAGACGGACATGCGGGAGGATGCGTTCGCCCATCTGCAGAAGCTGTCTGACAATTATTTCAACAATACCAAGGTGGGGCAGATCATGTCCCGGATTACCAGCGATCTCTTTGATGTGACGGAGTTTGCCCATCACTGCCCGGAGGAATTTTTTATTGCGTTTCTGAAGGCGGCGGTGTCCTTTGTGATCCTGGCCCGGGTCAATGTGCTCCTGACTGTGATTATTTTCCTGCTGATCCCGGTGATGGCGGTGTCCTGTACGTATTTTAATCTGCAGGTACGGGGCGCATTCAGGCGCCAGAGGAATCATATTGGAGAGCTGAATGCCCGGATCGAGGACAATCTTCTGGGAAATAAAGTAGTCCGCGCTTTTGCCAACGAAGCCATGGAAATGGACAAGTTCAGCCGGGACAATCAGGAATTTCTGAAGATCAAGCGGCAGACCTACCGGTATATGGCGGCCTTTCAGAATACCATCCGGATCTTCGACGGACTGATGTACACGGTGGTAATCGTGGCCGGGGGCGTCTTTATGATGAACGGACTGATTGCGCCGGCTGATCTGGTGGCATATACGCTGTATGTGACGACACTGCTGGCCACCATACGCCGGATTATCGAGTTCGCGGAGCAGTTCCAGCGCGGGATGACGGGGATTGAGCGTTTCATGGAGCTGATGGACGCATCCATCGATATTTTCGATGAAGAAGGAGCGGTTCCATTGGAAAATGTCATGGGGGAGATCACTTTCCGGCATGTGTCTTTTGCATATCCCGACGATCCTGCGCCGGTGCTTTCTCATATCGACCTGACCATCCGTCCCGGGGAAAAGGTGGCGCTGGTAGGACCGTCAGGAGGCGGGAAGACGACGCTGTGCAGCCTGATCCCCCGCTTTTACGATCCCACAGAGGGAGAGATTCTGCTGGACGGAACGGACATTCGGCATGTGACGCTGAAGAGTCTGCGGGACAACATCGGTGTGGTTCAGCAGGACGTGTATCTTTTCTCGGGGTCGGTGTATGAGAATATAGCCTATGGAAGGCCGGGAGCGACCCGGGAGGAAGTGACAGAGGCAGCGAAACGTGCCAGAGCACATGAGTTTATCCTGGGGCTGAAGGACGGTTACGATACCTTTGTGGGGGAACGGGGTGTAAAGCTGTCCGGAGGACAGAAGCAGAGAATCAGCATTGCGAGAGTGTTCTTGAAGGCGCCCAGGATCCTTCTCCTGGACGAAGCTACGGCTGCCCTGGACAATGAGAGCGAGCATCTGGTATCCGAATCACTGGAGAAGCTGGCGGCGGGCAGGACGACGCTCACCATTGCCCATCGGCTGACGACGATTCACGGCGCGGACCGGATCCTGGTGCTTTCCGGCAACCAGATCGTGGAAGAAGGAGATCACAGGACGCTGATGGTAAAAAAAGGAGTCTACCATCAGTTGTATACATCCGCGGATTTCGGAGATAAAACCCGGCAGGAGTTATAAAAAGAGGGCGGCATGCAGCCGCCCTTTTATCAGTCTTAATCCAGAGGTCTGTCATTTCCTTCGATGGCAGGCTCTTCCTTTTCCTGAGCCGCACGTTTTCCTGAGCTCATGGAAGCCTTTTTCTGCTCGATGTTTGCCAGATGGACGGAAATTGCCGTACAGAATTCAGCCACTTCGTCCTCCACTGCTTCGCCTGCAGCGAATTTCTTATAATAGAAGGCGCCGATCTTCGCCTGCAGTTCCCGGATGGATTTCTCATCGTTCAGAATCTGTGTCTTCAGACGGGTGTCCTCCAGGACCTCTCCGGTCTTGGATGCAGCATTTTTCGCAAGTTCGTTCATCTTGTCAAATAATTCCATAGTAACTTTCCTCCTTGTGGTGTTCCCCTCCATACGCCGGACCGTATGAGCGGAGAGATAGCTCTGAACCTCTTCAAAGGTCGGCATGACCCGAAGGGCTCCTTTTTTTGTCGTGATGATGGAAGCGGCGGCATTGGCAAAGGTCAGCATCTCCCGGAGCTGGTCCTCGGTCAGGTCCGTCAGTCCATGGTCCAGTACATAGTTGATGATGCAGGCGCAGAAGGTGTCGCCGGCGCCGGTGGTCTCGATGGTGTGCTCCTGAAGGAAGGGCGCCGCCTCCACATAACCGTCTTTGTAATAAGCCCGGCTTCCGTCTCTGCCCATGGATACCAGGATCAGCGGGATGGGAAATTCTCTGCGGATTTCGTTTACGCCTTCTGTGAAATCCTCTTTACCGGTGAGCCACTGGATCTCATTGTCGGAGATCTTCAGAATATCGCACTGGCCGAGTCCCCAGCGGATCTCTTTTTTGGCATGGTCCAGCGTATCCCACAGCGGTTCTCTCAGGTTGGGGTCGAAGCTTATGAGAGCTCCGGCTTCCTTCGCCAGGGTAACTGCCTTCACGGTTGCTTCCCGAACCCCTTCATGGGTCATGGAAAGGGTTCCGAAATGGAAGAGTCTGGTGTCCCGGATCAGGTCCTCCGACAGCTCGTCCGCCCGGAGCATCATGTCTGCG
This sequence comes from Lachnospiraceae bacterium, assembly GCA_910574805.1. Lineage (GTDB taxonomy): Bacteria > Bacillota > Clostridia > Lachnospirales > Lachnospiraceae > Hominiventricola. The sequence goes on along the minus strand of CAJTCV010000001.1, from coordinate 290,740 downwards.
CCGGGATTCCGGTAGAAAGAAAAATCCCGGTCACCGTCCTCGAACGTGTGTACGAGTGCCAGCGTCGTATGAATCTCGTCGTCCATCATCAGGTTGTCTGTGCCGATGCCCAGCTCTTCCAGGGCAGATTTCAGCGTCATTCCGAACTGGTCCTTACCGACCTTGCCGATAAAAGAAGTCTTCTTCCCCAGATTGTTCAGCATGGAGAGGACATTGCAGGGGGCTCCGCCCGGATTGGCTTCAAATAATCCGTTGCCCTGCGCACTCACGCCGTTCTGGGTAAAATCGATCAGTAATTCGCCCAGCGCGATGACATCATATGTTTTCATGGGAATTACCTCCATTTGAGTTCCGCATCCGGCTGAACCTCGCCCGGCGTCTGGAACGCCCTTTGCCTGCTGCGCGACCAAAGGGCGTTCCGGGCAAAGTTCTTCCGGAAGCTGTTTTTGAGTTCCGCATCCGGCTGAACCTTGCCCGGCGTCTGGAACGCCCTTTGTCTGCTGCGCGACCAAAGGGCGTTCCGGGCAAAGTTCCTCCGGAAGCTGTTTTTGAGTTCCGCATCCGGATTGCCTCAGATGCTGTTTCGTTAGTATTATTGTAACAAATAATGAGCCGGATGAAAAGTACCAAGTTAAAATGCCCGGATGCTGTCTCCGTCCTCTCCCTGGTCATCCGTGATCTCCCGGATGACCACGTCATAGCTGTAGGTGTCATTGACCGGGACTGTGACCGTATCGCCCACCCGGTGGCGCAGAAGCGCCTTTCCCAGGGGAGATTCGATGCTGATCAGGTTTTTCATGGAGTTGCCGCGGATGCTGGTGACGATCCGGTAGGTCTCGCATTCGTCATCTTCCTCAATGTAGACTGTGACGGACTTGTTGAGCCCCACCTCATCCGAAGAGGTATGGTCCTCCACGATAACGGCATTCTTCAGCATCCGTTCCAGATAGCGGATCCGGCTGTTGTTGGTGCCGTTCTCGCGCCGCGCGGCATAATATTCAAAATTCTCGCTCAGATCTCCCTGGGCGCGTGCTTCCCGGACGGCGTCCAGGATCTGGGGACGGAGGACCAGCTTGCGGTGGTCGATCTCTGCCTGGATCTTTTCCACATCTTTTCTGGTCAGTTTTTCTTTCATTTTGATCAAACCTTTCTGAAAAATCCACGTCAGGTATATCAGGTAGCGATCCCTGAACCGTGTACTGCCTTACAGCAGTGTGATTCCGTGTTTCATGGCCGTTTCCCGGATGTCATCCGGCCAGATGGACGCCTGTACTTCGCCGATGTGGGCCTTCCGGAGATAGAACATACAGATTCGGGACTGTCCGATGCCGCCGCCCACCGTGTACGGAAGCTTTTTCTCCAGGATTGCTTTCTGGAAGGGAAGATCAGCACGCTCCTCGCAGCCTGCCAGTTTCAGCTGCCGTTCCAGAGCGTCCTCATCCACACGAATTCCCATGGAAGACAGTTCCAGCGCGTGGCCGAGGACCGGATACCAGACGATGATGTCCCCGTTCAGGCTCCAGTCGTCGTAGTCCGGCGCGCGGCCGTCGTGGGGCTCTCCGTTGCTCAGCCGGTCTCCAATCTGCATCAGGAAGACGGCACCCTTTTCCCGGACGATCCGGTCTTCCCGCTCCTTTGGGGAAAGGTCCGGATAGAGGTCCAGAAGCTCCTGGGAGGTGATGAAGAAGATTTCTCTGGGAAGGATCTCTTCAATATAATCATAGCGGATGGCCATGTATTTCTCGGTTTTCTTCAGCGCCTTGTAGATCTTCCGCACAGTCTCCTTGAGATAGTCCATATTCCGGTCCTGCTTTAAGATGATCTTCTCCCAGTCCCACTGATCCACATAGATGGAATGGACATTGTCCGTGTCTTCATCTCTGCGGATCGCGTTCATGTCCGTGTAGAGTCCTTCTCCCACATGGAAGCCATACTGCTTCAGAGCGTTGCGCTTCCATTTGGCAAGAGAGTGCACGATCTCCACCGGGCGGTCGCCCTGCTCTTTGATGCCGAAAGAGACCGGGCGCTCCACGCCGTTTAAGTTGTCGTTCAGACCGGATTCCGGCTTTACAAAGAGAGGAGCGGATACCCGGAGCAGATAGAGCTGCTCGGACAGCGTCTGCTGGAAGAAGTCCTTGACGGTCTTGATGGCGATCTGGGTATCATAGAGTGACAGATCGGAATGATAATTTTCAGGTATGTATAGATGTTCCATATGATTTCCTCCGGATAAATGTTTACATCGGTATAGTATAGCACAAAAAAGAAGCAGATGAAAATTAATTTCTCTAAAATTTGTGTTAAAAAATCGACAAACCGGGAAATTTCGTGTAAAATATAGACGGAGGTACAGGAACATGAAGGCAGCGCTGGGACAATTACAGCTACAATGGGAAGATAAAGAAGCGAATCTGAAGTTGGTGGAGACATATATGGATCTGCTGGCAGAGAAGGGGACAGATCTGTTCCTGCTGCCGGAGATGAGTCTGACCGGGTTTTCCATGCATACGGACCGGACGAAGGAATGCCGGGAAGAGACGGTTGGCCGGATACAGGAGCTGTCCGGCCGGTATGGGATGGCCGTGGGCGTGGGCTGGGTGAAGGATACAGGGGCTTTCTGCGAAAATCACTACTCCCTCGTGACGCCGGAGGGAAAGCTTCTGGATGCGGTGAAGCTGCACCCTTTCCGGTTCGGCGGCGAGGGGGAACAGTTTCAGGGAGGCGGACATGTGCCGGTATGTACATATGGCGGCTTCTGTGTTGGTGTGCAGATCTGCTATGATCTGCGTTTCCCGGAGCCTTTTCAGGTTCTGTCAAGGCAGGCGGATCTGATTCTGGTGCCGGCCAGCTGGCCGGCGGTCCGGAGCGCTCACTGGAAATGTCTTTTGAAGGCCCGCGCCATAGAAAATGTGGTGTATATCGCAGGGATCAACTGCGCAGGAGAGATGGGGGAACAGTTTTATTCAGGGGACTCCAGGATCTGTGCTCCGGACGGGGCGAAGCTTAAGAAGGAAACGGTCTGTCTGCCTGACCGGTGCCCGCAGGAGCAGGTGCAGATCTACGAGCTTGAAAATGACGTGTGCAGATACCGGGCATGCTTTCCCGTGAAAGAGGACCGGAGAGACACGCTTTATCAAAGACTACAGGAAGAGTTGCAGAACTATGAAGGAAAAAAATGAACTGGTCGGTATGGGAGAGCTGGAAGGGATCGAACTGTTACGGCATCTTGCCGGGGGACAGCTGGCGGATACGCCCATCCGCATCCGGCCCTTTATGACGCTTCTGATGCAGTACCGCTGTGCCATCCGGGAGATCGAGACGAAGCTGAACGTGCTGAATGAGGAATTTTCCCTGGAGCATGAACGCAACCCCATAGAGATGATCGAGAGCCGCGTAAAGGAGCCTGCGAGCATCATCGAGAAGATGAACCGGAAGGGATATGAACTGTCCATAGAGGGGATTGAAACAAATCTTAACGATGTGGCGGGAGTCCGCGTGATCTGCTCCTTTGTGGAAGATATTTATTATCTGGCCTCCATGCTGTCTGCCCAGGACGATCTGGAGGTGCTGATGGTGAAGGATTATATCCGCCATCCCAAGAAGAACGGATACAGGAGCCTTCATCTGATCATCCAGATTCCGATCTTTCTCTCCAGTGAGAAAAAATACATGCGGGTGGAGGTGCAGTTCCGGACCATTGCCATGGATTTCTGGGCGAGCCTGGACCATAAGCTGAAGTATAAGAAAAATGTAAAGAATCCGGAGCTGATCGTAAGCGAGCTTAGAAAATGTGCAGATATCATCAGCGGGGTGGATCTGCGGATGCAGGAGATCCGGAATATGATCGAAGAAGGAGAGATCTGACGGCAGGACTGGAGGTTTCTTTCGGAAATCTTAATAAATTTGATTCATGGATTTAATAATCTGCGGATATAATAACCTTATCAGATATGCAAAGGGGTGATAAGGTTGTTGCTGGCAGGAAGAAGAATGATGCTCTGTCTGACGGCGTGTCTGCTGATTTTCGGGAAGGGCGCTGCCCACTGGTCAGACCGGACGGTTGCAGTCCGGGCGGAAGCCGGCGCGGAGGAGACGGATATTACCGGAGTGCCGGATCCGGCAGGAGAGGGCAGGACGGGCAGGATGCAGAGGCAGTACGAGCTTCTGAAGGAACAGGAGTCTGCGGCAGCCGCCGCACTCCGGGAGGCAGAAGCGCAGATAATGGAAGAAAAGATTCCGGAAGAAGACGGAGAAAGACAGGCGGAAGCGGCGGATCTTCAGGAAGAACTCCATAACATCCGGCTGCAGGAACGGGTGCTGGAGGCGAGGATCCTGGAGACAGGAGGCTGACTGGAAAAGATCCTGCGGAAATTTTTGACAAGTGCTGGAGGATACGGTATAATGTCTCATAGACATGATGCCGGTACCGTTCTGCAGGAGCAGGCCGGCTGCATTCCCTGAAGAGCATGTGAGAACGGCATGGATTCAGAGGGATCTGTCACAGAATATGGAGGTGCGATATGAAAAAATATGTATGCGGCCCGTGTGGTTATGAGTACGACCCGGAGGCGGGTGATCCGGATAACGGGATCGCTCCGGGAACTGCTTTTGAGGATCTTCCGGAAGACTGGGTATGCCCCATCTGCGGAGTAGGCAAGGAAGATTTTGAAGAAGCGTAAGAGAATGGGGAATGTCTGAGGGCATTCCCATTTTCAGGTACATGGGACCTGGATCAGGAGGATAAGTGATGAAAGACATGAAAGTTACAGAATCGATTTTATATGTGGGCTGCAACGACAGGGACATCGACCTGTTTGAGAGTCAGTACCATGTGCCCAATGGCGTATCCTACAATTCCTATGTGATCATGGATGAGAAGATCGCCGTCATGGATACCACAGACCCGAGAGTGACTGAAGAGTGGCTCTCCAATGTGGCGGAAGTCCTGGGAGACAGAGAGCCGGATTATCTGGTGATCGACCATATGGAACCGGATCACGCAGGTAATATAGAGAAGCTGGCAGAGAGATATCCGAAGATGAAGCTGGTCAGCAATGCGAAGGTATTTACCATGCTGCCCCAGTTTTTTGACTTTGATCTGACGGACCACACGGTAACCGTGGGGGAAGGCGACACCCTCTCTCTTGGGAACCATACCCTGCAGTTTTTCCTGGCGCCCATGGTTCACTGGCCGGAGGCCATGGTGACCTATGAGCTGTCCGAGAAGGTTCTGTTTTCCGCGGACGGCTTTGGCAAATTCGGTGCTCTGGATGCCGGGGAGGAATGGACCGATGAGGCAAGACGCTATTTTATCAATATTGTGGGTAAATACGGCGCACAGGTGCAGGCGCTTCTGAAGAAGGCGGCTACACTGGATATTCAGATTATCTGTCCGCTGCACGGTCCGGTTCTGAAAGAGGATCTTGGATATTATATCGGCAAATATCTGACCTGGTCCTCCTATGAGCCGGAGGAAGAGGGGATTGTTGTGGCATGTGCGTCCATCCATGGGAATACCAGAAGAGCCATGGAGCGCTTTGTGGAGATTCTGAAGGAAAAAGGTGCGAAAAACGTGGTCCTTTTCGATCTGGCCAGAGACGACATGGCAGAGGCGGTCTCCTGTGCGTACCGTTATGACAGACTGGTGCTTGCCAGCGCAACATATGATGCCAGTCTGTTCCCGTGCATGGAGGATTTCCTGTATCATCTGAAGATCAAGAATTTCCAGAACCGCAAAGTGGCTATTGTGGAGAACGGGTCCTGGGCGCCCATGGCCGGGAAGCATATCCGGTCATACGTAGAAGGCATGAAGAATATGGAACTGGTGGGAGATACCGTGACGATCCGGTCCACCATGAATGCGAAAAATGTAGAAGAGCTGAACGCCCTGGCAGATGCACTGCTGAAGTAAGGAAGAGCAGCGCCGGATTTATAATAAGCAGGTATTGACTGTATAATGCAGCAATATCTGCTTATTTTATATGGTAAATAAAGAATACATTCTGAAAGACAATACGAGAAACTATACAAATGTACCAAAAATCAATCTGTATTTTTGGTAAAAAAGTAGAATCTTTAAAAAGAAAAGAAAGTACTTTCTAAGTAGGCTGGAAGTATTGAAAACGTGGGATAAGCTGGTATACTGAGGCGCATGGGCAGCATGGGTACTGTTTCCGATCGGGAAGCAGAAGGCAGGAAGAGAAGGAGAGACAGGATGGAATATTATATTAAATCCGTCATTCCGGTCATAGAATCCAATTATGAGAATTTTACACCGGTGGAACGGAGCATTGCAGACTTTTTTATCAGAAATCAGGAGAACGTGGAGCTGTCTTCCAGGGCAATGGCGGAACGCCTCTATGTGTCGGAGGCGTCGCTTTCCCGGTTTGCGAAGAAATGCGGTTACCGGGGCTACCGGGAATTTGTCTATCAGTATGAAGAGACCTTTGTGGAAAAAAATCTGTCCATGACCGGACAGACCCGCATGGCGCTGAATGTCTATCAGGAACTGCTGGACAAGACTTACAGCCTGATCAACGAGTCTCAGATCCTGCGTATCTGCCGTTATCTGAGGCAGGCAGGACGGGTATTTGTCTGCGGTGTGGGCAGCTCCGGCCTGGCGGCCAGGGAAATGGAGATGCGTTTTCTGCGTACCGGAGTGAACATTTATTCCATTCAGGACAGCGATCTTATCCGGATGCGTGCCGTCTTTCAGGATCATACGAGCCTGATCATCGGAATCAGCATCAGCGGGAGTGCAAAAGACATTCTGTATCTTCTCAGGGAATCTCATAAAAAGGGGGCAAAGACCATGCTGGTCACGGCAAGAAACCGGGGGGATCATGAGGAATTCTGCGACGAACTTCTTCTGATTCCTTCGCTTCGGTATATGGACCACGGAAACGTTATTTCCCCTCAGTTTCCCATACTGGTCATGCTGGATGTGCTCTATTCTTACTATGTGGAACAGGACGAGGGGGAGAGAGCGCGATGGCATGAAGGCGTGATTAAAGAATTAAAAGAAAAGAGGCAGGGAAAGGATCCCGCGGTTTCTGAATGAGCAGGAACTGCGGGGTTCTTTTTGTGTGAGGCGGCCGTGAAGCGCCGCGGGCAGACGTTGACAGCGGTTGGCCGATTCCTTTATAATATGGATATTGAATATAATACAGCCGGGATCCGTAAAAAGGGGACGCGCCGGCAGGCTTATGGAAGGTGGAGAGACATTTGATGAAGGACAGGAAAAATGAGATTCTTGTGATCTATGGAAAAGAGTATGGGAAGATGACCCGCCGTCTGCTGGAGGAAGCGGATCTGGCGGCGCAGATCGGGGACAGGAAAAAACGGATCGGGATCAAGCCGAATCTGGTCTCTCCGGTGCCGCCCTCCGACGGGGCGACGACTCATCCGGAGGTGGTGGAAAGCCTGATCTGCTATCTGAAGGATCATGGTTTTGAGAACCTGGTGATCATGGAAGGCTCCTGGGTGGGCGCCAGGACAGAAGAAGCGTTCAAGGTGTGCGGATACCGGAAGCTGGCTGACAAATACGGCACAGAGCTCCGGGACGGGCAGAAAGAACGTTCGGTGCCGGTAGACTGCAAAGGGATGAAGATCGATGTATGCGCCTGTGCACTGGAGGTGGACTTTCTGATCAATGTGCCGGTGATGAAGGGGCACTGCCAGACCCGGGTCACCTGCGCGCTGAAAAATATGAAAGGACTTTTGCCCAACAAGGAAAAGCGGCGTTTTCATTCCATGGGACTGCATAAGCCCATCGGTCATCTGGCAGCGGGAATCCGGCAGGATTTTATTCTGGTGGACAGCATCTGCGGGGATCTGAGCTTTGAGGACGGGGGAAATCCCACATCTATGGACCGGATCTTTGCGGCATGGGACCCGGTGCTCTGTGATGCGTATGTGTGCAGACTCCTGGAGTACCGGACAGAGGAAGTGCCGTATATCGGGATTGCGGAATCGCTGGGAGCGGGCAGCACGGATCTGGACCACGCAGTCATCCGGGAACTGAATCTGTCAGAGAGCCAGGCCGGACTTCCGGACCGGGACAAGGTCATGCGGCTTTCGGAGGCGGTAAATGAGGTGGATTCCTGCAGCGCCTGCTACGGCTATCTGATCCCGGCGCTGGATAGACTGGATCAGGAGGGGCTTCTGAAAGATTTCCCGGAGAAGATCTGTATCGGGCAGGGATATAAGGGAATGACAGGGACGCTGGGAATCGGCAGCTGCACGAAGGACTTTACCCACAGTCTGAAGGGATGTCCGCCCACGGAGACGCAGATCTATGATTTCCTGAAGGAATATCTGGCCGGGACCGGCCGCCTCGAAGCCGGGAGGCACTGACGGCATGGCGCATACAGGATATGAGGGCGGCGGGCAGCAGGCGTGCATGGAAGCCGGGATGAGAGAGCGTGTACTCCTTCTGGGCGTGGATCTGCATGACGGAGAGGACTTTGAACGGTCCATGCAGGAGCTTAAGAGCCTGGCGGAAGCCTGCGGCATGGAGCCGGCGGGACAGATCACCCAGAACCTGCCAAAGCTCCACCAGGCGCTGTATATGGGAAAAGGCAAGCTTCTGGAGATAAAGGAATATATGGAGGCGGAGCCGGTGGATGTACTGGTCTTCGATCGTTCTCTGACGCCTGTGCAGCTTCGGAATCTGCAGGATCTTCTGGACTGTCCGATCCTGGACCGTACGACGCTGATCCTGGATATCTTCGCAGTCCGGGCAAAGACCCGGGAGGCGAAGCTGCAGGTGGAATCTGCGAGGCTTCAGTATGTGCTTCCCCGGCTTACGGGTATGCACAGGGCGCTGAGCCGTCAGGGAGGCGGCAGCGGCCTTGCCAACAAAGGGGCCGGCGAGAAGAAGCTGGAGCTGGACCGGCGCCGGATTGAGAAGCGGATGGCGGAGCTTCGCCGGGAGCTGAAGAAGATCGAACAGGAGCGGCGGACCCAGAGAAAGAGACGGCAGGAGGGCAGGCTTCCCCGGGTGGCTCTGGTGGGCTATACCAACGCCGGAAAATCTACGCTTATGAACGGGATGCTGGACAGATATACAAGAGACGCGTCAAAAAAAGTGCTGGAAAAGGATATGCTGTTCGCCACGCTGGACACAACGGTCCGCAGGATCCGTACGGGTCCGGGAGAAGAATTTCTCCTGTCGGATACGGTAGGGTTCATTCATCAGCTTCCGGTGGGGCTTGTGAAAGCCTTCCGTTCCACTCTGGAGGAGGCGAAGGAGGCAGATCTTCTGCTGCATGTGCTGGACTGTTCCGATGAGTTTTACCGGAAGCAGCGGGAGGTGACAGAGGAGACGCTGAAGGATCTGGGGGCAGGGGATATTCCTGTCATCTATGTATACAACAAGGCGGATCTCTGTATGGCAGCGGAGCAGCTTCCCATGGTCCGTGGCAACCGGATCTATATGTCTGCCAGATCCGGCAGAGGGATTGAAGCGCTTGTGGAAATGATCAGAAATGCGGAAGCAGGACAGGAGAAGAGATGGAGATCAGAGCAGCATCAGGAAGAGAATTAAGATGGGTCAAACGGACGTATCTGGAGGCGTTTCCAAAGTCGGAGCGAAAGCCGTTCGGTCTTATGAAAGGGAAGGCGAGGCAGGGAGTTATGGAGCTTCTGGTGATCCTGGAGGGCGGACATCCGGTGGGACTTGCCATTACGGTCCTGCACCAGGATATGGTGCTTCTGGATTATTTTGCCATACACCGGGCATACCGGGGGCGGCATCTGGGTTCTGAAGCGCTGACGCTTTTGAAGGAGCACTGCCGGGGCAGACGGCTGATTCTGGAGATCGAGCTTCCTGTGGCGGATGCGCCCAACCGGGAGGAACGTATGCGGCGGAAACAGTTTTATCTGAAGAACGGCATGAAGGAAACCGGTCTTAAAGTATGTGTGTTCCGGGTGCCCATGGAGGTGCTGACGGATGGCCGCCCGGTGACGTATGAGGAATACCACGGGATTTACCGGGACACCATAGGGACCGTGTTTGCCCGTAAGGTTACGCTTTTATAAAAATTCATGTGTATTTTGAAGCTGTCTGTGATATGATGAAAGGGTAAGAGACAGGAGAACAGAAGGAGTTTACTGTAATATGAGACGAAGAAGAAAGCGGATCATGAAGGTGGGCAATGTACTGGTGAAGAGCCGGAGCCAGCTTGACGGGATCCGGGAGAGCGGCAGGATCAATACGGCAGTTCTGGACTATGTGGAGCAGCATATCTGTGACGGGATCTCCACCGCCGGGATCGACCGGTGGGTTTATGATCTGACTGCGGAGATGGGAGCCGTTCCCGCTCCTCTGAATTTTGAGGGATTTCCCAAAAGCGTATGTACGTCCCTTAACAATGTGGTCTGCCACGGGATTCCGGACGAACGGACGATACTCAAGGAGGGGGATATTATCAACGTGGATGTGTCCACGATCTATAAGGGATATTATTCGGATGCCTCCCGTACCTTCTGTATCGGATCGGTCAGCGCAGACAAGAAACGTCTGGTGCAGACGGCGAAGGAAGCGGTCAGTGTGGGACTGATGGAGGTAAAGCCCTGGAAGCCCATCGGGGATATGGGGCATGCAGTACACATGTTCGTGGAGAGCCGGGGATACACGGTGGTAGAGGACATCGGGGGACACGGCGTGGGTCTTGCATTCCATGAGGATCCCTGGGTCGGCTATGCGGTGCCGAAGGGCAGCGGAGAGATCATGGTGCCCGGAATGGTCTTTACCATTGAACCTATGATCAATATGGGATCACCGGATTTTTATGTGGATGAGGACAATGGTTGGACCGTGTACACGGAGGACGGGATGCCGTCTGCCCAGTGGGAGGTGACGGTGGCAGTGACAGAGAACGGATATGAGATCATGTCCTGGTAGGAAAACGGAAGATACGGAAAGGAGTGTGCGTGGATGGAATATACGTATCCGGAATATTTATATGATTTTCAGTGCGATGCATCCGCCTGCAGGGATACCTGCTGCGCAGGCTGGAACATCGTGATTGATCCGGTATCCTTGAAAAAATACAAAGATCATCCGGGATTCTTCGGCAACCGGCTCAGGAATTCCATTGACTGGGAGAAAGGATCTTTTGAGCAGTACAACGGGCGCTGTGCATTTCTGAATGAAGAGGGCCTGTGCGACATCTATGCGGAAGCGGGAGAGGGGATGCTGTGCAAGACCTGCACCCGTTATCCCAGGCACTATGAGGAATATGAGAATCTGCGGGAGATATCCCTGTCCCTGTCCTGTCCGGCGGCTGCCCGGCTGGTGCTGGGGTACCAGGGAAAGCCGGCTTTTTTAAATGAATACAGGGAGACGCCGGAGGAAGAATATGAGCAGTTTGATTTCTTTCTTTTTACCAAACTGAATGAGATACGGGATTATTATTATGAGGTGATCCATAATCGGGAGCAGCCGCTTTCCTTCCGCATGGCCCTGCTCGTATCCACGGCCCATGATCTTCAGAAGCGGGTCGACCGGGCGCAGCTCTATGCGGTGGATGATCTGCTGCGGCGCTATGGAGACCCTGCTTTTCGGAAGACGGCACAGAGGAAATTTGCCGTTTTTGAGGGGCAGGGAGTGAAAAGGAGGATCCAGCGCAGGAAGCTCTGGCAGCGTCTGTACCGTCTGGAAGTGCTTCGTCCTCCTTTCCGGGAGTACCTGAAGAAACAGGATGAGTTCCTGTACCGGGAGCTGTCTCAGGAGGCTTATGAGGACGCATGGCGGGAGTTTGCAGGCAGCAGTCCGGACAGAGAATCAGAATATGAGCAGCTTTTGACGTATTATCTGTTCTGCTCTCTCTGCGGCGCGGTCTACGACGGGGATCTTTACAGTAGGGTGAAGCTGGCGGTGGTACATACCATGCTGATTCAGGAGCTTGATCTGGGGGCATGGCTTACCGGAGGAAAGGAGTTTTCCTTTGAGGACCAGGTGGAACTGGTGCACCGGTATGCAAGGGAGACAGAGCATTCGGACCTGAATATGGAGGCTATGGAATGTATGGCGGCGGAAGATGAGGCATTTGTACTGGAGCCGCTGCTTACGGGAATACTGGGATAATGAGGAGGATGAAAAGATGAGTATCAGGATTGGAATTCTTGGCTATGGAAATCTGGGCCGGGGCGTAGAGTGCGCCGTGCGCCAGAATCCGGACATGGAGCTTGTGGCAGTATTTACAAGAAGAGACCCGAAGGATGTGAAACCGCTGACAGAGACGACGGCGGTGTGCCCGGTCAGCGAAGCAGAGGCGTGGAAAGACCGGATTGATGTGCTCATTCTGTGCGGCGGGAGCGCTACGGACCTGCCGGTGCAGACACCGGAGTACGCGAAGCTCTTCCATGTGGTGGACAGCTTTGATACCCATGCGCGGATACCGGAACATTTCGCGGCGGTGGATGCCTCTGCAAGGGCGGCAAAGAAAGTGGCGGCGATCTCTGTGGGCTGGGATCCGGGTATGTTTTCCCTGAACCGTATGTATGCAGATGCGATCCTGCCCGAGGGAAGAGATTACACCTTCTGGGGCAGGGGCGTGAGCCAGGGGCATTCGGATGCCGTGCGCAGGATCAAAGGGGTGAAGGATGCGAAACAGTATACGATTCCGGTGGATTCGGCGCTGGAGGCGGTCAGGAGCGGGGAAGCTCCGGATCTGACCACGCGTCAGAAGCATACGAGAGAGTGTTTTGTGGTTCTGGAGGAAGGTGCGGATGCGGCCGGAGTGGAGGAAGAGATCCGCACCATGCCGAATTATTTTGCGGATTATGACACGACGGTGCATTTTATCAGTGAGGAAGAGCTGAAGAGAGATCACAGCGGGATCCCCCACGGCGGATTTGTACTCCGCAGCGGAGTGACCGGGTGGGAGAAGGAGCACCGGCACCTGATTGAGTACCGTCTGAAACTGGATTCCAATCCGGAATTTACCTCCAGTGTGATCGTGGCGTATGCCAGAGCGGTGCACCGGCTGGCGGCGGAAGGACAGTGGGGATGCAGGACAGTGCTTGATATCCCCCCGGCGTATCTGAGCGCGAAGAGCGGGGAAGAGCTGAGAGCATCGCTTTTGTAGAGAAACGGACAGGGCCCCCTCTCCGGAGGGGGCTCTGCCGTGGATTTTTACTGTCCCGGGACCGGCTGTTCGGCCAGCCAGTCGGAGAAGTGGTCGCGGATGACAGGGAAGGGAGCCGGGCCGAAATCCAGCAGGAAGGTGTGGAACGCCTTCGGACTGAACCGGTCTCCCAGCAGCATTTCAGCGGTTTCACGCATCTCGGTGATCTCCAGATAACCCACATAATATTTCATATAGTTGGCGGGGTCCTCACAGACCAGCTGGTAGAGTTGACGGGCTCCTTCCGGGCTTGAGATACCCAGAGCCTCCTTCATGAACTGTGTAAGCTGATCAACAGTCATGCCTTCGTAGTTGACCTGATAGTCCACCAGGGCGTAGAGGGCCAGATAGACGGATTCATTGATGGCAAGAAGCTCTGCCAGCTCCGGAGTGATGCCGTCCTCCCAGCCGTAGGCCAGGTACTGGACATAGGTGGCCCAGCCTTCCACGTAGCAGGAGAAGCTCATAAGCGCCCGCAGGCGGCTGTCATTGGCGCGGTTGAAATAATTGCACTGGTACAGGTGGCCCGGGTAGCCTTCGTGTGCCATGACGGTGTAGATGTCCTCCTGCGTACTGACGGAAGAACGGTTGATATAGATGTAATTCTCGTCCTGCGTATCGATGGGGGGCGTCAGGTAGAAAGCAGGGCTTGAGAACTCTTCCAGCGCTTCCGGGAGCATCCGGACTTCATAGGCGCAGGCAGGCATCTGCGGGAAGTCTGCCAGCAGCTTTTCCTGCAGGTCCAGGAGTGCTTCCGAAGGGTCCGTGATGGGCGGTTGGAAGGTATAGATGTCGCGCGTAAGCTCCGGGTGATCGGACATGAGCTCATAGGCGCGCGTCAGCTCTTTCTGCATTCTCGCAGCGATGGCATCTCTCAGACTCTCCGGATTCTTATAGGAGGTGAAGGTGGAAGAATGCAGAAGATATTCATAATATTTTTTTCCGTCCGGAAGGGCGGAAGTCCCCACGGGCTGCTCCAGATGTCCCTTCAGATCTTTTAATCCTTCGGTCAGGAGGGCATAGGCGCGGGTGAAATCATTTTTCAGAATTTCTTCATTTTCCGCCAGATAAGAGGCGCGCTCTTCTTCTGTCAGCTCCGGCAGGCTGCCGAGACGGGTCTCGAAGGTCTCGGCCATCATGCCCTCCTCCGGCGCATCCAGATAAACTTTACAGGAATCCAGGATCCCGTCAATGGTCAGGTCGGACAGGTAGATCCCGGCCTCTGTCTGTTTTTGTACATATTCCAGTAACTGTGCGTAGCATTCATCCAGATCGGCCAGAAGACTCAGGTAGTGGTCCACATCCTCCCGGTCCCGGAAGCTGTATTCCGCCAGGATGATCGGAAGCTCCACCTGCATTCCGCTGATGGAGGAAAAGGGATGGTCATAGAGGGCATAAGGCTCCCCCTTTTTCTCGGTCTCCAGATATCCCATGAGCACATCGTAATCCACCTGAAGCTCCGGCGAAAGGTTTTTGGGATTGATGGAGCGAAGCTCTGTGTAGTCGTCCCTGAGTTCTGCGTAGTTGTCAAGGATCTCCTGAAGGCTGTAGTCTCCCAGCGTCTCCGGAAATTCCGTCATGCCGTAATCCTCCGGTCTGGAGAGGGTGGAGTGCATCATGAGCCCGGAGCTGGTCAGCGTGTCCTGAAACAGGTCGTCGATGATCTGTTCAAAACGTTCCTGGTCAGAGAGAGCCGCTTCTTCCGGGGCCGGAGCAGGTGCAGCTTCCGGGGTCCCGGGGGTACAGCCGGCAAGGAGAAGGGCCGCAGTCAGGACAGGGGGCAGGGTATGCCTGTAAAATGTATGCTTTGTATTCATGTCTGATATCCTCCGTATCTGATATTGATTATACCGGATTGCGCCGGAATATGCAAACGGAACGGTCTGATTCTGCGGCTGACACAAAAAGTGATTCACCGGTTTCTCATCCGGCTCTGCCATATGAAAAACCGGCGAATCGGGAAAAAGACAAGAAAAGGGATTGCCGGGCGGAGGCAGGACCCGTATAATAGATAGAAACAGAAGATGATGTGAGGAGTGCAGAAAAGATGATACAGGATATTGGACCCAGAGAATATGATAACCATTATACGGAGCAGTCTCCCCGGGCGGAAGACTGGCTTCTGATCTACTGGGGAGAAGAGGTGCTTCTTAAATATCAGGACGGCAGCATCTGCTATCCAAGAGTCCGGGAAGTGGAGCTTGCAGACCGGGAGGTTACCTATCTCTTCTCGATCAGTGAGGAGCGCTTCTTTCTGCTGAAAAGCGGTCTGGAGGAAGGGCTGCCGGGCTGTGTATGGGAGAAGCCCGCGGTCTTTCGGGATGCCCGCCCCAGGTATCTGGGCTTTGCAGGCATCACGGGACAGCAGCTGAACGCCTGGTATCGCAGCAACCGGTTCTGCGGAGGATGCGGTGCGCCCATGGTCCCCGATCATACAGAGCGTATGGTCCGCTGTGAGCGTTGCGGCAACCTGGTCTATCCGAAGATCTGTCCCGGCGTGATCGTGGCGGTGACGGACGGAAACCGGCTGCTTCTGACCAAATATGCCAACCGGCCGGGCAATGTGAACTATGCGCTGGTGGCGGGCTTTACGGAGATCGGGGAGACGCTGGAGGGGACCGTCCGGCGGGAGGTCATGGAAGAAGTGGGGCTGAAGGTGAAGAACCTCAGATACTATAAGAGCCAGCCCTGGTCCTTTTCCTCCACACTGCTGTGCGGCTTCTACTGCGAGGTGGACGGCAGCACCGAGGTGCGGCTGGATACAGAGGAACTGGCGGTGGCGGAGTGGTTTGAACGGGAGGACATCCCTCTGGACAATGACGGGGTCAGTCTGACCAGAGAAATGATCCATATGTTCAAGACGGGGCAGATGTAACGTTTCCGTCTGTTCCAAAACGGGAGAAGAGCTCCATCTGCCGGTCCAGGCGTTCCCGCACCAGATCAATGAAGGCATCCGGGCCCATGACTTTTATGGCGGGGCCGAAGGACAGCACTTCAATCAGGAGCTCCGTTTCCATGGAGCGGTTATAATAGATGAGGCATTCCCAGGTGTCCTCATCTATTTTTCTTGTCTTTTTCTCATAATTGGAAAAATGGAGCATGGCCCGCTCCAGTGCGTTGCGTCTGTTCCTGATCTGCAGGCGCAGGGGTTCCTTGTAGTAGGACCGGCGGATCATCTGTTCAAAATCAAAGTCCTCTGTCTCCAGTCGGGAAAGAAGAACAGCCTTCCGGATGCCCTGCAGGTTGAGGGTGTGGATCCAGGGGGAACGTTTTTCCCGTTCCGGAACGGCCAGGAGGCGGAACCGGTCATTTTTCGCCGAGTATTCCAGCTTCAGAGGCAGATAGTGGTGACTGATGCGGTTTCCCTTCCCGGACTGATAGGAGAGATTCACATACTGTCTCCGGGAGAGGGCGGCGAGAATCGTCCGAAAATGCGTCTGATAGTCCGGATCGTCGAAGGGATCGCCGTCCGTATAGCGGTCGTAGTAATGAAAATCCTCCTGCTTCCAGAGGGGTTCGACATCTTCGGTAAAATGCCGGAGGACGGACAGCTCTTCATCCGTGAAAAACAGCCGGAACCGGGGGTCCGGAAGAAGCGACTTGACAAAGGAACGCTGGAGACGGGTGAGGGGCAGCGTTCGGTGGCCGCGGGTAAGGGCGCGGTACTGACCGCCCTCCCGGGTCAGCAGATGCCACTCGCCGCCGGTCAGCTTCGGCAGGATATAGAGACTGCTTTCGGCGAAGCCCTGCTCCTGGCAGACCGCCGCGAGCTCCCCGCCGGTCACGGGACGCTGCTCGGCCCGGGCAAGGATCTGGTCCAGTACCTGATAATAGCAGCCATAGATCTCAGAAAACAGTTCCGTAAGTCATTCCTCCCTCCGGTACATTCGGGCCATCTCCTGCACATCCCGGTAAAATTTCTGCTCCAGAAAGGCATTGCTGGACGCAAAAGAGAGGATCCTTCCAAGGAAGGTCTTGATCCAGGGCATAAGCTCGTTGCCGTCAAAAACAGTTTTCTCATAGGTCCAGATATCCTGCTCCACGCGGGTGATGATCCCGTCCCGCCCTTCCCGGCGAAGACGCTGCAGGATATAGTCTTCCGTTCCCTCCCGGATATGGAGGGTCAGCTTCAATGTGTCCATCTCATGGCTGGCGCCGAAGGAGACGCCGAAGCAGGAGGGGAGATTCCGTTCTAATTTCTCATGCAGGCAGATGTATTCGTCAAAGGGTCCCTCTGCGGTCACCTGCTGGATCTGGTCCAGCCGCAGAGTGGAGAAACGGCGGCTTTTCATCTGGTAGCCGCAGAGAAATCTCCGTCCGGTCCGGGTGCTTACAAAGATCTTCAGGGGGACCATGTGAAAAATCTCTTCCTGAGGACGCAGTGTCTTGTTGCTCCGGTTCCTGACCGTCACCGCCTGCTGCCGGTGCATGGCCTGCAGGAGCCGGAAGAGGACCTCGTCCTCCAGGGTGAAGCCATAATATCCGTGTTTGACCAGAAAAACGGTGTTGGCGGCTTTCTGGCCGTCCAGGATGGTGCTTCCGATAAAGCCAAGGGGCATGGTCAGCTGGCAGAAACGCACTGCGTCCAGAAGGGCGGGCAGGACCCCGGGAAGCGCCCGGGCCGGCTCCGGCTCCATGGAATACAGGAGCCGCTTTTTGTCTTTTCTGGAGGTGAGGATCCCTTCCTTTACGTATTCATTGGCCTTTTTGCGGATAAGCTGGGGTTCCAGAAGCACGCCGTAGTCCTTAAGGATCCGGTCGGCAAGCTCATCCGCCGTGAATGAGGCGTCCTCCCGGAACAGGTCCAGAAAGAAAAAATGCAGCATGAGATCATTGGCGGTGAAGCTTTTGGACCGCCATACCCGGAAGAGAGGGTTGGTGCCCAGAAGATTGCTGTCCAGCCGAAGGGACAGCGTCTTTCCCTGGGGACCGTAATCTGCCTGTATGTATTCCGACAGCCAGGATTCGATCCTGCGCCGTTCGTTGTCGTAGGTCCTGCCGCTTTTGACGGAAAAATCCTCTCTGGATTTAAATCCATAGATCAGGAAATCCCGGACATAGTTGCGGCTTTTCTGAAAGGATTTGACAAGTTCCTGATATTCTGACATGGAAAGGGGCCTTTCTGGTGTGATGTTCTGGGTATGATTATACGCCGGAATCTGTCGAAATGCAATGCCGGGGGGAGTGCCGGACAGTGGATGGAGGTTCTGCTGCATCTTATAGTGCATAGGATACTGTATGGTGGTATAATGGATGTGTAAAACGTTCTGGAGGGATCTTATTTGAGGATAATAAAGACGATCATAAAGAAGACAGTAAAGGCGTTCCTGATCCTCCTTCTGGTGATTCTGTCAGCCGGTGCGCTGCTGTGCGGGTATCTGTATTACCGGTACCGCCCGGTCTATGAGGAATACAGGGCGGAGGCGGTCCGGATGGTGGCGGAATCCGGTCCGGACATCTTCATGAAAAATCTGAGCAGTTACATCTATGACGCGGACGGAAACCTCATCAGCAAGCTGTCCATCGACAGTGATTCGGACTATCTGCCGTATGAGGAGATTCCGGAGACGGTGATTCAGGCTTTCGTCGCGGTGGAGGACCGGAATTTCTGGGAGCATGAGGGCTATGACCCAAACGGGATTCTGCGGGTCTGCTACCGTTTTGTGGTCACAAAGGGAGAGGAAAAACACGGCGCCAGCACCATCACCCAGCAGCTTGCCCGGAGCGCCTTTCTGACCAGCGAGGTGACGCTGGAGCGCAAGGTTCGGGAGATCCTGCTGGCAGTGGAGCTGGAGAAAAAATATACGAAGGAGCAGATTCTGGAATATTATGTAAACAGTGCGTATTTTGCCAACCGCTGCTATGGGATAGAGGCGGCAGCGAAAAAATATTTCAGCAAATCGGCGGCGGAGCTGAGTCTTGGGGAGGCGGCCTACCTGTGTGCGATTCCCAATGCGCCGTCCTATTATGATCCGCTGGAGCATGAAGAGCATGCACTGGCAAGGAGAGAGAAGATCCTCGGGGACATGTATGACTGCGGGTATATTACATATCCGGAGCTTTCCCGGGCGCAGCGGCAGCAGGTGCACCTGGACCCGAAGCCGGCGGCGAGGATCCAGAACTATGAGACCACTTATGCGGTGGACTGTGCGGTCCGTTATCTGATGAAGCTGGAGGGATTTGTGTTCCGCTATGAATTTGAGGATATGGATGCGTACCGGGCCTACCGGGATCACTATGACAATGTGTATGAGGAATGCCGGGGGAAGCTGTATACCGGCGGCTATGTGATCCGTACCTCACTGGATCCCGGGAAGCAGGCGCTTCTGCAGGATACTATCGATGAGATGATGGCATTTGATCAGGAGGTCAATACGGAGGGAATCTATGCGCTCCAGTGTGCTTCTGCGGTTATTGACAATCAGACGCATCAGGTGGTCGCCGTCGTGGGGGGCAGGAGCCAGGAAACGGGAGTCTATACACTGAACCGGGCGTATCAGTCCTGGCGGCAGCCGGGCAGTACCTTTAAGCCGCTGGCGGTCTATACCCCGGCGCTGGAGGAAGACTATACGGCAGAATCTCTGCTGCCCAATATCGACGTGACAAAGGCGAAGGAAATGGGGCTGGAGGCAGTCAGCCTGCCTGGAAACCGGATGACCATGGAGAAGGCGGTGTGGAAGTCGGTGAACGGCTGCGCCTGGTGGCTGTTCTGCCAGCTGACGCCTGAGAGGGGACTTTCCTACATCAGCCGGATGGAATTTGCCGGAATCGTGCCGGATGATTACTATCCGGCGGCGGCTCTGGGGGGACTTACCTACGGTGTGACTGCCGTGGAGATGGCGGGGGCTTATTCCGCGCTGGCGTGTCACGGAAATTTTTATCCGGTTACCTGTCTTTTGTCCATCAGGGACCGGGAGAATCGTGAGCTGTATCAGGCGGCTGAGCCGAAGGAAGTCTATGATCCCCAGGCGGCAGGGGAGATGGTGGAGATCCTGAAGGGAGTCCTTCAGCATGGGACGGCCGCCTCTGTGGGCTGGGAGCTGGAGACAGAGGCCGCAGGCAAGACCGGTACGACCAATGAATGCAGAGACGGATGGTTCTGCGGGATTACGCCGGATTATTCCATGAGCGTATGGGTGGGCTACGATGAGCCCAGGGTCCTTCAGAATCTGTACGGCTCCACCTATCCGGCGTCCATCTGGAAGGCAGTCATGACAGAGCTGGTAAAGGACCGCCCCCGGACTGCATTTACGGTGCCGGAGGCCATGGAGGACTTTGTCTATTCTCCGGTGGGCGCCATGGACCGTGAGAGCTATCTTCCGGGCCGGGGGGAGGAAGAGGTACTCTCCGAAGGATATACGGTGAAGGATTACCGGGATGACCATATTCTGGCGGACAATGCGGATGCAATCATGTACGAGATGAGTCTTCTGGATACGGGCAACGCCTATTATGCGGGAGAATGGCAGAAGCTCTGCGAGGATGCGGAGGATCTGATCGGGAAGATCTACAGCCGGAAACTCCGTACAAAGGAGACACAGAAGCTGCAGGCGCTGAAAGCAGAGCAGGAAATGGATTGACAGAAGAGAAAAGCTGCTTTATAATCAAGGGAGATCGTTTCCTGTCCCGGGTTGCCGGGATGTCCGGTGGGGGCAGTGTCCAGGAAGCGGCGTATATGGAATTTACGGCAGGAGAGGTGAAAGGATGAAGAACTGACTGACTTTTGAAAACATGAGACTTGTTGTGGACTGTATCGTTCCCGGAGGGGAGGGTACTGTCCGGTCATGTTGCCAAAAGCGGTCAGGGTCTTTGCCACCTCTCTTTTTTGTGTGGAAAAACAGGCGGAAAAAGGGGCAGTATCCGGGGCTTCTGGCAACTTACTTTCACAGGAGGTATGATGTCACAGATCGATGTCAACGACCTGACTTTCTATTATGAAGGAAGTCCGGATTATATTTTTGAGCATGTCTCTTTTTCCGTCGATACGGACTGGAAACTGGGACTGATTGGAAGGAACGGAAAGGGCAAGACGACTTTTTTGCGTCTCCTTCTGGGCAGTTGTGAATACAGCGGGAGCATCCGGGCGGATACGGCATTTGATTATTTTCCGTATCCGGTCCGGGGAGAAGAGATGGAGCGCTGCGGAGCGGAGCTCTCGGAAAGCTGGAAGCCGGACTGCGAATCCTGGCGGGTCCTTCGGGAGCTGGACCGGCTGGAGCTGGACGCAGAGGTGTTCTACCGTCCCTTCGGGACGCTCAGTCACGGAGAGCGCACAAAGGTCATGCTGGCGGTTCTCTTCTCCGGGGAACATGATTTTCTGCTGGTGGATGAGCCCACCAGTCATCTGGATCAGGCGTCCAGAGAGTCTGTGAAGGCATATCTGGCGGGAAAGAAGGGATTTATCCTGGTGTCCCATGACCGGGACCTTCTGGACGCCTGTGTGGATCATGTGCTGGTGCTGAACCGGAAGACCATTGAAGTGCAGAGCGGCAATTTTTCATCCTGGTGGGAGAATAAGCGGCGGAAGGACGCATGTTCCAGGGCGGAAAATGAGAAGCACTTAAAGGAGATCGCCGCGCTTCGGAAAGCGGCGGCGAGGAGCAGGCAGTGGGCGGACAAAAGCGAAAGGAGCAAGATCGGATTCGACCCGGTGAAGGAGCCGGATCACAAAGGAAAACGGCCCTACATCGGGACAAAGACGAAGAAGATGCAAAGCCGGGTCCGGCAGATGGAGCAGCGGATCGGCCGGGAGATCGAAGAGAAAGAAGGACTTTTGCAGGATGTGGAGGAGATTGCTTCTCTGAAGCTGATGCCCCTGACGCATCATAAGGACTGTCTGATCCGGGCGGAGGGATACGGCCTTCAGTATGCAGGTGCGCCGGAGCCTGTATTTGACAGGCTGAGCTTTTCTCTGCACCGGGAAGAACGTGTGTTCTTATCCGGAGGAAACGGATGCGGAAAATCCAGCTTCATCAAGGCGGTTCTGGCAGGCTGCACGGAGGACCGGGAGCAGGCTGTCCGGGATAAGGGGCTTCAGGAGAAGGGGATCCTTGAGACCGCCTCCGGGATGGTGATCTCCTGCGTGGAGCAGGACACCTCCTTTTTAAAGGGAGGCATCCGGGAGTTCTGCGAAAGGCGCGGGCTGGAGGAGCACCTGTTCTGCGCCGTCCTGCGGCAGCTTGACATGGAGCGGGCGCAGTTCGCAAAGCCCATGGAAGATTATTCGGAAGGACAGAAGAAAAAGGTTCTGCTGGCTTCCAGCCTTCTGACGCCGGCCCATCTGTATATCTGGGATGAGCCGCTGAATTACATCGACGTGTTCTCCCGGATGCAGATCGAGAAGCTTCTGCTCTCCAGCCGGCCGACGATGCTGGTGGTGGAGCATGACGTGCGGTTCCGGGAGACGATCGCCACGAAGGTGGTAGATTTCGCACCTTTTTTTAAATGATACCGGGGGGCCTTTTATGGTAAGATCCAGACAGAGACAGGAAATGAGAAAGAGCGGCGGAACCGCTGCATTTCCTGCCTGAGATCACAGAAAATCATAATAAGGAGAGGTGAGAGAAATGTTTGTGATCAGCAACGACAGATTCGACACAAAGGTTCCGGTGAAGGTGTGGCTTGAGAGTGAGGAAAGGATGGAGAAGGGGTGTCTGGAGCAGGCAGTTCATCTTGCGAAACTCCCGTTTGTCCGCCGGTGGGTCTGCCTGATGCCGGATACCCATCAGGGAAAAGGGATGCCCATCGGCGGTGTGATCGCCGCAAAGGACGTGATCATCCCCAATGCGGTGGGTTCGGATATCGGATGCGGCATGATCTTTGCGCCGCTGCATGTGAAGCTTGCGCAGATCGAAGGGATCGCCACGGGAAACGGGTCTTTGATCCAGCTTCTGATCGGAGATATCCTGCGGAATATTCCGGTGGGAATCGACCGGTACAGGGTCCCTCAGGCGTCGGAGGTCCTGGACCGGGCAAAGGAGCAGCAGGAGCTGTATGAGAAGGATCCACAGCTTCTGCCCCTGATCGAGGACGGATATTATCAGACAGGGACGCTGGGAGGCGGCAATCATTTTATTGAGCTTCAGGCGGACGAAGAAGGATACCTTGGAATCATGATCCATTCCGGAAGCCGCCACATGGGAAAAGAGATCTGCGATGCGTTTCATAAAAAGGTCAGGGCGCTGAATGAAAAATGGTATTCTCAGGTGCCGGATGAATACCGTCTGGCGTTTCTGCCGGTGGATACGGAGGAAGGGAGACAGTATATCCGGTGGATGAATCTGGCGCTGGACTACGCGTATGAGAACCGGCAGCGGATGATGGACCGGGTCATGGAGATCGTGGCGAAGCATCTGAAAAAGTACGCAGGAGTGGATGCGGAATTCGGAGAGATCATCAACTGCCATCATAATTATGCGGCCATTGAAAATCATTACGGGGAAAATCTCTGGGTGCACCGAAAGGGTGCTACCCGTGCACGGACAGGGGAGACCGCGGTCATCCCGGGCGCCATGGGCTCTTACAGCTATGTGGTGGAGGGACTGGGCAATCCGGAATCCTTCTGTTCTTCCTCCCATGGGGCAGGAAGGGCATATTCCAGGAAGGGCGCCATGGAAGCCTTCTCCACCGAGCAGGTGATCCTGGACCTGAGGGAGCGTCAGGTGGTGCTGGGCAAGCGCAGGAAAAATGATGTGGCGGAGGAATGCCGCTTTGCCTATAAGGACATTGATCAGGTTATGGAACAGCAGAAGGAACTGGTAAGACCGCTGAAGAAGCTTCGGACGGTGGGAGTGGTGAAAGGATAAGCTCTGTGCTGCGGAAGTTCTCCTTGCAGAACAGGTGGGATGGGTGTATCTTAATAGGTAAGAGATCCGGCTATGGAGTCCCCTCCTTCCGGTTCGCAGATTTTCAGGAAGGACAGGAAAGTGATCATGAAGAAAAAAGATCCTGTATACATTACCGGACACCGCCATCCGGATACAGACTCCATCGCATCGTCCATCGCCTATGCGTTTTTCAAACGCTCCATGGGGGTGCACGCGGTTCCCTGCCGGCTGGGAGCTCTGAATGAAGAGACCCGTTACCTGCTCTCCCGGTTCGGATTTCCGGAACCTGTGCTTTTGCAGGATGCACGGATGAAGCTGTCCGAGATCGAGATGGATGCGCCGGTGTCCATCACCCCGGAGACGACGATCTACGAGACACTGCAGATCATGCAGAAGGACAACCATGCTTACTGCGGCGTGGTGGATGAGGAACAGCATCTTGTGGGCATGGTGACCAAATCCGATCTTGCAGTGGTAGGTCTTAATGATACGGCCATGTCCATCGACATCCTGGCACATACGCCTGCGGAAAATATCCGTAAGACGATCAACGGTACCATGGTCTATGACGACGATCAGGCGTATATCAACGGAAAAGTCAGCATCATCGCCATGACGGAGCTGGACCGGCTGGAAAATTTTAACGTAAAGGACCGGATCGTCATTGTGGGAGCCAATACGGAAGCGCAGTTAAAGCTCATCCGGCAGGGCGCCGGAATGATGATCGTCGTGTGGTCGGACCAGATCGACCAGCGTGTCATAAGCGCTGCCGGAGAGTGTCACTGTCCCATCATCCGTTCCGGATACGGCAGTATGAATACGTCCCGCTATCTGTATTTTGCTCCGTCCGTGGAACGGATCATGAAGAAGAAGCTGGTTTCCTTCCGTTCCAACGAGCTGGCGGAGGATGTGGCCAACAAGATGCTCAGGAGCCGCTACCGGGTCTACCCGGTGGTCGATCAGGAGGACCGGCTGGTGGGCTATATCTCCCGGTATCATATCATGGATTCCAAAAAGCGCCGGCTGATCCTCGTGGATCACAACGAATTTTCCCAGTCGGTCAATGCAGTGGAGAAGGGGAAGGTGCTGGAGGTCATCGACCATCATCGGATCAATGATTTTACCACTTCCCAGCCGGTGATGTTCCGCAATGAGATCGTGGGCTCCACCGCCACCATCGTCGCCACGATCTTCCGTGAGAACCGGCTTTTGATTCCGTCTAATCTGGCGGGCCTGCTTCTGGGGGCGGTGCTGTCGGATACCATGAATTTCCATTCGCCCACCACCACGGACCGGGACAGATCCACGGCCAATATACTGGCAGCTCTTGCGGATCTGGATGTGGAGGAATTTGCGGAGGAACTGTTTACGGTCACGTCCAATCAGGAAAAGGTCAGTTTCTCGGATATGATCAATCAGGATCTGAAGATCTATGACATCCATACATGCAAGCTCTCCATTTCTCAGGTGATCGTCCCGTCCGCGAAGGACACCCGGGCGGATACCCGGGAGATCATGAGCGTGGTGGACCGCTTTTCCCGGAAGAAGCAGATCGACCTGGCCGTGCTGGTATTTACCAGTATTCTGGAAAACGGGTCCGTCGTCTATGCAGGCGGAGACCGGGCTTCCTGGGCTGTGGAAGCATTTCCCGACTGCGAGGGAGAAGAACATACGTTCCAGGAGAACCTGCTGTCCCGGAAACAGCAGATCCTGCCGGCGCTCACATCCGTGATTGCCGAATATATGGGAGGCTGATCCCCGCGGGGACCAGCCTTTTTTCGATGCTCAGCATGGAGCTGTATCGGATGTCTTCCGGAAGATCCGATGAAGGATCTGGTGGGCCACTTCGTCCTTGCTCATGATGGGCAGCTCCTGCACCCCGTCCCGGGTGATCAGCGTGACCACATTGGTATCCGTGCCGAAACCGGCGCCGGCAACCTTCAGATTGTTGGCGACGATCATATCCACATGCTTTCGGATCAGCTTCTCCTGGGAATTTTCGATCATATGCTCGGTTTCCATGGAGAAGCCGCAGAGAAACTGACCTTCCCGGCGGTG
Organism: Lachnospiraceae bacterium; assembly: GCA_910574805.1. Lineage (GTDB taxonomy): Bacteria > Bacillota > Clostridia > Lachnospirales > Lachnospiraceae > Hominiventricola. The sequence continues at coordinate 264,723 of CAJTCV010000001.1, read as the reverse complement.
TTCTCCCAGATACCCCAGGATGTCCCGGGTGCGTCTCAGAGGGATGCTCATATCTCCTTCTTTTTTCTTTACCTTTTCCCCGCTGACGGTTACAGGCGTATAGTCTGCCACGGCAGCCGCCTTGATGATGGCATCCTGGGCCTCTGAGAGGGCTGTAACTGCCTGGAACATGTCTTCGGCGGACCGGACAGGTACGACCTTCACAAAGGGCGGCGGGGCAAGGCTCACGGGGCCGGATACCAGCGTCACCTCTGCCCCCCGCAGCATGGCGGCCCGGGCGACGGCATAGCCCATCCTGCCGGTGGAGTGATTCGTAATCACCCGGACCGGATCGATGGCCTCCTGGGTGGGGCCGGCGGTGACCAGGATCTTTTTGCCCTGCAGGTCCTTTTCACAGGCGATCTCCCGAAGGACGTAGGAAAGCAGCTCCTCCGGTTCCGGCATCTTGCCCGCTCCCGTATCTCCGCAGGCCAGACGGCCGCTGGCCGGTTCGATGATCCCGTACCCGTAGCGGGCAAGCAGCTTCAGGTTGTCCTTCAGGACGGGATTTTCATACATGGCGGTGTTCATGGCAGGGGAGATGAGCTTCGGGCAGGTGCAGGCCATGAGGGTCGTGGTCAGCATGTCGTCGGCGATGCCGTGGGCGAGTTTGCCGATGATGTTGGCGGAGGCCGGTGCGATCAGCGCCAGATCCGCCTGCTTCGCCACGGAGATATGCTCCACCTCAAAAGAAAAATTCCGGTCAAAGGTGTCCGTCAGGCATTTCCGTCCGGTCAGTGTCTCAAAAGTGACCGGATGGATAAAGTTCTGTGCATTTGCCGTCATGATGACCTGCACGTCACAGTGCTGCTTTTTAAGAGCGCTGGCCAGCGATGCGGCTTTGTAGGCGGCGATGCTGCCGGTGACGCCGAGTATCACATATTTATTTTTCAGCATGGGATTACCTCCATCCATATTTTCTTAAATAAATATGACACAGGCGCTGCAAAAAGTAAAGCGGAAATCTGGAGCTGCTTTTGGCGTATCCGGTTCCGCCACATGAACCATTACACTTTGCTGCATGAAAAGTAATAATACAGATGGCGGCAGTTGATTTGCCCGCCCTCCCTGTGTTATACTTGGTTCGTGGCGGGACAGTCGGAATGCAGTTATGTGGCATATGGAAGGAAAAATGATATGAACAAAAAAGATTACAGAGTTGCAGTCAGCGTACTGGCGTTTGTTTTCAGCATCTTATCTGCAGGTATGGGATATGGATTTATGGGAAATGCGCCTTTTCAGGTAAAGTTCCTGTGCGGATTTGTCTTTCTGATGACGCCGCTGAGCGTGATATGGCTGGTAATCGCACTGTTCAGAAAATAAGAAAGGGAATGTTATGATACTGGCAGTAGATATTGGAAATACAAATATTGTGGTGGGGTGTATCGATGGAGAGCGGATCTGTTTTGTGGAGCGTCTGTCCACAGTGTCCACAAGGACGGAGCTGGAGTATGCCATCAGCTTCAAGAATATTCTGGAGCTGTACGGCATTCATACAGAGGATCTGGACGGAGGCATCATCTCGTCGGTGGTCCCGCCGGTCACGGGGACGGTGAAGCGTTCCATGGAGAAGATCCTGAATCATGAGGTGATGGTTATCGGTCCGGGAGTGAAGACAGGGCTGAATATTCTCATGGATGATCCCAGGCAGGTGGGGAGCGACCGGATCGTCAATGCGGTGGCAGTGGTCCATGAATACCCTGTGCCGGCGGCGATCATCGATATGGGCACGGCGACCACCATCTGTATTGTGGACGGGAAGAAGAATTACATCGGCGGGGCCATCATCCCGGGGGCCCGCATCTCGGCGGATACCCTGACGGCGAAGACGGCGCAGCTTCCGAAGATCAGCATCGAGCCGCCGGCCAGACTGATCGGCAAAAATACGGTGGACTGTATGAAGAGCGGGGTATTCTACGGCAATGCGGCGCTCCTGGACGGAATGCTGGACCGCATGGAGGAAGAGATGGGAGAAAAACTGACCATTATAGCCACCGGAGGTCTGGCCAGGGCGTTGATTCCCCACTGCCGGCATGAGATTCTGCTGGATGATGAACTGCTCCTGAAGGGGCTGAAGATCATCTATGAGAAAAACCAGTGATACCGTCAAAATGGACCGGAGGCATCCGCGTGCATGCTCTCCGGTCCTTTTTGGGCCGACGGTTCAGTTCAGATTCTCTTCGGATACCAGCTCGTCATACTCCATGGAGTCCAAAAGCTCGTCAAAGGCATCGGAAGCGATCTCATATTCCTCGTCGCTGTCGATATTCTCCAGCTGCGGATTTCCGGCTGCATCCTTCTGGTAGCGGTACAGATAGACCTCTCCGTCGGAATTTGTGCCGTTCTCATCCAGAGGAAGAAGTGCAATATATTCCCGGTTGTCTGCGTCGAAGATCCCGATGATACCGCACTCAATGGTGCTGTCGTCATCAAGGGTCAGGGTTACGGTCACGTCGCCGCCGCAGGAGGCGCAGTCGCCGTTGCATCTGGTCTCATCACATGTATTGGACATTTGTAAACCTCACATTTCTTTTCAGATTTTGTCATCAGTTCTACTGATAACTGTATCAGAATGTACGTATATTTGCAAGCCCCGGAAAAGGAAAACTTGACTTTCCGGAACGATCTTTTATAATTATGAAAATCACACAGGCACAGGTGTGAAAGAAAGGAGCAGAACAGACAGATGGAACTGACATTTTCCAGAAGATCCCGGAGACTTGGGGAGGGGATCTTCTCCCTGTTGAATGCAAAAAAAGAAGAACTTTTGAAGGCGGGGCGTACCGTGTATAATTTTTCCGTCGGCACGCCGGATTTTCATCCACCGGTACATATTATGGAAGCCATGCAGAAAGCATGCAGCATACCGGAAAACTACAGATATGCCCTGACGGACCGGCCGGAGCTTACAGAGGCGGTGCAGGGCTTCTATGCCCGGCGGTTCGGTGTGGAGCTGGGGAAGGGGCAGATCATGAGTCTGTACGGTTCCCAGGAGGGCATGGCGCATATCGCGCTGCCCCTGTGCGATCCGGGGGATCTGTTTCTGGCGCCGGATCCGGGGTATCCGGTCTTCTCCATCGGACCGGAGCTGACCGGGGCCGTATGCGCGCCCTACCCGCTGTATCAGGAGAATGGCTTCCTGCCGGATTTTAATGATATCCCGGAAGAGACGGCGAGGAAGGCGAGATTCATGCTGATCTCCTGTCCGGCGAATCCGGTCTGTTCGGTGGCGGACGACCATTTTTATGAAAATGCCATTGCATTTGCGAAAAAATACCAGATCATTCTGCTGCACGACAATGCCTATGCGGATCTGGTCTTCGGGGGAAGGACGGGGGGCTCCTTCCTGTCTTATCCGGGAGCCATGGATGTGGGAATCGAGTTTTTCTCCCTGTCCAAATCCTACAATATGACCGGCATGCGGATTTCCTTTGCCGTGGGAAACGAACAGATCATCAGCGAATTTAAAAAAGTGCGTTCCCAGATCGATTACGGCACTTTTCTGCCGGTCCAGTATGCGGCGATCGCAGCGCTTACCGGTCCCCAGGACAGCGTGAAGGAGCAGTGCAGGCTCTATGAGGAACGGTGCCGGGCGCTCTGCGGGGGCTTAAGGCGGATCGGCTGGGAGGTTCCGGACGGGCAGGGGACCATGTTCGTATGGGCGCCGATCCCGGAAGGATTTACCGGCAGCGAGGCATTTGCCCTGGAACTCATGGAGCGGACCGGAGTGATTACAGTCCCCGGCACCGCGTTCGGAAGACTGGGCGAAGGCTATGTCCGCATGGCGCTGGTCTATCCGGTGGAGGAGATCGAAAAGGCGGTCCGGGCCATTGAAGAAAGCGGGATTCTGAAAGCATGAGTTTTATCGACGAATACACAAAATTTATATTTCTGGAGGATGAGCCGGAGCAGGCGGATATCATCTTTCTTCCAGGCTCCGGCGAGGGGGCTCTGGCAGTCCGGGCGGCAAAGCTGTGGAAGGCCGGATATGCGCCCCTTATCCTGCCTTCCGGAAAATATGCCAAATGGACGGGAACCTTTCCGGACGATTCTTCCTGGGAGACAGAGTGGGCATATTTTCACCACATTCTGAGGGAAGAGGGGGTTCCGGAAGGATGTATCTGGCGGGAGGATCAGGCTACCTTCACCTATGAGAACGCCCTGCGCTCCCGGGAGGTGACGGATGCGGCGGGGCTCCTGGTGAAAAAGGCGCTTCTCTGCTGCCAGGCCTATCACGCAAGACGCGCGTCCCTCTACTATCAGGTCTGCTTTCCGGAAGCAGAGATTCTGGTCTGCCCGGTGGTGACCAAAGGAGTCAGCCGGGACAACTGGCACCGGACGGAGCAGGGGATCGATCTGGTTCTCACGGAGATGAAACACTGCGGCACCCAGTTTGGACAGATTCTCAGAGAAGCTGCCGGAATATGACCCTGCGCTGACAGAGAAGAGTATTTTGCAAAACGATCATAAAAACGAACGCAAAAAAAGTGATACGAACAAATTGAACGGACGACTGGAAAAAGTGGTACACTTTTGGGCTGTAAATCAATACAACTTGTAAAAATATTCTGTCTGCAAATGGAAAAGAACAAAAGATGTTCATTTTATCCCTTGAAAATTATTTCATTTGTGATACTATGAAATTGTATAAATCTGTCAAAGAAAGGGAGAGAAACATGCAGACTCTAGAGTTACAGAAAATTGCCAATGAAGTCCGTAAGGGTATCGTGACTGCTGTGCACAGTGCAAAAGCAGGACATCCCGGCGGATCTTTGTCGGCAGCGGACATTTTTACTTATTTGTATTTTGAAGAGATGAACATCGATCCGAAGAACCCGAAGGATCCGGACAGAGACCGTTTTGTCCTGTCCAAGGGACACACGGCGCCGGGCTACTACAGTGCCATGGCACAGAGGGGATATTTCCCGGTGGAGGATCTGGTGACGCTTCGCCATGTGGGTTCCCATCTGCAGGGCCATCCGTGCATGCAGCATATTCCGGGTATTGACATGTCCTCCGGATCTCTGGGACAGGGCATCTCCGCGGCAGTGGGTATGGCGATCGCAGGGAAACTGGACAACAAGTCCTACAGAGTCTATACGCTGCTGGGCGACGGCGAGATCCAGGAAGGCCAGGTGTGGGAAGCTTCCATGCTGGCAGGCCACAGAAAGCTGGATAATCTGGTCGTCATCGTGGATAACAACGGACTGCAGATCGACGGAAGGATCGAGGATGTGTGTTCCCCGTATCCCATCGATAAGAAATTTGAGGCATTTAATTTCCATGTGATCAATGTGGATGATGGAAATGATATGGACAAGCTCCGCGCTGCATTTGCAGAAGCAAGGACCGTGACCGGCAGGCCGGTGGCGATCATCGCGAAGACGGTCAAGGGAAAAGGCGTGTCCTTCATGGAGAATCAGGCGTCTTGGCACGGAGCGGCTCCCAATGATGAGCAGTACGCAGTTGCCATGGCAGATTTGGAGAAAGTGGGTGAAGCATTATGTCAGAAGTAAAGAAGATCGCAACGAGAGAAAGCTACGGCAATGCTCTGGCAGAGCTTGGCGCACAGTATAAGGACCTGGTGGTGCTGGATGCAGACCTGGCAGGGGCAACCAAGACGGGCGTATTTAAAAAGGCTTTTCCGGACCGGCACATCGACTGCGGAATCGCGGAAGGCAATATGATGACAGTGGCGGCAGGACTGGCAGCGGCGGGCAAGGTGCCGTTCGCATCCACCTTCGCCATGTTCGCGGCGGGACGTGCTTTTGAGCAGGTCCGCAATTCCATTGGATATCCCCATCTGAATGTGAAGATCGGCGCGACCCATGCGGGAATCTCTGTAGGCGAGGACGGCGCATCTCATCAGTGTAATGAGGATATCGCTCTGATGCGCACGATTCCGGGCATGACCGTGATCAATCCGGCAGACGACGTAGAGGCAAAGGCGGCGGTGAAAGCGGCCATCGAACACGAAGGCCCGGTGTATCTGCGTTTTGGACGTCTGGCAGTTCCGGTTATCAATGATCCGGCATCCTATCGGTTCGAGATCGGCAAAGGCATCACCATGCGGGAAGGAAAGGATGTGACGATCATCGCCACCGGTCTGGAGGTGTCCGAGAGTCTGGAAGCGGCGAAGCTGCTGGAGGCGGACGGAATTTCCGCGGAAGTGATCAACATCCACACCATCAAGCCGCTGGATACGGAGCTGGTAGTGGCAGCAGCGAAGAAGACCGGCAAAGTCGTGACCGTGGAGGAGCATTCCATTATCGGCGGTCTGGGCGGAGCCGTGGCAGAGGTTCTTGCGGAGCAGGCGCCCACGAAGATGCTGCGTATCGGCGTAAATGATACGTTCGGCGAGTCCGGACCGGCAAAGGCGCTGATTGAGAAGTACGGACTGGATGCGAAGAGCATTTATGAGAAGGTGAAGGGCTGGCTGTAAGCGTTACAGAAGACGACGCTTTTGTATCAGAGAGGAAGTCAGCACAGAAATAAAAAGGAAGCGGGCAGGTTTCGGAGGGTTCCGGATATCCTGCCCGCTGTTTTTCGGTCGCCTGACAAAGTATGGCAGGAAGCATAATATGGTTATGAAACCGGGCGTTCTGCACAGTTTCTGAATACATACTGCATGAGCGGTGTGTATCCGCCGGAAGAACCGGCATATAACAGGAAAGTGAGAGAAGGAAAATGAAATTTCAGATGATTCATGAAAATTACAACGTAGCAGATCTTGGAAAATCCCTGGATTTTTACGGGAAAGCGCTGGGCCTGAAAGAGTGCAGGCGGAAGACGGCAGAAGACGGTTCTTTTATCATTGTCTATCTGAAACATGAGGAGAGTGATTTTGAACTGGAACTGACCTGGCTTCGGGATATGGACCGTCCCTACAATCTGGGAGACTGTGAGTTTCACCTGGCTTTCCGGACCGACGACTATGAGGAGGCGCATGCGCTTCATAAAGAGATGGGCTGTATCTGCTTTGAAAATCCGGCTATGGGGATCTATTTTATCCAGGATCCGGACGGATACTGGCTGGAGATCATACCAGAAAAGCGCGGTGAAAAACTAACAGTTAGATAAATTGCTACATGATATATAATAAAAGAACCACCTGGTATCTCAAAAAAGAGAAGCAGGCGTTTTTTTGAAGGCTGCCCAGGAGTGTGGTATGTTACCGCATTCCAGGGCGGTCTTTTATTTTTGTGATCGGAGGAAGCGCCACTACAGACGGCGGAGTGGGGATGCTGTCTGCTCTGGGTTTTGAATTTCTTCACCGGTAAAGACATACGGATGGAAGAAGGTGCAGGAGCTGCAGGCGGTCTTGGCTTTGCGCTTTTGAGCTATCTGGATGCAGTGCTGGAGCCGGGGATTTCGCTGGTGCTGGATATTCTCGGCCTGGAGGAAGCGTTTCGGACGGCGGATCTGGTAATTACCGGGGAGGGCCGGATGGATGCGCAGACAGCCATGGGTAAGGTGCCGGTGGGAATTGCGAAGCTTGCGAAAAAATATGGCTGCGGCGTTCTGGCGTTCGCCGGGGGTGTGACCAGGGATGCTACAGCGTGCAATGAAGCAGGGATCGACGCATTTTTCCCCATCGTCAGGGGTGTGACTACGCTGGATGAGGCTATGCGGAAAGAAAACGCGGAAGCAAATATGGAAGATACGGCAGAACAGGTGTTTCGTGCCCTTTCCATGAAGAAAACAGATTTTTAAATCATTCCTTTTACTCAAAACAGAACCGTCGACAGTCCTCCAGAATCGGGGACTGCCGGCGGTTTTGGGCTTTCAGGCAGACTATTGTTCGGGATAAACCATCTGTTCCTCTGTAATGTGATAAAGCACCTCGTTCAGATAGCGGTTGGACCACCATTTGCACATGGGCAGGCTGGAGTCCAGATAATTTCCGCAGTCCTCCGGTTTTGCGCCCGGGATCTCCCCTTCAAAATCACGCATAAACTCAAAGGTCTCAATAAGCACTCCCACGATATCCTTCGGCTCATAATCTCCGTTCAGCAGCAGGTAACAGCCGGTCCTGCAGCCCATGGGTCCGAAATAGACGATCTTCGGCCCGAATACCGGATGGCTCCGGAGAAAAGTGGCAGCCAGATGCTCCATGGCGTGCAGTTCAGCCGTATTCATGACCGGTTCGTCGTTGGGACTGGTGATACGGATGTCGAAGGTGGTGACGATGGTGCCGCCTACCGGGTCTTTGCGGGATACATAGACGCCAGGGACCAGCCTGACATGGTCGATGGTGAAGCTTGCGATTTTTTCCATAAAACAGATCCTCCTTGCGTTCTGACAGTTCGTTATCATCATAACAAAGTTCATGGGTAAAAACAAGTGCAACAAATGCATAAAATGGATTTCATTTTACGGCCGAAACCGGAAATGAAGTTCACAAAGTTTGTTGACAAAGACAGGGAAGAAAGCTAAAATTAAAAGGAAAGAAGCTAAGAGTCCGGAAGCTTTGAACCGGACTCTTAATATTTTAGAGAAACGGAGGGGTGCGCAGTGGAACATTATGATCTGGAAGAATTGCTGCAGTATGTAGAGGAACACCGTTTCCGATCCCTCCGCACCCGGCTTGCCGAGATGAATGAAGCGGATATTGCAGAATTTATGGAAGAGCTGGACGACAACCGGAAGATTCTGATCTTCCGGATGCTCCCCAAAGGCCTGGCAGTGGATGTGTTTGCCTGTCTGGAACCGGATATTCAGGAGCATATCATCAACAGCATCACTGACGCGGAGATCCACAAGATCGTGGAGGACCTGTTTGTGGACGATGCGGTGGACATGCTGGAAGAGCTTCCCGCCACGGTGGTCAAGCGCGTTATGCGCAACACGACGCCGGAGACCAGGAAGATCATCAACCAGTTTCTGCAATACCCGGACAACAGTGCCGGGAGTATCATGACCGCGGAATACATTGGTCTCAAGAAATATATGAATGTAGAGCAGGCATTTTCCTATATCCGCGCCCATGGAGTGGACAAGGAAACCATCTACACCTGTTTTGTCATGGACAGAGAGCGGCATCTGGAAGGAGTCGTGACCATCAAGGATCTTTTGATGAATCCTTATGAGACCAGGATCCAGGATATTATGGATACCAATATTATCAAGACGGTGACCACAGAGGACCAGGAAGAGGTCATTGAACTTTTTAATAAATACGACCTGCTCTGCCTTCCGGTGGTGGATCACGAGGACCGGCTGGTGGGCATCGTCACGGTGGATGATATCGTGGATGTCATGGAAGAAGAGGCGACAGAGGATTTCGAGAAGATGGCGGCCATGCTTCCCAGCGATAAACCTTATCTGAAAACGAGTATTCTGGAGCTGGCAAAAAACCGTATCGTCTGGCTGACCGTGCTCATGCTCAGTTCCATGATTACAGGCAGCATTCTGACTCACTATGAAGCGGCGTTTGCGGCGCTCCCGCTGCTGGTCAGCTTCGTGCCCATGCTGACCGGAACCGGCGGAAATGCCGGCAGTCAGTCCAGCACCATGATTATCCGCTGCATGGCCATCGGCGAGGTGGAGCCGGCGGATACGCTGCGGGTCATCTGGAAGGAGATCCGGGTGGCGCTTCTGGTGGGACTGATTCTGGGTGCACTGAATTATATCCGTCTGATGCTCATGTATCCGGGACAGCCCATGGTATGCTTGACCGTGGTGCTGAGCCTCTATATCACGATTATTATGGCAAAGGGGATCGGCTGTACGCTTCCCATCGTCGCGAAGCTTCTGAACCTGGACCCGGCGATCATGGCGGCGCCCCTGATCTCAACGATTGTAGATGCATGCAGTCTGATCATCTATTTTCGGATCGCATGCAATCTGCTGAGTATCTAGTGTGCTGTCTGGATTATATTTTGCTGAAAGTGATTCAGTCAGTACACTGGCGGCTCAGGGCTGTATATGACTATAATTAAAGGAGTTAAAAAGATATGATAAATGGAAAGAAAGTGCTGTTCAGCGGCATGCAGGCCACCGGCAGTCTGACACTGGGAAATTACCTTGGGGCTTTGAAAAACTGGGTGAACCTGTGCGATGAGTATGAATGCTTTTACAGCGTAGTGGACATGCATTCCATCACAGTGCGTCAGGATCCGGCAGTCCTCCGGCAGCGCGCCCGCAACCTTCTGATGATTTACATCGCGGCAGGGATCGATCCGGAGAAAAACTGCCTCTACTATCAGTCTCATGTATCCGGCCATGCGGAGCTGGCATGGATTCTGAACTGCTTTACCTATATGGGAGAGCTGAACCGCATGACGCAGTTCAAGGACAAGGCGGCCAGACATGCAGACAATATCAATGCAGGGCTCTTCACCTATCCCGTGCTGATGGCGGCGGATATCCTTCTCTATCAGGCGGACGTAGTGCCGGTGGGCATTGACCAGATGCAGCATCTGGAACTGACCCGGGATGTGGCACAGCGGTTCAACGGTGTCTATGGAGACGTGTTTACCATACCGGAGGCATATATCGGGAAAGTGGGCGCGAAGATCATGAGCCTGCAGGATCCCGCAAAGAAAATGTCAAAATCCGATGAGAATCCCAATGCGTCCATTTATCTGATGGATGATCCCGATACCATCATGCGCAAGTGCAGGCGTGCCGTGACCGATTCGGAGGCTCAGATTCTGTACCGGGAAGAGCAGCCGGGCATCCGGAACCTGATCGACATCTACAGTTCCTGTACCGGAAAGACGCCGGACGAGGTGGTGAAGGAATTTGACGGAAAAGGCTATGGAGATTTTAAAACCGCAGTGGGCGAGGCGGTGATCAGCGTGCTGAAGCCTCTGCAGGAGCGCTACGCAAAGCTTGCAGAGGATAAGTCCTATATTGACGGCATCATAAAGGAAAATGCGGAAAAAGCCGGCCATACGGCGGCCAGGACTCTCAGGAAAGTACAGCGCAAAGTGGGCTTCCCGGACCGTATCCGGAGCTGACCGGGCATAACCTCCGGTGTTCCGGAATAAGGATCTGCCGGCTCACGCATCCGGATGCCGTTCCCGCAGGGAGTAGACGCATCCGCAGTAGTCCTGCCGGTACATGCCGTACTCTTTTGACAGCTCTGTGGAACGCCGGTAGCCGTCTTTCTTCTTGAAATCGCCGGGAAGCCAGCGGACCCCGCAGACGGCTGCCAGCTCTTCTCCGATCTCGTTGAGCTTCTCCGCGTTTTTCAGAGGGCTGATGGTCAGAGTCGTGGTAAAATAATCGCATCCTCTCTCTTTTGCCGTGCGTGCGGCCTCAGAGAGCCTCAGGCGGTAGCATGCGAAGCACCGTTCGCCGCCTTCCGGCAGATGTTCTATGCCCCTGGCACAGGCGTAAAAGTCTCCGGGGTCATAGCGGCCTTCTGTAAAATCTACCGGATATCTGGTGGGAAGCTGCGAGATAAAATGCTTCTGCTCTGCTGCCCGGGTGCGGTATTCCTCCTCCGGATAGATGTTGGGATTATAGTAGAGGACCGTGATCCTGAAATAATCCGACAGATATTCCAGCACATAGCTGCTGCACGGGGCACAGCAGGAGTGCAGCAGGAGTGTGGGCGCCTGCTGCTCCGGGGGGAGGCCTGCAATCAGCTGTTCCAGTTCTCTTTGATAATTTCTCCTGTTCATATTCCGTTCTCCTTCGCGGATCGTTTTCTTTGATACTATCATAGCTCCTGAGAGGAAAAAAGCAAGCTTTTTCAGAAGGATTGATTTTTTTAACAGAGACAGACCATTACAAAAGAAGGAGCAGAAAAATATGGAAGTCAGATATATGCTGCTGCTGGCGGCACTGGCGCTTGTCTGTCCTTTTCTGTTTGGCAGGAAGCGCCGGTACAGAGCGAGTGCCTACTGTCGGATGACCGGCAATCCATACAGGCTTACGATGGAAGACAAGGGCAGATTCGGCGAATACCAGATCTACAGACGGCTGGCTGCTTATGAAAAGAAAGACGCCGGATTTTTGTTCAACTGTTATCTGCCGAAGCGCAGTGGGGAGACTACAGAAGTAGATGTGATCATGCTGCATACCAGCGGGATCTATGTATTTGAAAGCAAAAATTACAGCGGCCGGATCTTTGGGCGGGAAGAGGAAAGGACCTGGGTTCAGTGTCTGAGAAAAGGGCAGGGATCTGTTCTGAAAGAGCATTTTCTGAATCCGCTGCTCCAGAACCAGGCTCATGTGGCGCAGGTGAGACGGCTGCTGGGCCTGAGAGAGCAGGTGCCGGTGTATTCGCTGGCGGTCTTTTCGGACCGCTGTACAGTGAAAAAGATATCGTTATCGGATCCGGACCGGTGCGTGACCACGTGGAGGCGGCTGCGGCGCGCGGTCAGGAAGTTTGCCCGCAGGCAGCCGGATGCGCTGACCAGAGAAGAGGTGGAAACATTCTATGGCAGACTCTATCCATACACGCAGGTGAGCGAGGAAACAAAACAGGAGCATATCCGGAACCTTCAGAGACGCCGGAAAAAGCAGGGTATTTTCAGACGGATCCTCGCCTGGCCCTTCGGGGGATGTTTTCGGAAAAAGCGGTGTCCGTGGTGCGGGGCGCTGCTGGTTCGGAGGAATGTAAGACAGGGGCCGCGAAAGGGCGCAGCTTTTTATGGATGCTCCGCTTATCCGGCCTGCAGATATACCAGGAGTCTTGAGGGGCGTCCGTGAGCAGATTTTTGTTATGATTTCTTCTGGAGATGTATATATTTTAATGATACATATTTCCGGAAGAGAGGAAAAATGATGTTCTCGGATGTGAACAGCCTGATTTTTTTACTGATTTTTCTTTCCTTTATGGCCGTGTGTCTGATGGTGTATCACCGTGTATCTGTCCCGTGCCCGTGCAGTGAGGCAGGGTGGGAGATGCTGAAGAAGCTGCTCCTGTGCGGTCTTGTGGCACTTTTCCTGACCGTGGCGGCGATTTATCTGTGGTATCTGGCAGTCCTGCTCCTTCTGGCAGCGGCAAAGTATCTGTGGGACAAAACAGTATCAGGGAAGGTTAAATGGATCGTTATGACGGTACTGGTGACGCTGGCGGTATTGATCACGGTTGCCGGCATCCAGCTGATGATCTGCCGGAACTCGGATGATGACGACGGAGACGACGCAGTGCTGGAGGATGTGGTGGAAAACGGAGTGGCATGGACCATGCCGGAAGGAGTGCGGATCGCTCCGGAGGAATGAGTTTTATGGAAAAGGAGAAAAAAGAACGATGGAAGAACAGAAGCATCTGGAACAGGTTCTTGCTCTGATCAGAGAGCGGGGATGGACGTACAGCGAATGCCGGGAAGATGACTGCCGGAGCATTGACTTTGAATATCGGGGCGTTTCCTATCATATATGGGAGTTCCACGATCATGAGTGGGGCGTGGAGACCAATGTCCGTCACGGCGGCGGAATGGAGGAACTGACCGGGGATTATGAGGCGGAGCTTCTTAAGATCATGGAGGACTGGAAATAGGGGAGCTGCAAAAAATCCCGGAAGCTGCTGAGGTCTCAACAGCTTCCGGGAAGCGCAAAAACCGGAGACGGTGGGATTCGAACCCACGTGCCGGTTGCCCGACAACTTGATTTCGAGTCAAGCTCGTTATGGCCACTTCGATACGTCTCCATACCTTATGTATTCTATCACAGATCTTCCATGAATGCAAATATTTAATTTTTATTTTCCTATTGATTTTTTTGTTGGAATATGGTATTATGACTATCGTCATCGGGGTATGGCTCAGCTTGGCTAGAGCGCACGGCTGGGGGCCGTGAGGTCGCAGGTTCGAATCCTGTTACCCCGATTGCAGGGAGTCAGACTCCGCAGGGGGAAGTTTGCGTAAGCAGACTTCCTTTTTTGCGAAATGAAAAGACGAGGAGCTAGAAGCAGATGAAAAAAACACCGTTTGTGACAAAGGCACAGATCGAAAAGATCGCAGAGACTTATCCTACACCCTTTCATATCTATGATGAAAAAGGGATCCGTGAAAATGCGAAGGCACTGTATGAGGCGTTTGCCTGGAATCCGGGTTACAAAGAATATTTTGCAGTGAAAGCAACGCCGAATCCGTTTTTGATGCAGATCTTAAAGGAGTACGGCTGCGGAAGCGACTGCTCTTCCATGGCGGAGCTGGTGCTCTCGGAAGCGGCGGGGATCACAGGAACCGATATTATGTTTTCTTCCAATGATACGCCGCTGGAGGAATTTGCTTATTGTGAGAAGCTGGGCGGTATCATCAATCTGGATGATATCACTCATATAGAAGCGGTGGAGAAGTCTGTGGGATATCTCCCGAAGACCATGAGCTGCCGTTACAATCCGGGCGGATATTTTAAGATGAGCAACGGGATCATGGACAACCCCGGAGATTCCAAATACGGCATGACGGAGACGCAGATCGTGGAAGCCTTTCGGATCATGAAGGAAAAAGGGGTGGAGAACTTCGGCATCCATGCATTTCTTGCCAGCAATACCGTGACCAACGAGTATTATCCGCTGCTGGCAAAGGTGCTCTTTGAACTGGCAGTGAAGCTGAAGAAGGAGACCGGAGCGCATATCACCTTCATCAATCTGTCCGGCGGGATCGGGATTCCGTACACACCGGAGCAGGAGCCCAACGATATCCGTGTGATCGGCGAAGGGGTACGCCGGGTATACGAGGAGGTGCTTGTGCCTGCAGGTATGGGAGATGTGGCGCTCTATACAGAGCTGGGACGCTATATGACAGGACCGTACGGTGCTCTGGTGACCCGTGCGATCCATGAGAAGCATATTCATAAGGAATATATCGGCACGGATGCCTGCGCTGCCAACCTTATGCGGCCGGCAGTCTATGGCTCCTATCATCATATCACGGTCCTGGGCAAAGAGAACGAACCCTGTGATCATGTCTATGATGTGACCGGGTCTCTCTGCGAAAACTGTGATAAATTCGCGGTGGACCGGAAGCTGCCGAAGATCGAAAAGGGAGATTATCTGTTCATCCATGACACAGGTGCTCACGGGCATTCCATGGGCTATAATTATAACGGAAAGCTTCGTTCAGCGGAAATTCTGCTGAAGGAAGACGGAGAGGCTGTGCTCATTCGGAGGGCGGAGACGCTGAAGGATTATTTTGCCACCTTTGACTGCTTTGAGATCGGAGAGAAGCTGCGCGGGTAGGGTGCGGTTCGCACAGACGGGGCCGGATGCAGAAAATTCTGCTTGCACTTTGCAGGGATTTATGGTAGACTGTAGAGGCTGAGAACGCAGGAGTGGCGGAATGGCAGACGCATCAGACTCAAAATCTGACGTAGGTGACTATGTGTGGGTTCAAGTCCCATCTCCTGCATGGATCATATATCGCCAAATCATTGAGGACAGTGATTTGGCGATTTTTTGTATCATCAAAGAAGAAAGGGATGGAAGATGGCAAAGCTGTATTATTATTATGGTGCCATGGGGAGCTCCAAGACGGCAAATGCGCTTATGACGCGTTTTAATTATGAAGAGATCGGACAGAAGGCGCTGCTGTGCAAGCCGAAACTGGATACGAGGGACGGAGAGAGGAAAGTCCGCTCCCGGATCGGCCTGGAAGAAGAGTGTGTATTTCTGGAAGATCTGATGCATTATACAGAGGAGGAGATCCGTCGGTATCAGTGCATTGTGGTGGATGAGGTACAGTTTGCGACGCCGGAACAGATAGACCGTCTCTCAGATATCGTGGATTTTATGGACGTACCGGTGGTATGTTACGGTCTCCGGGCAGATTTTCAGAACCGTCTGTTCCCGGGGAGTCAGCGGTTGATTGCGGTGGCAGACTGCATCAAGGAGCTGAAGACGGTCTGTTGGTGCGGAAAGAAAGCGACCTGCAATGCCCGGTACAACGAACGGGGGATCGTCCGGGAGGGGGAGCAGGTCATGCTGGGAAGCAATGACGAATATATTGCACTGTGCAGGAAACATTTTAAGATGGGAATGCTGGGACCTGACTTTTCGTGAGTGCCTTGCAATCCATTTCCCCATTCGCTATAATGAAACGAGAATGCAGAGGGCAGGAGCATGGTTATGAACTGTAAGGAGACACAGAGGCTTCTGGTCCCGTATATCAACGGAGAGCTGGAAGAGAGAGAAGAGGAAGCGTTCGTGCGGCACGTGCGGCACTGTCCGGAATGCTATGAGGAGCTGGAGGTCTATGCCACGGTGTTCGCGGGCATCCGGCAGCTGGACGGTGCGGATGAACGGATTGATTACCGGACGCTGGTGGAGGACTCTCTGGAAAATTCAGAAGAGGATGCTCTGGATGAGCATTTTCTCGGGACCTATACATTTTTATTAAAGACAGCGGCCACAGCGGTGCTGTTCTATATGATGGTGAGGTGGTTTTTTTAATGAGCGAAAAGATCGTACTGATTGACGGTCACAGTATCATTCACCGGGCGTTCTACGGCGTACCGGATCTGACCAGTGCGGAAGGGCTGCATACCAATGGAATCTATGGGTTCCTGAACATCATGTTCCGTATCCTGGATGAAGAGAAGCCGGATTATCTGGCGGTGGCTTTTGATCTGAGTGCGCCCACGTTCCGGCATCAGATGTACGAGGCGTACAAAGGAACAAGAAAGGCGATGCCGGAGGAATTAAGGGAGCAGGTCCCCGTGCTGAAGGAGCTGCTGTCGGCCATGAAGATTCCTCTTCTGATGCAGGAGGGCTATGAGGCGGACGACCTTCTGGGCACCGCGGCGAAGAAGAGCGAAGCCCGGGGGCTTGATACGGTGATCGTGTCCGGAGACCGGGATCTTCTGCAGATCGCCACGGACAGGATCATGATCCGGATGCCGAAGACCCGGAAGGGTGTGACGGAGATTGAGAACTATCATGCCGAAGACGTAAAAGCTGTTTATCAGGTGACGCCGGCGCAGATCATCGAACTGAAGGCGCTGATGGGAGATGCCTCCGACAATATCCCGGGTGTACCGGGGATCGGGGAAAAGGGAGCCACGACGCTGGTGGTGGCTTACGGCAGTATAGAAAATGCCTACGCGCATCTGGAAGAGATCCGTCAGAAACGCACGAGAGAGGCGCTCCGGGAACATTACGACATGGCAGTGATGAGCAAAAAACTGGCAACCATCTGCGTGGAAGCGCCTGTAGAGCTGGATCTGGAGGCGGCAAGGGTCACGGATCCTTATACGCCGGAGGCATATGAGTGGTGCCGGAGGCTGAATTTCCGGAAATACCTGGAGCGGTTCGAGAAAAAGGGAACGCAGATGCCGAAGGAGGCCATACCGGAGGCAGTGCAGATCAGGGATCTGACAAAGGCAGAACAGATCTTCTCCCGCGCCCGGGAACAGGAACGGATCGCTTTTGAACTGAACTGGCAGAAGAGGGAGGACGGGCTGACTCTTACCCTGTCCGAATCCGGCTATGCCATGACAACGGCGGAGCAGGAGCTGCATATTTCCCTTGCGCTTTCAGAAACGGAGGTCTTCGACCTGGCAGAGGGCGGGTTCCTGACGGAGACATATCTGCTGGACCAGATGAAACAGGTGGTGGAGGCGGTGCCGTTCTGCGCGGCCTCGGATGTGAAGAAGATACTGCGCCATATCGGTCCGTATAAAAAAGAACATTTGTTCGATATAGAGATTGCGGCCTATCTGGTCAATCCTCTGTCCAGCCAGTATGCCCATGAGGATCTTGGAAGACCCTGCGCGGCGCTGACCACATGGAAGAGGGCTTCTGTGCTGCTGAAGCAGCTGGAGGATACCGGTATGAAAAAGCTGTTCCACGAGATCGAGATGCCTCTGGTATTTACCCTGTTTGATATGGAACAGGAAGGAATCCGGGTCAATGCGGAAGAGCTGAAGCGATACGGGGAAGCGCTGGTGGGCCGGATTAAAGAGCTGGAGCAGCAGATCCACAAAGCGGCAGGGGAAGACTTTAATATCAATTCCCCCAAACAGCTGGGAGTGATCCTGTTTGAAAAGCTGGGCATGGAGGGCGGAAAAAAGACGAAGACCGGTTATTCCACCTCTGCAGAGGTACTGGACAAGCTGGCTCCGGAGCATCCCATTGTGAAGGATATTCTGGAATACCGGCAGCTTACCAAATTAAAATCCACCTATGCCGACGGGCTGGCAGGCTGCATTGCAGAGGACGGCCGGATTCACAGCAATTTCAACCAGACCATCACGGCCACCGGCAGAATCAGCAGTACGGAGCCGAATCTCCAGAACATTCCGGTCCGCATGGAGCTGGGGCGTCTGATCCGGAAGGTCTTTATCCCCAGAGAGGGCTGTGTCTTTGTGGACGCGGACTATTCCCAGATCGAGCTGCGGGTGCTGGCGCACATGTCAGAGGATGAGACTTTGATCGAGGCGTACCGGCAGGCGGAGGATATCCATCGGATCACGGCGTCTCAGGTATTCCATGTGCCCTTTGAGGAGGTGACGCCTCTCCAGAGACGCAATGCAAAGGCTGTGAATTTCGGGATCGTATATGGAATCAGCTCCTTCGGACTCTCGCAGGATCTGGATATTTCCAAAAAAGAGGCGGCAGAATATATCGAACGCTATTTCGAGACCTATCCGGGCATCAAAGGATTTCTGGACGGACTGGTGTCCGGAGCGAAGGAAAAGGGGTATGTATCTACCATGTACGGAAGGCGCCGGCCCATACCGGAGCTGAAGTCCTCCAATTTTGCTCAGCGGTCCTTCGGGGAGCGCGTCGCCATGAATTCACCCATTCAGGGAACTGCTGCCGATATCATCAAGATCGCCATGATCCGGGTTCATGACCGACTGAAAGAGGAAGGACTCCGGTCGAAACTGATTCTTCAGGTGCATGACGAGCTCCTGATTGAGGCGCCGGAGGAAGAGGCAGAACGGGTGGAGCAGATCCTGCAGGAAGAGATGCAGCAGGCGGCCGGCCTCCGGGTGCCGCTGGAGATCGACATGCACAGGGGAAAGAGCTGGTATGAGGCAAAATAGATGAAGATTCTGGGAGTGACCGGCGGCGTGGGCGCCGGCAAGAGTACCGTGCTGAAATATCTGGAGGAAGCGTACGGCGCCTGCGTGATCCAGGCGGATCAGGTGGGGCATGAGGTGATGGAACCGGGAGAAACGGCATATGAAAAGATCCTCCGGTATTTTGGGCCGCAGATCCTGTCGGAGGATCTGCGGATCGACCGGGGGATCCTGGGGGCCATTGTATTTGCGGATCCGGATAAGCTGAAAGCACTGAATGCCATTGTGCATCCGGCGGTGAAAAAGGAGATTCTCCGCCGGATCGCCTGGGCAGAAGCAGAGGGAAAGGCCTGCGCAGTGGTGGAGGCCGCACTGTTTCTGGAAGAAAAATATGATGCATTCTGCGGCGAAACATGGTATATTTATACGAATGAGGACGAGCGGCGCAGAAGGCTCAGGGAATCCAGAGGGTATACAGACGAACGGATCGGCCAGATCTTCGGAAATCAGAAAAGCCATGAGGAATTTGTAAGCCGGTGCACATATGTCATCGACAATAACGGAACGGCAGAGGATACCTGCCGTCAGATAGACAAGAGGATGAGGGAATAGATGAGATTATGCAGTATTGCCAGCGGAAGCAGCGGAAACTGTATCTATACGGGCAGTGAGAACACGCATCTTCTGGTGGATGCAGGCATCAGCGCGAAAAAGGTGGAGGAAGGCCTGAAAAAGCTTCAGCTGGAGGGAAAGGATATTGACGGACTTTTGATCACCCACGAACATTCGGACCACATCCAGGGGGTGGGAGTGCTGGCTCGCAGATATGGATTTCCGATCTATGCCACCGGGGGAACCATCGCCCGGATGAAGGCCAGTAAGAGCCTGGGGGCCGTCGATGCAGGTCTGTACCACGTGATCCGGGCGGATCAGCGCTTTATGATCAAGGATGTGGAGGTGGAGCCTTTTTCCATCTCCCACGACGCGGCGGAGCCGGTGGCATACCGTTTCTCCTGCCGGGGCAGGAGCGCGGCGGTGGCCACGGATATGGGTGTGTACACCGATTACATAGTAGAGCATTTAAAGGAGCTGGATGTGCTTCTTCTGGAAGCCAATCATGATATCCGGATGCTGCAGGTGGGACCGTATCCCTATCCTTTGAAGCAGCGGATCATGGGCGAATGCGGGCATCTGTCCAATGAGAGTGCAGGGCAGCTTTTGTGCAGGATCCTGCACGATCAGATGAAGCAGATCTATCTGGGGCATTTGAGCAAAGAAAATAATTACGCAGAGCTGGCGTACGAGACGGTAAAACTGGAGATCGAGCTGGGCCCTGTCAAATACAAAGGCGGAGACTTCGATATTCAGGTGGCGAGAAGAGACTGCTGTTCCGGCGTCTGCGAGTGGTAGGTAAAGTGTCCGGATCCGCAGGAGGCCGGACGGGGATCTCCCGCCGGGAGCGGGGAGAATTTCTGCGGAACTTTAAAGCAGCGGAACTTCAAATAAGAAAGGTGATCAAAATGAAGAAATTTATTATTACAGTTGTAGGACATGATACGGTGGGTATCATTGCGAAGGTATGCACGTATCTGGCAGGGATCCAGGTGAACATCCTGGACATTTCTCAGACGATTGTGGACGGATATTTCAATATGATGATGATCGTGGATGCAGGCAAAGTGGAGGACATGGCGAAGATGTCTGCAGAGCTGGAAGCTCTGGGAGAAGAGATCGGGGTCATCATCCGCTGCCAGCATGAAGACATTTTCAATATGATGCACCGGGTATAAAAGGAGAGGTCTATGATAAATATTCATGAGGTCCTTGAGACCAACAAGATGATTGATCAGGAAAATCTGGACGTGAGGACGATTACTCTGGGAATCAGTCTGCTGGACTGCATTGATTCCGACCTGGAAATTCTGAAAAAGAAGATTTATGAAAAGATTACCAGGACAGCGAAGGATCTGGTGGCTACAGGCCAGGCGATCGAAGCACAGTACGGCATTCCTATTGTAAATAAAAGGATCTCGGTGACGCCCATGGCTCTGGTGGGGAGCGCGGCGTGCCGGACGTCCGGGGATTATGTGGAGCTGGCGCAGGTGCTGGATGACGCCGCCCGGACGGTGGGCGTCAATTTTCTGGGAGGATTTTCCGCGCTGGTGTCCAAGGGGATGACGAAAAGCGACGAACTTTTGATGCATGCGATTCCGGAAGCCATGGCGCGGACCGGGCGGGTATGCAGCTCTGTGAACCTGGGGTCCACCAGGACCGGGATTGATATGGATGCCGTAAAGCTCATGGGAGAGATCATCAGGGAGACGGCAGAGCTTACAAAGGAGCAGGATTCCCTGGGCTGCGCCAAGCTGGTGGTCTTCTGCAATGCACCGGATGACAATCCTTTTATGGCAGGGGCGTTCCATGGGGTGACGGAAGGAGATGCTGTGATCAACGTGGGCGTCAGCGGACCTGGCGTGGTGAAGACCGCGCTGTCCAGAGTACGGGGGGAGAATTTTGAAGTCCTGTGCGAGACGATTAAGAAGACGGCCTTCAAAGTGACCCGCGTGGGGCAGCTGGTGGCGCAGGAGGCATCCAGGAGAATGGGGATTCCCTTTGGGATCATCGATCTCTCGCTGGCGCCCACGCCGGCGGTGGGAGACAGTGTGGCGGAGATCCTTCAGGAGATCGGACTGGAATACGCCGGTGCTCCGGGGACGACGGCAGCTCTGGCGCTTCTGAACGATCAGGTGAAAAAAGGCGGAGTCATGGCTTCCTCCTATGTAGGAGGTTTGAGCGGGGCTTTTATCCCGGTCAGCGAGGATCAGGGAATGATCGATGCAGTACAGACAGGAGCTCTGACGCTGGAGAAGCTGGAAGCCATGACCTGCGTCTGCTCCGTGGGACTTGACATGATCGCCATTCCCGGGGACACCAGTCCGGCTACGATCTCCGGTATCATCGCAGACGAGATGGCCATCGGCATGGTCAATCAGAAGACCACAGCGGTCCGCCTGATTCCGGTCATCGGGAAAAAAGTCGGCGATATGGTGGAGTTTGGCGGGCTTCTGGGCTACGCGCCGGTGATGCCGGTGAATCCGTATTCCTGCGAGGCGTTTGTAAACCGGGGCGGCAGGATTCCGGCGCCCATCCACAGCTTTAAGAATTAGAGGGAGCAGTATGAGCGGGTTATTTGCGCCGGAGGGCCTGTTGGGAAGAGCGCTTTCCAGATTTACAGAGCTTCTGACACTGAGCTGTCTGTGGCTTTTGTGTTCCATTCCGCTGCTTACCATGGGAGCGTCCATGACGGCGCTCTATACCATGACCCTGCGGATGGTGCGGAAGGAGGAAGGAAAGATTGCAGGGGGATTCCTGCAGGCGTTCCGGG
This sequence comes from Lachnospiraceae bacterium, assembly GCA_910574805.1. Classification (GTDB taxonomy): domain Bacteria; phylum Bacillota; class Clostridia; order Lachnospirales; family Lachnospiraceae; genus Hominiventricola. Next base: position 242,372 of record CAJTCV010000001.1, on the reverse strand, counting down.
CGAATCTGAAAGCGTCCACCTGGATTCATCTGCTCCTGTCACTTCTGGGTGTGTTCCTGGGGCTGTACTGGATGGCGGTGGGAATCCTTCCCGGGGCGGTGAAGCCCTTTTTCCGGGGCGCCAGTCTTTTGTTCTGGGTTCTGTGGCTGATGGAGGTTACGTTCGTCTATGCAGTCCAGGCCCGGTTTGACAATACGATCTGGAATATTATGAAAAATGCATGGCTGATGGCAGCGGGAAATCTTCCTTTTTTTCTGCTGATCCTTCTGATCACCGGGCTGCCGGTCTGGATTTTTTTCCTGAACATTGGTTTGTTTCTGCGGCTTCTGCCGGCATGGATCTTCCTGTGGCCGGGCATGTGCGCATGGCTGAACAGCTTTTTGTTCCACCGCTGCTTCCGGCGGTATATACCGGATCCGCCGGAGGAATGAGCGGGGCAGAAAATGAGACTTGACAGATGTTCCCGATGCTTCTATAATAAAAAACGTGCAGAGAATGCTGTGTCAAGTGCGTATTACAGATACGAAGAGGGAATCAGGTGAGAATCCTGAACGATCCGGTCACTGTATTCGGAGAGCCTGCCTTCATGATCCCATTGCAGAACCCGCAGGAGACATGCGAGAAGGGGAAGGACAGACGTCAGATCCGTAAGCCAGGAAACCTGCTTGACATATGAGATGAGCTTCCGTGTAAGGCTTTCCATCCAACGGATAAAGAGAATGGCGCTCTTTGTTCTGGTGAGTCGGCTTGTTGGGTTAAGGCGGCTTTTATTGATGAATCTCATGCAGGGATGCACAGACATAGGACCGGATGCAGATGCGTTACCTCCATATAAATAACCGCATGTGAATGGCGCATCCGGCGCAGCGGACGCTCCCCCATGGCGCAGGTTTCCTGAACCTCCTGCTTCCATGGGGGAACGTCTTTTCAGTCTTCTTCCGCCATTCGGTATCCCACTCCGATCTCCGTAAAAATATAAACCGGTTCTGCCGGGTCCGGCTCGATCTTCCGGCGGATATTTGCCATGTTGACCCGGAGGATCGTGTTGTCATTTTCTGAATAAGGACCCCAGATATGCTCGATCAGGCGGTCATAGAGCAGAACCTTTCCGGAATTTTTCGCCAGCAGCGCGACGATCTTGAATTCGTTCTGGGTCAGATGGATCTCCTGGCCGTCCCGTGTGACCAGATGCTTCTCAAAATCGATGGTCAGGCCGTGGGAATGATAGGGGCGGTTGGCAAGGGCGGCTTCCGTCTGCAGGCGGTTGCTGTGGCGGAGGGCTGTCCGGATCCGGGCCAGCAGCTCGGAGTTGCCGAAGGGCTTGGTGATATAATCATCGGCCCCCTGGTCCAGCGCCTGCACCTTGTCTTCCTCCTGGATCCGCGCGGAGATCACAATGATAGGCGTGCTGCTCCAGTCCCGGATCCTCCGGATAATGACCATGCCGTCCATATCCGGCAGTCCCAGATCCAGAAGGATCAGGTCCGGACACTGGGATGCGGCCTGTGAGAGTCCGTCTCGTCCCGTGACAGCGGAAATCACCTGATATTTCTGAGAAGTCAGGACAGAAGAGATAAAATTCAGGATATTTTTTTCATCTTCGATCACCAGGATCTTGATCATCTGATTCATGATGGATGTCCTCCTTTGGTAAAGTAAAATAAAATTCTGCACCGTCCGGGTGATTCCGGACGCCGATCTCGCCTCCGTGAGCGGATACAATGGCCTTGCAGATGGATAATCCAATCCCCATTCCCTTGCGGGTATCTGCTGCGGAAGTGGGGGCGGAAGGCGCTGCGTCAAAGATGCTGCTCAGCTTTTCCGGCGGGATGCCGGCTCCGAAGTCTCTCACACGGATGCAGATCACATGTTCGCTGCCCTCCAGCCGGCATTCCACGGGCCGGGTGCTGCGGGCATGATAGTAGGAATTTTCCAGAAAATTCAGAATGACCTGCTTGATCAGCAGGGGATCCATGGGGGCGATGAGGAAATCATCCGGGATCAGGGCGTGGATCTGCTGTTCCGGGTATCTCTTTCTGGCGGTGGTGATGGCGTCAAAAAGGACCTCTTCCGCGGCTTCCGGCGATTTCTTCAGTACGTTGCTTCCGCCCTCGGTGATGCGGGTGACCGACAGCAGATTTTCCACCATATGCAGAAGCCAGTTGGCGTCCTCATAGATCTGAGCCACCAGCTCCCGTTTTTCGCCGACAGGAAGCATCTCTTCATTTTCCAGATAGGAGGAGCTGGCTCCGATCATGCTGGTCAGCGGCGTGCGCAGGTCGTGAGAGACGGCCCGCAGCAGATTGGCGCGGAGCTTTTCCTTCTCCGCTTCCATGATCAGCTTCTCATCCTCCTTGATCCGGGACGCCTGCGCTTTCGTGTGGAAGGTGGTGGCGCTGGTCATGATGGAGATGAAATACATGACCAGAAAAGTAAAAGGATATCCGGTCATGGTAAAGTTAAATTCATGAAACGGATAAGTGTACAGATAGTTAATGCAGAAAACACTGAAAATAGCCGCCAGGATCCCGTACCGGTATTTGTCCGTGTAACAGGAGATCAGGATGATTGTCAGAATATAGATCAGACTGATATTGGTCACGCCGGAAGGATTGATTCTGTGATAGAGGGCGGAGAGAAGCGTGGCGGCAGCAGTAGCTCCCACAGTGAAGAGCAGGCTGAAATGCGCATGGAATGTATGTCTGGGAGAAATGGTCTCCACAAACCAGGTGAACAGATTCCAGATATATTTTCTCAAAAAGTCTCCCCCTCTCTATATAACGAGCATTTTTCTCCGGCACTCATTTTGAAACGGTGTACCGTGTAACAGGGAACGGACGGATTCGTAGAGCCGGTCCGCGTGGAGCCAGTGCTCCGGAAGGGCTTCGTCCTGCGGCGAGGTGACAAGGGGCAGGGAACCCCGCCTGGCCAGCTCCTTCAGAAGAGATGCCGCCTCCCTGCGGAAACCCAGGACCCGGAAGCATCCGGCCGGCTGACAGTCCTTTATATTCAGCAGGATGTGCAGAAGCGCCCGGCTGACCGCTGTCCGTGTCAGATTCCGGGTCTTAATCAGATCCGTGAACTGAGAGAATGACCGGAAATCATCCAGATGGTTCCGGATCCGGTTGGCGAGCTCCGGTGTGACGCCGAAATACTGCTCCAGAGGCTCTCCGGGAGCCCGCAGCAGCCGTTCCAGAAGAAGAAGCGAAAAAGCATCCTCTGTGACGGGTATCCTGCCTTCCTGGGGCCGGTAGAGGGCCGGAGAGGGCAGCTGCGCCAGAATCTCCGGGGTGAAATGTCCCCGGCTGCGGATCAGAGCCTGCCGGATCCCGCTGGCAGAGGCCGCTGTCTGCCGGTCCATCCGCCGGTCGTGGTAGGAGGCTCCTTCCCTCGGGACTGTAAGGACCCGGATACCGCTTTTATGCCGGTGCAGCGCTTTCAGATATTCGATGCCCAGCAGATCGTTGGGAGAGGCCAGAAGCGCCGGGGGAAGGGACGGGTCATACTGCTGAAGCGCCTGTGCCCGTGCCTCCGGATAGGCTTTTCCCTGGCGCAGAGCTTCCTGCAGATACGCCCGGTAGTCCGCCGGTTCTTCGCTCAGAATCTGTGCCGGTTTCTGGAGCGCCTTCAGGTCATTGCACTCGCTCCCGAAGCACAGATCCGTGACGATGCCGGTCTGTAGAAGCAGCCGGACCGCTCCGGAAGCAAAATATTCCGCACTGCCTGTGGCGACGTCAGGGGGCAGCTCCAGAACCAGATCGGCTCCGTGCAGAAGGGCGGCCCGGGCCCGGAGGTATTTGTCAAACATGGCGGGTGCGCCCCGCTGGACATAGTTGCCGCTCATGACGACGATGGCGCGGTCTGCACCGGTCAGACGGCGCGCCTGTGCCAGATGCCAGGCATGGCCTTGGTGGAAGGGATTGTATTCAGCTGTGATTCCGACGATGTTCATGCAGGGCCTCCATGGATGTGAAAAGTAACCGGTGCGGGGCAGGATAAGAGATTCTGCTCCTTTATAGACAAGTATACCACAAATGTGCTATACTTTCACATGAATTAAAAAGTCAGGAACAGAAAGTGAAAAGCTGTCAGTATGCCGAAAAATTTATATATTGCAGAGAAACCCAGCGTTGCCCGGGAATTTGCCAGGGCTTTAAAACAGAATATGGCCACCCAGGACGGTTATCTGGAGTCTCCGGACGCCATCGTTACCTGGTGCGTGGGCCATCTGGTAACCATGAGCTATCCGGAGGTATACGATGAGAAATATAAGCGCTGGTCCCTAAGCACCCTTCCGTTTCTTCCGAAAGAATGGAAATACGAGGTCATCGACAGTGTGAAGAAGCAGTACACCATCGTGAGTTCTCTTCTGAACCGGGAGGATGTGGCTTGTATCTACGTGTGCACCGATTCCGGACGGGAGGGAGAATACATCTACCGGCTGGTGGAGCAGATGGCGGGTGTAAAAGGAAAGCAGCGCAAAAGAGTATGGATCGATTCCCAGACAGAAGAAGAGATTCTAAGAGGGATCCAGGAGGCAAAGGACCTGTCCGAATATGATAATCTGTCCAGCTCTGCGTATCTGCGTGCCAAAGAGGACTATCTGATGGGAATCAATTTCTCACGGCTTCTGACCCTCCAGTACGGACGGGCAGTCTCAGGCTTTCAGAATACGGACCGGACGGTGATCTCTGTGGGACGGGTCATGACCTGTGTGCTGGGCATGGTAGTCCGGCGGGAACGGGAGATCCGAAGCTTTGTGAAGACGCCTTTTTACCGGGTGCTCCTGACAGAAGAGCTGGCCGGCAGAACTTTTGACGGTGAATGGAGGGCAGTGGAGGGCAGCGCTTATTATCAGTCTCCGCTTTTATATAAGGAAAACGGATTTAAAAAAGAGGAAGATGCAAAGGCGCTGATCGCGCAGCTGAAGAGCCTGACGCCTCAGGAGGCGGAGGTCCTGTCTGTGGAGCGGAAAAAAGAAACCCGTTATGCGCCCCTTCTCTACAACCTGGCGGAACTGCAGAACGAGTGCTCCAGACGGTTCAAGATCAGTCCGGATGAGACTCTGAAGATCACGCAGGAGCTGTATGAGAAGAAGCTGGTCACCTATCCAAGGACGGATGCCCGGGTGCTGTCCAGTGCAGTGGCAAAGGAGATCCATAAAAACATCGGTGGTCTCAGGCAGTATACGCCCGCGGCGGCATTTGCCCAGGAGATCCTGACGCAGGGAAGTTATAAGGGGATCGGGAAGAGCCGTTATACCAATGACAAACAGATTACGGATCATTATGCTATCATCCCCACCGGACAGGGCCTGCCGGCACTTGGGCGTATGTCTCCCACCGGACAGCAGGTGTATGAGACGATTGTCAGACGCTTTCTGAGCATCTTTTATCCCCCGGCAGTCTATCAGAAGACGGCAGTCGTAACGCAGATGGGAAAGGAAAAATTTTTCTCGAATTTCCGCGTTCTTCTGGAGGAAGGATATCTGAAGGTCACGCCGAATACATATGACAATAAGAAGAAAAAAGGGGATGAGGACGCAGAAGAAGAGACCGGATGCGACGCGGCGCTTCAGGAAGCTCTGCAGAAGCTAAGGAAGGGGATGAAGCTTCCGGTAAAGGATGCGAAGATCAAGGAGGGAGAGACCTCCCCGCCCAAACGTTATAACTCCGGTTCCATGATTCTGGCCATGGAAAATGCCGGACAGCTCATCGAAGATGAGGATCTGCGCGCCCAGATCAAGGGAAGCGGCATCGGCACCAGCGCCACGAGAGCGGAGATCCTGAAGAAACTGGTTAACATCAAATATATTGCATTGAACAAGAAGACACAGATCATCACTCCCACGCTTCTGGGGGAAAATATTTTCGATGTGGTAAATGTATCCATCCGTTCCCTGCTGAATCCGGAGCTGACTGCCAGCTGGGAGAAGGGGCTGACCTACGTGGCCAACGGAGAGATCACCTCAGAGGAATATATGGGAAAGCTGGAGCATTTTGTAAGGAGCCGGGTGGAGCAGGTGCAGAACAGCCGGCAGCATTATGCCATGCGTCCGTATTTTGAAGCGGCGGCAGCATTCTATAAGACTCCGGCAAAAACATCTGCCGGAAAAGAAAAGCGGACAAAGAAATCGGGCAAAGCCGAATAAACAGCAGCTGTGGGGTGGCAGACGAGGGGGCACTGGGAATACAGGTGCGGAACTTAAATGGAGGTAGTTGAAAATGAGCAAAATAACGATCCAGGATCTTTATGATCTGAATGAAACGATTGCGGCAGAGCTTTTTGACGGACTGACGTATCCCTGGGAGGCGCTCCCGAAGATCGGGGATTTCATCCGGAAGCTGGGAGCGACGCTGAGCGAAGAAGAGTACGAGAAGGTGGGCGAGGACGTGTGGATCGCCAGGAGTGCGAACGTATTTCCAAGTGCCTACATTCACGGACCGGCAATCATCGGAAAGGAAGCGGAGGTACGTCACTGTGCGTTTATCCGCGGAAATGCTCTGGTGGGCGAGGGCGCCGTGGTGGGCAATTCCACAGAGCTTAAAAATGTAGTGCTGTTTAATAAGGTACAGGTGCCCCACTACAATTATGTGGGCGATTCCATCCTGGGCTACCGGGCTCATATGGGCGCCGGCTCCATCACATCCAATGTAAAATCGGATAAAAAGCTGGTGAAAGTCCATGCACCGGAAGGCGATATGGAGACCGGCATCAAAAAATTCGGCGCCATGGTGGGCGACGGCGTGGAAGTGGGCTGCGGCTCCATCCTGAATCCCGGAACTGTGGTGGGGAGAGAGAGCAATATCTACCCCCTGTCTTCCGTCAGAGGCGTGGTGCCGGAGCATTCCATCTATAAGAAACAGGGAGAGATCGTGGAGAAGCATGAAGATTAAAACGGGTATCAGCGGGAGCGTTCTGAAGTGGATCGCGGTCATTACCATGGCCATTGATCATATGGGGGCCGGTTTTCTGGAGTCCTATGTAATGAACGCCTGGGGCGGTTCTCCCATCGGAAATACCTTCGCCGGAAGATGGAACGAGATCCTGTCCGTGGATCAGATCCTCCGGTACATCGGCCGTCCGGCGTTTCCCATTTTCTGCTTTCTGCTGGTACAGGGCTTTCTCCACACCCGCGATGTGAAGAAATATGCCATAAGACTGGGAATCTTTGCGTTGATCAGTGAGATTCCCTTTGATCTGGCGCTCCACATCAGGCCGTTTCACTGGCAGAACCAGAACGTATTTTTCACACTGCTGCTCGGGCTTCTTGCCATCTGGTTCATGCAGAGCCGGGGAGGGGGCCTCGTGGTTCGTGTGGCGGGTCTGCTGGCCGGTGCGGGACTGGCAGAACTTTTTCACACCGATTACGGAGCATTTGGCGTGGCGCTGATTGTACTTCTGTATCTGCTCCGGAATAAAAAGGCAGCCCAGTGTATCCTGGGAGCGGTCTGCTGCGCCTGGGAGCTCACTGCGCCCCTGGCATTCATACCCATCTGGTTTTACAACGGAGAACGGGGAAGACAGCCCCGCTGGTTCTTCTACTGGTTCTATCCGGTTCACCTTCTGCTGTACAGTATGATCGGAATGTTCGTACTGCCGGCGGTGGTGCTGTAGGGAAGAAGAGCCATGGAACAAACAGCGTGTGCGCAAAAGCCCGGAAGGAAGTTCCGTCATGACCATGTGGGAACTTCCTTCCAGATGCCGGGGCTTTGGCGCACATGCGGGACTATAAATCAGGAGATGAAAAAATGAAAACAAAGATAACAAGAACACAGGCGCTGGCGCTTCTGAAAAAATATAATCAGGAGCCGTTTCACATTCAGCATGCCTGCACCGTGGAAGCGGTCATGAGATGGTTTGCAGAAGAGCTGGGATATGGAGATCAGGAATTCTGGGGGCTGTGCGGTCTGCTTCACGATGTGGATTTTGAAAAATATCCCGAGGAGCACTGTAAAAAGGCGCCGGAGCTTCTGGCTGAGATCGGCGCAGAGGAAGAGCTGGTGCATGCAGTGTGCAGTCACGGCTACGGCATCTGTGTGGACGTAGAGCCGGTCCATGAGATGGAGAAGGTACTGTTTGCCTCCGACGAACTGACCGGGTTGATCGGGGCGGCGGCAAGGATGCGTCCATCGAAAAGCTGTACGGATATGGAACTGTCCAGTCTGAAGAAAAAATTCAAGGACAAACGGTTTGCCGCCGGCTGTTCCCGGGATATCATCCGCACCGGGGCGGAGCAGCTGGGCTGGGATCTGGACCGGCTTATGCAGATGACACTGGATGCCATGAAAGCGGCCGAGGCGCAGATTGAGGCGCAGTTTCAGAAAGACATGGAGGCATAGACCGTTAAATCAGGCTTTCCGATCCGGCAAAGACAGTCAGGGGTTATCCTTTACTGCCTTTACCGGATTTTTTTCCGGCACTTTTGGCAGAAATGGATACAGTTTTTCATAATTTTCCAGTTCCTCGTCTCCCACGGGTCCAGCAGGGATCAGTCCGGTCATATCCTGCGCGGAACAGGGGTTCAGATAATTATATTCTTCCGATGCTGCGGAAGCTTTCGCAGATTCTTTTTTCATATGAAATCCTCCTGAACGTTTTTTCTTAATATGTGTTATAATAAAAGAAATATGCAGGCTTTCTTCAGGAATTCTTTAGAAATACCTGTATTTGTTTTTAAGATTCTGCCCATAGAATACAAGTCAGAACGAGCGATCTGTGATATGGCGAAAGGAGCGGCAGAATGAAAACCATATGAAGAAAGAAGAGGGAGATAAGATGATAGAAAAATATCATGTACTGGTGGTAGAAGACGACAAGGAGATCCGTGACGGGATCGAGATCTATTTAAAAAGTCAGGGCTATGAGGTCTACAAGGCGGCGGATGGAATCGAAGGACTGGAGATAATTTACCGGGAGGAGATCCATCTGGCCATTGTGGATGTGATGATGCCCAGAAAGGACGGGATCCAGATGGTTATGGAGATGCGCAAAGACTATGATTTTCCGGTGATCATGCTGTCAGCCAAGTCAGAAGAAGTGGATAAGATTCTGGGACTGAACATGGGCGCTGACGATTATGTGACAAAGCCCTTTACGCCGCTGGAACTTCTGGCGCGGGTGAATTCCCAGCTCCGGCGCTACAGCCGTTATCTGGAAAAGCTGGAGAGCGGCAGCAGGGAAGAGGGCCATGTCTATCGGATCGGCGGTCTGGAGCTGGATGAGGAACGGGTGGAGCTTCGGGTGGACGGTGTCCCGGTGAAGGTGACGCCCATGGAGTATCGGATCCTGCTCCTTTTGATGAAGCATCCGGGCAGAGTCTTCTCGGCAGATGAGATCTATGAACGAGTCTGGAATGAAAAAGCGGTAAATTCTGATACCATTATGGTCCATGTAAGGAATATCAGAGAAAAAATCGAAATCAATCCAAAAAATCCAAAATACTTAAAGGTGGTGTGGGGTGTTGGCTATAAAATGGAAAAACAATGAAAGAAAAGAATTTCTGTCTGTGGAAAAGGGCTGCCTGAAAGGACTGCTGTTGATCCTTTTGTGTACGGCGGTGGCGGCGACGATCATGTGCAGCGCCTATCCCTTTTTCAGGAAAAGAGCAGCAGAGAAGCTGGAAACACTTCAGAGGCAGTATGAGTCGGAACAGCAGGAAGAGCCGGTTTTCGAGCCGGATGACAGTTATAAAAGATATCTGCTTTCTTCGATCTATTATATGAATTATGAGATGACTCCGGACATGGATGCCTACACATATTTTACACAGAGCTATGATATGGGCAAATTTACGGAGGAGGAACAGAACCGGATCCGGGAAGCATCGGCGCGGCTCATGCAGAACATGCGCAACCAGTATTCGTCGGTGCAGAGCAATTATGACTATGGAAGCTATGGCTCCGGGCCGTTCCGGGATTTCGGCGGCGACGGGAATCTGAGCAATGTGGTCCACGGCAACAGTGAGGAAGCCAGAAAATACTATCGATCCGGCCTGGTGATCCAGTATGACAGCAGAGGCGTGCCGGACATCCGGGAATCCTGGGGATTTACATTTGATGAGACAGAGATTCTGGGATATCTCCAGCAGGCATCCATGACCCGCCTGATGGAAGACAACGGGATGTCAGACATAGTGGTGGAAGAAGTCTATTATGACGATGGGGAAACCATAGCCATTGCAGGAGAAATGACAGATGCGCTCCCCTATGAAACCATTCCCGCAGATCCCTATGAAGAGGCGGAACGCAATGATCAGCTTCTCAAATCAATTCCGGTGCCGCTGATCCAGAATGCCTCTTTCGTCTTTGCAGTCCACAGCAACGATGGATATGATCATCTCTGGCGGGACTATTGGATAGAGCGCAATGCTTATGAGACCAGCGGATATGCCATCAGTGTTCTTGGGATGGCTGTGGTTCTGATGTTCCTGGCAGTAATCCTGCAGAACATTCCCGGACTCAGACTCCGGGAGTGCCGGCTGTTCCGGCTGCCCACCGAGCTGGTGGCGTATGCAGGCTGCCTGGGCTTTGCAGCGACCGGGGCGTTTGCCGTGAGTGACTTCGGAATCTATTCCATGACCTCTTCCATTGTGGAAGACCTTGAGTCCATCGGGTTCGGGGGCGCTTCGCAGATAATGTCCACGTTTTTCATATGGGTGTTCTGGTTCTGCTTTGCAGCCTGCTGGTACTGGCTGGCGGCATCGGTACTGCCTTATATTACCCATCCCATTCTGTCTCTTCGGGAAAATATGCTCTGCGTCCATTTCTGCAGATGGCTGAAAAGGCTCTGGCTGAAGTTCTGGTACTGGGCGACGGATGTGGAACTGGATGAGAAGCTGACCAGAAATATCTGGAAGGTTGTGGGACTGAACGGCGTTATCGTGGTATTTCTCTGCTGTATCTGGTTTGGCGGTGTAGTGGGTACGGTGATCTATACGATCCTTCTCTACGTGCTGATCAAGAAAAAATGCAGCGAGATCCAGGAAAATTATGAGAAACTGCTGCAGGTGACCAGAACCATTGCAGAGGGTGACCTGAACGTTTCAACGGAAGAGGATATGGGGCAGTTCAATCCCATCCGGGATGAACTGACTGCTATCCGCAACGGTTTTCAGAAAGCGGTCAGCAATGAGGTCCGCAGCCGGAACATGAAGACGGAGCTGATTACCAACGTGTCCCATGATCTGAAGACGCCGCTGACAGCCATTATCACCTATGTGGATCTCTTGAAAAAGGAAGACCTGACAGAAGAGCAGAGGCAGGACTATATCCGTACACTGGATAAAAAATCTCAGCGGCTGAAGGTACTGATTGAAGATCTTTTTGAAGTCAGTAAGGCGACATCCGACAATATCGTCATGAATTTTGACGACGTGGATCTGGTCAGCCTGATCAAGCAGGTGCGCCTGGAAAATGAAGAAAAGATAGAGGAAAGTACCCTGGATTTCCGCTGGAACCTGCCGGAGGAAAAATGTATCCTGACCCTGGATCCCCAAAGGACCTTCCGGGTCATCGACAACCTGATTCAGAATATTCTGAAATATTCCATGCCCCATTCCAGGGTATATATCGATATGAGGGATATGGAACCGGAGGTGCGGGTGAGCTTTAAAAACATGTCTGCTGCAGAGATGAATTTCTCTCCGGAGGAGATCACCGAGCGGTTTGTCCGGGGAGATCTGTCCCGGAATACGGAGGGCAGCGGCCTTGGCCTCGCTATCGCCCAGAGCTTTACGGAGCTGCAGAAAGGGACGTTCCAGGTGGAGACGGACGGAGACCTCTTTAAGGTGACGATCTGCTGGAAAAAATAAAATTTAAGAAAAGAAAGACCGGTCCGGGAACGTGTGAAAGCCGTTTCCGGATTGGTTTTTTGCATCTATATTTAACACAGGTTTATATTCCGTTCATTTTCCGGTATCATAATACTGTAAAAATACTGCAGAGGAGGAATAGTATGCAGCAGATGAAAAAACCCAAAAAGCCGCTGATCTTTTATTATTGCATCGGGCTTTTGATCATGTTTGTCCTGAATGCCGTTATCTTTCCCAAATATGTAAAAAATCAGATCGAGGAAGTGGATTACGGCACATTCCTGACCATGCTGGAGGAAAAAAAGGTTTCCGTTGCCCAGATGGAGAAGGATTATATCTATTTTGTGGATAACAACGAGGAAGATCCCTCTTTCTATTCCACAGTCGCCTTTAATGATCCGGAGCTGGTGGACCGTCTGCGGGCGTCCGGATGCAGCTTTGGCAAGGTGAAAGAGCAGGAGCCCTCATGGATCGGCTCCATCCTTTCTATCATCCTTCAGGTGGCTGTCTTCGTGTGCATCGGGCAGCTCCTGTCCCGGATGCTCATGAAGCGCATGGGCGGCGCCATGGGAAATGCCATGTCTTTCGGAAAAAGCAATGCGAAAATCTATGTGTCCAGCGAGACAGGGATCAAATTTACAGATGTGGCCGGAGAAGACGAGGCCAAGGAGCAGCTCAAAGAGATCGTGGACTTTCTGCACGACCCGGGCAAATATCAGGAGATCGGGGCTGTGATGCCCAAAGGCGCTCTTCTGGTGGGACCGCCCGGCACCGGCAAGACGCTTCTGGCCAGGGCGGTGGCAGGCGAGGCGGAGGTGCCCTTTTTCTCCATCTCAGGATCCGAATTCGTGGAGATGTTCGTCGGCATGGGCGCGGCCAAGGTGCGTGACCTGTTTAAACAGGCAAACGAAAAGGCGCCGTGCATCGTCTTTATCGACGAGATTGATACCATCGGCAAGAAGCGCGACAGCGGCGGCGTGGGCGGCAACGATGAGCGGGAGCAGACCCTGAATCAGCTTCTGACGGAGATGGACGGCTTTGACGGCTCCAAAGGAGTGGTGATCCTGGCGGCTACCAATCGTCCGGAGACGCTGGATCCGGCACTTCTGCGCCCGGGGCGCTTCGACAGACGGGTCCCGGTGGAGCTTCCGGATCTGACCGGACGGGAGGCCATTCTGCGGGTACATGCAAAGAAAGTGAAGCTGGGGGACGACATTGATTTTAACGCCATTGCCCGGGCAGCGGCAGGCACCTCCGGTGCAGAGCTCGCCAATATGGTCAATGAGGCGGCGCTTCGGGCCGTGCGCGGCGGAAGGGCCTATGTGACCCAGGCAGATCTGGAGGAAAGCATCGAGGTGGTCATCGCCGGTTATCAGAAGAAAAACAAAGTCCTGTCAGACAAGGAGAAACTGATCGTGTCCTATCATGAGATCGGGCACGCGCTGGTGGCGGCCCTGCAGACCAACTCCGCGCCGGTAACCAAGATCACCATCATCCCCCGTACTTCCGGCGCTCTGGGCTACACCATGCAGGTGGAGGAGCGGGAACACAACCTGATGAACAAAGAAGAGCTGGAAAACAAGATCGCCACCTTCGCAGGCGGCCGCGCAGCGGAAGAACTGATCTTCGGCTCCATCACCACCGGCGCGTCCAACGATATCGAGCAGATGACAAAGCTGGCCCGGGCCATGATCACCCGCTACGGCATGAGTGAGGAATTCGGCATGATGGCGCTGGAGATCGTGAACAACCAGTATATGGGCGGAGACACCTCCCTTGCCTGCGCCGCCGAGACCGCCGCCCTGGTGGACGAAAAAGTGAACGCACTTCTGAAACGGCAGTATCAGAAGGCGCTGGAGCTTCTGCAGGGGAAGAAACAGAAGCTCCATGAACTGGCGAAATATTTGTATGAGAAGGAGACGATTACAGGGGAGGAGTTTATGGGGGTGTTGGGGGAGTGAAATAGTTATTTTGTATGACCTGCATACTTTGCACCTTTTGGTGCATGGTTTGCAGGTCACATTACTTATTAATGTTGTAATATATATTAAATGGGAATTTTTGTTTTTTGTAAGTATGTGGTATGAAAGGTGGAAATATTAAAAAAGTATAAAAATTATAAAATAAATTGCAAACTGTTGCAATACATGATAAAATGTGTCAGACTGGATATATTGTAATTATAAGCTGATATGTCCAGTAAAATATAGAAAAGGTGAGTTGTAATTATGGAAAGAGAAAGGGAGGCTTGCGGGCGTATCATAGATACGTTTGCTGCCCGGGATTTAGGATTGCCTGACAAACCGATTCTGCGGGACGATATAGGGCAGTATTCTATGGACGCCAGTTATGCTCTAAAGCTTCGGAAGCTTAGATACAGCTGTAAGGAGCAGACAAAGACCTCCGGACTGTGAAAGTGAGAGCAGTTATTGAAGCATTCCGGGCTCCGAAAACAGACCTGATACATTATACGTACAGTAAGTACATGATGTATCAGGTCTGTTTTCGATTTGTGGCAAAATAACAGGAAGATTTGCATATAAATACAGGAAATACAAAAGAAAGGAAACAGAAACAGTGGGAGCAGATATTCGCAATGTCCGTTTGATCCGCAAAAATATTAAGGACCAGGCAGAAGTAATACAGAGAGAAGAGGATGAGAATAAGGAAACACTTTTTGCAACAGATTATTTTGATGTTATGAAAGTGGAAAAGAAAAGACTGACAGATACATTTACCTCCATCATGGGAATTTGGCCGGAAGAGAGTATCGGGGTAGATGACATTGCAGTACAAAGTTATTCTCTGTACTGCAGTGAAAAGATGCTGGAATATGAGAAGAACATAAAAAAAACAGGAGATCCTTTCAGGGAGTTAGATGACGGTAAATCCATGTCTTATCTTAGTATGATTCAGATTCATATCACTCCGGAAATACTGGCTCATGTTTTGACAGAAATGTCGGAAGAAGAGTTTATGAATTGTATTTATGAAGATATTCACAGCATTCTTGGAGCATATACTGCGCTGGACGAGTCTCTTCCCATGATATACAGAATTTACAAAATGATTTCAACCGGAGATTTTTCTCTGGTAATAAGAAGTACAGATGCAAAAATCTCTTTTGAAATTTCCACGCTGCTCAGACAAAGAGCAGTAAAATGCAATAAGGAAAAAGGAATCAAATCTCTTGTATTGTATAAAACGTATACATTGCTGACTCTGGCAGAGAGTGTGATTACCCAGGATGGAGAGGGAGAAAAGTTTTCTCCCATCGAATTTAAAAATGTCGGCGGCAAAAGTGTTTCGGATATAAAAGCGGCAGATATGGGAAATCGTTATGTAATTCGCTGCTGTTATTCCAATTTGTACTGGAGTGAAAAAAATAAAGTAGAAGAATTTTTAAAGAAGAAAAAAAGTCTATCCGGATATGAAATATTCGGGTTAAACGGAAGATATGATTTCAGTGTGTATATCCAGGAGAAAGAATTTCTGGAATTGTTTCGATATATCAAAGAATATAAAGAATCCAGGGGAAAGGATCAAAACGGCTGTATTGGAGAATTTGATCCGGATCAGACAGGAGGGACCTTATCGATTGTAGATTATTTGAAATACCTGATGAAAAACAGATATCTGTCATGCATTAATGAGCGATATCTGCTGGCTTCGAACAATCGTATACCAAAGATTGAAGATATCAATCAAATAAAGCCGACAAAAGTGAAACTTTCTGGTAAGGCTGTCTCAAAGAGAGAAGAATTTCTGGATTATAAGATACAGGAATGCGGAGAAAAGATTAAGGAAAAATATAAAAAGATTCGTGAACTGATAAATGCAATACAGGCATATCGTAAGAATATGAAGCATTATATGAATCTTTTGAACAAGCTGATCGTATTGTGCCAGGGGATCAATGGACTTTCCGATACAAGAATTTATGCGCTGGTACTGCTGGAACAACTGGATGTGATTCTGGATTCTGTGTCGATTTATATCCGATTGTTTGGTGGGAAAGACATGAAAGGGATACATCTGGATCTGCTGGAGGATTATATTCGGGAGTCGGTCTGTGCTCTGGATGGTTACGCACAGTATATACGAAATAATAATCTGCAGTCGTTGCAGACGCCGAACTACAATATTGAGTCCAATACCAGTATGGAGAAAGTACTGATTGGCTACAGTGAATTTTTAAACGTTTTTATTGAATACTATCAGAAAAGCGCCTTTTCGAAAATGGGGGAGGGCAGCAGTATAGAACATCAATATCTGCCGATTGTTGTTCCAGCATTGAGTAAAAGAGATGTGGCAGTGGAAATTATGTTCCGTGAAGGGGTATGCTATGACTGGGATTGGGAAAAGCAGATACGGGAACAGATGATTACAGAGCGTACAGCAGATCTGGACAATATATTTGAAAATGGAAAAGACAGATACTGCATGGTGATCTGTACTCCTACGCTTACAGAGCTTGGCAATATTGTCACAATGGTGCCTTCTCTTTTCCATGAAGTAGCGCATCAGTTTCGTTATGAGAGCAGAAAAGACAGAAATGACGCATTGCTGAGACATTCAATACATGTGAGCATGCGAATGCTGGCAAGAGGACTGACAGGCAGGCTTCAGAGTGATATTGGCTGTTATGACTGGACAAAAGTTTTTGAAAAAACATTGGAAAAATATTTAATTACGGCATATCTGGATGCATTTTACCAGAACAGTATTGGTGAAATCTCATATGTGTTCAGAGAGGCTCCTCTGAAGATTTTTTCTGCACATCTGGAAAATGATATGAAAGAAAATCTAAAATATTGGGGAAAAAAAGATGAACTGAAATTGATCATACAGGAATTCCTGCGTGGAATGTCCTACTATTATTGTGCAGAGAACAGGCTGATCAAAAAAAGTTTTTCTGTAATATCCGAAATCCTTAGAAAGATCCAGGATGAGACCGGAGAAAGGATGAATGAATTTGAATTCGGCAGACAGATGGAACGAATGATCAGATGCGCCTATTGTATTGCCTGGGAGTCCTCGCGTCAGCATTCATATGTGAAAATCCGGGAACTTTGTAAGATTGAAAATTTCGAAGAATGGCTGGAAATAGGTAATATTGAATATGAGGAAGAGTGGAGTGCTCAATTTGCCAAAATGACTGCTTATGAGAAGTCGGACAGTTACAAAATATGGGAAATATTCCAACGTTTTTATTGTTGGATCTATGATGAACTGACATCGGGACTTGCAGGGAACATATTTGACGGCAGTGAAAGGGCCGGATTCATAAAACTTGCATATAAAAAAGCATGTGAAGGATGGTATGAAGAACTTACGGAAAAGCGAGTAAGATTTGGTTTTGATTCCAATATGGAAGCCATGGGAAGAGCATTGGGTATAGACGATGATAACGAAAATAATTTCAGAATTTTCAAAAATATCCTGGAAAATGAGATTGACAAATACAGGGATGACATGATTCGGAAGATGAAGGAGATGATCGATCTGTACAGAGAAGAGACAGCAGATATCTTTATGTGTAATGCCATGGGGCTGGAAGCATTTGGCTATATGTATGTTCTGGCGGTAAACTGGCCGGATGACAGATCTCTGAACAATATTCAGATGAAAAGATGCCTGGATGTAATATTGTATCAATGGTGTCTGAAAGAGAACGAAAATGATAAATCAGGACCTGACTATGAAAAATTCAGAAATCTGGCTGAGAATGTTATGGATAAACTCAAAGAAAGCGTCAAAGTGTTTCTGGAGAATCTGAACGAAGATGATCTTGAAAACCTGAACAAAGATCCTGGAAGCCTGAAAGAACATTTTGAAGGTCTGAAAGCACATATCGATCCTATGAGTTTTCATTGGGAAAAGGATATGGAGAATCTGGAAACAGTTTTAGCTAATATTCAATATTTAGATGATGTATGCCAGGATTTAAGAAAATATTTCAAAGAGCGAAAATACAGACCGTTGAAATTTTATAAGATTATGTGCGAAATGATGTATCAGTATGCTGTACATGTGGCTGAGCATATAGAGTATTTGAGAGAATATGATGAGGTGAGTCGGGATTTTGTGCACGGAGTTGAGAATCTCAGAACATTGAACCAGAGCATGTGCGAAAACAAAGAGAACAGAGAAGTAAAAATGTTGGGTGAATTCAGCAATAAAATTGCCGGGTTTATCAATGAGCCATGTCTCAATGAAATCGTAAAAGAAACTCAGAAATATGCAGATATGAATCGTGAAAGCATAGAATTTCTGACGAATATGTATTACCTGAATAAAAGAAGAACTGCGCAGAAACTGGAGGATAAATAATGCCTTTTGAAAGAAAAATAGTTCAAGATCTGGGTGAATATATGAATGTGATATCAGAGATTGCCGGGACAGACTGTCAGAAACCGCCGATTCTGTGGTTTCGTGGTCTTGATAATGTCAGGCATTCTCTGATCCCGTCACTTTATCGAAAAAAAGTGCGTGCTGATCGAACACAAAATTATACAAAACTGCATTACGCAGAGGATATCAGAACACAACATTATATAGCCAAAAATTATCATTTGCTTTCATCAGAGCCGTCATCGAGAGTGGAGTGGCTGGAGGTTATGCAGCATCATCAGGTTAATACAAGAGTTCTTGACTGGTCAGAGTCCAGTATTCATTCCCTGATTTTTGCCGTTGAAGCATTTTTTGATGCAGGCAGGTTTGCTGATAAAAAAAGAATGGAATGTGTTCCATGCGTATGGGTACTGAATCCTAAAAAACTGAACAGGAAAATCATCAAATATATAGCACAGAATGAGGAACTGAAGAAAAAACTGCTGGCAGATCTGGAACTCACATTCCAGGAAAGGGAGCGCATTCTAAATCAGATGAATGTATATGCGGATCTGACAGAATATGCAGAGACGACAGAAACTTCACATATTGATTATATTTTTAATTTGAGCAGTATTAATGACGAGATCTTTCGGGACAGAGTTCGGCTGAAAAAACTGTTGGAAAAAGGAGCGGTCATCAATCCGTATTATTATTTGTTGTCCAGGATCTATTCGGATGGCTACTGTCTTTCTGGTAGAATCCTTCCGCCGTTGTGTGTGGTACATCCATATCATTCAGAACGGATAAAGGCTCAAAAGGGGGTGTTCTCTGTCTTTCCGTTTTACAGAGAACAGGAAGATGATCAGTATTTGAGAAAATATCAGTTAAATCCGGATGCCATGGATCATAATTCTATGGCACAGGACTGCCTGTGTCAGATCATGATTAAAAATCCGCAGAAGATCGTTCTGCAGCTGATGGAAAATGGTATGAATGAGAGTTGGCTGTATCCGGAAATGCCAATTGTGTCTTCGGAGATTGAGAATCATATGGTGGTATGAGAGGGGAGAAGTGCAGGTTTGAGTAGCGAAAGTATAAGGGGTAAATATATTATCTGAATAAACCAAATCACATATCAAAGAAAGGAATATGTTGTTTTAGCTTCTGAAAACAACATGCAGGGCTATTATGATGACTTATGAAGAAGCTTTAAAGTATGCATTAATGGGAGAAGCAGTTTTTATTGTTGGATCGGGTTTTTCAGTAGGAGCAGAAAACGGTCTTGACAATGAAGAGAAAAAATTATGGGTTGGAGGTCGATTGGCAAAAGAACTTGCTAAATTGACAGATATGGATGAAGATGTTCAATTGGATATTGTTTCACAAGAATATATTGATATTTATGGCGAAAAAAGATTAGTTGACTATCTGAAAAAACATTATATTGTTGAGAAGTATGAAGCCTATTATAAAGCTTTATCAAGGGTTAAAAACCTTAGAGTGTATAGTACAAATTATGATGATTTAATAGAAAAGATTTGCAGCGATTCAGGAATTAAAATTAAGGGATATAACATAAACGAAGATATTAGAAAAGCTAATAAAGATAAAATGGTAATGCATTTAAATGGATATATAAATGATTTAGAAGAAGATGTATTACCAGAATCATTTAAATTATCACATTTATCATACAATAATACTAAGTTTTTTGACACTCCTTGGTATGCGTATATGATTGATGAATTGCATAGTGCTAAAGCTATATTTATTATAGGTTTGTCGTTTAATAGCGATTTAGATATACGAAGAATAGTTTCAAATGAAGAACTGAAAAGTAAGATTTTTTTTATTGAGCGGCAAGAGCTTTCAGAGTCAAACAGAAAGTTTTTGAATAAATATGGTAGAGTTTTATTGTGCGGTGTCCAAAGATTTTGTGAAGATTTGTCAGATTCTAAAGCAGAAGAAAATAATGATAAGAAAGAAGTTTATTATAAATCATTTAAAAAAACAGTGGGATTTAACAGCGTATTAAAGGCAGAAGACCGAGATGTATATGAACTTTTTTTTAAAGGAAAAGAAAGACCAGAAATCTACAAAAAAAATGATGAAAGGGTTTATGAGTCATTAGTCAACCGTGATAAAGTTAAGGAAGTAATAGAAGGGCTTAAAAATGGAAGATCTTTCATTGTATATTCAGATTTGGGTAATGGAAAAACGATATTTGTTAATCAAATAATAAATTTGTGTACAGATATGGATTTTTATTTTCTCAAACAGGTAAATAATACTAAAATAATGAGAGAGATTAAACAAATATGTAATAGTGAAAAACCTAAAATTATTATATGCGATCCCGCGAACATATATTTGGACATTTTGAAAAAATTTTCGGACTTTGATCTTGCTAATGTAAGATTCATTTTTGTAATGCGGTCGTCTATGTATGATAATTACTATAATAATATTTATGATACTATTGAAGTGATGAAAAATGTTCGATTTGAGAGTTCGATAAATTTAGATGTCTTGAGTAAAAATGAACTTTTAGAATTAGATGATTTGTTCTCACGGTATGGATTTTATGGAGATTTTGCTGGGGAGTCACAAAGAAGGCGAATAAGCAGACTAGAATTTAAATGTAAATCAAGATTTCAAAATATTTTACTATATCTTTTTGAATCATTACATATTATTGAACGTTTCGTAGAGAGTATAGGCAATCTGAAAGATAATATTATATTACGTCGTATGTTGATTTTGACATTTGTAAGTGGAATTTTGGAATTGGGATTAAATCTTAATGATTATAAGATCTTGCTTGATATTAATGATGCTGAACGAATAATAAGGCGTAGCAAAAATTGCGGTGATTTTTTAGATATTACAGAAGGAAAGATTGCAGTCAAATCATCTATCATTGCAAAAGAACTTATGATGAAAACGGAGGTGTTTTCTAAAGATGAAGTGCTACAAGTCTTAACTTCAGTTATGAAAAAATTAGATAATTTGTATTTGGGAAGTAATAAATATAAAAATGCAATGATTAATTTGGTTTCTTGTTCATACATATCTTATGTTTTTGGGTATCAGATGGATTCTGGGAAGCTTATCGATTATTATGAAAAAGTGAAAGAGTTAAATTTTTGCAAGAGAAATTTATTCTTTTGGGAGCAATATGCGATTGTTTGTATAAATATAAACCAATTTGATAGAGCAAAAAGATATTTTGAGACAGCATATTCTTTGGCAAAACAGAGAGGAAGTGCTTTCTCGGCATATCAAATAGACAATCATTATGCAAGGTATTTATTGGAGAACCAGTTGTATTACAGGAAGGCTGAAGACTCATTAAAGATTTTTGTGGAAGCACATAGATTGCTAAATAAGAACAGCGATATTGAAAGGGAAAAAAAGTATAGTCGATATTATAAATTTAGAGTGGCTAGAGCGTATAAAGATTATTATGATGTCTTTGCCTCTAAATATAGTGAAAAAGATAAAGATATTTTTCTAAAACGTTGTAAAGAAATGTATTTTAGTTTATTAAATTATAAAAATATATTAAGAGAAGATGAGATAAGAAAAGATGTAAGAGAATGTGAAAGCGGTCTGAAATATATTTTTGATTGTGAGAATACAGTTTTACAATTCAAACCCAAAATTTGAATAGTTGATTTTTAGGGGCGGCACCTGCCGTTTCATTATGGATAAAAACGTTTGTAATAATACAGGCATTTTTATCTACGGGAAAATATATTCCAGAATTCATAAATCAAATATCTGATATGCCAGGAAGTTAAATGGAGTTGAATGGAAAATAAAAATCTTCTATTCCCCTCTTATCAAGCACCGTCTTTTGCCGATATAATAAACATAAGCGAAGAGCAGGTGACAAAATAAGCATATATTGATCTGCCTTATGTTGGCTGATGGAAAAGACAACAGCAGGTTAAGAGAAGGAAAGGTGGTAGGCAGAATTGATCATAAGAAACAATATACCGGGTATCAATGCTACCAGAAATAAAGGCATTTCGGAAGGAAAGATGAAGAAAAGCCTGGAGAAGCTTTCTTCGGGATATCGTATCAATCGTGCAGGTGACGATGCAGCAGGTCTGGCAATTTCAGAACTGATGAGGAATCAGATCCGCGGCCTGGATCAGGCCATGAGGAACTGCAATGACGGGATCAGTTTTACGAATACCGGAGACGGTGCGCTGGCAGAAGTGCATTCCATGTTATCAAGGATGAAGACACTGGCAGTTCAGTCGGCAAATGGAACCTATACGACTCAGGCAAGAATGAATCTGGATAAAGAGCGTCAGAAGCTTCTGGATGAGATTGACCGGATTGGTGAAACGTCACATTTTGCCGGGATTCAGCTGTTTGGACATGATGGAAGTAATAAGCAGCCGATTCCGGGAGAGGTCGCAGGGGATGATGTTGTTTTTCAGGTTGGTTCATCTGCATCGGAAATTCTGAAAATGGAACGCTACTATGTTGGCAGTGCCAATCTGAATCTGGATGGTACCAGTTTTGAGTCATTAAATGATGCCAACGCCGCAGTGCCATTGATTGAAGAGGCAATTGAAGCAGTGGCAGATGTCAGAGCTACATTTGGTGCAGCCAGCAACCGTCTGGAACATGCCTACAATAACCTGTATGTTACCAATGAAAACATGAACGCGGCTGAAGGCCAGATTCGGGATACGGACATGGCAGAAGAGTTTACAGAATTTACAAAGGACAATATTATTTATCAGTCGGCGAATGCCATGGCGGCTCAGGCGAATTCTACGGTTGAACTGGTTCTGAACCTTCTGCAGTAAGAAAAATACTGAAAAAAAGGTGTAAATCTTCCTTAAGTTTTATAGAACAGAGTCGATAAATAAGAATGTAAAGCAAGTTCACATATAAACTTTACAGAGCTTTCTGAAGCAGGCCCTCTTTGGAAAGCAGTCAGGGACAGGGAAGTTCCTGAGATAATAATCATTATATAATAGGAGGAACATTTTATGATTATTCAACACAACATAGCGGCGATTAACTCTTACAGAAATCTGGGAACCAACCAGAGTGCACTGAGCAAAAACCTTGAGAAACTGTCTTCCGGTTACAGAATCAACCGTGCAGGCGACGATGCAGCAGGTCTTGCTATTTCCGAGAGCATGAGATCTCAGATCAATGGTCTGAACCAGGCTACGAAGAATGCAAACGACGCTATCGGTCTGATCCAGACCGCTGAGGGTGCTCTGACTGAGACTCACTCCATGTTACAGCGTCTGACCACTCTGGCAAGCCAGTCCGCAAATGGTACTTACAACTCTGTAGCCAGAGGAAACCTTCAGAAAGAGGTTACCCGTCTGATCGAGGAAATTAACCGTATTTCCAACGATACTGATTTCAACGGTGTTAAGCCGATCAGTGCTGGTTCGATTACGTTCCAGATTGGACCGACAGCTGGTGAGACGCTTGCGCTGACCACCTGCGGTATGGCAGCCAGCGATATCAACATCAACAGCATCAGCGTATCAACTCTGTCCGGTGGTAATGCTGCTATTACTGCTATCAAGGCAGCTATTAACAAGGTTTCTGACTATCGTGCAGACCTTGGTGCTGCTCAGAACAGACTGGAGCATACTGTTAACAACCTGAAGGTTACATCTGAGAACATTACTGCTGCTGAGAGCCGTATCCGTGATACTGATATGGCAGATGAGATCACTGCATTCACGAAGAACAACATTCTTCTGCAGGCATCTCAGTCCATGCTGGCACAGTCCAACTCTGTACCGCAGAGCGTCCTGAGCCTGCTTCAGTAATCGTTTGACAGAATATTGACTACAGGCCCGACGGCAGTCGGGCCGAAATATAACAGGGCCTTGTAACAAAAAGCCATTTCAACGGCAAAAGCTGGGAAATGGCTTTTTGCTGTACTATGAGATAAGCCTGAAGAATTTAGGATACTCAGAACAGAAGCCGGCAGGGAGAGTAATAATGAAGAACAATAAACGAATCTTCATCTCACAGTGCATGATCGTAAAAGACGAGGAAAAGAACATAGAAAAAGCTTTGTCCTGGGGAAAAGGTGTGATGTGGGAGCAGATTGTGATTGATACCGGTTCCACAGACCGGACGGCAGAACTGGCCGGGAAGCTGGGGGCGAAGGTGTTTCACTTGGAATGGGCGGAAGATTTCTCTGCTGCCAAAAATTATGCGATCCAGAAAGCCCGGGGAGACTGGATCGTGTTTTTGGATGCAGACGAATATATGACAGAAGAGGATGCGAAAAAGCTGCCGTATATATTTGCTCAGCTTTCCAGAAAGGGATTTGACGGGAGTACAGCTTTACTGCATAATCTTGATGATACGGGACGGATTTTTTCTTCCTGCAGCCATCTTCGGTTTTTCCGAAACATTCCGGACATTCGGTATAAGAGACGGATCCATGAGCAGCTGGTATCTCTGTCCGGACGTGAATTACAGGTCATGGATGGTACGCAGGAGTTTTCAATCTTTCATACCGGTTATCAGAGAGCTGCTTCTACAGAAAAAAAGAAGAGCGGCAGAAATCGCCGGATGCTTCAAAGGGAGCTGGAAGAATATCCGGATGATCCGGAATTGATGGGCTATATGGGGGATGAATGCTTTGATGATGGAGAACTGGAAGAGGCGGAGCGATGGTATCGGCAGGCTGTGGCGCATATGCCCGGAGAACTGAAAGAACATGATCAGAGAAGTGCAACAACATTTGTCAGACTTTTGATGACACTGACAGAAAGAGAAACGATTGGCTGGCCGGATGTTCAGGATATGTATCAGCAGGGAGTGCAGGCATTCCCAAAAGAGGCGGACCTTGATTATATGGCAGGGCGGTTTCTGGTCATGCATGGCTCGCCTGAGGAAGCAGTCGAATATCTGGAAACAGCTCTTGGAAAGCTGGAGGCCTATGGAAGTACGAATAAAGCTCTGTTTCTGGCGGGAAATCTGGGAGACGCCTGCGACCTTCTGGCAAAGAGCTGTTATGAGACGGGCCAGCTGCAAAAATGTGTCACCTATGCGGTGGAGCACCTGAAATGTGAGCGGTATGAGATGAAACCGCTGGTATGGCTGTTAAAAGCATTGTTCCATGAGGAAGAATCGATACAGGATCAGGAGAAACACGAAGCGGTTATGGGGTTTCTTTCTAAAATATATGATCTGCCGGCTTTGAAGGACCGTCTGTTTGTGATGAAAACGGCGCAAAGGGCAGAGTGCGATGGATTTGCCGGTTATGTAAGGGAGCATTATTTTACGCCGGATGAGCAGAAAATGCTGGGAATACAAGAGGATGAAAAGGGAGCAGTGAGATGAAGATTGCATATGTAGAATGGGGTGGCCTCGGGAGCGAAGACATGAGAAAGGCATTTGCGGCAGAAGGACATGATCTGGTCCTGTTTTTGTTTTCTGCGGCTTATGAAAAACGCGGTCATGATGAAGAGACAGAGGGGAGACTGTGCATTTTGCTGCAGACAGAGGCGCCGGATCTGGTCTTTTCACTGAATTATTTCCCGGTGATTTCCAGAGTCTGTCAGCAGAAAGGGATCCGGTACATTTCCTGGACCTACGATTGTCCATGCTATCTCCTGTATTCTGCTACGATCATAAATTCATGCAATATAGCTTATCTATTTGATAAAGAATTATATCTGGAATTTTATCACGCCGGCATCCGGACAGTCCGTTATATGCCGCTGGCAGCAGCTGCAGAACGATTGGATTTCCTTGCACAGGATCCCGATGCCTGCGATCCTTTTACATATGATATATCTTTTGTGGGATCCTTATATATTGAAAAATATAATTATTTTTCCAAAATAGAACCGCATCTGTCAGACTATGCAAGAGGATATGTGGACGCTCTTATAGACGCACAGCTGAAAATTCAAGGATACAATTTTATTCAGGGTCTGCCGGCTTCTGTAATGGAAGAATTTTATCAGGCCTGCCCCGTGGATCCGGAACCGGACGGGATGGAATCCAGAGAGTATTTTTATGAACAGTATGTGATTAATCGAAGGATTACGGCTGTGGAGCGTATTGATCTTCTGGAAGCATGTGCACAGCATCGGCCTTTGGACCTTTTTACCCGTACAAAGGAACTGGCGATGCCGAATATCAGGAATCATGGAGAGGTGGAGTATTATAAAGAGATGCCGCTTGTCTTTAAACAGAGCAGGATCAATCTGAATATTTCTTTGCGCGGCATTAAGAGCGGGATTCCCCTTCGCGCCTATGATATTATGGGAGCAGGAGGTTTTCTGCTCAGTAATTTTCAGGCAGATTTCCTGGAATATTTTATTCCGGGGGAGGATTTTGTATATTATGAAAGTAAAGAAGACCTGCTTAAAAAAGTGGACTACTATCTTGCTCACGAAGAAGAACGAAAAGCCATTGCCAGGAACGGATATGATAGGGTGTCGGCAGGCCATACGTACAGACATCGGGTGAGAGAGATGCTGGATCTTTGATACAGGAGGAACGGAATGAAGATATTAATGTTTGAATGGGACAGTTTTGGGAAAGAAGATATAGAAGAAGCCTTCTGCGCGGAAGGGCATGATCTGGTGTTATTTCCTGTTTCCATTGACGGGGACCTGGATACTTCGTTTGAAATCAGGCAGAGACTTCTGGCTGCCTTACATCAGGAGGTGCCGGATTTCGTGTTTTCTGTCAATTATTTTCCGATGGTCTCCAGTATCTGTAATGATGAAGGTCTCCGGTACATTTCCTGGATTTATGACGCGCCGTATGCCCGGTTGTATTCACAGACAGTACTGAATCCCTGCAACAGGGTATATGTATTCGATAAAGAATTATGTCTGGAATTCCAAAATGCCGGTGTCGATACTGTACATTATCTTCCGCTGGCGGCGAATACCAGTCGACTGGATACGCTGTCGGCAGTTTCAGATTCCGAAGCGTTCAAATATGATGTTTCTTTTGTCGGTTCTTTTTATGTGGGAGATCATGATTATTTTGATCAGATGAAATCTGCGTTGCCGGACTTTGCAAAAGGGTATCTGGACGCAGTGATTGCCGCTCAGATGAAGATCCAGGGATATGATTTTGTGGAAGATGTGCTGGGGCCGGTCATGGATGATCTGTATCAGGCATTTCCGCTGGATCCGGACCCGAACGGTATGGAGAGCAGGGAATATCTGTATGCACAGTATGTAATCGACCGAAGGATCTCGGCTTTGGAGCGGATCGACATTTTGAACAGTATTGCAAAAAAACATAGTGCTGATATTTTTACGGATATAAAAGAATTTACAATGCCTAATGTATGCAACCATGGAAAAACTGATTATTTTCATGAAATGCCGTTGGTATTCAGGAAAAGCAGGGTGAATTTGAATATTACCCGTCGGGGAATCAAAAGTGGTATTCCGCTTCGGGCTTTTGATATTATGGGGAGCGGGGGATTTCTGCTCAGCAATTTTCAGGCGGACTTTCTGGACTTTTTTATTCCAGGAGAAGATTTTGTGTATTATGAGAGCAAAGAGGATCTGCTGCAGAAAGTAGATTATTATTTGAGGCATGAAGAAGAACGGCAGGCAATTGCCAGGAGCGGGCATGACAAGGTGGCGGCAGAACATACCTACCGGCATCGGATAAGGGAGATTTTTTCGTGAAAATATTGTTTATTGAATGGGAAAGCTATGGCTGGCAGGATATGAAAGAGGCTTTTACAGAGGAAGGGCATGATCTGGTGTGCTTTCCTTTTCAGGTGTTTGGACATCAGGGAGAAGAGCTTCTGCGGGATCCTGAGACAGAGAGAAGACTTCGCTCTGTATTACGTAAAGAAGTTCCGGATCTGGTGTTTTCCATAGATTATTTTCCGGTGATCTCCAGTGTATGCCAGAGAGAGGACGTCAGGTATGTTTCATTTAATTATGATTGTCCCCATATCCTGCTTTCGTCCAATACCATTGTCAATCCCTGTAATAAAATCTTCGTGTTTGATAAGGCAACTTATCTGGAATATCATCATGCCGGGATTTCCACGTTTCATTATATGCCCCTGGCAGCTAATACAAAGCGTCTGGATGCCATAGATCCATATCTTTCAGGTGTCACATTACCGACCTGTGACGTCTCCTTTGTGGGGTCTTTGTATCTGGAAAAAGGAAATTACTTCGATCAGATTGAACCGGCTCTTCCGGAACGTGCCAGAGGATACCTAAAGGCATTGATCACGGTCCAGCTGAAAATACTTGGCTATGATCTTGTTCATGAAATGCTTCCTGCCATTCTGGATGATCTGTACCAGGTCTGTCCGGTGGATCCCATGCGGGACAGTGTACAGCCAGTCAGTTTCTTTTATGAACATCATGTAATCAACCGCAGGATTACTGCTATTGAGCGTATTGATCTGCTGGAGACACTTGCTCAGGAACATTCGGTAGATTTGTTCACTCATATCAAGGATTTTCCGCTCCCGGGTTTAAACGTTCACGGCGGAGTTGACTATTTTCATGAAATGCCTCTGGTATTCAAGCGGAGTAAAATTAATCTGAATATTACGCTGCGCAGTATCCGGAGCGGTATCCCCCTTCGTGTTTTTGATATTATGGGGGCGGGCGGATTTCTGCTCAGTAATTATCAGGCAGATTTTCAGGATCTGTTTGTGCCGGATGAGGATTTTGTATATTATGAAAGTAAGGAAGATCTGCTGCGGAAAGTGGGATATTATCTGAATCATGAAGATGAGAGAAAGGCAATCGCCAGGAATGGACATGAAAAGATTGCCGCAAAGCATACGTACCGGCATCGGGTAAAAGAAATGCTGGCTTTTTGAGACCGGAGGATATCAATGAGGATACTGTTTATTGACTGGGGAAATTATGGAAAAGAAGATATAAAAAGTGCTATGACAGATGAGGGACATGAGGTGATTTCTTTTCCTTTTGAAGCTTCCAGTTCTCTGATCTGGGAACAGCTGATTCATGAGCCGGAGACGGAAGCAGGGCTTCGTAACACCCTGCATGACAGGACACCCGATGTGGTATTTTCTGTAAATTATTTTCCAGTGATCTCCAGAGTTTGTCAGGCAGAACATATCCGTTATATTTCCTGGAGCTATGATGGTCCTTATATTCTGCTTTATTCCAATACGATTAATAATTCCTGCAACAGAGTTTATGTTTTTGACAGGGAGATGTATCTGGAATTCTGCAGGGCCGGGATTACAACCGTATATTATATGCCTTTGGCTGTTAATACAAAGAGGCTGGAGCTTATGGATCAAAAATTGGCTTCTCTACCTCCATTGTCTTATGATGTTTCTTTTGTGGGTTCTTTTTATCTGGAGAAAGGAAGCTGTTTTGAACAGATTGAAACTGCCCTTCCGGAATATTCCAGAGGCTACCTGAAAGCGATGATTGGCGTCCAGTTAAAGATTCAGGGGTATGATATGATCGAAGAAATGCTGCCTTTTATTCTGAACGATCTGTATAAAGCTTATCCGGTAAAACCTTTGACGGAGGGAAGACAGCCCAAAGGCTTCTTTTATGAGTATCATGTTATCAAGCCCTGGATTACGACAATAGAACGTATAGACCTGCTGGAGGCTGTAGCTGCCAAATATACTGTGGATCTGTTTTCGCATACAAAAGATTTTACTACACCTGGACTGCACAATCATGGTCCAGTTGATTATTTTCATGAAATGCCGCTGGTTTTTAAGCAAAGCAAAATTAACCTGAATATGACCATGCGCGGCATCAAAAGCGGTATTCCGCTCCGCGCTTTTGATATTATGGGGGCTGGTGGATTCCTCATCAGTAATTATCAGGAGGGGTTTCTGGAATACTTTGTACCAGGAGAGGATTTTGTCTATTACGAAAGCAAAGAGGATTTGCTGGCAAAGGTGGAATATTATCTGTCTCATGATGAGGAACGGAAAGCGATTGCCCGGAATGGACATGAGAAGGTGGCGGCCAGTCATACATATCGGCATCGGATAGGTGAGATGTTGAACTTTTAGGACAGGAGGATATCATGAAGAAAATAAGCGTAATTATCCCATGTTATAATGTGGCACGCTGGATCGACAGATGTATGACATCGATTGCAGCGCAGACGATGGGAATAGAATGCCTTGAGATCATTTGTATAGATGATGCTTCCAGTGATGGAACATGGGAGCATCTGCAGAAGTGGGAGCAAAGCTTTCCGGAACAGATCATTCTGATTCGACAGGAGGTGAACAGAAGGCAGGGAGCAGCAAGAAATCTCGGTCTGCAGTATGCTTCTGCGGATTGGATCGCTTTTGTAGATGCGGATGACTGGCTGGAACCAGATTATTTTGAACAGCTGTATACGCCTGCGGAAAACTATATCTGCGATGTGGTGACTTGCGGATGGATGAAAGATTCATCAGAGGTTCTTGAATATTTAAAGGAAGAAGACAGAGGCAAAGGTGAAGGACAGTATATTCAGTCAAATACGAAAGAAAGAAAAAAGGAGATGTTGCTTGGCAAACCTTTGGGAGGTACAGCCTGGGCGAAAATCATCCGGAAAGAACTGCTTCTGAAGCATCAGATCTGTTTTCCGGAAGGGCTGATGTATGAAGACAATTACTGGGTTCCGTTATTACATATTTATGCAGATAACATATATGTAGCAGAGAAAAAATTGTATCACTGGTTTATGCATGCCGCGTCTACGGTTCATGCTGAAAATGAGCTGCACCATATTGACAGGATCACCGTTCAGATGCTGAAATGGGATGATTACAGAAAACGTGGACTATTACAGATATATCGAGAAGAACTGGAATATGATCTGTTGTATTACGCGCTGTGTTTTATGCAGACACTGGCCTTTCGTTACGATTCTCCATCCTTTTCTCTTTATCAGTTGGAACGGGAAGTGGTCTGCGAGAGGATTTCTGATCATATCATGGATTTTTATGAAGATATTTTTTCCGGGATTGACAAAATTTGTTTCCATGCATTGCGTTATCCCTTGGACAAAGACGGATTCCTGGCATTTGTGGAAAAGGCAAAAGCGTATTATGGGCTGAATGGTGGGGGATCGAAGCGGCAAGTCTGTAAGGAACAGCGGTTACGGATTATCCAGTTTTATTCAGAAACAGAATCCTTTCATTTTTTTACAGACCGATTGACAGAAGAATTAGAGAAACGGGGACACGAAGTTTTTATCTGTGACCTGGATGATCTTTCATCTCAAACGGAGCATTCCTACGATCATCTGAATCAGTTTCTATTAAATAAAGTAGATATGGTAATCTGCTTTGATGGAATCGGAACGAGAGAAGAACAGTTTATCCGGCAGTGGGATAAGCACCAGGCTGTGGTGGCGGATATTCTCATGGATCCCCCATTCCGTTTTCACCCTACATTAGAAAAGCATCCAGAGAATTATATGCTGTTTTGCTGTGATGAGGAGCACGTGGCGTATGTGAAAAAATATTTTTCAGAGGAAGTGCCCAATGTGGCTTTTATGCCTCATGTTGGGACCTTACCCGGAGAAGATCGTGTGGTTATTCCATATAAGGACAGAAAACATGATATCCTTTTTTCTGGAAGTTACTATCATCCGCAGTCTCAGATGGAGAAAATCAGGGACCTGTTTCCAGATCAGCCGGATATGTGGAGATTTTATCAGCAGATGCTTGAAAATCTGATAAAAGACAGTTCACTGACAATTGAGAAAGCGGTTCTTGTCACATTACAGCAGTTTAATCTCATTGTATCCGATGAGATGTTGAAGATGCTTCTGAATCGCTCCCTGTATGTGGACTGGGCGATCCGGATGTATCACAGGGGACGGGTGGTGACAGCTCTTGCGGAAGCGGGACTGGAACTCTGCCT
The DNA here is from genome assembly GCA_910574805.1 of Lachnospiraceae bacterium. Classification (GTDB taxonomy): domain Bacteria; phylum Bacillota; class Clostridia; order Lachnospirales; family Lachnospiraceae; genus Hominiventricola. The sequence goes on along the minus strand of CAJTCV010000001.1, from coordinate 210,341 downwards.
CATCGGACCGGGATGGGAGAATCATCCATCAGCAGGGCGATCTAATGTACGTTGGTTGGATACTCAGGTTCCATATAGGGAAACGCTTATGTATATGGCCGATGCCAGGATCAATCTGAATGTGATGCCATGGTTTAAAGCGGGTACTCATGACCGGATTTTTAATACGTTGTTGCAGCGATCATTACCGCTCACAGATCCAAGCAGCTGGATTACGAAACATTTTACAGATGGAGTGGATATTGTTTTGTATGATCTGAACCATCTGGAACAGCTTCCGGGGATTGCCAGCCGACTGTTGGCAGAACCTGTGCGGGCAGAGGCAATTATACAGAAGGGATATGAGAAGGTCAGAGAGAGTCTCACCTGGTCTAATTGTGCAGACTGGCTTTTGGAGGCAGCAGGTTTGATCAGGGAGCATGGAGGGCAGGAGATGTGAAGATACTGCATGTCCAATGGAGTGTGCTTGGGACTGCTGATATAGAAGAAGCGTTTCTGGCAGAGGGGTACGATGTTGTTCGGTTTCCTTTTTCAAAAAATCAGGATGTGGTTCATAATCAAAAAGTAGAAGAAGAGTTAACAACTGCTCTTCATAAAGAAGTACCGGATGTGGTGTTTTCTTTCAATTTTTTTCCGGTGATTTCTAAGGTTTGTACAAAAGAAGGCATTCAATATATCTCATGGATTTTTGATGATCCTTGTGTGTTTTTGTATTCAGATACAGTTACCAACGCCTGTAATCGCATTTATGTATTTGATAAAGAATTATGTCAGCAATTTCAGAATGAAGGTATCCGGACAATAAATTATATGCCATTGGCTGCCAACACGAAACGGTTGGATACCATAGAATCTAAAATAGATTCGGGTTATGCATATGATGTTGCTTTTGTGGGATCGCTCTATATTGAACAGCTTAATTTTTTTGATCAGATGTATGATGCCCTGCCGGAATACTCGAAAGGCTATCTGCATGCTCTTATGGCAATACAGATGCAAATTCAAAATTATGATCTTATTGAAAGTTCTTTATCTCCGATTATAAAAGATCTTTACAGGGCGTATCCATTTGGCATCGAACCGGGGAACAGAGCAACCAGAGAATACCTTTATGCGCAGTTTGTGATCAACCGGAGGATTACATCAATAGAACGAATTGATCTGCTTGATGCAGTCTCAAAAATACACAAGGTTGATCTGTTCACACATTTTCAGGGATTTGCAATGCCGAATATTTGCAATCATGGTCCTGTAGAGTATCAGGAAAGGGCGCCGGAGGTGTTCAAAAGAAGCAGGATTAATTTGAATATCACTTTGCGCAGTATTAAAAATGGAATCCCTTTGCGGGCTTTTGACATCATGGGGGCAGGAGGCTTTCTTCTCAGCAATTTTCAGTCAGGATTTCTGGACATTTTTATACCTGATGAAGACTTTGTTTATTATGAGAATAAGAGGGATCTGGTTAGGAAAGTCAGTTATTATCTGAAGCATGAGGATGAAAGAAAAGCCATTGCCAGGAATGGTCATGATAAGACTGCTGCCGGACATACTTACCGGCATCGTGTAAGAGAGATGTTTGATCAGTAGTATTGTTAAAGAAGACAAATGGAGGGAAACAGTGAAAATGGAGATCCAACTGGAATGTATTCGGGGGGAAGAACGTGATGGTTACTATGTACAGCCTTTAATGAGGCGCAGGTGGGCGGTACAGCTGGATATTCTGCGGGAGATTGATTCCATTTGCAAAAGGTATCAGATAAAGTATTTTGGCTGGTATGGAACACTTCTGGGAGCGGTGCGTCATCAAGGTTTTATTCCTTGGGATGATGACATTGATCTGGTAATGCCGAGGGAGGATTATGAAAGGTTTCAATGTATCTTTCAGAAAGAATCACCAAATGGCTGGAAAGTATTGAAAAAAAATCCTACAATGATCACTATAGTGAATACAGATGTGATTCGGCTGGATCAGGCATTTCTGGATCAATATCATGGCTGTCCCCTTATTTCTGGTGTGGATGTTTTTGTATGGGATGCGGTACCCCCAAACAGGGCAGATGAGGAAGTGTGGACGAATCTGTTCTGGGCAGCATGCAATCTCTATGTACATTGGGATCTTTTTGGGGATGATGTAGAATGGAAAAAAGAGAAATGGATCCAGCTGGAAGAGTTGGAAAATCTTACTGGTTGTCATATTGACAGGAAATCTTCTGTTAAAGAGCAATTATATTTTCTTACAGATAAAATAGCGGCCATGTATGGTGATACGGAGCATAAAGAGGTAACATATTTACCTGATTTGTGTAAAAACAGCCATCATCGTATTCCCGAACTATGTTTTAACAGAGTCATGGAAATGCCGTTTGAAGACACGGTGATACCAGTTTTGGAGGACTATGATTTGATATGCAGATTAAATTATGGGGATGATTATATGACACCACTAAAAGAATATGCACATGAAGACGGAATTAAAAATCAGATAAAAATTTTACAGGATTTTTTTAATAGGCAAGGTATGGATTTGCCGGAATGTTTTACTATGACTTTTGAATGAGGTAAGAGTTTTCTGAGGTGTTGTATATTGAGTGACCTGTAAAAGAACATATAAAGGGAATAGACTACAGAGCGGTAAGAAGACAGGAGAATATAAAACGAAGGAGCAGCAGGCGGATGAATAATATGAAAAAAGTCAGCGTAGTTGTACCATGTTACAATGCGGCGGAATATCTGGATCAATGTCTCAGGCAGCTTTTGTGCCAGACTATTGGCATCGAGGACATGGAGATCATTCTGGTGGATGATGCATCAACGGACGGAGGTGAGACGAAACGGCTCATTCAGGAATATGAGCGTCGTTTTCCGGAGACGATACTGGCCGTTTTTCTGGAAGAAAACCGAAGGCAGGGCGGGGCACGGAATGTCGGCGTAGTTTATGCAGGGGGAGAGTATCTGACTTTTTGCGATGCGGACGACTGGCTTCTGGAGGAAACACTGGAGCATGCGTATAATGCTGCGATAAAATATGATGCGGACGTAGTTGCGTTTGCCAGAAAAAATGTAGGTGTACATGGCGTCTGTACAGAGTTGGAAAAGGGTACGAAAGATGAACTTTTTATACTGGAGGATATTGAGGCAAGGAAAAAGTTTTTGCTGAACACAAGAGAAGAAGGATACAGTTCGCAGAATAAACTGTTCAGGTTGTCTTTGATCAAGGATGAAAATATCACGTTTGCAGAGCATCTGGTCATGGAAGAGCTATCTTTTACATTGCCGGTAAGACTGTATGCGAAGCGTTATTATTATCTGGATGAACGGCTTTATATTTGTTTCTTATCTCCGGGAAGCACAATGCGTGACAGTGCCGCCTGGAAGTTAAGGAAATGGGATAACCTGAAGGTTTGGATTGCGCTGTTGGAAGAATTGACATGCAGAAAGATTTTACAGAGATACTGGCATGAGGTGGAATATTTGTTTTTTACCCTGGGAATTGGCTGGAGTCTGGGTATGTTGTTTCAAAGTAATTGTATTCTGACAAAAGACGAATGGAAGACCTTGACAGAAATTTCCTGTGGGATAATTCCCGGGATTAAAGAAAATCCTTATGTGCTTCATGAGGCTCATCCTTTTAATCAGGCCTGGAACAGGCTGCTGCTGAAAATACTTGATATGGAATTTACAGATGCGGATGTGCAGGAAGCTAATGATGCGATGAAAGAGAGCGCACAGGCTTTTTCTTCGTGTCGGGCATTTGTATAAGGATAAGTGAAAAGCAGGAAAGCAGCCGGTTAAATGGCAGGGAGAAAAGCAGAATTTATAAGATATATAGTAAATATAGCCCCTCCCGTTTTTGGGAGGAGGCTGTGCAGAGAATTATTAAATACATAATTTGTTTAATTGAATGTTATGTTGAAATCTTCAGGTAAAGTTTTTCCGGTTTTTTCGAAATGTTTTCTCAAATATTCCACTTGTTTTTTTAAATAATCGTGAGAATGTTCTTGTACCGGGGTCATATAGTTATCTCCGTACGTCATCCTGCATAGAAGATCATAATCTTCTAAGATGGGGAGCATCGTATGCTCGAAGGGGACCATTATACTCTTGCTGAAGCATTTTTTGGGCACCCTGCAATGGGGGGAGTTATACAGCTCGGCGATATTTGCCACCTCATCGGATTCGGTATCCCAGTACATGGCCGCTATTCTGTCTGCAAGAAAATATAATTGTTCTTTTACAGGATGCTGCAGATTAAAGTGGTAACCAGTAAGCGTTTCTACCTCTTTGAGATAATCCCATTTGTTCTGCTCTATCCATTGCTCATCTTCGTCAGGAAGGTTCCAGTTGATACATAGACAGTAAACTGCCCAGAACAGATTTAACTGTAATTTTTCTTCTGCCATATTACAGGGAATGCGGTCCAGACAAAAAATATCAATCCCTATCTTAAAAGGACAGCCATGGAACTGATTCAGAAAATCCTGATCTAAATGAATTGTGTCTGAATTAAAAATACTGATCATTGTAGGCTCATGTTCAGAGACTTCCCATCCTTTTGGAAGGGACTCTTTTATATGACAGCGGAACTGTTCATAATCTTCTCTTAACATGGCAAGGTCCATATCATCATCCCACGGAATGAAACCTTTATGACGTATGGCTCCCAGCAGCGTGCCGTACCAGCCATAATAGTTAATACCATGACACTTGCAAACAGTATCTACTTTTTTTAATATATCCAGCTGTACAGCCCATATTCGTTTCCTCATTGGCTGTACATAATAGCCTTCCCGTTCTTCACCAGTATAAATTCTGTTCTCCATAGCTGCCATAATCCTCTTCGTTACGTATAGTGTAAATATTTTATTATAAGATCCTTCCAGGGCCGGTTCTTTAATTATAGTAAATGTTAAAAGATAAGTCAATTAAAAAGAAGTATATCTATTCAGGAAGGATTTCACAACTTATTTACAGAGAATTTTAGATATGATACAATATGAAACAGTATCTAATCATTTAAAAGGAAGACTGTAAAAAGATGTCAGAGATTAATTTAATTGGAATTGGACAAAATTGTGTAAGCATTGTGGATCAGGCTGTGAATGAGTTAAAAGATAGAGTCAGTATAACAGCAGTTATTTTTGACTGTGATGATCAATATTGGAGGCTTTGTTTCATCCCATGAATAGTATGGAGTTTCAGCGATTTGTAATGGCAGCAGGAAAAGTTTAACAAAGTAATGGTTGGGGTGAGTCATGAATCATTTAAAAACTGGACAGCACCAGTATAATATTGTTACATCTTCAGATAATACACTGATTCCGCAGATGGCGGTATCACTTACGGCAATGGCAAAAAATCTGCAAAACGACTTTGTTGATTTTTATTTATTGCACAGTCAGGTAAGTGAGGAGAATATCAGAATGCTGACTGCTTTATGCGGTGGATTTGGAAACATTTCGTTTCATGAGATCAGAGTACCTGATCCGGAACGCTATGATACTTTTGTTCAGGCGGGCAGATGGTACAGAGAGACTTATTATCCGCTCTGTGTGCATCAACTGCTTCCGGACAGTATAGACAGGGCCCTGTATCTGGATGCGGGGGATACGCTGGTGGTCGGGGATATTGCCCCCTATTATACCTGTGATTTTGAGGATTGTTTTCTGATCGTGACCGGACAGAAGTATAAAATGGAAAATGGAATGCCGGAATTGTTTTCCAAAGATGATCTCACCGACCGGGATGACTACCTGAATGGAATACTTGAAGGGCTGTTTAATTCCGGATCTTATATGATTAATTTACAGAAGATGCGTGAAGAACGTGTTGATGTTTTATACTATCAGGCACTTACAGAGAAACTCCGCGAAAGGAGACAGAGTGTTGAAGAGGACAAGATCTATTTCGGGGATCAGGGGCTTTTGTCAGCAGCATTTATCGGAAGTTTGAAATATTATGGTTATCCACGGATTTATGATGTGTTTTATAATCCTTATAATTTCTGCATTGGATGTTATGATTTCATTGATCAGAAGCCGGAATACCAGCCGGCGGTCCTTCATTTTGCAGGAGTTCCGTTTAAACCGTGGAAAGCAGATTATCCGGTTTTTCCGGAACGTTTTCAGAGGGATGGCGGTGCTTTGAGAGAGCTTGCAGAACTCAAGCCTCAGCAAGTAGAATATTATTTTTTGTGGCTGGAGTATCTGTTTCTTACGGATAAGGTTTTAAAATTGCTTGGATATTAGACAGCGTAACTTGGAACTGCTTTGCATTGGATAATAAGAAAAACGACTCAGCAAAATAACAGGAGATTTTATGTGTATCAAAAAAGATCAGATTGCATTTATTACTTGTGTAAGTGATGAAGAGGAATACGCGGAATGCCGGTATTATCTAAACAGGCTCCGGATCCCGGATGGATATGAGACGGATATCATCAGTGTACGGGAAGCGCCGTCCATGGCCGCAGGCTACAATGCGGGAATGAAAAGTTCTCCTGCAAAATATAAGGTATATCTTCATCAGGATGTTTTTATAAAGAATCAAAATTTCATATCTGATATGCTGCAGGTGTTTCATCGCGATGCGCAAATTGGGGTTCTTGGAATGATCGGGAAGAGAAACAGAGAAATGCAGGGAATTTCACTGATGAAATGGGATACAGGTAAAGTGATTGACAATTCGGCAGGATTGTGGAGTTTTTCGATTCCTTCTAAAGAAGACAATTATGCGGAGGTACTGACTGTAGACGGTCTGTTGATGGTTACTCAGTACGATATTCTATGGAGAGAGGATCTTTTTAACGGCTGGGATCTTTATGATGCTTCACAGTGCATGGAATTTATCAAAAGAGGATATAAAATTGTGGTTCCATATCAGAAAGAAGAGTGGTGCTACCATGATTGTCTGTATCCAAAGCTTATAAAATATTTTGATTATAACAGAGTGTTTTTGAAAGAATATATTGTGGATAACGGTTTGTCATTTTTAAATGAAGACCCTCATGCTTCTTCATATGAGAATGAAAAGGAAGTTGCGCAGGCAGTTGAAGATATGCGAAATGGGATGGAGACATTGATTGAGTCGGAGGACAGGGGAAACTTAAGGATTTTTTTGGAGAATCCGTCTGGACTGAAAAATCTGGCTTATATGAAAGAATATGCGGCGGTTGTCCATATTGATTATCTGGAAGAAATGAATCAGAGCGAACAGCGTCTTTGGGAGTCTGGAATGTCGCTGGAGCAGTTATTGAAGAAATTAAGAGCTTTAAAATATATGTTGAAACGACTGGAATATACGGCAGAATTTTCAGGTGCAGAGCAGATTTATAACGATTATTCAAACTATGCGATTATGGATTTATGTGAACGTTATGTGATGGAGAAAGAGAAGGTGTATAATATATTATACAGATATCAGCCGGACAAACAGAATATGGATCATAAGAGAAATCAACAGGAGACAGGAAAATGAAACAGATACAGGATGCAATAATGGAAGGGAACTATAAGCTGGCAGACGACCAGCTGCAGGACTATATGAGAAATTCGGCAAAGTATGATGATTCCCTTGCGATTTTAGATGCCGCTGTTGGAAGCCACTATGGAGACAGACTGCGGGTTTGGGAGGCTGTAAGGAAAGGCCTGATGTATAACTGCAGAAATTATGAATTGTATGTGACGTTAGGAGATTATTATCTGCAGGATAATTCTCTACAGTCATATCTCTGCTATGAAAATGCATTGTTTTATTGTAATGATCCGGATGACCGGCTGTTAATACAGGGTATATTAACCGGACTGCAGCAGAATTATGGAATTTTTATGGCTAAAACAGCAATTGTCATTCGTCCGGGTGCTTCCTTGGAGCATATGAAATTGTGTGTGGAAAGCATACGTATGACAACACCTGGAAGTGCGCGAAAGATTGTGGCAGCAGTAGAGCCTCATGCAAATAAAGAAAGCCTGGAATGGTTAGGGAAGCAGGAAGATATAAAAATTGTAAAAACAGAAAGAGAAAAATCTGCAGGATATAAAGTTGAATGTTCCGATATTGAAGGAATGGATATTTTCCTGCTGGCAGGGGATGCTTTATTGACAGAAAATGCATTATTCTGGCTGCGGATGGGATTGTATGAAAAAGAAAAACATGGTATGGCAGGGTGTGTGCTGAATGTGAGAGAAAATCAGCAGATGGCAAGTGGCGTTGTGGATACGCCGGACGTGTTTGCATTTGGCGAAAAAAACAACATTCCTCAGTATTATCCTTATGAGGAAAGACTTTTCTTTTCAGGTACAGCATTGCTGATAAAACGTTTTGTATGGGATCAGCTTGGGCCGTTGGATCAGTCACTCGGCAAACTCAAATATGAAGACTATGGTCTTCGGGTGCTGTCTGCAGGATATCAGAATATTCTTTGTAAAAACAGTTTTGTCATGCGGCTGGAAAGAGATCCGGTTCTGGAACAGTATACAGGATATGTGCAGGTTCCGTGTGCAGAACTTGATCAGCTAAATGAGAAATGGGGATTTAGAGCAGAATATTATCTGGGAATACGTCAGGATCTTCCTGGTTTGATTGCTGAACCGAAGGAGAAAGCACTGAATATTCTGGAAATTGGCTGCGGTTGTGGGGCCATGATGGGGTATATCAGAGGGATGTTTCCTAATGCCCGGACATATGGAGTAGAGTTGATTCCGGAGGTGGCTTTAATAGCCGCTCATTTGGGAGAAGTATTGTGTGGCGATATAGAGAAAATGGAACTTCCGTGGGAAGAGGAATATTTTGACTATGTGATCATGGGAGATGTGCTGGAACATCTGATGAATCCTGAAGAGGTGTTGAGAAAGCTCAGAAAATATTTGAAAACAGGCGGACATATTATCATCAGTATGCCCAATGTAAAACATTATTCTGTGCTGCTTCCACTGTTGCGGTGGGATGTATTCCCATATGGTGATTCTGGTATCCTGGATCGGACGCATGTAAAGATGTATACTGGAACGGAGATTCATAAACTGGTTTTAAGAAGTGGATATAAAATAGAGGCACTGGGTTATCATTCATACAGTAAACCAACCGAACAGGAAGAACAAATGCTGGATATCCTGGAGAGCTTTCTGGATGGACCATCAAAAGAATCTTTTCTGGCTTATCAGTATATTTTAAAGGCAGTTAAATAATCAATGATACAGAGCCCGCGAAAAAAGGTCCATGAAAGCAGTCTGACCAGTGCTGCAGGGATTCTGGTACACACATCTGTAAAAAGATATGAAAGGATGGAAAATGAAGGAGATACAAGATGCTGTAAACAATGGTAATTATGAAATGGCTGAGATTCTTTTACAGGAGTATGTAAATTCTGGTAAGTATAATGACACAGCAGCGGTATTGGATGCAGCGATCAGGGAATACTGCGGAGACCGGGAAGGGATGTGGAATGCCATACATAAAGGGCTTCGCTATAATTGCAGAAATTATGAGTTATATATTATGCTGGGCAATTATTATCTTTCGGAAAACCTGCATCAGTCCTGCCTTTGCTATGAAAATGCATGGTTCCATTGCCATAATCCGGAGGATCGAATGGTAATTGAAAAGATGCTGGATCAGTTTAAAGAACAATATAAGATCTGTGCAGAGAAAGTATCTATTATTATTTTATCTTATGATCTTTTGGAGTACACAAAAGCATGTATTGAGAGCATTCGGAAGACAACACAGGAAAACTTACGGGAGATTATTGTTGTAGATAATGGATCTAAGGACGGCAGTGTGGAGTGGCTGCGGCAGCAGCCGGACATTATTCTGGTGGAAAATAAAGAAAACATGGGATTTCCCGGAGGGTGTAATCAGGGAATAAAGGCAAGTTCCAAAGGGGCGGATATTTTTTTACTGAACAATGATACGATGCTGCCTGAAAATGCATTGTTCTGGCTCCGAATGGGGCTGTATGAAAGAGATGAAAATGGAGCGGCCGGAAGTGTATCCAATTTTGCAGGAGGACAGGTGGTGGTGAGTGGCGCTCACAATGTACCTGATATGCTCAGATTTGGTGAGTGCACTAATATACCCATGCGTTATCCTTATGAAAACAGATTGTTTCTGGTAGGATTTGCGCTTTTGGTGAAACGTTCGGTGCTTGATCAGGTAGGAATGCTGGATGAACGTTTTTTTCCGGGAAATAATGAAGATGTGGACCTGGGACTGCGGATCCTGAAAGCAGGATATCAGAATGTCCTTTGTAAAAACAGCTTTATCCTGCATTTTGGTAGTAAGACCTTTAATAAAGATCCAGAAGGGTATCATGTAACTGCCAGCAGAAACCTGAAGAAAATCAATGAAAAATGGGGATTTGATGTAGACTATTATCTGCATCCCAGGACGGATCTGTGCGCTCTGATTACGGAATCTCCAGATAAGCCTATGCGAATCCTGGATGTAGGGTGCGGTTGCGGTGCTTTGATGGGACATGTCAGAGGACTGTTTCCAGCTGCCAGAACATACGGGATAGAGTTTGTTCCGCAAATGGCTCAGCTTGCCTCCCATATGGGAGAAGTTTTGTGTGGCGATGTGGAGAAAATGGAGATCTCCTGGAGAGAAGAGTATTTTGACTACATTTTGATGGGAGATATTCTGGAACATCTGATGGAGCCGGAAAAAGTATTGGAGCGATTCCGGAGGTATTTGAAAAAGGATGGGCATATCATTGTCAGTATACCAAATATGAAGCACTATTCGGTAATATTGCCATTATTGAAATGGGATATGTTTCCATACAGTGATGCGGGGATACTGGACCGGACTCATGTAAAGATGTATACAGGGGTGGAGATTCAGCGTTTGGTGATGCGCAGTGGGTATGAGATTGAGGTATTAACCGGAAAGAAAATGGGAGAACCGGATGAGCAGGAGACTCAATTACTGGATGGCCTGCAGGATGTGATGGGGATGCCGTCAAAGGAGACATTTTTGGTCAGTCAGTATCTTGTGAAGGCAGGAAAGAAAGAGAATCTGTAGTTATCAGCATCCAGAACTGTATGAAAGGAGATGCACGAACCATGACAACAATAGAGATAGCAGATAAATTGTGGAATGAAGGTTATTATGGGATAGATGATATGTATATGATGATGCCTCATATCGTATAAAACAGGGAAACCAGCCGGACAGCTGATGCACAGGTGCTACAGCTGCCCGGTAAAGTACTTTTTATATGGAATATCCGGATTCAGTATGATATCTTCATGCGCAGATCCGCCCTGTACAAACTGATGATAGTCTCCATAGCATTGTATCAGAATCTGATCATATCCGGCAGGTGCTGGAATATGCAGGTGTTCAAAGGGCAGATAAACTGTATTCTGGAACCATTCTTTTTTGACACTTTTACAACTGATATCGTCCGGATATAGTTCTTCGATCAAATAGTTCACCTGCTGTGACTGTCCGAGACAGGAACAATTGAAGGATTCAAAAATCTTAAATTTTTCCTGTACATTTTTTTGAAGGTAATCTATAAGAAAATCAGTACCAAGATACAGTTGCTGTCCTTCTTCCAAGGCTTTTATTACAGTGCCGGGATCAACTACGGCAACCCACAAAAGCTTCTGAATCTCTTTGAACGTGTTAAACTGAGCATTAATACCGTCTTCAACGTTGTCAAAAGGAAAAATGTCAATAAAAATCCCCTGATGAAAAGAACTTCCAAGATGTTGGAACTGTGGTTCTACAGCAGTGGTTCTGCTGTCCCGGATTTTGGACAGGGGCCACAATACGCGGTCTGTGTATGTATTTTGATAAAAATAGGGCTCTTTAAATTCCTTCGGAGCAATTTCCTGAAACTTTTCATAATCATCCCGGAACATAATAACATCAATATCGTCATCCCATGGAATAAATCCCTGATGACGTACAGCGCCGAGCAGCGTACCATAGTAGGCATAGTAAGTAAGATTATATTTTTTACACACTTCGTCCAGCTTTTCCAGCATCTGCAGTTCCACAGCCCACACTTTTTTTCGCTTTTCTGTCACCAGGAATCCGGAACGTATTTCTTCTTTATAAAATGATGGATTGGCAATCATGATTTTTCTCTCTTTTCATAGATTTTCATATCGGAAATGATTCAAATCCAATTCCCAAAAGGTATCATCAATATGATAACAGAAAATATAAATAAATCAACTGATTTAGAGGATGTTTGTATTGAATTTCCGGTAGATTTTCTGTGTTTTGATATGATATTATGTCGGCAAATAATGACAGGACGGATTATTAAGAGAAATACTTCATACAGAAAGAAGGAATGTCGCCGGACAGGTGCCCGGAAACCGGCATCTGTTTGTATTTTCAGATGATATTGTCTGGTGCCGGGAGCATGAACATGAGCTGGGATTCAGGTCTTTTTCAGAGATTACTTATGTTGAAGGGAATGTACAGGGGAAGAATTATCTGGATCTGCAACTTATGACAAAATGTCAGGCTATGATACTGTCCAACAGTGCATTCAGTTATCTGGCAGCACTGCTGAATCCTGCCCGCAAATATACATTGAATTTAAGTGACAGAGAACTGTAGACAACAGGGTGCAATGGTTAAAAAAGGATAAAAAGGGCGTTGCAAAATATCCAGTACAGATGATTTCGCAACGCCCTTTCACATTGTATCAGATTATCTCTTATGATGCGGATGCTCACGTACCGTATTACATGCTTTACTCAGTTCGGCAAGGATGCTGATCCGATAACGGTTTTTATAGTAGTTGAGGATCGGAGAGACAGAATGATCGCCTGCAACCACATATTTTGCAGGAAGTCCGGTCAGCGTCAAAGCACAGACATCGGCTTTGCAGCGGGGGCAGGTACATACATTGTACTGTTTTAAAATATGCTCCAGGTCATGCTGCATGATCAGCTCTTCCATAACATTGATAAAATGGAAATCATTATTCTGAAGCTGATCGCTGAGCCGGCCCCCGGATTTCAGGACAGGATCCGTCTCTTCCATATCTGCCGGTTCCAGTTCGATTTCTTCTAAATCGGCCAGATCCGGTTTTCTTTCTTTTGTATCTGCAGAAACCGGTTCGGTCTTCTCCGTATTCGCCGGTTCCACAGTCTTTTCGTTCATAACAGGGGTCTGCACGGGGGACGGTGCGGACAATTCTGTGGGCAGGTCATCTGCTTCCAATGGAACTTCATCTGCCAGTTCTTCTGACAGTCTGTTTAAAATATCCTGAGACACGCGATCATTCCGGCTTCCTTCGTCCACTACTGTGACTTTTGTCTGAGCAGTGTGGGACTGGATGTCACTTTTTTTATCCTGTCCGGATGCAGTGGTTTCTGTCTCATCTGCAGAAGCACTGTTGGTCAGCAGGTTCAGTACATGTGATGTTTTGTTTGTTTTTTTTGCCATGTTATTAAGCCTCCTTTAAATGAATCGCCGGTGCAATCTCCAGAAGAAATTCTGCATAATCCTGCACAGCAGGCGAGTTGGGGTTGTAGGTAAAGATACTTTCACCGTGGGCCGGGGCCTCTGCGATGGCCACGCCATTGCGGATCCTTGTATCAAACACTTTTGTGTCAATCTGTCCGGCCAGCTGATTTGCCATGTCCAGCACATCCCGGGACAGCAGAGTGCGTCCGTTGAATTTGGTCAGAAGGATGCCAAGGACACGGAAGTCCGGATTGAATGCACTGCGTACAGATTCAATGGTCTCCTTCAGCTGGGCAAGCCCTACCAGACTGAGGATGTCGGATGACATGGGGATGATTAGAAAATCGGACGTGGAATAGGCATTGACCGTCAGCAGGTTCAGCGCAGGCGGGGTGTCAATGATAATGTATTCATACTGATCCATCACGGGTGCAAGAGCATCCCGAAGAATACATTCCCGTCTGCCCGGCAGCTGGTCCAGTCCGCTGCTGCTGAGCGTGATGTCAGAAACCAGCAGATCGCAGGATTCTTCCGTATGCACAAGCGCATCCTTTGCAGGAACAGAACCGTTCAGGACATCCAGAATGGTGTATGGATGGTCCGTACCGGCGCCAAGGCAGAACCCAAGATTGCCCTGGGGATCCAGGTCAATTCCAAGGACTTTTCTGCCTGTGAGGAAGATACCGGATGCCAGAGCTGCGGATGTAGTGGTTTTGCCCACACCGCCCTTCTGGTTTGAAACTGTGATAATGGTAGACAAAACGATACCTCCGTAAGTAAAAAATTATCCGACTGCGCCCCGGTTGTCAGGACAGCAGCTAAAAACGAAAAATGATTTGCCCAAGTATTATCTTTATTATACAACATGTCGATAAATAAGTATAGACAAAAAATAAAAAATGATTTTTTCAAGCATGACCATGAATGATGAAAGGAGAGAATAGAGAAGATGGCTAGTTTATCAAGTACAGGCAGTGTGTCCGGTTCCAGCAGTCTGGGCAATACGTCCCTGAGGGGATTTGGCGGTATGGTATCCGGCATTCAGCGTGATGAGATCATTGAGGCGATGACACTTCACACCACCAATAGAATAACGAATCAGAAGTCGGAGATTACAAAGCTCAAATGGAAGCAGGAGGCATATCAGGGGCTGACAGATAAGATTCTGGATCTGGCGGATAATTACAACAGTTATTCCTCATCCAAAGGACTTCTGGATCCGAACATTTTTTCCAGGCATATGATCACGGTAAAAGGACTGGAGTCCTCCACCAATCTGGTTACGGCGTCAGGTGCGTCCAATCTGGCAGCCAATGTGTCTCTGGCAGCGGTTACGCAGATGGCTACCTCAACGGTAAGGCAGTCGGGTTCCTTTGTTGGAAACCTGACCACCGGGCTGGACGATCTGGATGAGGTATGGAGATCTTCCAATCTGGAAGGTACACAGCTGGTGTTTGGCACGGTGGACAGGAGTGATCCGGATAATCCTGTTGTCAGCAGTGAAGCGACGTTTAAGTTTCAGAGTACATATAAGGATGAGAACGGAAAAGAGCAGACTATTGATTACCTGACAACCGATTATCGGAAACTGGCAGAGCAGCTGAATAAATCACTGGAACAGCAGGAACTGACGGTCAACGGAAAAGATCTTTCGGAAGTAATGGAGTTTCAGTATGTCGGCAACAAGATGATGCTTGTTCCGGTAGGCGGCACAGATGACGGCAGTATTGTAATCAATAAGCACTCATCTGCGCTTGATGCTCTGGGATATGTTTCCAGTTCTGACGGGGAACGTGAAAAAGACGGAATTGATATGGGTGAATACAATCTGGGAATCAGTTCCAGTTCATTTAAGCAGTCATCTGTAACAGAAAAGACGGCTCTTGAGGCTATGACCGGACAGAAACTGACGTTCAAACTTGACGGAAGTGAGAAGGAAATTGAACTGATCACGAAAGAAGAAGCGGCAGATTACGCAGGACTTAATCAGCAGGAGAAGCTGGAGAAAATGGCGGAGAATCTGCAGAAGCGCCTGAATCAGGCATACGGTACTGGTGTGGTGGAAGTCAGTGCTGCTGACAGAACACTCTCTTTTGCAACAAAAAACACGACCAGCAGCATCTCAATTCAGTCCAGTGACAGTGGACTGCTGAAAAACATGGGGCTGGAATATGGATCGTCCAATAAAGTGAATTTAAGCGGAAAGTTGAGCCAGGCAGCTCTTGGCATCACGGATGTTTCTCAGTATGTGAAAGATGGTGAATTGGATCTGGAGATCAACGGCGTAAAGATCAAAGGTCTGACTGCGGACAGCAGCATCAGTGATATTATGTCGAAGATTAACTCTTCAGAAGCTGGTGTAAAGGCGACTTATGTGGACGCTACCGGGACGTTTATGCTGGTTTCCAGTGAGACAGGAGCCGGAAGAGAGATCAATCTGAATTCGGACCTTGCACAGGATCTGTTTGGGCAGAAAGGCGCTGACGGCAATTATGATGCTGCAAAAGGCGTCAAAGGCGGACAGAATGCAGAGATCTATGTGGATTACGGAAGCGGTGAACTTGTGAAAATGGAGCGTTCTTCCAATACGTTTAATCTGGAAGGCATGAATGTTACCGTATCCGGGGTGTTTGGTTCTGTGAAAGAGACAACACCGGGTGTGTATCAGACGGCAGACCCCTCTGCAGTCGTCACCTTCAGTGCCAAAGCGGATGTCGAAGGCGTCACAGAAAAGGTAAAGAGTTTCTTTGAAGACTTCAATACGATTGTAAAGGAAATCAATGGACATGTGACCACCCGTCCGGACAGCAGCTACGGTCCGCTGACAGATGAGCAGAAGGACGAGATGAATGAGACTTCCATCGAGAACTGGGAGAAGAAAGCGAAGGAAGGACTTCTGTACAATGATTCTACCATGCGCAGTCTGAGCATGGATGTGCAGAATATCTTTACTTCTTTGATGAACAATGGGGCCAGCTATGACGATCTGAAGAAGATTGGTATCACCTATGCGGATGACTATACTGACGGTGGAACGCTGGTATTTGATGAGGCGGCCTTTAAGTCAGCCATGGAAAGCGAGCCGGAACTGGTATCCAATATTTTTACCGGTGGCGGCAGTGTGAAAAAGGGGCTGATGGAGGTGGTGGATGACACATTTACCCCCTATGCAACCCGTTATGCGTCCAAGAACGCTACAGAAGAGGGCAGTAAGGGTTCCTATGGCCAGCTGATCGAGATCGCCGGTACATCGAAGAAACCTACAACCCTGCAGAAGAATCAGATCTATGATCAGCTGAAGCAGATGCAGGAGACGCTTGCGACCCTGCAGGATCGGTTGAAGACGGAGCAGGAGCGTTATATTTCCATCTTTACAAATATGGAAACCATGATCAACCAGTTCAACAGTCAGGCCAGCTATCTGTCACAGATTTCCGGTTAAAAACAAATACAATGGTTACTGTCTGCAATGCAGGCAGTAACCAGAGTTTTCTCAGAGAGGAGTTATATGAACGCGTACAGCAAATATAAAGAAGACAGCATTTTTTCCATGTCCGGAGCAGAGCAGCTTCTGCTTTTGTTTGATGAAACCATTAAGAGACTGACCAGAGCAGAGTGTTCTCTGGAAGATGGGAATTATGATGATTTTGAGGACTGCCTGCAGAGAACCACAAGAATCGTGCGTTATCTGATTGACATTCTGGATATGAGCTATCCGATCAGCTTTGATCTGAGGCGGATTTATGTATATCTGATTTATGATCTGGGGATGATCCGGGCCGGAAGAGAACGAAGAAAAGATGAGATCGGACGTATCCGGCATATTCTTTCTGAACTTCGTGAAGCTTTTGACGGAGCAAGCAGGCAGGTGAATGACATGCATATTGCACCCCAGAGAGAGGTGAGAGGATAAGGTATGGCACAGTCGGAGCTTGATATGAGAAAGATACTGATACTTTTTCAGAGACGCTATAATGCCATCTGCGGGGTCAGCCGACTGACGAACGAGCTGGCTGATGCGCTGGCACGTAACGATGAGGTATCGGTTACCATGGTTCTTGGTATGCGTGCGGATGAAATGGCCAGATTTGACGACTGTACAGAGGAGATCTGGCGTATGTGCAAGCATGGCAGCTGTGAGACAGTACAGAAGATTCGCCGGCTGATTACTTCAAAACCGGACAGGGATACAGGAGAAAGTCCGGAGGAAGAGAAGATCTATGAGATCAGAAGGAAGACTCAGACAGTGATTGATCAGCTGCGTCTTACAGATGAGCGGTTGAATCGAAAAGTAACAGGGGAGAAATCATATTATGGGGCCGTGGCCAGGTAAGGGGATGCCGGGTTTATGAATCAATTGTTAATGGACGGACGTGCTCTGGAGGGGATCGTATCTTCGATCATCCGCCAGAGTACTTTACGCGTTGCATACAGCCGGATCGACTGGGAGCGGATGTATCGGATCGCGGACTATCACAAGGTTGCCAATATCGTCTATCTGGGAATTCTGGGCAACAGCGATGCGGTGCCGGAGAGGTGGAGAGCGCGTTTCTTTGAGCGTTATCAGGAATCTCTGCTGTATGGTGAGCATTATCAGGAATCGGTCAGAGAGGTTTTGATGTGGCTGGACGCCAGGGGTATCTCCTGTACAATACTGACATCGGAAGTCATGCGAGAGTTTTATCAGATTCCGGAAGCAGCAGATACAGATCCCCTGTGTCTCTATATGGATGCAAAGAGTTATGAGCTTGTGAGAGGTTATCTGATCGATCTGGGCTATGAAGTGGACGAGGTCTATGAAGAGGCAGGAGAGCATTTCAGCCGAAAGTCAGGCCTGTCAGTAGCCCTGTACTATAAGCTGCCTTTTCGTACAGGCAAATATGCCAGAGGGATGCAGAAGCTTCTGGAGAGCGCCTGTGTGAGGGAATCCTATAAATATATCCGGGCATTTTCGGCTGAAAATGAATTTGTCTATCGTATGGCTTCTTCGGTTTATCGTTATGTTACGGATGAACTGACTCTGCGTGAGGTACTGGAATTACAGATTTATCATAAGATTTTGAGAGATAATATCCGTATGGATGTGATCCAGAGAAGACTTGCGGAGTTTGGAATTGAAGGACTGGCGGAGAAGCTTCTTAGAATCGCCTATATGTGGTTTGCGGACCGAAATGATACATATTATGACGGGATACCTGAAAATACGTCAGAATATGATATCCTGGAGGAACGGCTGATCACAAGAGGAATGATCAGTCATGAGACGGACGGACAGGCGCTGGAACTGGCGAAGCTGATTCAGAAAGAGACAGATAAGGAAAAACGTGCGGAATGGTTCCAGCAGTGGAAAACCAGGATAAGAAAACGCTGGGAGAATATCAGGAAGATGCTGAGATGGGTCTTTCCGGACTATCGTTATATGGTATCCATTTACGCAGTACTTGAAAAGATACCGGTATTGCTGCCGGTATTCTGGATTGTCAGGGATATCCGGTTGCTGGGAAGACTGCTGAAAAAATAAAAAGAATAGAAAGAAAAGCCCCATCGATTCAGGACGGGGCTTTTTTGCGGTTCGTTTTAATTCTTTTTTTGCTTCAGAATGGACTGAAGCGCAAGAACAGAATCCATATTGGGAGCGAGAGCAATTTTATTGCTCTGCTCAGCTTCTGACAACTCTTCCCGGAGGATGGAGATCTGCTTGGGAGCATCAATCGCCAGACGGACTCCGTCTCCGCCACAGTCAATCACTGTGATCCGGATATTGTCACCAATCAGCAGGCTTTCATTCTTTTTTCGGCGAAGTATCAGCATATGTTAGTCCTCTCTGTTCTGAGACCCTGCAACATTTTCAGCGGGGAAAAAAGAACGGAATTCATGACGACATCCATAGGAAGAATTTTCCAGAATGACCTGGATTCCCTGGCGTGTTTCCGGATTTACCATGATCGGACACTTTAAATTGACCGTATTATTCAGATAATCGGAATTTACAACGCATATGGAATAACAGGAAAGCTCTCCAATCTCTTCCGCTCCCAGACAGGAAAGTTCCTGCGGAGTCAGTTTGGGCTCATAATCCGGGCAGAGGATGAACGGATTGATCAGAACGAATCCAACTTTGCTTTCATCCACAGATATCATCAGAAGCATGGAATCTTCATTTTCATCAAGGGCCAGAAAAAGATATTTTTTCAAATTTGGAAAACCAAAAAGCCCGTCAGAAAATGTGATCAGATTCTCTTCCACATAATCGATGGTACCATAATCTGTCTCTATTGTCATCTTTGTTTAACACTCCTATGTGAATAGATTAATAGTGCCTCCCATCGCTGAATCAAGCGGTGGAACATAATTAAAATCTCCAAGATATTCAAAATGCAGTTCCGGATACTGGGTTACGATCGTCATTACCATAGGGGGAAGAAAAGTAAGTTCTCCTTTGGCAACTCTCATCTCCAAAGCTCCAACCTCAGCAGTATATGCAGAATGATTTTCTGCAGATACATTAACATTCGTAGGTGCAGGTGCGGATGAGACAACTGCAGCAGCTTCTGCATATGCAGAAGTATCTGCTGAAATCTCCGGAACCGGTATTCCTGCCGCAGCAGAAGATGTCATATTCGTCTGCGGGACAGACGATTGTACATTGCGAAATGCAGCTTCCTGTCTGGGGATGTTCTGTACTTTGGGTGCGGCAGCCGTACGCCGGGAAAACGTACGGTTAATTCGGGTGATATCTTTCATCGGAACAACATGTCTGCCGGCACTGCGCTGGAAGGACATCTGCCGTGCGATTGCTTTTCGACGTTCCATATCTACAGAGTCAGAACTGACCAGGCGGGCATTCTGACTGTAGCTTACTGTGCGCATTGGCACAGATGTGATCTTGATCAACTGTTGCATACAGATTCTCCTTTCTCGATTATATATCTGGCAAATTATCTTATCTTATGAAATCAAACAGTGAAGAACTCATAAGACTGGAGCCTACCTGAAGAGCAGCATTATAGGAATACTGACTGTTGTACATCTCATAAATAGCAGCATAGGGATCTGCCCCCACTGCATTTTTGTACTGTTCCTGCAGAGAGTCACTCATTTTACCCAGCTTTGTCTCCAGCTTTTCCAGAAGATTGTATTTGTTGCCAAGGTCGGAATAGACTGTACTGGTTTGATGCTCGCTGACTGTCATTTCATTCAGGACTGTCCCCAGATCTTTGGAAAGTTCTGTACGGGTATAAGCAGTATTGCTGGAATCCAGGAATTTATCCATGGCCTGAACTCCTCTGGCTACCAGACCGAGCGGTCCGTTAGTGAGAGCTTCCATAATACTGGCTTCTGTAACAGTAGGCGGATTGGCGCTGCTTCCGGTTCTTATAGCTTCTGAGGTGAGTCCTGTCAGTATATTCATACCTCCGGTATAGGTATCAAGCAGTGTACTTCTGTCACGGATATCTCCGTATCCCAGATCCATCAGCCCCTGTTCAGACATGGCCTGAATCAGTTTGTCTCCGTTATTTGATGTCAGTTCAAATTTGCCATCCTTATTCAATTCCATAACAAATTCCGTTGTAGTTGATTCTCCCGGAAAGACATGAGAAAAGGTGAGCTTCATGCCGTCTGAACTGAGAGAGAAGGGCGGAGTACTGACATCATTTCCGCCATAAATATAAAAATCCTGGTATTGAGTCTGCAGATCGTTTACCATATTGTGCTCATACTGAAGCAGCTGATCCCGAAGCGTAGCCATGGCAGTCTCGGAAGTGGTTCCGGTAAGTGCTTTGTTGATTACCTTGTTTTTGGCATCTGCCAGAGTGGTCTGGATATCATAAGCGCCTACTTCCTGCTGTTCCAGACGCTTTTTCACATCCGTCAGAAGATTTTTCTTGCTCAGGACTTCCTGATACTGACTGTCAATCTCTTTTCCTCTGTAATAGGAAAGGGGACTGTCCGCAGCAGCTTCGTATTCTCTGCCGCTGGAAACCTTGTTGATGCTTTTGTTCAGTCTGAGCTGGACACTGTTCATGGAATTGGTATAGTTTCTGTATATGGACGAATTTACAACACGCATATAAGTTCCCTCCTTTATTGTTCTGTTATAGCTTAACGTCCGCAGGTTCCGGTACTGTTAATCAGTACATCCAGTACCTGATCAAGTGCGGTCATGAGACGGGAAGCTGCCTGGTAAGCAGACTGGAACATCATCATATTGGATGCTTCCTCGTTCAGACTGACTCCGGATATGGAATCGCGGGAGTTCTGAATGCCATTCAGTACCGTCACATTCGTCTTCAGTGCAACCGTATTACTGTAGGAATCATTTGCCAGCACTGTGGAAACGTGGTTCATGTAATCTGCAAAAGAATTGTTTTTCAGATTTGGCGACGGCTGAATAAAATTCAGGTTATTTCCTTTATTCGGCCAGGTGGAAGTCAGTGCCTCCATCATATTCAGGATTGCAGTGTTGGGATCCGTACCATTACCGCCGGTATTGATCTTGACGGAACCTGCAGTCCAGTCGGGATTGATGCCGATAGTGGCAGCATTAATGGCTGTTCCATTTTTGCTGACAAAAAGATCCTGTGTTGTACCTGCCGGATGTTTTTCGTTGTTGATGGCATTCATTACATCTGCAAAAGATTTTGCAAGCGTATCCAGTTCACTTCTGTAGTATTCGTATCCCCTTACATCGTTATTCTTGTTTGTTGTTGTATCTCCGGTTTTCCACAGCATATCCAGGCTGGCCTGAATCGAACCGTTTCCCAGTCCGGTGGAAGCCGGAGTTCCTGTGATGCCTCCATTCGCACCATCTTTTTCGAGAGTCAGGGTTTGCTGAGCATTAGGCGGTACCAGGTTCTTCGCACTGCCGGTGAATGTGATCTCAAAGTTTGTCGGATCAGTGATGTTTCCGGTAATGGACAGGCGTCCGTAATTTTCAGATCCGCTTCCTTCGGTGCCTTCCACCAGTGTGAGCCGCTGTGCCGTGCCGTTGGCATCATAGTAGACCATTTCCACTCTCAGATCATCCGGCCATTCTTTCTTGAACATGGGATTGTCATTGCTGTCCAGATGGTAGGTTTCACTCAGATCTTCATTGCCGTTTGCATCTACACCATCATGAGCCTGGTCTTTATAATAGGTAACTTCAATGGGAATGTAGCTTGCCAGCTCATCCAGCAGTACGTTTCTCTCATCCATCAGCTCCAGACTCTGCTGTCCCAGAATCTGATTCTGCTTGATCTGGCGGTTCAAATTGCCAATCTGCATCAGGATGTCATTGACCTTTTCCACTGAGCCATTTTCTGATGAGTTTATTCCGGACAGTTTCTGATATTCCAGCTGCTCGGCCTCTGTGATCTGGCGGTCAGATTCGTTCAGCAGATTGGCCAGAGCCTGCATTCTCGTGCGCAGTTCCGTCTCATAGATGGGATCATAGACTTTCCCTTCGTCCTGCATCCGGTCCAGAGTGCTGTAGATATCCTGAAAAGCCTGATGGATTCCCTCGATATCGGATTCATCAAAAACTTTGGCCAGACTGTCCAGAGAAGTCTGAAGTGAATCTGTATATCCGGATTTCTGCATCTGTGTCCGGTACTGGACATCCAGGTAAGGATCGCGGATCTGAGAGACTTTGTTCATATGTACGCCAAAGCCTACGATGATCTCAGAACCGTTCATATAGTTGGAGACGGGCGAAGTATAATTGAGACTGGATGTCTCAAGCTGCTGTCTTGTATATCCAACCGTATTCATATTAGCCAGGTTATGTCCGACGATATCCAGCCGCTTCTGATTGGCCTGCAAAGCGGAAAGGGCCGTGGAAAGACCGGCGAAAGTTGCTCGTACCATATTTTTATCCTCCAATTAAATATAATTTGCAGTATCATTACTCTATATTGAGAATGGGAAGACGGATATCTTCAGACATAGGTGTCTCGAATCCTGTTCTTTCCCTGAGGGGGATTATTCTGACTGACTTTGCCATCATTATCATAGGATGCGCCCATCTGGGAGAAAACTTCCAGTTCGTGGAGCCGTACTTTCAGGATCCGTTCAGATGCTTCCCGTGCTGTCTGCAGGCGTCTGAGCTGCTGATCCAGTTTCTGAAAAGGTTGTGTCAGAGCTTCTGTCTGTTCCGGTGATGCTGCATCCAGGATCTGACGGAGGGTCAGATCCTCCCATCCCAGCTCCTGCTGCAGTCTGGTCCGGTGATGTTCCAGTCCCCGCAGCTTCAGCAGGAGGGCCTGTTCTTCCTGAATACAGTCATCCAGGATTCCATGATTTCTGGCGGACACAGCAGCCGTCTTGGCTTCCTCTGTCCGGGCGATACTGCCTGCCACGGCAGTGAGGTTCTGAATGATTGTAATATATTCGATGAGTGGGTCTTGTATGGTCTGGCTCATGAAATGTAATATAGACTCCCTTCTATTGTCATGACATACAGAAAAAACTGCCGGAGGCAGATTTTCTGTATGATGTCATATGATTCAGTTCAGTCCCAGCAGGCGTCCGGCGATTCTGTCAGCATCCGGATGATAAGTGCCTGCTGCCACCTGGCGTCCCAGCTCCTGTACCCGCTCCATGCCGGCACCCTCGTTCAGCTGCGAAGCAGCCGTGCGGGAGAGCATCCGTGCAAAGCTGTCATCCTGATCTGTCTGGGTGCCGCGAATGGTAACCGTATCATAATTCCCAGCAGCCTTGCCGGACTTCGGTGCGCGTCTGTTCGGTGCGGAGACCGGAGTACGGTAGGCGGGGTTTATGGTCTGAAATTGAATGTTCATAAATAGTAAGCCTCCTTTCTAAAAGTACAGACAGCGATGCTGTCTCTTCAGGCTCATGCTCTTTCTTTATCTGCTTATATTATCGGCATTTTTTGCTGCGGGATAAGATAAATGCGGTCATTTTGCTCTTTTTTTGCTGGATTTTTTGGATATTTTTGAAAAACAGAAGCCATGAAGAGGCGAAAAAGCAGGAATTTTTACTTGCCCTGCGGCTTCTCAGGGAGTATAATAAATCCGGGTGCAGACGGCGCTGTCCGCTAATGTTATTCTGAAATGCGTCGATATACATAAATTGAGATAGAATCTATAAAAGACAGAAGCTGGAGGAAGTATGGCTAATATATTACAGGTGACGACTCCGAACCTGAATACAGATAACCGGAACACGCCGAATCCCATGGATCCGAGATACAGCGGAGAGCATTCAGCAGTCCGCAATCCGGTGGATCCCACCCGGGTAGTCCGGGCGGATGGAAGAGATGGAGAGCAGACCGGCAATACAGGTCAGAAGGACGTGTTCGGCGCCATCAATTATGAGAGCAATTACAGTGCATTTATCAAGGGACTTGGAGAAAACCAGGATCTTGCAGGGGCTCTGGAGCGTCTGCTTTTTACGGATGCATCCATATTTCAGGCGTCGGGCAATACGGAGATCAGCGCCCTGGTGGATCAGTTTCTCATGTCTCTTCGGATGGATTCGCCGGAAGATCTGTTCAGCTTTCTCCAGGGACAGCAGGAGTTGCAGGCGCGGTTCAGCGGGGACTTCTTCAACAAACTCCGTTCACTCCTCGCCCAGAATGCTTCTGAGAGCTTCAGGGATGCGGCCCTGGCATTTTTAAAGGGATACAATAACTATGCTTCCGGCTCGCATCTGCTGCAGCAGATGCGCTCTCTTACGGGGGACATCGAGCAGCTGATGCTTCGATCTTTCCGGGAAGAATTCCGGGAGCTGGCGCAGGCCATGAACTGGGAGGCGGCGAACGGAGACACGGCGGCAAATACGGGCGTCCTGAACGGCAGGCTGATCCCGTTTCTCTCTGATTATGTGTCTCGTACCCATGATTATGGGGCGGTCCGGGATGCGACGATGCTTCTGATATTTAATGCAGTCCGTTATCAGAACGGGGAGGCGTCAAGGCTGATGCAGCTGTTTGACCGCCTGATGGATGACCGGAGTTTTGCGGGGCTGTTTCAGGGAGAAGAACAGGCGAGTCTGGAGCACCTTCTGCAGACAGGAGCGGATGCGGCGGCGGCTCAGAAGCCGGTGATGGCGGAATTTGCAGACAATCTGGCGAATCTGCTCCTTCGGGGAGCCAACGGACAGGCAGGCCTGGAACATGTACAGCAGTTTTATACGATTATGAACGGCATGCTCATGAATGAGAGTGTCTATATGCCGCTTCTTCATTTTATGATCCCGTTTCAGTATGAGGACAATAATGTGGTATCTGAGATGTGGGTTGATCCGGATGCCAGAAGGGGAAGTGATGATGAGGGAAGAAAGATCAAGCTTTTCCTGAAATTTGATATTCAGAGTGTTGGAAAATTTGAACTGGTAATGACACTGCAGGACCGGGAGTCTCAGATGCAGCTTTTCGTACCGCCTCATCTGGCAAAGCAGGATAAGAAGATTCAGACGGATGTGGCGCAGATCCTGAAGAAAAACGGGATCCGTATGGGACAGTGTTCCGTGCATGGACGTGTGAGGGACAGGAAGGTCACGGAAGTATTTCCGGAAATACGGGAGAAGGAGACGACGATCAATGTCAGAATTTGATGATTTGATGCGGCAGAAGGCCGTTGCGCTCAAGTATGACCCGGATAAGAACGGCGCGCCGGTTATCGTTGCTTCCGGTATGGGATATCTGGCGGAACGGATCACGGAAACGGCCATGGAAGCAGGGGTCCCGGTGTATGAGGATGACTCGCTGGCGACGCTTCTGACCCAGCTTCAGCTGGGGGCGGAGATCCCGACGGAGCTGTATCAGGCAATCGTGGATATTTATATTTATTTTCTGGGATATGTGCCGGAACAGCAGCCGGAGGAAGAAGCCGGAGAGGAAGAAAGACCGGGAGCAGTGATGCCTGAGGGAACGGAGCCGGGAGAAGAAATGGAATAAAGAGCTGTCCGTGAGCGGCAGAGCAGAAAAGGAGCAGGGAAATGTTATGATATATGGAACATCAGCGGTTGATCTTTACGGGATGACAGCGCAGGCGGGCCAGAGATACGAAAAGGAACAGGGGAGAGACAGTACCTTTCGGGATGTATATCAGAATGCAGCGGAGAGCATGGATGCTGTATTCGAGGAGGCGGCTTCTGTGTACGGTGTTTCCGTGAACCTTCTGAAGGCGGTGGCAAAGGCGGAGTCGAATTTCAACCCCAATGCGGTCTCTCATGCGGGAGCCATCGGTGTGATGCAGCTTATGCCGGGGACGGCAAGTGCACTGGGCGTAACGGATCCTTATGATGCCAGACAGAATATCATGGGCGGCGCGAAATATCTGAAGAAGAATCTGGACCGGTACGGAGGGGATGTGAGCCTTGCGCTGGCTGCATACAATGCCGGACCGGGAAGTGTGGAGAAGTACGGCGGGGTGCCTCCGTATAAAGAGACGCAGAATTATGTGAAAGAGGTGACTTCCTATATGGGCGGCGAGCCGCTTACGGCAGGAACTTTTGTGAAGAACAGCCCTCAGGGAATGTCCGGAATCACGCAGATGGGAGGGTTGTATGGCACGGACATGTCCGGGGGACTGGACAGTGCGTACGGGCTGTCCTCCTGGAGCGGACTGGGGAGTCTGTTTGGCTCTTCTTCCTCTGTGGGAAGCATGTATGGATCCTCTTCGTCCGGTGTCTACGGCACCTCGGATCTGGCGGGACTTGGCGGTACATATGGAGCTTCTGCGCTGACCGGTACGGGAAGCATGTATGGGCTTTCATCGGTCTACGGATCTTCAGCCGGGATGCTGAGTATGCTCATGGGCGCGGCTTTGCAGCAGAAAGAGGATGACGGGGAGTCCCTGGACAGAGACAGCCTTTATAATCTGCTGGAGCTGGTGAAGCTTCAGATGATGATGAATGTGAGCGATCAGACGGGGACGATCACCATATAGCGGAAGGAAAGGGGACAGGGCATGAGATTTAAAAACTGTGACAGTTGCCTGGTCTACGGCTCGGACCGGAAACCATTGTGCAGAGCGCGGGTATCAGAGGTGAAAGAGGATGTGCTGAAGCTGTATTTTAATACGCCCAAGCTGCGCAATGCCAGACTCAAGACCATCGTGGATTTTTATGATGAGCAGAAGGGTCTGGTCCGGTGCCTGTGTGAGGTGATATTGAAAAAAAATCCAGGCTTCTTTGATACGGGAGAGCCCTGGATGGCGGACTGTACCGTTATAAAGGTATATGAAGAATTTCAGCGGCAGAAAGACGTACGGGTGAAAGTGAAGATTTCGTCGGAATTTGTGCTGTCAGACGGCAGTTATGTTGCAGGCACGATTCAGAATATCAGTGCGGGCGGCCTGTATTTCATCACTGCCCGGCAGCTGAACCGGGGAGACCGGTTTATCTTTGTACATAAATTCAAGACAGATCTGTGCAAGGTGGAAGCGAGAGTGCTTCGGGTGCAGGAGCAGTACGGCGGTTACGGCTATGGCTGTCAGTTTATGGGATTGACACCTCAGGTGGAGGCGGACATCCGCAGCTTTGTCTATGCCAGACAGATCCACCAGCAGCTGGTGAGACAGACAAAACACGGACTGTTACTGGATGATGAGACATGAAGATCAATCTGGTCATGATTGTGAAAAATGAAGAGCGTTCTCTGAGAAAATGCCTGAAGGCGGCGAAGCCTCTGGTGGATCGGATGATTGTGGTGGATACCGGTTCAAAAGACCGGACCAGGGCCATTGCAGAAGATATGGGGGCTGAGTTGTATTCGTTCTCATGGATCAATGATTTTTCTGCCGCGAAGAATTTTGCATTGGAGCAGTCGGATGGGGACTGGAATCTGATGCTGGATGCAGATGAGTATGTACGGCCTTATAAACGGAAAGATCTGGAAAGAATTCTTTCCGGACGAAAAGGGGTGTGGCTGGGAGGAATGCTGTGGTATAATTCCTATCCGGAAGAAACAGGGATCGGTGTCAGTACTTCTATTCTTCCCCGGCTGCTTCCCAAGGGAGTCCGCTATACCGGTCGGATCCATGAACAGCCAGAGGGAAATCTTCCCTGTTATCGGATTCCTCTGGAGGTGGATCATGACGGATATCTGTATATGGACAAAGGAGAGCGAAATCTGCCGTATCTTTTTCTGGAGGCAGATGAGCATCCCGAAGATGGATACTATCAGTTTCAACTTGCATCAACTCTTCGGAATCTGAAGAGAATGGAAGAGAGTCTTCCGTATTTTCGTGGATTTTATCGTCTGTCACAGCAGGAAGAGGCTTATCGCGCGGGAGGCATTGTACTGTATCTGTATACGCTTCTTGATGTGGGAACAATGGAATGCCTGAATGAAGCCGGGAAAGTGGTGGAGCAGGAAGAGTCAGAGCTGGGCGGATGGTCGGATTTCTGTTTTGTATGCGGTCTGTTTTATATGAAGCGGGTATTGTCGGATGTGGAACGATATATGGGCCTGCTTCCGAAAATTGAGTACTGCTATAAACGGTGTCTGGAGCTGGGAGAACGCCCGGAGCTGGGCGGGGTCGTGGGAACAGGTTCTTTTAAAGCGGCTTATAACCTGGGGGCGTGGTATGAGGTGTCCGGACAGAAGGAGCTGGCAGTCAGATACTACAGAACTGCGGCAAAGGCGGGATATGGTCCGGCCAGAGAAAGACTGAAGGAATTGCAATAGAGAATCAGGCGGTGGGATGCCGGTAACAGGGTCCCATCGCTTTTTATATCCGAATTTTACCAGGCGGCTTATATTTGAGAGAAAGCGGACGATATAATACATAGCAGGGTCTACAAATTATATTTATCATATGGTTGCAATAGGAGAGATCCTTTTACAACAAAAAGCAGAGGATGTATCAGGTTCTCTGTCAGAAGGTATGATAATACCAGAAAGGAGAAGAAACATATGGCAACAAGCGGAATCGGCGGTGTAGGTATGGGTTATGGCTATGGCTATAATACCGGCTACAACAACAATATGGACTATGAGTCCTGGGTCAACAATGCCAATGACAAGGCGGATGAACTGAAGGATAAGTATACATCTACCGGCAGCACTTCGGGTACTGGCAGTACGTCGGATACTTCCAAGCCCACTACGTCTGTAACAGACAAGTATGGCACGGCATCTACTCCTTCTGCCTATCTGAGAAGCTATCAGATGGCACTTGAGGATCTTGAAAAGTCATCTTCAGCGCTGCAGATCTACGAGAAGGACAATGTGTTTGAGAAGTACGAGCAGGCACTGGCGAAGGCAGATGAAGCTGCGAAGAGCGGTGATGCGAATGCGATCAAGGATGCACAGGATTCTGTGGAGAAGGCCTTCGGGAACATGGTATCTGCCATCGAGAAATTTGTAGATGATTATAATACGACCATGTCTTTCCTGAAGAATAACAATGGTATGACTGCCACAGCAGCAGAGGATATGGCAAGCTTTGAGCGTTCCACGCTGACGGACAAAGCACTGCAGACCTTCGGGCTCAGCAAGGATAAGGATGGTTTCCTGTCCGTTGACAAGAAGAAGCTGACAGAATCCCTTGAGCAGAGTTATGACTTTGTGAAGGAAACTGTTGGTGGTCAGTATGGCATTGCTGAGCGTGTGGGAACCAAGGCTACCAGGATTCTGGATTCACCGGTTGACCGGATTCTCGGGACGAACAGCACGGAGAAGACGGATGAGACCTCCAAGAAGGAGAATAGCTCTTCCACTTCCGGTAAAACTTCATCCAGCAAGTCTGCGATGACTGATTCGTTTACCTCCTTTGCAAACTTTGCAAAGAGCGGAGCGTTTAACCTGACCAATTATTATGCGGTGGGGATGCTTCTGAATACGGTCGGATAAGGAACAGCAGTATATTTTGTGCAGTGAAGGCGGCAGAGGGATCTGTCGCCTTTTTGAAATGTGCAGGTGATTTTATGAGAATTATGGAAAAATGAGAAACTTTACACTTTTCGGTGAATCCAGTATAATGAGTCCATGGTAAAGGATGAAGACTTATGAGTATGCATATGGAATATTTAAAATTTACTCCCGGATTTCGCACGGCGCTTCGGGATGGAAGGCTCGTTCCGGATTCTCCGAAACATATGGCAACGAAAGGGTTTTACAAAGCGCTGCCCGGCAGCAGGATCCATTTATGTAACAGGGCGTATTTGTTTGCAGCAGCTGTTTTTTCAATGGAGAGAGATCCGAAATATATCTACAGCTACGCCTATGAACCGGAAGAAAACTGGGCGACTTATACCTGCAATCTGACTCCTGAGAGCTATGGACAGGAGGATTATGTGTTTCAGGAAGAATGCTGGTTCCGTGTCTGTGCCAGAAGAAGGGACGGAGAAGACCTGACAGAAGAGGACAGCCGGCATCTGGAGAATCTGGCAGCTTTTTACTGTGAGCCGAAGGAATATACGGAGCTTTCTTGTTTTACGCAGGAAATTGAAACTACAGTTGCCCGGATTCGTCAGGAGGCAGATGTCGGATGTATGAAGCTCTGTCTGCTTACGGATACCCATTATACGGTCAATGGGACATGGGAAGACACAGCCCGCAATATTCAGAGGGTATCAGGGCAGATCAGATATGATGCCATCATTCATCTGGGAGATCTGACGGACGGGATGCTTTCCAAAGAGCTGACAGCGGCATATGTGCGGCGGATTGTTGATGATCTGGAGATATGCGGGGTTCCGGTGTATCTTACACTGGGAAATCATGACAGCAATTACTTCCGGAACAGGCAGAATGCATTTTCCAGGATAGAGATGAAGCGGCTTTATCGGCTTCATGGAGACAGCGGGACGGATACCGGGAATGACCTGGATTATTATATTGATCTGCCGGAATATGCGGTTCGTATGATTTTTCTGGCTTCTTTTGATGATACTTCCAGTATACGGTATGGATACACAGAGGAACAGCTCTGTTGGCTGGAGGAGGCTCTGTTCCATGCAGATACAGGTACAAAATTTCTGATCTTCTCCCACGATGCGCCGTTGGCGAAGCTGGATTACTGGAGTTTTTATATACGGAACGGGGAGCAGCTTCTGGATCTTCTGGAACGGTGCAATGCAGAAGAAACGTATCAGATCCTGGGATTTTTCTACGGGCATATCCATGCGGACCAGATCTTTGAAGAATGCAGTTTCCCGGTGATTGCTACCGGCTGTGCCAAGCTGGAATATTTCCCGGATATGAAGCCGGAAGGCTCGGTTGCACATGAGAGAACGGCGGGTACGGTGACGCAGGAACTGTGGGACAGTCTCCTGATCGATTTTCAGAAGCAGAGGCTGAAGATGATCCGTTTTGGAGCAGGCGCGGACCGGGAAGTTTCCTTTGCGAAAAAGAAAAGCACATACAAAGCGATTGCCGTGCAGGTGCGCGCCGGACGGAAGATGAAGCTCTGGGCGCATCGGGGAGCCAGCGGACATGCTCCGGAAAATACCATGCCGGCTTTTGAACTGGCACAGATGCTTGGGGCGGACGGAATCGAGCTGGATGTACAGCTGACCGGAGACGGAGTGCCGGTGGTGATTCATGACGAACGGGTGGACCGGGTCAGCGACGGCAGCGGATGGGTGAAAGATTATACACTGGAAGAGCTTCGGGCACTGAATATGAATCAGACGTTTCCATCCTATGGAACCGTTCGGATCCCCACGTTGGAAGAGGTGTACGATTTTGTGAAAGAAACCGACATGCTGATCAATCTGGAACTGAAAAACAGTGTGGTCTTCTATGAAGGGCTGGAAGAGAAGGTGTTAAGGCTGGCGGAAGAAAAAGGCATGGGAGACCGGATTCTCTATTCTTCGTTCAACCATTCTTCCATGCAGAAGATCCGTTCGCTTAAGCCGTCCGCCCGGACAGCCTTCCTCTATTCCGACGGGATTCTGGATATTGCAGATTATGCAGTAAAATATGGCGCATATGCGGTACATCCCTCTCTGAAAAATGCGGAGTATCCGGATGTGGTCAGGCTGTGTCATGAGAGAGGGATTAAAGTACATGTATGGACGGTCAATGAGGCGGCGGATTTTGAGCGTATGCAGCGGCTTGGGGTGGATGCGGTCATTACGAACTATATTGAAAGAGGCTGAGCCATGCAGAAAGTATATATATTATATTTTATAAAAGGCAGAACGATGAAAGGGAGTGGTAGAAAGAATGAAAAAAGTCATTACATACGGAACCTATGATCTGTTCCATGAAGGGCATTGTAACCTGCTGAAAAGAGCGAAAGCGCTGGGGGACTATCTGATCGTCGGGGTGACCACCGAGTATTATGACCTGCAGAGGGGAAAGCTGAATGTGGTGGATTCGGTTTTGGAGAGAGTGGAAAATGTCCGCAGGACCGGTCTGGCGGATGAGATCATCATCGAGGACCATGAGGGGCAGAAGCAGGAAGATATCCAGAAAATGGGCGTGGATATCTTTGCCATCGGTTCTGACTGGGTCGGGGCTTTTGACTATCTGAAGGAACTGTGTCAGGTGGTCTATCTGGAGCGGACGCCGCATATCTCTTCCACATCACTGAGAGAGCATCAGTATCCGATCCTTCAGCTGGGTGTGGTGGGCTCCGGGCGGATCGCACCCCGTTTTCTGGCGGAGGCAAAATATGTGAGCGGCATCAATGCCTGCGCAGTCTACAATCCCCATGAGGAAAGCGCCGGAGCCTTCGGCAGCCGGCATAAACTGGAAGCCTTCAGCGGGGAATTTGACGCATTTCTCGAGCGTGTGGATGCCATCTATATTGCGTCTCCCCACCAGACGCATTACACGTATGCAAAAAAAGCGCTGGAACAGGGGCGGCATGTGCTGTGCGAAAAGCCGCTGACCTTTACCGTGAAGGAAGCGGAAGAGCTGTATGCGCTGGCTGCGGAGCGGGATGCGGTTCTGATGGAAGGAATCAAGACCGCTTACTGTCCGGGATTCATGCAGATGATGAATGTGGCCAGAAGCGGGATCATCGGGGAAGTGCGGGATGTGGAAGCCTGTTTTTCCAGAATCACGCCGCCAGCGCTTCGGGAAATGAAAGACCGGCAGTACGGCGGAGCCTTTCTGGAGTTTGGAAGCTATACGCTGCTTCCCATCTTTAAGCTGCTGGGATGCCATTATGAACAGGTGGAATTCGACTGCATAAGGGCGGAGAACGGAGTGGATCTGTACACGAAGGTACATTTCCGGTTCCGCGACGCGCTGGCCATGTCCAAAACCGGCATCGGTGTAAAATCCGAAGGCCAGCTGGTCATCGGCGGGACAAAAGGCTACATTCTGGCAGAATCTCCCTGGTGGCTGACCAGGTCCTTTGAGGTGCGGTTTGAAGATCCGGGAAGGATTGAGCGGTATACGCCCAAGTTTCTGGGTGACGGCCTGCGCTATGAGATTGCGGATTTTGTATCCAGGATCAACGGAGACGCCAGACAGTCTTACTGCCTGACCAGAGAAGAATCCATCGCCATGGCAGGAGTGGTGGAGCGGTTTATGGAGGCCCAGAGGAAATAACCGGGACTTTTCAGATGAAGAGAAATAAGGTATAATCAATCTGAAGAGAGAGGCCGGGAGGGCGTGCATATGGAAAAAATGAAACTGCCTGTTGGGATTGAGAATTTTGCAGATATTCGAACGGAAGGATTTTATTATGTGGACAAGACAGGGCTGATTGAAGATTTGCTGGGAAACTGGGCAAGTGTAAATCTGTTTACCCGTCCCCGGCGGTTCGGGAAGTCTCTGAATATGAGCATGCTTCGGCATTTCTTTGAGCCTGGTTGTGACAAAACGCTGTTCGACGGCCTGAAAATCTCAAAAGACAGGGGACTCTGTGAGAAATACATGGGACAGTATCCGGTTATTTCCATATCACTGAAAGGAGTTCTTGGCAGAACGTATGAGATTGCGGGAAGGATGCTGAACCGTCTGATCAACGAAGAGTCATACCGGATCCAGAGCCGCATGCAGTGGGAGAAGCTGCCGGAGCTTCATCAGAAGCAGATGAAGCAGCTTCTGGACGATCGGATGGATGAAGACACGCAAATGAATGCGCTTCGTACATTGTCTTCTGTTATGCATCAGTACTATGGGCGAAAGGTCATCATTCTGATCGACGAATATGATGTGCCGCTGGATAAAGCGTTCCAGCTTGGTTATTATGACCAGATGGTAACGCTGATCAGCAGTCTGTTTGCCCAGTCGCTTAAGACGAATGACAGTCTGTTTTTTGCAGTGGTGACAGGCTGCCTGCGCATCGCCAAAGAAAGCATTTTTACAGGGCTTAACAATTTTAAAGTTTTTTCCGTTATGGACGTTCTGTATGATGAATATTTCGGATTTACAGATCAGGAAGTCCGGGAGATGCTGGACTATTACAGTCTGGCGGATCACTTTGGCGCAGTCAAGGAGTGGTATGACGGATATCATATAGGAAATACCGACGTTTACTGCCCGTGGGATGTGATCTGCTACTGCAGCGATCTCCTGGCGAAACCGAGCCTGGCTCCCAGGCCTTACTGGGTCAATACCAGCGGGAACAGTATCATCCGGCGTTTTATCGGAAAGGCGGACCGGAGGACCCGCAGGGATCTGGAAGAGCTGGTGGCAGGAGGGGCGGTCCGTAAGACGATCCGGCAGGAACTGACGTACAATGAACTGGATGACAGCATTGACAATCTGTGGAGTGTTCTGTTCCTGACCGGTTATCTGACCGTGCAGGAGGAAACAGAAGGGCGGGAACTGCTGCTTACGATTCCGAATCTGGAGATCCGGGAGATCTTTGTGACGCAGATTCAGGAATGGTTTCGGGAGGCTTCCTGGCGGGATAAGCCGGGGATGGATGCCTTCTGTCTGGCGTTTCGGAATGGAGACGCCGAAGCTGTAGAGGAGCAGTTTCAGGCATATTTGAAAAAGACCATCAGTATCCGTGATGTCAGTACGAAAAGCAGGAAAGAGAATTTTTACCATGGGATCCTGCTGGGACTTCTGAATTACGACCGGGAATGGATCGTAACCTCCAATGCGGAATTCGGAGACGGCTACAGCGATATCCTGATCGAGATGGAGGATGAGGAGCGAGGGATCGTAATCGAAGTGAAATACGCGGACAATGGCGACCTGGATGCGGCATGTCAGGAAGCTCTGGAGCAGATTCGGGAAAAGAATTACAGAGAAAAACTGCTGCTGAATGGACTGGATCCGATCATGACCTTTGGGATCGCGTGCTGCAGGAAACGGTGCCGGGTGATGAGAGGGGAGTAGCGAATGTCTAAAAAATTTAATGTGACAGGACTTTGTATCCCCGAAGAAAATTACATGGTGGATATCAGCGACAGAATCGATATCATATGCAACGATTATGTGCGGGAAGGAAAATATTTTACGATCAACCGGGCAAGGCAGTACGGAAAAACGACCACCCTTTATCTGCTGGAGCAGCGTCTGAAAGAGCATTATCTGGTCATCAGACTCAGTTTTGAAGCGGCAGATGAACTTTTTGTGTCATTGTATTTTCTGGCAATGGGGTTAATCCGGAGAATCAGCCGTATATTGAAAGTGCAGGGAGTGGAACGCAGGATTCTGGAAGAATGGAATCAGCCGGTCTCCGAGGCTTTTCCGCTGGACGATTTGGGGGAAAGGATCACTTCGCTCTGCAGCAGTCTGGATCGGGAGGTCGTACTGATCATTGACGAGGTCGACAGGAATTCGGATAACCAGATCTTTCTTTCCTTTCTGGGGTTGTTGAGACACAAATACTTGGAGCAGAGGCAGGGAAGCGACCGTACCTTCCGATCCGTGATACTGGCAGGGGTGTATGATGTGAAAAACCTGAAACTTAAACTGCATCCGGAACAGGAATCCAAATATAACAGTCCGTGGAATATAGCGGCGGATTTTACTGTAAATATGGATTTTATGTCGGAAGACATCGCTGTGATGCTTCAGGAGTACGAACAGGATCATCACACAGGAATGGATGTTATGGATATGGCAGAACAGATCTACGATTATACCAGTGGATATCCTTTTCTGGTTTCGAGGATCTGCATGCTTCTTGATGAAGTAATTGCTCGAAAAGCTGATTTTAGTACAAAAAAATCTGCATGGACAAAATATGGGCTGACGGAGGCTGTGAAGGAATTAGTGACAGAATCCAATACGTTGTTTGATGATATGGTGAAAAAGCTGGATGAATATCCGGAATTGAAGAAGATGCTCTATATGATTCTGTTTCGGGGAGAAAAGATTCCGTACAATGCAGATGTGTATGCAGTCAATATGGGAACCATGTTTGGGTTTTTGAAAAATGATCAGAAGACCGTAGCGGTATCCAACCGGATCTTTGAGACCCGAATGTATGACCTGTTTCTGTCGGAAGAGGTCCTGGAGAGCCGTATCTATAAATCTGCAGCGCTGGATAAAAATCAGTTTATCTGTGATGGAGAGCTGGATATGGAACGGGTGCTGGAGCGATTTACAGAAGCTTTTCAGGATATTTATACAGATGCAGATCAGACATTTGTGGAAGAAAATGGCCGTCGTTTCTTTTTACTGTATTTAAAGCCGATTATTAATGGTACCGGGAATTATTATGTGGAATCGCGGACGAGGGACATGCGCAGAACAGATGTGATTGTAGATTATAAAGGAAAACAGTATGTCTGTGAACTGAAGATCTGGCATGGAAATGAGTATAACAGGCGGGGAGAACAGCAGTTAATCGGGTATCTGGATGATTATCATCTTACGACAGGCTACATGGTCAGTTTTAACTTTAATAAGAAGAAGCAGGTGGGTGTGAAAAGGATACTGGTGGATGGCAGAATGATCGTCGAGGCGGTGGTATGAAGCCGGTTTAAGTTTTGCGGAATGCCGTCGATAATATATGATAGGTTTATGAGCAGCGAAGGCTCAGCATAATTTTGCAGAAGAAAGACCAAAGGAGCGCCCGCAGAATGAGAAGACGAATCAGAAAAAGAATCCTGGACAGCCTTCATACGATGAAAGACGCGCAGGAGATTGCCGCCAATATGCTGCTGAACGGACAGTCTGCGGATGCAGGCAGCCTGCTGTTTCAGTGTCAGGAAGGCGCTCAGAAGATCGGGGAATCCATCGAACAGAGCGAAGGAGAGGGCACTGGAGCCGTTTCCTGTTTGGAAACGTACTGTGAGATTTTGTATCAGATGAGTCAGGACACAGACAAAGAACGTATTCTAAATTATCAGAAACAGCTGGGGGATATTCTGCGGCAGACGGAAAATGAAGTGAAGGAGCATCTGCCAGAGGATCGCCTGAAGGTCGTGTTCCTGCCCTACAAGGCGTCCATGTGGGATTGCATGGAAAGCGTGTGGGAAGCGGCGGACGCGGACCCGGAATGCGAGGCTCTTGTGGTGTCGATTCCATATTATGAGAAAAATGCCCAGGGCAGTATCGTCCGGGAATGTTACGAAGGGGATATGTTCCCGAAGGACGTGCCGGTCGTGCATTACCGGGCGTATCATCTGGAAGAGGAACAGCCGGACATTGTCTATATTCACAATCCTTATGACGGCGGGAATACGGTAACGACCGTACATCCGGATTATTATTCTTCCAATCTGAAAAAATATACAGATCTGTTGGTATATATTCCTTATTATATATGCGGAAACGGACCGTTGCCGGACTGCCATCTGTCGCTTCCGGCTTATGAGTATGTGGATTATATCATTTTGCAGGATGAGGAAAAAGTACAGAATCTGGCAGATTTTGTCCCGATGGAAAAGATTGCCGTCCTGGGCACTCCAAAGGCAGACCGGATCCGGAAACTGAACCGGAAGAAGGACGAGATCCTGGAGCAGGAGATTCCGCAGGAATGGCGGGAGAAAATCCGCGGAAAGAAAGTGATCCTCTATAATCTCAGCGTAACCGGGCTTCTGAGAAACAGTAAGTACGCCATGGATAAGATCCGGTACGTTCTGTCCTGCTTTGAAGGACGGGACGACGTGGTGCTGTGGTGGCGGCCGCATCCGCTTCTGGAGGCGACGCTTCAGTCCGCCCTTCCTGCATTGTATGAAGAATATATGAAAATCAAACACGCGTTTGCCGGGAGCGGGAACGGAATCCTGGATGAGACGGGAGACGCGGCGGTCGCGGCGGTGATCGCGGATGCGTATCTTGGAGAGAATACATCGTCACTGATGCATTACTTTGGCGTACAGGGGAAGCCGGTGATGTATACGAACTGGGAGATTACGGAGGATAATAGAAAGGACAGGGAGTTTCTGAATGTCAGTACGTGGTATCAGGAGGGAGACTCCATCTTTTTTGTGCCTACAATTGCAGATATGGGACACAACCTGTACCAGATGAATCTGGAAGACGGGTCCATGGAAAAAATAATGACATTTCCGGGGACATCGGATCATATATGGGGCTGTTATTATGGAATTAAAAAGATACAGAATAAAATCATTCTGGCTCCTTATAATACGGAAGATATCTACATATATGATCTGGATAAAAGACAGGGTATAAAACTGGTGTTGTCCGAAGCAAAGGATAACATGAAGTTGTTTGATGAGATAATAGAGTATAAAGGGAAAGCATTTCTGTTACCTGGACGTTATCCGGCGCTTGTGCGGGTAGATATGGAAACCCTGGAAGTTTGTGAATACAGGGAATGTGTAAAATCATTTCAGCGGACAAATGAGTCTGAACATATGTTCCAGTGGGCATATTATGTGAATGGTGAATATCTGTATCTGGCAGGTATGAACGAGAGCAGGATTCTCATATTTAACATGGAGGATGAAAGCTACAAGATAAAGACGATTGGGGATTATCCATATGGATACTGCCGTCTGATTTATGATGGGACCTGTTTCTGGCTTGGGGCATTTAAGGTGAATCGTATTGTACGATGGGACGAAAAGTCGGGAAATACAAAGGAGTACAGTTATCCGATGGAACAGGAACCAGTTAATGAGTGGGCTTATTATGGCTCTCTTATTGACTGCGGCGATGAGATTAAAATATGTTCTGCATTTTCTTTTGATATCATATCTTTCAATAAAACTACGGGCGAATGCAGCAGACCGGAAGGTATGCAGGATATTCTTGCAGAACTGGAGTCAAAAGCACTCAGAAATGAAACTGGTTTTGTGTATGCCAGACCATGGAACGGGGAAGGGTCTGTACTGTTTGACACGGGAAACAATTGTCTCCATATATGGAATCTGAAGACAGGTCAATGGAAGCATTATCCATGCCGGCTGAAGAAAGATGATATGCTTTGTATGGAAAAAGAGCAGATAGAGAAATATTGGATTTCCAGATCAACACCATATTGTTTATGGGAAAACCAGGTCGCAATCGCCCAGTATATCGACTATATCGCAGAAGGGGATACGGACCTGTTTGAACAGAGTTATGAATGCTACCGGGAATGTGGAAACGGACTTTCAGCAGGGATGAAAATACATGATGAAATGAAAAAACAGATAATATTTATGGAGAGATAAAATGACGGATCACCAAAAAATCAGAGATGCGATTGAGAGTGCTTTGGCGAAGGGATGGGGAAATTTTGTTATATGTCCTTTTGGAGACTATGGGATGCAGACAAAACAGATATTAAATGTATGTTTTGGCATTCAGGAACAATATATTATAGATAACAGGCTGTCAAAATATAATCCTGAGATCAAAAACATAGAGTATTTCCAAGGCAAAGTTATGGACAAACATACCATTCTGTTGGCGTGCGCAGATCCATATGTACATGATGAGATATTAGAGGAGTTAAACAGGACTTATGTTTTTTGGAATATTGTAGATATTTTTCAAAAAGAAAAAGCAGTTCCTGTTGCTGTGCCGGAGGAAAAGCGGTTTGTGACCAGATGCGGCAAGTACAGTTATGGTCCGCTGTGCAGTCACCAATTTGTAGAAAGTGTAGGGGCGTTTTCAAGTTTTGCATTTGGAACAGATGTAGTACAAAACCATCCAGTGCAGTATATATCAACACATCCGTTTTTATATTTTAATAAAGGTTGTAATGAAACGCTTCTGTATGATTATGAGGAATGCAGCAGCGACCCATGGTATTTTCCAGGAGTTAAACCGTATGGGAGTATAAAGAAGCTAAAGCGGATAAAGATTGGAAATGACGTATGGCTGGGGAGGAATGTTATCATTACAAATGGAAGCAACATAGGAAATGGCGTCATTGCAGCGGCTGGTGCCGTGATAACGAAAGATGTGCCGGATTATGCGGTTGTGGCGGGTGTTCCAGCACGGATTATACGTTATAGATTCAGTCCTGAGCAGATTGCTGAGCTGAATCGGATTGCGTGGTGGGACTGGCCGGATGAAAAAATTAGAGAGCATTATGATGATTTTTATGAAGATATCCACATATTCGTGAGAAAACATAAATGTGTTTAGAACTAAACCAGGAAGAAAAAGGCAGAAAAGATGGAGAAAAAGTACAGGATTGGATATACTTCGGGCGTATTTGATCTGTTTCATGTCGGACATTTAAATATTTTAAGAAAAGCAAAGGAGCAATGTCAGTATTTGATTGTAGGAGTGAGCAGCGATGAACTGGCAGAGAGACTGAAGGGAAGACTGCCGGTTATTCCATATGAACAGAGAATGGAGATCATAGAGAGCATTCGATATGTGGACAAAGTTGTGCGGGAAGATGATGCAGATAAATACGAGGCATGGAGCAGGCTGCATTATAATGCGCTGTTTAAAGGAAGCGATGCAGCCGGTAAGGATTGTTATAAAGAGTACGAAAGGAAACTCCATGAAGAAGGGGTAGATGTAATTTACTTTCCTTATACCAATGGAGTGTCTTCTTCTAAAATAAAAAAGGCTATTTAAACAGGAAGGAAAGGCTATGAAAGCTGACAAAAATTACTGCATGAGTTCTTATCTGGTATTCCGCTATGTATATGACGAAGAACGTTGCTTTAAAGAAGGAATTCTGCATCATGATCATAAATTAGTCAAGAATGAAGAAAAGATACCATGTAAAACAGCAACAGATATTGATGAAAGCATAAAGAACGTGTTGGCGCAGGTAAACCTGTCTGATGCGGCGCTTTTTTTGAGCGGCGGAATGGACTCTGCTATACTGGCTTCTTATATGCCGGCCGGGACAAAAGCGTATACAGCGAAATGTATTGGAAAGAATGCTGTGGATGAGACGGAAGAGGCGCGCAGAATCTGTGAGATCAATCATTTAGAGCATGTGATTGTAGAAGTAGATTGGAAAGATTATACGGACTGCATGGATGCATTAATGATTCATGACGGCTCTCCAACGATACCGAATGAGCCTCAGGCATATAAAATGGCAAAAAAGGCAAAGGAGGATGGAGCGTCTTGTATCATCTACGGGGACTGTGCGGATACTGAATTCGGCGGAATGGACCGGTTGCTGTCCAGGGACTGGAGTTATGACGAATGGGTTCAGAGATTTAGTTTTGTGGACCCGAAAAAAGTGTTAAAAGATCCGGTAGACATTACATCTGTATATAATCAATATCGTAAGGGGAAAAACGGAATTGATTTTATATCGTTTATCAGTGAAGTGTATGCGGTATCGGCAGCTGGCGCTCTTTCCAATGCATGCAAATATGCCGGTGTGAAGTCGGTGGACCCTTATGAAAGGCTGAAAATGGCAGAGCCGCTGGATTTAAAAAGAGTCCGCAGCGGAGAAAGCAAGTATCTGATCCGGGATCTGTTTCGTATAAAGTATCCGGAACTGGAAATTCCTGAGAAACTGCCGATGTCCAGACCGGCGGAGGATTGGATGAAGAGTTGGGAAGGTCCGAGAAGGGAAGAATTCTTGCCCGGATGCATAAAAGATCTGACGGGAGAGCAGAAATTCCTCGTCTACAGTCTGGAAAGGTTTTTGAATCTGATGGAAATATAGAGGATGGGACTGGTTCATGCATAAGACAGATATTCAAGAAGAATTGTATATCTGGAAAAGAAAGATAAAGGCGTTCTTTTCCAGCCTTGTGTATTATGTATGCCGGGTGTTCCCGATTGATCCGGATAAAATTGTCATGTGGACCTTTGAAGGACAAGGAGGATACGGGTGCAGCCCGAAGTATATTGCCGAAGAATTGCTGAGGAGAAATCGGGAAGGAAAGACGGCTTTTAAAATTATCTGGCTTTTGGAAGATACAGAAAAAGAATTTCCGAATGAAATTCAAAAGGTGAAGAATACATTGTGGCGAAGGGCATATCATCTGTCTACGGCGGGATTCTGGATTGCGAATACAAGGACTTTCTATGGGACCAGAAAACGTAAAGGGACAATCTATCTGCAGACATGGCATGGAACAGTGGCGGTAAAGCCCATTGGAAAGTACAGGGGAGACCGTCTGCCGAAAATGGCGTATCTTGTCAGTGAATATGATTCAAAAATGATTGATTATGCGCTGTCTGGGAGCCGGTGGTGTACGAATATGTGGCCTGAGGGGTTGATTTATGATGGAGTGATTGTGGAGACGGGAACCCCAAGATGTGATGTGCTGTTTCGTGGAGTAGATGAAAAACATATACAGTTGCGGAAAGAATATCATATTCCATTAGATGCGAATGTACTGTTGTATGCTCCTACCTTTCGCGGGGGCAGCCAGAATAAAAACAGACAGGTAGAAGCAGAAAGCAGTTCTCTTGATTTTGAAAGACTGATTGAGGCTCTGGAAAGTCGTTTTGGCGGGACGTGGTATGTATTTCTGCGTCTGCATCCTCAGCTGGCGGCACAAATGGATGCATTTCCCATGAAAAAAAATAATGAGCGTCTGATTGATGTGAGCCAGAGACCGGATATGAATGAAATCATTGCAGCAAGCGATGTCTGTCTGACCGATTATTCATCCGCGTTATTTGAAAGCTTTCTGACAGGTATGCCGGGGTTTATCTATGCGGATGACTTAAAAGATTATGTTGCTGACAGAGGGGATTTTATGTTCCAGCTGGATGAGATTCCGTTTTCTGTCGCCTGTGATAACGAGGAACTGGTGAATCATATACTGACATTTGATTTGAAGGTATATGATAAAAAGAGACAGGAGTTTATCAAGCGGCTTGGCATCATGGAGGATGGCCGGGCGAGTGAAAGAGTTGCGGATCTTATTGTGAAACTGAGATTGGAAACAGAAAGTAAAACTTGAATGTTTATAATACAGGCAGATGCTGTTTGAAATTTAGGTAGAAGTTAGGTTGTTTTTAAATGGATCTGGGAGGCTTATGTTATCATGTCGGATTTGATTAGTGTGATCGTGCCTATATATCGGGTAGAACAGTATTTGCATCAGTGTATTCAAAGTATTAGGAATCAGACATATAAAAATTTGGAAATTATATTGGTAGATGATGGTTCGGATGACCAATGTCCACAAATATGTGATTATTATGCACATATAGATGCGCGGATTAAAGTCATTCATAAAAAAAACGGTGGAGTTGATTCTGCGAGAAAGGAAGGAATGCTGGCTTCTTCCGGAAAATATATAGGATATGTGGATGGAGATGACTGGATAGAAACAGAGATGTATGCAAGACTTCACCAATATATGCATATGTATGATGTTGATGTGGTAGAATCAGGAGTTATTGATTCATGGGAAAATCGCGAATCAATAAGGACTCCTTATTTTAATGAAGGGTGTTATAAAGATGAAATTTTTGTTGAAATAATAGAATCGAAACTTTTATATGCCGGTAACTTTTTTGAGTATGGAGTACCGGCCTATCTTTGGTCAAAACTTTTTTTAAAAGAGAAAATACAAAAATATCAAATGAAAAGCGGTATAATGAATACTTTGTATGATGATACGATGGTGTGTCTTCCTAGTTTGGCGGAATCAAAGAAATTATATATCACACATGAATGTTTTTATCATTATAGAGTTCGAATTAACTCTTTGAAAAGAGAGTGTAGAACAACAGATATTCCTAATTTATTCCAATGCTATCATGAATTTTATGAGAGATTTAAAGGAACAATATTATGCTCGAAAGATAACAATCAGATTAAATTCTATATAATGTATTGGTTGCTACTGCATGCGCCGTATGCATTTGATAATATACCAGAAGGTGTTTTCCTGAGACAGTATGGAGGGATTGGGATTGGAGATAAAATTGTATTATATGGTGCGGGAGCTGCCGGCATTCATTTAGAAAATTATATTGGAAATGTAACAGATAATAGTATAGTTTGCTGGATGGATAAAAATTATAAAAGTTTAGAGAGAATATTGGATGTGAAAAATCCTGAGGACATCAGACAATATGAGTATGACTATATAATTATTTCAATATTGAGGGAGAGAGCAGTTCGAAGTGCGCGAAACGATTTGATAAATTTGGGAGTTCCGGAAAATAAAATATTATGGATTGATAAAAGATATATAGATAATCCTGACTTATTATTAAGCAAAGTTGTATATCAAGACAAGTCATT
This sequence comes from Lachnospiraceae bacterium, assembly GCA_910574805.1. Lineage (GTDB taxonomy): Bacteria > Bacillota > Clostridia > Lachnospirales > Lachnospiraceae > Hominiventricola. The sequence goes on along the minus strand of CAJTCV010000001.1, from coordinate 165,489 downwards.
AGTATAAAGAATAAAAAAATCATTTAATGTTAAGGATCTGAATTAGAAATGAATATCAATCGAAAATTAGATGAAATTTTGCTGAATTATGATATGCTTCGGGAAGTTTCTTGCGAAAAAGCAGTGAGAGCCGTCCGGAATATGGAGGAAAAGTTTCTCTCAGGCTGCAAAATTGGGTTATATGGTGTAGGGATCGAAGCGGAAGGCCTTTTGTATTTCATTTCATGTAATACAAAAGGCCTAAAGATAGATTTTTGTTTTGATAAGACAATACGTAATTATCAGTATAAAGGACTTATCTCCAATACAGAAATTTATCCAATTGAACAAATATTGGAGATGGAAGTAGATTATTTGATTTTGGGTTCCTGCGAGTACAGGAAGGCTTTTTTTGAAAATCTAAATATATTGGGCTATCAGGGAGAAGTGGTCGATTTGTTTGGCTTTATGGAAGATTATATGGCTGATCACTTCACGGATTATAAAAAAGTTTATGAAACAAGGCAGGCATATTTGAATGCCGACTGTACTGAAAAGAGCAGATTATTACCGAAACTGATTAAAAACTATATATTATTAAAAGACTTTACAAATGCATTTCGATATATTGATATGTATGTTGCCGGTCGCTATCCTGACAGTAGACGATATGAGACACTGAAAAAAGATCTGCAACTGTTGTTACAGGATGTGAAGGATTATATCAAAAGACGGAGAAAAAAAGATATTATTATTAATTGGGTGGATGCGTTGTCCTACTATGATATTCATAAATTTCCATTTTTAAAAAGAAAAACAGAAGAAGGAATTTGTTTTGAGAATGCATATACAGTAATGCCATGGACTACGGAGACTACGAAAATTATCCTGTCGGGAGAATATCCGATAGAAGGGAGATTATTTTTAAGAGGAAATTTATCTGAAGAGAATATGAAACTGCTGCGTCTTCTTAAAAATAATGGATATGAGTTCCGATACTGTGGTATGCCAAGATTTGCAAAATTATTTGAAGATCCAGATATCGCATATGTTCATTGTTTTGAAAATAAATTTTCAGGAAGCATGCAGAAACAATGGGATGCATTGGATATTTTATGCAAGACTGAAGAACCAGTCTGCATTTTGATCCACACATTAAGAGAAACGCATGAACCTTTTATATGCGGCGATGGAGATACGCTTCAGTGGTTTGGCTCTTCAAAAGCAGACTGGCAACAGGAGAACTGTAAAAGACAGGCTGAGCATTCGGGACAGTATATTGACAGGCAACTGGAATTTTATGAAAAATTTTATGGGGAAAATGCAGTAAAAATTTATATGAGTGACCATGGAAGAGTCGGGAATTCTCCCATGGATGATAATAAGATCCATATTATGTTCGCCATAAGCGGAAAAAATGCGCCCCCCCAGACAGTCAAGTCTATGTTTAGTCTTGTGAAATTTCCGGATGTAATTAAGAAAATCATATTGAATGAAAATGACTGGGGAAATTTGACGGATGAATATGTGCGGATAGAAAATCTGGATGCTTACAATGAACTGGTTGTACAGAAGACTTTGTCAGGAGAACTCAGCCGGGAAGAGATGTATCAGTGCCGGGGAGTTGTGTCTACGTTTGAAAAATATTTTTTGTATGCATATGGGAAAGAATATTATTTTATAGGTGATGAAGTATGTGAGAGTAGAATTGATGATTCTTTGGATGACGGTAGAATCAAGGAATTGAGACAAATATGTGGAAACATGTTTGTAAATATCTTTCACTATACAAAATTTATTCATTCCAGGAAATTGTATAAGGATATCGATATAGATTTAGGCAGATTTAATTTTATATAGCAATTTTGGAAGGAAAATGATAAGTGGTAAACAAAGGGACGCTTTATTGGATAACAGGTTTGTCAGGGGCTGGAAAAACTACAATTGGTAATAGATTGTACTATAAAATGAAATCGACAAGAAGTAACACGATAATACTTGATGGAGATATCTTGAGAAAAATAACAGGAAATGATCTGGGATACAGTAAAGAAGATCGCTTGGAGCGGGCATATCGCTATAATGCGTTGTGCAAACTGTTGACCGATCAGGGAATTAATGTGATCATTTGTACGATTGCCATGTTTGATGAGGTGCGTGAATGGAATCGTAAAAATATAGAAAATTATATCGAGGTGTTTCTGGACGTAGAGTTGGAAGTATTAATTAAAAGAAACAGAAAAGGTCTGTATTCAAAAAAAGGAGGGAGTATTGTAGGTGTTGATATAGAGGCTGAATATCCTAAGACACCCGATATCATAATAAAGAACAATGGAAGAACGTCATTAAAAAAGGCTGTTCAGGAAATTTTGAATTATCAGGCAGCACCTTCAACAGGGAATAATTGTGCGCAGGAATATTGGGATCAATATTATGCAGAAGCAGGTATAGGGGATAATGGTATTATATTTAAGGAAAGTTCCTTTGCTCATATGACTTTCCAGAAGTATATGGAATCAGGTAAAGATTTAATTGAATTGGGATGCGGAAATGGAGATGACAGCGTATACTTTGCGAAAAACGGTATTAATGTTCTTGGAATTGATTCATCAAAAATTGCTATAGAGAGACTGCAGGATAGTATACATTTAGATAATTGTACTTTGATATGTGAAGATTTTGTCAGTGCGGAAACTATTTATCAGACGCAATATGACTATTGTTACAGTAGATATACTCTTTCGGAAATTACTGAACAGCAGGAAATACATCTTTTTGATAAAATCAGTCATATGTTAAAAGAAAAAGGGTATTTTTTTATTGAAACATGGTCTGTACATGATGAGAAATATGGTTTAGGAAAAGAAATAGAAAAAAATGCGTTTATTTATGATGGACATTATAGAAGATATATTGATCTGCAAGAATTGGAAGTAAAGCTGAACAAGGTGGGATTCTCTATAATTTTTCAGGAGGAAAGCGATCAGTTTACACCTAAAAAAGGTGAAAATGCAGTCTGTATTCGCATGGTAGCTCAAAAGGTATAGTTGGTTTAAATATATGTTTCGAGGAGGAGCGGATGAAGAAAAAGATTCTTTTTATTATTTCCAGTTTTTCTAAAGGCGGAGGAGCGGAATCTCTTTTGACTACTATTGTAAATAACCTGAATCCGGGAAAATACGATATTGGAATTATGGAAATAGAACATGCAGATATAAAAAAAGAACCTGTGAATGATAACATTAAGATCTATCCTTATTACGTAAGAGCTGATGATCCGGAAAGAAATCTCAAAATGCGGGATGTGTACCATGAATGGGATAAGGTAATTGCTGGGTATATACCACAGGATTACGATTTATATGTGTCATTTAACTATTTGAAACCATCTTTTCTTTTACCGCCGGGAAAGAAAAATATCGCATGGATTCACAGTGATGTTTTTAATCTGGCGCAGGAAAATAAGGCAGAAGAGTATGAATTACAAAAAAAGGCTTTTGAAAAAGCAGACCAAATTGTATCAATCAGCGACATTACGACGGAATCATTAGAAATGTTATTTCCTGAATGTAAAGATAAAATGAAAGTTATTTATAATGGGTTGGATATACAAAATGTCAGAGAAAAATCAAAGGAAATAACTTCGGTTAAATTAGAACATCCGGCAGTGCTTTCTATCGGAAGACTGGATGAAAGAAAAAATCCGTTACGTCTATTGGAGATATTTGTTCAAGTGCATAAAGAAAATCCACAGGTACATTTATATTATTTGGGTTATGGAAATTTGACAGAACAAGTCATGAATAAAGTAAAAAAGTTACAATTATCGGAGTATGTTCATCTACTTGGGTATTTTGATAATCCATTTCCTATTATGGCACAATGCGATGTGATAGGTATGTTTTCAACTTCAGAAGGGTTTCCGATGGCTCTTTTAGAAGGTGTGGCGCTGGATAAACCATTTGTTACATCAGTTATTGGTGGCTCAAGAATATTGGCGAATGATCAACGGTGTGGAAAGACAGTAGAAACGGATGAGGAAGCGACAAAAGCTATTTTGGATTTCATTCATAAAGATTATCGAGTTATAAAAAGGGAGTGTAGGGCATCGATAGGGAGATTTGAATTAAGTAAGTATATTTGTCAGATTGAGAAATTATTCGATGGGATTTTGACTTAGAATGATACGTAAGTGAGATGCAGACATAATAGAGAAAGGTTAAATTTATAAGGGTTGGTGAAAATGGATAATCAGGTTATTTTGTTGAGAACAGGACCCATACAGTGGAAAAACGCATAGTAAGCCTCCATCAGCCATGGCTGTGTCCAATCGTAAGAGGAAAGGTAAAAGTGCCGGTTGAATTTGGCGCAAAGCTGGGTCTGAGTATGGATGAAAAAGGTTACAGCCGGATAAAACACGTTTCCTTTGAAGCATACAATGAAAGCGGATATCTTCAGGAAGCTGTCGGGAGATACCACAAACGTATCGGGAATTATCCGGAGCGCGTATTTGCGGAGTGGCGGCTCTAATGGCTTAATTAGCAGGCTCTAATTAACGTTTTCGTAAAAAAGAAAGGAGAAATATGATAAAGATCATTTCCATGTATTTACCTCAATTTCATAGAGTAAAAGAAAATGATGAATGGTGGGGGGAGGGATTTACAGAGTGGACAGCAGCAAAACAGGCGCATCCTTTATTTGAAAATCACTATCAGCCGCATATTCCTTTAAATCAAAATTATTATGATTTGCTTGACAAAAAAACAATGCAATGGCAGGCAGATTTGATGAAAAAATATGGAATAGATGGTCAATGTATTTACCATTACTGGTTTAAGAATGGACGGCAAATATTGGAAAGGCCGGCAGAAAATCTGCTGCATTGGACAGATATTGACATGCCGTTTTTCTTTTGCTGGGCTAATGAATCCTGGGCGCGTACCTGGAGTCATTTGAGAAATCGTACACCATGGTCGACAGAACTTGAGCCGAAACAAAAAGCTGGAGATAATGGCGTATTGCTTGAACAGCAATATGGCGAAGAAAAAGAGTGGAAGCAGCATTTTGAATATTTATTACCCTATTTTAAGGATCAAAGATATATAAAAATAAATAACAAACCGGTGTTTATGCTTTATAAGACAGCAGAGATTTATTGTCTGCAAGAGATGATGTCATTTTGGCGCAGTTGGGCAAAAGAAGAAGGCTTTTCAGGTATTTATCTTATTGCTGCGAATAATTTGGGAAGAAATATACAGGATCTTACTTTGCTGTTTGAACCAGAACATACGCTGCGGATTTTAAAGGAAAGTAAAAAAGACAGTTCGGGAGTCTGCCGATACAATTATACAGAAGTCTGGGATGAAATTTTAAATCGTTCTGTAAAAGGAGAAAAAATCAGTATACAAGGTTTTACAGGTCGAGATGATACGCCTAGACGTGGGCGGGGTGGTCAGGTGGTAGAACATGCAGAACCGGAAAAATTCCGGAAATATTTATCCGAACTGATAGCAAAAAATTTATCGAATGGATGTGAATTAACTTTTATAAACGCATGGAATGAATGGGGAGAGGGAATGCACCTGGAGCCAGATGAAAAAAATGGGTATGGTTTTTTGGAGGGGATTGCCTATGCAAAAGAGCATTATCAGGCATATATGGATAAGTACAGTCGAGGAGCGTTGGAGCCAAATGCAAAAGAAATTGAGCATTTGAAGGGATTAAATAAACGCTATCAAAGCTACTGGATGTTGTTAAGCGACTGGCTTACTTTAAAGGAAAAGGAAGTTAAACTGGAAACATATTTTCTGAAAAAAGGATATCATTCTGTTGCGATATACGGGATTGGGCTCTTGGGAAAGCATTTGTATTATGAATTGGAAAACAGTGAGATAGAAATAAAGTGTATTATTGACAGGGGGGCAACTTTTAGTAAGAATGGAGTCATTATCTGCAGACCAGACGAGGAATTCCCTAAAGCAGATGTGATTGTAGTTACGGCAACTTATGCCTATAGTGTAATACTCGAACAATTGAAAGAGCGTGGATATACAAACATTGTGTCTTTGGAACAAATTATAGAAAATCTTTTAGAGACATTGGCGTGATGCATTGATATAATTTGTGACAAGGGCAGTATAAAACAAAAGAGATTCCACGCCTGCTGTCGATGATGAAACTGTATGAACAGCAGCTAAGTATATATTTTATTATGCAATTGCAAATTTGAATAATCATGGATGGATAATTATGAAGAAAGAGTTGGGAGAGACTGTAGCTATACCAAAAATTATATCAATGTATTTGCCTCAGTTTCACAGAGTAAAAGAAAATGACGAGTGGTGGGGCGAAGGTTTTACGGAGTGGACGGCAGTAAAACAGGCGGACTCCTTGTTTGATGGACATTATCAGCCACGAATTCCTCTAAATGGTAATTACTATGATCTGCTTGACAAAGAAACCATGCAATGGCAGGCGGATTTGATGAAAAAATATGGAATAGACGGCCAGTGTATTTATCATTACTGGTTTAAAGAGGGACGTCAAATTTTAGAAAAGCCAGCGCAAAATCTGCTAAAATGGACTGATATAGATATGCCCTTCTGTTTTTGCTGGGCCAATGAGTCATGGGCCCGTACCTGGAGCGGACTGAAGAATACGAATGCGTGGTCTGCAAAACAAGAACCGAAGAAGCAGGGGGATCATAACGGCTTGCTGCTGGAACAATACTATGGAACAGAAGAGGACTGGAGAAAGCATTTCGATTATTTGCTGGATTTTTTTAAAGACGGGCGGTATATAAAAATAGAAAACAAACCGGTGTTCATGATATATAAAGTTTCAGATATATATTGTCTGCGGAAAATGATAGATGTCTGGAGGAAGCTGGCCGTAGAGGCGGGTTTTTCCGGAATCTATCTTATTGGCGCTAATGTTGTGTACAGTTCCGATGCGATCGATATGGTTCTTCTGAGCGAACCGGATCATGCGCTGCAAACATTGAGGGCTTTAGACAAAAAACAAAATGGCCCTTTTCGTTATAACTATACCGATGTATGGAATGAGATATTACGCTATTCGACAGAGGAAGAGCGAATAAGTATACAGGGCCTCGTTGACCGAGATGACACCCCGAGAAACGGACAAAACGGCTGGGTGGTCGAAAACACAAATCCGGAGCTGTTTCGAAAATATTTGTCGGAATTAATTGCCAAAAATATATCTAACGGCTGTGACATTACCTTTATTAATGCATGGAACGAATGGGGAGAGGGGATGTATTTGGAGCCGGATAAAAAAAACAAATATGCTTTTTTGGAAGGTGTTGTATATGCCAGGAAGCATTATGTGGACTATTTGGAGAAATACAGGACCGTTTCCAGGGTGCAGGACAATAAAGATAAAAAAGAAGCAAAAGAATATAAAGAACTGAGCAGACGATATAGAAGTTATTGGGTGATTCTGAATGACTGGCTTACATTAAAAGAGCTGGGGGTTGAGCTGAAGGATTATTTCCTGGAACGGGGAGTTCATTCCGTTGCTATATATGGCATCGGGTTATTGGGAAAGCATTTATATTTTGAATTGAAAGACAGTGAGATAGAAATTAAGGGCATCATTGACCGAGAGACTGGTTTTAATAGAAAGAGAATTGCTTTGTATCAGCCAGAGGAAGATTTGCCAGAGGTAGATATGATTATTGTTACCGTAACGTATGCCTATCATGAAATATCCGGACAATTAAAAAAAAGAGGAATAAGGAATGTGATTTCTCTGGAGGAAATAATACAGACAGTTCTTAGCGATAAGGGATGTTGCTGATAGCTGGAGGGAAAACATATGAGGTACAGAATATGCGTATGGGGACTGGGGAGAATATATAACCGGTTAGTAAATACGCTGAGGTATTTCGAATCCATAGAGGCGTTTACCATAGAGGCGTTGACGGCGAGTGAAGTACCGGACTGCAAATATCTGGATGGCTGGAGAATTCTTGATAAGAGGAATTTAAGACAGGTATCGTTTGATTACGTTGTCGTAATGAATCAGGCGGCCTTTGCGGAGGTAGTAAACAATGTAATGGCGTATGCTCATGTTGAACGGGATTGTATTATACCGTTCAGAGTTTTGGAAATTCCGAACCTGAATTTTGAGGCGTATATACGTTTGAAAAACAGCAGATTAAGCATTATTTCCAACAATTGCTGGGGAGGAATTGTTTATCGGACTCTGGGGCTGGAATGCCTGTCTCCGCTTAAAAATCTTGCAGTCTGGGATGAAGATTATATAAAATTATTAAAAAGGCTGGAATATTATATGGAGCGAGAGCCTCGCTTTGATACGATGAATGTAGATATTCACAGTAAAAAGGAATATCCGGTATTACTGTTGGATGATGTGAGAATTCAGTGCAATCACGATACAGAACCGGAAGCAGCGATATCCAACTGGCTGAGACGGCGAGACAAGATTAACTGGAAAAACCTGTTGGTTGAAATGTATACAGAAGATGTTCAGATAGAGAAGCAATTTCTGGAATTGAAACAATATAGTAAAAAGATATGTTTTGCCACACATGCATCCCGAGAAAAAGATGTCTTTACCCTGAATTTTTCATTGAAGCAAAATGAATTTTGGGAAGTTGTTAATAACCATGCAGCGTATGGAAAAAACGCAGTTACTTACAATTTAATTGAATTATTAATGCAAGACGCAGAACAGGAAGCAGTCAGGAGAACGGCAAATAGATAAGTGTTCGTTATGACAAGGAGAAAATCTTAATGAACAGATTAAAAGTATTGTATGTGTCCAATGAAGCAGGAGTGGGCGGAGCTATGCAGTCGATGCTGGACATGATAGTTGGTATGACCGGGTATGTTTCTCCGGTTGTTATAATACCCAGTGCAGGGATGGCAGAGGACTTATTAAAAGAAAGAAAAATTGTTTATTATATCGTTCCGTTTGTCTTGACGCATGGGGCGATAGGGAAATGTACGCAGGCAGCTGCGGATGATATTTTTGCAAATAATTATCAAGCGGCGATGAAAATTGCGGATATTGCGGAAGCGGAAGGGGTTCAGTTAATTCATACAAATTCAGTTGTTGTGAATGTAGGGGCTATGGCAGCGCTTATAAAGGGGATTCCGCATATATGGCATGTTCGGGAATTCCTGGAAGAGGATTTTTCTACCGAGCTGTATGACAGGGAGTGGACCTGTAAGCTGTTTGAACAATCGGGTGGATTTATTTCTATTTCCGACTGTATAAGGAAATCATACAATAAAAAATACGGTTTGGTTTCAACGCAGATTTATGACGGATTTGACACGAGCAGATATAAAAGAGACCTGACTGAAGCCGAAAATGGCAGCTATACATTTTTACTGGCAGGATATATGGATTCCGGCAAGGGGCAATGGGATGCCGTGCGGGCTATGGAGACGCTGATTCGGTCTGGAGAGCAAAAGCCTCGTTTGATTATGGCAGGAGAGGGGAGGAAAAAATATGTATGGAGCTTGCAGCGCTATATTAAAGAGAAGGGGTTGCAGGAATATATTTGTATACTGCCAGCCCAAAAGGATTTATCGGCACTGAGAGAACGCTGCGGTTTTTCTTTAACGACTTCCAGAATGGAAGCGTTAGGGCGGGTAACCGTTGAAGCGATGCTGGCCGGTCATATTGTCATTGGAGCGAATACGGGAGGAACTGCAGAAATAATAGGCGAAAAGGGGGAGCGCGGATATCTGTATCTGCAGGGGGACCCGGCGGACCTGGCATCTGTGATGAAAAAAGCGATGAGCGAATCGGCAGAAACCACAGTTGAGATAAGAAAAAAAGCGCAGGAATTTGCGGTATCTTTCTTTGACTTTAAGGCATACGCCAAAAAGGTCCTGGAACAATATGAAAGAGTCCTGGGTAAGAAGAAATACGCTTCTAAAGAATTACTACAATATATGGATGGCCGTTATGAAAAACTCTCAGGTAATAGTGGGAGTAAGCCGGATATCAAGCCAGGAACAGACAATGGGTGGCGCAAACAGGCGTTGCTGTTTGAGCGATGGCTGCGATTAAAACAAAAGGGCTGTTCTCTGGATGATTATTGTAAAAAGAACCATCTTATGCAGGTGGCTGTTTATGGTATGGGGTATTTAGGCTGTTGCGTATATGACGAATTGGAAAATGGGGGGATAGTGATTTCTTATGCGATAGATAAGAATGGCAGTTATCTTGAAGATTCGATTAAGGTGGCGCGGCCGGATGACAATCTGGAACGCGTTGACGCCATTATTATTACAGTGGCAAAGGAGGAAGAGGAGCTGAAGACGTATTTGGAAAAGCGGTGTCCACATAAAATTGTGTTGTTGTCGGAAATGATTGGCTGGATGGAAAGGGAAACAGCATTAGCTCAACTAAAAAGCTTGAAGGAATAAGCGTTAAATGAAAAACATACGAGATATACGAGAGGAAAAGAATCTGTACTTTTTATTGCCGGAGGATATACGAATACAAAATTTTGTGGATTTTACAGACACTGCCATTATTATATGCCTGTATTATGAAAATGACTGCCAAAAGTATTTGAATTATGTAGACAGGATTCCGCCAGAGATACCAGTTTATATTGTATCCAGTAATGAGAGGGTATATCCTTTCGTTTCACAATATATATTAAATCGACCGGATAAAAGAATCGAATTGATTAAAAAGAAAAATCGGGGCCGTGATATCAGTGCTCTGTTGGTGGCTTGTCGGGAGATTGCATTAAGATACGAATATATTTGCTTTGCCCATGATAAAAAAGGGAAGAGCTATATACCGAAAGTAGAACATGTGCAGTGGTTGGAGAATTTATGGGGAAATACATTAGGAAGCAGCAGTTACATTGCAAATGTTTTGCATGTACTGAAAACAGACAAAGCAATTGGACTGCTGACGCCTCCTGAGCCAATCGGCGGAGTATTGACAGCGTGGTATGACAGTACATGGGCAGACGATTTTGAGTTGACCCGGCAATTGATTGAGCAATTGGGTTTAACATGTGATTTGGATAAGACTAAGCCTTCGATTACATTGGGAACATTTTTTTGGGCGAAGAGTGCGGCGATCAGGAAGCTGCTGGAAAAAGATTGGAAGTATGAGGATTTTGACGAGGAACCATTAAAAGATGATGGAACGATAAGTCATGCAATAGAACGAGTGTTTGGATATGTGGCTCAGGATGCCGGATATGAGACGGGAACGGTTATGTGTATTTCCTATGCTCAGAAACTGTTATCTTATTCTCAAAAATATTTTTCTTTTTCCTATAAACTGTTGAAGAGGGAATATGGCATAGAAAATCTGGAAACATTTTATACATGGGAAGAAAGAATCAGAGCATATTGCAGGAGTAAGGAAAAGATTTATCTGTATGGTGCCGGAATAGTGGGAAAGCGGTGGCTGCATATTTTAGAGAGTCAGGGATGCAAACCGGATGGTTTTTTGGTTACAGATATAAATTCAGCGAGCGGACATACGCTGGAGGGGATTCCGATAAAAAGAATTGATGAGATAGATGACATTGAGGTGGCAGCCATTATCATAACGGTAAGTAAGCGTTTTCTTCCCGAGATTGAACAGGAACTGCATAATAGAGGAATTGTAGAATATATGGTGTTATCTTGAAATCGTGCATGTAAATTTGCTGTCAATAGGTGATAAGGAGAGATCTTGGTCGGATGCGGAAAGAACAGGATATAAAATATAAACAGGAATTGGTATCGGTCGTTTTACCGACTTACAATCGAGCCTGTTTGCTTTCAAAAGCAATAGAAGGAGTCATGAAGCAGGAGTATGAAAACTGGGAATTAATTATTGTAGACGATGCTTCTGTAGATAACACCGAGGAGGTGGTCAGAAAATATCGTGACGGACGGATTTTTTATTATCATTTAGATAAAAACAGAGGAGCGAATTATTGTAGAAATTTTGGCGTAAAGAAAGCATCGGGCAGATATATTGCATTTTTGGACAGCGATAATGTCTGGGAGAAAAATAAGCTGAGTTTACAGGTTAGAAAGCTGTACGGTTCAGAGGACAAGGTTGCGTTTACTTTTTGCAGACAAAGGGTCTGTGGCAATGGAAAAGAATGTCTTGTTCCGGAAAGCGGATTTGTAAACGAGGATATAGGAGATACATTATATAAAGGAAATGTTATAGATACAAATACGGTTTTAATAAAAAGAGAGTGCTTTGAAGCTGTTGGTGGCTTTGATGAACAGATTCCAAGGCTGCAGGATTGGGAATTGTTTTTTCGGGTTATCAATGTCTATGGCTATAAAACTTTATATATTTCGGAATGCCTGAATTATAATGAAATTCAAAATGACAGCATAACAAAAGATGGAAGAAAGTACGTAAATGCAATCTTTTACTTTTTATATAAGTATTGGGATAAATTTGACAAAAAAGGTATGATTGGATACCATGTATTGAATACATTTCATATACCAGGAGTTGACGCGAGAGATATATTTAAAGTATTGTCATTAGATCAAAAAGGTATTTACGAAAAAATTTCTGAGGACGTAACAAAAAATATAGAAGAAATTGTGACACAAAGAGATGAAAGAAGAAAAATGTATCGTCTCTTATATAACTGGAAATTAAAGAGCGACAAGGAAAATGAAAATCTGTTTTTGAATTTTTTGGGCAGAAATGCAACTGTCGCTATTTATGGTCTGGGGCAGTGGGGAGAATTGTTATACCAGGAATTGAAGAAGCTTCCTGTTAAAATGGTATATGGGATAGACAGGAGCGAAAAACATTTTCATGCATTGCCGGTGAAAAGACCGGACGCTCCGTTGGATAAGGTTGATTTCATAATAGTCACTGTGTTTAAAGAATTCGATTCCATTAAAAAGGAAATAGAGAAATCATATATGGGAGAGATTATTTCAATAGAAGCGATTATTGATAGGGCATAATATAAGGACAATAGTAAATGAAATATACGGAAATAAAAACCTCTGTGATTATACCGGTATACAATACAAAGGAGTATCTGCATACATGTGTGGAAAGTGTCTTGGCGCAGACGCAGAAGGACACAGAAATCATTTTAGTGGACGACGGTTCTACGGACGGGAGCAGGCAGATTATTCAGGATTATGAAGAAAGATACCCGTCGGTAAAAGCCATTTATCAAAAAAATCAGAAGCAGGGCGCCGCCAGAAATGCGGGAATGAAGATAGCTCGTGGAAAATATATATACTTTCTGGATTCGGATGATTATATTGCTGAGAATTTGCTGGAAGAATGCTATCGTATTGCGGAAGAGAGGCGTCTGGATTTTGTGATGTTTGACGCAGAAGCTTTTATAGAGGGAGAGGAAGAAAACTTAAAACAAATTGCATTGGAGAAAACGTATGATAGAAAGCATGTTGGAATAAAAGAAAGAATTTATGGTGGAATTGAATTCTGGAACCAGTATCATTGTAATGGCGGTATATATTTAAGTTCCGTTTTAGTATATGTCAATGCAGATTTTCTGAGGAGGAACACACTTTTTTTTGAACCGGGAATTTATTATGAGGATAATGACTGGATTCTGAGAATGTATTTGTGTGCACAACGAATATCCTATATTCCGCAGCAGTTCTATCACCGGAGGATTCGGGAAGGTTCCACGGTAACAGTATGCTGGAATGAAGCTCATGTGAAGAGTAGTATTGTGGAGTGCCAGAAGGTACTGCAGATTTTGGCTGGCGAAAGAGAAGAGCGCCGGCAAAGGGTGATTCGTCCATTGCTGATAGATACTTTTTGGCGACTGGAAGAGTTTTTGGGATTTTATTCAAAAAAAGGCCGGGTAGAAAATATATGGCAGGATGTCTTTGCATTCTACCGTTATTTGCTGAAGGTTTATAAACAGATTATATCTCTGGATTTAGCCTTTGATGTCATAAGCAGGACTCAGAAAATAAAAGCTTATTTGGAAAAATTCGATGAGGGGATAAAAATACCAGAGGATGATTTTGAGAATTATAAAAAACAATGCCTTGTGACGGAATTTCAGAATCATCCGTTAAATAACAAAGATGCAGCGGTAGGTGTCTATGGGACGGGAAAGGTCTGCCGGAAATTTTTCTTTTTATACCGACAGGCTATGGGAGAGCCTTTGGCAAAGGTGTTTTTTATAGATACATACAGAGAAAGCGGTCAGACATACGAGGGTTATCCGCTTTGTAATCTGAGAGATATAAGCGGGAGGGCCGTAGACTATATTATGATTGCCAGCTCGCGTTACAGGACGGAGATGATGAAAAATGTCCGTATGTATCTGTCGGGAGAGGTAAAAATATTGTTTATGCCGGAACTGTTAAAGTTCTTTTAATGGGGATATAAATTTTGACGGAAGCAAAAAGTTCAGATATGTAAAGGTTGGGGGGACAGCTATGTTGAAAAAAATACCGGTAGTATTTGCGACGGATGAGAATTACGCGTTTTATACATGTGTAGCCATCACATCGATGGCGAAGAGTGCCGGTTGCGATACGGAATATGACGTATATATTCTGGTCAACGATACCTTTCCGAAACAAAGTATTTTAAACAAGATTCCATCCAGATTTCCTAATATAAAACTAAAGCTTCTCAGAGTGGCTTCCGGCATGTTTCAGAATGTTGTGATTAACAGCAAACATGTATCCAGGGCAACCTTTTATCGTCTGATGATATCTGAGCTGATAGATGCGGACCAATGTCTCTATCTGGATTCAGATGTCATTGTAACGGAAGATTTATGGCCATTGTTTTCAACGAGTCTTGACGGATACTATATTGCGGGATGCAGAGATATCTGGATGGATATGCTGTCAGAAGAGAAACTCGAAGAAATGAGAAGGTCCATAGGAATCCCTACGATGGAGGAATATATTAATGCCGGCGTTCTGCTCATGAACCTTCGAGAAATCAGAGAGTCCGGTCTGGACCGTGTCCTGATGCAGCATTTGAATGCAGACTATCCGCATGAAGACCAGGATATATTAAACGTATGTTGTCTTGGGAAGATTAAAAGATTACCTGCGAAATGGAATGTCTTTACGATATTTTTAGGAAAAATAGAGGAGATGAGAGCCAGAGGCATCAGCGAAGCGGTTATACAGGCTTTTCTGGCAAAAAAAGGAATTATTCATTACGCGACGCCGAATCTCAGGCCCTGGGAACATTTTTTTTGCTGGGCCAGTCAGGAATGGTGGGAGACTGCGTCGGAGTGGAAGGAAGAGAGCCTTTATCAGGACTTAAAAGAAAAGGTACAAAAGAGAGACGATGAAAGGCCTCGGGAGGATGACATAAAAAAGTGTCAGGGCTATCAAAGGATTATTATTTTTGGCTTTACGCACTATGGAAAAGAAGTATGCGACGGGCTCTTAAAGCATGATTTTCAGGGAAAGCTGGTATTCTGTGACAACGATTTGTGTAAGCAGGAAAAGACGTATAAGGGAATCGAGACGATTTCTCTGGAAGCGGCGAAAAGGATTCCGGGGGCTCTGTTCTTCAGCTCCAGTCAGCGCAGAAGCGCAGAGGTAAAGCAGATGCTGCTGGATGCAGGCATTCGGGAAGAGGACATACTCTGTTATAGGAGAAGAAAAAGAGAATATTATCTTTATCTGGACAGCCGGTACTATCTGGATGAGCTGAAGGATATTTTCTTGTGGGAATATGGCCCTGACATGGGCTGCTATGTGGAAGATTTACAGGAAATGCGACAGAAGCTTTCAGACAAGGCTGTCTGGCAGGACTGGTATGAGAAGTATTATCTGGAAGACTGGATTCTGAAGGGGGAGTAAAGATGCCAAAAATTTCAATTATAGTTCCCGTATACAATGTGGAGAATTATGTAGGACAGTGCCTGGAAAGCCTGGTACGGCAGACCATGTCCGAGCTGGAAATCATTTGCATCAACGATGGTTCAACCGATTCCTCTCTGTCCATATTGAAGGAGTATGCCTCAAAGGACCGTCGCATCCGCCTGATTGATAAGAAAAATGAAGGCTATGGCAAAACAATGAATCGAGGACTGTCCGAGGCGAGAGCGCCCTACATAGGGATTGTGGAAAGCGACGATTTTGTTAAACCGGACATGTTTGAAAAGCTGTATGAGGCGATGAGGGAGCAGCCGGTGGACTTGATAAAATGTAATTTTTATCGGTATACGGTCGCAGGCGGAGAGAACATTCCATACAGCCGGGAATACCCAGAGGATATCTATGGGAAAATAATAGAACCGCTCGATTATCCGGCGGTGTATTCCGCCAACTCAAGCATTTGGGCTGCATTGTATCAAAAACAGTTTTTGGATGACCATTATATCCGCTTTAACGAGACGCCGGGGGCGGCCTATCAGGATATTTCGTTTCATTTTAAGGTGTTAAGCAGCGCTAAAAAAATGAAGATTATCGAGGATGCGCTGCTGTACTACCGCAGCGATAATCTGATGTCCTCCGTCTATTCGCCTCTCAAAATCTACTGTGTCTGTGACGAGATACATGAGATTGAGAATTATATCAGAACTCAGGATGAAAAGAGGCAGGAGAAATTGTGGCCTCTCCTGACCAAACGAAAATATTATGATTATATGTGGACCTACAACCGTTTGGCGCCGGTCTTTCAATATGCTTTCTATGAAAAAATGACAGCGGAATTCAAAGAAGATTATGCGGCCGGGAAATTTGAAGCTGTCATGTGGCGTACTTCCTATGATAAAGAGAATCTTGAACAAATGCTTAAGGACCCCTTTACCCATTTTATGAATACGTCAAAAAGAGACAGGGATGACCGCATAAAAAGGGTGAATATCCGGAATGCTCAGTTTGCGGAAACCGGATTCTGGTCTATGGTGCAGGGTGAGGAAAAGCTCACAATATATGGAGCGGGAAAGGTCGGGCGGCATGTGGCACAGCGCCTGACGGCTCATGGCATTGAGAAAGAGAAGCTTTTATTTGCGGTGACGGACAGAGAATCCGTACAGGAAGAGATAGACGGAATCCGGGTAAAGCAGATTGATGCGCTTGTGGAAAGCCGAAAGGACAGGCTGATTCTCCTGTCTGTAAAAGGGGAAAAGCAGATTGCCATGCTGAATCATCTGGTTCATCTGGGGAGTACAAATATCATCGTGGCAGATGAGGAAGTATTGTCTTATCTGAAATAATCGAAACAGGAACAGGAGCGCAGGAGAGGATATGTACAGCTTTGACGTATTTGATACTTTGATTACAAGAACGACCGCCACGCCGGAAGGAATCTTTGCGCTGATGAAGGACAGACTGCGGGAAGAAAAAGACAGCAACGGTCTGGACGAATATGTCATTGACAATTTTTTTGAACTCAGGATACACAGTGAAGAGCTAAGCCGAAAGGCAGGAGCCGGACAGGGAATCGAGGAGAGAAGTCTGCGCGATATTTATGAAGCCATGTCACTCTGCGGCTGTCTGAGCAAAGAGCAGGCGGAATATCTATATCAGCTGGAGCAGGAGACGGAGATTGCCAATGTGATGGCAATTCCCGAAAACATTCAGAGGGTAAAGGAGCTGGTGTCTCAGGGAGAACGGGTTATCCTGATTTCAGATATGTACCTTCCGCGGGATGTAATCTATAAGATGCTGATAAAAGCGGACACCGTCTTTGCCGGCATCCCCTTGTATGTCTCTTCCGAATATGGGAAGCGAAAGACGACAGGGAACCTGTATCGACATGTACAGGAGAGAGAACAGGTTTGTTATGAGGACTGGATTCATACAGGCGATAATCTTTTTCAGGATATCGAGGTGCCCTGCAGCCTGGGCATGGAGGTAAGGCTGTCATGCAGAAGAGAACAAAACCGTTTTGAAACGTCGCTTTTGGAAAAATACGGAGATGACAGCAGGCTGCAGTTGATGATTGGCGCGGCGCTTCGAAGTGAGCAAAATCCTTCGGGTGAAAGGAAAACGCTTCCGGACAGAGCGTATCATGTGGGATGCCGGTATGCGGGGCCTTTGCTGTACAGCTATGCGGAGTGGCTTGCGTACCAGGCGATAAAGAAAGGCATCAAAAGGCTGTATTTTATTGCAAGGGACGGGTATCTGATTAAACAGATTGTAGATATAATATTGGCGGAACGAGCTGTGGATATCCGCACCTGTTATATCTACGGCTCCCGAAAGGCATGGCGGATGCCGTCGCTGTCAGAAGAGCACTATAATCTGTATCAGCTGATTGACTGGTCGCATGTCAATCGAATTCATACGTTGAAAACGCTGGCGGATATTCTGCATGTTCCGCTGCAGGAGTTATATGAATATCTTCCGGGAACCTATGCAAAGGACAGGGAAAATATTCATGTTTGCGGTCAAGAGCTGGAGTATATCGCGGAAAAACTGGAGCAAAACGAGGCTTTCAAAGTATATCATCTCCAAAAACTGGAAGCTGAAAGACGACTGGTACAGAAATATCTGGAACAGGAAATCGATACAGACGACGACCGCTTTGCTTTTGTGGACATATCGGGAGGCGGGCTGACGCAGGGATGCCTGCAAAGGCTGATGAGTGTCAGATACAAGAAACCGATACGCACATTTTTTTTCCGCATAGACAGAGTAAATTTAATGGAGAATTCCATAACGGATACGTTTATACCGGAGTTTTCGGAGAACCGGATTATTGTGGAAATGCTGTGCCGGGCGCCTCACGGGCAGACCAGAGGTTATATGCAGAACGAAAAAAAGATTGTGCCGGTCTTGGAAAATACAGAGAGTAAAGCGTTGATAGAGCATGGTTTGTATGAATATGAAAGGGGAATTCTGGCCTTTTCCAGGCAGATGTGCGAGACATCGAAAATCAGCGGGAAGCAGATTGCTTCCATGAAAAATGTTTTATTGTATCTTCGACATATCGGACAGGAGCCTTCGGAAGATGTGTTGGAGTTTTTTGCCTCTATGCCAAGCAGTGAATCGGGAAGAGAAAAAAAGGCGGTTGAGTATGCTCCTAAATTGACCGAGCATGATATTAAAGAAATATTTCTCAGAAGAACATATGAGCCGGTAGAAACGTTTTATAAGGGGACAAATCTCAATTATTCGATTTTAAGAGCGACGGCTCAAGACAGGGCCTTGATTGAGCGATGTAAACGGGAGCATGATTCGGCGCTGGGAAAGCTGTATCGTCAGAAGGAGGAAAAGGCGGAGAGGGAGCTGCGCAGACGCTATGGAAGAGCGGCTTTTTATCCGGTCCGGCTGTTGGAAGAGAAGGTGATTCTTTATGGGGCGGGGAAGTTTGGACAGGAGCTTTACCGCAGGCTGGAGGAGGATGCAGAGCATGAGGTGATTCTGTGGGTGGACAAGATGGCCCGGTCCTGTCAGCAGAAAGGGCTTACAGAGGTCTGTGATGTATCTCAGATATGCAGACGGTCAGACGGACAAATTGTAATCGCAGTTATGTCTGAGGGGGTGGCAATGGAAATACAAAGAGAATTAGAGGAAATCGGAATACAAAAGGAGCGAATGGTGTGGATTCAGCCCTATTCCTATCCGAATCCGCAGGTAAGATGGAAAGTGGAAAAAATAGGATAAAAAACGAAACCGCGAATTTTAAAGACTGGAGGGAAAAGCTATGGACTAATTTGATTCGGCAATTCGGGAAATATATGAGAATTATTATTATGAAGAAGACGTGGAAACAGTTTTGGAAAAACTTAAGAACTATAAACGGTTTATTATATTCGGCGCCGGACGGCTGGGACATCAAGTATATGATATTCTGGCAAAACGGGGAGCAGAGGCTGCATTGTTTTGTGACAACAGGCTATGCGGCGAAACAGATGCAGATACCGGTCTTAAGGTTATAAGTCCGGCGGAGCTTAAGTGGAATAAGGAAGAGGTCTTTGTTTTGCTTGCTATCTTTGACGAGGCGGTCTGCAGGGCTGTTTATCGCCAATTACTGGAGCTTGGTTTTGCGGATGACCATCTGATGAATGTCAGGAACATGGCGTGGAGAGAACCTGTGTCGTTTTTGACAAAAAATCTTGACAAATATAAAAGGGTATATTCTCTTTTGGAAGATGATTTTTCGAAGAAGACATATGTGAATATGATAAAGAAGCAGTATTTGGATGTGGATATATCCGGGATTGTTTGTGCCGGACAGGAGGCATATTTTGATAAAGAGCTTGTATTGACAGAAGAAGAGGTTTTTGTGGACTGCGGCGGCTATACAGGAGATACGTCACTGCAGTTTATTGAAAAAACAAAGGGACGATATAAGAAGCTGGTTATTTTTGAACCGGAGGAATATAAAGAAAACATCATTCGGGAAACTCTGAAGGGGTATGCGTATGAACTTTTTACGTATGGTGTATGGAGCAGCAGCACGGTATTGAAATTCAGTGCCCGGGGAGACTCTACCTCTCATGTGGCGGAAAGCGGGGAGATACAGATCCCGGTAAAGGCCCTGGACGATGTGCTTTTGGAGGAGCATCCTACCTTTATTAAAATGGATATAGAAGGAGCAGAGACGGAGTCGTTAAAGGGCAGCCGGAAGATCATAGAGAGGTACAGGCCAAAGCTGGCAATCTGTATCTACCATAAGCCGGAGGACTTATTTGAAATCCCGATTCTTTTGCGGGAAATGCGGAACGACTACAGATTATTGATCCGGCAGTACAGCGACACCCGGTTTGAAACGGTTTGCTACGCAATATAAACAGTGTTGCTGTATATTACTTTGAGCAGAGTATGTGTGACTTGGGAAACACTGCCCATAATGTTGCGGAAGGGGGAGGCATATTTTGCCGAACATGAATGACTGGAGAAGCATGACCGATATGGTTGACGTAACGAGAACAATATACAATCATCTTCAGGATGAAGAATCAAAACATATTTTTGAAAATCGGCTGCTGTATACGCTGACAGGAGACGGTAGATATATCCGACGTATGCTTTCGCAGCTGCCTGCAAAACACGAATTGGATCTGGCAGCCGCATTTTGCCGAACATATCTGGATAAAGTTGTTTTTTACGGTGCTGGAAATGATCTTAAGCTTTTGACGGAGCTCTATCCGGATCTGGATATTTCATGTATCTGCGACGGCAGCAGGAAAAAACAACAGGAAGGCTGGCGCGGAATTCCGGTGATCTCCCCGGATGAATTGATTGAACAAAGGGATCATGTATACGTTGCGATTGCAACATCCGGTTTTTACAGGGAAATCCGGAAATTCCTGGAAGAACATGGTTTCCGGCAGGATCAGATCATAAATCTGAGCATGGTGACAGATATTGAGAAACAATATTTTGATCCCGGTATCATGGTTCCTGGGTCCGGAGAAGTATTTGTTGACGGCGGATGTTTTAACTGCAGCACGGACAGAGAATTTATCAGATGGTGTTCAGGCGATTATAAGAAAATATATGCATATGAACCGGATCGGAGAAACTATGAGAACTGTCTGGAGCTGTGCAGGAAAGAACAGATAGAAAGAATAGAGATTTTTAATAAAGGCCTGTGGGACTGTGCGGCAGAATTGTCTTTCAGAGAGACAGGCGGACAGGGTTCGGCCATTGAAGAAGGGACAGGAATGACATGTATCTCAACCACATCCATCGACGAGACAGCAGGTGGTGAGAATGTGACGTTTATCAAGCTGGATGTGGAGGGAGCCGAACGGAAGGCGCTGCAGGGAGCCAGGAAAACGATAAAAAGAGATCGTCCGCGCCTGGCCGTCAGCGTGTATCATAAAGCGGAGGATATCATTGAATTACCTGCATACATCTTGTCTTTGCATGAAGATTATCGATTGTATCTCAGACATTATCAGATGAGCACGTGTGAAACGATTTTATATGCTTTATAGATGAGAAAGTTGTCCTGAGCGGAGGAAAAATATGAATTTCTATCAATATAAAACAGGGTATTGTCCCGGTGCTTTTGACATGTTCCATATGGGACATTTGAATTTGCTGCGGAATGCCAAATCCCGTTGTGAATATCTGATCGCAGGTGTGGTAACAGATGAGGTATATACAAGTTATAAGCTGCGCCCGCCGGTTATTCCTTTTG
The DNA here is from genome assembly GCA_910574805.1 of Lachnospiraceae bacterium. GTDB lineage: Bacteria > Bacillota > Clostridia > Lachnospirales > Lachnospiraceae > Hominiventricola. The sequence continues at coordinate 143,439 of CAJTCV010000001.1, read as the reverse complement.
AAGAGAGACTGGAGATGGTGGCGCAGTGCAGGTATGTGGATCGGGTAATCGGCGTGACCATGGAGCTGCAGGATAAATGGCGTGCATGGGAAGTGCTGCGTTATGACTGTCATTTTGCGGGATCAGATCATGAAGGGGCGTGGCCTCAGCTGGAGAAAAAGTTGAATGAGGTGGGGGCAAAGCTGGAATTCTTTCCGTATACAAGAAGTGTCAGCTCCACCCAGATCAGAAAGACACTGGAACGGGATTTTGTTTTTCGGACCTATATGGGGGAATACAGAGAGCCCGTTCTTGTGCTGTTCGGTGCCGGTGCCATGGCAGATGCGTATCTGGAGCGGTATGGAAGCATGGGAAGGCCGGCATTTTTTGTCGATAACAATTCTGCAAAATGGGGAACGTATCGGCAGGGAATCCGTATTGAGTCTCCGGAAGTATTAAAACAGGCTGCGGCTTCGGAGCTCTATGTGGTGATCTGCAGCAGGTCGGCCAGAGAGATAGCAGGCCAGTTGTCAGCGATGGGGATCATGGATTTCCGGATTTTTCAGGAATAAAGCCGGTCATTGCAATTTCCAATGCCGTATATTACAATAAGAAAAACAGGGGCAGCAGGAGGCGTGATATGGCAAGAGTCATCAGCCTTTCTTTCGCAAATGTGAAAAATGCGGATTATCAGTCAGCAGTAACCCGTATCTGCCAGTTGCTGACGGATCTGTATCGTCGAAACCGTTTCCTGTTGAAAGGAGATCTTCTGTCAGAAAAAGAGAAAGAAGAGTATGAAAACATCTCCAAAGATATGCCGGAAGTGGTGGCTGCCATGGCGATTTATAAGATGTCAGAGTATCTGTTCCGCTGTTATGGCAGGAAGGTCGTTATTTTGCTGGATGAATATGATACGCCGCTGCAGGAGGTGACAGAATCATTAGAAGAGTATGGCCTGTCAGAAAGAGAAGAGGAAGCAAAAGCATGGTATGACGGTTTTACTTTTGGAAAAAGGAACGATATCTACAATCCATGGTCAATTCTGAACTTTCTGGATAAAGGAAAAATAGCATTATATTGGGTAAATACCAGCAGCAATCGTCTGGTGGGCAGACTGATTCAGGAAGGCAGCCCGGATGTGAAAATGGTGATGGAGGATCTTTTAAAAGGGAAAGTTTATCATACGTTACTTGATGAGCAGATTGTCTATGACCAGCTGGATCGCAGAAGAAGTGCGGTGTGGAGTCTGCTTTTGGCAGCGGTTATCTGAAAGTGCAGTATTTTACATTTGATGAGAACCGGGGAAAGACGGATTATGCTCTTATTTTGACCAATAAAGAAGTACGGTTTATGTTTGAACAGATGATTGAAGAATGGTTTGTGGAATATACGCCAGCGTACAATTGTTTTGTGAAGGCGTTTTTGGCGGGGAATCTTCGGGAGATGAACCGCTATATGAATCAGGTGTCCATGGACACGTTCAGTTTTTTTGACAGCGGGAACAGGCCATCGGAAAGGACAGAGCCGGAGCGGTTTTATCACGGTTTTGTGTTGGGCCTTCTGGTAGAGCTGAAGGAACGTTATACGATCACATCCAATCGGGAGAGCGGTTTTAGACGGTACGACGTGCTGCTGGAGCCATGCCGGGATACAGACGATGCCATGATCCTGGAGTTCAAGGTATACGATCCGGAGGATGGAGAGAAGTCTCTGGAAGACACGGTGAAAGCGGCTCTCGATCAGATCGAGCAGAAAAGATACGCGACCTCTATGGAGGCAAAGGGAATTCCGGCAGAGCGGATTCGCAGATATGGTTTTGCATTTGAGGGGAAGAAAGTTTTGATCGGAGGGGCATAGGCAGAGGAGGTGCGCCATGAAAAGAACCGTCAGCATCGGCAATCAGAGTTTTGCCGATATCATTACCAACAATTATTTTTATATTGATAAGACGATGTTTATCAGAGAATGGTGGGAAAGCGGCGATACAGTTACATTGATCACCCGCCCCCGCCGTTTTGGGAAGACGCTGAACATGAGCATGATGGAATGCTTCTTCTCCACCCGATATGCCGGTCGTGCCGATCTGTTCGAGGGCTTATCCATATGGAAGGAGGAGAAATACCGGCAGCTTCAGGGGACCTGTCCGGTTATCAGCCTGAGCTTTGCCGACATAAAAGACGGAAACTATCAGACGGCTCGGGAGAGGATCTGTCGGCTGATCGCCGGCGAATATGCCAGACATACCTGGCTTTTAGAGGGGGAATGGCTGACCGGTCAGGAAAAGGAGTCTTTTCGCAGAAAATCCATCCATATGAGCGACGTGGATGCAACGCTGGCGATTCGCGAGCTTACCGAATATCTGTGCCGTTATTCCGGCAAAAAGGTGATTATCCTTCTGGACGAATACGATACGCCGATGCAGGAGGCTTACGTAAACGGTTACTGGAAGGAGATGGCGGGTTTTATCCGCAGCCTTTTTAATTCCACTTTTAAGACCAATCCTTATCTAAGCCGGGCGATTATGACCGGAATTACGAGAGTCAGCCGGGAATCGATTTTTTCGGATCTGAATAATCTGGAGATTATTACAACGACTTCCGAAAAATATGAGACATCCTTTGGTTTTACGCAGGAGGAAGTTTGGGAGGCTCTGGAAGAATGCGGTCTGTCCGGCCAAAAGGAACAGGTAAAGACCTGGTATGACGGCTTTACTTTTGGGAAACAGACGGGCATCTATAATCCGTGGTCGATCCTGAACTATCTGGATAAACGGAAATTTGCCGCTTATTGGGCGAACACCAGCAGCAACAGTCTGGCGGGACAGCTGATCCGCGAGGGAAGTAAAAATGTCAAACTGATTATGGAGGATCTGCTGTATGGAAAATCTTTCCATGCGAGGATCGATGAGCAGATCGTCTATGACGAGCTGGACGGCAACGAAGAGGCCATCTGGAGCCTTTTGCTGGCTGCCGGCTATCTGAAGGTGGTTCAGTATGAGGAGAAAATGACGCCGTTCGGAGACTGGGTGCAGGATTATGAGCTGGCGCTTACGAATTTTGAGGTCAGGGTAATGTTTCAGGGCATGATCCGTCGTTGGTTTGGAGCGTCACGCTCTGATTACAACAGCTTTCTTCAGGCTCTGCTGCGGGGTAATACGGAGGAGATGAACGCTTACATGAACCGGGTCTGTGAGACGGTATTCAGTTCCTTTGATACTGCAAAGAGCCGTGGGGAGCGGACGGAGCCGGAGAAGTTTTATCATGGTTTTGTTCTGGGCTTGATGATGGAGTTCAATGAGCGATATGTTATCACATCGAACCGGGAGAGCGGCTTGGGACGCTATGACGTGACGCTGGAACCCAGGAACAGGACAGACGATGCAGTTCTCATCGAATTCAAGGTAAGAAATCCGAAAAAAGAACGGACCCTGGAGGATACGCTGCAAAATGCCCTGAGACAGATCGAAGAGCGGGGATACGACGCAGGCCTTAAGCAGAGAGGTATAGAAGAGGAGCGGATCCGCCGTTATGGATTTGCATTTGAGGGGAAGAACGTGTTGATTGGAGGGGCGTGATATGGCAAGAGTCATCAGCATTGGTAATCAGAATTTTGAAAACATCGTTGCGAATGATTATTTTTACATTGATAAGACCATGTTTCTCAAAGAATGGTGGGAAAACGGGGATGCGGTGACGCTGATCACCCGCCCCCGACGTTTTGGGAAGACGCTGACCATGAGTATGGTGGAAACGTTTTTTTCTACAGCATATGCGGGCCGCGGCGATTTGTTTGCACATTTATCCGTCTGGCAGGAGGAAAGGTACCGGGAGCTTCAGGGGACATACCCGGTCATCAGCCTGTCCTTTGCCGGCATCAAAGAAACCAATTATCCTCATGTCCGGGAGAAGATCAACCACCTGATTACCGGCATCTATGCCAGACATGCGTTTTTGCTGGAAGGGGACTGCCTTACAGAGCAGGAAAAGGAGATGTTCCGCAGAAAAACGGTTAATATGGGAGACGTGGACGCAGCGCTGTCTCTGAACCAGCTGTCGGAGTATCTTTGCCGTTATTATGGGAAAAAAGTAATCATTCTGCTGGATGAATACGATACGCCGCTGCAGGAAGCGTATCTGCATGGATATTGGGAAGAGCTGACCGAGTTTACGAGAAATCTGTTCAATCTGACCTTTAAGGCGAATCCGTATATGGAACGTGCAATCATGACCGGGATTACGAGAGTCAGCAAAGAGTCCATCTTCTCGGATCTGAATAATCTGGAAGCAGTGACCATGACGACTGTAAAATATCAGGATTCTTTCGGTTTTACGCAGGAAGAAGTATCGGAATCCTTGAAGGAACATGGTCTGGCCGAGAAAGAGGAACGTGTAAAAGACTGGTATGACGGTTTTGCTTTTGGAAACAGAACCGATATTTACAATCCATGGTCGATCTTGAATTTTCTGGATAAAAGAAAGTTTGCGGCATACTGGGCCAATACCAGCAGCAACCGGCTGGTCAGTAAACTGATTCGCGGGGGCAGCGTGAATATGAAAACGGTGATGGAAGATCTGCTGCATGGAATCTCGTTTCACACGCAGATTGATGAACAGATCGTGTTTGACCAGCTGGACGAGGATGAGTGCGCGGTGTGGAGCCTGTTTCTGGCAGGCGGTTACCTGAAGGTGAAAAAATATACGATCGACGAAGAGACAGGACGTGAAGATTACGAACTGACTCTGACAAATAAAGAAGTCCGCATCATGTTTGAACGGATGATCCTGGGCTGGTTCAAAGGCACGCTGTCCAACTATAATGAGTTTATAAAGGCGTTGCTGCGCGGCGATCAGAAGGCCATGAACGCATACATGAACAGGGTCGCACTGGCGACGTTCAGTTTCTTTGACACCGGGAAAAAGCCTTCGGATGAGACAGAGCCGGAGCGTTTTTATCATGGCTTTGTACTGGGCCTGATGGTGGAGCTGGCAGACCGGTATAATCTGACATCCAATCGGGAGAGCGGTTTTGGACGGTACGACGTGCTGCTGGAGCCCCGGAAGAAATGTGACGATGCGATCATTCTGGAATTTAAAGTGCATGATCCGGAGGATGAGAAAACACTGGAGGAAACGGCGAAGGCGGCTTTAGATCAGGTGGAGGAGAAAAAATACGCGGCATCATTGGAGGCAAAAGGAATTCCGGCGGAGCGGATCCGCAGATACGGGTTTGCATTTGAAGGAAAGAAAGTACTGATCCAGGGAGCATGAAAGGAAAACAGATACAGATGGCAACACTACACAAAAACCCAAATGACCCCGCTCCGGAACGCTGCACAGACACGGACCGGCTCATCAGCGGATATCTGGAGCGTGCGGTCAGAGATTATTATGATGCGGAGATTGCGGATGACCCTCATTTTCAGGTCTGGTACCAGCTGTCCAGCCTCAGGACGGGGCTTCTGAGCTGGTACTCCTTTCGGAAAGAGGCGGCGGTTCTGGAGATCGGGGCCGGATACGGGGCGCTGACGGGAATGCTGTGTAACCGGTGCCGGGAGGTGCATGTGACGGAGCGCTCTTCCTTTCGGGCAGCCGCCATTGCGAAGCGCTGGAAGGCGAAAGAGAATCTACATGTATACGCCGGTGAATGGACGGAGCTGGAATTTGGCTGCAGATTCGATTACATCATACTCACCGGGATACTGGAGCGTGCCTGCGGCGGGTCTTCCGATCGGAAGCGTTATGCAGAATATCTGAAAAAGGCGCAGGCGCTCCTGAAGGAGGACGGGATTCTTCTGCTGGCGGTGGACAACCGTATGGGACTGAGGTATTTCTGCGGGGCGAAGGAACCTCATGTGAACAGGGCGTTTGACGGAATCCGCCGTTATCCGGGCGGGACCAGAGGATATTCGTTTACCCGGGAAGAGTTAAAGGAGATACTGAACCAGGCCGGATTTATGCAGCATAAATTCTATTATCCGCTGCCGGATTATAAGCTGCCCCAGCTGATTTATACGGACGATTATCTGCCCGGCCAGAATCTGAAAGAGCGGCTGATACCCTATGAAGTGGAACAGACTTCCCTGATTGCGGAAGAGCAGGAACTGTACCGCGATGTGATAGAGAATCAGGCGTTCCCTTTTTTTGCCAATTCATTTCTGGTGGAATGCGGCCGGCCGGAATCCATGGGAACGGTCATCTACGCGGCAGTATCTACAGATCGGGGAAAAGAGAGAAGTTATGCCACGACGATTCAGGCGGATGGGGTGGTAAAAAAAGTTTCGCTGTTTCCGGAAGGAAGGCGCGGCGCGCAGAAGCTGTATGAGAACATCGAGGATTTGAAGCGGCATGGGATTCCTGTGGTGGAACACCAGTTAATGAAAGACGGAAGCCTTCAGCTGCCGTATATTTCCTGGCCCACACTGTCGAATGCGATCAAGGACCGGATACGGGAGAATCCATCGGAACTGCCGGAGCTTCTGGACCGGATCTACGCATACATTCTGCAGTCTTCCGAGGAACTGCCGGCGGCGGAGAACGCACTGCTGGCAGGACTTATGGAGCATGTCAAAAGCGATGATGAGAGAAGCCGTCTGGAAAGCCTGGATTTTGGGCCGATCCTGAAGAAAGCGTATATGGAGCTGATTCCGCTGAACTGCTTTTATGAACCGGAATCGGGCCGGTTCCTGTACTTTGACCAGGAGTTTGTGCGGGAGCAGTATCCGGCGGGTTATGTGCTGTTCCGGGCGATTCATTACATCTACTGTTTTACCCCGGGAGCGGAGCAGCAGTATCCCAGAAAGCAGCTGCTGGAACGGTTCCGTCTGACAGCTGTCTGGGACATCTATCTGGCGGAGGAGCGGCGGTTTCTGGATGAGGTGCGCAATCAGGAGCAGTACCGGCAGTTTTACCGCTGGGCCAGGATCACGCCGGATCTGATCCAGAAGAATATAAAGAGGCTGGAGTCGCAGGCGGAAACAGTGGCGGACTATCACATTCCGGACAAGATGAAAAAGATATGGAATGTGGAGCTTGCCATTCTGGATGAGGTGGACCGTATCTGCAGAAAATATGGCCTGAAATATTTTCTGGTCCATGGGAGCCTTCTGGGAGCGGTCCGCCATAAAGGTTTTATCCCATGGGACGATGATCTGGACCTTGCCATGCCAAGAGCGGATTACGACCGGTTTGTGGAACTTGCGCCGGAGGAACTGAGGGGCGATCTGTCCCTTCATACACCGGAGACTGAACCGGATCTGTTCTGGGGGGCGTTTGCCCGTATCCGCAATGGGAAGACCACGGGGATGGAAGCCAGAGATCTGGGGCACAGAGGGAATCTGGGGATCTGGGTGGATCTGCTGCCGCTGGATGTGTGTACGATGGATGAGAAGAAATTTGCGTATAAGCAGAAGCGGATCCGGCACTGTCAGAGGCTGCTGTATGCGAAAATCTACGGCAGGGAATACGACAGATATGCGGATATGACGCCGGTGCAGTGGCGTTTTTATATCTTTCTGGCGCATCTGTACAGCCACAGGAGGCTCTGCCGGATGCTGGATGCGGCGGTGCGCCTGTATACGGAGGAGCCGTCGGAGGACGCAGCCTTCTTTTCCGGATATTACAAACATCGGCGGCTTCTGGCGTCAGACTTTCAGGATACGGTCCGGATGGAATTCGAACACCGTATGGTACCGGTACCGGCGGGATATGAGAATTACATGTTCATGAGCCTTGGAAAGGATTATCTGAAATATCCGCCGGAGGAAGAGCGGAAGCCGAAGCACCGGGGGATCTTTGATCCGGAGAAGCCATATGAAATCTATACAAAGCTTCTGGGGGATACCTTTGAGGATGCAAAGGGAAAGCAGATCATTCTCTTTGGCTCCGGCATGATGTTCGAGGACTATATGAAAAAATACGGGGATAAATATCATCCGGCTTTTCTGGTGGATAATGATGAAAACAAGTGGGGGCGCTGCCGGATGGGGCTGGAGATCCGGAAACCGGAAGCGATCCATGCCGTACCGGCAGAGAAGCGCCATCTGATCATCTGCAGCTTCTATTATCGTGAGATCGCGGAACAGCTTCAGCAGATGGGGATTCCGGCTTATAAAGTATATGTGCAGAATCCGGAATGGATTATTCGTACGGAAGAGAATTCCTAAGGCGATACCGCCCACAGCGGCCCCCCGTTGTCATAACTCTTCTTCAGCTCCGACAGAAGCAGTTCCAGATCCCACTCCAGCGTGCAGTTTTCATAGTTGACCGGATCGGCGATGTAGACTCTGCCGTTATCCAGAAGCTTTGTAAACAGGACAAAATGGCCGTTCTGTGTCAGAGTTCCCCGTCCCATGAGTGCCACCAGAATATGACCGGAGGAGAGAAGCTCTGCGGCGTGTTCGTAAGTCCGGTCTGTGACGCTCTCCACCTGCAGTCCGTAGGCTTCCATGGCATCCGGGATCAGACTGTGGAAGGAGCCGCTGTGGAGCGCATAATATCCGTTTTCGGAAGCCCACGAAGCGATGTCAGTGGGATCCACAGGCGTATCACTGAAGCTGTTGATGACCATGGCGGCAGCTGTTGGACCGCAGCCGTATTTGTTCATGGGATCATAGCCTCCATAGAGGAAATCGCCCCATCTGGAATCCCCCTGATGATAATAGAGCATGGGACCACATTCGGTGTCCAGCATGTTCAGATAGATCTGATCGGAAGGATCGCTATATTCTGCCTCCAGGCGGGAGATATCTCCCGTCTCGCCGGTGAGTTCCATATAAGGTACTTCAGCGGTTTCTTCCGATGTATCTGATATGGCGCCTGCAGGTGCGGTATCCTCCCGGGACTGAACGGCATCGGCAAGGGAGGCAAGCTGCTGTGACACGAAGATACGGGCCTCATCGGTAGAACGCAGGATATCTTCCAGGGAGAATGGATGGAAGAAGAAGAGCAGGCTGGCTGCCATGACCGTGACGCAGGTAAGGATGCAGAGGGTCAGCAGGATATATGGGAATCGGGATGCTCTGTTTGTGGTTCGTCTGCGGGTATTCATAGCTGGTTTCACTCCGTAATAAATGGTATCCAGCGGTATCGTTTGTACATGCAGTCCGATAGGATGCCGGATTCTTGCCATTTATTATATACGATAGAGACAGAGATGGGAAGAGGGTGCAGATGGAAAGAGAAAATATTAAAAGTGAATAAAAAATGAATAATAATTGTCAAAGAAGTAAATTTGTGATATAGTTAGGATAAAAATGAGAGGGATTTCATATTGCAAATAAAGAAACTATATAATATAATGTCTCTTCTGTTTCAAAAAATAGAGAGTTTTGTCAGTGAGCGTGATTTTGAAAGGATGAGAAATCTGACACCGGAGTATGAAACAGCCATTATGGAAGCATTGAAGAGAAAGTTTCCGGATATGTTTGACCAGAACACAGGAAATATATTGTTTTCAATGTTTGAATGATAATTATATGGAGTGCGGGATATATTTGCTTCCCCGGATTAGCTGTGGCTGGGAGCATACAAACAGGGACGCATCTACATCTTACAGTATTTTTTACTATTTGAGAAATTTTTACTATATCTGTGCAGCCGATTTGAAAGAGTATGAAATGCAGCATATTTTAATGCCGAAGGCGCTGTTTCGGGATGCGGTTCGCCGAAAGGAATTTCGTGTGCTTGTGTCGCCGGTCGTCGGGGATAATATTATTGAAATTGAAAAATGCTATGAAAAAGAGCATATTCGATATATATCGGTAAAACCGATACACCCGGATGCAGAAAAAAGTTTGCAGAAAATTCTTTTGAATATATTGAAAAAAGCGGTTTCTTTGAGAGCGGATATGCTGGTTTGTCCTGAAATGCTGGGGACACGGCATCTTGTAGAAGTGTTATCGGATGAGCTGGGAATACGGGAAGAGATAGAAGATAATGATTTTCCGCGGATGATAGTATGTCCGAGCATTTGGGAAAATCGTTGTAATTCCAGCAGGATTCTGGATGATATGGGCGGAACAGTCTGTGAACAGCAGAAGCATCATGGTGTAGATCTGAAACAGTGGTCTGCAAAAGAAGATATTGAATCAGACCGGAAGATTTATATTCTTCATTGTCATGGTATAGGACGTATTGCAGTTGCCATTTGTAAAGATTTTTTGATTACCAGCTATTTAAGAATACTGGCTGAAAAATTAAAAGTGAACCTTCTTCTGGTTCCGTCTTTTACGGGAAAAGATTATCAATTTGATTTGCTGCGAAGAAAATATGGAGAGTTGGATCTTAATGTGATCTGGATAAATACCTGTGCGTCCAGATGGCTGAATAAAGATGGAAAAATGCGGTCTTTCGTTACAGCAGGGTATTTTCCGGGAAAACATGGAGTAGAAGAAGTGAAATTATCAATGAATGATTTATGTGGCGGAAAGCAGTGTTGCGAAGGAAACTGTACATATATTTATAATATAAAATTGAGTTAACGGTGGAGGTTTGGTGATGAAACAGGAAATGGCATTGCTCTGTCAGATTAGAAAGCTTCCAAAAGACTGTACAGAAGTAACAGAATATGTTCGGGAAATGAATGTGCTGAATCAGTCTTATATACAAAGTGCTTTGCAGGCTGTTAGTCAGGAAGAATCGGAGAAACTTGGCGAGATATTAAAAAATTATCGTAAACTGCGCAGAGTGATTGCGTCCATAGAGAGGACGGAAAGGGAAAACTTTGACTATGAGTGTGGCATTTTTACAGGGGCGTACAAGGTTTTAATGGAAATTGAAGAGTCGTATGAGACAAAAAGAGTGCAAAGGCATTCTGCAGAACTTATGAAAAAAAAGCATGTGGCGGATGTCGTCAGTTATTTGTATAAAAATTCGGATGCAAGACAAATAGATATTGCAGAAAATGTAGGAGTACGTCCCAATCATTTAAGCGATGTATTGAATCGCCTGATGGATGCGAATTATGTGGAAAGATATGGAAAAAGCAAAGGCACCAGATATAATCTTACAAAGGCAGGCAGAGCCATTTATCGTGTATTAAATCAAAAGGAAAGAGTGCCTGATGTTTATATTGAAGGGAGCTGCAGGGAGGTGTCGGAGAAAAAAAAATTTTTGGAAACAATAGCAGCTGAAGGTGAAAAAAGCTATTTGAAAAAGGAGAATAAGTATGCAAAATGGGAAAAAGATATCCGAAATCATACAGAATATGCAAGCTCTGCAAGATAATTGGGAAACAGTGATTGCAGAAGAAAAAGAAGATAGATCAGAGGAAATGGACGAACAGAGAAACCGTCTTTTTAATATTCTGCGTCAGGAACTGAAAAGAAGCGGGGAAGAGGAAGTATACGAATTTCTTTTGGCGGAAGGGATGCAGAAGGAGACGGCTCATAAACTGATCAAAAAGGCTGTATGGATGTTGCAGTTTTATAACAGTTTCCGTCTGCTTCGGGAACTGGAAAGTAATGACGGGATGATTCTCAAAGGTTTATTATCTTCAATCTATCAAAAAAATATTGTTCGTTTTGAATATGATGGATTAAAACAGATGACATACATGGGGTATGATGAAGAAGAGGTTATAGACATTGCGGAACGGATGGCTTATTTGACAGATTATTATGTGTCCAGAAGTTTTACAAGAAAGGAGATGGTAAGAGACCTGAGGGATGAAACGGGCCTTCTGACAGAAAACTGCGAATACTGGGCAGATTTAATTGAAGAAAACTATCTTGCACTGAAGATGAACTATATTATAGAAGAGCTTGGGAGAATCAGGGAAGAACTGGCTGACCTTATAAAATGAAATTTCAGGTGAACATTCAGGAATATTTATTGTATGTGCTAATAGAAAATTGACGAACTGCCAAAATTATGATATTCTTTTTCTTAAATAAAAGCATCAGAAAGTGCTGTCTGGTTACAGGCAGAAAAGGGAATCAGGTGAGAAGCCTGAACGATCCGGTCACTGTAAGCGGGGAAGCGATATCTGTGGAAGCCATTGCCGAAGGGTGAGAAGGGAAGATATAGCGCGTGGGACATAACTCAAAACCGCAAGTCAGGAAACCTGCTTTCTGATTCAGGGCGAGCTTCCGATGAAAGCAGATCCGGAATACAGTAGGAGAAGAAATATCAGACAAAAACTGCGTTTTTATGCGGCGCTGAATCAGGCATATGTGCGTGAACAGCAAAAAAGTCTGACTGTAGGAAGGACTTGCAGCAATCAGTGTTGCAGGTCTTTTTTATGCACAGGCGCGCCCGGAGGAAAGAAGTCAGAAGAGCTGACGGGTCGCGCCGTACGGCGGTCCGGGGAAAGGAATTCCCGGTTTCAAAGAGGAGGACTACAAAGGAGACAAAAAATGGTATCATTTATCGGAGCGGGTCCGGGGGATCCGGAATTACTGACGATCAGGGGAAAGAAGATTATTGATCGTGCGGATGTGATCATCTATGCGGGTTCACTGGTCAATCCGCAGGTACTGGCGGACGTAAAGGAGGGGGCGGTGATCTACAACAGCGCCACCATGAATCTGGATGAGGTGATCCAGGTAATGAAGGATGCAGAAGCGGCAGGGCTGAAAGTGGCAAGAGTACACACCGGAGATCCGGCGATCTACGGCGCCCATCGGGAGCAGATGGATCGGCTGGATGAGCTGGGAATCGAGTACGAAATCGTACCAGGAGTCAGCTCGTTTCTGGCGACGGCAGCGGTGCTGAAAAAGGAATACACGCTTCCGGGAGTGAGTCAGACAGTGATCCTGACCCGTATGGAAGGCCGTACGCCCATGCCGCCAAAGGAGAAGCTTCTGGATCTGGCGCAGCACAATGCAACGATGATCATCTTCCTGAGCGTGGGCATGCTGGAAGAGATGTCGCAGATTCTGAGACAGGCTTACCGGCCGGAGACGCCGGCGGCAGTGGTCTATAAAGCAACCTGGGAGGATCAGAAGATCGTATATGGAGATCTGACGAACATTGCAGAGCGCGTAAGAGCGGCAGGAATCAAAAAGACTGCACTGACCGTAGTGGGCGATTTTCTTGGAAATGAATATGAGCTGTCAAAGCTGTACGATAAGACATTTACAACAGAATTCCGAAAAGGAGTGGCGGAGTAATGGGAATCTCACTGATCAGTATCAGCCATCAGAATGCACCGCTTTCAGTCCGGGAGCTTTTTGCCTTTCCGGAAAATGTGCAGGTGGATCTGATGAAACAGATGCTGGAGAGAAAATCTGCACAGGAATGTGTGATGATCAGCACCTGCAACCGGACGGAGGTATATACCTGGTCGGATTCAGAGAGCAGTCATTTTACGGATATGCAGGAACTGCTTCTGGAGTTTGCCGGGGCAGCGCAGATGGAGCATATGAGCGATTATGTGCGTTTTTACAGCGGGTCGAAGGCGGTAAAGCATCTGTTTCATGTGGCGGCGGGACTTGATTCCATGGTGATGGGAGAGGACCAGATCCTGGGGCAGGTAAAGCGTGCCCATGAGCAGGCGAGATGTGCCGGGACCTGTGAGGTCTATCTGAATACGCTGTTCCGGTACGCGGTGACCGCGGCGAAAAAAGTGAAGACCGAGACGGATCTGTCCCGGACGACGGTATCCATGGCAACCATGGCTGTGAAGGCGGCTGAAAAGACCTTTGGCACTCTGCACGGGAAAAAGGTCATGCTGATCGGGGCCTCCGGCAAGATCGGGAGTGTGGTCCTGAAAAATCTGCAGTGCATTGAGGGCGCCGAGGTTTTTATCACATCCAGAAATATGCGGCAGGCATGTGCGGACCGGCATCATAAGGTCACATACCATGTGATGGAGTATGATAACAGATATGAACTGATGGATGAGATGGATGTGATCATCAGCGCCACCAGCAGCCCTCATTATACCATTACTTATGACAAGCTGGCGAAATGTCTGCGGACCTCCAGACAGAGAGTTCTGGTGGATCTGGCGGTACCCATTGACATTGAGGAGAAGACGGAATGGCTTCCGGGGATCAGACGCTATGATGTGGATGATTTTCAGGAACTGGCGAAGGTTAACAATGAGAAGAAACGGCATGAAGCGCTGGCGGCGGATCAGATCCTGGAGGAGATCCGGCTGGACTTTGAACGGTGGATGGTATTTCAGCAGGCCCTGCCGAAGATCGGCAGGATGAAGGAATGGATGCTTCAGGAAGCGGAAAAGAAAGGGCTTGAGAAAGCCATTGACAAGATGTTCTACCGAATCCGGGACAATTCCAGCCCGGAGGCGTTGAGGGCGTTTTTTGAACATATGGAGATCGAGTGAACTTGAAGTAAGGAGAGACAATGGGAAAATTATATGTGGTGGGCTTTGGACCGGGCGGATATGAGCATATGACGGCGAAGGCAATCGATGTGATCAAAAAGGCGGATGTGATAACCGGCTATACAACTTATGTGAATATACTGAAGGAATATTTTCCGGACAGGTACTATATTGCGACACCCATGATGCAGGAAGTGAGGCGCTGTGAGATGGCGGTGGAAGAGGCGCAGAAGGACCAGACCGTTGCCATGGTATCCAGCGGAGACAGCGGGATCTACGGGATGGCGGGCATCATCTATCAGGTGGCGGATGAGAAGGGAGCAGACATCGAGATCGAGACCGTGCCGGGAGTAACGGCAGCCAGTGCCGCGGCTTCGGTGCTGGGGGCACCGCTCATGCATGATTTTGCGGTTATCAGCCTGAGTGATCTGATGACGCCCCTTGATTTGATCATGAAGCGCGTGGACTGCGCCGGACAGGGGGATCTGATCGTCTGTCTGTACAATCCGAAGAGTAAAAAGCGGACCGGATATGTGGAGCAGGCGGCAGATATTCTGATGAAGTACCGGAGAGCAGAGACGCCGGTGGGAATCGTGCGCAATGCGGGGCGGAAAGACGAGGCCGCGTGCATTACGACGCTGGCGGAGCTCAAGGATGCCCAGATTGACATGTTCAGTGTGGTCATTATCGGCAATTCTCAGACGTATGTGAAAAATGCGCGGATCATCACCCCCAGGGGGTATTCGCTTTAATATGTTATGCCGCTACAGAAGGCCTGGATTTTCACAGAAAAAAGACAAACGGGAGGCAGTATGCAGGATGTGATTCGGATCGGAACCAGAAAGAGCAGGCTGGCGCTGGTTCAGACGGATATGGTAAGAGAGAAGATAGAACAGGCATTTCCGGGGGTCCGGGTGGAAATCGTGGAGATGTCGACCAGAGGGGACGAACTGCTGGACCGTTCCCTGACTTCCTTCGGCGGAAAAGGGATATTTACAAAAGAGCTGGAGGAGGCGCTGCTTGGGGGAGAGATCGATCTGGCGGTGCACAGTGCCAAGGACATGCCCATGGAATTTCCGCAGGGGCTGGGGATCGGAGCGGTGCTGAGCCGCGGGACGGCGGCAGATGTGTTCGTCACCTGCGACGGAACCAGGCTTGGGGATCTGAAACCCGGCAGTGTGGTGGGGACCAGCAGCCTTCGGAGAGAACTCCAGATGAAAGCGGTGAATCCGCTGGTTCGGATCCGGATGATCCGGGGAAATGTACAGACCAGACTCCGGAAGCTGTCAGAGGGACAGTTTGACGCCATCGTGCTGGCGGCGGCCGGGCTGGAGCGGCTGGGACTGTCAGAAGGCAGCGGATATTATTATGAATATCTGGACCGTTCCATTTGCCTGCCGGCGGCGGGACAGGCGATTCTGGCGGTGGAGAGCAGGGAAGGACATCTAAGAGAGGTACTGGAGGCGATTCACGATCAGGAGACGGCTGTTTCGCTGTATGCGGAGCGGGCGTATCTGGCGGCCATCGGCGGGAGCTGCAATGCACCGGCAGCGGCTTTTTCCTGGCTGGAAGGTGAGACGCTTCATATGGAAGTGCTGTACGCACCGGACGGGAGACATGTGAAAAAGACGCAGGGCAGCAGGGTCACAGGACTCTGTACAGATCAGGCGGAGGAGCTGGGGCGGGAACTGGCTGCAGAGCTCTGCCGGGGAAAGGTATGGCTGGTGGGAGCCGGCCCCGGGGATCAGAATCTGGTGACGAAGCGTTGTCTGTCCTGCATCCGGGAAGCGGATGTGATCGTCTATGATAGTCTGGCCACGGATTCTCTGTTAAATGAAGCCCGAAAGGACGCAGAGCTGGTCTACGCCGGAAAGCGTGCGTCCGATCACCATTTGAAACAGGAAGAGACCAATGCGCTTCTGATCCGGAGGGCGAAGGAAGGCAAACATGTGGTCCGTCTCAAAGGCGGAGATCCTTTTATCTTCGGAAGAGGCGGAGAGGAAGCCCGGGAGCTTCGGGAAGCCAGGATCGAATATGAGATCGTGCCGGGAGTATCCTCCTGCTATGGGGCGCCTGCCTATGCAGGGATTCCCGTGACGCATCGGGCACATGCTTCTTCTTTTCATGTGATTACCGGGCATGAAGGGCAGCATAAAGAACAGAATGTACTGGATTATGCGCTTCTGGCGAAGGAGGAAGGGACGCTGGTCTTTTTGATGGGGCTTAAGAACCTTCCCAACATTACCGGAAAACTGATGGAATACGGGAAGGCTTACAACACTCCGGCAGCAGTGATCCAGGAGGGGACTACCAGCCGGCAGAAAGTGGCAGTGGGTACGCTTGAGAATATTGTGGAGATGGCAGAACGCGCAGGGATCCGTACACCGGCGATTACTGTGATCGGAGATGTGGTATCTCTGAGAGATGAGATTGCATGGTATGGAAAGGGCGCTCTGGCAGGGGTGCGGGTGCTGGTGACCGGCACGGAGAAAATGGCCGGGCAGCAGCGCAGCGTCCTGGAGGCGGAAGGCGCGGAGGTGATCTCCTTCAGCCTGATTCATACGGAGTCCATGCTTACGGAGGGACTGACGGAGGCAGTGGAACGGCTGGAGCAGTACAGCTGGGCAGTATTTACCAGCAGCAACGGAGTGGAGATTTTCTTTAACCATTTGATGAACTGCGGGAAAGATATCAGGTGTCTGGCCGGACTGCGGTTTGCGGTGATCGGAGAGGGTACCAGGCGTGCGCTGGCGGCGAAGGGGATTCAGGCGGATTTTGTCCCCACAAAGTACAGCAGCCGGGATCTTTCAAAGGAATGGATCCCGACTCTGAAAAAAGAGGATCGTGTTCTGCTGCTGCGGGCAGAGGAGGCTTCTTTGGAACTGAACCGTGCACTGGAAGCGGCGGATATTTGTTACAGGGCGCTGCCCATTTACCGCACGGCAGTGGATGAGAGGAAACGGGAAGAACTGAACCGAATCCTGCCGCAGGTAGATTATGTGACACTTGCCAGTGCATCGGCGGTGAGAGCTTTTGCATCCATGACAGATGGACGAAATATGACGGCAAAAGCAGTCTGCATTGGTCCGGTGACAGAGAAAGCGGCGGCGGCGGCCGGGATTCCGGTGCACCGGTCTGCGGTGGAATATACGGCGGAAGGGATCCGGGACGTTCTTCTGTATGACCGGAAGCATCGTGGATAAATGGAAATGAAATTGTTACATGGTGGAAATATATACGAGGAATCGATTGCAGAAAAATACAGAGGAACCGGGATCCTGGATTTTTCCGCAAATATCAATCCGCTGGGAATGCCGGAGCGTGTGAAAAATGCAGTGATCCATGCGCTTGAGGATGCGGTGCACTATCCGGATCCGCTGTGCCGGAAGCTCCGCGGAGCACTGGCGGCGGAGTACGGGCTGCCGGCGGAGCTGTTCATCTGCGGAAACGGGGGGGCGGATCTGATCTACCGTCTGGTCTATGCGGTGCGCCCTCAAAGGGCGCTTTTGACCGCGCCTGCCTTTGCAGAGTACGAAGAGGCATTAAAGCAGACGGGGACAGCGCGTCTGTTCCATGAGCTTCAGGGGGACCTGGAGGTACGGCAGGACATTCTGATGCAGATGGATTCTTCGGTGGATGTGATGTTTCTGTGTAATCCCAATAATCCCACCGGACTTCTGATCGATCAGGAGCTGCTTCTTCGGATCCTGGGAGAAGCGGTGAGGTGCGGAATTCTGCTGGTACTGGACGAATGCTTTCTGGATTTTACCGGTCAGGAGGAGCGGTCCCTCATTTCTTATATAAAAGAGACAAAGAACCTGTTTATTTTAAAGTCTTTTACGAAGATGTATGCCATGCCAGGGCTCCGTCTGGGATATGGGATCAGCAGTAACCGGGAGCTTCTGGTACGTATGGAAGCGGCCGGACAGTGCTGGGGGGTCAGCGTCCCTGCGTCGGCAGCGGGGATTGCTGCGCTTGGAGAGCGGGAATATAAGCAAAGAGCAGTCAGGCTGGTGAAGGAAGAGCGTGCGTACCTGAAGGCGGAGCTGGAAGCGGCCGGCATGCAGGTGTGGGACGGACAGGCGGACTATCTGTTCTTTCGTGCGCCGGGTATGTGCGATCTGTATGAGCGTCTGCTGCCATGGGGGATTCTGATCCGGCGGTGTGAAAATTACAGAGGGCTGGAGGCGGACTGCTACCGGGTCGCGGTAAAGGATCATGAGGCAAATGAAAGGCTTGCGGAAGCGTTGAAACAGGTGGTGTGAACACGGGGCGGCACAAAGGAGGTCGGGGCATGTCAGAACATACAAAGCTTATGGAGCAGTTTACAAAGAAATTGCAGAAGGCATCCGGTCTGTCCAGAACAGAAAGGAAGCTTCTGCCTGTCCTGGATCGGAGAGGATGTCTCCTGAGCGCAGACCAGGAGGCCTGTAACTGGATCAAGAGCCTTCTGCTGGCCCGGGATGCGAGAAAGCCCAGCGAGGTCTACCGGCAGCATCTCTCCAGACTGGTGGATGTATGTGTGCTTCCGGAACTGCAGGAAGAATTTTATTACGCACTGGATGAGATGAATCAGTTCCAGGCGTCTGCCGGGATCTTCCGTCGCAGCGTACGGGGAAAGAGCTATACGCCTTTTGGGGAGGATGGCGTCCGTCTGCTGTGGGCGTATGCCAGGCTCCGGTTTTACGGGACAGAGCTGTGGGAGATCCTGACGGGAAGCGCGGCGCCGGAGGTGTGTCAGGATGCCGGAGACGGAACCTGGTCTTACGCCGGGATGCTGGCGGCACAGATTGACCGTGGAAACGAAAAGACGATTCAGGCGGTGAAGGAGATTCTTCTGGGGGATAACAATACGCTTATGATCAGCCATGAGCTGTTCCGGGGGATTGTCATGAGCAGGGATGAGAGTCTGTATCAGACGCTTGGAGATTTTCTGCTGGCGGCCAGGCTTCAGGAAGGAGCGCGGCAGGCCGTGTGCGAAACTATGGATGCAGGCAGGATTGAGGCATTTGACTGTCTGCTCCAGGTGATCGAGGATCATGGTCTGATCCGCTATTCCTCTGTAAAGCGTGCGGTCAGTACGTGGATCGGCATCTACGATTATAAGAGCATGGAACGGATGGCGGACAAGCTTCTGAAGCTTATGGGCAGATGTCTGCGGGAACCGGAGTTTCTGGAAATGCAGCTGAAAGGCGAAGATGCGGTCGGGATTTGCTGTGCGCTCTGGGCAAAGGCTTTTTATGATGTGAAAGAGGCGTCGGATGTGGTTCTTCGTCTGGCGGAGAACGGGACGAGGCATCAGATGATGGCAGCCTCGTATTATCTGGGCTCTTTTCAGAGCCGTCAGCTGTCCATGAGGGCGGCAAAAAAGATCCTGTTTCTGTATCCGCAGGATCTGGAGCTTATAGCCTGCTATCTGCCGTATTTTATGGGAGATGTATATGAACGGTTTGATGAGATCGTGGATTACCGGAGCAGCGGCTGCAGCAGGTACTGGTATTCTCCTTCTTATGATAAGGGGCAGATGCCGGGGATGATCACACCGGAGAAGCTGTTTCTGAGCCGGGAGGAGGCAGAATGTGCCTATGGACTTTTAAGAAAGATCCTGGACATCCTTCCGAAAAAGGGGCTGGTGCTGGCCCCGTGTGTCTTTCCGTGGTACAAGGTGACCATGAGCCGGTCAGATGCAGCGATCCGTATGTGTATGCTGGCCTGGGCCATGCAGGAGGAAGCATATCTGGACGAGGCGGCAGGTCTTCTGCCCGTGATCAGTGAGGGAAGACATCTGGCCGCCCGCGTCCTTCTGTGCCGCCCGAAGACAGAGACGAGAAAGCAGATCCTTCTAGACTGTCTCCGCAGCCAGGAGGAGAATACCAGGAATGTGGCGTTTACGCTGGTAAAGGGCATTCGGCTTCTGCCGGAGGATTATCAGAAGATCGAGGGAAATCTGAGGTACAAAAAGGGGCGTGCCGGAACGCTGGAGATTCTGAAGAATCAGGAGCCGGAGGAACTTTGCGGGTGCATCGGGAGGCTTTTGAAAGAAAAGTCTGAGGAAAGCCATATGGGTGGCCTGGAGCTTGCCCGGTATCTGAAGGAAAAGAAGCTGTCGGAATACAGA
Source organism: Lachnospiraceae bacterium (assembly GCA_910574805.1). Classification (GTDB taxonomy): domain Bacteria; phylum Bacillota; class Clostridia; order Lachnospirales; family Lachnospiraceae; genus Hominiventricola. The sequence goes on along the minus strand of CAJTCV010000001.1, from coordinate 123,056 downwards.
CAGGTCATACCGGTGCTGGAGACATACGGGAATCCTACAGAGAAAGAACGGATTCTTCTGAGAGAACTGATCGGAGAGCGCAGCGAGGCACAGACGATCCTGAAGACACCCGGCTATGGACTTTATGATCCGAAAAAAGAATGGGTGATCCCGCAGGTGCATGCGGACAGCAGCCAGGCTTCGGAGCTGTTTGTCTATGGAGAGGCCGAATGTATCCGGGTGCTCAGACGTCTGGATGAATGGATCGGAGCGCACAAGGATCTGGAGTATGAAAATGATGACGGAGAAGAGCAGCTTCTTGGAGTGATGCTGACCCGGGGAAGAGACCGGAAGGACGGCTGGAACGGCTGGCCCTTCGGTGAACTGTGGGAGCAGTTCTATGAGACAGAGATCAAAGATCCGCAGCTCCTGCTGGAAGTCTATCTGTACCAGGTGTGTTATCATGGGAAAGCTGATTACGGCAGACATATGACGCTGTATGGGAAGGTGTTTGGAAAAGGCTCTGCAGGAGATCCGCCGTTCAGAAATCTGGTGTCCGGAGGGAAATGGCAGGATCAGACCGGGATCGTGGTGGATCTGATGTTTCGGAAATATGTATCCCGGGAGACAAAGGTACACTGGGGGCTTGCGGGGATCGCGAAGCTTTTCTCGGTGCTGGATTCTTCGATAAGTTCTTATGTGGATCGGACGAAACCCTGGCGGACAGCGGCGCAGCTTCTGAGGAAGAACGGACAGCTTCCGATCTTTGATAATCTCGCTGCGTGGCTTTGTCTGGCAGAGGGGGAGGACTTTGCAGATTCCTTTGCTCTTCGGTTCCGCATGGGGCAGGACGTCAGAAGAATAGATGTCCTGGATGCAGAAGGGGGACGGCTGGGAAAGGAGCTCTTTGGCTTTTCGGATCTGATCCGGTGCTGTGTCAGCGGGATCTGGGACAAGGATCTGTTCTATCGGGCCGTATTTACCTTCTGGGATCTGGGACAGCTTCTGTCACTTGTGACAGCTGTGGCAAAATACTTAAGGGAGCCGTCCGGAGGAAGGCTGGGTCCCCGGGAGCACTACATGCTTTCCGGCAAATGGACCGGGGAAAGCCGGGCGCTGGATCCATCCGGACCGGAAGCCGGATTTTTACTGGAAATATATGAAGAAACAGTGCCGAAGGTGCTGGAGGTGGAGCTTGGCCGGGGCGAACAGGCGACGCCTTTTTCCAAATATGTATCAAATATCTGTATGGTAGAAGGGATTGCCGTTCTGATCCGGATCCTGCATGCCATTGGAGATGATGTGCTGGATCGGAATGCGTATTATTATGGAGGCGGGGGAGACAGACGCAGAGCGCTGAGCTGCCTGCTCATGAGATGTTATCCGAAAAAGGGTGAAACGGCGGAAGACCTTGGCCGGGCGCTGAAGGGCAGCGGGATCACGAAGAAACGGCTGGTGGAACTTGCCATGTATGCGCCCCAGTGGATCCCTCTGCTGGAGACATACCTTGCAGTCAGCGGGCTTCAGAGCGGATGTTATTATTTCATGGCACACACCAGCGAATGGCTGAACGACGAAACCATGGCCATGATCGCAAGATATACCCCATTGTCCAGGGAAGAGCTGTGCGGCGGAGCTTTTGACGTTTCCTGGTTTCGGGACGCATACCGGCAGCTGGGAGAGAAAAATTTTCAGCTTCTGTATCAGGCGGCAAAGTATTCTTCCAGCGGGAGTGCCCACGCCAGAGCCAAAAAGTATGCGGATGCTGCTCTTGAAAAGACGGATTTTGAGACGTTGAGAGAGAAGATCTCAGAAAAGAGAAATAAGGATCTGCTCATGAGTCTGCCGCTGCTGCCGCTTTCCGAAGAGCCTGAAGAGCGGGAGAAAGAGCTTCTTGCCCGCTATCAGTACATACAGACTTATCGGAAGGAAAGCCGGCAGTTCGGGGCGCAGAGGCGCGCCAGCGAGGGCAGGGCAGCGGATATGGCGCTTCAGAATCTGAGCACGAACGCCGGGTTTTCGGATGTGACCCGTCTGCTGCTGCGTATGGAGACCCGCCTGACAGCGTCATATGATACCTGTTTTGACTGGCATCCGGTGGAGGATGCAGAGCTTCGGATCTGTGTGGATGAGACAGGCAAAAGCAGTCTGCAGTGCAGGCGGGAAGAAAAGGTGTTGAAGTCCCTGCCGGCAAAATATAAAAAAGCTCCGGAGACTCTGGAAGCGCAGGCGATTGTGAAAAAGCTGAGAGAGCAGCACACGAGGACCCGGCAGATGCTGGAGCAGTCCATGGAGGACGGGACCGTCTTTCAGGTATGGGAGATTCTGGCACTGTTTCAGAATCCGGTGGTGTGTCCGCTGGTGAAGCCGCTTTTGTACGTGACAGCAGACGCGGGGGAGGTCCTGGGCTTTCTGTCCGAAGAGGGGCTGACCGGCTGGTCCGGGAAAACGTTATCCGTGACGCCGGATACAAAAGTGCGGATTGCGCATCCCTGTGATCTCTATCGGGAAGGGCACTGGCAGGACTACCAGAGAGCCTTGTTTGAGCGGAAGCTTCGACAACCCTTCCGGCAGGTGTTCCGGGAACTGTATGTGAAGCTGCCGGAAGAACTGGAAAAAAGAGAGACGCGTCTGTTTTCCGGATATCAGATCCAGCCGAAGAAGACGGTTGCAACCCTTCGGAGCCGCCGGTGGGTGGCAGACTATGAAAGCGGGCTGCAGAAGGTATATTACAAAGAGGATATTATCGCAGGCCTGCGGGCTCTGGCGGACTGGTTCTCCCCCAGTGATATAGAAGCGCCCACATTGGAGGGAGTGGTATTTTATAACCGGAATGATTTCTCAGAGCTCCGCGTGAGTGAGATCCCGGAGCGGATCTACAGCGAAGTCATGCGGGATGTGGATCTGGCAGTCAGTACGGCGTATGTGGGCGGCGTGGATCCGGAGGCGAGTCATTCCACTGTGGAGATGCGCCGGGTGATTCTGGAGGGGAATCTCCGGCTGTTCCGGCTTGAGAACGTACGGCTTCAGGGAAATCATGCGGTGATCGACGGAAAATTCGGACAGTATACGGTCCATCTTGGGAGCGGTGTAGTCCATCAGGCGGGAAATGCCATGCTTCATGTACTGCCGGTCCATTCTCAGCACCGGGGCCGGATCTTCCTGCCCTTTGCCGACGAGGACCCGAAGACGGCGGAGATTCTGTCCAAGGTACTGATGTTCGCGGAGGATGCAAAGATCAGGGATCCGGCGGTGATTGCGCAGATCCGGCGGGTGAAAGACTTATGAGAAGAGGTGAGAGGATTGGCGAAGGCAATCATGGTGCAGGGCACCATGTCAAACTCGGGGAAAAGCTTTCTGACAGCAGGGCTTTGCAGGGTATTTATGCAGGATGGGTATAAGGTGGCCCCTTTTAAGTCCCAGAACATGGCGCTGAATTCCTATATTACGAAGGACGGACTGGAGATCGGAAGGGCGCAGGCGATGCAGGCGGAGGCCTGCGGGATCGAGCCCACGGTGGACATGAACCCGATCCTCCTGAAGCCTACCAGTCACGTGGGCAGCCAGGTGATTGTGAATGGGGAGGTCCGGGGAAATATGAAAGCCATGGACTATTACCGGGATAAAATACAGCTGAAAGCAGACGTGATCAATGCCTATAACAGATTGAGTCAGGAATATGATATCATCGTTATTGAGGGCGCCGGGAGTCCGGCAGAAATCAATCTGCGGGAAAATGACATTGTCAACATGGGGATGGCGAAGATGGCCAGGGCACCGGTGCTGCTGGTGGGCGATATCGACCGGGGAGGTGTTTTTGCGGCGCTCTACGGGACGGTGAAGCTTCTGGAGGAAGACGAGCAGCAGATGATCAAAGGGCTTGTGATCAACAAGTTCCGGGGAGATGTGGAGATTTTGAAGCCGGGGCTTGGGATGATCGAGGACCGGCTGTCGATTCCGGTGGTGGGAGTGGTCCCTCTGGAGCCGCTGGACATCGATGACGAGGACAGTCTGTCTGACCGGCTGGGACAGACGCAGAAAGGCGCCGGAGTGGATGTGGCGGTAATTCATCTGCCGCACATCTCAAATTTTACAGATTTTTCCGTGTTTGAGCGCATGGAGGGAGTGTCCCTTCGATATGTGCAGAAGGCCGGGATGCTGGGGGATCCGGACCTGATCCTGCTGCCCGGAACGAAAAATACCATGGACGATCTGCAGTGGATGCGGGAATCGGGCATGGAGGCGCTGATTCTCCGCCAGGCGGAGAAGAAGACGCCGGTCATCGGTATCTGCGGAGGCTTTCAGATGCTGGGGAAGGAGCTGGAAGATCCGTATGGGGTGGAGCACGGAGGTTCCATGCGGGGCATGGGCCTGCTGGATATGAGAACGGTTTTCCGTGAGGCCAAGACACGGACGCAGATCACCGGTACCATGGAGAGGGGCGCCGGGCTCTGGGAAGGCTGGAAGGGCCGGGAAGTGACCGGATACGAGATCCATATGGGGACTTCAGAGAATCTGGGCGGGTGCCTGGAGCTGATCCGGCTTTCGGACGGCAGACTGGATGCACTCTCCAGTGAAGACGGCAGTGTGCTGGGAAGCTATCTGCACGGGCTCTTTGACACGGCAGGCTTTGGGGAGGCAATGATCAAAAGGCTGATGGCGGCCAAAGGGCTGGAGTACGGATCGTGGAGCTTTGATCTGGAAGCGCACAAGGAACAGGAATATGACAGACTTGCGGATCTTGTGCGGCGCTCCTTTGACATGAAGAAAATCTATGAGATACTGGAGGAGGGAATCTGATGCTGGATAAAATAGAGATCGTAAGACCGACGGAGATCGAAAAGCGGAGCATGGAGATCATCACAGAAGAACTGAACGGAAGGACCTGGCCGGAGCCGGAGTTTTCCATTATAAAACGCTGTATCCATACCTCTGCGGATTTTGACTATGCAGATAATCTGTGCTTCTCGGAAGGGGCGGCCATGCTGGGAGTGGAAGCCCTGCGGCGGGGGGCGGCAGTGGTGACGGATACAAAAATGGCCTGGTCCGGTATTAATAAGAAGAAACTCTCCGAATACGGCGGGGAAGCTTTCTGCTTCATGTCCGATGAGGATGTGGCGGAGGAAGCAAAGAAAAGAGAGTGCACTCGGGCGGCAGTCTGCATGGAGCGCGGAGCTTCTCTGGACCGGGAGGTCATCTTTGCCGTGGGAAATGCGCCTACGGCTCTGATCCGGCTGTACGAACTGATTCAGGAGGGAAGAGTCCGTCCGGCGCTGATCGTCGGCGCGCCGGTGGGATTCGTCAATGTGGTGGAAGCCAAGGAACTGATCATGACGGCGGGCGTGCCGTATATTGTGCCCAGAGGAAGAAAGGGCGGCAGCAACATCGCGGCGACCATCTGCAATGCCATGCTGTATGCCAGGGGGTGAAGTCTGCGGCGGCAGGATATCTCTCATCTGTCTGAAAATATGAGAAATACCGAAGTAGTAAAACAATCAGGAGAAAAGAGAATGAAGAATCTGGAAGAAATCATAAGTGAGATCAGGCCTGTGGACCGGCAGGCCATGGAAGAGGCATGGAAGTGCTGGGACTCTCTGTGCAAGCCTCTGCGGGGGCTTGGGTGGCTGGAAGAGGTGCTGGTGCAGATGGCAGGGATCTACGGGACTTCCTGCCCCCATCCGGACCGGCGGGCAGTGGTCATCATGGGGGCGGACAACGGAGTCGTGAAGGAAGGCGTGACGCAGACAGACAGCTCTGTGACCATACAGGTGCTGGAAAATATGGGAGACAGGCTGTCGACGGCATGCGTCATGTGCGGTCCGGCAGGCTGCGAACTGATCCCGGTAAATATCGGTTCCCTGACCGATGGAAAGCATCCGCGCATCCAGAACCGCGTTGTACGGCACGGGACGGGTAATATTGCAGAGGGGCCGGCCATGTCCAGAGAAGAGTGTATGCAGGCGATCCTGACCGGTGCGGATGTGGTCTGCGGACTGAAAGAGGAAGGGTATGATCTGATTGTGACCGGCGAGATGGGGATCGGAAATACGACCACCAGTTCGGCCTGTGCCGCGGTCCTCTTTGATCAGGGGGTGGAGACGGTTACCGGGCGCGGAGCAGGTCTTTCCACGGAAGGACTGGAGCGGAAGATCCGGACCATCCAAAAGGCGATTGAGATCAACCATCCGGACAAAAATGATGCGGTGGATGTGATCTCAAAGGTGGGAGGTCTGGATATCGCAGGTATGGTGGGCTGTTATCTGGGAGCTGCCTGCTGCCGGATGCCGATTCTGATCGACGGATTTATCTCTGCGATTTCCGCATATCTGGCGGGGATGCTCTGTGAAACTGCAAAAGAATATATGATCTGCACCCATTGTTCGGCGGAGCCTGCCTCCCGACTGGTGGTGGAGCGCCTCGGTATGAAAGCTCCGCTGCAGGCGGACATGCATCTGGGCGAAGGGACCGGAGCGATCATGGCACTGTCCCTCATCGATCAGGCGCTGAATGTCTATTATCACCTGACGACCTGGGACGGGGGGAAGGTGGAGGCATATACCCATCAGGTATAACAGACGGAAAAGAACAGGAACAAAACCGGCGGCGGTGCAGGAAAATGGAACAGTACATATATAAAAACAATAAAAAATTAAGATACGGCTATACGACAGGCTCCTGTGCGGCGGCTGCTGCGAAGGCAGCGGCATTTATGCTGCTGTCGGGAAAGCCTGCGGAATATGTGGATCTCATGACGCCGAAAGGGATCCCGCTGCATCTGGAGGTGCTGGATGTGAGCAGAAGGCAGGATTCTGTGAAATGCGCGGTGAGAAAGGACGGAGGAGACGATCCGGACGTGACGAATGGGATTCTGGTCTATGCGGAAGCAGCATATGCCGGGACAGAACAACCGAAGCAGGAACCATCGGAAGAAGACGGAGAAAACAGCCGGATCCATATTGACGGCGGCAGAGGTGTGGGCCGGGTTACGAAGCCGGGGCTGGAGCAGCCGGTGGGAGCGGCGGCGATCAACCGGGTTCCCCGGCGGATGATCCGGGAACATGTACTGGGGGTCTGTGAACAGTTCGGATATGCAGGCCATCTTCAGGTCCTGATCTCCATACCGGAGGGGGAACGGCTGGCGGAAAAGACATTCAATCCCAGACTGGGGATCCAGGGCGGCATCTCGGTCCTTGGCACCAGCGGGATCGTGGAGCCCATGAGCGAACAGGCGCTGATCGACACGATTCGGGTGGAGATCCGGCAGAAGCTGGCAAACGGGATGGAATACCTTCTGCTTGTGCCGGGAAATTACGGACTGGATTTTCTGGAAACTTACGAACATGGTCTTTGCCTGGAAGATGCGGTGAAATGCAGCAATTTTGTGGGTGAAGCGCTGGATGCGGCAGTGGAATTCGGAGCAAAGGGCGTGCTGCTGGTGGGGCATATGGGAAAATTCGTAAAGCTTGCCGGCGGGATCATGAACACGCATTCTCATAATGCGGATGCACGCATGGAGCTTTTGACGGTCCATGCGGCGCTTCTGGGAGCTCCGCTTCCTCTGCTCTCTCAGATGATGCAGTGTGTAACGACAGACGATGCGCTGAGCTGTCTTGAGAAAGCCGGACTCACAGAACAGGTGATGAAACGGCTGATGGAACGGATGGAGTTTTATGTAAACCAGCGTGTCCAGAACCGCTTGGAGACAGGCATTCTCACATTTTCCAGGGTGTACGGGATCCTGGGTCAGACCGGGAATGTGACGGAGCTGGCAGGGAAGATCGCGTGTTGGAGGGATTGAGCGTTTACAGGAACACTTTTGAATTTTTGGAAAAGATCATTTTCGGGAGACAGGAGTATGATCGAATATAATAAAGAAATATTAGAAATTTTATTATATGGAAATGAAGAACTTGACGCGCTTTATGGTGACGGAAGCCAGGAGTGTATGCAGGCTTTAAAGAAAAGAGAATGCGGGCTGGTGGGGGAGATATCCGATCCGGTCACATTGCATTTACTTGTATCACACTATAATTTTGATGACGGTTTTGAGATACCGGAGGCGATCATAGAAAACAAAAACTGTTGTATGTCGACGGCTCTGTATTTATTTTATCTCTCGGAAGGGCTGGATTTACTGCTTGGCGACAGAGAAGAGTTTCTTGCGGAGGAACCGGATTACAGTAAAAACTGGGCCAGATTTTTGCTGAAGCTGGAACAGATGATACTGGATGGTGCTTTCAGCGATTTCAAAATTCAATATACCCCTCCCTTTTCAAGAACTGACAGATATTGTATCAAAAAATATAATCTGGATATTCCGGAGGTGTTTTTGACAGAAATACAGGGAGTCTGTCTGGATAAAATCTATATATAACGGATCTCCATAACGGAGATGAAAAAGTCGGAGGGCAGAAATGAAAGCAGAGATCATCAGTTTTACGGATCACGGAGCACTGCTTGCGCAGAGGCTGGCAAAAGAGCTGCCAAAAGAGCATATATCCTGCAGGGCATGGGTGAAAAAGAGGAATGCGGTTCCGCCGGATGGGGTCCGGGTGCTTTCTGTATCTTTGAAGGAATGGACCTGCGAACAGTTTTCAGGAGCGGACATCCTGATCTTCATCGGGGCGGCGGGGATCGCGGTGCGCAGCATCGCTCCGTTTGTGCAGAGCAAAAAGACAGATCCGGCCGTCCTTGCGGCAGATGAGCAGGGGAAGCACGTGATCTCTCTGCTGTCCGGACATATGGGCGGCGCCAATGCCGTGACACGTCTGGTGGCAGAGATCCTGCATGCGGAGCCGGTGATTACCACCGCTACAGATCTGCATGGGAAATTTGCAGTGGACGCCTTCGCAGCACAGAGGGGGATGTATCTGGATTCCATGGAGTATGCAAAGGAGATTGCGGCAGAGCTGGTGGCCGGGAGACCCGTGGGGATGCGCAGCGCCTTTCCGGTATCCGGAACGGTACCGGAAGAGCTGGATCTAAAAGGAGTGCTTCCCGTGGGATTTGTGGCAGATATCAGAAAAGAGCAGCCGTTTGTTCATACGCTCCATCTGGTGCCCCGGATCACGGTGCTGGGGATCGGATGCAGGCGGGGCACGGATGCGGCGCACCTGAAGGATGTGGTGGTGCAGGTGCTGGACGAGCATCAGATTTTTCCGGAAAGTGTGTGCCGCATCGCATCCATCGATCTGAAAAAGGAAGAAAGCGCGCTTCTTGCGCTGGCAGACTGGCTGGAGGTTCCTTTTGAGACTTATACGGCGGAGGAGCTTTTGCAGACGGAATCAGAGGATGAGCTGGAAGAATCAGATTTTGTCAGATCAGTCACAGGACTTGGAAATGTCTGCGGGCGGGCGGCGCTGAAGAGTGCCGGGACGAAGAAGCTGTTGATTCCCAAGACTGCCCGGGAAGGGGTGACCGTGGCGGCGGCGGTCATGGACTATACTGTCTGGATGGAGGATTGAGAACATGAGATCGGTAATCATATTTGCCGGGACGGCAGAAGGAAGGACACTGTCTGAATATCTGTCCGGCCGCGGTGTCCGTGTGACCGCCTGTGTAGCGACGGAATACGGAGAGACGCTTCTGCCGGAACATGAATATATAAAAGTGCATACAGGGCGCATGGACCGGGAACAGATGGCGGACTTTATCCGGCAGGAGGGTGCGGGACTGGTGGTGGACGCCACGCATCCTTATGCGGCCGTGGTATCGCAGAATGTGTCAAAGGCATGCGAAGATACAGGGACAGAGTATCTTCGTCTGATCAGAGAGAGCGGAAATGCAGAGTCAGAGAATGTGATACCGATTTCATCGGTGGAGGAAGCAGCCGCATATCTGGCAGGAACAAAGGGGAATATTCTGGCGACTACCGGCAGCAAGGAGCTGGCAAAATATACAATCATTCCGGACTATGAAAAACGTGTCTTTGCCCGGGTGCTTTCCACCGGAGAGGTGGCCGCGGCATGTGAAAAGCTGGGCTTTCGGGGAAAGAATCTGATCTGCATGCAGGGACCTTTCAGTGAGGAACTGAATACCGCCATGCTCCGGCAGTTTGACTGCACCTATCTGGTCACAAAGGAGACCGGCAGGGCCGGAGGATTTGAGGAGAAGATCCGCGCGGCAAAGAGGGCGGGCGCAAAAGTGGTCCTGGTGGGAAGACCGCCGGAGCAGGAAGGATATTCTTATGAAGAGATTTTAGAGCTGCTGGAAGAGAGACTGGGGGGGAGCCGGTATGCAGGAAATTCCGCTTCGGAAGGATCAGATACCGTCCGGGAGACAGATCCGGGAAGCAGGAAAAGAGTCGTGACACTCATCGGCATCGGCATGGGTACGCCTGCCGGCATGACGGCGGAGGCCGCCGGTGCAGTCGCAGCGTCCGATCTGCTGATCGGCGCGGGCCGGATGCTGGAGGCGGTCGGAAATCCGGGCAGGCCGGTCTATCAGGATTATGATGCACAGCGGATTGCGGACTATATCCGGACACATCCGGAGTATGTCCGTCCGGCTGTGCTTCTGTCCGGTGATATCGGGTTTTACAGCGGTGCGAAGAAGCTGTATGAGGCGCTGGAACAAGTGGACTGTGAGGTACGGAGCATCTGCGGGATCTCTTCTGTTGTGTATCTCTGCGGAAAGCTGCATCTCTCCTGGGAGGATGTATGCCTGAAAAGCACTCATGGGCGGAAAGCCAATCTGGTGGGAGCCGTCCGGTCTCATGAGAAGACGTTTGCCATACTGAGCGGCGGGGACAGCGTGGGACAGTTGTGCAGGGAACTGCAGGAATATGGCCTCTCTCATGTACGGCTGTCAGTGGGGGAGAGTCTGGGATACCCGGAGGAGAAGATTACTTCCGGTCTTCCGGGAGAACTGGCAGACGGAGAGTATGACAGACTTTGTGCGGCCCTGATTGAGAATCCGGAGTATTTTGATGGTATGCGTGCCTGTGTGGAGGATGAAGAGTTTCTGCGGGGAAAAGCGCCCATGACCAAGAGTGAGATTCGCAGTCTGTCCGTGGCAAAGCTTCGCCTGACCAGAGATGCGGTGGTCTATGATGTGGGGGCCGGCACCGGTTCCGTGTCCATAGAGATGGCGATGCAGGCTGCGGACGGTATGGTCTATGCCATCGAGAGGAAGGAAGAAGCCTGCAGCCTTATAGAAAAAAACAAACGGCATTTTGGAACGCCCAATATTCGGGTGGTTCAGGGGCTTGCACCGGAGGCGATGGCGGATCTTCCGGCGCCGACCCACGCGTTTATCGGAGGGTCTGCAGGAAATCTGAAGGAGATCATGGAGTGCCTGCTTAAGAAAAATCCTCGGATCCGTATGGTGATCAATACGGTGACGCTGGAGACGGTCTCGGAGGTGATGGACTGCCTGAGAACGCTTCCGGTGACAGAGGAGGAGATTGTTTCCGTGAGCGTTGCACGGGCAAAGGGACTTGGGGCGTACCATCTGATGATGGGGCAGAATCCCGTCTATATCGTGACCTGCAGGGGAGGGAGACCATGAGGCCGCCGGGGATGCTTCTGACTGCTCCGGCCAGCGGGAGCGGTAAGACACTTATCACCTGCGGCATTCTGCAGGCGCTGGTGAACCGGGGACTGAAAACCGTATCCTTTAAATGCGGTCCGGACTACATCGATCCCATGTTCCACGGAAAGGTCATCGGGACAAAATCCCGGAATCTGGATACCTTTTTTACGGATGCGGCTGCGACCCGCTATCTGTATGAAAAAAATACAGCCGGTTGTGATGCCGTCGTGGTGGAAGGCGTCATGGGATACTATGACGGACTGGGCGGGGTCAGGACAGAAGGGAGTACCTATGATGTGGCCTGTACGCTGAATCTTCCGGCAATCCTGATTGTAAACGGCCGGGGAGCCAGTCTGTCGGTTCTGGCCATGATCAAAGGTTTTCTGGAATACCGGCGGGACAGTCATATCTGCGGTGTGATCTTAAATCAGGTATCGCCCATGATCTCCAGGCAGCTGAAAAATCTGATCGAGCAGGAGCTGGGGATTCGTGTGTTTGGCTATGTGCCGAAGATGGGGGAACTGTCTCTGGACAGCCGCCATCTGGGGCTGGTGCTGCCGGGAGAGATCCAGGCATTAAAGGAAAAGCTGAACCGTCTGGCTGAGGAATTGGAGAAGACGCTGGATCTTGACGGTATGCTTCGCTTTTCTGAAGAATACGGCAGGCATTTTGAAGATGCTGTTCCTTCTGTTCAGGCAGAAATGAAAAGGGAGGATGAAAAGATCCGGGCGCTTTCTTTTCCTGACAAAGTCCGGATCGCCGTGGCGGAGGATGATGCGTTCTGCTTTACCTATCTGGACAATCTGGAGCTTCTGGAAGAGCTGGGGGCAGAGCTGGTGCCATTTTCGCCGGTCCGGGATGCAGAGCTTCCGGGAAATGCATGGGGGCTGATTCTGAGCGGCGGTTATCCGGAGCTTCATGCAGAGGCGCTTGGCAGGAACAGTTCCATGCGGCATGCGGTCCGAAGCGCGGTGGAAAGCGGTATGCCCTGTATTGCGGAGTGCGGCGGTTTTCTGTACCTGCACCGGGAGCTGGAGGGGACGGATGGAAAGAAATATCCCATGGCAGGGGTCCTGCCGGCAGAGGCATACCGGACAGAGAAGCTTTCCCGTTTCGGATATATTACACTGGAATCAAAAGAGGATCAGCTTCTGGGACCGGTCGGCCTTAAGATCCGCGGACATGAGTTCCATTACTGGGACAGCAAAAGCTGCGGCGGGAGTTTCCATGCCAGGAAGCCTGCAGGCAGAAAGGAGTGGGACTGTGTACATGGGACGCGGACGCTGTATGCAGGTTTTCCGCATTTGTTTTATTATTCTAATCTGTATGTTCCATACCGGTTTTTGAAGGCGTGCCGGACATACAGGGAATCCTGCAGAAAGCCCGCAGAAAAATACCCGGGAGGATGAAAATATATGTTTGTATTAGTCACCGGCGGCAGCGGCAGCGGCAAATCAGAGTACGCGGAACAGACGGTGGTGCAGCTGGGAGCCCTGCCCCGTCTTTACATAGCGACCATGTATCCTTTTGATGAGGAATGTCACCGGAGGATTCAGAGGCATCAGAAGATGCGGGCGGAAAAGGGATTTGAGACACTGGAGTGTTATACGGGTCTGAAGTATGCAGATGCGACCGGTTACGGTACCGTGCTGCTGGAATGTATGTCCAATCTGACTGCCAACGAGCTCTATCAGGAAGGCGGAGCGGGGGAACAGTGTGTGAAGGAGATCCTGGAAGGCGTCCATAAAATCAAAGACCAGTGTACGCATCTGGTCATTGTGACAAATGAGATCTTTTCCGACGGGATCGAATATGAGGAGGAGACCAGACGGTATCAGAGATATCTGGCCACGATCAATCAAAAGCTTGCATCCATGGCGGATGCGGTGGTGGAAGTCGTCTGTTCCATTCCGCTGGTTCACAAAAGAGAGTCGGAGGGTGTGTGATGAGAAGAGTCTGGAACGGTTTCTTGATTGCATTTGCCATGTTTTCCAGGATTCCGGTGCCCCGTGCGGACTGGGATAAGGAAAATATGAAATATATGATCTGCTTTTTCCCGGGGATCGGACTTGTGATCGGGCTTCTGATCTGCGGATACGGAAGGCTCTGCGTCCTGGCGGATCTGGGAAGTCTCATGCGGGCGGCCGGATATGTGCTGATTCCGCTTCTGGTGACCGGAGGGATCCATATGGACGGGTTTCTGGATACGGTGGACGCCTTAAGCTCCTGGCAGCCGAAAGAGAAGAAGCTGGAGATTCTGAAGGATTCCCATGCAGGCGCTTTTGCTGTCATCATGGGATGCGCATATTTTATCCTGGCGCTGGGAGTGTGGAGTGAAATGGAGGAGAAGGTCCTGCCGGTGCTTGCCGCGGGATACATTCTCTCCCGGGCGCTCAGCGGAATGGCGCTTGCCACCTTTCCCTGCGCCAACAAAAAAGGATCTCTCGGGATGTTCGCGGATGCCGCACAGAAACGGGTGCTGAAGATCGTACTGGCGCTGTGGATCCTGGTCTGTGCAGGCGGGGCGTTCTGGTGGGACTGGCGGTATGGACTGCTCCTGTCCGGTACGGCAGCCGCAGTCTACGGTTATTATTATCATATGGCCATGAAAGCATTCGGAGGGACTACGGGGGATATCGCCGGATTCTTTGTACAGGTATGCGAGCTGGCCATGGGGTGCACGCTGATGTTGGGAGGACGGTTTTTGTAGGCAGTGCCAGGTCGTTTGTGAAAAAAAGCATCTGCCTGCGGGCAGATGCGGAACTTGTAGATGGAGGCGTATATATGATACTTGTGACAGGCGGATGTTTTCAGGGGAAGACACAGTATGCGTGCGGGACCTTCGGGGTCGGAAGCGGCGATACGGCGGACGGCGCGGTCTGCCCGCTGGAGGAGCTGTACCGGACGAAGCTTCTGTATCATTTTCATGAATATATCCGGAGACTGATGGAAGCAGGAGAGGAGTTTTCTCTGGAACGTCTGTCGGCTGAAAATCCGGAGGTGATTCTGGTGACCAATGAACTTGGCTGCGGAGTGGTGCCGGCGGACCGCTTTGACCGCGCATACCGGGAGCAGACCGGGCGGATCTGCTGCCGGATCGCAAAGGAAGCATCGCAGGTGCACCGGGTTGTCTGCGGAATCGGAACGGTGATCAAGGATGGCTGAGATCCTGCTGCTCCGGCATTCCATGACGAAAGGCAATCTGGAAGGGCGGTATATCGGATGCCGGACCGATGAGCCGCTCTGCGGGGAAGGGATCCGGCTGCTTCGGGGCAGGTCTTATCCGTCTGTGAACCGGATTTATGCAAGCCCCATGAAACGCTGTGTGGAGACAGCGCAGATCCTGTGGGGTGCATGTGGGATTCCCATGATTCTGGTTCCCGCCCTTCAGGAATGTGACTTCGGAGATTTTGAGAATAAAAATCACCGGGAGCTGAACGGAACTCCTTCTTATCAGGCATGGATTGACAGCGGGGGAACGCTGCCGTTCCCGGGGGGAGAGTCCACGGAAGGATTTAAGCGCCGCTGCCAGGCCGGATTTGCAAAGATCGTCCGTCAGATGGGGGAGCTGGAGGCAAAGGCCCCCGGGGACGTATCCATGCGTATTGCAGTCATGGTCCACGGAGGAACGATCATGGCAATCCTGGAGCGCTATGGCTTTCCGGAAAAAGACTATTTTGACTATCAGGTAAAAAACGGGTGCGGATACATACTGACGCCTGTGGAAGGAACAGATTTATGGAATTATCAATACTTGCCGTAGGGCTGGGTTTTTTGCTGGACCTGCTGCTGGGAGATCCTCACTGGCTTTACCATCCCGTCCGGCTGGTGGGACATCTGATCACCGGGCTGGAGACTGTGCTGCGCCGCATATTTCCGGGGACAGAGAGCGGAGAGCTGGCAGCGGGAGGCTGTCTTCTGGTGCTCACGGCAGGGATCACCTCAGCGTCCGCATGGGGGCTGCTCTTTCTGGCAGGGCTGGTGCATCCGTATGTCCGCTTTGCACTGGAGACGGTTATGTGTTATCAACTCCTTGCCACAAAGTCTTTGAGAGATGAGACGATGAAAGTGTACACGGCGCTCCGGGCAGGAGATGTGGAAGGTGCGCGCCGGGCGGTGTCCATGGTGGTGGGCAGGGATACGGCAGTGCTGGACGACATCGGCATTACGAAAGCAGCAGTAGAGACTGTGGCGGAGAACACGTCGGACGGGATCATTGCACCGCTCCTTTTTATGGTCATCGGCGGGGCGCCTCTGGGATATTTTTATAAAGCGGTCAATACCATGGATTCCATGGTGGGCTATAAGAATGAACGGTATCTGTATTTCGGAAGGGCGTCGGCAAAATTTGACGATGTGGTAAACTGGTTTCCGGCAAGGCTGTCCGCGGTGCTCATGGTATGCGCCGGCGGTCTTCTGGGGATGGATGCAGGAAATGCCTGGCGGATCTATGTGCGTGACCGGTATAACCACAGCAGCCCCAATTCGGCCCATACGGAGGCTGTAACGGCGGGTGCGCTGCATATTCAGCTTGCCGGAAATGCATACTATTTTGGAAAACTGTATGAAAAGCCGACACTGGGGGACGCGGACCGTCCGGTGGAATACGAGGATATCCGGCGGGCCGGCCGGCTTCTGTACGGGACGGCGGTCCTGGCGCTTCTGGTATTTCTGGCTGTGAAAGGAGTGGTTTTATGGGTAATCTGAAAAAAGGCTGTTTGCATATCTACTGCGGGGACGGAAAGGGAAAGACGACGGCAGCCGTGGGGCTTGCGGTTCGGGCAGCAGGGCATGGGATGAAGGTGCTGTTCTGTCAGTGTATGAAGGACGGAACGTCCAGTGAGGTACAGATGCTGAAAAAACTGGGGATCGATTACTGCTGCTGTACAGAGAAGTTCGGATTTTTCTGGAATATGACAGAAGAACAAAAGGAACAGGCAGCTCATGCATATACACATTTATTTGAAGACGCATCAGGAAAGGCGGAAGATGAAGGCTATGACCTGCTGGTCATTGACGAATTTATGAGCGCTTATGAACATGGGATGATCTGTCAGAAGACGGCGCTTTATTTCCTGGTGAACCGTCCGGAGGGACTGGAGGTGGTTCTGACCGGGCGGAATCCGGGGGAAGAGCTTTTGAAGCTGGCAGACTATGTGACAGAGATGAAGAAGGTGAAGCATCCTTTTGATGAGGGAATCCCGGCAAGGCGGGGGATTGAGATGTGAGATGAGAAATTATAAAGCAGTCATCCAGTACGAAGGCACCCGCTATCGAGGCTGGCAGGTGCAGGGAAATACAGAAAATACGATCCAGGGAAAGCTGGAGGCACTCCTGACCCGGATGGAAGGGGCGCCGGTGGAGGTTCACGGTTCCGGAAGGACAGATGCAGGCGTCCATGCGGCCGGGCAGGTGATCAGCTTTCGGTGCAGTGATAAAAAGGGGGCGGAAGAGATCCGGGAATATATGAACCGATATCTTCCGGAGGATATGGCAGTTCTGTCTGTGGAAGAGGCGGAGCCAAGGTTCCATGCGCGGCTGCACGCAGTACGCAAGACGTATGTATACCGGATCTGGAATGGGAAAACAAAACATGTGTTCGGACGCCGTTTTCTGACCTGGGTGGAGGAGCCGCTGGATGTGGAAGCCATGCGAAGGGCGGCGGAATCTCTGTGCGGGACTCACGACTACCGGGCGTTCTGTTCTCTGAAGCGTTTTAAAAAATCCACGGTCCGCACAGTGGAAGAGATCCGTATCTCACAGGAAGGACAGCGGATCGATTTCACGTATGCAGGGGACGGCTTTTTATACCACATGGTCCGGATCCTTACGGGAACTCTGGTGGAGGTGGGGCTTGGACTTCGCAGCGCAGAGTCCGTAAAGGAGATTCTGGATGACAGGGACCGGGCACGCGCCGGACGCCTGATGCCCCCGGAGGGGCTGATGCTGATGCGTGTGGATTATGGTATAAGGGAATTTTCCTAATGCTTCCGCCTTCTAAGGTCATCCTTCAGAAACTGATAGCATGCCGCAGTCAGCGGGATTCCCAGCAGGATTCCTGCGACGCCGAAGAGACTTCCACCTGTCATGACGGCAGAGAACACCAGAATTCCCGGAAGTCCGATGGAGGTCCCCACGACTCTTGGATAGATGAGCTGATTTTCCAGCTGCTGGAGTACGACGATAAATATAAGGAACATCAGCGACTGGAACGGGGATTCCGTGAAGATCATGAGAATGCCCACGACCGCGCCGATATAGGCTCCCAGGACAGGGATCAGTGCAGTGGCGCCGACCAGGATCCCGATCATGACCGCATAGGGAAAACGGAACAGGAGCATGCCAAGGATGCAGAGGATCCCCAGAATCAGGGCTTCTGTGACCTGTCCGACGATGAAGCGGTGAAAACAGTTGTCCAGGGTGCGCAGTACATAGTGTGTCTTTTTCTGGACCGTGTCCGGCAGATAGGTGCACAGCAGCCGGTCCGCCTGCCGTCCCAGCCATTCCTTGCCGGCCAGCAGATAGATGGCGAAGACCAGAGAGACAAACAGGTTGAAGATCACGGATACAAAGGATGAGATGTATCCGAACAGGCTGGCCCCGGCTCCGGACCCCATCCAGGCGAAAAGCTGTTCCAGAAGCTTCTGAACATCGAACTGCAGTTCGGACATGGCGGGCAGGAAGGAGAAAATGTCCGGGTGTTCCTGCAGAAACTGCATGACCATGTCGTAGGCGATGGGAAGCCTGGACAGCAGCAGTTCAATACAGGACTTCAGCTCCGGTACGATCATGTTGATGATCAGAGCGACGATCAGGAGCAGGGTGAGAAAGGACAGCAGAATGGATGCGGTCCGTTTCGAGGCGGAAGAACGGAGACGCCGTCTGGTAAAAATGGTTCGTTCATAAAAGCTCATGATCAGATTCAGAATATAGGCCATGACGCATCCAAGGATCAGAGGGCGGATGACGCCGGCAAAGATAAACAGCGAGCGTACGGCGGTATCCCAGTAGTGGCACAGAAGATACAGGATCAGGGCACAGACTGCGGCGTACTGGATCAGTTCTTTTTTCTCTTTCATAGACGATCAAATGCTCCTTTTACTTTTAAACGGTTTCTATAACAGTATAGAAGGAAACGGGCAAAAATGCAACGGTCTTTTCTGACAGGATATCATTACAGCGGCGGTACGGAAAATAAAAATTATTATGAGAAACAGCAGGGAGAATCAGGACATGGGAGATTATATTACAACTTACTCAGGAATACATATGTCACCGCTTGCACCGGGAGCGGAGGAGATCCATATCAGGGATATTGCCCATTCACTTTCTCTGATGGTACGGGCCAACGGACATTTCCCGGACTTTTATTCGGTGGGGCAGCACTGCATCCACTGCTGTGAGGAGGCGCACGCAAGAGGTTATACAGAACGCGTACAGCTTGCATGCCTGCTGCATGATGCCAGTGAAGCGTATCTGGCGGATATCACGCGGCCGGTGAAGCAGCATCTGCCGAAATACAGAGCTGTGGAAAAGACGCTTCAGGATGTTATTTTTCAAAAATACCTGGGGGAGCTGTCGGAAGAAGAGAAGAGACTGTGGCGGGAGCTGGACGATACGCTGCTGTACTATGAATTTGATCATTTTATGAAGGAAAAGCTCATGGAATGTCCGGGAACCCTGAAAAGCCGTCCGGTATTTGGCACGGAGCCGTTTCAGGAGACGGAGAGAAAATATCTGGACTGGTTTGAGCGGCTGCGGGAAGGATGAGCGGCGGGTGCAGGCTCTGTCCGAGGGAATGCATGGCGGACCGGGCGAAGGGAGAGCTGGGGTACTGCCGGATGCCCATGGAGCCGCATGCGGCTAGGGCGGCGCTCCACTACTGGGAAGAGCCGTGTATCTCCGGGGAAGAGGGCTCCGGTGCGGTCTTCTTTTCCGGTTGTACGCTTCGGTGCGTCTTCTGCCAGAATCATGAGATCGCGGCGGGAAAGGTCGGGAAAAGGATCAGTACCAGGAGGCTGTCGGAGATCTTTCTGGAGCTGCAGGAGCAGGGCGCCAACAATATCAATCTGGTGACGGCGGGGCATTTTCTGCCGTCTGTGATCCGTGCACTGAAAATGGCCAGGGGGCAGGGTCTGAAGATCCCGGTGGTGTACAATACCGGAGGGTATGAGAAGACAGAGACGCTTCGGATGCTGGAGGGGCTGGTGGATATCTGGCTTCCGGATCTGAAATATGCCAGTGGGGAGCTGGCAAAACGCTATTCCAGTGCGGCGGATTATCCGGCGCGGGCGAAGGAGGCGCTGGCAGAGATGGTGCGCCAGGCAGGGCCGCCGGTATTTGATGACAGAGGGATGATGAAAAGGGGAGTGATCGTCCGGCATCTGGTACTGCCGGGCTGCGTGTATGACAGTAAGGATGTGCTGGAATATCTGCATGATACCTGGGGAGAACAGATTCAGGTCAGTCTCATGAGTCAGTACACACCCCTTCCTCATGTGCGGGATTTTCCGGAGCTTGACCGGAGAGTTACAAAAGAAGAGTACAGAGAGGTAGTGGAGTATGCGCTTTTTCTCGGGATGAAGCAGGTATATGTCCAGATGGAGGACTGCGCCCGGGAAAGCTTTATCCCGGCTTTTGACTGCAGAGGCATCCAACGGCCGGCCGGCCTGGAAGACAGATGAAAATGCCTGCCGTCACATGAAAGCTTCAGAAATGGGAAGACTTTTATGTGACGGCAGGCATCTTTTAGTTTCTGTTCTGCATCCGGCGGATCACAGCTCCAGGATCCTGCCGACCTTCGCGTCATATCTGCAGTATTTTCCGTGTTCGGAGATGAAGGGCATGTAGGTGTCCCTGCGATTGTCCTTGATGTACACAACACCGGTGGCGATCATCTCCACCAGAGAGAAGCGTTCGCTCAGGCTGGAGATCCACTGGTAGGTCTTTTCTCTGGCGGAGGAAGCCATGATCAGGTTATAGCCGCCGTCACAGGACTCCAGATGGAAATATACCTTTTCTGCTTTCTTCGGATCTGCGAATACCTGGCTGAAGATGTAGGAGGAAAAATTCTTCTTGACAAATGCCTGGAAGGATTTTTTGTCATAGACCACTTTGGATACGGCGTCCGTGATCTTGTCGCCGCGGTCGATTCGGGTTTTTAGAATCTTCAGGACGTCAATGGTCCAGTTGATAAAGGAAATACTGCTGTATTCCATGGATTCCAGCAGGTTGCTGATCAGCTCTTTGCTGAGGGTGTCAGAACGCTTTGCTTCTTCAAATAACTGGTTTTTCATAAGATATCGTCTCCTTATTATATAGACGCCGGCCCGGAGGCAGGCGTTAAGATACAGGGTATCGGGTGTATATAAAGATTATAAATCTACTTTGGGAAAAATACAAGGTTTATCCGAAAATGTGCAATTGCCAATCCGGTTAAAGTATGCTACACTGATACATAACGGGCAGCCTGTGTGCATGGGTACATCCGGACTGCTGCGAATATGGATTTTTTGAGAGGAATGAGGAGATATGAAGATCTTGGTAACGGGCGGTGCCGGATATATTGGAAGCCATACCTGTGTGGAGCTTCTGAATGAAGGCTATGAAGTGGTAGTTGTTGACAACCTGTACAATGCAAGTGAGAAAGCGCTGGACCGGGTGCAGGAGATCACGGGGAAGTCCCTGAGATTTTATGAGGCGGATCTGCTGGATCAGCCGAAGATCAGCGGGATCTTCCAGGCGGAGAAGCCGGATGCAGTCATTCATTTTGCCGGCTATAAGGCAGTGGGAGAGTCGGTGGCCAAGCCCATTGAGTATTATTACAACAATATGGCAGGGACGCTGCTTCTGTGCGATACCATGAGAAAGAACGGCGTGAAGAATATCATCTTCAGCTCCTCTGCAACGGTATACGGAGATCCTCTGGAAATCCCCATTACGGAGAACTGTCCGAAGCAGTCCCCGACCAATCCCTATGGGCAGACCAAGACCATGCTGGAGCAGGTGCTGATGGATATCCAGAAGTCGGATCCGGAGTGGAATGTGATCCTGCTTCGTTACTTCAATCCCATCGGAGCGCATAAATCCGGCAGGATCGGCGAGGATCCGAAGGGAATCCCCAACAATCTGCTTCCCTATGTGGCACAGGTGGCTATCGGAAAGCTGAAATGCGTGGGTGTATTTGGGAATGATTATGATACTCCGGATGGAACGGGCGTTCGGGATTATATCCATGTAGTGGACCTGGCAAGAGGCCATGTAAAGGCGCTGGAGAAGTTTAAAGAAGAAAAAAGCGTCCGTATCTACAATCTGGGCACCGGACACGGCTACAGCGTGCTGCAGGTGGTGGAAGCCTTTAGTAAGGCATGCGGAAAAGAGCTTCCGTATGAGATCAAGCCCCGCCGTGCGGGAGACATTGCCACCTGCTACTGCAATCCGGCAAAAGCGAAGGCAGAGCTTGGCTGGGAAGCGGAGTACGGCATCGAAGAGATGTGTGCGGATTCCTGGAGATGGCAGTCTTTGAACCCAAACGGTTACAATGATCCAGAATAGATGACGGGCGAGGGAAGAGATGAAAGTTGTATTGGTGAGTTATTCCGGAACTTCCGCGAGTATCCTGAAGGATCGGATGTCTGCCTGGGCACATGCCAATCTGATTGAGGCAGAGATCATCATATCCTCTCTTTCGGGACTCGATGAAGGAAAAGAAGATGCGGATATCGTCCTTGTGGGCCCTCAGGTACGCTGTGCTTTTGCCAGTGTGAGAGAGCTGGTGCCGGAGCATATACCGGTGCTGGCTGTGGACACCAGAGATTTCGGCATGGCAAAAGGGGACCGGGTCATGCAGGAGGCGATTGCCGAGATCAGACGTTACAAAGATCAGCTCTTAAGACAATGAGATATCAAAAGCAGGTGCGGACGGCTGCGCCTGCTTTTTTCTTTCTTTTTTTGCAGTACAGTGAACCATTTTCCCTGCGGTTACCATATAAGAGTGAAGGGCAAAACCTTTAAGAAAAAGACGTCTTTATCTGGAGGATGAAAAATGAGCCGTGAAGAGCTGGAGGCATGTATCAAGAAGAACGGACGGGATATCTATTCCTTCTGCTGCCGCCTCACCGGGAGCAGGCAGGAGGCGGATGATCTGTATCAGGATACCTTTCTGAAGATGGTGGAACTGGGAGACCGGCTGGATATCCGGAGCAATCCCAAAGGCTATCTGCTGTCGGTGTCCGTCAATCTCTGGAGGAACCGCCGCCGGAAATGGAATCTGAGACAGCAGATCACCGGACCGGTGACCTCCATGGAGGATGCAGCGCTGGAAGTGCCGTCCCGGGAACCGTCTCCGGAGGCCCGGATCATATCCGGGGAGCAGAAAAGGCTGGTGCAGGAGGCGGTGGACGGCCTGCCGGAAAAGTACAGGCTGCCGGTACTGCTTTTCTATATGGAAGAGCTGAAGCTCTCCGAGATTGCAGGGGTCCTGAGTATCCCGGAAGGAACGGTGAAAAGCCGGTTGTTCAAGGCAAAAAAATTACTGAAAAAAGAACTGGAGGTTGTTTTAAATGAAAAAAGATCTTGACCGCATTTTAAAACAGGCCCTTACTCCGCAGGAAGAGCCGGATGCATGGCTCAACCAGAATATTTTATATCGGGCAGAGGAGATGGCAAATATGAAGAAAAAGAAAAAAACCAGAATTCCCGCGGCGGTCGCAGCGGCAGCGTTTACACTGGTGATCGGTTCGGCAGCAGTGGTGGCGGCAGCCAGATACCTGTCTCCGGGGCAGATCGCCCAGGAGCTTGAGGACGGAAAGCTTATGGATGCTTTTCAGGGAAAAGATGCAGTGTCTGTAAATGAGTCACAGGAATATGGGGGCTATCGGGTCACGCTTCTGGGCGCCGTGTCAGGGAAGAATATCAGCGAATATCTGGAGACGGACGATCAGGGTCAGGTGGAGGATGACCGGTTCTACGCGGCGGTGGCCATTGAGCGGACGGACGGCACTCCTATGCCGGATACCAGAGATGATGCCTATGGGGAGGAGCCGTTCTATGTGTCGCCGTATATCAAGGGGCTGGAGCCGTGGAATTACGGACTTATGACCATGGGCGGCGGATACAGTGAATTTGTCCGGGACGGCATCCAGTACCGTCTGCTGGATATGGAGAATATTGAGATCTTTGCAGACCGGGGGCTCTATATCGGGGTCAGTTCGGGGGTATTTTACGACAGCGAAGCTTATCTGTTTGATCAGGAGACCGGGGAAATCACAAGAAATGAAGCCTATGATAAGGTGAATGCTCTGTTTACGCTCCCACTGGATCCGGCAAAAGGCGATCCCCAGGCGGCAGAGGCGTTTCTGGCATCCATGGAGGAAGAAGCAGAAGCGGATACTCCCATGGAAATGGATGAAACGGATCTGGGAGTCGATGCATGGGTAGAGGAATTTACAAAAGAGCTGAAAGAAGGCCGGATGAAAGAGGATGCAGAACGGATCGAATCCACAGTACAGATCTGTACGCCGGAAAAAGACGGGGAAGAGGAATACGCCAGCTATGCTTATGATCTGGGAGACGAAGGCGGCGGAAGCGGCTGCATCTTCATGAATGAGGCTTTCCCGGACAGAAAGCCGGGTTCCGCGTCTGTAACAGGCTATTCCTATGGAGAAAAGGGACTGGAAGATCTGCGGGTAGAGGCGGCTGTTCTGAATGAGGACGGTACAGTGACATTTGCAGTATACCAGGTGAAGCGATAAAAAGCGTAAAGCGGCAGTATTTTAATTGAATCTGACAAAACACCGTCAGAAGGGACAGGACCCTCTTCTGACGGTGTTTTGTTGTGCAAAGCCTGCTTCCGCATATAGGCAGGTGTTCTTTCCTGTGGTACAATACTGTCAGAAAAATATGAAAGGGGATGTGAGGATAAATGGTAAAGCAGATTGTAAGAGATATTTTGTTCCTGGGTCAGAAATCGGAGCCGGCGACAAAGGCGGATCTCCAGGTGGGAAGGGATCTTCAGGATACGTTAAGAGCAAACCGTGAGCGGTGTGTGGGGATGGCCGCCAACATGATCGGTGTAAAGAAGAACATCATTATTGTCAGCATGGGTTTTCTCGATGTGGTGATGTTCAATCCGGTGATTGTCTCAAAAAGCGGACCTTATGAGACGGAAGAAGGCTGTCTGTCCCTGGACGGTGTCCGAAAGACGACCCGATACCAGAATATGGAAGTGGAATATTATGATTTTGACTGGAAGAGACAGCGCCAGAAACTGTCCGGATGGACTGCACAGATCTGTCAGCATGAGATGGATCATCTGGAGGGGAAGATTATATAAGTGGTTTTAACCATATCAGGCAAAGAATTTTTTTCAGACCTGTATCGTTATATCCTTTTAATCAGACACGAATCATAGCAGGGGCATATGACAGAAACGGGGCCTGGGCTTTTCGACAGGATAATTTCCATAATAATATGTAATGAACAGCAGGGTATCGGTGAAACACCGGTGCCCTTTTTCACGCCATCGTGTCGTCTTCCGTCAAAATTATTAAAAATTTAAAAACAATATTGACTAGCAGTCATTTTTGTAGTATAACATATTATAGTAAAAATGACTACAGGTCATTTTTGAGACAACTTACAGGTGAAGCTGTCATACAGGTAATTATGGAAGGTGAGAAATATGAAACAGATCGGAAAGTTTATCGCAAGACGTAAGATATCCATCGTACTGCTTGCATTCCTGCTTCTGATTCCATCTGCCATCGGATTTATTGCCACAAAGGTCAACTATGACATCCTGAGCTATCTGCCGGATTCGCTGGAGACAGTGGCGGGACAGGATATTATGGTGGATGAATTCGGTATGGGGGCGTTCTCCATGGTTGTGGTGGACGGGATGGAGAAGAAGGATGTGGTGGCGCTGGAGGAAAAGATCGAGGCCATCGACCATGTGGAAAAGGTGCTCTGGTATGATGATTTTGTGGGAATTGACGTGCCGGTCAGTATGATCCCCCAATCAGTGGCGGATGCGCTCTTTCAGGGGGATTCCACCATGATGATCGCACTGTTCGATCAGACCACATCGGCAGAGTCTACCATGGAGGCAATCGAGGAAATGCGTGCCCAGGTGGGGCAGCAGTGTTTTATCAGCGGCATGAGCGGGATTGTCACAGATATTAAGAATCTGGCCATGAAGGAAATCCCCGGATATGTCATGGTGGCCAGCCTTCTCTCTCTGCTGGTTCTGATCCTTACGACAGATTCCTTCGCGGTTCCCTTTATTTTCCTGACCAGCATCGGTCTGGCCGTGGCCTATAATATGGGAAGCAATCTGTTCCTGGGAGATGTCTCCTATATTACGCAGGCGCTGGTGGCGGTGCTGCAGCTGGGGGTTACGACGGATTATTCCATCTTCCTCCTGCACAGCTACGAGGAATGCAAACCAAAATATGAGAGCCGGGACGACGCCATGGCGGAGGCCATCAGCGAGACTTTTATTTCTGTAATGGGAAGTTCTCTGACGACGATTGCCGGTTTTGCAGCCCTGATCTTCATGACCTTTGCACTGGGAGAGAATCTTGGAATCGTCATGATCAAGGGCGTGATCATCGGTGTGCTGTGCTGTGTGACGGTACTTCCGGCCATGGTGCTTCTCTTTGAAAAACAGATCATGAAGCTCAGGCACCGGTCCTTCTTTCCGGATATGGGAAAGCTGTCGGATTTTATCAGAAAATTTTACTGGGTGTGGATCCTGCTCTTCTTGATTGCTTTCGTCCCGGCTTACCGCGGCAATAACAATGTGGAGCTGTATTATAATATTGATACCGGACTTCCGGATGATCTGGACAGCGCCATTGCCAATGAGAAGCTGAAAAATACGTTTGACATGAGCAACGTACATATCCTTTTGATGAACAGCGGAAACAGTGCGAAGGATAAAGCGAATATGATCAAGGAGATCGAGATGGTGGACGGCGTGGACTGGGCGCTGGGGATCCAGTCGGTGGTGGGAGGCGGAATCCCGGATTCCATGCTTCCCGAAAAGCTGACTTCCACACTGAAATCAGATAATTATGAGATGGTCTTTATCTGTTCTCAGTACAGCTCGGCCACCGCTCCGTGTAACGCGCAGATCGCACAGATCAATGATATTGTAAAAAAATACGACGACACGGCCATGGTGATCGGGGAAGCGCCTTTGATGAAGGATCTGGAGGATGTGACCAGTGTCGATCTGATGACGGTAAACACCCTGTCCATACTGGCGATTTTCCTGATTGTGATGATCGTATTTAAGTCGGTGAGCCTTCCGTTTATCCTGGTGACGACGATAGAATTTTCCATCTTTGTAAATATGGCATTTTCCTGTTACAGAGGGGTCAGTCAGGCATTTGTGGCACCCATTGTAGTGGGAACCATTCAGCTGGGAGCAACCGTGGACTATGCGATTCTGATGACGAACCGGTACAAGGACGAACGGATGGCCGGCAGGAGCAAAAAGGAGGCCATAGAGATCGCGCACAAGACTTCGTTCCATTCGATCATTACCAGTGCGTTCAGCCTGTTTGCTTCGACCATCGGCGTGGCCATGTATTCCAATATTGATATGATCAAATCCATTGTGATCCTGCTGGCGCGGGGAGCCTTGATCAGTATGGCGATCGTGCTTCTGTTGCTGCCGTCCTTCTTCCTGGTATTTGACAGACTGATCTGCTGTACCACCATGGGAATGAGGAAATGTCTGAAACAGCAGAATATAGAGACTGGAGGCGTAGAAAATGAAAAATAGAAGATTATGGAGCCTGGGACTGACCATTGTAATGGCTGTTTCGGTCTGCGGCTGCAGCGAAAGTACAGAGGCTGTAAAGGTGCAGGCAGAAGAGATGCCGGAAGAAACGGTTGATGCTGCGGGGATCGCAAGGGAAGCAGTCAGCCGGTCAGCCGGCGGGAATGTTGGAAAAGAGGAAACGGTATATGTGAATGCGGACGCCGGCGGAACGGTAAAGGAGATTACTGTCAGCAGCTGGCTGAAAAACGGGAACAATGAGGAACGTCTTACGGATGTCACAAGGCTTACGGATGTGGTCAATGTGAAAGGCGATGAGACCTTTACGCAGGATGGAGACAGCTATGTCTGGGAAGCGGGAGGCAATGATATTTATTATCAGGGCACGACTTCAGAACCGCTGCCGGTGGATGTAAAGGTGACTTATTATCTGAATGATCAGAAGATCGATCCGAAGGAACTGGCAGGAAAAAGCGGTAAAGTAAAGATTCGTTTTGATTATGAAAATCACAGCAGACAGCAGGTGATGATCGGGGGAGAGGAGACAGAAGTCTGCGTGCCCTTCGTGGCGGCCAGCACCATGATCCTGGACTCTGACCGGTTCGTCAATGTAGAGGCGGAAAATGGAAGGATTCTTTCAGACGGAAAGAATACGATCGTGGCAGGCGTAGCCATGCCGGGACTGTATGAGAGCCTGGATCTTCTGAATCTGGAAGGCTTTGAAGATGTGGACATTCCGGACTATGTGGAAGTAACGGCGGATGTGACAGACTTTGAGCTTTCCATGACGGCTACGGTTCTGATGCCGGATGTACTCAGCGAACTGAACACGGACGATATGGACGGCTTTGATGACCTGAAAGATGATATTGAAGAGCTGAATGATGCAACTTATGAGTTGATTGACGGCTGCATCGAGCTGGATGACGGCGTCCAGGAGCTGAAAGACAATATGCCGGATCTGTGGGACGGAGCCGTGGAGCTTTACGACGGAGCCGTGGAACTGAATGACGGGGCCTGGGAGCTTTATGACGGAGCTCAGGATCTCTACGACGGAGCAGATAAGCTGAACGACGGAGCGAAGGATATCCGGGAAGGCGCGAAGGAGCTGGATGCCGGGACTGCGGCGCTTCAGGCAGGAGCCGGGGTCCTGAAAAACGGAGTGGATCAGCTGGTTGGGGGCGTCAGCGGTATGGGACAGTCTCTGGAACAGGCCATTGCAGAAAATCAGGAAAAGATGCAGGCAGCGCAGAATCAGGTGATTGTGCTGACGGGCAGACTGGAAAAGGCAGCCGGTGAAGCAAAAGAACTGCAGAGGCAGCTGATGGTACTGGCGGAGCAGATGGGAATGCTGCCGCCGGGAAGCAGTACAGGACAGAGAACAGCAGTGGAAGCAGAATCTGCCGGAGAGGATCCGGCAACATCTTTGGAGTCTGTGCAGACGGGTGAGAACGATGCTGCAGGAAACAGCAGCGGGGCATCTGCGGATGCAGAACTTCCAAACGGAGCGTCAGATGTAACGGAACTTCCGAATGGGTCCGGAAATGCCGCAGAAAGTGAAGATGGATCACCGGCTGAACCGGAAGTCCCGGTCGGAACCGGAAGTGCGGCGGGGAACGCGGCAGCGGCAGGATCTTTGGGCGGAACCGGAAATGCTGCGGACAGCGAAAGCGGATCACCGGCTGAACCGGAAGTCCCGGTCGGAACCGGCAGTGCCGCAGAGAGCGAAAACGGATCGCCGGTGGCACCGGAGAGTCAGGACGAGGTCCAAAGTGCCACGGAAAGCGGAAATGGATCGTCAGCCGGGCCGGATGCTGCCAACGGAACCGGAATGGCAGGAAGCGGAGATGAACCCTCTGCTGCAGCAGAAGATCAGCCGGCTGCACCGGAATCAGACACAGCAGAAGAGCTGACTGTTCAATCAGAAGCGGCGGAGGAACTGGAAGAAGCAGAAGATCTGTCGGCATTTGCCAGGACCTATCTGGAAAATCTGGGGACATCAGACGGAATGACTTCCATGGGCATGGTCCAGACGGCAGATGCAGGGCAGGGAACCGGCAGTCCGGCCGATATGGAGGCGACCATAAAGGGCTATCAGAAGGTGGTGGAACTGCAGACCGGACTGATAGGAAAGCTGAATGAGATCACAGAACTGCAGAACCAGCTTCGGGAAGCAGCCACGGATTATGCAGGGCTTGTGGGTGCAGATACGGCTTTGAAGCAGATTGCGGGGCAGATGAATAAAGGCGTGGATGCCGGACAGCTCGCACAGCTGACCGAAGGAATGGCCGGTCTGAAATCAGGTGCAGACACACTGAAAGGAGGTACAGAGAAGCTTTATCAGGGCGGAACAGACCTCAGAGAGGGGACGAAGGAACTGTTTGACGGTACACAGGAGCTGAAGGACGGTACGGAGGAGCTGAAGGACGGTACCGGAGAACTGAAGGATGGTACACAGGAGCTCAAAGACGGAGTCGTGGATCTGGTGGACGGCGTAGACGAACTGAAAGACGGCACGGAAGAGCTGCTGGATGGAGTTCATGAGTACAACGATGACGGGATTCAGAAGCTGTATGATACAGTGAACGGGGATCTCCAGAATCTTCTGGACCGCGTGGATGTGATCGCAGATCTGTCAGAAGCTTATCAGAGCTTCTCCGGCAAGAGCGATACCATGGAAGGAAGCGTGAAATTTATCATCGAGACCGAGGCCATCGAGCTGGAGGAAGAACAGAATCATTAGACAGTCTTTAGACAGAGAGGAGCTGCCGCCTGATTGCCAGGCGGCAGCTCTTAATGGTTCAGTCATCTTCCTCTGCAAATTTATTACTTGTATAGACGGTACGCTTTCTCGCCATCTCGTCGCTTTCCAGATATTCGTCGTAGGTGGTGATCTTATCGATCATGGAACCGTTCGGCAGGATCTCGATGATCCGGTTGGCCGTGGTCTGGACGATCTGGTGGTCGCGGGAGGAGAACAGAAGTACGCCCGGGAATTTCATCATGCCGTTGTTGAGGGCGGTGATGGATTCCATATCCAGGTGGTCTGTAGGCTCGTCAAGGATCAGCACATTGGCTCCGGAGATCATGAGCTTGCTGAGCATGCAGCGGACCTTTTCACCTCCGGACAGGATGCGCACTTTTTTCACTCCGTCTTCCCCGGCGAAGAGCATTCTCCCAAGGAATCCGCGGACATAAGTCACATCCTTGATCTCTGAATACTGAGTCAGCCAGTCTACGATGATGTCGTCGTTGTCGAATTCCTTCGTGTTGTCCTTGGGGAAATATGCCTGAGAGGTAGTGACGCCCCATTTATAATTTCCCTCATCCGGCTCCAACTCTCCGGACAGGATCCTGAAGAGGGTAGTTTTGGCAAACTCGTTGCTTCCTACAAAAGCCACCTTGTCATCGTGTCCCAGGATAAAGGAGACATTGTCCAGCACTTTTACGCCGTCGATGGTCTTGGAGATTCCCTCCACAGTCAGCACTTCGTTGCCGATCTCCCGGTTGGGCCGGAAGTCGATGTATGGATATTTCCGGCTGGAAGGACGGATCTCGTCCAGCTGGATCTTCTCCAGGGCTTTCTTTCTGGAGGTCGCCTGTTTGGACTTGGAAGCGTTGGCGGAGAAACGGGAGATAAATTCCTGCAGCTCCTTGATCTTCTCTTCCTTCTTCTTATTGGCTTCCTTCATCTGACGGATCATCAGCTGGCTGGATTCGTACCAGAAGTCATAGTTGCCGGCGTAGAGCTGGATCTTGCCGTAGTCAATATCCGCGATGTGCGTACACACTTTGTTAAGAAAATAACGGTCGTGGGAGACCACAATGACTGTATTGTCAAAATTGATGAGAAATTCCTCCAGCCAGGCGATGGCGTCCAGATCCAGGTGGTTGGTGGGCTCGTCCAGAAGCAGGATATCCGGATTGCCGAACAGCGCCTGTGCCAGCAGGATCTTGACCTTCTGGGCTCCGGTCAGGTCCTTCATAAGCGCATAGTGAAAATCGGTCTCGATGCCCAGACCGTTCAGCAGGGTGGAAGCGTCAGACTCTGCTTCCCAGCCGTCCATGTCTGCGAATTCTGCTTCCAGTTCGCTGGCCCGGATTCCGTCCTCGTCCGTAAAATTTTCCCTGGCGTAGATGGCGTCCTTTTCCTTCATGATCTCATAGAGTCTTGCATTTCCCATGATGACCGTATCCATGACCGGATATTCATCATACTGGAAATGGTCCTGCTTCAGGAATGAGAGGCGCTGTCCCGGGGTGACGGCGATTTCGCCGCTGGTGGAATCCAGCTCCCCTGACAGAATTTTCAGAAATGTGGACTTGCCGGCACCGTTGGCGCCAATGAGTCCGTAGCAGTTTCCTTCCGTGAATTTTATATTCACATCTTCGAAGAGGGCTTTCTTGCCCAGACGGAGCGTTACATTATTTGCACTGATCATAAACGAAACCTTTCTTTGAGATTTTATTATTCCACAATACATCACGTTATATTGTAACGGAAAAAATCTTTTTTGCAAGTATTTTTCAGATTTTCCTAAAAATGTACTTTAGAAATGAGGAAGATTGTGGTATGATATGGTTATCAAAATACTTCTTAAGCTTACGGGAGGGGTTTATCAATGAGGAAAATATTGTTTGCGGCATCTGAGTGTGTACCATTTGTGAAGACCGGCGGTCTTGCAGATGTCTGCGGGGCACTGCCCAAAGGATTCAACAAAGAAGAGTGGGATGTCCGCGTCGTTATACCGAACTATACCTGCATCCCGGACAAGTTCCGGAATGAGTTTAAGTATATCACGCATTTCTATATGGGAACCGGATCATACAATCCGGGCGCGCATGTGGGCGTGATGACTTATGAACTGGACGGCGTTACTTATTATCTCATTGACAATCTGGTTTATTTTGGAGGCGCGAAGCCTTATGGGGATTTTCGGACAGACATTGAGAAATTTGCATTTTTCTCCAAGGCGGTACTGTCCATCCTTCCGATCGTCGGATTCCGTCCGGATCTGATCCACTGCCATGACTGGCAGACCGGCCTGATCCCGGTCTATCTGAAGACCGAGTTTGCGGCGGGAGATTTCTATCAGGGTATTAAGACGATCATGACGATCCACAACCTGAGATTCCAGGGAATCTGGGACATTGAGACCATGCAGGGCCTGACAGGTCTTCCGGATTACGTGTTTACACCGGATAAGCTGGAGTTCAAAAGAGACGCCAATATGCTGAAAGGCGGTCTGGTCTATGCAGATTATATCACCACTGTCAGCGAGACCTACGCTTACGAGATCCAGACGCCCATGTACGGGGAGGGTCTGGACGGCCTTCTGTCCGCGAGACATATGGATCTCCGCGGCATCGTGAATGGTATTGATTATGATATCTGGAATCCGGACACGGATGAGAAGCTGGCGAAGAATTACGCATTGAAGAATTTCAAAAAAGGAAAGGCAGCCAACAAGAAGGCGCTTCAGGAAGCGCTGGGACTGGCGGTGGATGAGAACAAGATGCTTATCGGCCTGATTTCCCGCCTGACGGATCAGAAGGGTCTGGATCTGATAGCAGAAGTTATGGAACAGATCGTGGATGACAATACACAGTTTGTGGTCATCGGAACCGGAGATCAGAGATACGAGGATATGTTCCGCCACTACGCGTGGAAATATCCGGATAAGGTGTCGGCGAATATCTACTATGCGGATGAGCTGTCCCATAAGCTGTATGCGGCGGCGGATGCGTTCCTGATGCCGTCTGCGTTTGAACCCTGCGGACTGACACAGCTGATTTCCTTCCGCTACGGGACCGTGCCCATCGTCCGTGAGACCGGCGGTCTGAAGGATACGGTAGAGCCATATAATGAATATGAAGGAAAAGGTGACGGATTCTCCTTTACAAATTATAATCCATGGGATATGATGGAAGTAATCAATTATGCAAAATACACCTATTTTGTACACCGGAAAGAGTGGGATGAGATGGTTGCACGAGGCATGAAGAAAGATTTCTCATGGGATGCATCCAGATACAAATATGAGGGGATCTATTCCTGGCTGATCGGCTGGTAGATCCTGTCACGTGAAGGCAGGGAGACTCTGAGAAGGGTCTCCTTTGTCTTGTGGGAGACATTTTGGGGAAGACGTCCCATGGGGCGGCCGGCAGAGGCTCCGGCGCGGAGCCGGGCCGGGGGCTGTGATTTCGGGATCAGATAAGTGTTGTAAAATGGGGGGCTGTATGCAGAAGATTTTAGTGGCGGAGGATTCGGAACTGAATCGGGAGCTGCTGTATGAAATACTGAAGGAAGAATACGAGGTGAAGCTGGCAGGAGACGGCGGGCAGGCGCTGGAGTATCTGGGAGCATACGCGCAGGAGACGGCGGCGGTGCTTCTGGATCTGCATATGCCGAGGATGGACGGTTTTGCGGTTCTGGCAGAGATGAAGAAAAACGAGTGGATCGGAAAAATCCCGGTGCTTGTTATCAGCAGCGAATTTGCTGTGGAAGTGGAGAATCAGTGTTTTGAACTGGGGGTGTCGGACTTTATCCATAAGCCCTTTGAACTGTCCATTGTCAAAAACAGGGTGAGAAATGCCATAGAACTGTTTACCTGCAAAAACCAGCTGGAACAAAAGGTGGAGGAGCAGGCGCAGAAGCTGGAAAAGCAGTATGAGATCATCCAGAAGCAGGCGGAAAAGCTGAGAGTGGCAAAGCCTTTCAACCGGCTGATGACAGAATTTTCTTCTGCGATCATGGAAGTAGAGACGAAGCTGAAAGTGCTGAATGCGGAATTTTCTCAGGAATATAACCGGAATCCCTTTGAATCCATCAAGACCCGGCTGAAATCTCCAGAGAGTATCTCGGAGAAGCTGGAGCGCAGGGGATTTCCGTCTACCGTGGAAAGCATTCAGGAAAACCTGACCGACGTGGCAGGGGTCCGGGTCATCTGTTCTTTTCCGGATGACATCTACCGTCTGGCGGATCTTCTCACCGGGCAGGATGATATCATCCTGATCAGAAAAAAGGATTATATCAAGAATCCGAAGCCCAACGGTTACCGGAGCCTTCACCTCATTCTGAGCGTGCCGATCTTTTTGTCCAATGAAAAGAAATATATGAATGTGGAAGTACAGTTCCGTACGATCGCCATGGATTTCTGGGCGAGTCTGGAACATAAATTGAAGTATAAAAAGAACGTGAACGATACGGATGAGATTGTGGAACAGCTCAGAGTATGTGCGGATTCCATAGAGGAGCTGGACTATCAGATGCAGGAGATCCGGAACCGGATTGACAGGTCCAGAGGGTGAGCGGCAGATTCCGGAGATGAGCCGGGGCTTGCATTCAGGTGTATCTTTTTGTATAATCCCATGTAGCGGAAGGAGTTACAGAGCATGAAGAAAATCGTACTGGCTTCCGGATCGCCCAGAAGGAGCGAGCTGCTGGAGCAGATCGGAGTGGTTTTTGAGGTGCATAAGGCAGAAGGGGAGGAGGTTATCACTTCCACAGTCCCTTCAGAGGCAGTAAAAGAGCTTGCCCTTCAGAAGGCGGAAGAAGTGGCGGAAAAATGGCAGGGTGATGTGATCATCGGTGCGGATACAGTGGTAGCCGCTGAGGGCCAGATCCTGGGGAAGCCGGAGAACCGGGAGGATGCTCTGCGGATGCTGAGGCTCCTGAGCGGAAAGGAACATGAGGTGATCACAGGCGTGGCAGTGATCCTCAGGGAATCCGGAAAGCTCGTCCATTTTGCCGAGACGACGAAGGTGCGGGTATATCCCATGACCGGAGCGCAGATGGAACGGTATGCGGACAGCGGGGAGCCGGCGGACAAGGCGGGGGCTTACGGAATCCAGGGAAAATTTGCGGCGTATGTTGCCGGAATCGAAGGCGATTACAACAATGTTGTGGGACTTCCGGTGGGCAGACTCTATCAGGAAGTGCTGGCTGCAGGTGTGGATCTGCTTGACCTGAAAAACGTATCTGTCTGAAAGCGGGTACGAATTATGATAAGGAAAAGAACAGGAATATGAGATTTGTAATACAGAGAGTGTCCCATGCGTCTGTGTCGGCAGAGGGCAGGATATTGGGAAAGATCGGCAGAGGCTTTCTGGTGCTGATCGGTGTGTCGGATACCGACACGAAGGAAACCGCAGATAAAATGGTAAAGAAGTTGCTGGGCCTTCGGATCTTTGAAGACGAGAACGGCAAGACCAATCTGGATCTGCGGGCGGTGGAGGGCGAGCTTCTGCTGGTATCTCAGTTTACGCTCTATGCGGACTGCCGGAGAGGGAACCGTCCAGGCTTTACCCGTGCCGGCCGGCCGGATATGGCAGATGAGATGTATGAATATATCATTGCAAAATGCAGGGAGCAGTTTCCGGCAGTGGAATGCGGAGAATTTGGAGCGGATATGAAAGTGGAGCTTTTAAATGACGGTCCTTTTACAATTCTGTTGGATTCAGAAGAGCTGTGAGAAATCTGGTTGCTATTTCCATGATTTGTGGTAAAATATTTATAACTCAGACGAAAAGCAGAGGTGCGATATGAAACGTGTACTATTGAAACTGAGCGGTGAAGCCCTTGCGGGGGAGAAGCATACCGGCTTTGACGAGGCGACCTGTGTCAGAGTGGCAGAGCAGGTGAAGACCATCATGGAACAGGGGATCCAGGTGGGGATCGTCATCGGAGGCGGCAACTTCTGGAGGGGCAGGACCAGTGAAAACATCGACCGTGCCAAATCCGATCAGATCGGGATGCTGGCTACCGTGATGAACTGTATCTATGTATCGGAGATCTTTCGGAGCGTCGGGATGAAGACGAAGATATTCACCCCCTTTACCTGCGGTCCCATGGCGGAGATGTTCACCAAGGACGCGGCAGTGGAGTGTCTGGAAAAGGGGATGGCGGTATTTTTTGCAGGAGGGACGGGGCACCCGTATTTCTCTACGGATACGACGACTACCCTGAGAGCGGTGGAGATCGAAGCAGATGTGATCCTGCTGGCGAAAGCGGTGGACGGAGTCTATGACAGTGACCCGAAGCTGAATCCGGAAGCGAAAAAATATGACGAACTTCCGATTCAGACCGTGATTGACCGGAAGCTGGGGGTGATGGATCTGACGGCGTCCATCATGTGCATGGAGAACCGGATGCCCATGCTGGTGTTTGGGCTGAATGAAGAAAACAGTATTATCCGCACGGTCCGGGGCGAATTTTCAGGAACAAAAGTAACAGTATGATCCAGGGAGGAACTACCATTATGGAAGAAAAATTACAACCGTTTGAAACCAAGATGAGCAAATCTTACGAAGCACTTCTGCGGGATTACGCTACGATTCGGGCAGGACGTGCCAATCCGCATGTGCTGGATAAAATCAAAGTGGATTATTACGGGACGCCGACGCCGCTTCAGCAGGTGGGAAATATCTCGGTCCCGGAGGCGCGTATTATCCTGATCCAGCCCTGGGAGAAGAAGATGATCCGCGAGATCGAACGCGCGATCAATACTTCTGATCTGGGCATTAATCCGACCAATGACGGTTCAGCCATCCGTCTGGTATTTCCGGAGCTGACGGAGGAGCGCAGAAAGTCTCTTGCCAAAGACGTGAAGAAAAAAGGAGACGAGGCAAAGGTCGCAGTCCGCAATATCCGCCGGGATGCCAATGAGACGTTCAAGAAGATGAACAAGAACAACGAGCTGACAGAGGACGATCAGAAGAATCTTGAGACGAAGGCACAGAAGCTTACGGACAAGTATATTGCGAAGATCGATGAGGCGGTGGAAGAGAAGACGAAGGAGATCATGACGGTATAAGAAGATCTTGAGACAGGGGATGCAGCAATAGTGTGATATCTGCTGCAGCCCTTGTTTTGTGTCAGGTAAAGGAACGATTCCGAAGGGAGAACAGGAGGTTGCGGTATGAAGATTCCACAGCATGTGGCGATCATTCTGGACGGAAACGGACGGTGGGCAAAAGCGAAGGGAATGCCCAGAAATTATGGTCATGTTCAGGGAGCAAAAAATGTGGAACGGATCTGTGAGGATGCGTATCATATGGGGATAAAATATCTGACGGTCTATGCATTTTCCACGGAGAACTGGAGACGCTCAAAAGAGGAAGTGGATGCACTTATGTCCCTTCTGCGCAGTTATATGAAGACCTGTGTGAAGACTGCGAAAAAGAATCACATGCGTGTGCGTGTGATCGGAGACAAGACGGGGCTGGCGCCGGATATTCAGAGCAGCATTGCTGATCTGGAACGGGAATCCAGAGAACAGGACGGGCTGAATTTTACCATCGCCATCAACTATGGAAGCCGTGACGAGATACGCCGTGCCGTGCAGAAAATTGCAGCGGAGGGTATCAGGCCGGAGGACATTACGGAAGAGGTTATATCAGAACATCTGGATACTGCCGGTATCCCGGATCCGGATCTTCTGATCCGGACCAGCGGAGAGCTGCGGCTGTCCAACTATCTGATGTGGCAGCTGGCATATGCGGAGTTTTATTTTACAGATGTGCACTGGCCGGATTTTGACAGGGAAGAGTTGAAGAAAGCCGTGGAGAGATACAATCAGAGAGAACGCCGGTACGGTGGAGTGAAGGAAGAGCTGAAAGGGGAATCCTGATGAAATCTTTTTTGACAAGGCTGTCAAGCGGCATTATTCTGGTGCTTCTGGTCTTCGGCACCTGCTGGTACGGCGGGCTGATGCTGGGATTTTTCACTGCGGTAATCGGGTATCTGGGACTGGATGAATTTTATAAGGTCTTTGGCATGAGCATTACCCGGGGAATCGGCAGGATCGGTTTTCTGGGGGCGGGGCTCTGGACCGTCGTAGTGCTGATGACGACGGAAGCGGGGATGGACGGTGAATTCAAGTGGCTGGCGTTGACTGCCGGATTTATGCTGCTTATGGCGGTGTATGTATTTACCTTTCCGCGCTATGAGACCGGGCAGGTGATGACAGCTTTTTTCGGCATTGTTTTTGTGCCTGTAATGCTGAGCTTTATCTATCTGACCCGGATGCTGCCAGTGGGCTTTTCTCTGGTATGGCTGATCTTTTTCTGCTCCTGGGGATGTGATACGTTTGCCTACTGTACAGGTATGCTTCTGGGGAAACATAAGCTGGCGCCGGTACTGAGTCCGAAGAAATCCATAGAGGGCGCTGTGGGCGGAGTCGCAGGTGCGGCGGCGCTGGGAGCTGTCTATGCGGTGCTTACCGGTGCGCCGGTATTTATCTATGCGTTGATCTGCGCCCTTGGCGCCGCCGCATCTCAGGTGGGAGATCTGGCGGCGTCTGCTGTGAAGCGTCAGCACGGGATCAAAGACTATGGAAAGCTGATACCCGGGCACGGAGGGATCCTGGACCGGTTTGACAGTGTGATTGTGACAGCGCCTATGATCTATATTCTTGCGGTGCTTCTGGTAAAATGAATCTGCATTTGGAGGGCAGATGCGGAACTTAAATGGAGAAAAATATGAAGAAAATAGCGATACTGGGTTCTACCGGTTCCATCGGTACGCAGACCCTGGAGGTTGTGAGAGCGAACGGTGATCTTGAGATCACTGCTCTTGCGGCGGGAACTAACATAGATCTTCTGGAGAGCCAGATCCGGGAGTTTCATCCGTCTCTGGCGGCTGTATGGACAGAGGAAAAGGCAGAAGAACTGAGAAAACGCACAGGAGATCTGGAGCTTCGGATTGTAACGGGGATGGAAGGACTCCTGGAGGTGGCGGAACAGCCGGGGACCGGGCTTCTGGTGACTGCCATCGTGGGCATGATCGGCATTCGTCCGACGATTGCCGCCATGAAAGCCGGGAAAGATATCGCACTGGCGAATAAAGAGACACTGGTGACCGCAGGACATATCATCATGCCTCTGGCAGAAGAATGCGGGGTGCGGATTCTGCCGGTGGACAGCGAGCACAGCGCGATTTTTCAGTGTCTGCATGGAGAAAATCGGAGTGAACTGCATAAAATATTACTGACCGCCTCCGGAGGACCTTTCCGGGGAAGAAAAAAGGAAGAAATGAAGAATGTCCGTGTAGAGGATGCGCTGAAGCATCCAAACTGGTCCATGGGACGTAAGATCACCATTGATTCTGCCACGCTGGTCAATAAAGGGCTGGAAATGATGGAGGCCAGATGGCTGTTCGGAGTGGAAGCGAAGGACATTCAGATCGTAGTTCAGCCGAAGAGTATCATCCATTCCATGGTGGAATTCGTGGACGGAGCAGTGCTGGCGCAGCTTGGGACGCCGGATATGAAGCTTCCGATTCAATATGCACTTTATTATCCGGAGAGACGTTATCTGCCGGGAGAGCGGCTGGACTTCGGGACGCTCTCCCAGATCACCTTTGAACAGCCGGATATGGATGTCTTCCCGGGACTTCGGCTTGCCTTTGAAGCTGCCGCCGCCGGCGGGAGCCTGCCGACCGTATACAATGCAGCCAACGAACGGGCTGTGGCGCTGTTTCTTGACCGCAGGATCGGATTTACAGATATTCCCAGACTGATCGAAGACTGTATGAAAGCGCATAAAGTGATCGGGTATCCCTCT
This sequence comes from Lachnospiraceae bacterium, assembly GCA_910574805.1. GTDB lineage: Bacteria > Bacillota > Clostridia > Lachnospirales > Lachnospiraceae > Hominiventricola. The sequence goes on along the minus strand of CAJTCV010000001.1, from coordinate 83,194 downwards.
GTGGAAGAGATCCTGCAAGTGGAAGCAGAAGTCTACGAGCGGATCGGAAGGGCGGAAGCGGAACTCCAAATAAGAAAGCAGGTGGATTATTGAGTATTATACTGGCGCTGTTGATCTTCAGCGTTCTTGTGATCGTCCATGAGCTGGGACATTTTCTGCTGGCAAAATGGAACGGGGTCACTGTTACGGAATTTTCTGTGGGCATGGGCCCCAGGCTTCTGAGCCACGAATGGGGAGGAACCCGTTATTCCCTGAAGCTGTTTCCCTTTGGAGGCTCCTGTATGATGGTGGGAGAGGAAGAAGAAAGCGACGAGGAAGGCTCTTTTGGAAGCAAATCGGTATGGGCGAGGATCGCTGTAGTGGCAGCAGGTCCTGTTTTCAATTTCATTCTGGCATTCGTGCTGTCTGTGATCATCGTGGCAAACGTGGGCTATGATGACACGGTGGTGGACGTGACGCCGGGATATCCGGCGGCGGAGGCAGGGATGCAGGACGGCGATCGGATCGTGCGCATGGGAGGGAGCAGAACCTATGTGTACCGGGAGATCAGTCTGTTCAACAGTCTGTATCAGGGGCAGAATGCGGAGGTCACCTATCGGCGGGGCAGTGAGGAATATACCGTGCTTCTGACTCCGGTAAAGGATGCCGGCGGTTTTTACCGATACGGTTTTGAGAAGACGAATGCACGGATCAAAGGAGATTTTTTTGAAACCATGGGCTACAGCGCAGCGGAGCTGCGTTACTGGCTGAAGGCCACGGTGGAAAGCCTTCGGAAACTGTATCAGGGACAGGTGGGACTGGACGATATGTCAGGTCCGGTGGGAATCGTGCATACCATCGGGGACACATACGAAGAATCCCGGTCAGACGGCTGGTATTATGTAATGCTCAATATGGTGATTATGTCCATCCTGCTGTCTGTGAATCTGGGAGTCATGAATCTGCTGCCCATACCGGCACTGGATGGCGGCAGGCTTGTATTCCTGCTTATTGAAGCAGTCCGCGGGAAGGCACTGCCTCAGGAGAAAGAGAGCATGGTGCATTTTGTAGGTTTTATCCTGCTGATGGGACTTATGATGGTAGTCCTTCTGAACGATATCAGGCATATTTTTCTGTAGAGCCTGTCGGAATATGACAAAAAGAGGAGAATAAGAATAGATGAAATTAGGAATCGTAGGCCTGCCCAACGTAGGCAAAAGTACCCTGTTTAACTCATTGACAAAAGCAGGCGCAGAATCTGCCAACTATCCTTTCTGTACCATTGACCCCAATGTGGGTGTGGTGGCAGTGCCGGACGAGAGGCTTGACAGGCTCGCCGCCCTGTACAATTCTGTAAAGGTAACTCCCGCAGTGATTGAGTTCGTGGATATTGCAGGACTTGTCAAGGGCGCTTCCAAAGGAGAGGGACTGGGCAACCAGTTTCTTGCCAATATCCGCGAGGTAGATGCCATTGTGCATGTGGTGCGCTGTTTCGAGGACAGCAATGTGGTTCACGTGGACGGGAGCGTGGATCCTCTGCGGGACATTGAGACGATCAATCTGGAGCTGATTTTCTCAGATATTGAGATCCTGGAACGAAGGATCGCAAAGACGTCCAAAGGAGCAAGAAATGACAAGGCTCTGGCAAAGGAGCTGGCGCTCCTTCAGAAGATCAAGGCGCATCTGGAAGAGGGAAAGACAGCCCGGAGCTTCGACGGTGCGGAGGATGAAGAGGAGCAGACGTGTCTGGAGTCCTGCAACCTTCTCACATACAAGCCGGTGATCTTCGCAGCTAACGTGGCAGAAGAGGATCTGGCGGATGACGGGGCGGGCAACGCATATGTACAGTCTGTACAGGAACATGCGGTGTCGGAGCACAGCGAAGTGTTCGTGATCTGCGCTCAGATCGAACAGGAGATCGCAGAGCTTGAAGAGGATGAAAAGAAAATGTTTCTGGAAGATCTGGGAATCACCAGATCCGGTCTGGATAAGCTCATCCAGGCGAGCTATCGTCTGCTGGGGCTTTTAAGCTTTCTGACTGCCGGAGAGAAAGAGACCCGGGCGTGGACGATCAGAGTGGGGACCAAAGCGCCTCAGGCGGCGGGCAAAATCCATTCTGATTTTGAACGCGGATTTATCCGGGCGGAGGTGATCAACTACCAGGATCTTCTGGACTGCGGTTCCATTTCTGCTGCGAAAGCAAAAGGTCTGGTGGGCAGCGAAGGTAAGGAATACGTGATGAAAGACGGAGATGTAGTGGAATTTTTGTTCAATGTGTAGGGAAGTGTCTGTTTTTTGTCGAAATCTGTCGACATTTTTTCGTTGAAAAATGTCACAAAAAGAAATAAAATAGAATCGTAAACTGTACCGGGCAGTTTGCATTCAGGAAAGGATTTTCATCGATGAGTACAGCAGTTAACTTTCCACATCTGGGTATCTACCTGGATCATGTGGGAAAGTCCATATCTGTCTTTGGGTTCGAAATCGCCTACTATGGAATCATTATGGGGACTTCCATACTGCTTGGGCTTTACCTGGCTGAAAGGGAGGCGAAGAGGACCGGACAGGATCCGGATACTTACACAGATCTGGTGATCTATGCGATCATTTTTTCCATTATCTGTGCGAGGATCTATTATGTGATTTTCTCATGGGATAATTACAAAGATGACCTGCTCAGTATCTTCAATCTGAGACAGGGAGGCATTGCGATCTATGGTGCAATTATCGGGGCAGTATCTACGGTCTATGTGTACAGCAGAGTGAAAAAGCTGTCATTTCTTAAGATGGTGGATACAGCATGTATCGGGTTAGTGGCAGGACAGATTCTGGGGCGCTGGGGCAATTTCTTCAACAGAGAAGCCTTCGGCGGCTATACGGATGGACTCTTTGCCATGCAGCTTCCGGTAAGTGCAGTGCGCACTCATGAGATCACAGAAGAGATGTGGGCGCACGTACAGGTGATCGGCGGAGAGCAGTTTATTCAGATGCACCCCACGTTCCTCTACGAATCCATGTGGAACCTTGGCGTCATCTGTTTCCTGTACTGGTATCGCACGAAGAAAAGATTTCAGGGAGAGCTGTTCCTGACCTATCTTCTGGGATATGGTCTGGGGCGGATCTGGATCGAAGGCCTTCGGACTGACCAGCTTCAGATCGGGAATACAGGTATTCCCGTATCTCAGCTGCTGGCAGGTGTGCTGATTCTTTTTTCCCTTATCATGATCATTCTGGGTAGAAAAAAGAATATGAGCGGTGAGGATCATGAACAGAAAGAGAAACATCAAGAAAGCGATTGAGACACAACGGAAAAGGCTGGATCGTATGGCTGGACAGAGGGAAAATCTGACCATGCTTCTGGATGAAGCAAAGCGGATGGACTGGCTGATAGGGGTATACGAGACCAGAAGGACGACGGAATGCATCGGTAAAGATGCATAAAGACAACTTCATATGGAAAACAGAGCTGTTGTACGGGAAAACGGTGCGGCAGCTCTGTTTTTTTGTGCAGTTTTACTGAGAAATGGAGAAATTTCTGTACTTTCTGAAGAAGTACTTAAGAAATACTATTGCATTTTTCTGTATTTCAGAGTATGATAAACGAGTAAGTGGTGAAAAGTGGTTTTTAGTGGTTCCAAAATGATAAAAAGTGGAGGAACAATGCGGGAGTGGGTGCGGATCGATGTTCATGGGCGAATACAGGCACACGGTAGATCCCAAGGGCAGGCTGATCATTCCTTCCAGATTCCGCGAACTGCTGGGTGCGGAATTTGTTGTCACAAGAGGACTGGATGGCTGCCTGTTCGTGTATCCCATGGACAGCTGGGGCTCCTATGTGGAGGAGCTGAAAAAGCTTCCGCTTACAGACAAAAATGCCAGACTTTTCACACGTTTTATCATTGCAGGCGCCACGGTCTGTGAGCTGGACAGGCAGGGCAGGATCCTTCTTCCGGTGACACTGAGGGAATTTGCCGGCATCGACAAGGATGTACTCCTTGCGGGTATGCTGGACCATATTGAGATCTGGAATGAAGACCGCTGGAAGGAAAATGCAGATTTCAGCGATATGGATGCCATTGCCAGCCACCTGAATTACGTAAGTGGAAGAGAGTAAGGACATCTGAAAAGCATATTATATTTTGGAAGGGCTTATGGAATTCAGACATTATTCGGTGATGCTTCATGAGACGGTGGAGCAGTTGAACGTCCGTCCGGACGGTATCTATGTGGACGGAACGTTGGGCGGTGGCGGACATGCTTTTGAACTGTGCAGCAGACTGACAGACGGCGGGCATCTCTATGGTTTTGATCAGGACGCGGCGGCGGTCGAAGCAGCCGGTGAGAGGCTGTCCATGTACAAAGACCGCGTGACGGTGATCCGGAGCAACTACTGCAGGATGAAAGAGGAACTTGCGGCCCTGGGTGTGCAGGGTGTGGATGGGATCCTTCTGGATCTGGGTGTCTCATCCTGGCAGCTTGACCAGGCAGAGAGAGGATTTACCTACCGGGAAGATGCGCCTCTTGATATGCGCATGGATCAGAGGCAGGAAAAGACGGCGAGAGATATTGTGAACGGCTATGATGAGATGGAGCTGTTCCGTATCATAAGAGATTACGGAGAAGACAGATTCGCGAAAAACATTGCAAAACACATTGTACAGGCAAGAGAAAAAAGACCCATCGAGACCACCAGGGAGCTGGTGGAGGTCATAAAGGCGGCCATACCGATGAAGATCCGGATGCAGAAGGGCCATCCGGCGAAACAGACTTTTCAGGCGATCCGGATCGAGCTGAACCGGGAACTGGAAGTGCTGAGGGATTCGCTGGAGGATATGATCGATCTGCTGCGTCCAGGCGGAAGGATCTGTATCATTACTTTCCATTCGCTGGAAGACCGGATTGTGAAAAATACATTTCGAAAAAATGAGAACCCGTGTACATGCCCAAGCCATTTTCCGGTATGTGTATGTGGGAAAGTTTCAAAAGGGAAAGTTGTGACAAGAAGACCAATGATTCCAACAGAGAGAGAGCTGGAGGAGAACAGCCGGTCCAAAAGCGCAAAACTCCGTGTTTTTGAACGGGCGTGAGACATAAATGAGGGGAGTTGGTTCACATGGCCACAGACAGAAGAAGACGTGGATATATCGAGGGCAATACCGTACGAAAGATCCATCCTGCAGAGCATCCTGCCAGAAGGCAGGGACAGAAGCGTCAGGTCCAAAGGCATCAGGCCGGGAAAGAGCGCGTGCAGTATGTAAACATATTTTATACCGTATTTCTTGCAGCGGCGGCAGTCATGGTACTGTGGTCCTGTGTAAACTACCTGCAGCTTCAGGCAGAGACCACAAGCCGGGTCAAAAACATTGCAGCGCTGGAGACACAGCTTGAGAACCTGAGAAAGGAAAATGATGATAATTATACCAGAATTATGACTTCTGTGGATCTGGACTATATCAAGGAGGTCGCCATCAATGAGCTGGGTATGGTGTATGCCAGCGAGGATCAGGTGATCCTGTATGACGGCGGAACCAGAGATTACGTGAGGCAGAATGCGGAGATTCCGGATGAGGAAGTTCCGCTGGTGGACCGCATTCTTGGAAAATAATCGGATTAGGAGTAGATCATTGGCAGGAAATAGAAGACGGAGAGCAAGATCCAGGAGAAGACAGATCACACTTAAGATGAAGCGGAAGCTGGCTCTGTTATTTGTCGCCATCGTACTGATCCTTGCCGGGATCTTTGGCTGGCTGGTGTATATCATCAGAGTCAGCGGAGAACAGTATACAAGAAGGGTACTCGCACAGCAGGATACGAACAGTATCCTGCTTCCGTATAAGCGGGGAGATATCTATGACCGGAACGGGACGATTCTTGCCACCAGCGAGAAAGTGTATAATCTGATCCTGGACCCGGCGGTACTTCTGGAAAATCAGAGCACTCAGCCGGAAAAGGACTGTGTGGAACCTACACTTCAGGCGCTGGTGTCTTATTTTGGACTGGACCGGGAGGAACTCAATCTTATCATGACGGAGAAGAAGACCAGTCATTATGTGGTTCTGAGAAAACAGCTTACCAAAGACGAGGTGTCGGAGCTGGAAGAAGCCATGAAAGAGGATGACAGCAGGATCGCAGGGGTATGGCTGGAAGATTCCTATATTCGCCGTTACCCGTATGATTCGCTGGCATGCAATGTGATCGGTTATACAGTGGCGGGCAATGTGGGGCAGTACGGAATCGAACAGCAGTACTCGGATACTCTGAACGGAGAGAACGGCAGGAGCTATAATTATCTCAATGAGGACCTGGAGCGGGAGAAGACAGTCCGTGCGGCGACGGACGGCAACAGCGTCATGTCTACGATCGATATTACGCTTCAGGAGATTACGGAAAAAGCAATCGCTGATTTTCAGGAAAAATACAGAGATGCATACCGGGAGGGAGACGGCAGCTATACGGCTGCTGCCATTATGATGGATCCGAACAATGGTGAGATTCTTGCCATGGCGAGCAACCGGAAATATGACCTGAACATGCCTTATGACGTGGTGGCCAATGGGCTCTATACCCAGGAAGAGGCCGACCAGCTTACAGAGGAAGAGCGGCTGAATGCTCTGAATGAGCTGTGGAGGAATTTCTGTATCAGCGACAGCTTTGAGCCTGGTTCCACAGTAAAGCCGATCACGATCGCTGCGGCACTGGAGACGGGGACCATTCATGATGGAGATACATTTCTGTGTGACGGAAAGAAAAATGTGGCAGGAAGAGACATCTGGTGCGCCAAGAAAGCCGGCCACGGGATTCTGGATGTGGAGGGTGCGGTCAAAGTCTCCTGTAACGATGCGCTGATGCAGATTGCAGAGAAGCTGGGGGAAGAGAATTTCTCCAGATATCAGAATATGTTTAACTTCGGCCTTCGGACCAACATTGATCTGCCCGGAGAAGCACGTACAGATACGCTGATCTATTATGCGGAGGAAAATGCGCCCAGTGAAAATCTGGTCATGCGGAGCACGGATCTGGCGACCAATTCCTTCGGGCAGAACTATAATGTAACCATGATCCAGGTGATATCGGCATTTTCCTCCTGTGTCAACGGGGGATACTATTATAAACCCCATGTGGTGAAAAAGATCATGGACAGCAGCGGCGGTACCATGGAAAACGTGGACCCGGTGCTCCTGCGCACGCCCATTTCTTCTAAAACATCGGCGCTGCTTAGACGGTATCTGTATAATACCATGTACGGACCGGCGGATTCCAACGGTAACAGCGCATCCGGAAGAAGCGCCAGGATCGCAGGGTATGCCATGGGAGGGAAGACCGGGACTGCGGAGATGATTCCAAGGGATAAAGTGAATTATCTGGTGTCTTTCATCGGTTTTGCGCCGGCAGATCATCCGGAGGTAGTCCTGTACGTGGTCGTGGACCGTCCCAATGCAGAAAAGCAGTATTCCAGTGCTTTTGCTCAGGAGCTGTGGAAAAACATTATGAAAGAAGCGCTTCCATACCTGAATATCTATCCTGCGGCGGAGGATGTTCCGGAGGACATGAGAGAAGAGTATGAGGCGGATCAGGCGGCGGCTGAGGCAGAGGAAGCTGAAGAGCCGGAATCTGAGGAAGACCCGGTTCCGGAAGGAACGCTGGTGGATCCCCAGACCGGAGAGACGGTGCAGATGCCGGATCCCAGTACGGTGGATCCGGAAGATCCATCCATGGGAGACGTGCCCATCAATGACAATCTGCTGGATGTGAAGCCGGCAGAGGTCACGGACCCCGGAGAAGAGGATGATCCAACGGAATAAAGAGGAAAGATCCTTCATAGGATAGTGATAATGCTTCTTGTGAGGGATCTTTTTTGCACTGTAAAACATTTCATAAAAAGAAGATTGTTATCGTATTTACTGCCTGTATCCTGATGATGGCGGTACTCCTGGGACGTCTGGTCTACCTGATGGTATATGAGTCGGAATATTATCAGGAGCTTGCCCAGGATCTGCACGAAAGGGAGAGGAGCATCAAGGCCGCCAGAGGAAGGATCATCGACCGGACGGGTATGGTGCTGGCAGACAATCGGACTGTATGTACGATCTCGGTCATTCACAGCCAGATCAAGGATCCGGAAGCGGTTATCGCCATGCTGTGCAGAGAACTGGAGCTTTCGGAGGAGACAGTGAGAAGACGGGTGGAGAAAGTAAGCTCCATTGAACGGATCAAATCCAACGTGGACAAAGAAGTGGGGGATGCCATCCGTGCATATCAGTATGCAGGCGTGAAGGTGGATGAGGATTTTAAGCGATATTATCCCTTTGACGAACTGGCATCCAAGGTGCTGGGCTTTACCGGCAGCGACAATCAGGGAATTATCGGGCTGGAAGTGAAATATGATGAGTATCTGCAGGGAATCTCCGGGACGATCCTGACGCTGACGGACGCCAGAGGCGTGGAGATTGAAAATGCCAAGGAGGAAAGGGTAGAGTCTGTCCCGGGAAATGATCTGGTGGTCAGTCTGGATTATAATATTCAGTTTTATGCTCAGCAGGAGGCGCTGAAGGTTATGGAGGCAAAGGCGGCGGACTATGTATCAATCCTGATCATGAATCCGCAGAACGGAGAGATCTATGCCTGCGTCAATGTGCCGGAATTTAATCTGAATGATCCCTTTACCCTGAACACCGGAGTCAGTACAGAGGGGATGACAGAACAGCAGAAGCAGGACGCTCTGAATCAGATGTGGAGGAATCAGTGTGTAAATGATACGTATGAGCCCGGGTCTACATTCAAGGTCTTTACATCGTCCGCGGCGCTGATGTCCGGGACGTCCTCCATCAATGACCAGTTCTCCTGTCCGGGCTTCAAGATCGTGGAGGACCGGAGGATCCGGTGCCATAAGGCGGGAGGACACGGAGGGCAGGATTTTACGCATGCGATTATGAATTCGTGTAATCCGGCACTCATGACCATGGGTCTTCGCATGGGGCCGGAGATGTTCTATCAGTATTTTACCAGCTATCACCTTCTTGAGAAGACCGGCATCGACATTCCAGGCGAGGCGGGGACGATCATGCATGCACTGGAAAATATCGGAGAGGTGGAGCTTGCTACCATGACCTTCGGGCAGTCCTTTCAGATTACGCCGGTACAGCTTGCCACCATGGTGAGTTCGGTGATCAACGGCGGCAGGAGAGTGACGCCGCATTTTGGAGTGGCGGTTCAGGACAGAGACGGCAATGTGCTGAAGGAATTTTCCTACCAGATGGAGGAAGGCGTGGTCAGCGGAGAAGTCTCTGCACAGATGCGTGAGATACTGGAAAAAGTAGTGTCAGAAGGAGGCGGTAAAAAGGCATATATCGAAGGCTATCGGATCGGAGGGAAGACGGCGACCTCTCAGACGCTTCCCAGAAGCGCCCATAAATATATTTCTTCTTTTATCGGCTTTGCCCCGGCGGATGATCCGCAGGTGCTGGCGCTGTGCATCGTCCATGACCCGCAGGGAATCTATTACGGCGGAACAGTCTGTGCGCCTGTTGTAAAAAATATTTTTGAAAATATCCTGCCGTATCTGGGGATCGAGAGAGATGAGACCATGCTCCAGGAAGAGGAAGAAGGAGAAGAATAAAAAAGAAAAGGATGGAAGAGGTTCCACTCCGCCATCCTTTATCGCTGTACTACATCTGATCAGGAATGTTCCTTCAGAAGTTCCATGATCTCTTCCGGAGTCTTCCCGGATTCCTCTATGAGCTTCAGCAGCTTTTCTTTGTTTTCCTTTTCTGCTTTCTGTCTTGCAGCCTTTTCTTCTTTGAGCTGTTCCTTGTATGCTGTCTTCAGTTCATCTTTTGCAGCTTTGAGATCTGCTTCCAGCTTCAGTACCTTCTCGTGAATCTTTGCCGCTTTTCCGGTGTAAGTGATCTGCTTTCTTATGCCTCTTGCCATTTGCTGAAGTCCTCCTTGATTTGGATGATAATATATATCACCATATGAAAAAAGCAGGTAAGGGGAATCGAACCCCCCTCTCCAGCTTGGGAAGCTGGCATTCTACCGATGAACTATACCTGCAAACAATGTTATTATATACCAGCAAAACAGAAAAATCAATAGTGAATTTTATTTTTTTCGTCCAGGCACCAGACGGGATCGGGAACAGTGGTGCAGGAACAGATCGGAAACGGGGTAATTCCTACAATGTGTACAATCACATGAAGATAAAAATATGTTATGATAAAGCGTAGTAAAATTTTACGCGGAGCATATCAGACTGGCTGCCGCGGAACTTTAACAGGAGGGGTATCAATGTTTAGAGATGAATTTGGGATCGTGTGTAATGGAGCAAAGGGAAAGCTGAATCTTCTGAATAATAATCCGGTGGGTTATGTGATCGCGGCAGTCATGGCCGGCTTTTTTATCGCTTTTGGAGGTTTTGTCATGCTCACGGTAGGCGGGAATCTGGGAACCACCGGCGCAGGCAAGATCATGATGGCTGCTTCCTTTGCAGCAGCGCTCAGCCTGGTCGTGATGGCAGGTGCGGAGCTGTTTACCGGAAATAATTTCGTGATGGCTTCTGCCGCGCTTGCCAAAGAGGTGAAGTGGAGCGATGCAGTCAGACTGTGGGTCATCTGTTACATAGGTAATCTTGCAGGTTCTCTGATGGCGGCGGTGATGTTTCACTTTACAGGTCTTGCCAGTGGAGCGGTGGGCGAAGTAATCGCGACAGTGGCGGCAGCGAAGATGGGTGGAGCGCCTCTGAATCTGTTTATAAAGGCGATTTTCTGTAATATGCTGGTCTGTCTGGCAGTATGGTGCGGTTCCAAGATGAAAACGGAGTCCGGCAAGCTGGTTATGATCTTCTGGTGTATCTTCGTGTTTGTTCTCTGCGGATTTGAGCACAGTGTTGCCAACATGACGATTCTGGCATCGGGGCTTTTGGATCCTAATGAGGTGGCAGGTCTCTCCATAGGCGGTTATGTGTACAATCTTGCCATAGTGACAGTGGGCAATATGATTGGCGGTATCGCTTTAGTGGCATGGCCGTATTACATGATCCAGAAGAATACCGGCAAATAAATCGGATAGTTTCATTATAATAAATATCCCATATAAATGAAATGACAGAAGGGGGTGTCACAAAATGCGCTGCTGAACAAAGGTGCAGCAGCGCATTTTGCGGCATCCCCTTCCGGTTTGCGCGGGAGCAGGATGTCATTTCTGCAAAGTGTTTTTTGTCCCGGGAATTGTGTCCGGGAGAACTTTATGATAAAATGTAGAAATTAGTTTACAGGAAAGGATGAAAGACATGGCACAATTGTGGGGCGGCCGTTTTACAAAGGAGACGGATCAGTTGGTATATCGTTTTAACGCGTCAATTTCTTTTGATCAGAAATTTTACAGGCAGGACATAGAGGGCAGTATGGCTCACGTGCGGATGCTGGCGAAGCAGGGGATCCTGACGGAGGCGGAGAGTGATGCGATTCTGAAAGGTCTTCGGGGGATACTTGAGGATGTGGAAGCCGGAAAGCTTGCGATCACAGAGGAATATGAGGATATCCACAGCTTTGTGGAGGCGAATCTGATCGACCGGATCGGGGACGCAGGCAAGAAGCTGCACACGGGCAGGAGCAGGAATGACCAGGTGGCGCTGGATATGCGTCTCTATGCGAGAGCGGAGGTGCTGGAGACGGATGAACTTCTGAAGAAGCTTCTGGAGGTGCTTCTGCGCATCATGGAAGAGAACACAGAGACGATCATGCCGGGGTTCACACATCTGCAGAAGGCACAGCCGGTTACGCTGGCACATCACATGGGAGCATATTTTGAGATGTTCAAAAGAGATCGTTCCCGTCTGAGGGATATTCATGAAAGGATGAACTACTGTCCTCTGGGCGCCGGCGCTCTTGCGGGGACGACCTATCCGCTGGACCGGGAGTACACAGCGGAGCTTCTGGGATTTTCCGGTCCCATGCTCAACAGTATGGACGCGGTATCGGACCGGGATTATCTGGTGGAGTACCTGTCTGCCATGTCTGTGATTATGATGCATCTGAGCCGTTTCTGCGAGGAGATCATCCTCTGGAACAGCAATGAATACCGTTTTGTGGAGATCGATGATGCGTACAGCACCGGAAGCTCCATCATGCCCCAGAAGAAGAATCCGGATATTGCAGAGCTGGTGCGGGGCAAGACCGGCAGAGTATACGGTGCCCTCATGTCTCTGTTGACAACTTTGAAGGGAATTCCGCTGGCTTACAATAAGGATATGCAGGAAGACAAAGAACTGGTGTTTGATTCCATAGATACGGTAAAAGGCTGTATTGCGCTGTTTACCGGTATGCTGGATACGATCCATTTCTGCAGGGAGCGGATGAATGACAGTGCGCGGCATGGTTTTACCAATGCAACGGATGCAGCAGATTATCTGGTCAATCATGGTGTTCCCTTCCGGGACGCCCATGGGATCGTGGGGCGGCTGGTGCTGTACTGCATTGAACGCGGCATGGCACTGGATGACCTGTCTCTGGAGGAATATCAGGCCATCAGTCCGGTGTTTGGGGCGGATATTTATGAAGCAATCTCCATGGAGACCTGTGTAAACAGGAGACTGACCATCGGGGCTCCGGGAAAAGCGGCGATGGGAAAGGTGATAAAAGTGTATCGGGAGTATCTTCAGGCGTGTGAAAAATGATCTGCCTGTGCCGAACGGAGCGCTTCTGGCATAAGAAAGAGCAGACTGTCTGCAGAGGGTGCGTTATGGAAATAAATTTAGGGTTGCATTTTGGGCAAAAATCCTGTATTATCTACAAGAAAGACAAGTGTGTGCATGGGACGGACAAAAGACTGCCGCAGTATGCGCAATGAGGAGGATAAGAAAAATGAGTGAAAAATTAAGAGCAGGCATCCTTGGAGGTACAGGCATGGTGGGTCAGAGATTTATCTCTCTGCTGGAGAATCATCCCTGGTTCGAGGTTGTGACGATCGCAGCAAGCGCACGTTCTGCCGGAAAGACATATGAAGAGGCAGTGGGCGGCCGCTGGAAGATGGCGACTCCCATGCCGGAGGCGGTGAAGAAGATCGTCGTCATGAATGTGAACGAGGTGGAGAAGGTTGCTGCGAGCGTGGATTTTGTATTCAGTGCAGTGGATATGTCCAAGGATGAGATCAAGGCGATCGAAGAGGCTTATGCGAAGACGGAGACGCCTGTGGTATCCAACAACAGCGCGCACCGCTGGACGCCGGACGTCCCCATGGTGATCCCTGAGATCAATCCGGAGCATTTTGAAGTGATTGCTTCGCAGAAGAAGCGCCTGGGAACGACCAGAGGCTTTATTGCTGTAAAGCCCAACTGCTCCATTCAGAGCTATGCGCCGGTGCTGAATGCATGGAAAGAATTTGAGCCTTATGAGGTGGTGGCGACGACCTACCAGGCGATCTCCGGGGCAGGCAAGACTTTTAAGGACTGGCCGGAGATGGTGGAGAACATCATCCCCTATATCGGCGGAGAGGAAGAAAAATCCGAGCAGGAGCCGCTGCGTGTGCTGGGACATGTGGAGGATGGCGTGATCGTGAAGGCGCAGGAGCCGAAGATCACCTGTCAGTGCATCCGTGTTCCGGTTCTGAACGGCCACACGGCTGCTGTTTTTGTGAAATTCCGCAAAAAGCCCACGAAAGAGGAACTGATCGACCGTCTGGTCAGCTACAGCGGTTTTCCGCAGGAAGCAGGGCTGCCCAGCGCGCCGAAGCAGTTTATCCGTTATATGGAAGAGGACAACAGGCCGCAGGTACAGCTGGATGTGGATTACGAGAACGGCATGGGGATCTCCATCGGCCGGCTTCGGGAGGACAGTATCTACGACTGGAAATTTGTCGGGCTTTCACATAATACGGTCCGCGGTGCGGCAGGCGGTGCAGTGCTCTGCGCCGAGACGCTGAAGGCAAAAGGATATATTACAAAGAAATAAAGAACGAAAAAGGGCTGACGCAAAAGACGGGATGATATTTTGCGGCAGTCCTTTTGTATTTTGATGTAGAAAATATATCAGTTCTCTGTATCAGACAGGCGGTCCAGCATCTGCTGTACGGTCTGGCCGGTCAGAGGATGCCGCACCCAGGGGGCGATCTGGGCCAGGGGAATCAGTACGAAGTCCCGCAGGTGCATCTCCACGTGGGGGATATGCAGGTCGGGCGTGTCCACGATCTGGTTGTCATACAGGAGAATGTCCAGATCCAGCGTGCGCGGTCCCCAACGGATCAGACGTTCCCGGTGGGCTTCCTGTTCGATGGTATGCAGAAGACAGAGCAGTTCCTCCGGAGGCAGGAGCGTACAGAGTTCCAGGGCGCCGTTCAGAAAATCCGCCTGCTCCACGCCGCCGTAAGGGGCAGTGACCAGGTAGTCGGAGACTCTGCGTACCTGACAGTCCGGATGACGCTTCAGGGCAGCGACCGCCTGGTCCAGATATGCCCGGCGGTCGCCCATATTGGAGCCCAGGGCGATATAGGCGGTGTGTCGGCTCCGGCTGATCTCCACGGACACCGTCTCAAGAGGCAGTCCCACGGGAGCCCATGGCTTCTGGATCTCCAGATCCACTCTCTGAAGCGTCTCCCAGGTGAGCAGAAGATCCCGGACCAGCAGCTCTGCGGCGCGTTCCAGCAGTCTGCAGGTATTTTTCTGCATAAAATCCGTCATATGGTGACAGACTTCTCCGTAGTTGACAGAGTCCTGGAGTTCGTCTGACAGGCCGGCTCTTCGGGTGTCCGTATACAGGCAGACATTTAGAAGGAATTTCTGTCCCAGAGTATTTTCTTCCGGATAGACTCCATGATGTGCAAAGACCTCCAGGCCGCGTATCCTGATCTTATCCATGAGCCGTCCTCCCCAGTATGGCCTCCGTCATTCGGATGGCTCTGTAATTCTCTTTAATATCGTGAACCCGTATGAATGCGCAGCCTTTCATGACGCCGATGACCGAGGTGGCAAGGGTTCCTTCCAGCCGCTGATCTGCGGGCAGGTCCAGAGTCAGTCCGATAACGGACTTTCTGGAGGTGCCAAGGAGTATCGGGAAGCCCAGGCGATGCAGATCTTCCAGATGATGGAGGGCTTCCAGATTCATTTCGTAGGTTTTGCCAAATCCGATCCCGGGGTCCAGAATGATCCGGTCATCGGGAATGCCGGCATTTCTGGCGATCTGTACACATTCTTCCAGATCGGACAGAAGCTCTTTTTGAAAATCCGTATAGACAGCTTCGTGACGGTTGTGCATAAGACAGCAGGCCGCGTGGTATCTGGCCGTCAGCTCCGCCATGGCCGGGTCATGCTTAAAGCCCCAGATATCGTTGACCAGGCAGGCGCCTGCTTCCAGAGCGGCCTGGGCGACAGAGCTTTTATACGTATCGATGGAAATGGGTACATCGAAACGGTTCTTGACAGCTTCGATAACCGGGGCCACGCGGGAGATCTCTTCTTCGTCAGTGATGACCGTGTGGCCGGGGCGGGTGGATTCGCCGCCGATGTCGATGATGTCGGCGCCCTCCCGGAGCATCTCATCTGTATGGCGCAGGGCTCTGTCCAGCTGGTCATACCTGCCGCCGTCGGAGAAGGAATCAGGAGTCACATTGAGGATTCCCATGATGCAGGTTCTGTGTTCGGTATCAAAATCTCGGTTTCCGATTTTCATAATTGATTGCTCCATTTGCCTGAGTTTTGCATCTGCCCTCACTTCACCCCGGCGCCTGGAAGAATTTTCACTCACTTCGTTCCGCAAAATTCTTCAGGGACCGCATTCGGTCAGATGCTGTTTACAGTAATGTTCCGGCCGAAAAGCAGATCAGTATCGTATCCGGTCATTTTTCTTTTCTGCCGGCCAGTTGCATTCGTCAGCAGCCGGGCAGCAGAAGCAGCACCGGGACTGCTTGTCAGCCCGGTAAAGATAGGAGGACAGAAGATCCTCCTCCGGGAGGTCTTTGGACCGGTGAGCAGCAATGGCATCCTGGATCCGCCGGGTATCCTCCAAAGAGAAACCGCATTCCGGAAGGATCACGCCTGCGATCCTGGCTCCTGCTGTGTGGTGGGGAGTTCCGTGCACGAGCTGCTCATAACGGCCGATGTCGTGAAGAAGGGCGGCGGCGTAGATGAGCTCCCGGCAGATGCCGGCTTTGTCTTCCAGACTGTAGATGTACATCAGCCTTGCCACATCCAGAAAATGTTCCATGGTATGGCGGCAGAAGATGCGGTCCTTTTCCGCCTCCTGAAGAAGGGCGTTCTGCTCCTGATAGAGCGGATGCAGGAAGAGTCTGTGGATCCGCTCCATGGAGCCTGCGGGAACACTCATGCCCGCACCATCTGGAAAAAGGTCTGCTGCAGGGAACTGTCTTCGGCAAATACGCCCCGGACGATGGTGGTGACGGTCCGGGAACCCGGCTTCTGCACGCCCCGCATGGTCATGCACATATGTTCTGCCTCCAGCATGACCATGACCCCTCTGGGATGCAGATGGGTCTCCAGCGCGTCTGCGATCTGTGCGGTCATATTCTCCTGGATCTGGGGGCGCCTTGCGAAGACCTCCACTGTGCGCGCCAGCTTACTGAGTCCGGCTACCCTGCCGTCCGGTATGTAGGCCACATGCGCCTTCCCATAGAAGGGAAGCAGGTGGTGCTCGCAGACCGAATAGAAGGTAATGTCTTTTTCCAGGACCATATTGTTGTTGACCGCCTGGAACTGCTTCTGCAGATGGACGCCGGCATCCTCCGTCAGCCCGCCGTAGATCTGTTCGCACATACGGGCGATCCGGTCCGGCGTCTCCAGAAGTCCTTCCCGCGTGATATCCTCTCCGATCCCTTCCAGCATCAGGCGGACGCCTTCTTTGATCTTTCCATGATCCATGATACTGTTTGCCTCCTTTGTGAATATTTCGGGATGCAGGGTGTTCCGTGAACACGTAAAAACATCCCGATGTGAATGAGCATCTGGAATAAATAATAAATCTTCTGATCCCTTCACAATCGAGATGTAGCCATCTGTATGTTGCAATGGGTGCGGAGCTCATATCGCAAGATGAACTTTTCGTTTCTGTGGCAACTCCCCATCCACGGAACACTTAACGCATGAGATCCTATTTTGCATATTATTTATCTGACTGTGATTATACCATTATACGGGCGAAAATTCAATCCATATTAAAATACATGCTTGACAATCTTTTGAAAATGCGGTAGGATGATAGCAGGAAATCGAACAAAAGTTCGTGTTGTGAAATTTATCTGTAAATTAAGGAGAAATAAAATGGGCAGAGAAGAGAAGGGTACGGCCAGGGAAGACAAGTTAAAGGCGCTGGACGCGGCGCTCAGCCAGATCGAAAAGCAGTACGGGAAGGGATCCGTCATGAAGCTGGGAGATACCAGTCATATGCAGGTGGAGACGGTTCCTACGGGTTCGCTGAGCCTGGACATCGCGCTGGGAGCGGGCGGTGTTCCCAAGGGACGCGTAGTGGAGATCTACGGGCCGGAGTCCAGCGGTAAGACCACGGTTGCATTACATATGGTGGCAGAGGTGCAGAAGAGAGGCGGCATTGCCGGGTTTATTGATGCGGAGCATGCGCTGGATCCGGTCTATGCCAAGCACATTGGCGTAGATATAGACAATCTTTACATCTCTCAGCCGGATAACGGGGAGCAGGCGCTGGAGATTACGGAGACAATGGTCCGTTCCGGGGCGGTGGATATCGTGATCGTAGACTCGGTGGCCGCACTGGTGCCCAAGGCAGAGATTGACGGGGATATGGGAGATTCTCATGTGGGACTCCATGCAAGGCTGATGTCCCAGGCGCTGAGGAAGCTGACAGCGATCATCAGCAAGACCAACTGCGTGGTCATCTTCATCAATCAGCTCCGGGAGAAAGTCGGAGTCATGTTCGGCAATCCGGAGACGACTACCGGAGGCCGTGCGCTGAAATTCTATGCGTCTGTCCGGCTGGACGTCCGGCGGATCGAGGCTCTGAAGCAGGGCGGCGAGGTCATCGGCAACCGGACCAGAGTGAAAGTTGTAAAGAACAAGATCGCACCGCCGTTCCGGGAGGCGGAGTTTGACATCATGTTTGGACAGGGGATCTCCACAGTGGGCGATATCCTGGATCTGGCAGCCAACTGCGGCGTCGTGATGAAGAGCGGTGCATGGTATGCCTACAATGATGCCAAGATCGGACAGGGCCGGGAGAACGCCAAGCAGTTTCTGCGGGACAACCCGGAGGCATGCCGGGAGATCGAGATGAAAGTCAGGGAGCATTATGGATTACCAGGGACAGGAGTGCAGACAACAGAAGAAGCAGCACCGGCAGGAGCCGCAGTCCCGGCTGAAGAAAGCGAAGATTAAGGCGCTGAACCTTCTGGAGCGGATGGACCGGACGGAGGCCCAGCTTCGGGAGAAGCTTTTGAAGGCGGAGTTTGAGCCGGAGCTGGTGGAGCAGGCCGTTGCTTATGTAAAAAGCTATGGTTATCTGGATGATGAGCGCTATGTGCGCAATTATATCGAATATCGGAAGGATCAGAAGAGCCGACGTCAGCTGGAGCAGGAGCTTCAGTTTCGCAAAGGCGTGTCTCCGGAACTGATCCGGAAGGTATACGAAGAGCTGGAGCCTGCGGATGAGAAGCTTCTGATCCGCAGGCAGCTTGAGAAAAAGCACTATGATCCTGAAAACTGCGACGAAAAACAGCGGCAGAGACTGATTGCTTTTCTGGTACGGAAAGGATTTCGGACAGGAGACATCCTCTCTGTTCTGCGGGAGCAGGAGTAAAATTTTTTGCCTGAATGCACAAAAGAAGGAATGCAAGACTTGACATAATTGTAAAAACAGTTTAAAATCTACTTATTGTGTTTGTACAATGAAAACTTAATAAGGAGGTGCTCCTGTATATGGTTACGACTGTCATTGCGGTGCTGGTCGCGATCGCATTTACGGCTGCAGTTGTCTGGCCCTGCGCAGTCAACTACCGGAAAAAGGTAGTGGAAGAGAAGCTTGGCAATGCAGAAGACAGAGCGAGAGAGATCATAGATGAGGCCCTGAAGACAGCAGAGACGAAGAAACGCGAAGCGATGCTGGAAGTCAAGGAAGAGTCTGTGAAGACCAGGAACGAGCTTGAAAAAGAAACCAAAGAGCGCAGAGCGGAGCTTCAGCGTTATGAACGCCGGGTCCTGTCCAAAGAAGAGACGCTGGACAAGAAGACCGAGGCGATCGAGCGCAGAGAAGCAGGATTCTCCGCACGGGAAGCCCAGCTTGAGAAAAAGCGGGTGGAAGTGGAAGAATTATCCGCGAAACGATTACAGGAATTGGAGAGAATCTCTGGCCTTACCTCCGAACAGGCAAAAGAATATCTTTTAAAAACAGTTGAAGATGATGTAAAACATGAAACTGCGAAACTGGTGAAAGAACTGGAGAGCAGGGCAAAGGAGGAAGCGGACAAGAAGGCGAAGGACTATATTGTCACAGCCATCCAGAAATGTGCAGCCGACCATGTGGCTGAGACGACGATTTCTGTGGTACAGCTTCCCAACGACGAGATGAAGGGACGTATCATTGGACGGGAGGGAAGGAATATCCGGACTCTTGAGACCATGACCGGTGTGGATCTGATTATTGACGATACACCGGAGGCTGTCATCTTATCAGGATTTGATCCCATAAGGAGGGAGGTCGCCCGTATCGCATTGGAGAAACTGATCGTTGACGGACGTATCCATCCGGCGAGGATTGAGGAGATGGTCGAAAAGGCTCAGAAGGAAGTGGATGTGATGATCCGCGAGGAAGGTGAAGCAGCAGCTCTTGAGGTTGGTGTTCACGGGATCCATCCGGAGCTGGTACGGCTTCTTGGTCGTATGAAATTCCGCAGCAGCTATGGTCAGAATGCACTGAAGCATTCCATAGAGGTTGCCCATTTATCCGGGTTACTGGCAGGGGAGATCGGCGTTGATGTCCGGATGGCGAAGAGAGCCGGACTGTTACATGACATTGGTAAATCCATTGATCACGAGATGGAAGGATCTCATATCCAGATCGGTGTGGATTTATGCAGAAAGTATAAGGAGTCAGCTACAGTGATCAACGCAGTTGAATCACATCATGGTGATGTAGAGGCTACTTCTTTGATCGCCTGTATCGTACAGGCTGCAGATACCATATCTGCGGCGCGGCCGGGCGCAAGAAGAGAGACACTGGAGACTTATACGAACAGATTAAAACAACTGGAAGATATTGCGAACTCCTTCAAGGGAGTAGAGAAATCTTTTGCTATTCAGGCAGGCAGAGAGGTTCGAGTTATGGTAGTGCCTGATCAGGTGGATGATGCAGCCATGGTTTTGATGGCGCGTGATATATCCAAACAGATCGAAGCGAATCTGGAATATCCTGGTCAGATCAAAGTGAATGTGATCCGCGAGAGCAGGGTCGCGGAATATGCAAGATAAAAAGAAGAGGGATACCGTATCTGTACGGTGTCCCTTTTTCGGCAGGATGGTCAGGTGTCTGGAGATATTCGCCGGATCGTCCATCAGGAGGTACTGAAAGATGTCAAGAATCGGTTTTATTGGAATGGGAAATATGGGTACGGCGATCCTCATGGGGGCGCTGAAAACCTTCCCAAAGGAAGAACTGCTGTTCTGTGCAAAGACAGTGGAGACAAAAAGACGGATCTACGAGAAGACAGGGGTGGAGTACACAGATTCCAACGCAGAATGTGCCAACAAGAGCAAATATCTGATCCTGGCGGTAAAACCGCAGTTTTATGATGAAGTTCTGAAGGGGATTCGCTATATGCTGACACCGGAGCATGTGATCATTTCTCTGGCTCCCGGGAAGACGATCGAAGAACTGAAGCTGAATCTGGGTGCAGATAAAAGAATCATCCGTGTGATGCCGAATACACCGGCCATGATCGGAGAAGGCATGACGGGGATCAGCTGTGTGAAAGAAGAATTTTCAGATCTGGAGCTGAATGTGCTGGAGAAGCTGTTCGGCGCATGCGGGAAGGCAGAATATGTAGACGAAAAGCTTATGAACGCAGTGGTCTGTGCCAGCGGCAGCTCTCCGGCATATGTGTATATGTTCATCGAGGCGCTGGCAGACGGCGCAGTCCGGTGCGGCATGCCCAGAAAACAGGCATACATATTTGCAGCCCAGGCGGTAAAAGGAGCAGCAGCGATGGTCCTTGAGACCGGAGAACATCCGGGAGAGCTCAAGGATAAGGTGTGCAGTCCGGCAGGGACGACCATAGACGGTGTGGCGGCGCTGGAGGCGTACGGAATGAGAAATGCTGTTCTGAAGGCTTCAGAGGCTGTCTTTCAAAAATGTACAAAGATGTCATAGCGGGACTTCCCTGCTCATAAAATGAGTAGGGAGGTTTTTTCATGAGAGAAACATTGGTCTATCGGAAAGGAATCAGTCCCGGAACCTGTCTGATCCTCTTTTTTGCAGGGCTTCTGGCAGGGATCCTGTTTGTACAGACACTGGATGAATCCAGCTTTGCGGGGATCTTCAGTGAATATTTTCTGAATCAGTACGCGTCGCTGCATATTGAATACAGAAAGCTTTTAAAATATGTGGGCGGATACCGTTTTGGACAGTATGCGTTTCTGGTCTGCTGTGCGGCGCTCCCGGCGGCTCCGTTTTTTATGGGAGGGATTCTGTTCCTGCTGGGGATGACCTGGGGGACGCTGATCAGTATCTCCACGGTCCGTCTGGGGCTGAAGGGAGTGCTGATCTGTGTGACGGGAGTGGTGCCGCAGATCTTTTTTTATGTACCGGCCTTTGGATGGATGCTTTTGTGGATCTGGAAACGGGGAAGCAGCCGGAAAAAATATTTGTTTTTTGTATCTGCAGGTTTCTTTTTTCTGATTTTCGGTATTGTGACGGAGGTGTATCTGAATCCACTCATCCTGCAGCAGATTCTCAGGAAAATGTGAGAAAAAAGATTGAAATCAGAGCCGTTCTTAGTTATACTGTAAGCATGTTTATAGTATTGAGGGTATAAGAATGGATGAGGAGATACGATATTTCGTAACATATCTGGAAGATGTGAAAAAAGCGTCTCATAATACAGTGATGTCTTACCAGAGCGATCTGGTGAAGATGATGCTGTATGCCAGAGGACAGGGGATCAGCTCGGCCGGTGACATTACGGCTACTCTTTTGAATGCCTATGTGCTGTCACTGGAGAAGGGCGGTATGGCGGCTTCCACCATATCCCGCTATATTGCGTCCATGAAAGCATTTTTTGAGTATCTGGTCCGGAACCGGAGGATCGAAGAGGATCCGGCATTCAGCCTGAAGGCGCCGAAGGTGGAGAAACACATGCCGGGAATCCTGACGATCCAGGAGATGGAGCATCTGCTGGAACAGCCTTCTCTGGAGAATCCCAAGGGCTATCGGGACAAAGCCATGCTGGAGCTTCTCTACGCCACAGGGATGCGGGTCAGCGAGCTGGTGCATCTTGGGGTCAGAGATCTGAACCTGCGTTTTGGCTGGGTCATCTGCAGAGACGGAGAGCGGGAGCGGATGGTTCCCTTCGGTTCCAAGGCAGGACTGGCTCTGATGCAGTATATGGAGAAGAGCAGGGAGCATTTCCTGAAAGAGGCGGGCACAGAGTATCTGTTTTTGAACTGCTCCGGCGCGCCCATGAGCAGACAGGGGTTCTGGAAGATTTTAAAAAGCTATGCGAAGAAGGCGGGGATCGAGAAGGACATTACTCCCAGGATGTTCCGTCATTCCTGTGCGGCGCATATGGCTTCCAACGGGGCCGAGCTCCATACGATCCAGGAGATCCTGGGGTATACGGATCTGATGTCCACGCAGGTATATGCGGGATTTCAGAAGGGGACAAAGACGGAATACAGCAGAGTGCATCCCAGGGGATGAGAGAGGAAGACAGGCAGGGTGCGGGGCCGGAAGGCCTCCGCATCTTTTTTAAATGAAGAGGAGGAAAGGATGATGGACAGAAATACAGGACTGGTCAAATATCCAAGGACTCCGCATCTGTCCGGCTCCAGGCTTCAGCCGGGAGATGAGGATCTGAGTCAGATCCCTTTTGCAGATATCAGGGGAAAACATCTGGTGGTGGAGGAAAAATGCGACGGAGCCAATTCTGCCATTTCTTTTGGAAAAGACGGGGAGTTGCTGCTCCAGAGCAGGGGGCACTATCTGACCGGCGGCTATCGGGAGCGGCATTATAATCTTCTGAAACAGTGGGCCAGTGTGCACAGGGATGTATTTTATCAGGTGCTTGGCCGCCGATATGTGATGTATGGGGAATGGATGTATGCCAAGCACAGTGTCTATTATGATGCGCTGCCTCATTATTTTCTGGAATTTGATATTCTGGATCGGGAGAGCGGCTGTTTTCTGGATACTCCGTCCAGGAGAAAACTGACCCGGCAGATGCCGGTGGTTTCTGTGCCTGTGCTCAGGGAAGGCGGGTTCAGGGATCAGGAAGAGCTTCTGTCGCTGATCGGGCCGTCCCTGTACATACGTCCGGGACACATGGATCGTCTGCGGGCATGGTGTGAAAAAGAGGGGCTGGACGCGGAGCGCCAGTGCCGGGAGACGGAGGGCTCCGGTCTGATGGAAGGACTGTATCTTAAGGTGGAGCAGAACGGATGTGTAACAGAACGGCTGAAATATGTGAGAGCTTCTTTTATGCAGTGTATTCTTGCATCGGATTCCCACTGGCTGGACCGGCCCATTATACCGAATCAGCTCCGGATCGGGACAGAAGCCCTGTTTTTGCCGGAGCTTCCGATGGAGGGGTGACAGAAGATGGAAGAATGGAGAAAACTTCTGGCTCTGGTGCCGACGCCTCCGGACTGGAAGATCGACTGGAACGCATGGTATGTGTCCGGACTTCATACATATTTTGCTGACATGGAAAAGACCGGTCAGAATCCCGTCTGGCACGGAGAAGGGGATGTGTGGACCCACACGCGGATGGTCTGTGAGACGCTTGCCGGCATGGAGTCCTTTCGGATGCTTCCCGGGAGGCAGCGCATGGAAGTCTTCCTGGCGGCTCTGCTGCATGATCTGGGCAAAATTCCCTGTACGAAGCTGGAGGATGGCTGCCTGGTGTCTCCGAATCATACGGCAGTGGGAGCGAGGATGGCCAGAGAACTTCTGTATACCGTATATGGAGTCGGCGGAACACCGGAACAGATGGAGTTCAGAGAGACGATCTGCAATCTGATCCGATATCATTCTATTCCCACACATATTCTGGATCAGAAGGATCCGGAACGGAGACTTCTGAAGATCGCGGCAAACGGAGAACTGGCAGGAGATTTTACCATCCGCCTGCTGTGTGTTCTGGTGGAAGCCGATGTGCGTGGGAGGGTGTATGAGAACATCCGGGAATCTGTGGATCTGGCGCATCTGTGTGCGGAGCTTGCAGAAGAGCAGGGCTGTTTGGATGCTCCTTTTTCCTTTGCCTCCTCATATGCAGAGCATGCTTTTCTGTCCGGAAGGCGGGTCCGGCCGGAGCAGGAGCTGTACGACGATACCTGGGGAGAGGTGATCCTCATGTCAGGTCTTCCGGGTACGGGAAAGGATACGTGGATCCGGAAACATCTGACTGATATGCCCATGATCTCTCTGGATGAGATCCGGAAGGAGCTGGGAGTATCTCCTGGAGAACCGCAGGGACCGGTGGCGGCTGCCGCCCGGGAAAAGGCGAGGGAATATCTGCGGAGGAAGGAGTCTTTTGTATGGAATGCCACCAATGTAACCCCTTCTCTGCGGGAGAAGCAGGTCCGGCTGTTTCAGGATTATCGTGCGTCTGTGAGAATTGTCTATCTGGAAACCGGCTGGGAAGAGCGGCTCTGCAGGAATCAGAGCCGGTCCATGACCGTGCCGGAGGAAGCTGTCCGGAAGATGATGAGGAATCTGGTACTCCCGGAACGGCATGAAGCACAGATGGTGCAGTGGATCGGTGAAGACGCCTGATGAAAGTCGGGCAAAGTGAGGGTTTTCAAAGGAGGCAGACATATGCTATAATGTCGCCATACATGATACTGCGCCGGTCTGCGGTGCCAACATAATTTTAAAGTAAGGAGATAAGGAGATGGAAGGCAGAAAATACAGGAGTATAGGACGCAAGGTTGGTTATGTTGTGATGATCCTGCAGGCGATTTCCGGCATACTGGCAGTGGCGGTCTGCGTCTCGATGTTCACCACTCTGGTTACGAAGATGCAGAAAGAGCAATGCACAAACGGTACCAGCATGCTGGCGCTGGAGCTGGAACAGGCATCTGCAGATACGGATCTGAACCAGATGCTGGATGATCTGAAGAGCCGGATGAACTGTGAATTTACAATTTTTGAAGGCGATACCCGTGCCTACAGCACTGTCATACAGGATGGAAAGCGGGTGACAGGAACCAGGCTTTCGTCGGATGTGAGCGAGATTGTGCTGCAGAAGGGGCAGGCTTATGTGGGCGAGGCAATGATACTGGAGGAAACATACTTGTGCTCCTATGTTCCTACCCGGGGAGCAGACGGACAGATCAACGGTCTGATTTTTGCCGGGATTTCCATGGCAGAGGCGAGGCAGGAGACTGCGAAGGTAATCGTCATAGCCGCTCTGGTGAGCCTTCTTGCCATTGTCCTCTGCGGAATGGTGATGGCGGCTTATCTCAAAAAACGGGTGTCAGTCCCGCTGGGCGAGATCACCCGGATCGCTGCGCGGCTGGAAAAAGGAGACCTGGGTCTTGCCGGCAACGAGGAAGTCAAAGTTGACATACAGTCTGATGATGAGGTCGGCGTACTGGGTACGATGTTTGAAGAGACGATCCGGCGGCTGCGTGGATATATCGGTGAGATCTCAGATGTGCTTGGCTCCATTGCGGATGGGGATCTGACGCAGGACGCGGTTCAGGACTATCTGGGGGATTTTCAGTCCATCAAAAGGTCGCTGGATCGGATCCAGAGTGCGATGAACAGTACCATGGGTCAGATTGCGGTCAGCGCTGCACAGGTCTCTTCGGGGTCTGAGCAGGTGTCCAGCAGCGCCCAGAACCTTGCTCAGGGCGCTACAGAGCAGGCAAGCTCCGTGGAAGAGATCTCCGCGACCATCGCCAATATCTCTGATCATGCGCAGAAGACATCAGCGGCTGCAGCAGAGGCAGGGGATTTTGTCAATCAGGCGGGTGCTCAGCTGGGAGTCAGTATGGAGCATGTGAAAGATTTGAATGTGGCCATGGAAAATATCTCCCGTTCGTCCAGGGAAATCAATTCCATCATCTCCACAATCGAAAATATCGCGTTTCAGATCAATATCCTTGCCCTGAATGCAGCAGTGGAAGCGGCAAGGGCAGGCTCTGCAGGCAAGGGCTTTGCAGTGGTGGCTGACGAGGTGAGCAATCTTGCTTCAAAATCGGATGTGGCTGCCAAGGCGACGCAGGAGCTGATCGAGAGCTCGATCCGTGCGGTTACAGAAGGCAGTGATGTGGTGAACAAAGTTACGGAGGCGCTGGACCGGACTGGAGAGCTGGCAGGCAATGTAACCTCCAGAATGTCTGTGGTGGTGGATGCGATCGAGAAGCAGAGGGCGGCCATTGTACAGGTGAGCGACGGGATCGACCAGATTGCATCGGTGGTCCAGACCAACTCTGCCACCAGCGAGGAGTGTGCGGCTGCCAGTGAGGAGCTTTCGTCTCAGGCCGGTCTGCTCAAGAACCTGATTGGGGCTTTCAGGCTTAAAAATATGTAGAAGATACAGACGATAAAAAGGAGGAGCGCGATGCTCCTCCTTCTGATTATTTTTCCACGATCTCCAGGATCTCCATGGGACAGGCTTTGACACAGATGCCGCATGCGATACATTTGCTTGTGACCGGTGAATCCTCTGCTTTTACCATTACATGGAACGGGCAGACTTCCACGCATTTTCCACAGCCTGTGCAGGCTTTCTTGTCGATCACATAGACACCCTTTGCGTTCTGCTTGATCGCACCTGCCTCACAGGTCTTCGCACATTTTCCGCACTGTGCACAGACGGACGGCTTCGGCGTACCATTCTTTTCCACGATCTGAATGCAGGATCTGCCGGGATCCATTACCTTGTAAAATGCTTCGGAACATGCCTGCGCGCATGCCAGGCAAGCCATACATTCGCTGCCTTTTTTCACAGATAGTTTTTTCATCTGAGTCCTCCTTTGTATATTAATTATTCAGCTGTATTCAGTATATAAGAATTGCATTGGAAATTCAACTGTAAAATACAATTATTGTCCATATTGTCCATATGCGCCAGACCATGCGAAAGAGAGGTTTTTACGGGCCGGAAATATCCCCCCACCCGGCTTGTGGACCTGGTGCAAATATGATATCTTTGACACAGAAAACTGCAGCAGGCAGTTTTTCTGTGTCAAAGGAGAGGGAACAGGAGGAAAAGAGAGATGGAGAACAGGCCGGATAACGTTCTGGAGGGACTGAAATCATACTGGGGGGTCCGTTCCGAGAGCTATTCCAGACAGAATATAGAGGAACTGAACAACTGGAAAAGGGATGCATGGAGAAATCTGATTCTGCAGCATGCGCCGGCAAAAGAGTCTGTGAAGATTCTGGATGTGGGAACCGGCCCGGGCTTTTTTGCCATCAACCTGGCGCTGGCGGGCCATCAGGTCTGTGCGGTGGATGTGACCGAAGAAATGCTTGTACATGCCCGGGAAAATGCCGAAGCGTATGGAGCGAAGGCGGAATTTGTCTTATATGACGGGGAACATCTGCCTTTTGCAGATGGAAGCTTTGATCTGGTGGTGTCCAGAAATGTACTTTGGAATCTGGAGAAGCCAGAGGAGGCGCTCAGGGAATGGAAGCGGGTTCTGACACCCGGAGGCCGTATGGTCTATTTTGACGCCAACTGGTATCTGTATCTCTTTGACGAAGAGCAGAAAATGCGTCATGATGCGGCCCATGAGAATTATCACAGGCTTTATCCCCACGCCGTCCATGACAAGATCGGAAGACAGAAGGCGCAGGATCTGGAGAAAATCGCCAGGACGCTGCCGCTGTCGAAGGAACATCGGCCGGAATGGGACGGGAGAGTCCTGAAAGAGACAGGGATGGGTGTGATAAAAATCCTGCCTGATACAGGAGAACTGGTATGGGATGAAGAAGAGAAGGTTCATGAGGCGGCGACGCCGCTTTTTATGATCTGTGCAGAGAAAAAGTCATATTCCAGACATAATAAAACGGAATGAATGTATAATAAAACGGAATGGATGTAGATCCCCCGTGCAGGGTTGTACACCATTTTGTTTTTTTGTAAAATAATCTGCGGAATACAGGACTGTGAAGGGGAAGAAGAATGAAAAGATACATAGCAAAACGGCTTCTTCAGCTGATTCCCATCCTTCTGGGAATCACGCTTTTCTCTTTTCTTTTGATGAATACGGGAACGGCGGATGTCATTGATGTGATGGAGAACAATACCGGCAGCGCGCTGTCGGAGGAAGAGAAGAATGCGCTCCGTGAGGATCTGGGACTGGACAGGCCGCTTCTGCTGCAGTATGTGATCTGGCTGGGGAAGACGGTTCGGGGGGATATGGGAGAATCTTTTGTCTCCGGGCAGCCGGTGTCCGCCATGTTTGTGTCGAAGCTGCCGGCGACGATCGGTCTGATGATTACATCGATCCTTCTGACGGTGTTTCTGTCGGTTCCGCTGGGCATCCTGTCGGCGGTGAGACAGAACAGGGTCACGGACTATCTCATACGTTTTTTCAGTTTTGTCGGCAATTCTCTGCCGAACTTTTTTGTGTCGCTTCTTCTGATCTGGTTTTTCTCGCTGAAGTTTAAACTGCTTCCGGTTATGGGAAATAATGCAGGATGGAAGAGCGTGATTCTGCCGACGCTGACGCTGGCGCTGTCCATGGCTTCCAGGTACACAAGACAGGTGCGGGCGACGGTGCTGGAAGAGCTGAACAAGGACTACGTACAGGGCGCCAGGGCAAGAGGGATCGGTGAGAAGCGGATCCTGTATTTCAGCGTGCTGCGGGCGTCCATGCTGACGATCGCGACGCTGCTGGCGCTGTCCATCGGTTCCCTGCTGGGAGGAACCGCCATCGTAGAGTCGATCTTCATGTGGGACGGCGTGGGCAAGATGGCAGTGGATGCCATTACCATGCGGGATTATCCGGTGATTCAGGTATACGTCATCTGGATGGCGGTCATCTATGTATGTGTGAACCTCTTTACGGATATGATTTATCATTATCTGGATCCGCGGATCCGGCTGGGAAGAGAGGATGGATGACATGCGGGAGAAACAGAAGATGACCGTAGGGAAACAAAGAGCGGCAGGAGATTATATAAAAATAAAGATGATCCTTTTCGGCACACTGGCGGCAGGCGTGATCCTGACGGCGGTGTTTGCGCCGTATCTGGTTCCGTATGATCCTTATGAGCAGGATCTGGGAAATGCGCTGCTGCCGCCGGGAGGAGCGCATCTTCTTGGAACGGACCGCTATGGAAGAGACATGCTTTCCCGTGTGATCATGGGATCCCGGACCACGGTCTTTGCCGCCCTTCTTCTGGTGGCTGTGATCACGGTGATCGGGAGCGCGGCGGGGATCCTCTGCGGTTATCACGGCGGGAAACTGGATGCGTTTCTTATGAGAGTGTCTGATATTTTTCTGGCTTTTCCAGGCATGGTATTTGCTATTGCAGTAGCCAGTGTCATGAGTGGTGGAATCCTGAATGCGGTGATTGCTCTGGCATGTATCTCCTGGCCAAAATACGCCCGAATTGCCAGGAGCCAGGTGCTTTCCATCAGAAATATGCCTTATATGGCGGCGGCGAAGCTGTCCGGTTCGGGAACTTTTAAAATGATCTGCAGGCATGTTGTGCCGAATATTGCCGGTCCTGTGATCGTGACGGCCGTGCTGGATATCGGAACGATGATGATGGAGATCGCCGGCCTGTCCTTTCTGGGACTGGGCGCTGCGCCGCCCACTGCAGAATGGGGTTCCATGATGAGCAACGGAAGGAGCATGCTGCAGACTTCGCCGTGGGTTATTCTGGCGCCGGGTACGGCCATTTTTCTGACGGTAGTGATCTTTAATCTGGTCGGAGATACCGTGCGGGATCTTCTGGATCCCCGGCAGAAGGGGAGGTGAGCAGATGGCGCCGTTGCTGGATGTGCAGCATGTGGATGTGAGTTATAACGGGCGGGCCGTGGTGCATGATGTGTCCTTTCAGCTGGAGGCGGGCGAGATCCTGGGAATCGTGGGAGAGTCCGGAAGCGGCAAGAGCACGGTGATCAGAGCGGCTATGGGGCTTCTGGGAAATACCGGAGCCGTGACCAGGGGTGACATTTATTACAAAGGACAGAGTGTCACTGCTGCCGGTGCGGAAGAGCTTCGCAGGATGAGAGGACCGGCCATGGGCATGATCTTTCAGAATACAGAGGCGTCGCTCTGCCCCATCCGCAGTATCGGGGATCAGCTCTTTGAAAGTGTCTGTCAGCATGAGAAGGCCAGCCGGGAGGAAGTCCGGGACCGGGCGCTGGAGCTTTTTGACAGGATGCGTTTAAATGACGGAGAACGGATCCTGAACAGCTATCCTTTTGAACTGTCCGGGGGTATGAACCAGAGAGTGGGGATCATGATGGCCATGGTGTTGAGGCCGGCGCTTCTTTTTGCGGACGAGCCCACCAGTGCGCTGGATGTGACGGTGCAGGCGCAGGTGGTGCGGGAGATGATGAAGATGCGGGATATCTACGGCACGGGGATTGTCGTTGTCACCCATAACATCGGCATGGCGGAATATATGGCGGACAGGATCGCAGTCATGTATGAGGGCAGGCTGGTCGAGTATGGAAGGACGGAGGATTTGATTCACCATCCGAAGGAAGCATATACGAAGAGACTGATCGGTTCGGTGCTTCGGATCGACAGAGGCTGATAAGATGGAAAAATTACTGGAAGTAAAAGGACTGAAAAAAACATTTTATAAGAAGAAAATTCCCTTTGCAGCAGTAGACAATGTCAGTTTTGACCTGAACAAAGGGGAATGTCTGGGACTGGTGGGAGAGAGCGGCTGCGGCAAAAGCACGACGGCGAAGATCATCACGCACCTGACGGTGCCGGATTCCGGAAGCGTCCTGCTGGAAGGAGCGGAGACGCTGCATGTAAAGGGCCGGCAGGAAAGAGAACTGTACAGAAAAGTGCAGATGGTATTTCAGACGCCCCAGGATTCCTTTGATCCGAGATGTTCGCTGGGGGACGGCATCATGGAGAGCATGCGGAATCAGGGCATGCAGAAAAGGCGGGCGGAAGAACGGATGTATGAGCTTCTGTGCATGGTGGAGCTTCAGCGGGAGTTTGCATCCCGTTATCCCCACGAGGTCAGCGGCGGCCAGTGTCAGCGGGCAGCCATTGCAAGGGCGCTGGCGCCGGATCCGCAGCTGATTATCTGTGATGAGGCCACCAGTGCGCTGGATGTGACGGTGCAGGCGCAGATCGTGGAACTGTTAAGGAAGCTTCAGAAGGAGCGGGAGCTTTCGCTGCTTCTGATCAGCCATGATCTGGCGCTGGTGCAGAAGCTGTGCGACCGGGTGCTGGTCATGTATCAGGGAAAGATCGTGGAACAGGGGATTCCGGACGAAGTGATCCGGCATCCGAAGGAGGAGTATACAAAAATGCTCGTGGACTCTGTTTTTTAGGGAAACGCTGATTGAAGCGTTTCCTGCGCTGGATTTGCGCTGCGCGTATCCGCCGAAGGGGATCCGTCATCAGGTGTGAGGGAAAGGAATGTGGAAATATGAAAAGAAGAAATCTGTGGAAAACAGTCCGTGTGCCGCTGCTTGCAGCGGCGATGGCGGCCGGGATTCTGTCCGGCTGCGGAAAAGATCCGGCCCCTGCGCCGGATGGAAAGGAAGCAGAGGGAGAAAAAGTATTTTATTATGGAGACACGACTTTTAATGCGGAGAATGACGAGTCCGATGTGAATCCGCATAATGGTTATTCCGGATGGGCCTGTATCCGTTACGGCATCGGGGAGACGCTGTTCAAGTATTCGGACGCCATGGAAGCAGAACCATGGCTGGCGACGGAATATACGAATGTGGACGAGACGACCTGGGAGATCACACTGCGGGACGGGGTAACTTTTACCAGCGGACGCGCTCTGGACGCCCAGGCGGTCAGGGAATGCCTGGATCATCTGACCGAAGTGCACGAGCGCGCGGCCGGAGACCTGAAGATTCAGGAGATCACGGCGGACGGACAGAAACTGACGATTCGGACCGAAGTGCCGGTGCCGGCGCTGATCAACTATCTGGCGGAACCCTATGGCTGCATCATCGATATGGAAGCCGGGATCACGGATGACGGCAATGTCACCGGCACCGGTCCCTACCGGGCGACGGTGGTGGAGACCGACAAGGGCCTGACGCTGGTGAAGAATGAAAATTACTGGGGAGGCATGCCCCATCTGGATAGGATCTATGTACAGACCATTTCCGACGGCGATACCATGACCATGGCCATGCAGTCGGGAGAACTGGACGGCGCGTACGGGCTTCCGTATGCAAGCCTGCCGCTTTTTGAGAGCGCGCCGTATACGATCTCTTCCTGCGAGACGTCCCGCTCCTTTTTCGGCGCCATGAACTACGAGACGGAAGCGCTTCAGGATGCCAATGTACGCAGAGCCATTGCCGGCGCCATCGATAAAGAAGGATTTACAAGAGTGCTCATGAACGGAAACGGCAGTCCGGCAGTGGGGCCGTTTCCGGCAAGCTTTGCTTATGGGGATGATACGGTTACGGCGCAGCTCTTTGATCCGGAGGCGTCCAGAGCGCTTCTGGCGGAAGCGGGCTGGACCGATACGGACGGGGACGGCTATGTAGACAGGAATGGACAGAAGCTGACTCTTCGCTGGCTGACCTATCCCAGCCGTCAGGAGCTTCCGCTTCTGGCAGAAAGCGCGCAGGCGACCATGAAGGAGATAGGCATCGATCTTCAGGTGAACTGTACGGCGAACCATCTGGATTTCATCGACAGCGGAGACTGGGATATCTATGCCAGCGCATTTGTGACCGCGCCCACCGGCGATCCGGAGTTTTTCTTCACGACCCACTGTCTGGATGCATCGTCCAAGAACCGCGGCAACTACCACAGCGACGAGCTGGAGGCGCTGGAAGAGCAGATGAACCGGACGTTTGACGCAGAGGAACGCGCAGAGCTGGCAACTCGGATGACCCAGGTGCTCCTTAATGACAACAGCTTTGTCTTCGCTTCCCACCTGCGGATGTCCATAGTGTCCGGCGAGGGTGTGACCGGGCTGGTGGCGCACCCCTGCGATTATTATGAGATCACAGCGGATCTGGATAAAAACTGAAAAACATCCCCCCACCCGGCTTGTACGCCCTGCGGCAGACTGTTATAATTTTAACAGACAGACAAAACGGGGGTAAGGGAAATGTTATTATCGAAGATCGAACAGTACTGGACCGGCAGAGCGGAAGGGTATTCCGAAGTAAACCGCCATGAGCTTGCCACGGGGCAGGACCGGGTGTGGTTCCGGGAGATCAAAAAGCACCTGCCGGAGGGAAAGGATCTGAAGATTCTGGATGTGGGAACGGGTCCGGGCTTCTTTGCGATCCTTCTGGCAAAAGAGGGATATGGAGTGACGGCGGTGGATTACACAGAAGCCATGCTCCGGCAGGCGAAGGAGAACGCAGGGGCGCTGGCGGAGCGGATCTGCTTCCGGCAAATGGATGCCCAGCATCTGGAATTTCCTGACGGGACGTTCGACGTGGTGATCTCCCGCAACCTGACCTGGAATCTGGAAGAGCCCAGACAGGCTTATGGGGAATGGATGCGGGTGCTGAAGGAGGGCGGACGGCTTCTGAACTTCGACGCCAACTGGTATCATCATCTGTTCGACAGCCGTATGCGCAGGAGATACGAGGAGGACCGGGAGCGGGTGGAGACCCTTCATATGGAGGATCATTACACGTGTACGGATATTGACGCCATGGAAGAGATCGCCAGACAGGTTCCCATGAGTCGGACCATGCGCCCGGCATGGGATCTGAAGGTACTGAAGGCGTATACCGGCGGCCAGGTTCAGGCGGACGAACAGGTGTGGGAGCGGGTTTGGGACCCGACTGAGCGGGCGAACTATGCGTCTACGCCTATGTTCCTGATCCGTGCGGAAAAATGCAGAACGAAAGAGGGCCGGATGGCAGTCTCTGCCTGAGAGAGCGGGGAATGACATTGTGATCGAGATCAAACAGCTTCAGTATTTGGTCGTATGTGCGGATCTTCAGTCGTTCAGCAGGGCGGCAGACGTGCTGTATACCACGCAGCCCAATGTGAGCAGAGTCATCCGGTCTCTGGAGACGGAGCTGGGTTTTCCTCTTTTCGAGCGGAAGAACCGGGGGATTCAGCTGACGAAGAAGGGCAGAGAGGTCTATGGCTATGCCAGCAGGACCATGGAAAATATGGACCGGCTTCAGGCCTATGCCCGGCTGGATGAGGAAGAGGAGCTGTCCATTGCCTGCAATCCCAGCTCCTGGATGTCCGCGCGTTTTACCGAATTTTATCAGCTGCATAAAGACGAGAAAGTGCGTTTCCAGATCATGACGGCCAGCACGGAGGACGTGCTGCGGCGCTGCGGCAGCGGACAGTCGGATGTGGGCTTTGTTCATATGATGGAACCGCAGATGCTGTCCTTTCAGTACAAGCTGAAACGGCAGCATCTGGAATTCAGGGAACTTAAGAGGCGAAGAGCCATGCTCTGTTTCGGTGCGCACAATCCCATGGGACAGAAACAGTCCATAGAGGAAATTCCCATGGAAGAAATCCGTCTGGTGCAGTGCTATGAGGATGAATTTACGCTGAATCATTACTGGGATATCTTCCGGAAGGAACAGAAGGAAGAGACGAAGGCGCAGGTGGCGGTGATCACCAACAGCGATTATGTGATGAATGACCTGTTGCGCGGCACGGATCTTGGAAATATCAGCGGCGCGTATCTGGGGCCGGAGGAAGAGTCTCAGGGGTATCCGGGGCTGTCCCTTTACGGGGAAGAAGAGCCGGTGATTTTTGGATATGTGCTCCGGAAGGAAGAGACGCCCGGGCTGTGGACGCGGCAGTTTGTGAATTTTATAACAGAGAAGATATAAAAATCTGCCCTTGGGCAGATTTTTATGATTTTTTCTAAAATATGCCTCCAGCGGGGCTGCGGAGCGCCTGTCGCTGGAAGCACAATTCTGGCAGGATGCATTCCGAATCCTTATGTCAGCATAAGAAGATAGAATGGGGCAATATCCCCCTGCCCGGCTTGTGACGTTTCTGCAGATTTGTTAAAATCATAACAAATCAGTGCTGGTTCAACGAGAAAAAGAAGGGGAAGAAATTTATGAGGAAAAAAACATATGCGGCGCTTCTGGCAGCGGTGACGGCTGTCTCATTTACAGCCGGGTGTGGAGGAAAGACAGCAGAGGCGCCGGTTTCGCCGGAAGGAAACGAAGCCGGAACAGAGTTTTCGGCAGAGGATGCTGAAGGTGCGGCGAAGGACTCCGTGGTCGTGGTCATGGGAGTCAACTCGGAACCGGAGTCCGGATTTGACCCGGCGTATGGCTGGGGAGCGGGAGAGCATGTACATGAGCCGCTGATCCAAAGTACGCTCACGGTGACGAAGACGGACCTTTCCATAGATTATGATCTGGCAACGGATATGCAGGCCAGTGAGGACGGCATGACCTGGACCGTCACGATCCGGGAGGATGCGTCCTTTACGGACGGGGAGCCGCTGACGGCAGAGGATGTGGCGTTTACCTATAATACGGTGAAGGAAAGCAGTTCGGTCAACGATTTTACCATGCTCAAAGAGGCAGTGGCCACAGATGAGAAGACCGTGGAATTTCATATGGAACGGCCTTATTCCATCTGGCCCTACACCATGGCCATCGTGGGGATTGTGCCGGAGCATGCCTATGGTCCCGCCTATGGGGAGAATCCCATCGGTTCCGGCCGGTATATCATGAAGCAGTGGGATAAGGGGCAGCAGATCATCTTCGAGGCAAATCCGGATTATTACGGAGAAGCGCCGAAGATGAAAAAGGTGACGGTCCTTTTCATGGATGAGGATGCAGCGTATGCGGCGTCCATGGCAGGGCAGGCGGATCTGGCGTATACGGCGGCTTCGTATTCTGATCAGACCATCAACGGTTATCAGCTTCTTTCTTTCGAGTCCGTGGACAATCGGGGCTTCAACCTGCCGGCGGCGCCGGCATCCACAGATGCCAGGGGCAATGCGGTGGGAAATGATCTGACAGCCGATGTGCGCGTCAGAAGAGCCATCAACATCGGTATCGACCGGGAAGAGATGATAGGAAATGTTCTGAACGGATACGGGACGGCGGCGTACAGTGTGTGCGACAAGATGCCCTGGTACAATGATGTGGCACAGGTGGATTATGATCCGGAAGGAGCAGCGGCGCTTCTGGATGAGGCGGGCTGGCTTGCAGGATCCGACGGTATCCGTGAGAAGGACGGTGTGCGTGCAGAGCTGAACATCCTGTATCCTTCCAGCGATTCCGTCCGCCAGGCACTGGCGGCGGATACACAGAATCAGCTGAAGGAGCTGGGAATCGATGCGACGATCGAGGGCGTGGGCTGGGATACGGCCTATACAAGAGCCCAGACGGAGCCGCTCATGTGGGGCTGGGGAGCGCACACACCCATGGAGCTTTACAATATCTATCACACGCTGGAGGGCGGCAGTGCAGAATACTCTCCCTATTCCAATGAGAAGGTGGATCAGTATATGGACGAGGCGCTGGCGGCCACTTCTCTGGAAGCATCCAATGATCTGTGGAAAAAGGCGCAGTGGGACGGAGAAACCGGGATCACTCAGGAGGGAGATATTCCGTGGATCTGGCTGTGCAACATCGATCATCTGTACTGGGCGAGAGAAGATCTGCACGTGGCGGATCAGAAGCTGCATCCCCACGGACACGGCTGGTCCATCGTCAACAATGTAGATCAGTGGTACTGGGAGTAGGAGACTGTGTCGGTGAAAAGACATTTTATATTTATTGGAAAACAGATGCTCCGGATGCTTCTGCTTACGTTCTTTGTGAGTCTTGCGGCGTTTATGCTTCTGTCCGTCTCCCCCATCGATCCGCTGCAGGCGAATATCGGGCAGGCGGCGCTGGGCTCCATGAGCCAGGAGCAGATCGGGAAGCTTCAGGCCTACTGGGGCGTGGGAGAGCCCCCGGCGGAGCGCTTTCTCGCCTGGGCAGGAGATTTCTTCCGGGGCGATATGGGAGTATCTCTTCTGTACCGCCAGCCGGTGGCGAAGGTCATCGGTGTGAAGCTTGTGAATTCTCTGTGGCTGATGCTTATCGCATGGGTGCTGTCCGGAGCGGCGGGCTTTGTGCTGGGGATCCTGGCGGGGCTCCGGGAAGGGAGCGTTCTGGATAAAATCATCAAAGGATATTCTCTTTTGATCGCCAGCACGCCGGCGTTCTGGCTGGCGCTGGTGCTCCTGATGATCTTTGCGGTGTGGCTGAAGGTGCTGCCCATCGGACTGAGCGTGCCCATCGGCGTGGAGGCCTGCGGGGTTACGGTCATGGACCGGGTGCGGCACGCCATCCTTCCGGCGGTGACTTTAAGCATCACGGGGATCGCCGGCATCACGCTCCATACCAGGGAGAAGATGATCGAGATCATGGAAAGCGACTATGTGCTCTTTGCCAGAGCAAGGGGCGAGAGTACCTTTGAGATCGTGAAAAATCATGTGCTTCGGAACGTCCTGCTTCCGGCGCTGACCCTGCAGTTCGCGTCCATCAGCGAGATTTTCGGCGGGTCCGTGCTGGTAGAACAGACGTTCTCCTATCCGGGCCTGGGACAGGCGGCGGTGACGGCGGGGCTTGGCAGCGATGTGCCGCTGCTTCTGGGTATCACGGTCATCAGCGCACTTTTCGTATTCGGAGGGAATCTGATTGCAAACCTTCTGTACGGCGTTATTGATCCAAGAATCCGCAGGGGAGGTGCCGGAGCATGAGACGATGGAACGGAAGAATGACGGCCGTGTTCCTGTTCGGGCTGGCGGTTTTGTTTCTGGCGGCGGTGACAGCCGCAGGATGGGGATTTTCGGAAGAAGCGCTGGTGACGGATTTTTCCAAAAAGAATCTGGGGCCCGGCATGCCGTATCTTTTCGGCACGGACTGGCTGGGCAGGGATATGTTCTTAAGGACGCTGACGGGGCTGTCCATGAGTATCCGGATCGGGATCCTGGCGGCAGGCGTCAGCTCTGTCCTGGCGCTGCTTCTGGGGACGCTGGCGGCGACCATGGGGAGGACCGTGGACGCGGTGATCACCTGGATGATCGATCTGGTCATGGGAATCCCGCATATCCTGCTGCTGATCCTTATATCCTACGCCCTTGGAAAGGGATTCAAAGGTGTGGTCATCGGCGTGGCGCTGACCCACTGGACGTCTCTGACCCGGGTGATCCGGGGGGAGGTCATGCAGTTAAAGGAAGCGCTGTACATCCGGACAGCCAGAAAGCTGGGAGTCGGCACCTGGGAGATTGCGTGGAAACATATGTTCCCTCATCTGTTTCCGCAGTTTCTGGTGGGGCTGATTTTAATGTTTCCCCATGCGATCCTGCATGAGGCCAGCATCACGTTTCTGGGCTTCGGACTGTCGCCGGAGCAGCCGGCCATCGGGATCATTCTCTCGGAGAGCATGAAATACCTGGCCATGGGGCGCTGGTGGCTGGCGCTGTTTCCGGGGCTTCTGCTGGTATTTACGGTGGTGCTGTTCGATGTGGCGGGAGAGAGCTTAAGAAAGCTTCTGGACCCGGCCAGCGCGCATATGTGACGGAGAGATACAATCTATATGGAAAAGAAAAAAGTGATTCTGAACATTCGGAATTTTTCCGTGTCTTTTGAACAGTATGAGAGCGGATTTCGTAAGACGGGGCTTCCGGTCATCCGTAATCTGGATGTGAAGGTCCATGCGGGAGAGATGGTGGCGGTGGTGGGCTCCAGCGGCTCCGGGAAAAGCCTTCTGGCCCACGGGATTCTGGGGATCCTGCCGTACAACGCATCCATGGGCGGAGAACTGATCTATGACGGCGCACCGCTTACCGGGGAGCGGCAGAAGGCGCTTCGGGGCAATGAGCTCGTTCTGGTGCCCCAGAGCGTGGCTTTTCTGGATCCGCTTATGAAGATCGGCCCCCAGATCCGGAAGGGGAAAAAGGACCGGGCTTCCAGAGAGAAACTGAATGAGATCTTCCGGGGTTATCATCTGAAGGAAGAGGTGCAGGAACAGTATCCGTTTGAACTGTCCGGCGGCATGAACCGCAGGGTTCTGGTGTCCACAGCGCTTATGGGCAATCCCCGTCTTATTATCGCCGATGAGCCCACGCCGGGGCTGCATATGGACATGGTGCGCAGGGTTATGAGTCATTTCCGGGAGCTGGCGGATCAGGGCGCCGGGGTACTTCTGATCACTCACGATCTGGAGCAGGCGCTTCAGGTGGCGGACCGGGTGGTGGTGTTCTATGCCGGAACGACGGTGGAAGATGCGCGGGCAGAGGATTTTCAGTCGGAGGAGACGCTGCGTCACCCCTATTCCAGGGCTCTGTGGCGGGCGCTGCCTCAGAACGGTTTACAGTTTATCAGGGGGACGCAGCCCTATGTGAAGGATCTGCCGGAAGGATGTCCCTTCGGCCCCCGGTGCGGGAGCTGTACAGAGGAATGTAAAGGAGTGATCCCCGTCCGGGAAATCCGCGGCGGGAGCGTCCGCTGCATCCATGCGGTGTGATGGCAGTGGATGGTTACAAATCAGGGAACAGGGGCGGAGAACAGATGGTACTGGAAGCGAAAAACATTACATTTCAATATGAAAATGCAAACAGAAAGGACGAGAGGCGGATCCTTCATGACTTCAGCCTTCGCATGGAAAGCCATGAGCGGGTGGGCATCGCAGCGCCCAGCGGGTTCGGCAAGACAACCTTCTGCAAGATCCTGGCCGGGTATGAACGGCCGGACCGGGGGGAGGTACTGCTGGACGGGAAACCGCTGGCTTTTTACGGGAACTATTGTCCGGTGCAGATGATCTGGCAGCATCCGGAGCAGGTGGTGAACCCGCGCCTGCGTATGCGGGAGGTTCTGAAGGAGGGGGACGGGATCGAGGAACGGATCCTGCAGGGACTGGGGATCGAGGAGGACTGGAAGA
Source organism: Lachnospiraceae bacterium (assembly GCA_910574805.1). Taxonomy (GTDB): domain Bacteria; phylum Bacillota; class Clostridia; order Lachnospirales; family Lachnospiraceae; genus Hominiventricola. Next base: position 43,002 of record CAJTCV010000001.1, on the reverse strand, counting down.
ACCGGTATCCGGCGGAGATCTCCGGCGGGGAGATGCAGCGGTTCTGCATCGCCAGGGCGCTTGGAAAACGCACCCGGTTTCTTCTGGCGGACGAGATCAGCACCATGCTGGATCTCATCACCCAGAGTCAGATCTGGAGCTTTCTCATGGAAGAGGTGGAGCGAAGGGAGATTGGACTTCTGGCGGTGAGCCACAGCATGCCCCTGCTGGAGAGCGTCTGCACGAGGATCTGTGAACTGGAAAAAATGGGTTGAAAAAAGGGACTGCGCAGATACTCTGCGCCAGTCCCTTTCTGATCAGCAGCTTTCTGCAATATCGTAGATGAGACGTTCCGTCTTCTCCCAGCCAAGACAGGGATCGGTGATGGATTTCCCATAGACCCGGTCGTGGATGCCCTGGCAGCCGTCTTCGATGTAACTCTCAATCATCAGGCCCTTGACCAGCTTTCGGATATCGTCGCTGTAGCGGCGGCTGTGGAGGATCTCCTTGGAGATGCGGATCTGTTCCAGATACTGCTTGTTGGAGTTGGAGTGGTTCACATCCACGATGCAGGCAGGATTCTGGAGTGTGGTCTGGGCATACAGCTCGCAAAGAAGCTGCAGGTCCTCATAGTGATAGTTGGGAAGTACAGCTCCCCGCTTGTTCACGGCGCCCCGGAGGATCGTGTGCGCCAGGGGGTTGCCGTCGGTATCCACATCCCAGCCGCGGTAGATGAAGGAATGGGCGTGCTGCGCCGCCACCACGGAATTGAGCATGACGCTCATATGGCCGCTGGTGGGATTCTTCATGCCGGCAGGCACGTCAAAGCCGCTGACGGTCATACGGTGATGCTGGTCTTCCACAGAACGGGCGCCCACTGCCACATAGGAGAGCAGGTCGGTCAGATACCACCAGTTTTCCGGATAGAGCATCTCGTCTGCGGCGGTCAGGCCGGTCTCTTCGATGTTGCGGATGTGAAGCTTCCGGATGGCGATCAGGCCTTCCAGGAGGTCCGGCGCCGTCTCCGGGTTGGGCTGATGAACCATGCCTTTATAGCCTTCTCCGGTGGTGCGGGGCTTGTTGGTATAAATCCTCGGAATAATGATGCACCTGTCTTTGATCTTCTCCTGGACGGGGATCAGCCGGTGCAGGTAATCCATAACGGCTGTCTCGTTGTCCGCCGAGCAGGGGCCGACGATGATCAGGAACCGGTCGTCGACTCCGGTGATCACGTCCCGGATCTCTTTGTCCCGCTGTTCCTTTTTGGCTCTGCCTTCGGCGGAGAGGGGGTAGTCTGCCTTGATCTCCTTGGGGATCGGAAGTTTTCTATTAAATGTAAATCCCATGATATTCTCCTTTGTCTTTGTTTTCCGAAAAACTGTTATTTAAGTATAGTACAAATCTCCCGGATTGTAAATTTTTATTTTTTTCCCGTTCTGCCCCGGAAAGAGAACTTCAGGAATTTCCAGACACCGAACAGCATGAGGATTATAAAATATGCACCGGCCACCATGCAGATGCTCAGAAGCAGGTCCAGGAGCTCCAGCCCCAGACGGAGGATGGGGAACAGACGTTTCAGCAGGTCGATACCTCCTATGGATAAAAAAAGTGCGGCGAGGGGCTTCAGTACAAGAACATCCAGCCCTATGGTCGGTCTGACAAAATGAGAGACGGCACGAAGCCCCAGCAGGCACAGGAGGATCTGGCTGGCCAGAAGGCCCCAGAGGACGCCCTGGATCCCGCAGCGGGGGACGAACCATACGATAAACAGAATCCGCACCAGAATGGCCGCCAGCTGGTTGAAAAAGGTGACGGAGGTCCTGCCGAGGCCGTGGAGAATACTGTTCAGATTTCCGGTGAGATAGAGGACCGGACAGATCCAGGACAGAGTGACAAGGAATTCGCCGGCAAGTCTCTCATGGAATAAAAGCGTCCCCAGACGGTCTCCGAAATGCAGAAAGACGCCCATGCAGAGAATGCCGATGGTCAGTCCGAACTGGATGGTATATTCGATGGTGGAGGAGATCGTTCTGTCATTGCCCTTTGCCTGCTCTTCAGAGATCACCGGGAGGAGCATGGCGGAGATGGACGCCGTGACCGCATTGGGGAACATGAGAAAGGACAGCGCCATCCCGGTCAGGATACCGTACATGCTGAGCGCCTCGGAAGTGGTCAGACCAGATCGCTGCAGACTCAGGGGAATGAGGACGGCTTCCGCGCTCTGCAGAAGGGTGAGACTCAGCCGGCTGCCGGTGAGCGGCAGCGCCATACGCAGAAGAGCGCGGAAACGGTCCGGATACGCAGCCGGATGGATGAGATCTGAAAACCCTCCGTTTGTAAAAGTCAGCATGAAAAGGGCGCTGGCTGCTTCGCCGGCCAGAAGACCGGAGACAGCCAGTGCCGGCGTGATGGTCTTTCCCTGCTGAAGCCGGATGCTGCAGAGGAGCCAGACGGTTCCGATCCGCACGGTCTGCTCCAGAAGCTGTGCGGAGGCCGGGATACCGGTCTTCTTTCTGCCCAGCCAGGCGCCTGCGAAGCAGGAATGGACAGAAGACAGAGGGACAGAGACGGCAAGGATCCGAAGGAGCGGCTCACAGCGGGTCTCATGGAGCAGGTACTCTGCAATAAAGGCGGACTGGTGCCACAGAACCAGCCCGGCGGCAGAGGAAGCCAGAAAAGAGAGAAAGAGCCCGGCATGGAGCCAGGAATTTTTCTCTTTTTCGGGGGCAAATGCAGTAAAGCGGGAGATGGCAGTCTCCATACCGGAGGTGGTCAGCGCGTGGCAGACGGAAAATACAGGAAAGATCAGCTGGTAGATTCCCATTCCTTCCGCACCCAGAGCCTGGGCCAGGAATATCTTATAGAAGAATCCAAGAAAACGGCTTAAGAGTCCGGCGGCGGTCAGGATCAGCGTTCCTTTCAGAAATATGGAAAATTGTCTCATAAAAAACTCTTTTTCTTGCAATATATTCATGGGGAATGCTTGACAGAACTTTTGGCAGGTGGTATTATCTGAAATGAAATCCGAGTAAAATAGTCGGAATTAAAGCAGCGGGGGTGGAACTCAAAAACAGCGGAACTTTAGTCAGGAGGTCAGGATGAAGCTGTCAACAAAGGGCAGGTACGGTCTGCGGGCCATGGTGGATCTGGTGGTGCACAGCGAGGAGGAACCGGTGTCGATCGCGAGTATCGCGGCGAGGCAGCACATATCAGAGAGCTATCTGGAGCAGCTGATTGCAAAACTGAAAAAGGCAGGTCTTGTGACCAGTGTACGGGGAGCCCTGGGAGGCTATATCCCCAGCAGGAAAGCAGAGTCGATCTCCGTGGGAGATGTGCTCCGGGCGCTGGAGGGAAGCCTGGATCCGGTGGACTGTCCCGGGCTGGCAGACGAGAAAGGATGCGGGGGTGCGGATGTCTGCGTGACCAAATACGTATGGAAGAGAATCAATGACAGCATCAACCGTACAGTAGATGAGATCAAGATCAGCGACCTGGTGAGAGAAAGCCGGCAGGTGGAAGAGAAAAATCAGGTCCCTGGATCATGTTGTGAGAAAAAGGAGTGATTGGATATATGGGTGAAGAAAAGAGACTGATCTATCTGGATAATGCGGCGACCACGAGGACGGCGCCGGAGGTAGTGGAAGCCATGCTTCCGTATTTTTCAGAATTATATGGGAATCCTTCCAGTGTGTATGAGTTTTCCCAGAAGAGCAGAGAAGCGGTCACAAAAGCAAGGGAGACCATTGCAAAGTCGCTGGGAGCCAGGACAGAAGAGATTTATTTTACTGCCGGCGGAAGCGAATCCGATAACTGGGCGCTGAAAGCGGCGGCAGAGGCATACCAGGGCAAAGGAAACCACATCATAACCACGAAGATCGAGCATCATGCGGTGCTCCATACGGGTCAGTGGCTGGAGAAGCAGGGATGCGAGGTGACTTATCTGGATGTGGATGAAAATGGAACCGTGAAGCTGGAGGAGCTGAAGAAGGCGATCCGCCCCACGACGATCCTGATCAGCATCATGTTTGCCAACAATGAGATCGGGACCATTCAGCCGGTGAAGGAGATCGGGGAGATTGCCAGAGAGCACGGCATCCTGTTCCATACAGATGCTGTCCAGGCGTTCGGACAGCTTCCCATCAATGTGGATGAGCTGAATATTGATATGCTCAGTTCCAGCGCCCACAAGCTCAACGGGCCAAAGGGCATTGGATTTCTCTATATCCGCAAAGGCGTGAAAATCAGAAGCTTTCTCCACGGCGGCGCTCAGGAGCGTAAGCGCCGGGCGGGGACCGAGAATGTGCCGGGGATCGTGGGATACGGCGCTGCAGTGGAGCGTGCCATGCGGAACATGGAAGAGCGGACGGCAAAGGAGCGGGTGCTGCGGGACTATCTCATTGACCGGATCCTGAGGGAAGTGCCTTATACAAGACTGAACGGACACCGGCAGAATCGGCTTCCCAACAATGCGAACTTCAGCTTCCAGTTCATCGAAGGGGAGTCCCTCCTGATCATGCTGGATATGGAAGGTATCTGCGGTTCCAGCGGTTCCGCCTGTACATCCGGGTCTCTGGACCCGTCCCACGTGCTGCTGGCCATCGGACTGCCCCATGAGATCGCTCATGGCTCTCTGCGCCTGACCCTCAGCGATGAGACCACGGAGGAAGAGCTGGACCATGTGGTGGACGCTGTGAAGAAGATCGTGGAGAAGCTGCGGGGCATGTCTCCTCTGTATGAGGATTTTCTGAAAAGGCAGTAATTTTATATGCTGTATGTATGAATCTGGAACCGGCCGCTCTGTCTGCGGGGAAATACCCGGCAGGGCTTTGCCGTACGGAACGCGGCCGGTGGATCAGAAATGTTATGAACAGAAAAGAGGAAAATGCAATGTATAGTGATAAAGTAATGGACCATTTCCAGAATCCAAGAAACGTAGGGGAGATCGAGGACGCCAGCGGCGTGGGAACCGTGGGCAATGCAAAATGCGGGGACATTATGCGGATTTATCTGGATATCGACGAAAACCAGGTGATCCGGGATGTGAAATTCAAGACCTTCGGCTGTGGGGCCGCAGTTGCCACCAGCAGCATGGCCACTGAGCTGGTGAAAGGGAAGACCATCCACGAGGCCCTTCAGGTGACCAATAAAGCAGTGATGGAAGCTCTGGACGGACTTCCGCCCGTAAAAGTACACTGTTCCCTGCTGGCGGAGGAAGCGATCCATGCGGCCCTCTGGGATTATGCAGAAAAGCACGGGATCCGGATTGAAGGACTGGAAAAGCCAAAGTCGGATATCCACGAAGGGGAAGAAGAGAGCGAAGAATACTAGGTATGGAGAGGAAAAAAGTCGTCGTCGGCATGTCCGGCGGAGTAGATTCTTCTGTGGCTGCATGGCTTTTGAAGGAACAGGGATATGAGGTCGTGGGCGTCACCATGCAGATCTGGCAGGATGAGGATCCGGAACAGGTGGAGGAAAACGGCGGGTGCTGCGGCCTGAGCGCTGTGGAAGATGCCAGACGGGTGGCAGCGAAGCTGGGGATCCCCCATTATGTCATGAATTTTAAAAAGGATTTTCAGAAAAATGTCATTGACTATTTTATGGACGAGTATCTGCACGGGCGGACCCCCAATCCCTGTATCGCCTGCAACCGGTATGTAAAATGGGAATCCCTGCTGAGACGGAGCATGGAGATCGGCGCGGACTATATCGCCACAGGGCATTATGCACAGGTGACACAGCTTCCGGGCGGGCGCTATGCCGTGAAAAAATCCGTTACGGCGGCAAAGGATCAGACGTATGCGCTCTATGCTCTGACCCAGGAGCAGCTGTCCCGTACGCTGATGCCGGTGGGGGCATATAAAAAAGAACAGATCCGAAGGTTTGCGGAAGAGCTTGGGCTTCCGGTGGCGGACAAGCCGGACAGCCAGGAAATCTGTTTTGTGCCGGATAAGGATTATGCCCGTTTTATTGAGGAACATGCCGGGGTGAAGATTCCGGAGGGGAATTTTGTATGGACAGACGGAACCGTGCTCGGAAAGCATAAAGGGATCACCCATTATACGGTAGGGCAGCGCAAAAGACTCGGACTTTCCATGGGGAGGCCAGTGGTCGTACTGGAGATCCGTCCGGATACCGGTGAAGTAGTCATCGGAGAATGCAGCGAAGTGTTCAGCCGGACACTCCGGGCGAACCGCCTGAACTGGATGGCAGTGGAGCCGCCTGCAGGGGAAGCCCGCTTCCTGGCCAAGATCCGCTATGCCCATGAAGGAGCCATGTGCACGGTGCATATGACAGGGGCAGACGAGATCGAATGTGTATTCGATGAACCGGTCCGTGCCGTGACGCCCGGACAGGCAGTCGTTTTCTATGAAGGAGACTGCGTGGCAGGAGGCGGGACTATTCTCTGAGAAGAGATCGGACGTTTACAGTCCGATCTCTTCCGGCTTTCTGTCGTGAAAGATAAAATAAGAATCAAAACCGCAGGATTTCAGAAGCTCTGCCGCCTGACCGAAGCCGTACGCCAGGTAGCCGGGATCATGGGCATCGGAGCCAAGAGTGATGATCCTGCCTCCCAGCTCCCGGTAACGGCAGATGATTTCCCTGCAGGGATTGGGAGCGTCCAGTCCGTAGCGGTAGCCTCCGGTGTTGACCTCCAGGCCGATGTCCTTTCTGATCAGTGCCCGCAGAATCTCGTCCAGGATCTCCCGGTACCGGTCATAGGAATAGAACCGGTTCCGGTTGGGACCGTAGCGCACCACGTAATCCAGATGCCCGAAGGTGTCAAAGTTGGAGTAGGCCTGCAGATTCTGCAGGGCGCACTGGAAGTATTCCAGATAGGCCGCGTCCTCTTCCCGTCCTTCAAAATAAGACGGAAAATAAGGGTCCCGGCTGTGTACCAGATGGATGGAGCCGATGACAAAGTCAAAAGAATTGGAGAAGACCAGATTGTGGTGCTTTTTACCCAGATAAGGCTGCAGTCCCAGCTCGATGCCCACGGCAAGGTCGATCTGGTCCGCATATTTTTCTTTCATGAGACTCAGCCGGCGCAGGTATTCCTTGGGATCGAATTCAAAGCATACGCCGCCTTCTTCATAGTCATAATCCATGTGGTCCGTCAGGCACAGATGGCGGATGCCGCCCCTGACCGCTGCCTCGATCATGGTCTCCGGAGGGATGCTGCAGTCCCCGGAGAAAGAAGTATGTACGTGATAATCGGATATGGTATTCAAGAAAATTTCCTCCTGTGTAGCCTGTCTGTTTCTATCATAAAAGATACCGGACAGAATGTAAAGAAGATCAATGATGAAAATAGACAGCAGGATAAATGGCCGTTTTTTATGAATTAGGTAAAACGTAGAAAAAATGCGGAAAAACAGCCGGGTGATATGTGAACTTGCACACTTCGGTTCTGCAGGGTTGTGCCAGGGGCGGGCGTAACGCAAAAAATATGATTTGGTATTGATATTTTGGGACAAATTAGGTAAAATATGTAATGGTTGATGTTCTTTTAACAATCTTTGTAAGAGTTGGAAGAACAAACATATAATATTCAACTTTTAGGAGGAATGGAAACATGGCAGTAAAAGTAGCAATCAATGGTTTCGGACGTATTGGTCGTCTTGCATTCAGACAGATGTTTGGTGCAGAGGGCTATGAGGTAGTAGCAATCAATGACCTGACCTCTCCGAAGATGCTGGCACACCTGTTAAAGTATGATTCTTCTCAGGGAAAATATGAGAAGGCTGATACCGTATCCGCAACAGACGATTCTATTGTTGTCGATGGAAAAGAGATCAAGATCTATGCAAAGGCTAACGCAACGGAGCTTCCGTGGGGAGAGATCGGTGTGGATGTAGTTCTGGAGTGTACCGGATTCTACACCTCCAAAGAGAAAGCATCTGCTCATATCACTGCAGGTGCCAAGAAGGTTGTCATCTCCGCTCCGGCCGGCAATGATCTGCCGACGATCGTTTACAATGTAAACCATGAGACTCTGAAGAAAGAGGACACTGTGATCTCCGCAGCATCCTGTACTACCAACTGCCTGGCTCCTATGGCAAAGGCTCTCAATGATCTGGCTCCCATCGAGTCCGGTATCATGTGCACGATCCACGCTTACACCGGTGATCAGATGCCTCTTGACGGACCCCAGAGAAAAGGCGATCTGAGAAGAAGCCGTGCAGCAGCAATCAACATCGTTCCCAACAGCACCGGTGCTGCAAAAGCGATCGGCCTTGTAATTCCGGAACTGAACGGCAAGCTCATCGGCGCAGCTCAGCGTGTACCGACCCCGACCGGTTCCACCACCCTTCTGTTCGCAGTTGTGAACAAGGCAGTGACCAAGGACGAGATCAACGCAGCTATGAAAGCAGCTACCACCGAGTCCTACGGCTATACCGAGGATGAGATCGTATCCAGCGATATCGTTGGTATGAGATATGGTTCTCTGTTCGATGCAACCCAGACCATGGTTTCCCCGCTTCCGGATGGAAAGACTCAGGTAGAGGTTGTTTCCTGGTATGACAATGAGAACTCCTATGTATCTCAGATGGTCCGCACGATCAAATACTTTGCAGAGCTGGCATAAGCAAAAGACCTCAAAGGGTCCGGTCTTTGGACCGGGCCCTTTTTTCTGATTGCACAGGATGCCGTGATGCGGCCTGAACAGTATGTCTGAGGCAGTGCAGTCTGAAATTCTTTAGAATAAAGCAGGAGGCAGAAAAAAATGGGATTAAATAAAAAATCGGTAAATGATATCAATGTAAAGGGAAAGCGTGTTCTTGTAAGATGTGATTTTAATGTTCCGCTGAAGGACGGAGCGATCACCGACGAGACCAGGATCAGGGCAGCTCTTCCCACAATTAAGAAATTAATGGAGGACGGCGGGAAGGTCATTCTCTGCTCTCATCTTGGAAAAGTAAAAAACGGCCCCAATGAGGGAGAGTCTCTGGCGCCCGTTGCGAAAAGCCTGTCCGAGAAGCTTGGCAGGCCGGTGAATTTTGTGGCGGACTACAATGTAACCGGCGAGGCTGCAACCGCAGCAGTGGAGGCCATGCAGGAAGGTGATGTGGTACTTCTTCAGAATACCCGTTTCCGCGGCAAGGAAGAGACGAAGAACGGCGAAGCGTTCTCTAAAGAACTGGCGGATCTCTGCGATGTCTATGTATGTGACGCCTTCGGTTCTTCCCACAGGGCGCATGCATCCGTGGCAGGTGTAACCGACGTTGTCCGTGCAAAGGGCGGAGAGTGCGCAGTCGGCTATCTGATGCAGAAAGAGATCGATTTCCTCGGCAATGCAGTGGAGAATCCGGTAAGACCGTTTGTGGCTATTCTGGGCGGCGCAAAAGTGGCGGATAAGCTGAACGTGATTGCAAATCTTCTGGAGAAATGCGATACGCTGATCATCGGAGGCGGTATGGCATACACCTTCCTGAAGGCAAAGGGCTACGAGATCGGAACCTCTCTGGTGGACGAAGAGAAGCTGGATTACTGCAGGGAGATGATGGAAAAGGCGGAGAAGCTCGGCAAGAAGCTTCTGCTTCCGGTTGATACCACCATCGCTTCCGCATTCCCGAATCCCATTGATGCTGAGATTGAAGTATCCGTTGTGGACGCCAGTGCAATTCCGGCTGACAAGATGGGTCTGGATATCGGAACAAAGACTGCTGAAATGTATGCAGAGGCTGTGAAATCCGCCAAAACCGTTGTCTGGAACGGTCCCATGGGTGTATTTGAGAATCCGATTCTGGCAAAGGGAACGATCGCTGTGGCAAAATCTCTGGCAGAGACAGACGCAACGACGATCATCGGCGGCGGAGACTCTGCAGCAGCAGTCAATCAGCTGGGCTTTGCAGATAAGATGAGCCATATCTCCACAGGCGGCGGAGCTTCTCTGGAATTCCTGGAGGGCAAGGAGCTTCCGGGTGTGGCAGCAGCAGATGATAAATAAGAATTGTTGAGTCCGCAGCGGACGAAACCATAATAAATGATGAAGGAGACGGAGAAAATGGCAAGAAAGAAAATCATTGCTGGTAACTGGAAAATGAACATGACTCCCACGGAGGCAGTGGAGCTGATCAATACGCTGAAGCCGCTGGTGGCTACAGAGGACGCGGATGTAGTGTTCTGTGTGCCGGCGATTGACATCATTCCCGCTGTGGAAGCAGCAAAAGGCTCCAATATCCAGATCGGTGCGGAGAACATGTATTTTGAAGAGAAGGGTGCCTACACAGGCGAGATCTCTCCGGCCATGCTCACAGACGCAGGCGTGAAATATGTGGTGCTTGGACATTCCGAGAGAAGAGAATATTTTGCAGAGACCAGCGAGACCGTCAACAAGAAAATGCTGAAGGCATTTGAGCACGGGATTACTCCTATCATGTGCTGCGGCGAGACGCTGACTCAGAGAGAGCAGGGCGTGACCATGGACTTCATCCGTCAGCAGGTGAAGGTAGGCTTCCTGGGTGTGACGGCAGAGCAGGCAGCTACAGCAGTGATCGCTTATGAGCCTATCTGGGCGATCGGCACCGGCAAGACCGCAACGACGGAACAGGCCCAGGAGGTATGCAGGGGAATCCGTGAGTGCATCGCTGAGATCTACGATCAGGCAACGGCAGATGCCATCCGTATCCAGTATGGCGGATCTGTGAATGCAGCTACGGCTCCGGAGCTGTTCGCACAGCCGGATATCGACGGCGGTCTGGTGGGCGGCGCAGCGCTGAAACCGGATTTCGGCAAGATCGTCAACTGGAAATAAGCCTGGGCTTTCGCGGGACGGAACAGGCAGAGAACACCGGACAGGAGATGCAGAAGCTTTCTGTCCGGTGCTTTTGTTGATGCATCTGACAAGAGGACATAAAGGAGAGGTATGGTTATGAAAAACAGAAGACTGGGTGCGCTCCTGGCAGCGCTTGGCATCATGGTCCTGGCGGCGGGATGTTCAGGGAAGACGCCTGCAGCAGAGGAAGAGGCGGCCGGGGCAGAAGTTCAGGAGACGGAAGAGCAGGAAGAAGAGGAAGAACCGGCAGAGCTCACGGAGGAAGAAGAGCAGGAGCTCTATAATCTCTATATTAAGATCAACAATACGATGGTGGGACGGCTGGGAGAGTCCCTGGGAAAATATTTTGAATATATCGATTATCAGGAAGAATTTACGATGCTGAAGGAAGATTATTTCGTCTACAGCATATCTGACAGCTTTTTCACCGACCTGGACCGGGCGGATGAGCTGGTGGCAAAGAAGCAGGAAAAATCAGGGCTGGATGAGGCGTACACAGCCTTGAGTCCGGTCATCCGGGAGTTGGGAACCATTCTCAATGAAATCTATGCATATACCGATGAGGATTCCTGGCAGGAAGATGATTACGCGAAAGGAAAAGAGCTGCATGCGGATCTCTGGCAGTGCAGCGGCGCATATGAGACGGCGGGGGCGGACTTTCTGGAGCAGCTGGATTCTGTGGCCTCGGACCAGCGGGCGGAGGATCTGGCGCAGATGCAGGAAGAGGGTTATGTGGTTACCTATTCCATCGTCAAGATGATCAGTACGGCGCAGGAGATCCAGACGGCCATCTATGAGCAGGGAATTGAGGATGATTCCATGATGCTTCAGCTGGATATCGAGGCGCTGCAGCCCCTCTATGATCAGTATATGGAAGAAACAGAGGCAGTGCTGGGCTATTTGAAGGATGAAGAAGCACTGTCCAATGAAGGATATCCCACCATGTCTGCGTATTTTGTGACGTTTGAAGATGCGGTGGAAAATTCCGCAGAAGAATTAAAAGAGATCTTCCGCAAGGTGGCGGAGCAGGAGGAGCCGAAGGATTTCAGTATTGTCAATCCCTTTACCGTGGATGGCTCCATCGCCGGATTTGACAGCAAGGTCTCGGCGATGATTGACGATTACAACCGGATGATCAACTGACAGATCGGGAAAGGATGGAAGAGGAATGGACGGATATTTTGTTCTGTCGAACGGCGTGAAGATGCCGAAGATCGGTTATGGTACATATAAATGTACAGACGGAAGTGATGAGCGCATTGTGGCCATGGCGCTTGAGGCCGGCTACCGGTTGCTGGATACAGCCGCAGCCTACGAAAATGAAACATATGTGGGCAGGGCGGTCCGGGAAAGCGGGATCAGAAGAGAAGAGATCTTCCTGACCTCAAAGGTATGGAAGACAGAACTTGGGTATGAACGGACGAAGAAGAGCATGGAAGCATCCCTGGAGCGTCTGCAGATGGAATATGCGGATCTGTTCCTCATCCACTGGCCCAAGCCCTCGCCGGACTGTGAAAACTGGAAGGAACTGGTACAGGAGAGCTGGAAGGCGCTGGAAGAATTTCATGCACAGGGAAAAGCACGCGCCATCGGTGTCAGCAATTTCCTTCCCCATCATCTGGAGGCCCTGATGGAGACGGCAGATGTACGCCCCATGGTCAACCAGCTGGAGTTGCATGTGGGTTATATGCAGGAGGCGGCTGTTCAGTACAGCAAGGGCTGGGGGATCCAGGTCCAGGCCTGGAGTCCGCTGGGAAGAAGAAGGGTACTGGAAGAGCCGGTGGTCCTTCGGATGGCAGAGCAGTACGGTGTCTCTCCGGCACAGTTCCTGCTGTGCTTCCTGCTGCAGCAGAATATCGGAGTTATTCCCAAAGCTTCCTCCATGGAGCGTATGCGGCAGAACCTTCAGCTTCCGGCAATGGAGATCCGGACAGAGGACATGCATATGCTCAGATGCCTGCCGCAGATCGGGTGGGGAGGCGAGCACCCGGATCTGGAACGGGATATGAAAAAAATCTGAAAAACCGCTTCGTCACTTGCATGTTTTGGGCGGTTCGTGTAGAATAGAAGATTAGAGAAACACGAAAAGGAGACAAGAAATGAGTAAGAGACCGACTGTGTTAATGATTTTAGATGGATATGGACTGAATGACAGGACTGACGCCAACGCTGTGGCAGAAGCAAAGACACCGGTGATGGATAAGCTGATGGCAAACTGCCCGTTTGTAAAAGGGTATGCCAGCGGACTGGCGGTGGGCCTTCCGGACGGTCAGATGGGCAATTCCGAGGTGGGCCATCTGAATATGGGAGCAGGAAGGATCGTCTATCAGGAGCTTACCAGAATCACCAAGGAGATCGAGGACGGCACGTTCTTTGAGAACAAAGCGCTTCTGGCGGCTGTGGAAAATGCGAAGAAGAATAATTCTTCCCTCCATCTGTACGGCCTTCTGTCCGACGGCGGCGTACACAGCCACAACACCCATCTGTACGGCCTTCTGGAAATGGCAAAACGCCACGGCCTGGAGAAGGTATATGTGCACTGCTTCCTGGACGGGCGTGATACTCCGCCGGCTTCCGGCAAGGGATACGTGAAGGAGCTTCAGGATAAGATGAAGGAGATCGGCGTCGGCAGAGTGGCGACGGTTATGGGACGTTATTACGCCATGGACCGTGATAACCGCTGGGAACGGGTAGAGCTTGCTTACCGGGCGCTGACAAAGGGAGAGGGCGCGCAGAACCCCTGTCCCGTGTGCGGGCTGAATGATTCCTATAAAGAAGAAGTTTTCGACGAGTTTGTCAAACCCATTGTCGTGACGGAGGACGGGCACCCTCTGACTACGATCAAAGACAAAGATTCCATCATCTTCTTCAATTTCCGTCCGGACCGTGCAAGAGAGATCACCCGTGCGTTCTGTGATGACGAATTTTCCGGATTTGAGAGGGAGAAAAAGCTGGATCTGACCTATGTCTGCTTTACGGAGTATGATGTAACGATCCCGAACAAGCAGATTGCATTCCACAAGGTGACGCTTGACAATACATTCGGGGAATATCTGGCGGCAAACGGAAAGACCCAGGCAAGAATTGCCGAGACGGAGAAATATGCACATGTGACCTTTTTCTTCAACGGCGGTGTGGAGGAGCCTAATAAGGGAGAGGACCGTATCCTTGTGAAGTCCCCCAAGGTGCCGACCTATGATCTGCAGCCGGAGATGAGCGCCTACGGAGTATGCGACAGGCTCTGTGAGGCCATACGTTCTGATAAATATGATGTGATCATCATCAATTTTGCCAATCCGGATATGGTAGGGCATACAGGTGTGGAGGAAGCGGCGGTGAAAGCCGTGGAAGCTGTGGATGAGTGTGTGGGAAAAGCAGTGGAAGCAATCAAGTCCGTGGGCGGACAGATGTTCATCTGCGCAGACCACGGCAATGCGGAGCAGCTGAAGGATTATGAGACCGGAGCGCCGTTCACGGCACATACGACCAATCCGGTGCCCTTTATCCTGGTCAACGCGGACCGTTCTTACCGGCTTCGGGAGGGCGGCTGCCTGGCAGACATCATCCCGACACTTCTGGAACTGATGGAGATGGAACAGCCTGCAGAGATGACCGGAAAGTCGCTGTTGATAAAATAACACGTATAGTTAGGTGAGGAGTTTATATGGTACTTGAGATGAAACGGGCGCTGGAGGAGCTGAAGAGCGGCAATACCCAGGGCTACAGAAGATTGTACGATGCGACTTATGAAGAGGTGTACACAAGGAGCCTTCTGATCATCCAGAACGAGGATCAGGCGCTGGAGTATATCAAGGATTTTTATAAGGACGTATTCGGGGCGCTGGAGGAAGCGGAAGAGGCCCAGGATACAGAGCGGTGGTTTCTGCGCAGATACTATCAGAAGCTCCGGAAGCATTATCACAGGCTTCTGGGAAAACAGGAAAAGACGGAGCCGGGCAGCGGTGTGAAGACGCTGGCGGAGATTCCGGCTGCTTTTCCGCTGCTTCACAGAATTATGCTGGTGATGTCCTTTAAGGACGATTTCCCGGCATCGGAGATCTCTGCGATCTACGGGCTGGCAGAGGACAAGATTCAGTCCGAGCTGGAGAAGCTGGAGAAGCTCCTTCCTTCCATCGTACAGGATCAGCCGGAGAGTGCGGCCGCCTATACTGCCAGCTGGAAGGTCCTGCTCCTGGGGGCGTCCAGACAGATCAGCAATACGGGGTCTGACCAATGGGTCGATTCCCTTTATGCGGACGCGGCGAAGGCTGCAGGGGTGCCGGCAGACACAGCGCAGGCCGGAGCGGCGGCAAAGTCCGATGAGTTTGAATATTTCGTAGCTGATCCGGAGCCTGAGAAGCCGAAGAAAAAGATCATCCCCATCGTCCAGGAGGATCCGGAGGAAGAGGATGAGGAGACCTATGAGGACGACGAGGACGATCAGGAATACGAAGACGACGAGTATGACGAGGATGAGGACGACGAGGATGATGACCGTTACGACTGGGATATGGAGGATGACGGGAGAAAGATGGTCATCCTGGGCGTTGTTCTTGCAGTGATCCTCGTGGCAATCATCGGAATCATTGCATTCAGGGTACTGGGAAAGGACGACGAAGAGGACAGAGAGCCGGTACAGACCGAGCAGGACAGTGGCGAGGATGACAAGTTCATCGTCAGGGGCGAGGAGGACGGAGACGACTCCCAGGTATCTCCGGAGGAGAACAGTGAGCCGACAGAAGCGCCTGTGGAGGAGTCGGAAGAACCGGCGGAACCGGAGGAACCGCAGACACTGGTCATGAGGGTGAACGGCAATACCATCAATGTCCGCAGTGAACCGGATACAAGCCGTGACAATAAGGTTGCTCAGGTGAAAAAGGATGAAAAAGTGGAGGTACTGGGCGATCCGTCAGAAGAATGGGTCCAGGTCCGCTGCATTGAACAGAACAACGAAGAGGGATATATGATGTCCCAGTATTTATCAAATATTGAATAAGAACGGAGAACCTGCTCATACTAACAAAAATGTGTGAGGAGGTTCTTTTTTCATGAATCAATATCTGCCGATTACTTATATTCATGCAAGGGAAATACTGGATTCCAGAGGGAATCCGACAGTGGAGGCGGAGGTGCTCCTGGACGGTGTGTACCAGGCGAGAGCGTCTGTCCCGTCCGGAGCATCCACCGGGCGTTTTGAAGCAGTGGAGCTTCGGGACGGGCAGGAGCGTTATCTGGGGCTTGGCGTGGAGAAAGCGGTCACCAATGTGAACACGAAGATCGCCAATGTACTCTTGGGAGAGAATGCTCTGAATCAGGGCTATGTAGACCATCTCCTGATCGATGCGGATGGTACGGAAAATAAATCCAATCTGGGCGCCAATGCGATCCTGGCGGTGTCCATGGCCGTCGCCAAGGCGTCTGCGAGGGCGCTGGGCATTCCGGTGTACCAGTATCTGGGCGGGATCCGGACCGATACCATGCCGGTTCCCATGATGAATATTTTAAATGGGGGAAGACATTCCAGAAACTCGCTGGATTTTCAGGAATTTATGATCATGCCCGTAGGTGCTTTGAGCTTCCGGGAGGGACTCCGCATGGGCGTGGAGGTTTATCACAAGCTGAAGCTGATCCTGAGCAAGGAAGGGCTGACCACGGCTGTGGGAGATGAAGGCGGATTTGCCCCGGATATCCGGGATGCGAAGGAGGTGTTTCTCTATCTGAAGGAAGCAGTGGAGGAAGCAGGCTATGAGCCGGGACAGGATTTTGTCTTTGCCATGGATGCGGCAGCCAGTGAGCTGGTCAATGAGAAGAACGGCCGGTATGATTTCCCGGGAGAGGGACGTATGAACGGACAGAGGGTCAGCCGGACGTCGGAGGAGCTGATCGATTATTATGAAGAGCTGCTCTCCATGTATCCGCTGGTATCCATTGAGGACGGGCTGTCGGAGGATGACTGGGACGGCTGGCAACAGATGACGAAACAGATCGGAGACAGAGTGCAGCTGGTCGGAGATGACCTGTTCGTAACCAATGTGCGGAGACTTGCCTGCGGGATTAAACTGGAGGCGGCCAATGCCATCCTGATCAAGGTCAATCAGATCGGGACGCTGACAGAAGCCTTTGATGCGATCCATATGGCACACAAGGCGGGATACCGGACGATTATCTCCCATCGAAGCGGAGAGACCTGCGAGGATATCATCGCGGATATCGCGGTGGCCTGCGGCGCAGGACAGATCAAGACCGGGGCGCCCTGCAGGGCGGAACGGACGGAGAAGTATAATCAGCTGCTGCGGATCGAGGAGGAGCTGCAGGGGCTGGCGGGATACCGGAACCCGTTTCTGCATGAATAAGGAATGACAAAGGGGACAGCGGCCTGCAGGGGTCCTGTCCTCTTTGAATTAAAGGTTCATCTGATTCTGATTCCGCCATGTGCGCGGTGAGAGACTGTAAATATTTTTAAAGGCCCGCGAGAAATGAAGCTGATTGTCATATCCGACGGCTTTGCTGATATCGCCGATGGACAGGTGGGTCAGCTTCAGAAGCTCCGCGGCCTTTGTCATGCGGTAATTCAGGAGAAAATCCTGAGGGGTCCGGCCCACGGCATTCTTGAAGATCTTACCGAAATAGCTTCGGTTCAGTCCGCAGTTGTCTGCGATGTCCTCCACAGAGATGTCATTTTGAAAATTCTGCTCGATATAAGCCAGGGCTTCATGGATATAAAAATCCCGGAGCTTTCCAGGCTTGGAAGCGATGAAACGCACCGGCGCAATGGAGCGGGTAAGCGCATCCAGAAAGAGATACAGGTGGCCCATGAGGTGGAAAGGGGTCATATCGCCGTGCTGAGCGATATAGAGCATCTCCTGCATCATGGTCTCCCGGATGTCCCGGGAATGTGCATGATAGATCGGTGAATCCAGAGTGAGGCCGGCGATGGAAATGGCTTCCCGGACCCGCAGGCCGTCAAATTCGATCCAGACGTACTCCCAGGGAAGGTCATGATCCGCGATATAAGTGGTGATCTGCTGCGGAAAAATCATAAAGCCCTGACCGCTTTTGACCTGATAGGTCCTGGTGGTACCGGAGGAATCATCTGCGTTCAGCGTTCCGGTGCCGGAGATGACATAATGGAATAAATAGTGGGTGCGCGTGGCGGGGCCGAAACTGTGGGAGGGTGCGCACCGTTCCCATCCAAACTGATAAAGATTCAGATCCACAAAGTTTTCATTGGGAAATATGGAGAATAAAATGTCCTTCATGTAAGTTGCCTCCAATATTTTTTGTGCAGTCTGTACAGATTTTGTTTTTATCAGTATAACTGAAAATATACCAAAATGCCATATGATTTTTCCTATATGAGAAAAAAACGGCATAATGGCATAAAAGAGGAAAAAACAGGGTATTTATGCACGCATTTTGGGATGTTATAATAAAGCTACAAAAAATCAGTGTTACATCCAACAAAGAAAGGAGCAAAATGGGATGAGAAAGAGGGAAAAAATGATAAGCCTTCTGCTGGCATGTACACTGCCCGCTTCCATGTTCTTGACCGGCTGCGGAGGCAGTGAAGCCGAAGACGGCAAGATCGTGATCGAGCTTGTGCATTACAAACCGGAGGCGGTGGATGTGTTCGAGCAGCTGGAGGAGGAGTTTAACAAAACTCATGACGATATCCTCCTGAAGATTGATTCTCCCAATGATGCCATGACGATCCTGAAGACCAGATTTATCCGGGAGGATTATCCGGACATCCTGGGGATCGGCGGCGACATCAACTACTCTTATTTCATCGATGCCGGAATTCTGGCAGATGTATCCGATTATCCGGGTATCACAGACATCAATCAGGGATACAGGGACATCCTGGAAGGACTGGAATTCGTCCCCACAGAAGGAACCTACGGCGTGCCCTATGTGGCGAACGCGGCGGGTATCCTGTATAATCGTGAGATGTTCAAGGAACACGGATGGGAGATCCCCACGACCTGGGAAGAGATGATCACGCTCTGTGATACAATCAAGGGAGAGGGAATCCTTCCGTTCTACTATGGATTTAAGGATACATGGACCTGTCTGGCACCGTGGAATTCGCTTGCGGTGGACCTGGCGCCGGCGGATGTCTGTCAGCAGGTAAATGCAGGAAAGACTGTATTCGCTGATGAATACAGGGAAGTGGCGGAGAAGATTCAGACACTCGTAAGTTATGGGGAGGACGGGCCCTTCGCATACGGCTATAATGACGCATGTACGGCATTTGCCAATGGAGAATCAGCCATGTTCGCTATCGGAAGCTATGCGGTTCCGCAGATCAAGTCGGTAAATCCGGATATGGATATTGATTCCTTCGTGACGCCGGGAAGCAGCGATCCAGACGGCCAGATCCTGAACTCCGGCGTGGACCTGCAGTTCTGCATCACAAAAGCCTGTGAAGATGAGGGAAGAAAAGAGGCGGCTTATGAAGTTCTGAACTTCCTTCTGGCAGATGAGAACCTTCAGATGTATCTGGATGACCAGAGTGCGGTTCCCTGTAAGTCAGGCAGCTTTAATCTGGCGCCGAATCTGGACGGCATGAAGCAGTATATCACAGAGGGTAAGATTGCGGACTATCAGGATCACTATTATCCGTCTGAGATGGCAGTGGACGCGCAGATCCAGACCTTCCTGATTGAGCAGGATGTGGATGCATTCCTTACAAAATTTGACACGGACTGGGTGCGCTATAACCGCGATATCATCCAGATGGTGAAAGACTACAACGCACAGAACGGCAATCAGTAGAGGGAGAGGAGTGAGAAGACATGAAAAATGCCAATGACAGAAAAAGAACGTTTATGCTGATGACGATTCCTATCGTCGCACTGTTCTTCGCTTTTAATACCCTGCCTTTGATCAAGGGTGTGATGTACAGTTTTACGAACTTCAGAGGATACGGCACTTATGACTGGGTTGGTCTTCGGAATTATATCGACCTGTTCCAGGACGGCCGTGTGGGCAAGTCCTATCTGTTCACTCTGAAGATGGCGGTGGCGGCGACCATCGTGACCAACGTGATCAGCCTGATCCTGGCGCTGGGCCTGAACAGCAAGATCAAGTTCAAGAGCACCTTGAGAGGAATGTACTTCATTCCCAACATTCTGGGCGCGCTGGTTGTAGGTTATATCTTCAACTATTTCTTTACCTACATCATCCCGGCGCTGTTCAATACAACCAGTATTCTTGCAAGCTCCACCTGGGCATGGGTCGGCATCGTGGCTGTCTGTGCATGGCAGGCCATCGCCATGAACACGATCATCTACATATCCGGTCTGTCTACAGTGCCAGAGGATGTATACGAAGCGGGTTCCATTGACGGCGCAACCGGCTGGGAGCGTTTCAAGAGCCTGACTTTCCCGCTGATTATCCCGTTTTTCAGCATCAACATGGTACTGTCCGGCAAGAACTTTCTGATGGTGTTCGACCAGATCATGGCATTGACCAAAGGCGGTCCGGCACAGAGTACCGAGTCCATCTCCTTCCTGATCTACAACAATGGTATGGCAGGCGGACAGTTCGGTTTCCAGAGTGCCAACGCGGTTCTGTTCTTTGTCATTATCGTAGCGTTCTCGGTAGCACAGCTTCAGTTTACAAGCAGTAAGGAGGAGCAGTTATAATGAAGGACCTGAAAGTAAAAGAGAGATATAATATGCCTGTTACGATCCTGCTGATCCTTGGACTGATCACGATCATCTTCCCCCTTTACATGACCATCGTGATCGCGTTCAAACAGCCGTCGGAGATGACCAACAGCATCTCGGGGATCCTGTCCCTGCCGAAGACCTGGAGTTTCTCCAACTTCGCAGAGGCCATGCGCGTGACGGATTTCTGGAATTCCCTCCGGAACAGTCTTCTGATTACCGGTGTTACCGTGGTTCTGTCCGTAGTACTGCATTCCATGGTTGGTTATGCCATTGGAAGAAACAAGGCAAAGAGCAAATGGTACAACCTGGCATATCTGTATATTGTCAGCGGTATGTTCGTACCGTTCGCAATCCTCATGATGCCTCTGGTAAAACAGACTTCACAGTGGGGAATTGCCAATATCTTCGGTGTTATCATCTGTTATGTGGTGTTCTATATGCCTATGAATCTGATGTTGTATTCCGGTTATCTGGTCAATATTCCGATTGCCCTGGAGGAAGCGGCGCGTGTGGACGGCGCTACCACCTGGACGACTTACTGGAAAATTATCTTCCCGATCATGAAGCCCATGCACGCAACGGTTGCTGTTATTACGGCTCTGAGCGTGTGGAACGACGTGATGACTCCGCTGGTCATTATGTCCGGAAGCGGAATGAACACCTTGCCGCTGGCACAGATGTCCTTCCAGACACAGTTCGGCACCAACTATAATCTGGCCTTTGCGTCCTACCTGCTGGCGCTTCTGCCGCTTCTGATTTTCTACATCATTTGTCAGAAGCAGATTCTCAACGGCGTCGTCAACGGAGCGGTCAAATAATAAACAGTAGTAACTGTAAAAGTACAAAACAGTTACAAAAATGCTTGATTTAGCCATGCATGAGTAGTAAACTATGCATGGCTGAATCTGTAAATTCACGTAACTGTGAAGGGACTGTACAGTTACAAATTCACGTAAATGCAGGAGGCAACATGAGTATCATTTTTTCCGAAAGAGAGAAAACATTCATATTGCACACGAAGGATACAACCTATCAGATGAAGGTGGACGACTATGGATTCCTTCTGCACCTTTATTACGGGCGCAGAACAGAAGGGTGTATGGACTATCTTCTGAACTATGCGGACCGGGGTTTCTCGGGAAATCCATATGATGCGGGAGCAGACCGGACCTATTCCATGGATGTGCTGCCCCAGGAGCTGCCCTGTCAGGGAACGGGCGATTACAGAAGCCCGGCAGTGATTGTGAAAAATACGGACGGCTCCTACGGATGTGACTTCCGCTACCGGGATCACCGGATTCTGAAAGGAAAGTATCATATATCAGGCCTTCCGGCAGTCTATGCCGGTGAGGACGAAGGAGAGACGCTCGCGATCGATATGGAAGACCCGGTGACCAAGGTACAGATCACGTTATTATATGGGGTGTTATGGGATCTGGACATTATTACCAGGAGCGCGTGTATAAGAAATGCGGGCGGCGGAAAAATTTATCTGGAGAAGGCGCAGGCGGCATGTGTTGACTGGCTGTATGGGGATTATGATCTGATCAGTTTCTACGGCCGCCACGCCATGGAACGGAATGTCCAGCGGATTCCGGTGGCACATGGGGCGCATGTCATCGGAAGCCGCAGAGGCACTTCCAGCCATCAGTACAACCCCATGATGATTCTTGCGGGACATGAGACAACGGAGGACGCAGGAAGCTGCTATGCCATGTCCTTTGTGTACAGCGGGGGGTTCAAAGGTGAAGTGGAGAAGGACCAGTTCAATCAGACCCGTGCCCTTCTGGGGCTGTCGGACGAACTCTTCTCCTATCCGCTGGAGACAGGTGACGTCTTCCATGTCCCGGAGGTTGTGCTGACTTATACGAATCAGGGTCTGTCGAGACTGTCATGGAATCTGCACCGGTGTATTCGGGACCATGTGTGCAGAGGCAGATACAAAGACGCACCCCGTCCACTCCTTCTGAACAGCTGGGAGGCATCTTATTTTGATGTGAGCGGCGATTCTGTCTACGAGCTGGCAAAGCAGGCGGCAGATCTGGGGATGGATATGGTCGTCATGGACGACGGATGGTTCGGAAAACGGAATGATGATAACAGCGGGCTGGGGGACTGGTACGTCAACGAAGAGAAGCTGGGCGAATCCCTGGGGAGCCTGATCCAAAGAGTCAATGATCTGGGACTGAAATTCGGCATCTGGCTGGAGCCGGAGGGGATCAATGAGGACAGCGGACTCTATCGGGAGCATCCGGACTGGGTGCTGTCCATACCCGGAAGGGGTCCTGTCCGGGCCAGAAATCAGCTGGTACTGGACTTTTCCAGGAAAGATGTGGTAGACTATATCTTCGGAAAGATATGCGACATTCTGGACCAGGGAAATATCGAATATGTGAAATGGGACATGAACCGGAGCCTTGCGGACTGCTATTCCAGAGAGACGGCAGATCAGGGGCGGGTGATGCATGATTATGTGCTGGGACTGTATGATTTCCTGGAACGGCTGATACAGCGCTATCCGGACATGCTGCTGGAAGGCTGCAGCGGAGGCGGAGGCAGGTTTGACGCGGGCATGCTCTACTATACCCCCCAGATCTGGTGCAGTGACAATACGGATGCCCTTGACCGGGTGCGTATTCAGTACGGGACTTCCTTTGGTTATCCGGCGTCTTCTGTCGGCTCTCATGTATCGGCAGTGCCGAATCATCAGACCGGCCGCATGACGCCTCTGCATACGAGAGGGATCACTGCCATGGCGGGGACCTTTGGATACGAGATGGATCCGGGAAAGCTCCTTCCGGTGGAACGGGAGCAGATCCGGGAGCAGGTGCGCGAATATAAGAGGCATGAGATGCTGATCCGGAACGGACGGTATTACCGCCTGACAGACCCTGTAAAAGAGACCGCAGGCGCATGGGAATTTGTCGCAGAGGATGGTTCCGAGGTACTGGCGGCAGCGGTTGTGCAGGAGGTCCATGGAAATATGCCGGTGACTTATATCCGCCTGAAAGGACTGCCGGAGGGCTGCTGGTACCGGGAAGAGAGAAGTCAGAAGGTATTTGCGTCGGATGCGCTGATGGAGGTGGGAATTCCACTGCCGGAGCAGACGGGAGAATACCGGGCATATCAGATGTATTTTAAAATGTTGGAATCATAGGATCCGGATATCAGGAAGGAGAATATTTGCATGAAGATGGAGACCGTTTTTCAGGAGCGTCTGAACAGGCATCACGACGAGCTCAGATGGCTTTATATGGAGCTGTATGACAACAGTGACATGTTCGCGGAGTTATGCGACAGAATGCACACCTGCGCGCTGGAGAGAGATCAGGAGCTGGTAAGGCTGGATCAGGAGAGAGAGCAGAATCCGGAGTGGTTCCGGGGAAATGACATGCTGGGAATGATGCTGTACATTGATAATTTTGCGGGAAATCTGGCAGGAGTGAAGAAAAAGCTTGACTATCTGTCTTCCTGTAATGTGAACTGTATCCATCTGATGCCCTTCCTGGAGTCGCCCAAAGGCCGCTCGGACGGCGGATATGCGGTGGCGGATTTTCGGAAAGTACAGCCGGAGCTTGGGACGATGGAAGAGCTGGCAGATCTGGCAAAGGCGTGTCATAAGAGAAAGATCAACCTGTGCATGGACTTTGTCATGAACCACACCTCGGAGGATCATGAGTGGGCGAAAAAGGCAAAGGAAGGCGACGGGGAATATATGAGCCGTTATTTCTTCTACAGCGATCCGTCCATACCGGAGCAGTATGACCGGACTGTACCGCAGGTATTTCCCACTACGGCGCCGGGTAATTTTACTTATCTGGAGGAAATGGGACATTATGTGATGACTACATTTTATCCCTATCAGTGGGATCTGAATTACCGTAATCCCCGGGTGTTCAATGAGATGATGTACAATTTCCTGTATCTGGCCGGTCAGGGGATGGATATCATCCGGATTGATGCGGTTCCGTATATCTGGAAGGAGCTGGGGACGCAGTGCAGGAATCTGAAACAGGTACATACCATCGTGCGTATGATGCGCATGATCTGTGAGATCGTATGTCCGGGTGTGCTGCTTCTGGGCGAGGTAGTCATGGAGCCGGAGAAGGTGGTGCCATATTTTGGTACTGTGGAGAAGCCGGAATGTCATATGCTCTATAATGTGACTACCATGGCGACCACCTGGCACAGTGTGGCAACCAGAGATGTACGGCTCCTGAAAAAGCAGATGGATATCGTAAATGGTCTGCCGAAGGACTATCTGTTCCTGAATTATCTGCGCTGCCATGATGATATCGGCTGGGGGCTGGACTATGATACGCTGGGGAGCTGGGGTATGCGGGAAGTGGAGCACAAGCGTTTCCTGAACCAGTATTTTACCGGAAAATTTGAAGGCAGCGGGAGCAGAGGAGAACTGTATAATGACGATCCGGTGACTCAGGACGCCCGTTTCTGCGGGACGACCGCTTCCATGTGCGGTGTGGAGAGCGCCCTGTATGAAAAGGATGAGACGAAACTGAAGGCGGCCATTACACAGGACCTGATGCTCCATGCCTATATGCTGACTCAGTCGGGGATTCCCATGCTGTACAGCGGGGATGAGATCGGGCAGGTTAATGATTATACCTACAAAGAGGACGAGGACAAGAAGGCGGATTCCAGATATCTTCACAGAGGGAAATTCCCCTGGTATCTGGCAGCCAGGAATGCGGAGAAGGGGACGCTTCAGGAGCAGATCTTCTCGGGGCTTTCCAGACTCGAACAGATCCGGAAGGAGAGAAAGGTCTTCCAGAGCGATGCGGCAGTCTATACATATGATGTGAAGGACGACTCGATCCTGTGCATCCTGAGAGAAAATGAGGAAGAGCGGTTCCTTGGAATCTTTAATTTCTCAGACGGCGTACGGACGGCGTGGATGGAGGAACCGGGCACATGGACGGATCTCTGGACCGGAGAGAAGAAAGAGATGGTCAATGTGGAGATCCAGGGGCATGATTTCCTGTGGGTCAGCAGGAAAAAGGAAGCATAAAATAATTTATGACAGGAGCGGCTTTCCGTTGGGAGGCGGCTCCTTCTTTTGTCTGTCTGCCACAGACGGACACGGACGGAGGAAATCCCGGTGCCGAATGTAAAGCTGCGCGGTTCGTGAAAAGAAAACAGTGGAAACTGTGTGAGAATTGTTGTAAAATGGAAAAAGAAAAAATGTCATAGGGTACGTGAAGGAGAAGAGTATGGAGTTACAGGGCAGGACAGAAGGGATTTTTCAGGAGAAGGTGGACAGGTGCAGAAAGGTTCAGATGGAGAAGCTGGCGGGGATGCTGGATGGATATATGGTGGATGCTCTTGCAGATTACAAGGAGCTTTTGATGGAGGATATCCAGGAGCAGCTGAAGATCCTTCAGGCGGAGATCGAGGAAAAGGTCAGCGGGCCGGATACATGGGATGAGATCCGCAGGCAGGTGGATTCCGGGGAGACGGCCGGCTTTGTGGACAGGAAGACGGCTGAATTTCAGCAGATGTTCAGACGGAAAGAGAAAGTCTGCGTGGATGTGGTACAGAGGTTGTTTCTGGGGGCTGATGCAGGGTATGAGTATCGGGAGGAGCCGCTGGAGCAGGAGGGCTTTGTGCTGGATGTGACCGGGCCGGATCCGGAGGATCGGAAAGAGCTGGAGGCAGTCAGGGAGAAGAAGGCATTGCTCAGCGAAGAGATTGAAAAGATCATGAAGGATAAAGAGGAAACAGAGAATACGTTTCGGGAGCTGGTGCACCGGAATGCGGAGATCCGGGCGCGGATGGAGGAAGAGAAGCCGGCGATCCGGTATACCACCAGGAGAGTGCGCAGGGAAGGATTTTTTGGCTTTCTGGTGGATCTGTTCGGAAAGGCGCAGATGGAGACTGTCACGGACGACAGTGAGCTGTGTCAGTGGCAGGAGCGTGTGGATGCGGTTCAGAAGGAATATGACGAACAGGCAAGGGAGACGAATGAGCGGATCGAGGCGCTGAAAAACGGATGGCGGGAGAAGGAAGGGGAATATGACCGTCTGGATACGGTGCAGAAGCAGATGGAGAAAAAGTTCCGGGAACAGACAAGACGGGAAGTTCTGGAGGAGCTGGAGGTCTTTCTGTACGGGGAAGGCGGGCTGTTTGATCAGGCTGCAGACGGCGTGGAGCGTAATTTTAAGAAAAATGCAGAAGGGATCCGCACCGGATTATGGGAGGAATACCAGCGAAGATAGATGAGAAGCCGGAAGATCTGTCACAGATCTTTCGGTTTTTTCATATTACTAAATAAGAGATTTTTGACGGAAAAGCCCTATGGATTGCAAAGAAGCGATATTGTCAGATGACTACGTGGATTTTATATGGAAGATTGACGTTCGGTTCACAGGACAGGAAGAGCACCCTTTCGGCGTATGTACACAATATATCAACCGGAATTTCAGTGTCTTTTATATGGACAGGGACGAGATCCTTCGGGATGCGCAGAATGTTCCCATCGGAGATTATGCCATTCCCAACTGCCACACACAGATGGATACAGAAAGCCTGGAGCAAACGAGGATCCTGCAGATCCAGAATCAGCCGGCGCTGCAGCTTAAAGGCAACGGGGTGATCATGGGATTCCTGGATTCCGGTATCCCGCTGGAGAGTCCGGTGTTTCGGACTGCAGAGGGCAGGACCAGGGTGATCGGTCTCTGGGATCAGACAGATCAGAGCGGAACGCCGCCGGAGGGATTTCTCTATGGGAGCGCTTATTCGTCGGAAGAGATCGACCGCTTCCTGGAAGAAGGACGGACAGAGCTTCCGGGAGCGGATCCGGACGGGCACGGGAGCAAGGTGGTATCCATCGCTGCAGGTTCTCCGGTAGAGAGCGAAGATTTTATCGGAGCGGCTCCTGAGACTTCCATTGCGTTTGTAAAGCTGAAACAGGCAAAACCATTCATCCGGCAGCTTCAGGAGATTCCTGCGGACAGCATCGCCTATCAGGAGACAGACATGATGCTTGCCATCCGATATCTGGATCTTCTGGCTTCCCGGGAGAACCGGCCGCTGATCATCTGCATCGCCCTTGGAAGCAACGCCGGAGGACATACGGGAAATACGGCGCTGGGACAATACCTGGATGACTTCGGCAGCAGAGCGGGAAGGGCGGTGGTAGTGGCTGCCGGGAATGAGGGGAATAAAGGGCATCATTTCTTCGGCGTGGTGCCGAAAGATGCAGGATATCTGGATGTAGAACTTAGAGTAGGAGAAAATGAAACGGGATTCCAGCTGAATCTGTGGGGAAACGCACCAGGGATGTTTGCAGCAGAGGTCACATCTCCGTCAGGCGAACAGGTCCCCAGGATCTTTCCGCGGATCCTGGAGCAGCAGAGGTTTGATTTTGTATTTGAAAATACAATCCTGGATGTGCAGTATGAGCTGTCAGAGATTGTGTCCGGGGATGAGCGGCTTCTGATGTCTTTCCGGAATCCTACGCCCGGTATCTGGAGGCTTCGGATCTTTTCCTACGGCGATCTGGAGAACAGCTTTCACATCTGGCTTCCGGTAACCGGTTTCATCAGTGACGGGACGTATTTTCTCCGGCCGGACCCGGACACGACGATCACAGACCCGGGCAATACTCCCAAGGTGCTGACGGTGGCGGGGTACGAGGGCAGCACGGAGAGCGTGTGGATGGATTCCAGCAGAGGCAAGACCCGAAGCGCATATCAAAAGCCGGATATTACGGCTCCTGCTGTCAATGTATCAGCTGTCGACCGTTTTGGCCGGGGGAGCACGCTGACCGGGACCAGTGCGGCTGCGGCGCTGACTGCAGGGGCGGCGGCGCTTTTGATGGAGTGGGGGATCGTGGAGGGCAACGTGCCCACCATGGACGGCTCGGCCATCCAGCGATTTCTGATCCGGGGAGCGCGAAGGCCGGGGATCTACAGTTATCCGAACCGGATCTGGGGTTTTGGATTATTGGACCTGTACGGAAGCTTTCGGGCCATGCGGGGGATTCGGGAATCTTTTTAAAATAACGGAATATTTTATTATACCAGGCCAGGACGGAGGAAATCCCCCTGTGGAATATCTGGGTGTATTACGCCAAAGATCTGCAGCTGAAAGAGGCACAGCAGAAACCACAGACATTCAGGGCGCAGGCCGGCGCCATGTTTTCGTCTGTGAAAGGTTATAGAAGAACAGTAGGAGGTTCAGACAAGAATGTCTTCAGGACAGGTGCGCTGAAAGGATCAAAGCAGAGTATATTATCACGAGAAATACGGATGATTTTGAAGGATCTGCAGTCCCGGCAGTTGTCCCGGAAGAATTTCTGGAAATTATCTTAAAATCATGAACCATATAAACGGCACAGTTTCAGGCTTCTACAGAGCTGAGAATCATGTGTCGTTTTTATATGTTTCGGATAATTTTCAATTCCTGATTGAGGGTTCCATATTTTTTATATACTTCGTGCGTTGTATGAATGGTTATGTTGTGTTGTGCGATTTCAAGATAGCAGATATCTCGAATCGGTATTCTGGCAATATGGGATTTGGCTCTGCAGATATAAAGCTGCCTGTCATCTATATACTGCTGCATTGCTTCCCGTAAAGCGGATTCGCCATAAGTGGCAATAAAGGTGTGGATATAAGATTGCAGATTCTCGGTATATAAACGATTATGACGACGAAATCTGACAAAAAAGTGTAGCTTTTTTAGAAAAAAATTCGAATATGATGTTTTGAGTACCGGATGTGATGTGAGGTGTTTGTCAGAAAGATGGGATGTTGGTATAATGAATTTAAAAAAGCGCTGCTTATAGTTAAAAACTGCATAGTTTGATAAAAGGCCGTAAAGTCCCTTCCAGATTTTGGAAGTACAAATTTTCAGAAGATCAACTGTTTGATTTTACCAATGTCGCAGGAGGATCAGAATATATCGCTGAATGCCATGCACAGATTATATTCCGGTACCTGGTTTTCCAGTCGGATACATACATAATCCCCGGAAGCTTTTCGAAAGCATTTTTCTGCACTTAACTGCCCGCCAAACTGTGAGAATACGTTCACCCTTCGCCGGAGGCGAAAGATGAACCGCCGTATTTCTGTTGGACAGTTTGTTTTATAACCTGGAAGGATTCAATGACATCAGGCATATCCCTTTCCTGCGCATGTTATCTCAAAATCAGGGCCTGGATCCTGAAGCCGAAATAAGTCTCTTTTTTGGAAGGGCATTTTCCATAATTTGCCCCGCCTTTACGTAAAGAACAACGGTAGTGGGCACGTTTAGATTTACAGACCGGAAGAGGAAAGCTGTCAATCACAAAATAATGGCTGGCCGGTATCGGAAAGGAATAGACCGGTGTCTGTTGGAGCAGTTTCGTTAAAATTCATTCCAACCAGTCCGAAGCAGATGCTCAAGGCAATGATTTCAGAGTCAGATATTTTGTGGTATTCACATTTTCCTTTGTGAAACAAAAGCAGTTTTGAAGCTTCAGCAAAATGAGTCTCCTTTCATAGTCGTAGTGGTGTATAACTATAGGTAGCATATTTTGTCGAATTTAACTGACACAACAGGTTAAATTATGGTAGAATTTGATTGATAATTCAAAGTTATCCGTTTGTTTTTGAGATGAAAAAATATTGATAGTCAGATGTTATATCTTGTTTTTTCGAATAGGATAATTAACGGAATTTACTATTACTCGGGGGATGCCATATGCTATATTTAACAGAGAAATACTGGAATAAATTTAATAAGGACGGTGTATTATTTGAAAAATTATGCCATGATCTTTTAAAGGAAGATACCGGCGAAGATATTAAAAAAACAAAACAGACCCGAGATCATGGACACGATTTAGAAGGAAAAATTCCTGTATTGAAAGACGATTATGTTATTATCTGGGGCGAATGCAAATACCATTCAAAAAAATTATCGCTTCAAAAAATATCATCTACGTTGGTAATGGCATACTTAAATGATGTTGAGGTTCTATATTTTTTTTCCTATTCAGCAGTTACTGAAGAATTTGAACGCCACATTGTCGATTTCTGTGAAAAGGCAAAAATTCATCATAAGATATATGATGATAAAAAATTAGAAAGTCTGCTGTTAAATTATGCTAATAGTGCCTGGTTTTCTAATTATTTTCCGGATTTTAGGCCATCTAAAAATATGGTTGAAACCGGAGGACTTAAGATTACCAGTTTTTTAAAAAAATATAATACTGATGGATTGGATGACTCCTACAAAGAGTTTACAGTAAATGAAACTTTCCAATATTGTATATATATTAAAAATAATGACATACATGATAAATATGATGTAGATGTCTGTATTTCAAAGAGTAAGGCCTTTAGCTATGTAGAAGTAGTTTCATTGAGATCTCCAAATAAATATACTAAAAAAGTGACAGTTCCCTCTTGTAGTACATCAGTCATTATTTATAAGCTGCGAATTATAAATTTTACCCCCGAATTAGAATTGCCTGAAATAACAATAAAATATGACACAGAAACTATTCCATTAAAAAAGAAAATTACGGTAAATTGGTTAGCAGAAGTTCCTCTCTTAGGATCAAATTATTCAAATTATTTGGTTAAACTTAGAAAAAATCATACCAACTTAACAAAAGGATGTATTATATATGTATATGGGAAAAGCGGATGTGGAAAAAGCCGTCTTATTAATGAAACATTAAATTTATTTGATCAAAATATGTTTTGTGTTATTTCTTTTGATGCGGAACATCAGAACTTGAATGTTACAAATATAATAACAAGAATTGTTTCTACTTTAGAACATTTGCCGGATTATATTGATGATGCTGAAAATATCACAAATAATACAAAATATCATTTACAAATGGCTTATAATATTTTGTATAATAAAAACTATGACATATCTCATAATATGTTTGAAATCCTTACGTATCTAAAATATCTGTTAAATAGTCAAAAGGTTATTATTGCTTTCGACAATCTGCAGAATTGTTCAAATGATGTAATACACTTTTGTCAACAACTCATGTCTCATATTTTTAAACAGGATTCAAAGTCCATTATCCTTGGATGTATAAATATAGACCAGCTTTATGATGGATCTGCTACTGAAAAAATGCATAACACATTGCTACTATGGTTTGCCAAAAATCCAGAATATTGCATTATAAAGGAATGTGTCGATTTTGATATAAATATGGCTCGGCTTTTTTTAAAGAAGACCATCTCTCCTCAAATAAAAAAAGATGAATATTTGTATGATCAAACTTTTTTGAAGATTATAGAAAGGGTTGGAATGAATCCTTTTATCCTTCAACAGACATTATTATTATTAGCACAAAAGGAAATTATAACTATATCTTCTAAAGGAACATTTTATTTTAAAGATATTGAGCACTTCGATAAAACATTAAATTTGTTATCGTCCGAGGTGATGGGAATTTTAAAACTTAGAGAAAATACATTTTTGACACATATTTTACCAGATGATGTAAAAACCTACAAACAAATAGTAGCAATTTTGCTTTTCTTTAAAACAGTGCCGCATGCTCTTTTTTTTGAAATAAT
This sequence comes from Lachnospiraceae bacterium, assembly GCA_910574805.1. Lineage (GTDB taxonomy): Bacteria > Bacillota > Clostridia > Lachnospirales > Lachnospiraceae > Hominiventricola. Next base: position 11,011 of record CAJTCV010000001.1, on the reverse strand, counting down.
TGATAAAGTAGAAGTAGTACAAGCAATGCGTAAATCAGGATTTATCAGCGATCTACAGGAAAAAGATATTACATTTTATCACAATTATTTTTACCTATATTATAAGGAGAATCCAGAATATAGAAATATATTAAAAAAGCTTTGCACAATTATATTGAGAAAGCTGGATGAATTGCTATTAAAAAAAAGTTTATTTGATGCATACTTTGTTTTAAAATATCGAATTTCTGAGCTGGATAATGATATAATAACAGAAAGTGTTAATTATATCATTAAAAATGATCCAAAGGAACAGTTTTTTGATGAATACTGTGAAATAATTTATTTGCTGATTACAGAAAAAAAAATAACTACTGATACCAGCACAAAACTTAAACTTTATAAATGGTTGTGCCTGAAAGTAACACGTAATAGAGGAGTATGTCAAGGCAACACTTACTATGATACAATTGTAACCGATTTACTAAATGATTACGAAAATTATGTAAATGATTCGGAAAGATTTTTTGATATTATAAAAAGCTATACAGACAATTTAAATCAATTGTATAATTCCGAAAAGACTTTGGATATTATTGATAAAGCAGAAAAAATAATTCCGTTATTTAAGATGGAAAAAAACATTCAATCCAGAATCCTATCCAAATTATACAATCGTAAAAGTATACCGCTAAAGGATCAGGGGAAATATGATAACGCTACACTTTATATACAAAAAGCACTGGATCTGTCTCTGGAGATTAATGATTATGCATTGTGTGTTAGTAATTGCCATGATTATGGCTATTTATTTTATGTAGATCGTAAAAATATTAGATTACTGATAAACTACTGGAACATGGCATTTGAAATATACCAAAAACACTTACAGAATTCAGCAAGCGAAAAAATTATTGTTTCGTCATATGCCAATGGTGTTATTAGTGATCTCATTCAGCTTTCGTATAAAAATGCCAGAGGCAAAATAAAAATATTGGAAGAGCATATTAATAAAACTCATATGCCATTTTATGAAAATAAAATACGATTAGTAAGAACTCTATATTATTTGATTGCAGAAGAGGTTAGCAAAAAAAGCCAAAAAATAATATTGCAAAGTATAAAGGATGCGCAGGACTATTGTGTAGTTCATAATTATAATCGAGATTATTATAAATGCTTTTATTTGGAAGCAATTAACGCATATAAGAATTTCAATTATGCGGAAGCGATGGATAATTATTGTATTGCCCTAAAGTGTATAGTTGAAAACTTTAAAAGCTATAATTTCCCCACAAAATATTATCCTCAGATATTTGATATCATAATACAACTAAGGAGATTAAGCGGCACGAAGGAATGTAAAAGTATTGTAAAAGGCATTAAAGATCCATTTGTAAAAAAAGAAGCCCTAAAATATCTACGGATGTCTGAAGAGGAATTCTCTTTGTTTTACCTTTCCTATACTCCGAATACACCTATTATTGATTCAGAGAAAAAATTAGGATATCCTACTATTTGAATTTATTTTTAATTGGTCAGTTGGATTATTGCCCCTAATAAATTATTGTTCCCAAATTCACTACAACACGTAATTTGGGCGGAAACATTAAAAATACGTTTAAAATGTGTTTTGACCTGCTCTTTATATGAGTGGGTCAAAATATCCATAAACTCCTTGTTTGCGGATATGGCACCACCTATGCAAATTATTTCAGGATTATATATAGTTGTAATTGTCAATAAAAGTATCGTAAGATCGGAGATCCATTCATTAATTACAATTCGGGCTACACTGTCTGATTTTTTTAAAAGCATAAAAATTTCATATGAAGAGGCACTTTTGCCAGTCATGGAAAAATACTTTTGTTCTAATGCCTTAATTTTACATTTATCACCTATATAATATACTTTGTTTTCTTTCGTATCGTAATATGGGATTAAATGAAATTCTCCGGCACTATTATTTTTGCCAGATAATATTTTTCCATTATAGCAAAGGCAGCCTCCGATACCGGTTCCAATAACCAAGCAAACACAATGTTTATATTCCCTTGCATATCCAAAACAACATTCATATAAGCCAGCAGCATTTCCATCGTTTATCACAGAAACCGGAACATGAAATTTCTGCTTGAATATCTGGCAAATATTTTTTTGAAATAGTTCCTCAAGTACCGTAGAGGATTTACTTTGCACTGTCCCCGAATCGTCTACTATTCCAGGTACGCTTATTCCTATACCGGTAAATTCTATCGTTTCTGGAATTTGCCCAAACATGTAATCGAATAGCGATATATCTATACTGTGGTTAGAAGAAACTTTCCAAAACTTTTCTATTTTATATTTTGAACTCACTATTGCGTATTTAATAAATGTACCGCCAATATCTATTGCAAGATACCCCATATTAAAAACTCCTCTTTAGCTATTGTTTAGATTTGCAAATAATTCTATATTCCCATGCCGGTCAATAACTATATCATTTGGTTCTTCACGTAGCAACTTCCATAAAGAATTATTTTGTAGAGCTGTATAGTTATCCACAAAGTATATTAAAGGTACTTTTAAATGAAAGATATAAGAAGGAATATTTTCATATAGCTCCAGACTTCTCAAATCACGTTTTGTCTGTTCAAAAGAATAACAATCCAAAATAGTCACCTCTAATAGATTACTAATTAGTCCATAATACCACTCTTTATTGTATACTGATGACAAATCTACCAATACATATTCCTGTTTCAACGAGTTCCTGTTTTTGAAATAATTACTACTCTGCTCATAATATATTTGCATATCTATTTTAATGCGCATGCTGTTTCTCTGAAAAAATTTTCCACGTATATCTTTTCTGTAATGAGAGAAATCACGTTTAGTGGAACTTCCTTTATGGAAAACTTCGGATTTTCCACATCCCCAAACAGAATACCCCTCTTCCCTAAAACGCAAACATAAGTCTATATCTGAGTAGGAGAATCCCAATTCTTCCGAAAATCCACCTACCTTTTCACACTTTTGCCGATTGATGATACAACTTGCTGTACAAACAGACTGGAATGGGCGGTTTTTAGTAGTTAATGGATGATTACTGGGGCGATTTTTAAATGGATGCGGCCAATTATATCCATTAAATCCCATGCCAAAATCTCGTACTCGATTATTATCTGTAAATAAAAGCTTTGAGCCAACAATGGCAGCTTCTGTTTCATGATAACAAGTTGTTAATTGTTTAAACCAATCTCCAATATAATATGTATCTGCATCACTTAAAATAATATTGTCACTTTCTGCCAGCGAAATACCTGTATTAACAGCCTTAGGATATAAAAGATCTTGTTCATACTTACATATTCGTATATTTGGATAGGGAAATGAAATGTCAATTTCGCTTGGATTGCCGTTATTTGCTATAATAACAATTTCTGTTCCTTCTGGAATCGTTTTAATTAGGCTTGAAATGCAATTTGCCAGCAGTAAATAGTTGCTATGAAAAGGTATGACAATGGAATACTTTTGCTTCATAAATGGACATCCTCATAATATTCGAACGCGGGAGTAACATAAATAAGTTTTTCTTCATTCAGTATTTTAAACGTAAAATCGTCTAGGCTTTTACATGTATAATAGATGCTTGCAAAGGGCGATGACGTATTAAAGGTTTTAATGCATTCAGAACTCCATTGCACTCTGTAGGACATGGGTTCGTTTTTAATATATACCTCATTGGATGTACGTATAAATTCCTGTATGATTCTGGCAGCCAGTGGATATGGATACAGAAAAATGCCGTATGATAAATATGCTTTTTGGAAAAATTTATTGCAAAAAGGCAATGCCAGCCCCAAAAGTTTCAAATGTTCCTGAGTGCCTTCCGGATTTAAGTAATAAATATCGCCTTCTTTGTTTTTGAGTGAAATTATATTGCAATAAATACAATTGGGTTCAGGTGTTGTGTTCAAAATGTCAACATCTATTTCCCCCATAGTGCAATAAAAACTCTTAAGATTCCTGAACAGTTTTTGAGATTTCCTATAAGCAATTTTGATTTCAAAAATACTTGCCTTATACTTATTAAGCATATAATACATATTCCGCCTGTTTGTAATATGGTTTCTATGCCTGTTTTTCTCATGTGGTATGTGGAAGGCGACCAATTTATTATCGTATAAAATTCGACCAAATTTAGCTAGGCGATATCCTAAATCTACATCCTCAGCACCCCAATCAGAAAATCCTTCATCAAATTGTCCCGCATTATTAAAAGCGCTTCTTTTTACCATACAGTAGGAGGTGTAAAAATAGTTCCAGCTAAATTCACCATTTAAAAGTTCTTTCTCTTTTGCCTCACGGGAATCATGTAGCAGAGAATATTTTTTTAGATCCTTCCACTTTTCTGAATCAAATAACTGGTTTAGATAATTGATTCCCAATATAGCATCAATGGTAAAGGTACTACCGGAATGACCGTATGTATTACCATAGATAGCACAATATGTTTGATCACATAATTGCTTTCGCATTGAATCAAAAAGATTTTCCGGGAAATAGATATCGCCATCAACAAAAGCTAATATAGGATTTTGAGAATGCATTGCGCCTATATTACGGTTATGGGAACGGTTACCTTTTACTTCACATGTACTGATAACCTGAATATTATTAATTTGAGATAATTGTTTTAATAAAGGATTATATTTGTAATTTGAATTATCATTAACAATTATAATTTCATCATTATTCTTCAATTGTGGAATAATGGAGTTAATGCTTTGTTCGAAATACTCATTGTTGTGAAATATAACAATTATACTTATGGGTGTATTCAAGCTACCTATCTCCTTTTTTAGACAATACGTTATCTATACTTTCATCCAGAAAAACAAGATATAACATCTGACTATCAATATTTTTTCATCTCAAAAACAAACGGATAACTTTGAATTATCATTTACTTCTATTCCCTCCCCAGCAAACCAAACCTCGTATAACAATAAAAAACAGCAATCCACTCATCAAACCCTTCGGATTGCTGTTTATCAATGAGAAACTATATACAAAAGCTGCTTCTTGGATGTTTTCTGGAGAGAATATCTTTCTGTTTGGACATGGTTACGTGGGTATAGATCTCAGTAACATTAATGGAGCTGTGTCCAAGCATTTCCTGTATGTAGCGGATGTCGACATCGGCTTCCAACAGGCAGGTGGCAAAGGTATGACGGAACATGTGAGGCGTGATATGCATTTCTATAGATGCCAGGGCAGTGTACTTATTGATCATTCTTCGAACGGACTGGTCAGACAGTGCTCCGCCGGACTGTTTGACAAAGAAGTGATTACAGGCCTGCATTTCCGGAAGAAAGGCGGTTTTGTATCTTTTCAGTATGCAAAGGACCGAGTCGTTTCCGATCTGGATCTTTCTCTCCTTTGCTCCTTTTCCATAGATCAGCACGCTTTTTTCATCCAGATTTATGTCATGCATTTTCAGAGAGCATAATTCGGAGATTCTCATTCCGGTTGCAAAGAGCAGTTCGATGACGGCAGCGTCCTGAAGCGTTTTTTTCTTCTGATAATCGGTTTGTGCATTCCTGTGCTGGCTGTAGATGACCGACAGAAATATTTCTACCGTATGTAGAGGAATCGTTTTTGGCAAAATGACAGGCTCTCTGAAACGTATCTGTATCCTGCTGAATGGATTTCGATCGATAATTTCCCTGTATTCAAGATAATGAAAGAATGCTTTTAATGACGCAAGCTTTCGCCTTACAGTTTTTGGTTTATACTCCTGATGGAGGTCTGCAATGAATTCTTCCAGTGCGATGGATGTGATGTCCATCAAATCAGATATATGGATCTTTGCAGCAAATTGTGTCAGATCGATCTGATAGGCTTTCAGTGTTTTGGGGTCAAGTCTTTTGTGCCGCTGGCAGTATTCCAGATAGGCCTGTATGTGTGTCTGTAAACGATTCATGATAAATCCTCCTGTTTTGGTATCAGTTTACCAAAGCTTCCCGAATTCGAGAATACCGAAGGACAGATAAAAGAAGAATAAAAAGTGAAAACGGATTTTGCTGATTTTTTGACGGATTTTGCAAAATCATTGAAAAAACAGAGAAATTTGTATAATTATTCCAAATCATTCATAATTCTGACGGGTGCATGGAAGTGTCAGAGGGCGGAATATCCGGCTTTCCCTGGCTGGCGGAGAACAGTCCGGTGGAAATCCATGTGGACGGAGTGGAGCGGGCGCTGTATAATGGAATCATCCAGAAAGCGGAGTCCCAGGAAGAGAACGGATACTGCCTGCTCCGTCTGGAGCTGTGCAGCGGGAGCATTCTCCTGGACCTGTTCCGGGTGGGAGATCTGGCGGAATGGGATGGAAAACAGCTTCCAGTTTGCGCCAGAGAAGCACAGTTCAATTTACAATAATTGCGCGATTATTGAAATTATGTGATATCGTCCATGAGGGAACACATGCCATAGATATGAGGGAACGTTATGGGTATGATTTTCTTAAATCACATTGGAGTTGGGAAAAAAGAGCTTTCTTTTACGAAAGACAGTTCCAAATCAGTATGGGAGTGGAACTGGAATATGAAACTGTTGATGAGATGTTAGTGCATATATGGGGAAGCTATGATAATGAACTTTATAATCCATATAAAAATTGAGAAAAACGAATCATTAGAGAGGAATCAATATGATAGAATTGCTAAGCGCTTTGTATGAGTATGTCAAGTCAGGTAAATCTCCTTTGTTGGAGAAAAGCGAACATATTAATAAATATGAACACGGAACTATTTATACAATGAGTCTAAGTCTGATATTGTGGCTGAGACTGGAGTACAAAAGAACAGAATGGAGAAAAGAGAAAAAGTATGTAACACTCAAACCGATGAGTTTAAATATGAAGTATCCATGGTGTCAGGCGTTGAATGATATGGTTACTTCGGAAGAAATATTTTCACAATACTTTTGTATAATTAACTCAAACTTCGCACATAGATTTTAGCTATGCACCTTGAAAACTCAATATCTGGCAATGATTCAATTATCAAAGAACAGTCTTTTATACCGCTATGCCGCAACTAATTGCGATTGTAGAAGAGATGGCAAAGTGCTGATGAATGCTTCAACCAGTTCATCTATCTTTTCATCAACGAGATCGCAGTGTTCCTCTAAGAGTTTCCGGAACATTTGGAGTAGCATCTGAAATGCCTCTATCCATGTAATGTCAGACATTTCATCAGTAAAGTACAGAAATAATTCCCCAAGAGACCGGTTGTCGTTTGATTCCCTGTTTTCGATGGACAGCATCATATATCTGGTAAAGACCACCGCTGTGTGGGCGCTCATTGCATCAAAGGAAAGGGAATGGCATTCTTTACTGAGCCTGAGATAACTCTTGCAGACTTTGAAGAATACTTCGATATCCCAGCGTTTCCCATAAAGGCGGATGATTTCTTCTCCACTTAAAGACGTATCCGTTGAGATAAGGCAGAGGTACTCTTTCCGCTTATTCCGGTTGCGGACATATACGACTCTTGCGGGGATGGATTTTTCTCCCCTGATAACTTCCACCTCCACCGATAAGAGATATCTGGAACGTCCCCTGCGTTTCTTGTTCCTTTTGTAGATATTGATAAGGGAGAGTTCTTCTTTATTGTATCGGAAGAACATTTTCGGGGTTTTCTTAATCATTCCAATTACTTCATAGCCAAGATTTTTTACGGCATGAAGCGATTTAGGAGAAGAAAACCAGCTGTCAAAGAGGACATATTTTGCGGGAATACCCCCTGTTTTAGCGGCTTTGAGAAGTTCCAACATGACTTCCGTCCCTTTGGTCATAGAAAGCTTGCGGCGCTTATAACCGACGGTTCTTTTATCGAGGCTGACGGCTTCATTCACACGGTTTTTCTTATTATCTGTGGATAAAAGGATGCTGTTGACCGGAAGAAACGTACTGCCGTCAGTCCATCCCAGTGTCAGCATACGGAATCCGAACTTATAAGCATGTTTTGCATGGTCGTAAGTTTTTGCAAGGAGTTCCACCTTCTTGGAGCGGTTTCTCTCAAACATGGAGTCATCAATACAGAGGACATTTTCCCTGTCCGCATTATTCAGCGGGACAGCGGCATCCTTGATAATTCTTGATGCAAGTATCGTTGTGAAACTGATCCAGTTGATCTGTGTTGATTTCATAAAGCGGTATACCGTATCTTTAGCAAAAGCCGGCGTATTTCTTCCCGACAGCAGATTCATGTACATGCTTCTGTTTGAAAAGATCAGAAGAAACAGATACTGAAAAATCTGTGTCACAGGCGTGCCTTTCTTATGATAAGCGCCCGCCGTTTTCAGGGCAGACGTCACATGGAATCTGGAGAAAAATTTTTTGATAGTTTTAGAAATCTGGTTATCATTCTGGCTGTCTTGTGTTATACTGTTATTCATAGCATGAGCCTCCGGTGGTATGTTGTTTCTGAGCAATTCAATTATACCAAAACCAGAGTGTTTCATGCTATTTTATTGCCAGTTTTTATTGAATTTTCAAGGTGCATAGGCACTTATGCGAGTGCGAAGTTTGAGTAATTAACAATAAACTTGATTTTAAAGACAGTGTACCAGAAGAAGAGAGGATGACCGCAAGAAAATGGGCATATGATAACTTTTACATGGCTACGATGACTTAAACAGGACAAATTCTGGCGGAGCGGGACAAAAACCGGCTTCTCGTATGTGCCGGAGAAGCACGCATGCAGGGCGGCCATCTGGAATTTGCCTGTGTCCTGGCAGACAGAAGCTGGACGTGGCAGAGGCGGCTGGGAAACCCGAAGAGTTCAGGAATGTCGCTTCTCGGAACCGTAAAGAGATTTGGCTGGGAACTCATTAGCGGAATATATAAGAGAGAGATAAATGTGGAAAGATGATAATGATAATATACAAAAAATATGGCACAGATTTATAATGAAATCGGATAAATACCCATGCATTTGTCCAATATGTGGAATACAAAGTGCTCATATTTATTTGCACAGATATAAAGATAATAAAGGTTCCGCATGGATGTGGTGCAGTGAATGCAAAAACTGTTCACATGGAACTGTGATTATTCCAAAATGGTGGTGTGATGATGACTTTATCGATTTAGCTGAGACGGCTTCGCATCCGGATTATTTGGAAAGCAAAAAAGAATTCATAGATCGTTATGTGAATAAAATTTTAGAGTTGTAATAATTTTCAGGTGTGAATGGGGTTATTGTACGAAAATGATATGCTCCCTTCCACCACGGAACATGGGTTTGGGGAGTAACTGCCGGATATGAAAAAAATTACGGATGAAGAAAAACAGATTTTATATATGGTGGCAGAGCAATATCAGGAAAAGGGGACAATAACCAATACCTGTCCACATTGCGGAGGTGAATTGATATATGCAGGAAACGATATATCTTATCGCATAATGTGTGAGAATAAATGCGGAATAGTTTTTAGTATTCGAGGAATCTGAAATTCAAAAGGAACAATATATTCTGATATTGCCAATATAGATCTGTAAAACTTTTTAGAAGCACGGATAGCCTTATATTCAAGGGGGCATGGTGATACAGGTTATATTCCCGATTGTGTTAAGTATTTTGGAGAAGTTTATATAATTGAATAAGACTTATCGTGCATAATATATTCTTGCCCAAAAAGATATTTTGGGTATTATACGAGGTAGAAATAATATGGAATTTAAGAAGTCTGAAGATTTTAAGAAACTAAGAGTTGGAGATTCCATATATAGTATCTAAATCCATGCCAACTGGCATCACATATTATGGGGGAATTAGATAAAATGTTAACAAAAAAAGAAATAAAAGAAATTGCCGGAAAATATGCAGATGTAAACAAATCTCAATATTATTCGTTAAAACTTATTTCCATAAAGCCATCTGTATTTTTAGATGGGTATTGGGATGCCTGCTATAAAGTGTTTAATGATTGTGGAAATGAGATAGAAGGTCCTTTGCTAATTGCAATAAGTGGGGAGACGGGTCAAATTTACAGTATGGAGGAACTTATAATGAATGACAGTGAAAATCAAAATGTAAAAATATCAAATGAGCCTGTTAATGAGAGGAAGGATAAAAGTGGAACACAAATGTGATGAAAAAAGTTTAGTTGTTTTAAAAGAGGATGGAGTGTTGACTACATATAAGTGTTTGGTATGCGGCAAAGAATTCAGCGAAATAGGTTCGATTGTAATTACAGCTGACAAAGATTTATTAATGTGTGAAATATATGTTAAATGGTCAAAAGATTCATCAGTTGTGTCGCAAATCAGTAAATTGAAGAAATTAATTCCTGATACAAAAAAAATAGGTAATAATATATTGCTGGAAGCGGCAAAAAAGAGAAAGAGCTTAAAGGTTGCAGAAATGTTTTCAGATGAAGCATATGAATTGCTGGAAAAAGGAAAGATGATGGGAGTATTACTGCAAGTAATATGACCGATGACTTGCGGAGTCATTGTATAAGACAGATTCTAATCTTACATGGGAGCAAATAATTCAAAAGCAAATCAGCACAGGGTTATCAGAAAATAGAGATGAATATACAGGTAGCAAAACATATTAATGCAGATGAGAATAATAGAATCGAGTATTTATTCGTTAATTTTGATTATTTTGATGGAAATGATCTTATTGTAAAACTTTTTGAGAAAGAATATCAGATGATATCAGACGAAAAGGTTGATGGTGTGTTTTACAGCATTATAAAATTGCATAAGAATCATGAAGAGTATGATTTGATCTGGTATGAAGATGTTGGAAATTATATATTTAGTGCGAAGCAAGATAAAGATACTATTGTACTGACCTGTTGATATTTAGCAATACTACCACCTCGTTAAGAGGCAGTAGTAAATGTGGGATACAACGAGCTAAGCTTCGTTCTGGCATCGCTGGTTCTAAAATGCCAGTTGACCTTCGCTGCCAGTGTATTCCGTTCCGTTTCCCATGCGGATAGTTCCCTGCGTAATAGCCCT